>NZ_JACVPZ010000001.1 GCF_018881605.1 Polynucleobacter sp. UB-Tiil-W10
TATGACCGTAGTCGTCTTTACCATCGCGGCCATAAGATTCTCTATCTTTGCCATCATGGTTGTAGCCTTCGTGGTCATAGCCATTTACATAGCCATCGCCTGCTTTATAGTCATCGCGAGTATGACCGTAGTCGTCTTTACCATCGCGGCCATAAGATTCTCTATCTTTGCCATCATGGTTGTAGCCTTCGTGGTCATAGCCATTTACATAGCCATCGCCTGCTCTATAGTCATCGCGAGTATGACCGTAGTCGTCTTTACCATCGCGGCCATAAGATTCTCTATCTTTGCCATCATGGTTGTAGCCTTCGTGGTCATAGCCATTTACATAGCCATCGCCTGCTTTATAGTCATCGCGAGTATGACCATAGTCGTCTTTACCATCGCGATCGTAACCATCCTTGTCTAGACCTGTTTTTTCGTCATAGCCACCATCAACCGATATTGAAAGCTTATTGCCAGAATTATTAGTCACTATCAAATCAGAAACATTAGCATTTGTATCTGGGTTAGCAGTATTTATATAAGCGGTAATATTAGAATTATTATTTCCAGCACCCTCAATATCACTTACTTTAATAGAGCCTGTCTTTGCAATTACCTGCCCATCAACTTTATTAAATGTTACCTTGTAACTATTATTGTTAACGGTAACATCAAGGGATTTACCCTCTAGCTCGGCAACATCTCCACCAGTAGCATGTACTGTAAACACTAGGGAGCCTTTCGCATCGGCTTTATTATCGGTTGCATCGCTAGACAAAGTTAGGGTAGTACGATCATCGACTACATGGACCGATTGCAAGCTATCAGAGGCAGTCACTGAAGAGACCTTGTAGTCGCTTTCAGCAGCTTCTAATGGAGAGGTAAAGCCATCTGTTGTGCCTGCCCCTACTGCAACCACCTTAACGCTGTAGTTGCTACCGTGTTGCTCGGCGCCAATCTCAAAAGATTGATCTAACTGATTTAAAGGAATGTACTTGGTGATAACAGCAGTGCCACTGCCATCGGTAGTGTTGTGCAGCTCTACTTTAGCAACTAGACCTGATAGGTCTGAGTTAGAAACATCTACCCCGTGCTCCACATTCAGGTGATAAGTAATCGTGCCGGTTTCTTCGTTAACTGTTACGCCTTGACCGTTACCAGAAGCTAGACTCACAGTGACATGGTCATCTTGAACAGTGAATGTATCAGTCGTATTTACATGCGTCAGATTCGGATAGTTGCTAGCAGTAAAGTTATTAGGGTTTGAATAATCAGTAGCTCCAGCATTGAGTTTATAGAGATGAGAATCATCAACAGTTACTGTAAATGTATGGCCATGAAGCTCGCTAGTATCTATCTGAAACAACTCAGTGCTTGAAGACTTGACAGGCACGAAATATGGGGATTCGCTAACTTTATTGCCGTTAGCGTCAAACTCAACAAGCATAACCTTTGCGTAATACCCGGTGGTGATATTTCCCGATGTAGCCGTAATATCTAATTGGTAAGTGAATTTGGAATCGTCAGCAACGCTAGCACCTCTATCAGTGGTGAGATTCAGGGAAATATGATTTACATCTGCTGTACCGGAAGTGTGATATTCAGTATTAGAAGCAGATGGGTCAGGATTAGTAACTGCATCAGGGCCAGTTGCATTCTTATGGTTATCGCTGCTAGGAGAATTGGAAGATGTCGAGCTAGCTTGTGTAGGCGAAGATGCGCCCTCTGCATTGCTTTGGGGGCCTTGAGATCCCTCTCCACCTTGTCCGCCTGTTTGACTGCCCGCAGGTCCTCCAGGCACTTTTGTGACACCTGCTGGACTAGTGCTCTCGCCACCCCTACTACCACCTCGAGATGAATTAACTGCATCAGCCGCTTGCTGCGTTGCAGTCTCTGCACCTCCACCTGTACCAACGCTAGAGCTTCCATCATTTCTAATAGTTGCGTTGATTTTTGAGGTTGATCCAGGCCCGTTACCATCAACCCCCGCGCCATCTAAACCAGAGTTATTGCCAGCACTGTTGTAATCGGGGCGATTATCGTTAGGGCTGGTTCCCTTATTTAAGAGACTGGGTCCATCTGGCGAGGATACATTGTTAGGTTTTACGTCACCTTGTGAACCGGCAGTTTCCGGGCCAACACCCTCAGATCCCGTAGTCGGCTGCTGCAAGGAAGTCACATTATCTAAATGCTCTGCATCTTGAGCTTGTTGAACTACATTTGGGTTTGCGTCAGCCATGGCGGTCTCTCTTTTTAATCAAGAATGGGGCATAAAACCCCTGTTTACGCCACTACTCTATGCCCTAGCAAGGCTAGCTACAATTGGAAAATTGGTTATATAACTAAAGTTATAAATATAACTATATTAGCTCAACGTTTAAATACCGCTACACCTTGAACAACGTTGCTTCCTGTAGAGAAATTATATGAAAGTCCAGCTGCCTGAGCTGGGTTTCCAGGGGCATTCCCATAAAAAACTACATTTCCAGAACCATTACATGCTGCAGTACATATGGAATTTGATCCGCTAGTTTTCACCACAGAAGTAGAAACAGTATTACTGTCAGCTGCTGCACTAAGGGAACCAGCAATATTCATATTCAAAAATGCATAACCCGTTGGTTGGTTGGTATAAAGAGCTAAATTGCCAGTTAACTGACTGCTAGCAAAATTAGCTGTGAGATTGCCGCCAGTAACAGCCCATTGAGAACCTGCAACAGTATTAACATAGGTTGGGGTTGTAGCACCAACCAAAGAAAAGTTGAGAGTGGTTGGTCCTGTATTGAGGTACTGTTGGAGACTGGTTGGATTGGTACGATCCCCTACTATGAAATGGAAACCATTGCCAGCCGGCATAGCCAACAGATTGCCGTTGTTATAGTCCGCGATGATCACATTACCATTAGCCCAGCGCCCCCAAGAAACTACGCCAGCAAGATTACCGCCCTCCATTTGTTGTGCAGTTCCAATAGCAAATGTCATAGGTATAGATGGGTTACCTTGCGCAAAATACGTAGGGTACTCAAGACCAATGTAGGTAATGTAAGTATTCAGACCGCTTCCAGCGGTAGTAATCGCATTAAGGCCAGTCTGGGGTAGCGCGGGAGCAGAGGTAGTGCTTGGCCAGCCAGGCCAATTGGAGTCAGGCAATATATTGTGCTGAGGCAAACCATCTGGTTGAATAGATCCTCCACTAGCAAGAGGCCATACCTCCGCCTTCTGCAAATAATAAGAATAGCTTGCTGGAGTTGGAGCAATCCCATCGCCCTCAGGCTTGTTGTAAAGCTGAGATGCATAAGGTGCAAATGGTGAGATGCCTGTTGCTAAATATGGGGAGGGATTGACTACTATCCCCATCATCATGGGTAGCGGCGAGCTTGGTATGGCTACTTGCTCATCTGCGCCTTTTGCTGGCGGAGTTACGGCAACCGCCAATGAAGGTATATCGGTCGTGTTTCCCCTGCCCTTCGGTTTGGCAGACTTTTGTCCGGCAAGTGGATCAGGTAAGAAATTGGGTGGTTGCGATAAACGTTTTGCTTGTGAATTGTCATCAGCAACATAGGCATATTGATCGACACCTAAAGCTTCAGTTCCTGCCTTATTCTTAATCGTAATTTGCCCCTCAAACACGCCTGCATATAAGCCATCTTTTACAGGGGTCTTATCAGTATTCAGGCAGTTACCTTCGCAATAGTTCAGGTTATAACCTGTACCGCGAATACCTACAGTAGCTACAACGGCATTTACTTGCAGGTTATCTTTGTTCTCACGACCAATCGACCCCGTCACTGCGCGAACACCGCCCTTGACTAGGCTAAGGTTTGCTTTTTCTGATCCATCAGATTTGCCGTTGAACTTGTATTCATTAATCTTAAATTCGGTTTGCGCACGCAAAGCAATCACAGCAGCATCACTCATCCGAATTTGGGCATTACTTGCAATGCCTGTAATAACAGTATCGCCCGATTGAATAGCAGTGTTTTTAGGTGCAGGAATAGTCTGGCCATTACGATTAATTTTGACATCGCCAATCGACATCAAGACACGACCAGCTTCTGCAGTGGATTGTGCGTGGGCGACTGGAGCTATTAGAGACGATATCAAGATAGTCACTACCGCAACGCTCTTTGCGGCTTTAGCCAATCGCGAGAAGAATGGGTGCATAAATGATTGACCCTGTAGATGACTCATCAGTTTGAACTCCAATCGTAGCGCAGTTTTAATGCGCCTGTCCATTGCTGATAGGAATACAGAGGTAAATTAGAGGTGTTGTTGTAGTAAGTCGCCTCTAAGCGTGCACTCAGTTCTTTGGTTAACTTATATTGCAGCACGGCATTACCAGAAAGTAAATTATCACCGCGACCTGTTTGATAAACAATATCGGATGCCTGATAGTTACTGCGCGCATAACCTGCGCCGAGGGTCAGACCCCACTTATCAGTTGGCACCACACTCAATTGCACAGTACCGCCACCAATATGACGTGCTAAATCCGGTCTATTAGAAGTATTAATTTGACTGGCGTAATTAGCCCCTATGTCAACAACGGGCTTCCATCGTGTTGTTGGAAATGCCTTACGGTAACCTACGGTCCCTACGTTTAACGTAGAGTCATAAGCACTATATTGTGTGGAGTAATTCATCCGTGTACTACCACCACCCACCATAACGGACTGGGTTTCTGTTAGTTGGCGTACATATTCAGCGCCACCACCACCTGTATTTGGAACGGGGATTTGATCGAGTCTTGCCAAACTACCAAAAGCAACCACCTTATACAAGTTAGGGCCGTCTGCATATTTGACACCAGTAGTTGCATTGCTGACGTCTAAGTTATATCCACTAATCTGGGAATAGCGTTGCTGACTGGTGTTGACGCTGACAAAGCCACTGACATTAGTGGCAAGCGGAACAACTGCATTCACACCAACACTGTCATAAGAAAAAACGGAGGGTTGCGGTAGCGACGTGGGAGACAAAAATACGGGCCCCCAATACGGCAAGACAATATTGTTAATAGCGGCAGCAGTATTCACATTGCTGTTGTAACCCATGCCGAGTTCGATGTAAGCACCATAGACTGGCTTGTAACGCCCTTCTTTTTCTTTAATCGCATCTAAGTAAGTATTGACAGTTGCCACTACACCGGCTGGTGGCTGACGTTTTTTGACTTCTTCAAACTCTTCTTTTGCCCGTTGATACTCCCCTAAGGCAAAGTAGGCGCGGCCCAATTCCAGTCTAACTAAATCATTATTAGGATCAGCTAAAAGCACACGCTCTAGAGATAGCACGCCTAAAGAAATTCGACCTGAATCAACGGCAGCAACACCGTAGTAGTAATCAAATAAGGTATCGCCCATGAGCTCAGGATGCTGATTGCCTAATTCATATGCTTCCTTTGCTTTCCCTTTTTCAATTAATACCTTCATCTCATCAGGTACAGCTGCAAAGGAAACCGCAGCACTGGCGCTGAGCAAAACAAAGCAGAGCATCTGCAATAGATTTCGCATCTCTCGACCATACGGTCTTATTGGAGAAAAGTTGATAAAGTTCAGCACGCTATAAATGAATAATTAATTTAAATAAGGATCTTTAAGTACTTTTTTATAGCACTGAATAAAGGCAGTATGTTGTTGATCGAACTCTGCGCAACGTGATGCCACTTTTAAAGTGCGTCGATGCAATTCGTCTTTGTCCATATGATAAGGACCTTTTATTTCTTCAAAAAGTTGCGCACGACGAGCTAAATAATTCGATTCAAAACCGCTCAAACCATAAAAGACGATTTCTTGGCTACTGAGGCGATATACACCTTTATATTGGTGCGATTGCATAGCCTGGAATAAATCTGGTGGCATACCCATCTCAGAAAAATAGGATGAGAGTGAACTCTCAAAGTTTTCTAACAGGCGTTTAGCGGCTGGATTGGAATTTATATCCACTTCCTTTAGGATTTTGGCATTGTTGTCGCTGACAGTAATGCGACCCCGATGAATTCCAATGGAATAAGCAGGTGCTGCTCGTACTACCCCACTAGCCAATACCAAGATGCAAGCGCTAGCGCACTGCCCAGTAACAAAGGTATGGGCATTTGCTTTACGCAACAAACGTCCCATTTCCATGGCAGCCATACCATCCCCGCCTGCAGAATCCAACAACACGATCAATCCAGCTGGAATCGGGTCACCCTTCACTTTAGGCAAGGCCTGCTTGAGGGAGATCAGGGTATTTTTTGATATAGGACCTTGAATACCAATCACAACTGCCCGATCCCCGTTTTCATCAACAAGAGGGGTAGACTGATTTGTAGACCCCTCTCTTACAGAGCTATTAATAGACTTGCTCACTTCGTCATCTAGGGAAACAACATAAAGAGAGGCATTGACTACCGGCAAAGAAACGTGACTTGCGCTGACAGCAGTACTCATAAATAGAGCGAGGAATGCACTTGCCCCTAATTGGCATGCTTTCTGTAAAGTGGAAGCAATCATTGGAGTATTCATGATTTAGCCGCACTCACAGGCATCGCCCCTAAATGGCGAATAGCTTCAGTGGTATTGATATCCCTAAAATCAAATCCACCTTCAATGCCAGGAACAATCAAACCAAAACTCGTTAATTCATGAATTGCGGCTTGCGCTTTGTGATGAGAGTCACACTCTTGCTCTATTGCCGCAGTAAGAGAGACCTCTGGATTATTCGCGGCATTATTCAAAATCGTGCGCGCTGTATCAGAAAGATTATCTAGGATGACTTGGTAATCCACCTGGATACCCTCTGGGAATACCGCACCCTCAGGCTGTGTCATCGTAAATGTACGTGAAAAAGGTTGTTCATTTGGCCGCGACCCCAGTAGGCGCGCACATGTTTGACGATTTCCAGTTTGCGGTAAATTTGCAGCCACAATAATGATCGGTCGAGCAGCCAGCAAATCGATGCCCGACTCTCCAAGCAGCATCTTGAACGAATCTAAAGTTTTAAGCCCATAAAGCTCAACCATCAAGGGGGTTGACTGAGCAATCTGACCAAGCAATCCAGCAATGCGCTCGCCAGCAGTGTTATAGATTTTTTTCTCTTCTAAACCAAGCGACTCAAAGAAGACTTCAATTTGCTTGGAGTAGCTCGCCAGCAAACGATCACGGCGATTATTGTTTGGAGCCCTTAAGCGCAATAACAAAATACCTCTTGCATGAGCAAAGTTACCCATCGCATCCATGAGAGAACTCGCAGCCAAAGGAGGCCAGGACTCTACAGAGAGCCATTGCGCAATACCTTCTTGTACGTTGTCGCAAACCCTACTCATGAAAGGCAAACCACCCCACTGCAAACTGCTATCCACCAGAGGTGCAGAACTTGGTCCAATAGCGCAAATCTCACCAACATTCCGTAGCTCAATCGCCTTACCGCCATCACGCGTACGGATATCCAACCAAGGTAGCGAATGAGGTGATAATTTTTTGGTTAAAAAATCAGATAAGGGGCGACGTAAAATTTTAGAATGCTGTGCTAGCAAGGTCGCTTTACGATAAGCATCGGCAGCATAAAGACTCTCTATACCCTCTTCTACCAACTCAGGGTGAGATGCCACTCCAATTCCCAGGTCATGCTTACCTGCCAGCATAGCCAAATGCTGAGTGGCATAGAGCTTCATCCATTCAGCCATATATTGAGCGAAATAAGCAGCCCTATCACTATCATCTAAATGGGCTTTAGGATGGCCAAACCAAGCCACCAAACTACCATCAGGAGAAATAGTGAGACGTCCATCCAAACTATCAAGTAAGGACTCTGCTTGTTTTTGCAAATCCACTAAAAAGTGATTTCTGATGGTGATTGACTCAAAGCTACTAGCAGACGCTACAAAGTCCGGTAACGCTAAGCTCACCGCTGAAATTAAGCGCCACTGATAACGCTCAGCCTTTTTATGAGCAGCAGTTCCTTTTGAGGAGCTGCTTTTAAGGGGGCCGTGTTCAGACTGACGACTACTGTTTGATTTGAGCAATTGCTCGGCAACCACTGCTGCCTTGGCGCGGCTAACTACGCCTAATTTTTTAAACAGCACAAATAAGTGCTGTTTAACGGTGCCCTGCTCAATCGCCAAATCCGTAGCAATCTCTTTGTTGCTCTTACCTTCCGCCAACAGCCCAAGAATTTGCTGTTGGCGTTCGGATAGGGACAGGCTTTTATCAGGGCTATTTTTTAAGGTGGCCATGATCTTTTTTCAGCGCAGTCATCAAGTATTGAGATGAATACATCCGTCAAGTTCTAGCGCTCGCGCATACCCTGTTTAAAGGCAACAAAGATAGGACGCAATAAGTACCTTAAAACAGACTGATGGTCGGTCACAATATCGGCCTGCACTGTCATGCCTGGATCAATTGTCTTGTCCTCGCTATTGCCAACAAAAGTCTGTGGCAAGCTAACAATGACTTTGAAATAAGGCTGCTGCTTTTCATCCAAGGTACTGTATGAAGAGACCATGGAGACGGTGCCATTGATCGTGCCATAGCGCATGAAATCAAACGTACCAATCTTTAAGCGAGCTGCTTGGCCTTTTTTCACAAATCCAATATCAGTTGGCGCAATACGCACTTCAGCATGCATCTTGCCATCCAAAGGAACGACGTTCATTAAAGTAGCGCCTGGAGGAACTACTCCGCCAACAGTACGGAACTTTAAATCTTGAACTACGCCATCAACTGGGGATAGTACGTCTACGCGATCTAAACGATCACGCAATTTATTAAGCTGCTCTTCTGTTTGAGCTAATTCAGATGAGGAGTTATTTAAGTCATCCATATTGGTACGGCGGTAACGCAATAACTCTGCTTGTGCCTGACTCAAGCTACGCTGGGCATCCAAAGCCGCTACACGTGTTGCCAACTTCTCTTTAGCCAAGTCGCTACGAATGGCGCTCACTTCACCCAAAATCTTAATTTCGTTTTGCAACTGACTGATCTGATCTTTAGATGTTTTTAAGGTGAATTCCTGCTCTTTCACCATATCGCCATACTCTTCTGGAATCTTTGAAAAATCTGCAGGGCGATCACTCAAGAGAGCACGCAAGCGCTCGACCCTGGCATATAGGCTCCAGTATTTAGCTGCCAAGGTTTGGTATTCAGCGCCAGCTTCCGTAGAATTCAAGCGCATTAAGACCTGACCTTCGGTTACTGTCTGACCATCCACCACATCAATGGTTGCGATTCTGCCGCCATCTACGTGCTGAATAATCTTCACGGCCTGAATCGGCATAATTTGACCCGGTGCCACAGCAACGACATCCAAGGTTGCAAATAGTGACCATAAAAAGAAGATGCCAATAGCGTAGCAAATCAACTTTACAGTTGTACGCATATATGCAGGTGGCGAAGCCTCTTCAAGCAATATTGCTTTCGCAACATAGTTATCAGTGCGCCCGCCCAAAGTTAACTTTGTTTTTTCTTCAGGATTCGTATCTGGTTGCGTACTCATAAGGTCAACTCGTTTTGTGAATAATTAATTAAATTGCATTAACTGCATTAAGCAGCGGTTGGCTGTTTCAACAGTACATCGGGAGGACCCGCCGCCCTGAGGTAGCCTTTATCTAAAACTAACAAGGTATCGGCCATGCGAATATGGCTTGGACGATGGCTAATAAACAGAACGGTTGCCTTACCCTTCAGAGCTTGCAACGCTTCCATAAACTTCTGATCGCCATAGTCATCTAGTCCAGCGCCAGGCTCATCAAACAACATGATGGGTGCACGGGTCAGATAAGCACGCGCCAAGGAAAGTTTTTGCTTCAAGCTCGATGGGAGCTCATTCGTGTTATCGCCAACACGGTAATCAATGCCCTTAGGCAAAGCCAAGATTTGATCTAAGGCACCCGCCATCTCTAGGGCTTGATAAACCTCATCATCCGTTGCGTCTGGCCTTGCTAAACGCAGGTTCTGAGCAATCGTCGCACGGAACAATTGGGTATCTTGGGGAGCATACCCAACAATACGTCGAAGCTCTAAAGGATCGAGCTGGCGGATATCGACGTTATCGATCAAGATCGAACCCGCTTGCGGCTGGTACATACCCAAGATCAATTTAAGCAGCGTTGATTTACCACCGCCATTAGGACCGCTAATGGCTACTAAATCACCTGGATTAATGCGGAACTCCACACCAATGAGAGCAGGATCAACGTTCATGGAATACCGGAATGAGACGCGGGCAAAATCAATGCGCCCTTCAAGTCCACGAGAAACCAAGGAAGTATTGGTTTCTTGACGCTCACCTTGAATCTTCATCAAACTATCGATTTGACGTGTCGCATTACGCACACGCTCAATACGAGTCATATTGGTGAAAATCGTTTGAATAGGATTAAGCACTCTCCACATTAAAAGCATTGAAGCAATCAGTGCTCCAGAAGAAACGACTTGCATGATGACTGCCGGAACTGTCGCAGAAATAATCAACAGCGCAGATGCCATCATCACGAAATACGAAATCGCGACCAAAAGTGAAGAGAGTTGCTCGGCTTTGTAAGAAGCCATAGTGGCATTAGCTGAAATCTCACGGAAGCGCTCCAACCATAATCCCTGGGCGCCGCACTCATGAATAATGCGCATCTTGCCAACCATCTCGACTAGGAATTCATTACGCTTCGTAATTGAGCGACCCACCGATGCAACACGATCATGAGTTTGGCCAGCAAAAATCCAATACAAGAGTGCATACACCACCAACATCACGGCAAAAATAATTAATGAAATTGGATTGATGATGGATAGCGCAATTAAAAGCACCAAGGTTGCTGGTGACTCTAGAATCGTTGAGGCCAAGGGTCCCGTAAACATATCGCGAATTGCTTCAAAGCTTTGTAAGCGAGCGGTTTGTGAACCAACTGAAGCACGTTCGGTATAAGCAGGTGACATCTTTAAAACCTGCTGCAAAATCGTAGCGCCAAACAGATACTCAATACGTCCTGCGATATACGCCAGGATATTAGCGCGATGCTTCATGAAGTGATAACCAGCACCTAAAGCGATCCCTGCGCCAATGGCGAGATAAACCAAAGTATCTTTTGCACCCGCTGGGATAACGTGGGTGTAAACAATCGAGAGGAATATTGGGCCGGACATCATCACCAAGCCAGATACCAAGGCGGAGATAGTTGCCTGTCCAATAAGTGGCATAAAACGTCTTAAGACACGCCCTACCCACGAGCGCTGATCTGCAAGATTGACTTCTGCTAAGTCATAGAAATAGGCCTTACCGCGCATATCGAGTCTTGGCTCTAAACGACCTTCACTACTCTCGGTATCGCCCACGCGCATTTGATTGCCGATTTTTCCCATCACCACAAAAGCAGGAATACTCTCATCGGGTACAAATAAACATGGCAGTGAACGTGGCTCTAAAGAACCTAAGTCACATTCCACTTCATTGGTGACGTAACCCAGTTGAGATAAAGCATTATGAAAACCGGTCAAATCAAGACTGTCCGCATAATAAGGGAGTGCTTCCGCTACTTCGCGTGAGGTGCCACGCGCATTCATTAATCTCAACAGTAAAGATAGGCAACCGGATAAATCTGTTTGCACTTTGAAGTTACCGGCAACGGTTTCGTTTGTTTTTTTCCAACGCTCTTTGTCAAGATAGCTAGTTTTATAGGGCGATGAAAAGTACTCTGCTTTAGATACAGGATGGTAATTAGCGGGCAACCCTTGCGAAGAAGTCATTCCTGAAACTGCTGCCGGAGCATTAGAAGCTTCCCGAATTGAACTTACCTTGCCTGGATCCACATCTAATAGCTGACCCTCATTAAGGAACATGGTTCGGTTAGCCAAACGCAAGAATGATGGTCTCTGGGAAACGATCACCAAAGTTACCTTGCCACGAACTGCCTCTAAGAACTTCAAGAAGACCGCGTCCCCTTCTGAATCCATTACAGAAGTCGCATCGTCAAACAAAATAATATTGGGTTGATTAGAGAGTGCTCTGACAATCGCAATACGCTGGCGGTAACCTGGTGGCAATGAATCCGCGGCCATATCACCCACAATCGAATCCCAACCACGTGGCATCTTCGATACAAAGTCGCCCAAGCCTAAGGTTTTAGCAGTGCTTAATGCACGATCAACCCTGGCAGGATCAAAGACACTGACGTTATCTAATAAGGAGCCTTCAAACATCACTGCCTTTTGCGGCAGATAGGCTACTTTTTCTGTAATGCGATTGACATCAATATCCAAGATAGATTGGGCATCGATAGAAACTATGCCGGAGCTTGGCGTCAATATGCCAGCCATCAACTGCAATAAAGTGCTTCGACCAGATCCACTGCCGCCCTTAACAGCCAAACATTCGCCAGGAGCAATCTCAAACGATAGGTTGGTAAATAAATCCGTTTTTAGACCAGGGAAGCGATAAGAAACGTTTTCAAATTTTAGGCCAGCGGGATGCAGTGGGCGATCAACCACGGTTGGCACCAGATCAAAAGAGCGTGGCTCCACAACCAAACCTGGTTGCTTGAGGATATCGGCCAAATTGTCTCTTAACACTTCATCTTGCTGATACTTTGCCCACATGCCACCCAATCTTTGCAGTGGAGCTAAGGAGCGCATACCTAACAAAATACAAGCTGCTAATTCACCATTCGTTAAATGCCCTGTAATGACCAACCAAGCACCAAGCGCTACCACCATCATATTCATGAGGGGTGAAAAAATATTACCAATACCAGAAGACATGTCTAAGGCATAAGTCACCTTTGACATAATCCGCGCGCATCCTTCTTGAAGACGCTCGTATCTGCGCAGCATCAACGACTCCATCGTCATTGACTTCAGCGTATGAACATTGCCTAGGGTTTCATTTAAGAAATTGGCGCGACGCAAGTCAGCTTGCTTTTGCTCTTTAATTAACTCTGGATCCTGACGACCATTTCTCCAGGTGATGAAAATAAATATGCTGTATCCAAACAGCAGCAAAAGGCCTACCCATGGACTCAGGATGAAAACAATAAACACATATAACAAGGTAAACGGCAAATCCATCAATTGCTGAAAGGTTTGTCCAGAGTAGTGATACTTCAACGTAGAGACAGACTTGAAACCATCCATCACCGTACCGGTACCCTTACGCTCAAATTCATTTAAAGGTTCAGCCAAGGTTCTCTCAGCGACAGACATTAATGCGCGGTGCTCAAAACGCGCAGAAATCCATGCAGTAGTGAAGGATCGAAGTGCGCGCACAATCGATTCAAGCGCCACGGCTAGAGCAACCGCCACTGCAACAATGCCCAATGTATCGAGTGATTGATGGGGCAAAATGCGGTCGTACAACTGCAGCATCAGCAATGGAAATGCTAAAGCTAATAAATTAATCACAATGCTGGAGGCAATGATCGTAGTGCGCTCACCATCAAAAGGAGAAAGCAAACCAACGGCACGCTGTGCCTCAGTAGGATTGCGAATCTGTTTTAAACGGATGACAAGATTGCGCATGTCCTCAGCAAATGCACTCCACTCTTTTTCAGATAGGCTTTTAAATTGCTTATAGTGCGCAACAAAAAGCGGCACCCAGTATTGGGGCTTGAGTCTTGCTAACCAGATTTTGGATTGCTCTTTGGCAATACCAACAGCATCGGTGGAGTGGCCTTTGATTTCAGCCCTTGAACCCCAAATTTTGCGTTGTACTGTCAATACATCATTCTTGACTACCTGAAAGATTGCATTGCCTGCACGCAGTAGTAACTCATATATATAACCTAATGCATACAAACAGTAGCCAAAAAGCTGCACTAGCTTTTGGTACGCATCTTTTAGGGATTGAATGAATTTATTCATAACTCAAGAAACCTTTTCAATTCCGCTCTAGGGTTTTTGTTGCACGATTGGCAAAGGCATTGGCTGCGGGTTATTTGGCGCTGTATCGCCAGAATTTGCCGCAGGCGCCTTAGGAAGTGGGCGTAGATCAAAATCAACTTCTGGAGACTGCAATGGATTTTGATTAAGAGATGGGCCAACACCACCTTTGCCATTATTTTTCTCGTAGCCAGGTTGTCCAGCGGCATTCACACCAACAGCTGTTTTCTTCGCAAATGCGGAATCTGTCTTCTCTTGCACTTCAACCCAACGTGCATCTGCCTTTGGAAGACGTCCACCACCAAGGCAGGGATCGTTATCCAAGGATGTACCACCGCCAATGGACTTGAAAAGATCTACTGAAGCACGTAACTGATCATTACGAGCACCAATGGCAGAATCTTCGGCAGCCAAAACAGTACGCTGAATTTCATAAAGTTGAACGTAGTCCATGCCGCCTCTTTCAACCACTTTTGCGCTCATTTCAGCAAGGCGTTGGGCACGTACACGAGAATCGTTCAAAGACTCATATTGCTTAGCGGTTAAGTTCACGCCCGACAAACTATCTTCCACGTCACGCAATGAAGAGAGCACTGCGTTTGCATAGGCCTCAAGCAATTCGACATTCTTTGCACTAGCAACTTGAATTTCAGCGCGCCTTCTACCACCATCAAATACGTTCTGAACAAGGTTAGTAGTAATGTTGTAGAACAAACTTTGCGGCATTGTCAATTGAGACAACAAGAAACTGCCGTAACCTGCACCACCTGTCAAAGCAAAGGTAGGCAACAAATTGGCTCGTGCAG
The DNA here is from genome assembly GCF_018881605.1 of Polynucleobacter sp. UB-Tiil-W10. GTDB lineage: Bacteria > Pseudomonadota > Gammaproteobacteria > Burkholderiales > Burkholderiaceae > Polynucleobacter. Next base: position 14,633 of record NZ_JACVPZ010000001.1, read on the forward strand.
CATAAAGGTCTGCCTTAGCCGCTTCTAGCGCTGCTTCCGCCCTTCTTACGTCAGGACGACGGCATAGTAAGTCCGACGGTAAGCCAGGAGAAATAACGGGAATCTTAATTTTCTCAATCGATCGAGACTGCAACTTCAGTGTCGAAGGTGTTCTGCCAACAAGCGCTGCTAGTCGATTAAATGCACGCTCTCGCTGCAATTTTAAGGCGGTCACTGAAGCATCTGTATTGGTTTGCAAAATGAGCTGCTGTGACAAATCAATAATCGTGGCATCACCGCGATCAACACGGCGCTGCAATCCTCTGCCGACGGTGCGGATGGCCTCTAAGTTGCGCTCTCCAACCGCAATACGCTCATCCAAAGAAACTACCAAGAAATACGTAGTTGCGGTATCCCCTACCAAGCTCAGAGCAACGGCTTGTCGGTTGTACTCACTTGCCAAAGCTTGAGAGAAAGCGGATTGGGTATTAAAGCCTTTTTTACCCCAAAGATCGACCTCGTAGTTGGCCAAGAAACCAGCTTGCCATAAAGGCTGACTTCCCCACTGTGAAGTGCTAGATGCATATCCAGGCCCAAGTCCAGGGGCTTGGTTACGATAAGAAGCGCCAAAATCAATGGTTGGAGATTCGTTGGCCTTAACCACATCAGCCTGAGCTCTTGTCTGGGCAACACGTGCAACGGCAACGCGAAGATCATAGTTATTGGTCAATGCGGTATCGATAAGACCATTAAGCTCTTCACTCTCAAAATCCTGCCACCAGAGTTCTTTGGGGCGTGGAAGTTGTTGCTCCACAGGAGCGCGGAATGCATCTGGCATCCAGCGGATGTATTCAGGGCCATCAGGCGCATCACCCTCTTTGGTTATAGGGGTAGTGCATCCGGTGAAGACCAATGCAGCGCAAGCTAATGCGAGAGGTAGACGCGCAAAACGCAATCGAGGTACAACACGGCGGCTAGGTCTAGTCACAGCGTAACTTTGGTTATATGTAAAAAGTGGAAAAAATGAGCTTAAATTTTGTAAATAAAATCAATATGCATTATGAATCAACACCATAGCCAAATCACCTTGGGAGACTCTAAATTCCTTTCATATTATGAAATATGTTGCTTTTACACACAATTCTTGGGCATTTACCCTTAGGTTATTAGCGAAAAAGTAGGTTTACCAAGGCAGATGAAAGTGAACAAAATTTGAACATTTGTTCATAATGGGCAAGAAGTCGAAATAAGAATGCTTTTGTAATCTTAATGCTCAATAATTCGACCATACAAAGTGATACAAATTAATTGAAGACCATGACTGAACATATTGACAAAAAACTGATGTCCCAACTGCTGCAAGTTGGAGCTTCTCTTAGCAGCGAAAAAGATATTGATCAACTTTTGGAAAATATTTTGCAATCAGCAATGAATATTACTCATGCTGATGGCGGTTCGGTTTATCGACTCACCGAAGAAAATACGCTTCGATTTGAAATTCTGCACACCAAAAGCAAAGGTGCTCATTTGGGTGGCAAAAGCGCCATTCCCGCTAACCTTCCCCCAATCTCGCTTTTTAAAGAGGATGGCAGCCCTGAGTTATCACGCGTTGTTTGCTGTGCGGTTCATAAAGATCAAACGATTAATATCGCCGATGCATACGATTCAACAGAGTTTGATTTTTCTGGCACCCGAAAGTTTGACAGTGCAAACCAATATCGTTCACAGTCATTTTTGACTATTCCGATGAAGAATCATGAGTCAGAAATTATTGGCGTAATGCAGTTAATTAATGCTAGCGATCCCGATACCGGCAAGATCATTCCCTTTTCTGAAACTAACCAAGAAATCGTGGAGGCGCTAGCTTCGCAGGCTGCAGTGGCATTGACTAACCGCCTGCTAATGAATCGCCTAGAAGAATTGTTCGAGTCTTTCATTAGCTTGATTAATCACGCGATCGACGATAAATCACCCTACACCAGTGGACATTGCAACCGCGTTCCAGAATTAACGTTAATGCTTGCAGATGCGGTGAACCGTTGTAAAGCAGGCCCCCTTGCTGAATTTAATATGACTGAAGCGGATCGCAAAGAATTAAAAATTGCTGGTCTACTGCATGACTGCGGAAAAATTACTACTCCCGTTCACGTTGTCGATAAATCAACCAAGCTTGAGAAAATTTTTGATCGCATTGCGCTCGTAAAAACCAGAGCCGCACAGGTTTTACAAAACTTTGATCTCGAAGCCGCTAAGGGAAATCTTTCTGCTGAACAAGCTACCGAACGAAAAGCGCAATTGGTTGAAGACTACGCTTTTATAGAACGCTGCAATGTCGGTGGCGAATTCATGAAAGATGCTGATATTGAACGTGTGAAAAATATTGCCGCCCTTTACCAGTGGCGTGATTTAGAGGGTAATGTCGTACCCTTCTTAAATGAAGAAGAGATTAAAAATCTCACGATTCGTGCAGGCACCTTAAATGATGAAGAACGACAAATCATTAATCACCACATTGATTTAACCATCAGCATGCTAGAGCAGTTACCTTGGCCGAAACATCTGAAGAATGTGACCGAGTATGCAGGCGGCCACCATGAAAAAATGGATGGTAAAGGCTATCCAAAAGGTCTCACCAGAGAACAGATGTCGGTACCCGCAAGATGTATGGGTATAGCGGATATTTTTGAGGCACTCACTGCTCACGACCGCCCTTACAAAAAAGGCAAGACACTCAGCGAATCCTTAGAGATTTTGGGGAAAATGAAATTAGGCGCCCACGTGGATCCGGATTTATTTGATGTCTTTATCTGGGAAAGGGTCTACGAGGAATACGCCCATAAATTCTTAGATCCAAAGCAGGTCGATGATGTAGATGTCACCAAGATTCCGGGCTACAACCCTCCGCCTGAGAACTACCAACAGGTCAAAGGTCTGAATTCTTAATTCTTAATTGAATTTTTGTTGCGCTTGAGTAAGGCTGTATAACTTGGGCTGCTTCCCTGTGATCCGGCCTTAGGATCCCGCTTTAGTACTGTCTACTCGCTGTCACTCTGCGAATTTCAGCAACGGCTAATTGTGCGATATCGCGCAATTTGTCGTGTCTGCCATCCTTGAGGTCAATCAAGGATTCAATTTGAGCGTAAGACGAGTTCACAAAGCGATCGCCGTTTTCTGCGCTACGATGCATCACTCCAAACTCAATGCGGCTGCGTTCATCGCTCGTTAAGCGTGAAACTAAATTTTTGGTTGCCCAAATGCTACCGTGACGCGCAAAATCACTCAATCTAGCGGCGCGATTGATAGTGTCACCTAGCACGGCAAATTCAACATGGTTAGCGGATTGAAAGCTACCCAACCACTCCTGGCCCTCATGCAAGCCAATATTGAGCTGCAATTCAGTTAACCAGTTTTTACGCAATTGCCAATCAGCGCTAATTTTTCGCATCGCATTGCGAAGTTCATCGGCGCAGGCTATTGCATTAAATAGATAATTCGTTTCTGGTTGAGGGAAGAAGTAGTAAACCACCCCATCGCCAGCATGCTTGCCATGAGTACCCGTGTACTTACGCAAGATCGGACTCATAGTCGACCAAATTTGATTGATTAACTCAAAATATTCATCGGGAGGCAGTTCAGAACATATCCGAACCGAATTTTGCAGGTCTGCCACCAGAACCGCTAGCGGCGTCATCACCGGCAAACGCTTGCTCAGCAAACCTTGAATTACTTGGTCGCGCTTGCCCAAGAAAGCTAACAGGTCATCTTCACGATCATTTGATGCCGTGTGAATAACGAGTATTCCCTCGCGGAAATAGACTGCGTACACCCTATACAGCACGGGCAACCCAGCCGGTCCAGTTCGAATCAAATCCAATTCCGTAATGGCAGAAGAAGGATGCTGCTCTTGAGATTTCGTTTGAAACTTCAAATCAACAAATAAATCCAACAAATCAGGGTCAGCAGCCATCACCACTTTGGTTAAAGACTCCTTGCCCATTCTTGCGCTCGCCAAATGCAAATGTAAGTTTGCTAAAGCGCGTTGGTCATTCAGGCTCAGTTTTGACTCTGGACGTGAAAACAGTTCAAAGAGATTTCTCTCTGAACTTTGTGCCGGCGGAGTAGTGAAGCAAAACAATTCGGTGCGCGCAGCCTCATTGAGCCAGGTGAGCTCAAGGTTGTAATTGAGCATATAGGCAGGCTGATCTAATCCATCTAAGGAAAGCATCATGCCTTGACTAGACTGCATTGATTGGTTTTTTGGTGATACCGCAGGCGCTTTACGTACATTAGAGCTCTTGAGTGCCGCAACCTGTACAGGTTCATGGACATACTCCGCCTCCAAATCGGATCCAGGGTCACCCACACCCAACAGCGTATCGGTAGACGCCAACTCTTGGGCAATTAAATTCATGGATAGGCCTTTGGCCTTTAATGCTTGAACAGTCTGAATGCGCTCAACTGCATCGTTCGGGAAATAACCCAATAAACGAGCTGCCCCTGCTGTATCGCCAGCATGGGACTGAACATTCGGCTTAGGCAATATGCCTAGCTGTATGTAGTTATTGAGAGTCGCTCTAGAGATGCCGGTTTGTTCCAGCAACTCCTTACTAGAAATCATTTAGTCAGGTGTCCAATCATTTTTCAATTCCCAGACCCAAAATCAGGTGCCGGGGGATCATTTATACAGCCATACAAATGAATTAGACACGTAAATTTACTAAAAACTCATAAATTGTTGCAATTGGACAACAATTTAGACAGTTGTATAGGACTTAGATACTAGAACTCTCTAGCAATTTAATGAAGTCTTCTTCAGGCACAGGACGGCTAAACAAATACCCCTGCCCCAGTGTGCAGCCCACATTCAACAACGCTTGACGCTGCTCCTCAGTCTCAACACCCTCTGCAATCGTATGCAAACTCAGGCCAGCGCCCATCGTCACCATGGCGCGCACCAATGCTTCGTCAGACTTGCTATGGGTTATCTGACGGGTAAAGGAGAAATCGATCTTGAGATAGTTAAAATTGAAGTTTCTGAGAGCTGAAAGCGAAGAATAGCCCGTTCCAAAATCATCAATCGCGAACTTAAAGCCCGCTTTATGCAGTAAGGCAATTTTTTGTGCAACTCGAGCGTTCTGATTCATCATCGTATGCTCGGTCACCTCAAGAATAATCTGGCTACTCGATAAGCCGCGCTCTTGTAAATAGTCAATCCAATCTAATGCCGAATGCTTATTCGAATTGAACTGACTGGCTGAGACGTTAATGCCAATACTGATGTCTTTATTAATAACCGCTAAGTCTTGTAAGAATTGGCATACCTGCTTAAAAACCCAGTCCCCTATCTCAATAATCAAGCCAGAATCTTCTGCGACTTCAATGAAGTTCACAGGCAGGCTCAACTGACCATTTTCTTTTCTCCAACGCAAGAGCGCTTCGGCATGGAGAATCTTTCCAGATGCAAGGTCTACGATTGGTTGGTAGTGCAAGTAGAACTGATTATTTTGCAGCGCCGTCCTGAGTTCTGAAATCACCCTCATCTTCTGGTCAGCCACTTCTTGCAAAGACTGAGTAAAGTAATGGTAGCCATTTCTACCCTGAGACTTCACGGCATACATTGCCTGGTCAGCCTTCATTAATAAGCCTTTAGTACTAGTGGCATCTTGGGGGTAAAAGGCAATACCTAATGAGGCAGAAATATGAAAGACCTTATTTTCTATTTCAATAGGCTCAGCTAGACGATCTGTTATTCCAAGAAGCACTTTGTCCAAATTCTTAGGATGCTCGAGATCATTCAAGATAATGGTGAACTCATCACCACCAATACGCGCAACTGTATCCGTCTCTCGTATCTCAGCCTTGAAGCGCTCAGAGACTATTCGCAAGAGCTCGTCACCCACATCATGACCCGAGGTATCGTTAATATCTTTAAAGCGATCCAAATCAACAAACAACAAAGCAAAGTTATTTTTGCTACGATCTGCCCGCTTAATTGCTTCGTCTACGCGATCTAAAAATAAGCGGCGATTAGGCAAGCCTGTTAGAGCATCGTAATTGGCCTGACGCGTAATAATTTCACGATATTTCTTTTGATCCGAGACTTGTGAAATCAGTCCCACCCGTTGACGAACGTTGCCTTTGTCATCCAAGGCTGAAAATAGCGATAAGAAACCTAAGTAATTGGTGCCATCACTACATTTAATCCAGACCTGACCTTCCCAATGCCCTACAGAATCTAAGGCAGGCAGCAAATCAGCATATTCACTGGCGCCCTCTGCTTTCACCAATAAGGAGTGCAAGCTAAGGCCTACAATTTGATTCTTTCCATATCCCGTGATGCCGGTAAATACATCATTCACTAAGATAAATTCATTTTTAGGGTTGGTGATGAATACCGCCTCACCGATGGCCTGATACACAGAAGAGGTAATTTTTAAAAGATCTTCATTCTTCTTTCTTTCGGTCAGATCAATTCCATAGATAGCAAATTTATCTCCAGCGCTGACAGAACCCCAGCTGATGTACTTTTTCTCACCATTCTTACAAACGATCCAGGATTCAACTGGCACCATTGGTGTATGGTCATGCCTTGCCTCGTGTACCCGCTCATCCCATAGTTGCTCAATTTCTTGACGGTAAGCTGCATTCGGATAAGCCAAGTTCCACCAGTCATCACTTACTCCAAAATCACTGGCGGTGTACCCAGTCAAGTTTGTATAAGCATCATTCACCAAATTCATGGCGCGTTTATCAATATCCAAAATGGCCATGGAAACCGGAATACGCTCCACAATTTCTTTGAATCGCCCTTCCGCTTTTACTAGGTCGATGTTTTTAGCCTGATTATTTTCAATCAGCAAACTAATCAGCAAACTCACTAAACCGATCAAGCTGAGGAATATCCAAATACTGATCGGCGCTGGGTCATTCATCATGCTGTGATTAAAAAAGCCATGACCGTCATAAGCGCCCAGTAGCGACTGAACCACCGTCATTGCCAGTACTAGCATTGCTCCATGACGGCCGTATCTCAGGGCAGCAATCAACAAGATGGGCAAAATCAAATAGCCCTGATTTACAAAGCTCGCCTCATCAAATTGAGTATTGAGCCAACCAAAGAGAACACCCTGTCCAAACAGAAATACCAAACCAAAAAATGTTAAAACCTCATATAACTTAGGTGTCTTCAGCCAGTCCTTTGGAAATCTTCTCCACACCAAGAGAACAGGTGTAAAAAATGCAGCACCAAAAAAGTCTCCAATAAACCAGGTATAAAACACTGCCTGAAATTGTTCAGTCCCTGCTAAGCCAGATCGATAAATGATGGTGGCATCAATTAAGCCACTGCATAGACCCAAAATAGTTGAAACCAACACCAGCGAGGCAACATCTACTAGAGTAGATAAATTCCGATTAAACGGAAAAACCTTGGATAAAAGGTAGGCCGAGAGAATGCAACTGAGGGTGCTGCCAATAGCCAACAAAAAAGAGATGAAGATGCTAAAACCTCCCAGCATTTCTCCGGCCACTGCAGCGACAAAAAGATAAGGCCAATAGGAAATTCCAAAATTGAGCAGTAGTGCAAGACCAATGCCAGCAGGAACCCAAATCAGACTAGCAACCGAATCTCCAGCAAAATTTTGCAGAATATAGCCAGCAATGTAGGCATATAACAAAGACCAAACCAAGACTTGGTATGTTCTTAAAGATTTAAAATCGGGGGATTGGAAGAGTGTTTTAAGAAAGTTCATCTGTCACTTAATTCTGGGTTCCGGGTCTGAGCTTACAATACTCTAACACCCCCTTTAGGCCTTCACTAGAATGCCCCACTTTGCATCGACACACATAAAACAAGCCTTAAAACCTCAGTCCGGCTTGTCAAGGTAAGATTTAGCATGATTCAAACTCTCTCTACCCCTATTCAATTTGATTATCCCCAGCAGGACTCGGCTGGACTTACCTGTACAGCTCAAGCTTGGGCCAAAGTCCCCTCTCCGTTAACGGCTCGAGAAAAATCGCAAGTACTTGAAAAAATCAAAGTGCTTTTGCGTGAAAAAGATGCTGTTTTAGTTGCTCACTATTATGTAGATGCCGATATTCAGGACTTGGCCTTAGAAACTGGGGGATATGTTGCTGATTCCCTAGAAATGGCCCGCTTTGGGAAGAATCATCAGGCGAAAAACTTGATTGTTGCTGGCGTCCGCTTCATGGGCGAAACCGCAAAAATACTGAGCCCAGAAAAGCGTGTATTTATGCCAGATTTAGAGGCAACGTGTTCTCTAGATTTAGGCTGCAATGCAACAGACTTTGCCACCTTCAGAGCGATGCATCCTGACCGGGTTGTAGTTGTCTACGCCAATACAAGCGCAGCCGTTAAAGCCCAAGCAGATTGGATGGTGACCAGCTCTTGCGCCCTAGCCATCGTTCACCAACTCAAGGTTGAGGGTAAAAAAATCTTGTGGGCCCCTGATCGTCATTTGGGACGCTATATACAGGACCAAACCGGTGCAGATATGCTGCTTTGGAATGGCGCCTGCATCGTGCATGATGAATTCAAGGCTGTAGAGCTAGAACTCCTAAAAGCCAAATATCCCAATGCAAAAGTGCTGGTTCACCCAGAGTCCCCACAAGCCGTTGTCGACTTAGCTGATGTCGTAGGCTCGACCTCTGCCATGATTAAGGCCGTAGTTGAAGGTACTGCAAGCGAATATATTGTGGCAACAGACAATGGCATCTTGCATCGGATGCGTCAACTGGCTCCTCATAAAACCTTAATTGAAGCACCGACTGCGGGTAATAGCGCAACCTGCAAAAGCTGTGCACACTGCCCTTGGATGGCCATGAACGGTCTGGCAGGGATTCTAGATTGCTTAGAAAATCATTCTGGGGAAGTTTTTGTAGATGAACCCATACGCTTACAAGCACTGGGCTGTATAGACCGCATGCTGGACTTTACAAAAAATCACCCAGATCTGCTTGCCAAAGCGCAGCATGGTTTTATTAAAAATATTGGCGCCGCCTAATCTATTAAAAAGCAGATAAGAAATAATCTATGTTTGATTTCAATGAGACTTTAGAGCAAGCGCGCCAACGCAATATTCATGATGCACTTTTAGAGGATATTGGCACCGGCGATTGGACTGCGAAGTTAGTTCCCAGCAAAATTGTTCTGGCCCAACTGATCATTCGCCAAGAAGCCGTCCTTTGTGGCGTTGATTGGTTTGAAGGCACATTAAAAAAACTAGACCCACAAGCTAAGGTGACATGGCATTACATCGAGGGTGATTTGATGAAGCCTAACACTACAGTTTGCGATATTGAAGCAGACTCTCAAGCCCTTCTCTCGGCAGAACGTACTTGTATTAATTTTTTACAAACGCTCTCTTGGACAGCTACCATCACTCGCCAACATGTGGAGGCTATTGCAGGCGCAAGCCCCAACCCCAATGGCTGTGCAGTGCTAGATACTCGCAAGACCCTTCCTGGTTTACGTCAAGCTCAAAAATACGCAGTTCGAGTAGGACGCGGTCAAAATCAACGTTTAGCTTTATGGCATGGAATACTCATTAAAGAAAATCATATTGCAGCTGCTGGTAGCGTCACTGCTGCCCTGAAGAATGCACAAGCCTTGAATGCGGGCGTTGAGATTCAGATTGAAGTGGAAAATTTTTCTGAACTGGAAGAAGCGCTCGCGGCAGGAGCAAAAAATATCCTGATTGATAACTTCAATATCGAGCAAATGAAGCAGGCTGTTGGCATCTCTCATGGTCGCGCCCTACTCGAGGCTTCTGGCGGTATCAATCTTGATCAAATGCGGGCGATTGCCGCTACTGGGGTCGATCGAATTTCTCTAGGTAAATTGACTAAAGATGTTATCGCTGTAGATTTCTCAATGAGAATTCTCGGGTAACACTAATATATTTTCGTGCTACTAAGCGTCTTGAGGGGTTTCACCACCCTCGGCTTGAGGGGTCAAAATCGTTGGGTAAGAAACAGCCCAGGTGCCTGGATAGTCTCGGCTGTAATGCAGCCCCCTACTCTCTCTACGCATTAAGGCCGAGCGCACAATCAGTTCAGCGCATTCCAATAGATTACGTAGCTCAATCAGATCTCGCGTTACTTTAAAGTTTGCGTAGTACTCTTGCACTTCATAGCGTAGCAATTTGATGCGGTGTAGTGCGCGCTCTAATCTACGGTTTGTTCTCACAATACCGACATAGTTCCACATTAGCGATCGCAACTCATCCCAGTTATGGGCAATCACCACTTGCTCATCAGCATCTTCCACCTGACTCTCATCCCACAAAGGCAGAGGTGGTATGGCTGGTGTCTTGAGTGACGAGATATCTTCCGCAGCCGCTTTACCAATCACCACACACTCTAAAAGTGAGTTGCTGGCCAAGCGATTAGCTCCATGCAAGCCGGTATAGGTCGCTTCACCCACTGCATAAAGACCCGGTAAATCTGTGCGCCCTTTAAGGTCCGTTACAACACCTCCGCAGGTGTAATGTGCAGCAGGAACAACGGGAATAGGTTCCTTGGTGATATCCAAGCCAAGACTTAAGCAACGCGCATAAATCATGGGAAAGTGCTCTTTGATAAATGCCTCACCCAAGTGGGTGGCATCTAAATGCACATAATCCAAGCCATGCTTCTTCATTTCAAAGTCAATGGCACGGGCCACAATATCACGAGGAGCCAATTCCTTGCGCTCATCATGCTCAGGCATAAAGCGCGTACCATCTGGCAACTTTAATAGGCCACCCTCACCCCTCATTGCTTCAGTGATGAGGAAGGTTCGATCGCTCGGGTGATACAAACAAGTGGGATGAAACTGAATAAATTCCATATTGCCAACTCGGCATCCAGCGCGCCAAGCCATCGCAATACCATCCCCAGTTGCGGTATCGGGGTTGCTTGTGTAGCGATAGACCTTACCAACCCCGCCTGTTGCCAGCACTACTGACTTTGCTTGAATGGTTTCAACCCGATTATTTTTGATATCTAAGGCATATACCCCATAACAACGATTGGGCTTGCCGCGTAGCGTCTTTGTATCTAATTGACGATTGGTGATGAGATCAAGAGCAATCCAGTGTTCTAAGATTTGAATATTTTTATGTGCTCTAGCCTTATCCAGCAATACCTCATGGATAGCTTTGCCAGTAGCATCTGCAGCATGCGCAATGCGGCGATGGCTATGGCCACCTTCACGCGTGAGGTGCAATCCCATTGGGCCAGTCTCATCCTCAGTAAAAGGCACGCCTTGCTCGACTAACCAACGAATCGCTTCAGCGCTTTCCTCTGCTATGTAGCGTGCAGTAGATTCAACTACAAGCCCTGCGCCAGCATCCAAAGTATCAGCAACATGGGAGTCGATACTGTCATGCTCCTTATCGACTACACCGACAATGCCGCCTTGGGCCCAAGCCGTAGCAGCCTCACCCAGTCCGCGCTTAGCCATCAGGATTACTGGCTGGGTTTCTGCGGTGTGCAATGCCACCGTTAAGCCAGCTAAGCCAGCACCAATAATGAGGACGGGTAAATCCGCTTTTGCTTGGGAGGGAGAAGGTGTTGAGCTAGCCATGTATGAGCCATTCTAAAGGGCAATTCAAAATGATGAGGTCTATGTAAAAAGGCTCCTTTTGGGAGCCTTTTTACCGATTGCCGAAAATGCTTAAATATTAGCAGTCAGACTAGGACCATTAGGAGCGTTGGTACCGTAGCCCATGATTTGTGCAGCCCGCCCACCTTTAGCTAACTTCACTGCACAGTACTTAAACTCTGGAATTTTTCCAAATGGATCTAAGGCCGAGTTCGTAATCAGATTAGCGGCAGCCTCATAGTAAGCAAAAGGAATAAAAATGACGCCTCGTGGAGTGCCATCGTCCCTACGCACATGAATGCCAACCTCACCACGACGTGATTGAACGGTAATCACATCGCCAGCGGATACGCCCAACTGCGTCATATCCTCGCCATGCATAGAAACAGTGGCCATTGACTCAATGGCATCCAGTACCGTTGCTCTTCGAGTCATGCTGCCTGTATGCCAATGCTCAAGCTGTCGTCCAGTGATCAATACAAACGGGTACTCAGAATCTGGGCGCTCGTTTGCAGGAATGATATCGGCAGGAACCAGCTTTACCTTTCCATCCGGAGTTGCAAACTGATCATCAAAGACAATCGGGCGACCTGGATCTTCTAACGATAAGCATGGATAAGTCACGCTAGATTCTTTTTCTAAGCGCTCCCAAGTAATTCCATTAATTGCGCCATGCATCGCTTGACGCATCTCGTCATAAACTTTTGCAACCCCTGCATCAGGTCCTTCGTAATTCCAGTTCAGACCCATGCGCTTAGCAATTTCTTGGATGATCCACAAATCGGGCTTAGCATCACCCGGAGGTTCAACTGCCTTTTTGCCCATCTGTACCATACGGTCGGTATTACTAGCCGTACCCGCCTTCTCAGGCCATGCACTGGCAGGCAAAACGACGTCAGCAAGTAGTGCCGTTTCAGTCATAAAGATATCCTGAACCACTAAGTGCTCCAAGGATGCTAGGGCATGACGGGCATGATTCAAATCAGGATCGCTCATTGCGGGATTTTCACCCTCAACATACATGCCGCGGATCTTATCGGGATCGCTATCAGGCGCAGTGATCTTATGCATGATTTCAACAACGGTATACCCAGGCTTTTTATCTAGCGGCGTATCCCAGAACTTTTCAAACCAAGCATGAGCCTCAGGGTTATCAACGCGTTGGTAATTCGGGAACATCATCGGAATCAAACCTGCATCACTTGCACCTTGCACATTGTTCTGACCACGCAGAGGATGCAATCCAGAACCAGGCTTACCAATTTGGCCTGTAATGCTGACTAAAGAGATTAAGCAACGGGCATTATCAGTACCATGCACGTGTTGACTAACACCCATCCCCCACAAGATCATTGCTGATTTAGTGGTGGCAAATTCTCTAGCGACTTCGCGCAACGTTTCTGCAGGAATACCGCAAAGAGGAGCCATTGCTTCTGGGCTGTACCCCTTGATATTTTCTTTCAGGGCTTCGAAATTATTGGCACGATTCTGAATAAAATCTTTGTCCGCTAATCCCTCTTCGATAATGGTATAGATCATGGCATTGAGCATCGCCACATCGGTATCGGGCTTAAATTGCATCGTGCGCCATGCATGCTTGCTAATTTCCGTCATACGAGGATCACACAGCACAATCTTTGCACCACGCTTAGCGGCATTCTTAAACCAGGTTGCTGCAACAGGATGGTTTGCTGTGGGGTTTGACCCAATCAACAGAATCAAACTGGAGTGCTCTACATCATTTACTTGATTACTAACAGCACCAGAACCTACACCCTCTAACAAAGCGGCGACGGATGACGCATGGCAAAGACGCGTGCAATGGTCGACGTTATTACTGCCAAAACCTGTGCGCACCAATTTTTGAAATAAGTAAGCTTCTTCGTTGCTGCCTTTTGCTGAACCAAAGCCTGCCAATACTTTTAAGCCGTGCTGATCCTTCAGCTTTTTCAGGCCACCACCAGCAAAATCTAAGGCCTCTTCCCAGCTCGCCTCTCGGAAAATATGGGACCAGTCTTGCTTGCCTTCAAGCATAGACTCATCCTTAGGTACTCCAGGCTTGCGAATCAATGGTTTCGTTAAGCGCTGTGGATTGTGGATGTAATCCATTCCGAAGCGCCCTTTGACACACAGGCGATTGTGATTGGCCGGTCCATCGCGACCCTCAACGCTCACAATTTTTTCATCTTTAACGTTATAAGTAATCTGACAGCCCACGCCGCAGAATGGGCAGACTGAATCCACCTTGCGATCAACGATCTGAGAACCAATTAAGCCCTTAGGCATCAATGCGCCTGTTGGACAGGCTTGCACACATTCGCCACAGGCCACACAAGTGCTATCGCCCATGGGATCATTTAGATCAAATACGATTTCGCTATGAGCACCGCGCATGGCGTAACCAATCACATCATTCACCTGCTCCTCACGGCAGGCGCGCACGCAACGATTGCACTGAATACAAGCATCAAGATTGACTGCCATTGCCGGATGAGACACATCGCTGGTCACTTTTTCGCGGCGCAAGGCTTTGAGTTCAGGGCGAACCGTAACATCCATACGAGCCGCCCAAGTGCTGAGCTCACCATGTTGGTTTTTTTGCTCCTCTTCCGCGCTATCACCAACCCATTTAAAACCTTCATCAGGCATATCTGAGAGCAACATCTCGAGCACTAGCTTCTGACTCTTCACAGCGCGTTCGCTGTTAGCTTTGACTTCCATACCAGGTGTAGCACTTCTACAGCAGCTCGGAGCTAGCGTACGTTCACCATTAATTTCAACTACGCAAGCGCGGCAATTGCCATCAGGACGATAGCCATCTTTAAAGCAGAGATGCGGAATATCAATGCCATGTCTCTTGGCGGCTTTGAGAATTGTTTCACCTTCGTAAGAGATGATGGTTTGACCATCTAACTTGAATTCAACGGTTTGCAGCTCAAGTTCTTTTGGATTGGTTGGGGCGTTCATATTTGTCTCGTTCTTCCCTGTTCTCTTTTTATTAGGCAACTTCTTGTGGGAAATATTTATGAATACAGCGAATCGGGTTTGGTGCCGCTTGACCTAAGCCGCAAATAGAAGCATCCACCATGACCGTTGCTAAGTCCTCAAGGGTATCTTGGTCCCAGGATTTCGCTTGCATTAAGGTAGCGGCTTTACCAGTACCAACTCGACATGGAGTGCATTGACCACAACTTTCATGCTCGAAAAAATGCATCACATTTAAAGCCATATCGCGGGCTTTATCTTTGTTGCTGAAGACCATAACCGCTGCAGAGCCAATGAAGCAACCATAGGGCTGCAAGGTATCAAAGTCGAGCGGAATATCATTCATTGTGGCTGGTAAGATGCCGCCGGAAGCACCGCCTGGTAGATAGCCATAGAACTGATGGCCATCTTGCATGCCACCACAGTACTCATCAATCAACTCTTGAATCGTGATGCCTGCAGGCGCCAATTTCACACCAGGATTTTTCACGCGCCCGCTGACGCTATAGCTTCGTAATCCTTTGCGATCATGACGACCATAAGAACTAAACCATTCTGGCCCACGTTGAACGATGTCACGCACCCAGTAGAGGGTTTCAAAGTTGTGCTCTAAGGTTGGTCTACCAAATAAACCCACTTGCGCAATATAGGGCGGACGCATACGCGGTTCGCCACGCTTACCTTCGATACTTTCAATCATGGCGGATTCTTCACCACAAATATAAGCACCCGCACCACGACGCAATTCAATCAGCGGAATTGGAAATGGTGGATTTGCTTGAAGCTTTGCTAACTCCTTTTCAAGCAACGCACGACACCCATGATATTCATCACGAAGGTAAATATAGCAAGCATCAATACCAACTACATTGGCTGCTATCAGAAGCCCCTCTAAAAAACGGTGTGGATCACGCTCTAGATAAGTACGATCTTTAAATGTACCTGGCTCGCCTTCGTCAATATTGACAGCCATGAGCTTGGGTGCAGTCTGATCTTTAACAATACGCCACTTTCGTCCTGCAGGGAAACCAGCGCCGCCCAATCCACGCAGGCCAGAATTTTCCATCGACTTAATGATGCTTTCTGCATCGCGCTTGCCATCAACAATCTCTTTTGCCAAGGTATAGCCACCCTTTGCACGGTAGGCTTCGTAACCAACATAGTCAGGCGAGATTGCTTGACGTTGGCCTTGTGGGGAGATGCCTTGTTCCGCTAGTTCTGCGGGCTCAAAACTTCCATTATCTTGTGCATCTGGTTGAGCAGTTAAATTGTTGTTAACAGCGGCCTGTACTTTGTCAGTAGTCGCAAAAAGAACTGGATACTGATGAACGACTGCAACTGGAGCCTGCTCGCAACGACCTACACACGGCGCAGCGATTACTTTGATATTGGGATTGCCTAAGATGGTTGGTAATCTGGTTAAAAGACTTTGTGCGCCAGCAAGTTCGCAAGCAATACCATCACACACTCTTACCGTGATATCAGCAACCGGATCATTTGCACGAACCACTTCGAAGTGATGGTAAAAAGTCGCTACTTCATAGACTTCTGCCATTGGCAAATTCATTTCTTTTGCCAAAGCCACTAAATGGTGATCATGTAATGCGCGATATTCATCGTTTAGTTTATGAAGATGTTCAATTAATAAATCGCGGCGATGCGGTGCGCTACCAATCAATTCTCGAACTTGCGCAATCGATGCATCGTCTGCCTGACGACCCTTCAATTTACTTTTACGACGAATAGTCTCCCTGAGATCATCTGCAGTAGCAACGGCAACTGCCTTGACTTCTCCGGAAGGTTTTGGGTGATTCATAGTCTCTAGTCTCTAATTTTTGTTGTTTTTAATACCCGTAGCAGCGCAATCCCAATAAAGGAGGCGCACATAAACAAGCTTGATTTTGGGTTATTTCAATCCCTAAGTCCTTGACGGCGCTCAAGGGATTAAAACTAGGGTAAACCCTAGTCTATATCAAAGATGGGGAAGGCTTATCGCCAGGCGGGAGTGAGTAATCCAGCTTGCGCTCATAAAGACGTGCTTTATAGCAGTCTTGATAGCCCTTGCTACCAATTTGCCAGCCAATAGAAGTGCAGTCGTCTTGTGCGGCTGATTCAATGGATCCACAGGCCGATAGGCCGGCAGCTAGGGTCAAAGTAGAAAAAAGTGCGAAAGGTAATTTTGTTAACTTCATAACCGCAGTCTACTTGATTTTGATTTCAACATCGAGGGGAACACCCTCCTTGCCGGCGTCTACAGTTTTTACGTCGCCTAACAAAATACGCGCCTTCAGACCAGGATCATCTTTGACCATGGCGTCGTAGGCTACCCTAGCGCGATTTTTGGCCAACTCCTTTAGTTCAGCATCGCTGACCTCAATTGCAGCAATTAATTCATTATGCAATTGCTCATTACGAGCATCACCTTCGGGAAGCATCAGCAAGCGTTGTCCCAATTGAATTCTGCCAACATATTGCGCATAGGCAGCCCTCAGACCAGACTGCACTCTGGGATCAGCAAAACTAGGGGCTGGAACGGGCTCTCCCGGCTTTAACTTGAAACCTGCATCATTCAAGATTGCAGTATCCGCTCTGACACGCGCAAGCTCTTGCTTATCCTTAACGGGATCGTAAGTTCCAATTATTTCAAGATTCGCATTGGGGCGCTTGACAAGGTACTGACCAAACTTTTCTAAATTGTCTTGATCTACGGGCAAGAAGACAGCCTCCCCCAGAACTGCATTGACACCTTCATTCGCGCTAATGCCAATTAGTGCAGCCAAGGCTCTAAATGGTGCGGTAGCGATATTCGTTAATACATTCCCAATAGCTTGCCAAACTAAGCCACTAGCACTGAACTCAGGAGAATCCACATTGCCAGCAATTTGGATGGTGACATCAATCGTATCGTCAGAGTCTTCTAATAAAGCAATAGCCAAACCTAGGGGTAATTTTTTGCCCTTGAAATCCGGAACCTCATTACCCAACTTGACTTGCTTAATAATGATTTGATTGCTGCCATTCAGGTCGCCATCTTTAGATCGATAAATTAAATTCAGACTTAAGCGACCGCCCACGATTTCATAACCGGCAAAGGTCATTACTGCAGGATTAAATGCAGTAAGAGGAAGGTTGCGGAAATTCACTGCGATGTCGTGATTACGCCGAGGATCATCAAAGGAGGCGCGGCCTTTAGCCTTAAGACTACCTACACCTGCAACCACTCCATCCGCAGCCACTACAGCCGATCGACCAGGCGTATTACTGACCCCAAGCAAAGTGGCATTGAATTTTTTAATATCCACTTTGAAGTTTGGCTTCATTGAGAGATCACTAAAAAATACTTCGCCATTTTTTAGATTAATAGAACGAATGTCCAAGGCAAATGGAGCTTTTTGCTTGATCTGATTAATCTCACCAACCTGACTAACCTGCTCTGATGAAGCCACTGCATTCGCATTGGCTGGAGGAGAAAATAATCTTCTAAAGTTTGAGAAACCTTCTTCATTAATTTCAAATTGCAGGCTGGGTTGATCAATTACGCATTCACCTAAAGTTAAGCTACCACCTCTAGACGCATCTGCTTTGGCTATCTGATATTCAAACTGACGGAAATCCGCTAGCTTCCAAGCGAGGAAAGGCGTCTTCTTGCCGCTCTCGGTAATCAGCAAATCAGTCCATTGCGCACTTCCTGAAATGATGTTGCTATCACCCCCCACCTTTACCAATACATTGGCATCAATAAATCCACTGACCCCCACCAACTCTTTATTTGCAGGCAGTAAGGGAATAAAGGGAGCAGTTGCGAGTTTCTGAATTTCTAACTTGCCCTCCAATAATTTAGAGGCGGTATTCAGGGTCCAATGCGAATGAAGATCCCCCTCATCCAGCTTTAAATTAATCTGCGCACCCAATAGGTTTGGCTCAGGATTGTCTAAGCTACCCGATACCGCAACATGCTGAAATGAAACTGTTTTTTTCAGTCCCGGGATGAGTGCCTGAAGGCTCCCTAAATTAAAATCATATTGACCGCGCACGCCAGTAACGATGCCTTTTTTATCGTAATTTGCGACATCCATGAGCTCGATAGAAAAGGGTTTAAGTTCCTCCTGAATTTGATTGCCGGGATCTAGCAAATGCGCGGTTGCGGCATGGACCTTGAGCTCATCAATAGAAATCTTTAAAGGTGTTTTAGATACCTGAGGATCATTAGGCGGAAGATTATTTTTGACGGCACCGATAAACTCTTCCCAGTTCCAAAGCGGCTCACGTCCAGCATTTACTCTAGGAGAAATCTTTTCTAAGGTCATTTTTGGGACTTCAAGCAGGATCTCATCAAAACCTAATTCACCTACCGCAAGCTTGGTCCATTTCAAAACAAGGACTAACTTATCAAAACTCAATAAGTCTTTACCGCCCTTTTTGGACAAATGCATGCCATCGACTTCAACACTTAAGCGCAGTGGCGAAACACTCAATTTTCGGTAATTAATTTCATAACCAATTTTGTCGCCATAGCTAGAAATCGTCTTTTGTACATACTGAGGTAAAAAAAGGTGGCATGCACCCCAAAATAGGGCAATAAGCACTAGACCTAAAGCTAGCGCGCGCAATAGGTAAGTTTTTAATCTCGTAAAGTCCATGAACAACATCTTCTAACCTAGATTGATTGAGTGGATACCAATAGAAACTATCATAATTCAAGCAATTTTGGCCACTCTATTAGGTGTATTTAGCGCTAAAATAGGCGACTAGTTACCGAGCAGGGGGTTATATGAAGAAAGTCTATATTCATTGCCTGATTTCAGGGGTCATCTTATTGGGGTCTTCACTTTCGGTTGCTCATGCAGGTCAATGTAAGCAAGTGAAGTTAATGAATTCATCCACCGCCATCAATAAGCCCGTTGTTTACCGATATGCGCGCCCCTTGAGAGTTCACTCCGCCTATTACTGCCCTGATAATGGCATGTACTATCCTCAGACCCTTGGATGCATGGGTCCTTGGGTACAGGTACAACGTTGATTTTTATATAAGCCATTTTTAGATGTTCGTGAACAGCAAGCTCAATTACAAATTACTAGCCATTTTTAGCGGATGCCTTGGTGCGATGCTTTCTCAAAATGTTTGGGCCATTGAAGCAAGTCCGCAACAGAATGTGGCATCTGCCAACAAGCCTGTAGCAACTACAGGCTCTCTAAAAGACATTGCCTTCCCTCTCCCTCAAAAATCAAGCATCTCCAGTGGGTTTGGAATGCGCGCTGATCCATTTACTGGGCAGTATCAAAATCATGCCGGTATTGATTTGCCGGCCCACTTTGGAAGCGCCATATTGGCTGCTAGCAATGGACGAGTGAAATTTACTGGGTACCTGCCTCGCTATGGCAATTTAGTTGAGATTGATCATGGCCAAGGCTATATCACCCGCTATGGGCATGCCGATCGAATCTTGGTAAATGTAGGTGATGCAGTGATGGCATCACAAATGATCGCAACGGTTGGAACAACTGGCCGTACAACAGGTCCCCATCTGCATTTTGAAGTGAGTCACAATCAAAACTCGATGGATCCGCGGGCGTTTTTAAGTGGCGAAGGAGTGGGCTTCTTAAATCTGCCAACCCTCACCCCTGTAGCATCCATCAATCGACCGATGCGCTATCAAATACCCCAGCACTCAACGTATCGGGCGCCTACGCTGAATGCTGCCGCTACAACTTATGCTAATAAAAAATTGGCTGCAGCTTCCGATGAAATAAAACCCCGCATCATCTATGTCACCGGAAGATAAGTTGTACTGATTTCTTATTTTGTTACTCAGTTACTTTGCTACTTTGTTAACAGCAAAATACACTTACCAAATTCTTCAGTACCACTCTTAAATCCAATATCGCGACAACGTTTGCGATAGTCCTCATAATTTAATGTGAGGTCATCAGGAGGTGGCTTGCTAGCTGTCACAGGCGGCAATCTAGAATCTTTAATTGGCAATGGCATGCCGTTATCCCAGAACGCATCTCTTACTTTGCCATCCGCATAGGTATAGACGCCACGCCCGTTGCGCTTACTGCCACGCCATTCCCCAGAGTATTTATCTCCATTGGCATAGTTCATGGTGCCTTGGCCGCTAAAAAAATCATTTTTCAAGCTGCCTTCATATTGGTTGCCATTGGCGGACACATAACTTCCCTGCCCATTGCGCTTGCCATCAACCCAATCACCCAAGTAACGATCGCCATTGGCATAGTTCATGGTGCCTCGACCATTTTGCTTGCCATCCTTAAACTCTCCGGTATAGCGATCGCCGTTTGTCAGGGTCATGCTTCCGATTCCATTGAGCTTGTCATCACGCCAATCACCTTCATAGATGTTGCCGTTAGCAGTGCGATAGGTACCTTTCCCATCACGCTTGTCATCGCTAAATTGACCTTGATACTGATCACCTTTGAAAGCATTTTTAGCTAAGTAGTAGAAAGTACCCTGGCCATTGCGCTTACCGTTGCGCCACTCGCCCACATATTTATCGCCGTTAGGGTAAGTCATTGTTCCTTGGCCATTGAAAGCATCATCCTTGAGTGAACCTTCATAACGATGCCCACTTGGCATGATGACTACAGCAATGCCGTTCAAAGTCTCGTCTGTCCAATTACCTTCATAACGAATTCCGGAAGCGCCGGTATAGGAACCAGGGCCATTGCGTTTGCCAGCTTTCCATTCGCCAGAGTATTTATCGCCATTCGGAAATAACATTACGCCCTGGCCATTAAATACATCATCTAGCCAATCGCCATCATATTTAGATCCGGCATGAGAGAAGTAGGTCCCGCGTCCAGAACGTTTGCCCTGTCTGTACTCGCCGTCGTATTTATCGCCCTTGGCAGAATTATTGGCGAGGTATAAATACACTCCAAAGCCATGACGCGCTCCTGAGCGCCACTCTCCCTCATACTTATCACCATTGGCAAAAATCATGGTGCCGCGACCGTCAAATAGGTCGTCTTTAAAATCGCCTTCGTATTTAACGCCGTTTGCTCCAATAAATGAGCCTTTGCCATTGCGCATGCCATCACGCCAATCGCCTATATATTTATCGCCATTAGAAAAGAAAAAACTGCCTTTGCCATTTTGGCGGCCATTTTTAAACTTCCCCACATATCTATCGCCATTTACAAAAGTAAAGGTTCCGTAACCATCGAATTTGCCATCAAGAAATTCGCCGTCATATTTATTGCCGCTTGCTAGTGTTTGTGTTGCGGTACATGCGGTCCAAGTCCCGATATCAGTGCCCAAACAAGATGGTAAATTTGCAGCATAGCAAACCGATGAGATTGGCCAAATAAAGACCAAAAAGAATCTCAACTCCATTAACTTTCTGTACATGCAAAACCCTTAGCCAAGCATTATTAAAATACGAATCATTCAAACAAGATAATAGAGGAAGTAATTACCCATTTTTGCAGTAAATATCAGCATTTATGCAATTATTCCCAATACAGATAGCAAATTGATTAGGGAACCTCATATTAGCAATCAATATCGCCCTAATTGTATAGGCTTGGGGCCAGACTGGGATTACCTCCCCCTCTCATTCGACCCTTGCGACCCCGTATATTGACTGGCAAAATAGCCAATACCCCTAAACTTCCCCAATGACCAATAAATCCACCCTCTCCCTGGTAGTCCCTGTTTTTAACGAGGCCGACTCAATCACACCGTTTATCAACAAGGTAAAAAGTGTATTTTCCAGCCAACCCGATATCGGTCTTGAGATTATTTTCATTAATGACGGTAGCTCTGACCAAACTCTTGAAAACCTCATTGAAGAACAGACCCTGCTTCCCATTATCAAAATCATCGATCTGAGCAGAAATTTTGGCAAGGAGGCGGCCATTACCGCCGGACTTGAACAATCCAAAGGGGATGCCGTAGTGGTCATTGATGTGGATCTTCAAGATCCACCTGAGCTCATATTGCCGATGCTTGAAAAATGGCAAGAAGGCTTTGAAGTCGTTCTCGCCTGCCGCAGCAATCGTGAGTCTGACAGCTGGCTTAAAAGAGCTTCAGCCAATGGTTTTTATTGGGTTCATAACCTCTTATCTAATCCTAAAATTCCGGCCAATGTTGGAGATTTCCGCCTAATGGATCGCGTGGTTGTAGAGGCTTTAAAGCAGTTGCCCGAAACCCATCGCTTTATGAAGGGCTTGTTTTCATGGGTGGGATTTAATAGCACTGTAATTCATTATTCACGCCC
Organism: Polynucleobacter sp. UB-Tiil-W10; assembly: GCF_018881605.1. Taxonomy (GTDB): domain Bacteria; phylum Pseudomonadota; class Gammaproteobacteria; order Burkholderiales; family Burkholderiaceae; genus Polynucleobacter. Next base: position 37,445 of record NZ_JACVPZ010000001.1, read on the forward strand.
AAAAAGAGAATTTGGCGTTTCCAAATTTAATGGCTGGAAATTATGGAATTTTGCCCTGGAGGGCTTAACCAGCTTTAGTACTGATCCGCTGCGGATATGGACCTATATCGGTCTATTCGTATCTCTTTCTTCTTTTTTGTTTGCCGTGTTTATTGCCATTCGGGTGGTAGTTTCCGGGGTAGATGTGCCTGGTTATGCCTCAATCATGGTCGCCGTAACATTCTTGGGCGGTCTACAGCTAATTGGCATTGGTGTCCTCGGTGAATATATGGGGCGTACTTACATCGAAAGTAAACGACGACCGAACTACATTATTCGCAAAATTTTCGACGTAAAAAATTAAGTATGGACTTAAAAGAAACCGAAATATTAGGTGATGGTATTGCAGATCACTGGTACTACAGTTCAAAAGCAAAAATGCTTGAACAAGTGATTGGCCCAATCTCAAAAAACAAAATTCTCGACATTGGTGCAGGCTCTGCCTTCTTCTCGAAGCACCTTCTCAAAAATACCTCAGCACAGGAATGTATGTGCCTGGATATTAGCTATCCCGAAAATACCGAAGGAACAGCGTACGGCAAACCCATCCATTTCTACCGGGATACTGTGCCCTATAGCGCAGATCTTGTTTTGCTCATGGACGTACTAGAGCATATTCCAGATGATGTTGCTTTTTTAAAATCGCATGTCGACCCACTGCCATCGGGCACCCATTTTTTAATTACTGTTCCAGCATTTCAATTTCTCTGGAGTAGTCATGATGTATTTCTTGAGCACCAGCGCCGCTACACCCTGAAAAGACTTGAAAAAGTGGTTCTAGAATGTGGGCTTATCCCTCAGAAGCAATTCTATTTCTATGGCCTCGTCTTTCCGCTAGCTCTGATTACTAGGTTAGCCGATAAATTTAGCAGTCAAGACCAAGTACCTCGATCCAAACTGGTCAAGCATCACCCCATCATCAACTGGCTTCTCAAAAAAATCTGTTCTTTGGAGTTGCACTTGATGGGTATGAATCAAGTTGCGGGACTGAGCGTTGTGTGTCTTGCTAAGAAACCCTAAGGGATCACTATTGAAGCCCTTATTTAGAATATTGAACTTATTCAATTTTTATGGTCGTGCAGATAGAGCGGAATTCTGGAAAATCAATTTGATTGTGCTTTTGATTGGCCTACTACTCCAACTGCTTGCGCTAAGCCCGATGGGAAATGCCGCCGGCCAAATCCAAACCTATATTGATGGAACCTCATCTTGCTTTACTGCGCTGACTTCATTGATCCTATTGGCCCTTGGCTCACGCAGGCTGCATGACATAGGCAAATGTGGGTGGTGGCAGTTAATCATGCTTACGGGGATTGGGATTATTCCCCTAACCATTTGGTTCTTGAGGCATGGTGATAGCAAAGCAAATTGCTATGGCTTACCCACCCAATAAATACAGAAATACTTATAGATGGAATTAAGCTATTGGAGTTAAGGTAGCTTTGACAATCGCATCGGAGAGATTCGCATAGAACGTCAAGGCCAATCTCGTTGGCACTAAATGTTTTTTGCGTGAATCCTCATCATCAGCAACGATATCGATATACCCCTTAGCGATCAGGCTTTTGATTCTGGAGTGCAGGGTAGCCTGTGAAGCAATCATCTTCAGGGCGATTAAGTCGCCCATTAAAGGGAATTGACCGTTGTAATAAGCCGAGATTAATTTATCTAAAAGCTCTTTTTCCACGTGATCCAATTTTGAAGTCAGATTCATGCGGTCGAAAGATTCGGCTAATTGCATAAAACGCAAATATGCAGGCAGAGTTTTAGTAGATAATGGCATGTACACATAATCGATTAAAAGCCATGCCTTCTCAAGGTAGAAAACTACTATATTTAAGGGGACTAAAAGACCATTTTGAGGTCTTTTTCTATGAAATTTTACTTTCAGGGGCTACCTTTGGCCTTTTCTACATACTAAATCTGTCAATGACATCCTCCATTACCCCTATATATGGGGCTCATTGGATATTTCTCCCTGCCGGTGCAAGGCTCTTGCTGACTCTCGTATTTCCAATTAGTGGACCAATTGGCATCGGTATTTCCGCCTTTCTAATTGCTTATTTCTTTCGCCTGCCAGGGCAACTGATTACCGCATTAGGCATTGGAATAACAGTAGGAGTTTCTCCCTTTATTTCTAGGCTCATCGTCGTTCGGCAATTTAAAATTCTGCCCGATCTTAGCAATATTAGTATTACAAAAATCTTCTACTGCACCCTCGTCTTCTCAGCCGTTAGTGCTGTGTTACATCACTCTTGGTATGTTTATCGAGATCTTCGGTTGCCTGGGTTCAATGGCTTTGGGATAGAATTTGTCGGCAATGCCATTGGGACCTTTTTGGTATTGTCATTCTTCAAAATCCTTGCCGAAAAGTTTATCCCGGCAAATAAATCCGTAGATTAAGACTTGTATTTATGCAGGTGGAAATCCTGCTTTTTGTGGCCACATATTATTGAAGACATGAATGATGGGTTTTTCATAAACACCCGCAATCGTGAAAGGCTCTTCCTTTAACCAAGCCTCGACTGCCTGACGATCTGCAAACTCCATCACCAAGAGACTGCCTAAAGTTGTTTGCCCGTCATCAGATGTCAGGGGCCCTGCAAATGCCATGCGTTCGGAATGCTTTGCCAAATAAGCGCGATGCTCTGGGCGAATCTGCACACGCAAATCCGCAGTTCCGGGTTTATCCATTAAGAAAATTGTGAAGATCATACGCGCCCCTTTTAAAACATTAATATAGTACAAAATTAAATTCAGATGAAATGGCCTGAACAGTAAGTTTGATTTCTGCCAGCGTTTTTGGCGTGATACATCGCCTTGTCACAGGCGGCATAATATTTTTTCACAATGGCTGCAGAATCATCCTCCTCATCATTGTTTGGATTGTAAATAGCCGCGCCAATACTAATCGTAATAGAAATTTCTGTGCCCGTTGTGGTGCGAAATGAGGTATTTTCAATTGAAGCCCTCAATCTCTCCGCTATCGCGATAGCCCCTTCCCTCTCAGTTTCAGGCAGGACGATCAAAAACTCCTCTCCGCCTACTCGCCCAAAGATATCTATTTCACGCAATTCTTCAAGACATGTTTTTACAAGTTCAATGAGTACTAGATCTCCTGTGGGATGACCGTAGGTGTCATTCACTAACTTAAAATGGTCAATGTCCAGCATTAAAAAAGATACTGATTTTTTATTTCTGAATGCTTTTTTGATCTCAAGATTAGCTCGCGCAAAGCTCTCTACGCGACTCATCGCCGCAGTCAATGAGTCTGTTTTTGATGACAGGTCTAAGACAAAGTTTTTCTCCTCAAGATCAATTAATAACTTTTTAAATTGAATCATGCCCAGCAGCAGAAAAAAGGAGATGGGCACAGCTAGAAATGCATCTATTAAATTAGGACGGATTCCACTTAGCGCATAAATAATGGGTGAGAGCCGGCGGCCAATCATTAGCACTAACCCAAACAATAAAAACCCAGAAGCCAAGCGATAGGATTTTGATCGGAGGAAAAGATTTAGCGCATATAAGGCGGCTGTAACTTGAGCTAAAAGCGCAATGACATACAAGAGAATGCCTAGATCCATGACTTATTGAGTCTCGATGATTGCCTGAAGCGTGTTACCTTCATTGAGCAACTCAAAGGCCGCATCCACTATCTTTGCATCCAGCTTAGTGCCCGCTTCTGCACGAATTTCTTCCATCGCTACATTTAAGCCCCGTGCTGGCCGATAGGGCCTGTGAGTTGCCATCGCCTCAATCGTGTCGGCAACCGCAAGAATGCGTGCCTCCATGCAAATCTGATCCCCTTTTAATCCCTTGGGATAGCCGCTACCATCCAAGCGCTCATGATGCTGATGAACCATCTCAGCAATTGGCCAAGGGAAGGGAATGTCTTTCAAGATCTGATAGCCCGTCTCCGCGTGCTCTTGAACCATTCTCATTTCTAGATCAGTCAAATGGGTTGGCTTAGTCAAGATTTCTGAGGGAACCGCAACCTTGCCAATGTCATGGACCATGCCCGCCATATACAAAGCTTGAGTAGCTTCATCCGACCAACCTAATTTTTTCGCAATGGAAGTGGCTATAAACGCCACCCGCTTTTGATGTCCAGCGGTATACGGATCGCGCCATTCCATAGTTTTAGCCATTGCCTCAATGGTCGAACGTAATGCGGCGGAAAGACGCTCTTGAATTTTTACCTTCTCAAGAATTTGATCATCCAGCTTATGTTGACGATCAATCGCCCTTAATCCAAAGCCGATTTCTTTTGCTAGGCTTTCAAACAAAAGGACTTCTTCTGGACCAAATGCATTTGGTTCCTGGGAATAAATCAAAAGAGTGCCAAAAGGTAATTTACCGTCCTGTATGGGACAGCCAACGGCCGAACGAATTCCGAATGTGCGAGCTAATTCTTTCCAAGATGCAAAGCCGACATCAACTTCGGTATCCGCAATCACGCATGGCTTTCCCGAACGAATAGAGACACCCGCCGGACCCATACCACTGACATTTTGCTCGGACCAACTCACAGCAATATTCTTGACATATGCAATCGCTGAACCCGCCCCACCGACAACGCTCACGGTCTTATTGTCATCATTCTCCGCTTTACCAACCCAGGCCAAAACATAGCGCCCTTGGGACGCAATGGCACCACAGACCTCTTGTACGAGCAAATCCTGAGACTCTGCTCGCGCCAATGCAGCGGCGGCCTCTGACAAAGCAGATAATGCCCAGCTACGTTTTTCAATAGCAAGCTGCGCTGCGGCTTCTGCTGCATCGAGTGTCATCTTTAATTTTGTAGACATATTGTCATTATTGATCGAATCAAGGTCATGTGGTGATGTATATATATTTTCTCCAAAATGAGGCTTTTTTAGCAAGCGAGATGTGTTCCCTTGCATTAATAACTCAATAGGTAGATGATCAGATGATGTAGATACCCTGGAACTTGCATGAAAGAAGACATCGACAAAATTTATGAGAAGTTGATAGCCCTTGAAACAGAGGTGCTGAACTTACGCCAGGGCTATGTCATTATTAGCGAGCGCTATACGGTGGCTATTTCTAGCCTAAAGTCTCTTACCGCAAGCGCATTAGAGGCGGCAAAGCGCGCCGCAGTAGCAGCAGAAAAATCTCTTCTAGCAGCTCAAAATTCTGCTAAAGCGGCTAAGCTTGCCGCCTCTGAATCTGTGATTGATGCTGCAGAAGCTGCAGCGGATTCAGCAGCCGCCTCTGCGGAAGCATCAATTGAAGCAGCAGCGGCGGCCTCAGCTGCTGCTGCGGCGGCTGCAGCAGCAGTCGCTCATCAGGCCGAAGAGTCGTCCTTGAAGGCATCAGCGGAAGCAGCAGAAGCAACAAAGCGCGCTACTGAAGCTGCGGCTGAAGCAGTCAGAATGTCCAATTTTGCTGCTGAGTCTGCGCGTAATGCCAGAAAAAAACAGTAGCTAAAACGGAAAAATAATTTCTTCCATTACATAGCGGTAAAAGTAGTTTGGCCCTTGAAATCCTGCTGACTTCCCATATCCAGCACGCGTTTTAAAATAGTAATCATTGGATGCAACGGGACTGGTGGCCGCTAATTCATATAGTTGAGTTGTGGTACTAGGATCTTGGCTGACTTTTTGCCTACCCACGCCAGCAGTTCCACTGAGCATCCATCCTGAAATTCGCTTTCTTGCGCCAAAGGCCACCATTGTCTCGGTGTAATGATCTGGATTGAAGTAATTATTGGGGACGGCAGTATTGGTATCTCTGAACTGCCGAAACCGAAGTTGTGCCGTTAAGCCGTACTCAGGAATTAAGTCATAAATCAGCTTTGCACGAACAATCGGTCTTGTATTGGTATCCGAAAAATACATATTGCCCAGCATAGCAATTGCTGTGAGACGTTCAAGTACTTGCTGTTCCACACTAGCTGCACCTAGCGTGTAGTAAATACCATTATTCAAAGAATTCTGCGTCTCTACTCGATCACGATTGAGTATTACTTCAGCCTTAGTAGTATCTGTTATTCGAAAGCCGTAGTTACTGTCGGTAGTAATGAGCTTGTGGCCATTCTCTAGGTTGTAGCCGACATTCAAGTTATATCCCAATCCCGTTCTTGGATTAATGGACTTGGTTAATAGCGTATATACCTCCGCAGAAGAGTCCCATCCTGACTGTGTAAAGTAATTATGTTGATAGCTAATGCCGGTATATTTTTCGCCATGCTCATAAAGAGGGAGATACCCGGCATTGTATTTATAGGTAGAAAAGCCTTCACTATCGGAGGCAATGTACACATTCGGAATCGATACTGCTTGCTTTGAAGCCTGCTCCTCTTCAGCCTTGACATTTGATGCAAGCACTAACAAAAAAAAGTATAGCCATAAAATTTTAGGCAGATTGCTCACTTGGTACCCCAGTTTTTTTTAAGATTAAAGAACTCAGAGAAGTAACCATAAACACAGGCTGGCTGCAATATCAACCCATAAGCAAAGACATAGAAGAAAAATCCAAATACATTAGCCCGCACTTTGAGATGCTCTTTTTCAAACATCTTGCGGCTTTTAGAGAACATATATAAGTTGAGAGCTAGTGCCATAGGCAAAACGGAAAGAGTCATGGGACCTACAATCCAAAAAATTCCAAAACAAGCAAGCACTAAACCAGGAATAAATCCAAGGGCATAAGCAATATCCATCAAGGGGAATAACGTATTCCACCAAATATAGATGGTAGATAAACGGGGTTTTAGGAGAATCATTGGGTTCACTTTAAAAGCCTCAATGAGCCCTCGAGACCAACGTTGTCTTTGCTTAATGAAAGCATTTAGTGTTTGTGGACAATTAGTAAATGCAATGGCATCTTCTGCATGACCGACCCGATAACCAGCAAGCAGGAGCTTCCAAGTGAGCACGATGTCTTCACCCACCATCTCTGGCCAACCCCCTATCTCATTCAATGCCTTCCTGTCGTACAAGGAAAACGCTCCTTGAGCAACTAATGTGCCCTGAAATAAAGACTGAATGCGTTTGATACTAGCGATACCCAAAAAATAATCCCACTCTTGGGCTTTGGTGATCCAATTTACTCTTGAGTTTCTAATGAGAATTTCACCTGCTACTGCTCGGGTATTGGCTGGATCAGACATATAGCGACCCACCAAATTCTTGATGGCGTCAACATGCAGATAGCTATCGGCATCCACAGAAATAATAATATCAGTGATAGACATTTTTAAACCATGGTTTAACGCTGCAGCTTTCCCGCCATTTTTAACTAAGCTAACGAGTTCTATGTTGGAATATATATCTTGATTTGACTTAATGGCATCCACCGTCCCATCGGAAGAACCATCATCTATAACGATTACACGAACTGAGCCATGGTAATTTTGTCGAGCGATTCCTTCCAATGTGGAGCCTATAAAGCCCTCCTCATTAAAAGCTGCAATCAAAATCGTAATGTCTGGATTCTTTTGATCCTCAATAACTGACGGTCTTTTATCCAATAGCAAAGATACGAATACAAAGGCGTTCATACACCCAGGAATAATAGCAATGAAGGTTATTAAGAAGAATGCTAAGAACGGGCCCACGTGGACCGAAAGGTCTTGGTACCAAGGTTGAGAGTACCAAACAGAAAAACATCCCCAAGCCAGTCCAATAATTGAGGCGATTACGAATTTGCTACGGACTGGTAGGTATATTGCCATACACACTTTATTGATCTGTGAAAATTAGTATAGCGCCGCCCAAATGACCGCTGACTGTTATTCACTGACAGCAGACTGTTGAGGGTAAAGAAAAACCACCCGAAGGTGGTTCTGGTATTGCTTGGCGGAAGGGGCGGGATTCGAACCCGCGGTAGGCTATTAACCTACGCACGCTTTCCAGGCGTGTGACTTAAACCGCTCATCCACCCTTCCGGAAACCATGATTATACGTTTGCCGAAAGGGTTTGCTCCAAAAGCTGCTGTGTACTGCTTACAGCGACTCTTTGAGCTGGTCCAGGATATGGGGATTTTCGAGGGTGGAGGTGTCTTGAGTCACCTCTTCGCCTTTAGCAATCACACGCAAGAGACGGCGCATGATCTTGCCAGAGCGGGTCTTCGGCAAGTTATCGCCAAAACGCACATCCTTAGGTTTGGCAATTGGGCCAATCTCTTTACCTACCCAATTGCGCAGCTCAGTCGCAAGCTTCTTAGCCTCATCACCTGTTGGGCGACCGCCTTTAAGCACCACGAATACGCAAATTGCTTCGCCAGTCAACTCATCCGGACGACCAACTACTGCGGCCTCAGCAACCAATGGATTAGCTACCAAGCAAGATTCAATCTCCATGGTTCCCATGCGGTGACCGGAAACGTTCAAGACGTCATCGATACGACCGGTAATAGTGAAGTAACCAGTATCTTTATTGCGGATTGCGCCATCACCTGCAAGATACAAAGTGCCACCCAATTCTTCTGGGAAATAAGATTTCACAAAACGGTCTGCATCATTCCAGATCGTGCGAATCATGGAAGGCCATGGACGTTTTACTACCAAGATACCGCCTTGGCCATTAGGAACGTCTGCACCAGCCTCATCCACAATCGCCGCCTGAATACCCGGCAATGGTAGCGTGCATGAGCCTGGAATCATTGGTGTTGCGCCTGGCAATGGTGAAATCATGTGACCACCAGTTTCGGTTTGCCAGAAAGTGTCTGCGATTGGGCAGTTGGAATTACCAACATGTTCGTAGTACCACATCCATGCTTCTGGATTGATTGGCTCACCAACAGAACCTAAGAGACGTAATGATGACAAATCGTAGCTCTTTGGGTGCACTGCTTCATCATTACTTGATGCTTTGATCAATGAACGAATGGCGGTTGGTGCCGTATAGAAGATTGATGCTTTGTGTTTTTGGATCATGTCCCAGAAACGGCCAGCATTTGGATAGGTTGGAACACCTTCAAATACGATCTCAGTAGCGCCAACTGCAAGTGGGCCATAAGTAATATAGGAGTGACCTGTTACCCAACCAATGTCGGCAGTACACCAGAACACATCGTTTGGCTTGATATCAAAGGTCCACTTCATTGTGAGAATAGCCCACAAGAGATAGCCGCCAGTAGAGTGCTGCACACCCTTTGGCTTACCAGTTGAACCGGATGTGTAAAGAATAAATAAAGGATGCTCTGCGCTTACCCACTCTGGCTCGCAAGTCGTTGCTTCATTCACTACGATCTCTTGCATCCAAACGTCGCGACCAGCCTGCATAGTGACATCAGTACCAGTACGCTTGCTAACGATGACATGCTTCACCTTAGGGCACTCGCCAGTAGATAGGGCTTCATCACAAATCGCTTTTAATGGCAATGCTTTGCCGCCACGGAATTGGCCATCAGCAGTAATCACTGCTACTGCGCCCACGTCCATGATGCGATCACGCAATGCTTGGGCAGAGAACCCACCAAACACAACAGAGTGAATTGCACCGATACGGGCACATGCCTGCATGGCAACAATGCCTTCGATGGTCATTGCCATATAAATAATGACGCTGTCGCCGGACTTAACGCCCATCTTGCGCAGTGCATTTGCCATTTTGCAAACGCGCTCAAGCATCTCTTGATACGTTACTTTGGTAACAGTACCGTCATCCGCTTCAAAAATGATGGCAGTCTTATCGCCTAAGCCAGCTTCAACTTGACGATCTAAACAGTTGTATGAAGCATTGGTTGTGCCATCTTCAAACCATTTATAGAAAGGCGCTTTAGATTCGTCCAAAACCTTGGTAAAGGGCTTTTTCCAATAGATATTCTCTTTAGCAAGACGACCCCAGAAACCGTCGTAATCTTTTTCAGCCTCAGCACAAAGCTTGTTATAGGCTTCCATGCCTGGAATTGCCGCATTCTTTACAAAGTCAGCAGGTGGGTTAAAAACGCGGTTTTCTTGCTTTAATGGTTCCATGCTTCAAAGCCCTCTATCTAATAATCAATAATCTAAAATCAACTACAAATGCGAGAAAATGTCGCAAAATGACAGTTTTACACCCTCAAGACCTTAGAAGATAAGTGAAAACACTTGGGATTTGCTCTATGGCAAACCCTTAAAATAGGGCAAACCTTACTAATAATGTGGAAATAAGCCTAAAACCATGACCAATATCAAACAAAACGACCTCATTCAAAGCGTTGCAGACGCATTTCAGTTCATCTCCTACTACCATCCTAAGGACTTTATTACTGCCATGGGCAAGGCGTATGAGCTGGAACAGGGTCACGGCGCAAAAGATGCGATTGCTCAAATTTTGACCAACAGCCGGATGTGTGCCGAAGGCCATCGACCAATGTGCCAAGACACTGGCATCGCAGTGGTGTTCCTGAAGATTGGTATGAATGTGCAATGGCCTGACGCAACGATGAGCGTCAGTGACATGGTGAACGAAGGTGTGCGTCGCGCTTACCTCAATCCCGAAAACATGTTGCGCGCTTCTGTATTGGCAGATCCAGCAGGCAAGCGTAAAAACACCGGTGACAACACTCCGGCAGTCATCCATTACGAAATCGTTCCTGGCGATGATGTAGAAGTGATTTGTGCAGCCAAAGGCGGCGGCTCAGAAAACAAGGCCAAGATGGTCATGCTCAACCCTTCCGATTCGATTGTTGATTGGGTTCTCAAAACCGTTCCCACTATGGGCGCAGGCTGGTGCCCTCCTGGCATCCTAGGCATTGGTATTGGCGGTACACCAGAAAAAGCCATGCTCATGGCAAAAGAATCTTTAATGGGTCCAGTCGACATTCAGGAACTGATTGCTCGCGGAGCTAAGACTCGCGCTGAAGAACTACGCTTAGAACTCTATGAAAAAGTAAACAAACTGGGCATTGGCGCTCAAGGCCTAGGTGGCTTGGCTACTGTTCTTGACATCAAGATCATGGAATACCCAACCCATGCCGCTTCCCTGCCCGTTGCCATGATTCCGAACTGTGCAGCAACTCGTCACGTACATTTCCATTTGCATGGCGATGGTCCAGCAAAACTAGAGACCCCTTCCCTCTCCGATTGGCCTGATGTCACTTGGACACCAGATGTTCAAAAATCCAAACGCGTGAATTTAGATACCCTCACTGCCGAAGAAGTGGCGAGCTGGAAACCAGGACAGACCTTACTACTCAACGGCAAAATCTTGACAGGTCGTGACGCTGCACATAAACGTATTCAAGACATGCTTGCTAAGGGCGAAGAATTACCAGTGAGCTTTAAGAACCGCGTGATTTATTACGTTGGTCCAGTTGATCCAGTACGCGACGAAGCGGTTGGTCCAGCAGGCCCAACTACTGCAACTCGCATGGATAAGTTCACCGAGATGATGCTTGCTAAAACTGGCTTGATTTCCATGATTGGTAAAGCAGAGCGTGGACCTGAAGCGATTGAGGCCATTAAGAAACATAAGTCGGCCTACTTAATGGCTGTTGGTGGTGCCGCTTACTTAGTATCTAAAGCCATTCAAACTTCTAAGGTAGTTGGTTTTGCCGACTTAGGCATGGAAGCCATTTATGAGTTTGATGTGAAAGATATGCCAGTGACTGTCGCAGTGAACTCAGAGGGCATTTCTATGCACAATGAAGGTCCGCGCGAATGGCAGGCCAAGATTGCTGGTATTCCAGTGAAGATTGCTTAATTTCATTACTTCTTAATCAGCGACTACTGAGCAAATATTGGCACTTATTGGGGTTTTCGATTCTGGCGTTGGGGGTTTATCCATTTTGGATGAGGCTCTGCGTCAGCTACCCCAACATCACTATATTTATCTCGCTGATTCTGCCAATGCTCCTTATGGTGAAAAGACCAGTGAATGGATCGCAGATCGCAGCTTAAATCTTTGCAGATATCTAGCTAGCAAGGGATGTGACGCCATTGTGATTGCTTGCAATACTGCAACGGCTGAAGCTATCAAACAAATTCGGGAGGCGATTGCTATTCCAATTATTGGGGTTGAGCCAGGCATTAAGCCAGCCGCCATGCAATCGCAGAATAATATTGTGGGCGTTCTCGCTACAGAAGCAACCCTTAAAAGTGACAAGTTCATTGCTTTACTCAATACGCTGCCAAATGATTGTCAGTTCATCAAACAAGCTGGTGCAGGATTGGTTCAGTTAATAGAGTCCGGCCAAGCCGATAGCGTAGATACGCTTGAGCTATTAGCCAAACATCTTGAGCCTATTCAGGATGCGGGGGCTGACACCTTGGTACTAGGATGCACGCACTATCCCTTTTTGAGAAAGTCCATCCGAAAACTGCTTGGTGAATCCATCACACTGATAGATACCAGTGATGCCGTTGTCAGACAACTGAAGAGACAGATTGATTTGCTTAAAACAGAAAGTGGAAATAAAGAATTTGGTTCGGTACTATTTCTGAGTAGCAAGAATGAAGCGTCGTTACTGTCAATGGCACAAGATTTAATGTCTGCAGATTTAACTTCACATGCCGTTGAAGCTCGCATCCTAGGTGAAGTGAGATGAGCGCTTTTCTGAAAAAATTGGATTCCTATATTCCGTTCAACAAAACGGAACGCATCATTATTGGCATCGTCCTCCTGCTGCACGCCCTCCCTGCTCTTGAGTTTTTACACTTTAGTACGCGCTCTCCGCAAATGGATGATGCGCGCGTCATGGCAAATTTAGTGAGCCCGGAAGCTGCACAAAGCCAACAACCCCCTGCTGCTGCTCCGCCAAAACCCAAAGAAGAAAAGAAAGTGGTTCAGGAGAAGCCAAAGGAAAAGCTGACGGAAAAGCCCAGTCCAACCCAGACCCAACCGCCAACCCCCGCAAATCAAGCTCAAAGTAAATCTGAATCTCAATCGCAATCTCAGACTCAGAATGCTGCTGTTGCCCCTGCAACCGGTGGTGGCACAAGCGGCACACCAATTCAGACTGACATTGGTAAACTGGTAGTGGTTTACCAGCCAGATGCAGATGCTTATTACCCCTCATTTTCTAAGCGATCCGGCGAACAAGGGGCAGTGGTAGTGCGCTTAATTATTGATGAGACTGGTAGCGTAGAAGATGTAGCATTACTGCAGTCAAGCACATTTCCTAGACTTGATCGTGCCGCTACGGATATCGGTAAACGCTATCGCTTTAAACCTTTTTTAGTAAATGGCTCACCCCAAAGAATTTCGACCAATCTTTTAATTAAATTTAATCTCAAGAATTAATCAATATGAATACACCATTTGGCATAGCAAATCTCTGGCTTGAGGGCGATCTGATTACCCGATTTGTGGCGCTTGCCCTACTAACCTGCTCGATTGTGACTTGGGTGATCTTATTAACTCGACTATGGGATTTGCGTAACCTGCGCAAACTTAAACCTGAGCTCGAGCAATTTTGGCGCGCTACTTCTTTTGATCAAGGCTTGCAAGCCTTTAGTAATCATGCCGTCAATCCTTATTATCAAATTGCGAAGCTGGCAACGAAGGCGTCAGCGCATCACCAAAGCCAGTCCACCAATCACCGTGAATTGCTGCAAACATTGAACTACTCTGAGTGGATGGCAAGAAGCGTGAAAAATAGTGTTGATACCATTGCCGCCGGATTGCAAAAGGGTCTGACTTTCTTGGGCTCTACTGGCGCTATCGCACCATTTATTGGTCTATTTGGTACCGTCTGGGGAATCTATCACGCCTTGATCTCTATCAGCAGCTCTGGAAGCGCACAGATTGATCAAGTGGCTGGCCCTATTGGGGAGGCGCTCATCATGACTGCGCTTGGATTGGCCGTGGCGATCCCTGCAGTTCTAAGCTTTAATGCCATCAATCGCGCTAATAAATTATTTGTTGCCGACCTCAATCGTTTTGGCAATGACTTATTGGCTTACTTTGTTACAGGTGCCCGCGTTAATTCCGGGGAATAACGATGTCTTTTCATATTCAAGACGACCAAAACGACGATAGCATCATGTCGGAAATCAATATGACACCGATGGTGGATGTCATGTTGGTGCTATTGATTATTTTCATCATCACCTTACCCGTCATTCAACAGGCAGTGAAGGTGGAATTGCCCAAGGCCAATAGCGTACGCAATGAAGTGAAGCCTGAGTCAGTGCAACTTTCAATTGATGCCGCTGGAAAAATCTTCTGGAATAGCACGCCGATTGATTTAAAAACCTTTGATGGGTATGCAGAAAAAGCCGCTCAGAAAGATCCACAGCCAGAAATCAATTTACGTGCCGATAAGTCTGTGAAATATGAATATGTTGCACAAGTGCTAGCAGCCTCTAGGCGAGCAGGTTTAACTAAGCTGGGCTTTGTGACGGAGCCAGATTAAGGCTTTAACGCCCCTTAGCAGGCAAGCAGCTCTCTTCGCTAGTCCGAGTTCCGTTACCGAGATTACTGCCCAAGATTCCCCCTTGAATTGTCTCGACTTTTTTTAACTTACCAGTCACTTGATTTAGGGTAAGCAGAGTCGTTACCGTACCTGCAGGATAGGCAATGCCTGCCAATATCTCAGGCTCAAAATGGGCATCAATCAGCATCACAATATTGGGCGGGGTAATGTGAACATTTTTCACAAGCTGGGACCCATTCCCATCAACTTGGTCTAAGTCTCTGCCGTCAAGATAGATCTTGGCCTTGGATAACTTGGTAGCCACTACCAACTTCATTTCATACTCTTCTGTGAAGTCTTTTTCTGCTCTCTTGCAGTCAAACACGAGCGTCTCGGTGGCCATAGCCAACCGGAACGGAGCAACCATGAAGAGAAATACTAAAAGATAGAGTTTCATTACTAAATATCTGTGTGTATCTTTGTATATCTGCTTGTGCCTGTGCATCACTCCAATATTGAAGAAATACGAACAGAGAGGCCGTATTACTGGAGCGAGTTAACCAATGATTGAAAGTTCTCTTCGCTTAAAGGCTTGCCATAGAGATAGCCTTGATAAAAACAGCAACCCTCTGCAAGGAGGTAATCGCGCTGCTCAATAGTTTCTACACCTTCGGCAACGACATCCAATTTTAAGGTTTGAGCTAACGATAATATCGAGCGAATGATAGCGCGATCTCCCTCATCCCAAGCAATATCGAGAACAAAACTTTTATCAATTTTGAGCTCATCAAGTGGCAAGCGCTTCAGGTAGCTTAGCGATGAATAACCGGTGCCAAAGTCATCCATTGAAAATTTAATACCCAATTCTCTCAAGACATTCATTGTGCCGATCACTGCATCAACATCCTCCAGCAAGAGGCTTTCTGTCAGCTCCAACTTGAGTAATTTAGGATTAATTCCCGCAGCACTGACTGCGGACTTCACCATTTCAATAAAGTTTTCTTTCCTAAATTGCTTTGCACTGATATTTACTGATAAAACCAAATTCTGAGTGCCTTCATCCTGAGACCATCTCCTCAATTGCGCACAAGCGCCCTTCAGCGCCCATTCACCAATGGAAATAATGAGCCCAGCTTCCTCTGCTATCGGAATAAATATATCCGGAGAAATCACCTCTAAATCCACTGGGCTCCAACGCAACAATGCTTCTGCACCAATGACTTTGCCTAACTGATCGACTTGAGGTTGATACATCAAACTCAATTCACCCTTATCCATTGCCCTCTTTAAGCTGGCCTCCATGGTAATTTTTTCGGTAAATTGAATATGCATCGCATCATTAAAAAAGCGCACAGTATTTCGGCCGGCAGCTTTAGCTTGGTAAAGCGCTAAATCAGCCTCTTTTAGCAATTCATTGGTACCTTGAGTCTTATCAGAAAACAAGGTGATTCCAACGCTAGCAGTAGTAGTGTGAATAATCCCATTCAAATTGACTGGCTCTGAAATACTTTTATGCAACTTGTCCGCGATGAGATTGAGTGCATGCATGGCATTTTCGGCATTGGATCCCAAATCAGGGATTAAGACAATGAATTCGTCTCCTCCAAGCCTCGCAGCAGTATCCATCTCGCGCAAGTTGCTTCTTAAGCTCTGAGCTACTGCCATCAATACTTGATCGCCCATATCATGGCCTCGAGTGTCATTGATTGACTTAAATCGATCAATGTCAATCAATAGAACCGCGCCGTATACATGGTTACGTGAAGCTGCAATACGAGCCTGATTCAAACGATCCAGCAAGAGGCGTCTATTGGGCAAGTTAGTCAGTGGGTCATAGTAAGCGAGCTCTAAAATCTTCCGCTCTGCTTCTCTTGGATCGCTAGTATTTGAGTAAATACCAATGTAGTGAGTATGAGTGCCATCCTCACCTTTCACGGCAGAAATCGATAACCATACCGGAACAGTGCGCCCCTCTTTATTTCGGTTCCAAACGCTTCCTTCCCACTTCCCTTCTGTTGAAACCGCCTCCCATAAGTTACGATAAAAAGCTTCATCGTGATATTCAACAGATTTAAAAATAGAAGTATTTTTTCCAACCAGTTCCTCGGCTAGATAGCCGGAAATTTTTTCAAAGGCCGTGTTCACTCGCAATATAGTGCCTAGATGGTCAGTCACAATCATGCCATCGCTAGATTGGAATGCAACCGAAGCAATTCGCAACTCTTCTTCCGCTTTTTTTCTGATCGTAATATCTTCGGAAAAAAAGATTAAGCCGCCAACAGCGCCATCTGAATGCATCCAAGGCCTGATCTCCCAGCGAATCCATCCACAACTACCATCAGGATAAATAATTCGATCCTCATTACAGCATGCCGATTCTCCGAGTAAGCACTTTTGATGCAGTCGCTTATTCTCTTCGGAAATATTAGGCGAAATCTCGTAATAACTTTTGCCGATAATATCAATGCCCTCTATTTTTCGATCTTCAAGCCAACGTCGACTCGCGTAGAGGTATCGCATTTGACTATCCAGCATCACGATGCCTGTCGGGGCATTTTCAATAAAAAGCTGTAATTGCTTATTAACGCCGGTCAATTCTTGTGCTGTTACTTCAACGGCATTTTCTAGCAAGCGGCGTTCGCGATCTACCTGATGGTAGGTTTCATTCACGACATTAACAAATGCTAGCCAATGCTCATCATTCATCGCTGCAATTTCAGGGAAACTTCTAAATTGCCGCTTTAAGAGTCGGTGCTGGTTTTTTATCTCAAAGCCCATATCAAAGAATTGCCTTATTCCGATAACAGCGTGAGGGTTGTGGTTTGATTATGTAGGGCGCAGGTGGCCGGCTCAAAAGGAGCAATTTCACCATAAGAATAAAAGCCAAACACTGTCGTTTTTGCACCCAATATCGACTGAATCGCCTCTATCTCTTCGCCTGCAATCTGATCCATCACCAGACGCCTGCCAACGCAGCTGACCACCAAGCATAGGGAGTCTTGTGTACTTACTTCATGGTGTAGGTTGTTCGTCAAACTCACTGACGCGTCAATTAGCGAATCAATGTCTGTCTTCATGAGTTTGCACAAACTCCCCTGCGGCACACCTCCCGCAAAACTTAAACTCAGCTCGTCCCAATTGACTCCCAACAAAGTGCGAACGTATGATCGCCCCATGGAAGTATCGGTTACAGAAAGAGGAAAACGTAAGCCGCTTCCAGGAAGCTCCGTGGAAAGATCACCCAAATACTTGGTATAGATTTCTAAGGCAGGTCTATGGTCTATCTCATAAACAACGCTTCCTTCAGCCCGAGTTACCCTGCGCTCAGGACCAAACTCCCGCCAACCTGTAGAGAATCCATAGGAAACGTTCAGGTCCCCATAAAAACCAATCAATGCAATCTGATGCTGCTTTGCTGGCCCATTTACCATCACCCAAGAGGTTTTAAAGCGATCGGCATCTCCTGCCAAACCACCAGTAACAGGAACATCTAATACGTTTAGTGTTTTAGTTAGTTCAGAGCCGCTGATCGATAAACCATCTGAAAGTACGAACAAATGCTTTGGCTTAGAATCAGAAAATTCTTGAGACAAGCGACCAACTGCTGACCCAACATCTTCATTGCCTTCAATAAAAGCATTTTTAACTAATACTCGGGTTGCTGAAAATGAGATGGCTGACAAAATAATATCTCGATCAGATATTCGATCTCCGCAAATATTTCCAGAAGAAGAGCAACCTACAATTTCAGCAGATGGAAAAAAAGATTTGATCTCGTCGTAACATTGAGCCTCTTTAAAGAAAGGATGCTCGGCATATACGATGACCAGATTGACCTCTGGGTGCAGAGATAGGTCGCCCCATCCCTGAGATTCAGTCCACCGGTAGGTATTTACTTTCATTAGTTCATTTTATACAACGAAAGCTACTTTTTTTACTTAAATTCAAGGATAAAAAAGTGGATCGCGCGCTTTACCAAAGCGGAAGGAAGTAATTCTCATGGTGCCCGAGGCCGGAATCGAACCGGCACGACTTTTTTGAGTCGGCAGATTTTAAATCTGCTGTGTCTACCGATTTCACCACTCGGGCTCGCACTAGCAATAAAGCAGTGCTAAATAAATCAAGACAAGCGAAATTTTAGCATGCAAGCCCCTTTGTAGCCCCCTGAACTCCTTTTGGGCCCTGATCCAACGCTGAGCCCAATAAAGCATCTAAAATGTTTCCATGAATTTTCCGGCAAAATCATCTGGGTTTAGCAAGCTTGTGCGGGCCAGCCTATGGCTAATAGGTCTATGTCTGACGGCGGGTTTAGCATTCACTGTCGCCTATTTATATTCTGCACAATCCCATATCTCGGGCAAGCGGACTATTAGAGGGCTAGGCGATTCCATAGCCATCACTTTTGATGAGGCCGATATTCCCCACATTAAGGCCAAAAGTCAGGCAGACGCCTACTTTGCCTTAGGCTATTTGCATGCCAGCGAGCGCTCCTGGCAAATGGAAATGAATCGTCGCATTGCTAGTGGGCGACTTTCAGAAATCTTGGGCAATGACACGGTAAAAATTGATCGCTTTGTCCGTACCCTAGGCGTCAAGCGTGCAGCAGAGCACCAATTTGATCGCTACCCCGTTTCTGCCAAGCGACTACTTCAAGCCTATGCTGATGGCGTAAACGCTGGCAATGCTCAATTAGGATGGGCTCTCCCGCTTGAGTATCTTTTGACAGGATCAAAACCCGGACATTGGTCTCCAACAGATAGTGTTGCCTGGATGCTGATGATGGCTTATGACCTAGGGGGCAATTGGCAGAAAGAATTGCAAAGACTGGAACTTTCTCAATACCTCACAACCAAACAAGTCTGGGAGGTGCTCCCACCCTATGAGTCTAGTGAGCCAGTCAGCAATATGGATTTTTCCAAACTGTATCGCGATCTGAGAGTCTTTAACCCAATTCCAGGCCAAACTGAAAGTAAATCTCAAAACTTACCAGCAACCGAGTTAAGTCAATGGGATCAAATGGGTGGAAAAGATGGCATCGGATCCAATAACTGGGCTCTGAGCGGAAAATTAAGCGCCACTAGCAAGCCATTGCTGGCCAACGACCCTCACCTAGGTCTGTCTGCCCCGGCCATCTGGTATTTTGCCCATCTTGAAGCGCCAGGCCTCAATATCATTGGCGGAACTTTGCCTGGTATACCGGCCATTATTTTGGGAAGAACGGATAAATTCGCTTGGAGCTTTACGAATACCGGTCCGGACGTTCAAGATTTATACATTGAGCAAATTGATCCGAAGAATCCTGGAATGTATCGAGGTCCTGATGGGCCCCTTCCTTTTAAGGTGCATCAAGAGATCATTGATATCAAAGGGGCTCCGCCCCTTACCTTCCTGGTAAAAGAAACTCGGCATGGCCCCGTTATCTCCGATTCTTATGCAAGAGCTAAGCGTGCGATTGACACTGAACATTTTGCTCTCGCATTACGCTGGACTGCACTCGACAATGAAAACCAGTCTGTTGCAGGTTTACTAGAAATGAATCGCTCTACAGACCTCGATCAATTCAAGCAAGCACTGCGAAAAAATTACGCCCCAATGCAAAACGTAGTGATGGCAGATAACGAAGGCAATATTGCTTATCAAGCAGCTGGTATTGCTCCTAAAAGAATTCTGCATCAAGGGCTATATGGTGTAGCCCCGGCACTAGGCTGGGATCGACAATACGATTGGAATGGCTATGTACCCTTTGAGCAGCTTCCCGCTAGCAATAATCCTGAGCAAGGCTGGATTGCGACAGCCAATCAAAGAATCGTCGCTGCCAATGATCCTAACCCTCTAACGGGCGACTGGGATTTACCAACACGCTACGACCGCATTGTTGACCTCATCAAATCAAAGAATGTTCATACCTTAGACGATATGAAAACCATGCAAGGCGACACCCTATCGCTTGCAGCTACACCACTATTGGAGTTATTTAAATCTAGTCAAGGCTCACATCCTTTGAGCGCCAAGGCAATGGAAATGGGCAGAAGCTTTGATGGCGATATGAAAGTAGATAGCGCAGCTGCCCTTCTCTTTAACGCTTGGGCTGATCAACTAACGCGTAATCTTTTTGCTAGATTAGGTTATCTGTTTTTAGAAAACTATGGGGCACGTAACTACCGCGCCCCACTTTTGCTGCAAGTTAAAAATCCTAATAGCCCATGGTGCGATGATCCCAAAACACAGCAGATTGAATCCTGCCAAGATTCCTCCAATAATGCGCTTGATAAAGCCTTGGTCTATTTAAGTAAAGAATATGGTGACGATCCCAAAACTTGGGCTTGGGGTAAGGCGCACATTGCCATTTCCGAACATCGCCCTCTGAGCAAGATACCGTTTCTTGGCGACCTATTTAATATTAAAACTCCTTTCCCCGGTGACAGCTTCTCGATTAATGTGGGCAGACTAGAGTTATCGCAGTCTGAAAACCCGTATGAGACTTTACAGGCTCCTAGCTTAAGAGCAATCTATGATTTATCGGATCTTGAAAAATCCCTCTTTGTATATCAAACAGGTCAATCAGGATGGGTACAAAGCAAGCTATATCGAAATATGAACCCTCTTTGGGCAACAAATCAATATCTGCCGTTGCAGATGAAGCCTGAGAAAAGTAATCGCCAGCTTGAATTGAGTAATAAGTAGACAAGCCCCCTTATATTGGCGATTAGTGCCATTGGCGTTTAAAATGGCTTATCAATGTCAATAGCCATTACCAAGGACTTCATCACATGAAAATTATCGCCACCCTGCTCGCAATTTGTTCCGCATTATTGGCAAGCAGTAATGCTATGGCTGCCTGGCAAGAAATTGGTAAAAATGATCAGTCAACCGTTTTCGTGGATACCGCCACTATTCAAACACAGGGAAATCTGGCTCAGATCGTGTCGATGTTGGATTTTAAAAAGCCTGGCCAAGATCCTGCGACCAAAGAGACTGTAAATTCCATTATTGGCTTGAATGAATACGATTGCAGCACTGGAAAATATCGTCCGATTGAGTTCAAAGTATTTACTGGCAATCGCGGCAAAGGCAAAGTAGTCGTAGACCAAAAAACATCTGATAGTGTTTTTGATACCATTCCAAATGGCTCATGGGCCGCTGGAGTATTTAACGTTGCTTGCGGAAAAAAATAAGCTCTTTCCTCTTGAGATTGGGTGCTTTATCAGAATCCATAGCAGCCTATGTCTCTGTTTTCTGACTATTTTTTTTCTATCTGCCTGTGCTGCGCCGCTAGCATTCCTCAGTAGTTCGAGTTCCGCGGCAGCCAGCAGCATTGGATCAGCTGCAGTTGCTAACCCCGCCACTGCCGCGAGTTTGGCTTCCACCGCAGCAACAGGAAAATCTCCCCTGGAACACGCAGCTTCAGCAGCCACCAAAAAGGAGTGTAGCTTTTTTAACGTCATTGGCTCAAAACCAATATGTATCGAAGTGGTACTACCAACCATCACCGATAAAAGTGAGCCTCTACTGGGACCTACAGAGTCCCCAAAAAATACCGCCCAGCAATAGATTGATGGTTTTCCCTAGCAAGCGATCGGGAACAGTCTAAAATTGGTCTTTTACCAGCATTACCTTAACAATTGAACATGTCTACAGAAAACTACTACCTCACACTGACTTGCCCCAACAAACCCGGCATTGTTGCTGCGGTTTCTACCTATATATTTGAGCTGGGTGGCGATATTGAAGAGGCACAACAGTTTGATGACAAAGCATCCAAGCGTTTTTTTATGCGCGTTAGCTTTAGCTGCCCTGCAAACGTAGATTCTCTCCGAGCTGGATTTCTGGAAATTGCTAAGCGTTTTGAGCTAACTTGGGAATTACGCGCTGTAAAAGATCTCAAACGCGTATTAATCATGGCATCAAAGCTAGACCATTGCTTAGTTGACCTACTCTACCGCTGGCGCATTGGTGAATTGCCAATGATTATTTGCGGAATCGTCTCCAATCATCCACGCGAGGTCTATGCCAGTATCGATTTTGCCGACATTCCGTTCTACCATTTACCAGTCACTCCCGATACCAAGCCTGCTCAAGAAGCCAGACTTCTTGAAATCGTTGCTGAGTCTAAGGTGGATATGGTGATTCTGGCGCGCTATATGCAAATCTTGTCCGATGACTTATCGACCAAGCTCTCTGGCCGCTGCATTAACGTGCACCATTCATTCTTGCCAAGCTTTAAAGGCGCCAAGCCGTATCACCAGGCCCATGCTCGCGGCATCAAACTGATTGGCGCTACGGCCCATTTTGTTACCAGCGACTTAGATGAAGGTCCAATCATTGAGCAGGATGTCACTCGCGTTACGCATGGTGATACACCAGATGATTTGGTACGCAAGGGTCGTGATTTAGAGCGTGCCGTTCTTTCAAGAGCTTTGCGCTACTACCTGCATGATCGCGTCCTCATTAATGGCGCAACTTCTGTAGTTTTCTCAGACTAATTAAATCAACGTGATTGATTAAGGTCTCACCCCTGGAGATTCCAGGGGTAGACCTCTAGCGCGCCACATCAGAAACAACTCCAGCTGAGCCATTTCTGGTGAGCCGTACTCAAACTGTTGGGCTCTCACGCCGCTCATGCAATTGCGGAGGCGACGTTGCAAAGAGCCTAAGGTTTGCCACTCCAAACGATAAATAGGATAAGCATTTGGATGTCCTTGCGGTATTGGGCTGCCGCCTAACTTTAGACCAGCTCTATCTTCATGGCATTGTGCGCAAGATAAATTGAGTTGACCCATGCGTTCATTAAATGCCTGTCGACCTTTTTTTAAAAAAGGTGCATTGGCTTTGGTTTCGCTAACGGCGATTGGCATTCCTTTGGATTGAAAGGCAATAAAAGCTGTCAAAGCCAAAAGGTCTTTACTCTCGTAAGCCAATGCGGGAGAAGATTGCGCGCCTACTCGGCATTGATTGATCTGTCCCTCCAAGGTCTGCAACTTACCTTTAACTAACTTTGGATATTGCGTCGCTACACCCCGCATCGATTTTTTGGCATCGCCATGGCAAGTACTACAAGATTTATTCTGCGGCCCCATTTTTTGCTGCCACAAAGCTTCACCATCACCAACCCAAAACATGGCAGGGTTTAATGAGGAATCGTCCTGCATCGCTTTGTTTTCTGCAGACATCAACTCATAACTGGATTGCTGTAGCGAAGGCGCTGCATTTACTACCCCTATAGAAAAGAGGCTAGCAAGTATGAGATAAATACTGCTTAGAAGAAGAGATGCTTGCTTGTTCACGAAACAGTAATGCGAGCCTGGTTAATTGCCTCATATCCATCATCCCCTACCCACTTAAACTCGAGGGTTCCGGACTCTACCGCGACAGTGGTAAAGATCATTAAAGGATTAGCACCAATGCCCGAGTAAAAGTCTGCTTTAAATACTTCGACGGTGTTGTAAGTGCAGGTAAAGGTGCGAATAATATCCCGAGGAATGAGTTTGCCGCCCTCGGTATAGCGAAAACCTGACTCCATATCGTGTTGTGCGATCGCGCGGATCTCAATGATGGAATCTTTTTTTGCCGTCGCCGGCATCGTGATAGATGTGCGGGAGGTTTTACTCATACCATCTCCGTGCAAGCTGAAAGGGTTACCAAAGTTTCAGCGGAGCCCTGCCAAAAACTACCATTATTCATTTGCGCAATCGCCCAGACTCTCTGACTATCAGCCAAACGAACGCGAGTCGTAATGTTTGCCGTGCCAGATCTTGGGCTGAGGTAAACGGTGAAGATATTGGGCAAAGGATTTCCCTCTGCAATAACATGAATGGTCTTAACGTAATCATTGGCCGTCATGGGACTATCTACGCTCACTTTCAGTACCACTAAATTCCCATTCTCTACCAGCGGTGGTATCACCAAAGTTACCTTACCCTCCCGAATAGATGCGCCACCGGTGATTTTTTTAATGGCTTCATCCGCTTCTTCCTTCTTGGCAAAAGCAGTCATAGGGTTTAGACAAAATCCCAAGGCTAGTAAGCCAAGACCCTGGACTTGCCTAAGCCAATGTCGACGATGGTTATGAATGATTTTCTTCATCTAGTTTCAGTTAGTTTGAATTATTTAAGGTCATCAAGAAAGCAACAACATCCTCTATCTCTTGGCCATTCAATATCGTTTGACCAGCAAACTTCGGGGCTACACGATTCAGATTGCTAGTTTGATAATAGGCTGGCATGATGGTTTGCGGATTAAAGTAAGCCGCATTGACAATACGCGCCCTTAATTGAGGTGCATTTAAACGGGCAGCACTCGCTTTAAGCTCTGGCGCCAAGCTTCCCTGAAAACGCTCTTCTGGAAACGGCCCGCTATGACACAACAAACATAAACCCGTTTGACGACTAGCCACAATTGCCCTGCCACGCACTGGGTCACCAGGATTAGTAGAAAGGGATTCGAAAATCGAATCCCCCGTTATTGCTTGAGCGTTTGCAGTGCTGAAATTGAGGATGCCTAGCAATAAAAACGCTAATGCGATCCCCTTTTTCATCGACACAATTTCACTATGAGCGAACTCTTAAATCAACGTGATGCCGCTATTTTTCAACGGCACCGTACGCAGGCGTTTACCAGTTGCACGATAAATCGCATTAAGAACGGCTGGTGCAGCTACTGCAATCGTTGGCTCCCCTACTCCACCCCAGTCCTTACCGCCACCTTGAATGATGATGGTTTCGACCTTAGGCATCTGATAGAGGCGAATCGAGTTAAAGGTATCAAAGTTCTTCTGAACCACCGCACCATTTTCGAGGGTGATTTCTTCCTCGAATAAAGCGGATAAGCCGTAAACAAATGAACCAGATACTTGACGTTCAATTTGCGCAGGGTTCACTGCATAACCTGGATCGGTTGCAGCAACAATGCGATGAATCTTTACTTCGTTACCGTTTTTAACGGAAAGCTCACAAGCTGCGGCAACATAACTGCCAAAAGATCGCATTTGCGCAATGCCACGGTAAACACCTGGTGCAGCGGGCTTAGTCCAACCGATTCCATCAGCTACCGCATTAAGCACTGCTAACGCGCGGGGGTACTTTTCCATATGCTTGCGACGGAACTCTACTGCATCCATACCTGTAGCTTCAGCCATCTCATCCATGAACGTTTCAATAAAGATCGCGTTTTGATTGACGTTCACACCACGCCAGAATCCAGGTGGCACGTGAGTATTGCGCATCGCGTAATCAATATTCAGATTTGGGAAGCTATAGGTAATACCATGCTCGCCGGTTGGGTCCACACCCTGAAATGCCAGTGGATCCTTGCCCTTATTTGCCTCTACTACCGCTGGACGTACTGCAGCCAAAATAGACTGGCCAGATAAACGCATATTGACCGCTGTGACATTCTTCTTATCATCGATGGCAGCAGACATTTTGCACATCATTACCGGATGGTAGCGACCTTGGGTCATGTCTTCTTCACGCGTCCAAATCAACTTGATCGGAGTGCCCGGCATTTGTTTAGCAATGTTCACCGCTTGTGTGGTGTAGTCCTGGAATGCACCACGACGTCCAAAGCCACCGCCAAGATTTACTTTGTAAACATTACATTTTTCTGCAGGCAGTCCAGAAGCAGCAATCACGGCTGCTAGTGATGCTTCACCGTCTTGGGTTGGAACCCATGCTTCGCAGGAGTCAGCAGTCCACTTTGCAGTAGCTGTTTGTGGCTCTAAGGTTGCATGATTTAAGAATGGATAGAAATAGGTAGCTTCTAATTTTTTAGATGCTCCAGACATTGCCGCTTTGACATCACCATTGCTGTTGTGTTCAAAGGCATCATCTGCATTCAAGCCCTCTTCCAGCATCTTCTTAATAGAAGCACTAGAGACATTGGCATTGGATCCGTTACCCCAAACAATGTTCACTTGATCCATGGCGGTTTTAGCTTGCCAGAAAGTATCTGCAACGACTGCTACTGCTGAGTCGCCAACCTGAACAACTTTCTTGACGCCCTTCATCGACTGAGCCTTGGTGGCATCGTAGCTTTTCACCTTGCCACCAAATACTGGAGACTCTTTAATGTTGGCTACCAACATGCCTGGCATTTTTAAGTCAATTGCATATACCTGTCGACCAGTCACCTTGTCAGAAACGCCGTCGATACGATTGACGGGCTTGCCAATCAAGGTCCACTCTTTCGGATCTTTTAATGGCACATCTTTTGGCACTTCTAACTGTGAAGCAGCAACAGAAACTTTACCGAAAGTGGTCTTCTTGCCAGATGGAGTGTGTGTAATCACGCTATTTTGCGCAACACACTCTGACGCAGGCACATTCCACTGATTGGCTGCGGCCTGAATCAACATCATCCTAGCAGCAGCGCCACCTTTACGAACATACTGCTCTGAAGTACGAATACCACGGCTACCGCCGGTGGAATAACTGCCCCATACCTTATTACGTTTTAAATTTTCTCCAGGAGATGGATAGTCATAAGATACTTTTTTCCAATCACACTGTAATTCTTCAGCAACCATCTGAGCCAAACCAGTGATAGTGCCTTGGCCCATTTCAGAGCGAACAATACGCACAACAACATCATCATTTGGTTTAACCACAACCCATACACCAATCTCTGGGGTGGCTAAAGGAGTCATGGCAGTCGTGCCAGTACCCATGGCTGCATGCGCGGCAGACATAAAAGAAAGATCAAAGCCAATGGCCAAGCCAGTAGCAATTGCGCTAGAGCCAATAACAAAATGGCGGCGGGAAGTATTTGTATTTGTAGTCATGTCTTTCCCCTTAAGCCTTGCTTGCCGCATGAATAGCTGCGCGCACTTGCTGGAATGTTCCACAGCGGCAGATATTAGTAATGGATTCATCGATTTGAGCATCGGTAGGCTTTGGATTGTTACGCAACAAAGCAGTTGTTGCCATCACCATGCCAGATTGACAGTAGCCACACTGAGGTACCTGATTATCAACCCAAGCTTTTTGTACTCTCGAAAGCTGACCACTCTTCTCCAAGCTTTCAATAGTCTCAATCTTTTTACCTTCAGCAGCAGCTACAGGAATTGAGCAGCTACGAATAGCTTGACCTTCAAACAAAACTGTACAGGCACCGCACTGACCTACTCCGCAACCATATTTGGTGCCAGTTAACCCAACTTGTTCACGGATGACCCAAAGTAATGGGGTATCTGGATCTACATCCACCTTGTACTTTTTTCCGTTGACATTCAATTCGGCCATGAGTGCTCTCCTGTATTTTCTGAATTACTTCTTTTATTGTTTTAGGGGCACTTTTATACCCCTGCTGTTGGTGTGTTTATCTTAACCAAGAATTGATTTATTGCTTTGCAACATAAATTATGGAAAAGTGAACCTAAATAGACTCACTAGGCCAGATCTAGCACCCCTGCCAGTCGAGGATTAATTCAGAAAATAGCTGGGTTGCGTCAGTAATCTTGTCGACATAACAAAATTCATCTGTTTGATGAGCCATTTCTGGCTGCCCTGGCCCCAAGATGACAGTGGGCGGATTGCCAATGGCAGGCTTTAGTGCAGATGCATCAGTAAAGTAGGAGACAGTCTTCTCAATCGGACGGACGCCGTTGATCTTTTCACAAAAATCAAAAACACTTGCCATCCAAGGATCTGAAGCCGGCGTGAAAACGCCTTCAATATCAATAATGGTGTCTAAGCGCACTGACGGACCGAGCGCCTTACACAAGCAGCCGTAAATATGGGGGTGCTTTTGCCCTGCAACTGTTCGAATATCCAAAGTCATTTCAGCAGCATCAGGAACGGAATTGATATTGATACCCGATTTTGCGGTTCCCACATTCAGGGTACCTTGACCCATTAATGCATGAGCGGGGGTGTCAAATTCAAATTTTTCCAAGGTTAACGCTGCCTTGGCTAACTTATAAAAGGCATTATCACCACGCTCAGGCATTGAGCCATGAGCGGTGATGCCATCAGTAGAGGCTCTCAACCAATAAGCACCCTTATGGCCTAACAAAGGTTCATTTGCAGTTGGCTCGGCAACAATAAAACATCCCGCAGGTCCAAGAAAATCCACAATTTCCTGGTTAGTCACTAAATGAAATGCACCTTCACAGCCAGTTTCTTCACCCGCAGTAATAATTAAACTAACTCCTGCGCCCTGCTTTGCCGAGTCCGCCATCTTCATTGCAGCGATAATAAAAGCCGCTACACCACTCTTCATATCGCTTGAGCCGCGGCCATATAACTTACCATCCTCAATGACACCGGCAAATGGCTCGTATTTCCAGGGGCGCGCACCCAAGGGAACGACGTCGATATGCCCAGTAAAACAGATACTGGGTTTTTCAGAAGAGCAGGCACCAATCTTGGCAACCAAACTCATACGATGCGGAGCAAACTCAATCTTGCGACACTCATAACCAGCCGACTCCAAAAGCTTGGCTAGATATTCACAAACTTGATCCTCATTACCAGGAGGATTGATGGTATTAAAGCGAATGAGTTCTTGGGTTAATGCAACCGGATCGGGAAAGGGGTGTGTCATCTTCAATTATCCAAAATATGCCGCTTGTACTTCGGCGTTCTCAGCCAATGCAGTAGCACTTCCTTCGGCAACTACCTGCCCCTTAGAAATGACATACCCTCGATGGGCAATTGCCAGAGTTTGACGAACATTCTGCTCAACCAACAATACTGTCGTACCCATCTGGTTAATCTCTTTAATGATCTTGAAGTTTTCTTTTACAAACAAAGGCGAAAGCCCCAAAGAAGGTTCATCAAAAATCAGTAACTCGGGTGAGCTCATTAAGCTACGGCTGATAGCAAGCATGGCCTGCTCGCCACCCGACATAGTGCCCGCCAGTTGGTTGGAGCGCTCCGCCAAGCGAGGAAATAAATGCTTCACATGCTCGCGACGTTCTTCAATTACTTTCTTATCCGTTACCAAATAAGCACCAGCCGATAAATTTTCATCCACTGTCATACGCGGAAAGACACGACGCCCTTCTGGAACACATGCAATACCCGCCTCAATAATTCGATGCGTTGGTAGATGCGCAATATCTACTCCGTTAAACATAATCTTGCCGCGATTCGCTGGGGTCAATCCCAGGATAGATCGGATTAAAGTAGATTTGCCCGCTCCATTAGCGCCCAAGATGCAAGTGATTTCACCCTGCTCTACTTTGATGGACACATCCTCAAGAACATCGATTCGATCGTAAGCGGTGTATATGTGTTCAATCTCTAATAAGGCCATAATTATTCCTGCCCCAAATAAGCAACTTGCACTTCGCGATTATTCACAATTTCATCGTAAGTGCCCTCGGCAATCTTCTTGCCGTAGTTCAGAACAATGCAACGCTCAGTCATACGTTGTATTAAACCCATCTCATGTTCGATCAAAATAATCGTAAATGGCTTGATCTTGCTACGGACTTGCAAAATATCATCCATGACTTCTGCAGTCTCATCATGAGTCATACCAGCCGATGGCTCATCTAATAGCAATAAATCAGGCTGACTAATCAAAGCACGACAGATTTCAATACGACGGCGATCAATCATCGGCAGACTGGCAACTGGCTCAAATATTTTGTCGGCTAACTTAGGATTAAATGTGAGGAGCAGTTGTCTTACTTGCTCAACCAAGCCTTCGTATTCTTGCTTGAATTTTTCTCTCTGAAATAGATTAAAAATCAGCCCCGTATTGAGTCGGCGGTTATCCCCAATCGCAATATTGTCAAAGACCGTGAGAGGTAAGGATAGGCGCGAACGCTGGAAGGTGCGAGTAATCGCCTGCAGATACACCTGCTGAGCAGTGGCATCCGTTAAATCCTCTCCACGAAATGAAACATTTCCTGAGCTTGCTCGATACAGACCGGTAATCACATTGAAGAAGGTCGTCTTGCCTGAGCCATTTGGGCCTAACAAACCCAATACCTCGCCTTCGTTCACATGCAGATCTAATGAATCTAGTGCCGTTACTCCGCCAAAACGCATGGTGAGTTTATCTGCTACCAGAATACGATTCTTAGGGGATGTTGCAGAGCTCATTTCTGGCCTCCCGCTTTATTGCCTGGGAAATATTCTCTAATACGCCTTGGCAATAATCCATCTGGGCGGAAAAGCAGAATCAAGATCACCACGATCGCATATAGCAAGAAACGATACTCCTGAATAAATTGCAACTTTTCTGGAAGAATCACGACAATTGCCGCAGCAGGAATAATTCCCCAAGGATTGCCAATGCCACCCAAAATCACGATCGACACCAAAATCAACGAGTCGGCAAACGTAAAGTTATTCGGCGCGACATAAGCGGTCATCATTCCATAAAGCGCCCCTGCCATACCAGCAATGAAGTTACCCAAGGTAAACGCCACTACTTTCCAGTGCGCAATATTGACTCCAAATGTGGAGGCAGCAATTTCATCAGTGC
Organism: Polynucleobacter sp. UB-Tiil-W10; assembly: GCF_018881605.1. Lineage (GTDB taxonomy): Bacteria > Pseudomonadota > Gammaproteobacteria > Burkholderiales > Burkholderiaceae > Polynucleobacter. Next base: position 68,232 of record NZ_JACVPZ010000001.1, read on the forward strand.
GAACCATGTCCATACTTAAACCAATCCATGAACGCTCAAGATTGCGGGTAATTCTGAAGCTAGCAATCAATAAAACTAAGGCGATCAGTAAATAAGGAATGTAGAAAGAAAGTTCAAAACCACCAATATCTAAGCCGTCAGATAAATTCCAGCCAAAAATAGTTAATGGTGGAATTTTGAGACCTTGTGGGCCACCCAATGTATCGTTTACTTCCAAGAAATTACGGAACAAGATACCAAATGCAATCGTTACTAGAGCTGCATAGTGGCCGCGCGTTCTCAACACGGGGTAAATCAGTATGGAACCAATCAAGGCAGAGATCCCGGCTGCAATGAATAAAACAAGTAAGTGCGGAATAGCAGTATGCGTGGCCAAAATTGCAGCAGTGTAGCTACCGATACCAAAAAAAGCGGCACCTGCAAAGTTCACAATGCCTACGTAACCGAATTGAATATTTAAGCCTAGGCAAACAATGGAATAGATCAGCACTGTAGCCAGCATCAAAAGGGCAAAGTGCGAATTGTGGAACACCAGCATAGTGACCAATACACCTACAACCGCTGCGTAAGCTGGAAACTTAGGATGCTCTCTTACAGCGACTGCGAGCTTTTCCATCAAACCCATTTTTTTACCAACTAAGCTCACCACAAATGCGAGGACAACAAGGGCGCCAACTTCTAACTGATTTTCAGAGCCCAACAATAAAATGCTGTAGGCCAGACAAGCTACGAAGGTAGATATTAATAACTTCATACTTAAACTCGCTCGCTTGATTTTTCAGAAATCAAGCCCGTAGGCTTCAATCCCATAATGATGATGATGACTGCAAATGCAAATACGTCTTTGTAGGCGCTAGGAACGTTCGGCAATATTGCTGGTAGCAAAACAGCGCCAATAGTTTGTAGACCTGCAAATAAAAATCCACCCACAATCGCACCGTAGAAATTACCCAATCCCCCCACTACTGCAGCAGAGAAACCAATCACGCCAAGCAATAAACCCATACTGAAATTCACCTCGTTGTAGTAAAGACCATTCATTAGGCCGGCTAGAGCAGCTAAAGCCGAACCCAACATGAAGGTAATCAACACCACACGGTGAAAGTTAATGCCCATAATCCGCGCAGTTTCACTATCTTGAGCAACTGCACGAATCGCTAAACCAATTTTGCTTTTTGTAATCAGGCGTTGAACCGCCACAATCGTCAACACTCCAGTGATCAGCAAGATAAGACTGTCAGAGCGCAAAGTAAATTCACCCAGAACAATGCCATCAACTGGCAATAACTTAGGGAAAGGCTTAGGGTTAGATCCATTTGGATAAAACAAGCGCACTGCCTCTCGCAAAGCAAGGCCGAGCATCAAAGTTACCAACAAGGTATTGATTGGTGGCGCTTTTTGCAAGGGCAAGATGAGATAGCGCGCAATTACTGCACCCAGAAAAGCAGCCACTGAGAGGCTCACCAGCATCAATATAAATAGCTGGAGCCAGGGCGATGTAAATGTCTCAGCTATACCAATATAGGCGGTGAGGCCAGCAAAGGCCCCCACCATCAGGATGTCACCGTGAGAAAACTTAATGACATCCAATACACCGAAGTAGAGGGTAAATCCAACTGCCACGATTGCATAAATTACACCCAACATCAAACCATTGAGCAGGTACTGCAAAAAAATATCAAATGACATGCAAAATTACCCTCTTCTACTACGATTCAATTACTGCCCTAACTTACGCTGCTTTTTAGCGTAGAGACTGTCTTCCCAGAGAACCCATTTGCCATCTTGCGCAACATACTTCGAGATCAAAGGAACAATGTTTTGACGATGATCATCAAAGCTCACTTTGCCAATAATCGTTTCAACGTTTTGGGTGTTGTTTAAAACTTCCATTACCTTCTTGCGATTAGGGCCTGCCTTTTCAATTGCAGCCATGATCAAGTTAGCAGCGGTATAGGCAAATGGACCATAAGCTTCAGGCGCATCTGGATACTTCTGCTGTGAATACTTCGCAATAAACTCCAGTCCACCTGGGAGTTTTTCCCATGGCGCACCTTCGATGAAGGACAAAGAGCCTTCAGACAATTTACCCAAGCCCTCGATGTAAGCATCAGACTTGATACCAGAAGTTCCTTCGAATACAGCCTTAATACCTAAGCGATCCATTTGCGTACGAATGCGAATACCAATTGGAGTCAAGCCACCGAAGTAAACCACTTCAGGATTTAATTGCTTAATTTTGGTTAACTCTGCAGTGAAGTCCTGTTGATCGGCAGTTACACCAAACGTGCCCAAGATCTGCCCGCCATTTTTAGTGAGGAACTGGGTGAAGTACTTGTTGTGGCCTTTGCCGTAATCGGTAGTGTCATGAATGATGACCCACTTCTTGTAGCCCAAACCCGTTAAGAATTTAGCAGCTACTTCATTTTGGTTAATCATCGTGCCATTAACGCGATGAATCTCTTTATAGTCGTTGCCGTATGTAATTTCAGGAAGAACGGCGCCCCATACCATTACTGGCAAACCAAACTTGTGATAAACGTCGACTGTACTCATGGCTACTGCTGAGCAATAGTGGGTTACGCCTGCAATGATTGAGCTATCAGAAGCAATTTTAGTGGCGACCTGTACACCCACATTCGGCTTGCACTCATCATCAGCGGTAACCAATTCATACTTATATTTAGCATTGGGGTCTTGGTTCTTAAGGCGAACCGCTAAGTCTGCAGAATTTCGACCACCGATACCATTGGCAGAGACGCCTCCGGTCAAAGGTCCAATATAAGCAATCTTGACTGTATCTTTAGCGGATACAGAGAAAGAAAGGCTGGAACACAAAGCAAGAAGCAAGCCAGAAACAAGTGACTTCATGTTGAATCTCCTATTTATTAATATGAACTGCTATTTTCAGACCAGTGTAGCAAGATTTTGTATGCAAGATATTGACTGGAGTCATCTGTACACTAGTGCACAGCTCACTCTAGCTCAGGATTCCAAAACGAAACCCTATAGAAACCCCCTCTTTGGTGCCTGGGGCACTAGGATGGTTAGATAAGCACTCCATGCAAGCAGGCGGTAAGATAGGCGCATGATTTCTGGTCTGGTACAAATCCTTCTGTTTCAAAGCCTGGGCGAACTGGTTTCCAAGTTCCTGCTACCAACACTACCTGGTCCAGTGATTGGATTAGTTCTATTAGTCCTTTGGCTTGTATTACGCAAAGGAATCAATTCCGAATTAGCGATGGTTGCCGATGGGTTTAGTCAGTACCTGGGCCTACTTTTTGTACCTGCAGCCGTTGGCGTCGTTCTTTTCTTGCCTCAGCTAAAGGCTAATGCCTTGGCCATTATTAGCGCGCTGATCGGCAGCGTCATTCTCACTATCGCCTCCAGCGCTCTTGTAGCACGGTTTTTAAGCAAGAAAGAATCTCATGAGTGAAAAACACTCCATTGTGGAGATTTGGGTCTACTTATCAGGCAGCCCGCTCTTTGCTCTATTTATTACGCTGGCAGCCTATCAAATTGGGTTAACTATTTATAAGGCCAGCCATCAGAATCCTGTAGCTAACCCAGTAGCGATTGCTATCCTGATCGTAGCGAGCACTATTCAATTTATTGAGATGCCCTATTCGACCTATTTTGAAGGCGCCCAATTTATTCATTTCCTGCTCGGCTCCGCGACAGTCTCTTTAGCGATACCTATTTATCGAGGCCTAAGCAGTCTCAAAGGTAGATCCATTCCACTGATTGTTTCGCTCTGCACAGGTGGCCTAGTGTCAATCATCAGTGCTGTGGGAATTGCCACGATGCTAGGGGCTGACTCCAGCATTACCGGAGCAATGTATCCCAAATCGGTAACGGCCCCAATCGCTATGGGTATCGCAGAACGGATTGGTGTCTCGCCTACCCTCACTGCGATCTTTGCAGTGAGCACAGGAATACTCGGAGCAATCTTGGCGCCTTTTGTTCTCAATGCATTGGGTATGAAAGCCTGGTGGCAAAGAGGCTTTGCGATTGGCATCGGTGCACACGGCATTGGTACCTCACGTGCGTTTAGCATCCATCCAGAAGCTGGAACCTATGCGAGCCTAGCAATGGGAATGAATGGCGTGGTGAGTGCTGTTGCAATACCAGTGATTTACCATTTGCTGAATCACTAATTTTTAGGCAGCCAATAAATCCGAGATTTGTACGTGCTTCACTTTTGTCTTAAGCGTCTTTCTGGCTTTCCATAAGTCATAAGTAGACTGTTGAGCCAACCAAAGACTTGCGCTACCACCATTTTCAACTCCTAACCATGCCTCAATTCTCAATGCCATCTCAGGGGAAATTGCGGCCTTGGCATTTAATACTCGAGATAAAGCAGCCCTAGTAACACCAAGCTGTTCTGCTGCAGCAGTAACAGTAATCCCAAGGGCAGGCAGAATGTCATCACGCAAGGTGAGTCCTGGATGTGGGGGGTTAAACAATTTTCTCATTTTTATCATCAATGGTAGTCCTGATAATTTACCAACACTACATCTTCACCTTCAAACCTAAAAGTAATTCTCCAATTGCCGCTAACAGAAATTGAAAAATGGCCGACCAGTTTGCCGCTTAAAGAATGTAATCGCCAACCGGGAATATTCACATCCTCCCAATTTCGAGCCTCATGCAATCTAGACAATTGACGGGAAAGACGAGGCGCATGACTACTTTGAATACCAGCACGGCTTCCGGTTTCAAAAAATAGCTGCAATCCTTTGTGTCGGAACGATTTGATCATACCATATTGTATAGTGTTGCTATACAATATTCCAACCAATTAAAAACCTAATTTTTGCACGGTTAACTCACTCTCATTGCCACATCAATAGCATCACCTAAAACGCTACACATAAATTCCACTTCTTCTGGTTTAGAAATAAATGGTGGGCCTACAGCAATGGCGTCGCCTGCGACTCGCACTAGCGTGCCCATTTCTATGCAGGCCTCCAGCACTTTCATAGAGCGAAGACCAGGTTTTCCGGGCACAGGATCAAGCTCAACCGCTCCTGATAATCCAAAGTTACGAATATCTAAGATCCCTGACTTACCTTTTAAGGCATGAAGACCATTTTCTAAAACAGGTTCGAGAGCTCGAGCACGATTAACCAAATCATCAGACTCAAAAATATCGAGCACAGCATGACCAGCAGCAGCAGGAATTGGGTGGCCTGAATAGGTATAGCCGTGGAAGAATTCAATGGCTTGCTCTTGTCCACCATTAGCAATGATATTGTCATAGATATCACCACGCACGATCACCCCACCCAATGGAATCACTCCATTGGTAATTCCCTTGGCAAAAGTAATCATGTCAGGAGTAACACCAAAGCGATCAGCTCCGAAGTTCGCTCCTAAGCGGCCAAAACCAGTAATGACTTCATCAAAGATCAGCAAAATACCGTGCTTGGTACAGATCTCGCGAATCCTTTGCAAATAACCCTCTGGCGGTACGATCACGCCAGTAGATCCTTGTACAGGCTCCATGATGACTGCGGCAATTGTATTGGCATCGTGAAGTGCAACAATCTTTTCTAACTCCTCCGCCAAATGAGCTCCCCACTTTGGCTGCCCTCTTGAGAAAGCCATTTCCGACAGGTTAAGTGTGTGAGGCAAATGATCAACCCCAGGCATCATCATGCTGGCAAACATTTTTCGGTTGGCGACCATGCCGCCTACAGAAATACCTGCAATACCAACGCCGTGATAAGCGCGATCTCGTCCAATCAACCGAATGCGGGATGCGTTACCCATTACGCGGTGATAACCAATCGCAATCTTCAATGCTGTATCAACCGCCTCCGAACCGGAATTAGTAAAGAACACTTTATCCAACCCCTTAGGAGCCAGCTTGGCAATACGATTAGCTAGGCTAAAAGTCGTTTCACTGGCCATCTGAAACGCGGGGCAATAATCCATGGTTTCAAACTGCTTTTGAATGGCTGCACCAATACGAGGATCAGCGTGCCCTAATGGGGAGCACCAAAGCCCCGATAAACCATCAAACAGCTTACGACCATGATCATCAAAGTAGTAAGCTCCCTTAGCAGACTGCATGATCTTAGGGTGATGCTGAAAGTAACGGTTGGGTGTGAACGGCAGCCAATAGGCTGACATGTCAATTGGCTTTGTTGATTTGTGATCCATGCTTGTCTCAAATTTTTTTATTGGAATAATTCGATACTATCGTATTTTCAAGGTCCTTCATTGAACACCTTAATTAATTACACTGAATATCCCGCTTCCCATGCAGAAAACTAATGATCAAATTACGGTAGCCACCTTGGCAGCGTTTAGTGCGGCCTGGAATCGCCACGATATTGATGCTCTCATGAGTTACATGACTGATGACTGCGTTTTTAAACTGCAGCCGGACCAGATGCCTGTGGAACACGCCATGTCGGTACAGAAGCTGTAAGAGCTGCTTTTGAAAGCGCTTGGTTAAACTTTCCCGATGCCAAATGGATTAATGATCGGCACTTTGTCCAACAGGACCTAGGGATATCTGAGTGGACATTTACCGGAACGGCCGCTGATGGTTCTCGGGTAGAAGCCGACGGAGTAGATATCTTCACCTTCAAGGATGGCAAGATTCAAATGAAAAATGTCTTTCGCAAGAATCGCCCCAACCTTCCAGCAAAATAAGCGGGAATGCCCTAGACTCGATCTCCATGAAATATGACCCGCTTTATGACCCGCTAACTTCCTCCAATCCTGGAGCAGGACAAGACTATGCACCCAGCTATTGGGCTGCTAGTGCTGGCATACCACCAAAAACAGATGGTCCGATTACACAAGATATTGATGTCGATGTTGTTGTCATTGGCTCAGGGTCGACAGGTGTATCTACTGCGCTTCATTTAGCACAGGAGCATGGCATTAAGGCAGTGATCTTGGAGGCCAATCAAACTGCATGGGGTTGCTCCAGCAGAAGTGGAGGACAAGGTCAAAATGCTAGTGGTCGGTTATCAAGATCACAATGGATTGAGCGCTGGGGGTTAGAAACGGCCAAAAAATTAGATCGAGAAATTTATACCGGTTTTGAAAATTTCAAAGATCTTGTTAGTCAAATTGACTGTGATGCAACCGATGGCGGCCACCTCTATGTCGCACATCGCCCAGAGAAATTGGCTTACCTTCAAAATGAAGCAAGGGTTCGCAAAGAGATTTTTGGATACGACCCCTTATTAATGGGCTCTCAAGCATTAAGGGAGCAGTACTGCGATGATCATGATGCCGCTGGAGCAATGTTAGAGCGCGAAGGTGTTGGCATTCACCCGCTGAAATTTACTTTTGGCTTGCTCAAAAAAGCACAAAGTCTAGGCGTAAAGATTCATACCAGCAGTCCCGTGGAATCTTGGGAAACGATTAATGGAGTTCATCATATTCAAACACCCGGTGGTGTAGTTCGCGCTAAACGTATTGCCATTTGTACTGGTGGCTACGGAATACAAGGATTAAAACCCGTCAAAAATCGCATTCTTCCGATTCTGTCAAATTCAGTAGTGACTAGACCGCTGACCGATGCAGAGATAGCCGCCTGTAATTTTCGGTCACATACCTTCCTTACAGATACTCGGACGCTGCGTTTTTATTACCGACTTCTAAAAGACAATCGCCTGCAATTGGGCAGTCGCAGCTCTATTAGTGGAGCAGATGCCAACTCACCTGAGCATCTGAAGTTGCTAACAGATGCGATTGCTAGAAAGTTTCCTCCACTTGCCGGAATACAGATTGATTACTCATGGTGGGGCTGGGTAGATGTGAGTCACGATATGATGCCGCGCATTACTCAGCCAGATCCAAAGCAAATGGTTTGGTATGCATTGGGATATGGAGGCAATGGCGTTTCCTTCTCCACCTGGGCTGGCAAGCGCTTGGCTGAGCTGGTTGCAGGAAGCAAAGAAAACTCCGAAGTATTTAAGCTCCCGATTTACAACTCCCCTTTAGAATTTCCTAACTTGTTTGGCCAAGTATGCTCAGAAGCATTTGCCCCTTTTAGAAGATTGGGGCAAAGTTTTCTATACAAGTGGTATTGGCTTAAAGATGAAAAATAAATTCACCATTTCAGACTTCAATTTATTTTCAATAAAGGCTCTTATGAATCTCCTTCATCGCATCGCACTTAGCATTACCCTGTCCTTGGGTTTGATCAATCTCAGTAATGCAGCGCCCGATACTGATTGGCCTAAAAAACCAATCCAAATGATCCTCTCCTTCCCCGCCGGAGGTGCATCCGATGTCTTCGCTCGCAGTATTGCTGCACCACTTGGAGAATCTTTAGGTCAAGCGGTTGTGATTGAAAATAAGCCTGGTGCGGGCGGAATGATTGGCATGACTGCAGCAGCTAAAGCAAACCCCGATGGATACACAGTTCACTTTAGCGCCTTAACCAATCAAGCTATTGCGCAAGCGCTCTTTAGTAATGCCCCTGTTAACTTAGAAAAAGATTTTGTTTCGGTTGCGCTGGTCGGCTCGATTCCCCACATCCTTGAAGTAAACCCAACCGTTCCCGCAAAAAATATGCCCGAACTCATTGCCTTTATTAAATCTAAAAACGGTAACTTTAATTACGCCTCCCAAGGTAACGGAACCCTATCCCATCTTGAGGCCCAATTATTTATGGAGCGCATCGGAGCTACTGGGGTTCACATCCCCTATAAAGGTAGCAGCTTTGCCTTGCCTGATTTAATTGCTGGTAATACCTTAATGATGTTTGATAGCCTTACCGCATCATTACCGCACATCCAAAGTGGCAAACTCAGACCCATTGCATTGGTTTCCTCGGAACGCTCACCCTTAATGCTTAATGTGCCGACTTTTGAGCAAGATGGCATGAAAAAATTCGATGTTGAAAATTTATTTGCTATCTATGCCCCCAAAGGCACACCTCCCGGAGTAGTTGCTCGTCTGGAAAAAGAGATCCGTAAAATCCTGACTAACCCTGACTTTAAAAATAGATTGGCTAATCAGGGTGTCCATCCCCAGTTTGCCAATTCCGAAAAGTTAACTGAGATTACTATTGCTGAACAAGCTAAGTGGGCCAAGATTGTGAAAGCCTCCAATATTAAAATTGATTAATTACTAGCAACATTAAATAACTAGAAAACAGACTATGTTGATATCCCCTCCATTTAGCGGCGGCCGCGCTCCTGTGCTGGCGCGTAATACTGTTGCAAGCTCTCAGCCGCTGGCCACTCAAGCTGGCATTGAAGTGCTTCAGAATGGTGGCAATGCAGTCGATGCCGCTCTCGCAACCGCGATCACACTTACTGTTGTAGAGCCTACGATGAATGGCATCGGCGGGGATGGATTTGCAATTCTTTGGGATGGTAAGAAACTGCATGGCTTAAATGCTTCTGGGTGCGCACCTGCCGCTTGGACGCCAGAGTATTTTGCAGGTAAAGCAGCCATGGATTTAATCGGCTGGAATACCGTCACTGTTCCGGGCATGGTGGCCGGATGGATTGAGCTCTCCAGAAAATTTGGCAAACTTCCATTTGCACAATTATTTAAACGTGCGATTGATTATGCGGAAAATGGCTTTCCCGTTTCACCCGTGATTGCTCGTCAGTGGCGTGAAGCAATTCCAATCCTGAAAAATCAACCGGGTTTTGCAGAGTCATTTTTGATTGATGGCAAAGCACCTCAAGCAGGTCAAATCTGGAAATACCCAGCACAAGCAAAAACGCTAAAAGAAATTGCTGCCACTGAAGGGGAATCTTTTTACAAGGGGCCACTTGCAAAAAGTATGGTGGAATTTGCTCAAGCTACTGGCGGCTGCTTCACTATGCAAGACTTTGCAGATAACAAACCAGAGTGGGTTGAGCCTCTCGCCTTTGATTACGGCGACTACACTCTCCATGAGATCCCGCCGAACGGCTCAGGCATTGCTGCACAAATTGCATTGGGGATATTACAAGCGACCAATGTGAAGCAATACCCCGCTAATTCAGCGCAGCGTATTCACTTGCAGATTGAAGCAATGCGGATGGCATTTGCTGATGTCTATGCTTATGTATCGGATGCTCGCTCCATGCAAATGCCGGTGAGTTCCTTATTGGATAGAGAATATTTGGCTAGCCGTGCAGCTATGATTGATCACCACAAGGCTGGTAGTTATGGTCCTGGCGATCCTCATTCGGGTGGCACTGTTTATTTATGTGCCGCTGATGATTCCGGCATGATGATTTCTTATATTCAATCAAACTTCAAAGGTTTTGGTTCTGGCGTTGTCGCACCAGGTGGGATTGCCTTTCATAATCGAGGCATGAGTTTCAGGCTCGACGATGGGCACCCCAATCAAGTTGCCCCAGGCAAACGTCCTTTCCACACCATTCTCCCCGCCTTCTTGACCAAAGACGGCCAACCGACTATGGCATTTGGCGTGATGGGTGGCAATATGCAACCGCAAGGTCACATCCAATTCGTGATGCGCTTTGTAGATGAATACCTTAATCCGCAAGCCTGCTCTGATGCGCCGCGTTGGCGTATTGATGACTTAGGAAAACTCACCGTTGAAGCAGCGATGCCAGCAAGTGTTGTCGAGGGACTAAAAGTACTTGGTCATGAGGTTGCTGTGCAACCAGCAAGCAGCTTAGACTTTGGAAGCGCCCAAGCAGTTGCTAGGTTGAGTGCAGATGCTGATTCAGCTTATATCGCTGGTAGCGATCATCGCAGAGATGGGTTAGCGACTGGATTCTAAAGTAAAGTTTTAGAAAAGTAGTCTACCAATCCAAATCATCATCACTAGCATTTGAAAATGCCTCAATAAGCAAATCTTCATCGCCGTCACTAGCGATAGCTCGAGCACTTTCACGCCATCCCACTCTAACCGTCTTATTGGGCTCATTAAGATATAAAGCACGCTTACCTGCTTTGACAGTCAGTTCACATTTGAAATTCAGATCATTTATCACAAGAGTAGAAATAGTGAAATTAGATTTCTATTTTAATAAAAGTGCGATGCAAAATTTCTGAAATGAATGCCAGTATTTCTATTGGGGTGATTGATACCCTAACTCATCTATAGACTCACCAATTTGATAAAATATGTATATACAATACTAAGGTGAGAGCATGAAGAATCTGGTCATTAGCCCTGCTATTAAAGAAAAGCTGCTCCAAAAACATAGCTTAAGCAGAAATGATGTTGAACAGTGCTTTATGAATAGAACGCGCTCTTACCTAATGGATAATAGGCTAAATCATGTAACAGACCCTCCAACCGAATGGTTTATCGCAGAGAATAATCGCGGATTACTTATTAAAGTGGTATTCGTATTTGATGATGGAATTATCTATTTAAAAAGTGCATTTCCACCAAATTTAACAGAAATTAGTATATACAATACAATATCAATACCTTACTAAAAATGTCATTTCTTATGAATCGAACAATTATTAAAGCTTATAAGCGAGGAAAGCGATGATCGCAAAAACAAAGAAGGCAATGATTCAAAACACTGCTGAGGCTTGGGAAAATGGTGAATTCGGTATGGATATCAAATACGCCAGAGCAGCAAATAAGAAAATTGGGGCTCAAATAGATGAGGCCTTAGGGCTACAGATGATCTCCATTCGCCTCGAAAAGGAACTAATTGAATCCTACAAGCTCTTAGGTACAAAGTATGACATGGGCTATCAGCCTCTCATGCGCGAGGCTTTAAAGCGATTTGTTGAAGGTGAATTTAAGATGATTGCAAGTGAGGTCCTTGAAAAGCAAAACGCAGCTAAGCCAAAAGCGAATGCCATCAGAAAGATGAAAAAAGCTGCTTAAAACTTTATTTAGTAGGCAAGCAATTCATATAAAAACGCTTGATCTCTTGATCACAACTTACATCTCTTGGCTCAATAGGTCTTTGAAGAGAGATGCCTTCGATCGTTTTGCAACGACTTAAGGCAACATAGACCTGCCCTGAAGCAAATGCTCCTGATGAGAGGTCGACTTTTACTTTATCAAGGGTTTTACCTTGGCTCTTATGAATAGTGACCGCCCAGGCTAGCATCAACGGAATCTGCACATAAGTACCGATGATGCTGGGAGAGATTTTTCCAGACATCATGTCATGGTCGTAGCGATAAGATTCCCACTGATGACCGGTCACTTCAACCGTATTTGAGTAAGGGCCGTTTTGAACCATGACCTTTACTTTATCAGGCAGCATTTCACGCACTACGCCAATCGTGCCATTCACCCAGCGTTTCGGAAAACCTGGATCTGTGGCCGTGAACATTACCTTTGCCCCCACCTTTAAGGCAAGATTATTCACTGAAGGTAAATTGCGTTCATCAATATTAAATTTACCGGTCGTTTTACCGGTATAGACTTTGACATCAGCAGTAATGGCACGCAACCCTGCCCCATTAATTTGATCAGCTCGCGCATTGGTAGTTGTTAAGGTAATCGTCTGCTCATCAACCTCTGCATCCTTTTTGAAGCACTGTGTATTTAACGTATCGATAGCCTCGTCAATATCTTGATTGATTCGTATGCGATTGAGCAAACTTGCAAAATGTTCATCTTTTTGGCGAAAGATTTTGGAGAGCTCGACCATCGTGACATCTTTTCGATGCAGGGCCATGGCGCAAAAGAAATAAGGTCCTTCGTAACCGCGCTCAGATAGAACCTGCATATCACTACTAGAAACTACAGGAGGCAACTGAAATAAGTCGCCCACAAACATTACTTGGATACCACCAAAGGGCTTTCCTTTTTGCGGACCATTTTCGCGCAAGAATAAATCCATGGCATCGACTACATCCGCACGCACCATCGAGATCTCATCAATGATGAGTAAGCGAATGTCTTTATAGAGACGTTTATCGCGCAGTGGCTTGATGTCTTCTTCGGGAAATATTAAACGTGGTGGCAAGCGGAAAAAGGAATGAATCGTCACCCCTTTTACTTGCAAAGCGGCCACCCCTGTTGGGGCTACAACTACAACATTGCCGGGAATGGCTTCTCGCAGATAGCCGATTAAGGTGGTTTTGCCTGTACCCGCTTTACCGCTCACAAAGATATAGGGATCGTGACGCTCGATTGCTTCAATGACCGCCTGGTAATCAGGGGTAACTTCGATCTCGGATGAATCTATAGCGGGATTAGTCATTCCCTATTGTTTCACGGCATCAACTACACACCGAAATCCAATGTAAACCACAGCAATATCGCCTGGTTTTGATTCCACATCAGACTCTTGCTGTCTTTCTGGTCCGTACCACCACGAAGCACCACGAGTGATATACCCGCCATTGCGCTCGGTTGCCGTCCACTCCCAAACATTGCCGCCCATATCGAACATGCCATTGACGCCTGGCTTGGTTGTTTTAGTGGTGACATGTCCTGCACCGCGATTGAGTGCGCCGGCAGGAGCTAAACCCTTGTAGTCGCCGCAACCACTTAAGCAATGAGAAACTGCTGGGGTACTGCCACCTGGAAAGGGATAGCGCTGTCCTTTGATATATCCCGCAGGAGGATTGTTTCTTTGCTCCAAGAATGCGGCTGATGTCCACTCAGCTTCAGTCGGTAAGCGCTTGTCGTAGAAGCGACAGATAGACTGTGCCTCTTTTTGATTGAGATGTACTGCAGGCTCTAGATCACCAGCAGCAACTCCATATGGCGTTCTCCAAGTCCATCCCGGTTTTTGTACAAAACCACCCTCATAAGAGAGGCCGCCACCTTTTTTCTCTGCAGCGCTGACAAAACCAGTCGACGATGAAAATACTTTAACGTCAGCGATATTCATCTCGGTTTGATCCCAAATCACATTGCCTATCTGTATTGTTGGAATAGAGGATGCAGGGGCGCTTTTGCTAGCCGAAGATCTCAGCATAAAAAAGAGTGCAACAACGGTTAGCAAAACACCGAAAAGAATAGAAGCAATGTCGAACTTTTTCATGGTATTCAATCCCATAGAAAAAGCTCCTCGAGGGAGCTTTTAATGAATATTTTGGGGCGAACGACGGGGCTCGAACCCGCGACAACCAGAATCACAATCTGGGACTCTACCAACTGAGCTACGTCCGCCATAGTAGACCTGAGATTATAGCTTTTAGACCAAAACCCTGTCAAAAATGGCTTAAATGGCCTATCTAGACCACCTCAAATTCAAAAGCAGCCCAATCTCCCAAGGTTAGGCTGGCATCGATGAAGAAATCCACAATCGCCGCCTTACTCTGAACTTTAGCCAAGGCATGGTGATCAGAGAGCCTCTGACGCCAATAACGTGAGCCTGCCCTGCCATGGGCCAAACCCAAAATGTGCCTTGTAAAAGCCCCAATGTAAAAGGGTTTGCCTTTCCCTTGGCACTCATCAAACCATGCTTGCACTTGCTTCACTAATGCGATCTGAATACGATGCCATTCTGTCTCGCTGAAGAGATAACCAGCTGCGTCACCGTTGGTGTTAATCATGTCATCCCAACCTAAGAGCAGGGCTGGAAAGTGATATGCGGCTCTTCCCACCATGAAACCATCAAAGTCATCCCAATGACCGGCGATTTGCTCATTGGTTTCTAAACCACCATTCAGCAAGACCTTGAGATTTGGAAATTGCTTTTGCGCATCCAGTCTGAGTTTTGCTGCCACCTCGTAACGCAATGGCGGTTTACTGCGATTCTCTTTAGGTGATAAACCCTTCAGCACAGCATTGCGTGCATGTATCGTTACCTGACTGGCCCCAGCATCAGCCACGGCGAGAATAAAGTTGAGTGCAAATTGGTAATCTGCTTCAGAGTGAGCAGCATCCATCGAATCTAAACCCAATCGATGCTTGACGGAGATTGGGATGTCTACTGCAGCCTTCATGGATCGCACACACTCAGCTACCAAATGAGGTTCAGCCATTAAACAAGCGCCAAATGCACCACGTTGCACACGCTCAGATGGGCAGCCACAGTTCAGATCAATTTCATCATAGCCCCACTGCTGAGCTAGGTCAGAAGACTTTGCTAAATCAGACGGCTCTGAACCCCCAAGCTGGAGCACAACAGGGTGTTGATCTTGTGAATAATCCAAATGGCGTGGAACATCGCCATGCAGAAGTGCGCCAGTAGTTACCATCTCGGTATATAAAACCGCCTCTTTTGTCAGAGTGCGATGAAAGGATCGGCAATGGCGATCGGTCCATTCCATCATTGGAGCAACGGCTAACCTCTTCTTGTTTTTAGTTTCCACAGACAGTTCAGCTTAATGATTGATTACCGAATATTTTAGTTTGATTTATGTCTGGGCTAAGTAAATCTTGAGCACCAGAGTAATTTAAAAAAATGGTCGCGGAAGAAATTTTATGTGGATAATTTAAGGCGCTGTCCTAGATACTTTAATTATTCCTAAATTCATCGTATTTTTTTGCAAATGAAACATTTACCGTTGCAGGCCTTTCTAGTTTTAAGACTTTTGATACTTAAAAGCTTGATTTAAAAAGTGCTGATAATCTGTTGTCACCGCTAAATCCACACCTCTATCGAGCGATCCAGCGCTTAAACCCGGCCATTGCCCCAATAATTGACCACCGGGAACGTTGCTCCCCATGATTAAACCTAAAGAACCGTGACCGTGATCGGTACCATTACTTCTATTCGAGCGTAAGCGCCTTCCGAACTCTGTCATCACGACTAATGTGTAAGGCTGATTTTTTTCTTCCATATCTTGCGCAAATGCTGCTAGGCTATTACTCAGATTTTTAATGTGTCCATTAAGTCTTCCGGGTTGATTTTCGTGTGTGTCCCAGCCAGACTGATCAACCCAAGCATATTGAAGACTTACATTAGCATCAATTAATCTGGCAACAGAGCGCAAACCCACTCCAGGATCCGCATTTGGATAAGGAATTTTTCCAGAACTCTCATAGGGTATTACTTTTCCAGCACCCTTTCCAAGAGTTTGATTGATGAAATCTAAATTACTTAGATGATCTCTAATCCATGTTGATGCAATTGCATTTCCATCGGCATTACATAAAGCGCTAAGAGCATTAAATCCATTCGCTCCATTTGGCAATGCAATGCCTCCCTGAATGTCTTTTACTGCAATCGCTCGATGAGCCCCCTGCATAGACCGCGGTAAATTATTATTCCCAGCGAATAATGGGATGGAATTTGCCTGAAAGCGAGTTTTGCTAATGACTTGTCTCGCCATCCAACCCAGGTCGTCAGGGAGGGAGTTCAGGGAGTTCACACCCCGCTCCATCATTTCTTGAGCCTCAAAGTGAGAGCGGGTTTCATCTTTAATTCCTATGGCATTCCACACTATCAACTTTCGATCGGCGAAAAGACTAGCCAATGGTGATGCCTCAGGATGCCAATAAAAGATAGCATTTTCTGATTCTACTTTCCCGCCACTGGCATCAATTGCAAAACGCATTTCAGGTGGTCTTGCAGCAATGAAATTCTCATCATTTAGCGGGGATAGAATAGCCAATCCATCAGCCCCTCCTCTCAGGAAGACCACAATAAAAGGGTGAAGCATTTGTGGTGCCGCTAAAACGCCAATGGATTTTTTTGGAGACTGCGCAAAGGCAAGATCTTCAATGCCAGCAAAAGAGGTTGCTAGGCTGAACTTTAAAAATTCACGGCGGCTAATATAGTCAAAACTCATGCTCGCTCCCCAGCAGAAAAATCTGGATCGATTGCTTCAGTTTGGAAGGAAGGCGCGCAAGCCAAATAACCCACCATTTTTCTAGCCACCCTAATATCGCTAAGACGCTCAGAGCCTATCAAATTTTGTGAACGCAGAAGCGCTTGTGACAACTCAGGTCGCGACTGTCCAAATAATGGAGCTTCCCAAGTAGATAGAAGCTGGGTATATGTAGAACCAGAGCTTACATTTCTGAATGGGTTCCACTCCCCAGTACCCCACCAGTTTTCAGCAATACCCTGAATTAATGTCATTCTTTGTCTTAAATAGGCTGCAGATAAATTCCATTGCAATCCGTCTGGTGGGCCCTCGGGAGAAACCCAACCATACAGTGCGGGTCCCGCTGATTCAACTTGACCCATGATTTTTCCTTCTGATATATCAAAAGGTAAATTGATGGCATTAATAAAGGTCGCGGCAAGCCGCATTGGTTTCTTCACCTTTTGACGCCCCTCTTTTGGAGTAGAGAATGCCAGCTTGGCAATATGCTTAGAAAGTAGACCCAATTGATTTTGTGCATGACGATTTTCGGTAAATACCGCCTGCGCACTTTGAACCATTTTTTCTGAAGGTTGATCATTAATCATGCGCTTGATTAATTTACGCATTAAGTAGCGTGCGGTAGCTGGATGATATGCACACAAATCCAATACTTTCTTGCCATCCTTCATGGGGCCACTGTAAGGATCAAATTCTGTTGCCAGAATTCTTTTCTGATAATTGTCGTGCCATGATTCGAGATAAACAAACTGCCCAGTTTTGGGTAAATTTTGGCCGCCGCCAATTCCTGCGCCATCCTCTACTGTCCATCCAGTAAATGCCCTTGCAGCTTCATACACGTCTTGATCGATATAGCCCTTAGGTTTGCCCTGAAGTGCACCAGGCACTTCGCGCCATTGTGCATACAGATTATTCATATAGGCATCTCGACCCAAAGTATGAAGCTCGAATAATTCTCTAGCGTAGTTTTCATTAGCACTGCCTGCTCGTGAGCTTTTGTTATTCAGGTAATACAGCATGCAAGGGTGAGTGCTAGTAGCCTCCAGAAATTGTCGGAAATTACCAAAAGCATGTTTGCGAATTACCTCACTTTCCCAATGAGGCAAAAATGCTCCGACATTTTGCTCATACCCATAAACCGAGAAATGATCTCTCCAAAAGCTAATCCACTCTTCTTCCCAGTGGCTTTTTGAGTGAATTGCTCTTAAAAGTGTAGCGGCCTGAATTTCTTTTCTAGGGCGCGATCTTTCTGGGGGCGGGATCAACTCATCCTTACCCGTATACTGAAATAAAGTAGTAATACTTGCGTTTAATAAACTCAGCGGCTTTAACTCATCAACAGCAGGATAGTCTCTACCATCCTTCAGCTTGCCTGCAGCATAGCGCTCCCTAAGAAGGGTTTGACTTAAATCAATATTCAATTACAGAGCCCTTAGCTAACTCACATATAAAAGTGATGAATCATCATGGGTGAGGTTGTATAAATCCTAATCCCAATCACCTTCTAAAACAAGGGTGCTCCAAAAAGAAAACCCCCACCATATCTGATGAGGGCTCACAATGTAATCACAGTTTTCTATCAGCGCTTAGACAGCTTCGCCTCTAACTCAACAGCTAGATCCAGAGCCCCCATATAACCAGACTTTAGATGATTCGGAAGATCGGGGTCACCCACCATTGCCCCCAAGGTTTCAACAAGGCTAAATACTAGGCCCTTAGCAGCGCCAGAAGCAATCGTATTATTGGCTACAGCTTCATCAATATGATTTACGGCATCCAAAAAATAATCATGTCCAGGGAGTCCGTCTGGACCCAAAGGCTCTTGAACTTCATCTTTCATTTTCAATATCCTTATTAGCTCTTTAAATCATCTGATCTGCTTTATAGAAAAACTTGCGCGCATATGCAAGAATTTCCTTATCGCTAGGATGGTCAACTGTTTCAACTCCAACGATTTTTTCTGCTACCTTGGCATCATGATGGTGGGCATGCTTGATTAATTCTAGTTTTGCAGAACCAGGTCCGAGAATCAAAATTTCTTTAGACTCATTTACAGCCTGAATGACTGAATGCAGATATTTGGAATCTAAGGCTACTCTACCGCTACCTATTTCCCCACCCTTGTGATGCAAATGGGTATGAGTAGATTTGCTTCTAATTACTTCAGCTTCGCTGGCATCCTCACTTAAAAACATAACATGCGCTTCTTTGTGATCAATCCAAATAACTGCGTGATTTAATGACATATCTTCCCTTATTGTTTTGAATAATTACTCTTTCAGCATACTCCCTGAGAGCTAGGAAAACTTGCAAACCGCTTGATATATGTCAAATTGGTCACGCCAAAGAATAGAAACCCTATAAATCCAATGTTCTTAAGCTAAGAAAAGATCTTGCCTGACCTGTAATGGGGTCTTGAAAAGCAATTTCTTTAGCCAATAACTGCAAGCATTTTGAAGTGTCAAGGTCATATTCTTGATATGGCGTCAAAACAGGGTAAATCTGGTCATGCTTGATTGGTGCGCCCAATGCATTGAGATGGCAGCGGAGTTGATGTTTTTTGCCGCTACCAGGGGTCAAGCGATATTTAGCCCAGGGCTTATTTTCTTGTATAAGCTCAATAAGCGTATCTGAGTTTGGCTCACCCTCCACTTCTTGCATCTGTAGAAAGTGTTCTGATTCCTGTAAACGGCTTTGATAAGTCATTGGCAATCTCTTAGATAAGGCCTCTGAAAAAGGAGCTATCGCTTCGTAGACTTTTTTCACTACCCTATCTCTAAAGAGATTTTGATAGAGGGCACGCTCATTTGGATTGATTGAGAAAATTACCAGTCCTGCAGTATCTCGATCAATGCGATGAAGGGGGCTTAATGTTTGTATGCCTGTTGTTTTCTTTAGTCGATTGAGTAAGGTTTGATGCAGGTAAAGCCCACTTGGAGTCACTGGCAAAAAATGGGGTTTGTCCGCAACTAGGATATGTTCGTCTTGAAAGAGGATCTGCTCTTTAAATGGGATATCTGGTTCGCGAGCCAACCTCCTGAAATACAGCAGATGGGTATTGGGTTGATAGGGGTCACCCGCTTCAAGGGGCTTGCCCTCAATATCCAGGATGAGCCCTTCGTTAAAACGTTGCTCCCACTCACCTACTTTAATATGGGGAAATTGCGCAACGAAAAAAGACAGCAAATTAAAATGGGCTTGATCGGCAGGTAAATACACCCGCGATGCTGAAACTCCTTCTGAATTAACTTGCATATTGATAGCGCTCCATAGATTGGAGTCTGCTATTTTATGCCCTTCTTGATGCGCTTCTTTATGTTCTTATTATTTACTTGGCTTGACCAAATACAGGGTCGCGCTTTTCTAGGAAAGCAGTAATTCCTTCGCGGTAATCACTTCCCATATAAACATTCTTCCGCAAAGACTGTAGGTGTTCAAAAACTGCTGGATTCATGACAGCAGCATCTGATAGCATTTGCGCCTGGGCTTTAAGCACTGAGTTAGCCTGCGGTGAACGCGAGGCAATTGTTCTAGCCATTTGGTAGGTTTTTTGCTCCAGCTCACCAGAAACATATAGGTGATTGAGAATACCGATCTGTAATGCGCGATCTGCACCAATAGGGTCAGCAGTCAGGAACATTTCTTTCACCACGTTTAGCGGCATACGGGACATGAAATGCAATATTCCACTAGCGGTGTAAGGAAGGCCAAGTTTTGCCGGTGTAATCGCAAAAGTTGAATCGTGATCGCCAATCGCAATATCGCAACTCATGATCAAATCCGTAGAAGCGCCCCACACCGAGCCATCTACCATAGCGATTACTGGTGCTCTAAAGGCTCTGATAGATTGAAGTAAAACCATGACAGGGTCATCTGCGGGCAAGGGATCGCGCTCTGATCTAGGCAATTCCATCACATCATGGCCCGCAGACCAGACTTTATTTTTCTTGTCGGCACGCAAAACCAATACGCGTACATCCTGCTTACCGAACTCTTCCAAGGCATGATGCATTTCTTCGATTAAGCATTCACTTAATGCATTACGCTTTTCATAATGATTAAAGCGTATTGTGGCAATCAAATCTGCCTGTTCAGTTTTAATGTATTGATAACTCAAAGCGCTGTCTCTTTTTTTTAATATTATTTGATTTCTGCGTATCAAGCTGCAATCAAAATATCGCCTAACTCCATCTTCTCCCACCAAATGAATGGTAAAAGATAGACTGAATCACCGGCCTCTTGGATGATCTCTAGTGCGCCATCATTGGTTTTATTGGCCTGATATTTACCAGGATTAAGGGGTTTGCAGCCATTATCCGTACCGTCGTTGCAGCGCATTCTGGCAATAATATTTCGAGTGATATAGATGACCATAATTCCCCCTGATTTAAAGTGCTGACTGAATGTGGTTACGTACCACTGGATAAATCTGACTTTCCCAGCGCTTGCCATTAAATACCCCGTAATGACCGACGCCCGCTTGCAAATGATGGGATTTTTTGTATCCCGGTAAGCCGGCGCAGAGATCTTGCGCTGCTAAGGTTTGACCTATGCCACAGATATCATCTCGCTCACCTTCTACTGTGAGTAAAAAAGTTTTTTTAATTAATTTTGGGTTGACCGGTCTGCCTTTATAGGTCAACGTTCCCATGGCTAGATCACGATCCATGAATACTTTTTTGATGGTCTCCAAGTAAAAAGGTCCCGACAAATCCATAATGGCAAAGTACTCTTCGTAGAAATCATGGATGACATCCGCTTTTTCATCTTCACCATTCACGCGATATTCATAAAGCTTTCTAAATGATTCTGCGTGGCGATCGGGATTCATACTCATGAACGCCATGAGTTGCAAGAAGCCTGGGTAAACTTTACGCCCGGCACCATTGAACTGCTTAGGAATGATGCCGATGAGCTTTTCTTCAAACCAAGACATCGGCTTGCTAGTAGCCAACTCATTCACTTTAGTTGGATTTTGACTCACATCGATTGGACCTGCCATCAATGTCAAACTTGCTGGAACATAAGGACTTTTGTCCTCGGACATGATGGCTGTGGCAGCCAAGCAGGCTATAGTTGGTTGGCATACAGCCATCAAGTGAGTCTGCGGTCCAATCACTTGCAGAAAATTAATGATGTGCTCAACATAAGAATCAAAGTCAAAGTCACCACAACTTAAAGGAATATCGCGAATGTTTAACCAATCGGTTACATAGACTTCATGATCCGTTAATAAGGTTTTGATGGTGCCAGCTAACAAAGTTGCAAAGTGCCCTGACATCGGTGCTACCAAAAGAATTTTGGGTTGCCCAGAAATACCAGGCTTTGAGAACCTTACTAAATTACAAAAATGGGTTGAGTAGATCAACTCCTCTGCTATAGGCTGCTCAACACCAAATGAATCAATGATGGAGTCAATCTTAAAATCAGGCCTAGTGTGTGTAAATCCTAGCAACGAAATTTGCTCATAATGCGCAGCTAAACGCTGCATCGGGTTCAGTGCAAAATTCCCAAACCAATTATTCGAAACGCATTCTGACGCTTTTGCAAAGAGCCGCACAGGGTTATGCAAATTCGCAAAGGTTTGATAGGCCTTGTACATCATTTATGGGCACCGCTTTCTATATGACGCAATGCTCGTTCTGTGGTTTTGAGGGCAGGATCAAATACCCTACTCAAAGACACATCATTGGCAATGATGGCTGCGGTTTGCGCTGCTCGCGCTGCAACGATCGATAAATTGACGAAGCCAGCAACATTAAAAGTTTTGAGAAGATCAGGCAGTTCTTCATCACCTGAAGCAACTTCACCCGCCTCTATTTTTTGATAGAGCTCACGATAGTAACTTTTCATACTGTCGAGCTCTTCAGCAATAGTCATAATCCGCTGAAACAAGACGGCAAAGTCAGATGCCAGCGGATTATTCTTGATTACTTCCATGGAGTCACCCCAGGAACTTCGGCGGGACCTACGGACACTGGAACCGTACCAAAGTCGGCCGGGCCAACAATCTCGAGATACTCCATATCTGGCGAATAGTCGAAAAGGAAATGGGTAATGCCAGGCATTTGGTGCACTACATCACCCGCCTCGACCAGAGTAACCTTGCCCTCATACATAAACTTAGCCCAGCCCTTAGTCATGATGACGATCTGAAATTCTGCTACGTGATAGTGCCAACCGGTGCCATTCTCTGGAGGCTTATTCGCTTTTACGAGATGGGCGATGACCTTACCCTTGGTGGCCTTAGCCACACCTAAATCGCGGTAGAGGAAAAAGTCTCTCAGACCACCCGGCAAAAATTGAGTGTCAGCTTGTTTTACGTGGGAAAACTCGGTATCACTTTTAAATGTCACAGGTGCGTTCATTTTTAAAACTCCACTTCAAGTTCTTCGATGTCATCGGGTTCTTCAAGGGCGCCCATCACCCACTCCTTCATCTCCGGCATCGCCATGATGTGCGCGCAGTAATCCTTGCTCGCTTTGTCCAGTTCGACGTGATACGTTAGGAATCTTGTAACAACTGGCGCAAACATCGCATCAGCTAAGGTGGGCTCCTTACCAAACAAGAAAGGACCGCCATATGTTTTTAAACAGTCTTGCCAAATTACCAATATGCGATTGATATCAATCTGGGCTTTTGACCAAACCTTAAAAGATTCAAACTTCGCCTTGACATTCATCGGCAAAGAAGCTCGCAGAGCAGAGAATCCCGAATGCATCTCACCGCAAATAGAGCGGCAATAGGCTCTAGCGACCGGATCGCTGGGCAAAAGATGTGCTTTAGGGTTTAATTCATTTAAATACTCACCAATCGCCATCGTGTCCCATACTTTGCAACCATCATGGTCCAATCTAGGAACCAAAATAGATGGGGAGAGCAATAAGAGCTCGGCGCGGTTATCTACATCATCTGGGTTTACTTGCACCTCCTGAAAAGGCAGGCCTGATAACTTCAGCATCAGCCAGCCACGCAAGGACCATGAAGAGTAATTCTTGCTGCTAATCGTCAGGGTGGTTTGCTTTGGCATATGCGCTTTCTGATGAGGTACAACTACAACTTATTCCCCCTGAAATACCCCCAACCGGCGAAATGCCCTGTTTTTGACGGGTTTTACCCAAATCTGGGCATTTAGCACATTTACGCACCCATCTTGTGCGCCTTATTTCGGTGCGAAATCGTCTTAATCATAGACTTTGAGTCATGTCTATACACGCCGCCCTCCACCACGTCACCGAATACATTTATGACCGTCCAGTGAAGCTGGGACCACAGGTAATTCGCCTGCGACCCGCGCCCCATTGCCGCAGTCATATTCTGTCCTACTCATTAAAAATTGAGCCTGAAGGTCACTTCATCAATTGGCAACAAGACCCGTTCTCGAACTACCAGGCCCGTTTAGTTTTTCCTGAAAAAACAACGCGCTTCAAAGTCACGGTTGACCTTGTCACAGAGATGGCGGTCTACAACCCGTTCGATTTCTTTCTAGAACCCGATGCAGAAGAGTACCCCTTCACGTATAGCCAAGATCTTAAAAAAGAATTACGTCCTTACATAGGTAAAAAGCGAAACGATGGCATCAATAGGTATTTCAAGACCATTGATCGCAGCAAAATGCGCACGATTGATTTTTTGGTTGCCCTCAATCAAAAAGTTCATCAAGATATTGCCTATACCATTCGTATGGAGCCTGGAGTACAAACTCCAGAAGAAACACTCAAACTGCGTAGTGGCTCATGTCGTGATTCTGCATGGCTCATGGTTAACTTGCTCCGTCTTTGCGGATTGGCATCTCGCTTTGTTTCCGGTTACCTCATTCAGTTAAAGCCCGATGTCAAAGCGCTTGATGGACCAAGCGGAACTGAAGTGGATTTCACAGATCTGCATGCCTGGTGTGAGGTGTATTTACCAGGTGCAGGCTGGATTGGCTTAGACCCCACTTCCGGTCTCTTTGCAGGTGAAGGTCATATCCCAGTAGCCTGTACACCCGAGCCCTCAGGCGCTGCGCCAATTGAGGGTGGTGTTGATGAATGTGAAGTGCAGTTTGCTCACACCATGGAAGTGACTCGCATCTATGAGGCCCCCAGAGTCACCAAACCCTACACTGAAGAACAATGGCAAGACATTGTTGAGCTAGGTCATAAGGTTGACAAGAAACTGGTTGCAGGTGATGTGCGACTAACCATGGGTGGCGAGCCAACCTTTGTCTCGATCAATGGACGTGATGAACGCGAGTGGAATGTAGATGCATTAGGGCCCACTAAACGCGCCTATGCAATCACCTTAGTTGATAAGCTCCGTCAAGAATATGGCGATGGTGGTTTCTTGCATTTTGGTCAAGGCAAATGGTACCCAGGTGAACAACTTCCTCGCTGGGCTCTATCTATTTATTGGAGGGCTGATGGTCAGCCTGTTTGGAAAAACCCAAAATTATTTTCTGATGAACAAACCATTGCCCACTACACCAGCAAAGATGCTGAAAAGTTTGTTTACACCCTTTCGAAAAAATTAGGCTTAGCCGATCAATTTATCGAACCGGCCTATGAAGATGTTTTTTATTACCTCTGGCGTGAATCCAAGCTCCCAGTCAACGTCGACCCATTCAAATCAAACTTGGATGATGAGATGGAGCGAACTCGTTTAAAGCGGGTCTTTACTCAGAAATTAGATTCTGTGGTGGGATACGTACTTCCCATTGAAGCGAATGAAGGCAAAAATTATCTTGATACCGCCTGGAAGACAGGTCCTTGGGAATATCGTGATGATCGCCTCTATCTTTTGCCAGGCGACTCACCAATGGGCTATCGCCTCCCCTTAGAATCCCTCCCTTGGGTTAGCAAAGCGGATTATCCCTACCTGATTGAGCAAGATCCATTTGCTCCCAGACAGCCATTAAACAGTCATGTATCGGTTGTTCAACAACAGAAGCCAAGTCAAAAAGAATTTGCAGGTCATGGCAAAACTATTTGGAGTCAGTCTGAAGTTAGGCAGCCAAAACGCCAAGAATCCGCTGCATGGGTTACTAGAACAGCGATGTGTGTTGAAGCACGCGATCCTATGCGCTCGAACGGACCCAAGGCCGAGAATGAACATGGCGGTAAGTCTGGTGTGCTGTATGTCTTTATGCCACCACTCGCTCGCCTTGAAGACTATCTCAATTTATTGCAAGCAGTAGAAGCAACTGCTGAAGAGCTTAAGTTCCAAATCGTTTTAGAGGGCTATCCTCCCCCACGTGACCCTCGCTTAAAGTTGTTACAAGTAACGCCAGATCCTGGTGTGATTGAAGTCAACATTCATCCAGCCCATAACTGGGGTGAGTTGGTTGAGCATACTGAGTTCTTGTATCAAGCCGCTTTTGAATCTCGTCTTTCTGCTGAAAAATTTATGGCTGATGGCCGTCACACCGGTACTGGTGGTGGCAATCACTTTGTGATGGGCGGCGCAACACCGATTGATAGCCCCTTCTTACGAAGACCCGAACTGTTAGCCAGCCTCATTTTGTATTGGCATAACCATCCAAGCCTGAGCTACCTATTTAGCGGTATGTTCATTGGCCCAACCAGCCAGGCTCCTAGGGTGGATGAGGCGCGTAATGACCAAATCTACGAATTAGAAATTGCGCTCAAGGAGATTCATGAGAATCGCAAGAAGTTTGGTCAAAGCATGCCACCGTGGCTTGTTGATAGAACGCTACGCAATATTTTGATTGATGTGACTGGCAACACGCATCGCAGCGAGTTCTGCATTGATAAGATGTATTCACCAGATAGCCAAACTGGTCGGCTAGGCTTACTAGAATTGCGCGCTTTTGAGATGCCTCCGCATGCGCACATGAGTATTGTTCAGCAATTATTAATTCGCGCCTTAATTGCACGCTTCTGGGACGAGCCTTATAACGCGCCAATGACACGTTGGGGAACAGAGCTTCATGATCGTTGTCTCTTGCCTACCTTCATCAAAATGGATTTCGATAATGTCATTGAAGAAATGCAAATGCATGGTTACGACTTTAAGCCAGAATGGTTTGCGCCTCATTTAGAGTTCCGCTTCCCGCTCATTGGTCAAGTGAAAACCATGGGAACCGAGATTACCTTGCGTAATGCCTTAGAGCCATGGCATGTCATGGGCGAAGAAAATGCCGCAGGGGGCACTGCACGCTACGTAGACTCCTCACTTGAGCGTATTGAATTACGTGTCACTGGATTAAATCAAAGCCGCTACACCATCACCTGCAATGGAGAGCCGTTGCCACTGCAACCAACCGGTGTCGCTGGAGAATATGTGGCAGGCATTCGTTATAAAGCATGGAACCCGCCATCTAGTCTGCACCCAAGTATTGGCATACATGTCCCATTGATATTTGATATGGTTGACACTTGGATGAAGCGTTCAGTGGGTGGCTGCCAGTATCACGTTGCGCACCCTGGCGGTCGTAACTATGACAACTTCCCCATCAATGCCTATGAGGCTGAAAGCCGTCGGTTATCACGCTTTTTCAGAATGGGTCACACCCCAGGAACAATAGAGGGAGTTCAGGCCAATATTGACCTCCCAGCTAGCAGAGAATTTCCATTTACGCTGGATATGCGCCGGTGAGACAATAGTTTGTGGACAACTCGCAGACCCATTCTTTGAAAGCTACCAGCAACCCCTCTCTGGTGGACGATATCAACCGTCTGTCCCCCAAGGCCAAAGAGGGTCATTTTGATGAGTTGCGAGGCAAGTCAGAGTCCCTGCTACCCCAATGGCAAACTTTTTTTGAATCCCTAGGCCCTTCTGGTTTAAGCGATCTAGATCAACGTACCCAAGAACTCAATCGACAGATTCGGGATAACGGTATTACGTATAACGTCTATGCCGACGAGTTTGGTCCTCAGCGCCCTTGGTCCGTAGATTTATTTCCACTCATCATTAGCCCTGATTCTTGGCAAGAAATTCAGTCTGGAATTTTTCAGCGCGCACGCTTGCTCGAAGCCATCATGGCGGATATCTATGGACCTCAGCATTTATTAAAAGAGGGTCTGATTCCTCCAGCCTTAATCCATGGACACCCTGGATATTTGCGCTCGATGCATGGCGTCACGCTCAGCAGCAGCAAATATCTGCACATCATGGCCTTTGATTTGGCCAGAGCGCCAGATGGTTCATGGTCTGTTCTCTCTCAGCGTACTCAAGCACCCTCTGGCTTGGGCTATTTATTAGAAAATCGCAACCTGATTGCAAGGCAATTTCCCAAAGCATATGAGCTCATGCAAATTGCCCCACTAGCAAATGCCTACAGAGACCTGATCGATTCACTAAAGCTGGAAAGTCCAGCTGGTGCAAATGCCCATATCGCCCTACTTACCCCCGGACCTTATAACGAAACTTATTTTGAGCATGCCTACCTCGCTCGTTATCTTGGTTTGACCTTGGTTGAGGGTGGTGACTTAACAGTACGTGACCAACGTTTGTTTCTGAAAACCGTACGCGGTTTAGAGCCTGTAGACATTTTGCTCAAGCGCTTAGATGATGAGTTTTTAGATCCACTAGAACTGCGCTCCGACTCTACTCTCGGTATTCCGGGTCTATTGCAAGCGATACGCGCTGGTAATGTTGTATTAGCTAATGCTCCTGGCTCAGCTTTCTTAGAGTCGCCTGCGCTCTTAGGTTTCTTACCTGCGATTAGCGAGAGACTTCTGAATGAGAAGGTTCAACTTCCCGCTATGGATACTTGGTGGTGCGGTGAACGGGCTGCATTGGAGGCCGCCATTCCAAATCTAGGGCATAGCGCTATTAAGCCTACCTTCCCAAATGGTACAGGTCACCAGAATTATGAATCCGCCTTAGGTTGCGACTTAAATCAAGCCCAACTTGATGAGTGGGTTGGGCGCATTACTCGCCAACCAGATGAACATACGGTGCAAACCTATATTCCATTGGCACAAATGCCTACTTGGCTAAATGCATTTAATCTCAATGATGCATCTTTGATTGAAAAACACTCGTATATGTTACGAGTATTCGCCTTAAGCGATGGTCCCAATAGCTGGCAAGTATTACCGGGCGGACTTGCTCGCATCGCCGGAACAGATTCTGGGATTGCCTCGATGCAACGTGGCGGAAGTAGCGCGGATGTATGGGTACAAAGTCCGCAGCACTCGCAAGATCAGGGGCAACAACTCCATCAACCAATTCATCACGCTGAAAAAGTGATGCGCAAGCGCTTGGTCACTAGCCGCGCAGCGGAGAATCTCTATTGGTTTGGGCGCTATACCGAACGCAGTGAAAACATTCTGCGCTTGGCCAAGCTTTATCTTGAAAATATTAATAGCGAATACACTCCTTCGCGCTCATTATGGTCTTGGCTAGAAGGCTTATGTCACCATTACGGGCTCGTACCGGAAGGCGTTCCTAGTAATTTTGATCAAAGTGATATTCGTCACCGTATTTTTGAGCGCACTTTAATTAATTCTCTCAACGACAGCGAGAACGTTACTAGCGTAGGCTTTAATCTCAATGCCATGAAGAGAACTGCCTCTAATGTAAGAGAGCGACTTTCGCCAGAGCAATGGAGCACTATCAATCATTGCATTGAGCAATTTCAAGCTGATTGTCATAAAGCAAGTACCTATCATGACTTTTCTTCCTCGCTTGCTATCGATGCCTTAAATGGTGCCAATAGCTGCTTAGCGGCAATTACCGGCGCTCAAACTGACCGCATGACGCGTGATGATGGTTGGCAACTTCTTTCGATTGGCAGGCATATCGAGCGACTGGCCTTTTTAACCAATGCTTTAGATTCAGCTATTACTTCAGGCTTACTCAGCAACCCGAACTTAGATGGCTCAGGCTATACCGCCCTTCTGAATTTATTTGATAGCACCATCACATTCCACGCACAACATCAACAGAGTCGCGAGATAGCGCCTTTAATTAGCTTGCTGGTCATGGATGATGAAAATCCTCGTTCATTAGCTTGGGTTAGTAAAGCACTTCGCGCTCGTCTTTCTAAGCTTGCGGGCACTGAGCGCAATAGCCCGGATGAACTCACCCGTAGCGTCATCAATCTTTTGGATTATGATTTATACGCTCTATCTACAGCGGATGGGCTTGGGAATTTCTCAGACTTAAGAAATTGCCTAAGCAACTGCTCACAGTCTGCTTGGAATGTTTCTGATGAAATTAGCGCGCGCTACTTCAATCTGATTCACTCCAATGAATACAGCATTCAGATGTAGTTGGTCAAAAATTATGCTGCTAGAAATCACCCACGATACCCGTTACTCATACGACCCTGATGTCGAAATTGCACAGCATTTTGCACATCTCAAACCAGCAGACTTAGAGACACAGCGAGTAATTAAAACTGAAATTCATGTAGACCCCAGACCATCTTGGAGCGAAGAAAACCAAGATAGCTATGGCAATGTTTGCACCTTCTTTTCACTGCAAAACAGACATAGTGAATT
Source organism: Polynucleobacter sp. UB-Tiil-W10 (assembly GCF_018881605.1). Lineage (GTDB taxonomy): Bacteria > Pseudomonadota > Gammaproteobacteria > Burkholderiales > Burkholderiaceae > Polynucleobacter. The sequence continues at coordinate 98,342 of NZ_JACVPZ010000001.1, forward strand.
GCTCATAACAGCGAAGTCACTAATAGAAACTTCAAGCACAGAATATGGTCCAAAACCCCAGGAAACCGCCGCCTGGGAATTGGTACGGGAATACTTTCGCTATCACTCCAATACTCAATGGGATCCGGCCTCAGAATTTCTCTTCACCTCCCCGTTTATTACCTTACGGCCAGAGTTTGCTGAATTTGCACGAGCAAATTTCACAGCCGGTAGGCCCATATTAGATGCTGCAATTGATTTAATGAAACGCATCTATAGTGAATTTCACTATGTCAGCGAAAGCACTGACATTAATACTCCGGCGCTCGAAGCATTACATAAGCGCGAAGGTGTATGCCAGGATTTTGCTCATATTCTGATCGCGTCATTGCGAAGCATTGGCATCCCAGCAAAATATATGAGTGGCTACATCCTGACAAATCCACCTCCTGGACAAGCAAGACTCATCGGCGGAGATGCCTCGCATGCTTGGGCATCGGTTTATGTGCCGAGCATTGACGAAAATGGCGTGCTTGGTCAGGGAATTTGGTGTGATCTAGATCCAACCAATAATCGCTGGGGCTATGGCACCCCAGGTGAAGATTATGTTCATCTTGCTCAGGGAAGAGATTACTCTGATGTATCTCCTATTCGTGGAGTCATCCATGGCGGCGCTGATCATACACTAGATGTAGCGGTGACAGTAATGCCTATTGACTCTTAAAGTTTTTAACTCTTTCTTCCCTTAGTTTTTGCATTCTTTGATCATTAAAAAACCGCCCGAAGGCGGTTTTATTATTTGCATAACTTACTGCTTGCAATTTAGTCTGCGTAAATACCTGCAGCTTTAATAATTGGTGTCCACAAATCAATCTGCGCCTTCAGATGTTTCTTCAAGCCCTCTGGAGTAGCGTTTGCTTGTGACGGAATCTCAACACCCAACTCTGCCATATGTTGCTTATAGAGCGGATCCTGGATAGCGCCTTGTAAAGCCTTAGCTAACTTGTCCATCTCTGGTTTCGGAGTGCCTTTTGGCGCATAAACTCCATGCCAAACCTTCACTTCAAAGTTCTTTAAGCCTTGCTCATTGAGAGTCGGAATCTTGTCGAATGCTTTGATACGCTGCATTGTGGTTGTGCCGTATGGCTTCACTGCATTGGTTGATAACTGACCTGAAAGATTAGTTGTCTGATCACACATCAATTGCACTTGGCCGCCGATCAAGTCGGTTAATGCCGGAGCAGTACCTTTGTATGGCACGGTTGTTAAATCTAGCTGAATACGGCTCATAAAGAGCAAGCCGCATAAGTGGCTAGCAGAGCCTACACCAGCATTGGCATAAGCGATCTTACCCACATTGGCTTTCATATACGGGAGGAGTTCTTGATAATTCTTAGGAGGTAAATCTTTATTGCCAACCAGAATCATTGGTACGTCAGCAACTTGGCCAACATACTCATAATCATTCATTGGATCAAAGCCCAGGTTCTTATACAACGCTGGGGCAGTAGACATGCCGATATGGTGAATCAATAATGTGTAACCATCGTTCTTAGAATTGATTACACGCTTTGCTGCAATCGTACCGCCTGCACCAGGACTGTTATCTACAATCACCTGACCTTTTAGCTGCTTACCCATTGCCAAAGCAAGTTCACGAGCTACTTTATCAGTCGGACCACCAGCTGAGAATGGCACCACTAGAGTAATTGGGCGATCACCAGGGAAATCAGCCGCCTTGGCAGCAGAAATGCTAACGCCTAATGCACACAGCGAAATTGCTGCAATGCGGAAAATAGAGTGGGACATTTTCACAGTAATCCTTGTCTTTCGTTGTTAAACATACAAAGCATTAGTTTAGAGAATTTGCCACTTAATTAGTGAGAAATTCTCTAAAAATTACTATTTCTTAAGCTTGCCGAAGGCGGCCGCCATTGCATTATTCATTGGGGGTGCTGAGCGCCTATCTTCTTGAGGTCTTCTGAGTTCCGGCGTTTTAGGTCGATTTGGGGTTCTTTGCTCAGACCTAGCGCCGACCTTGGCATCTGCTTTTGGCGCTTCATCCGTTAAACGCATCGTTAACGCAATGCGCTTGCGCTTTTCATCCACCTCGAGCACCTTCACCTTAACCACCTGCCCCGCTTTCACTACGCTATGAGGATCTTTCACGAAGGTATTGGAAAGCGCAGAAATGTGGACTAAACCATCCTGATGCACGCCAATATCAACGAAAGCGCCGAAAGCAGCAACGTTCGTCACTACACCTTCAAGAATCATCTCCGCTTTAAGGTCGCTCATTTTTTCTACGCCATCTTTAAAAGTCGCAGTAGTAAATTCTGGGCGTGGATCACGACCTGGCTTTTCTAATTCCTTAAGGATGTCGGTAACAGTTGGCAAACCAAACTGACCGTCAGCATATTTTTCTGGCGAGAGTGATTTCAGCAAGTTAGCATCGCCAATGACTTCTTTCACCCCTTTCTTGATGTCCTTCAAAATCTTTTCCACTAAAGGATAAGATTCTGGGTGTACCGCAGAGGCGTCCAATGGATCAGTACCATCCATAATTCTTAAGAAGCCAGCAGCCTGCTCGTAAGTTTTCTCGCCGAGGCGCGGAACACTCTTGAGATCAGCTCTCGATTTAAATGCACCTTTACTATCGCGATAGGCTACGATTCCTTCTGCCACAGTAGAGCTCAACCCTGAAACCCTGGCCAACAAAGGTGCTGAGGCAGTATTTACATCCACACCTACAGCGTTCACGCAATCCTCTACCACCGCCACCAATGATTTAGCTAACTGAGTTTGCATCACATCATGCTGGTACTGACCTACGCCAATTGATTTAGGGTCGATCTTGACAAGCTCGGCTAATGGATCTTGCAAACGACGTGCGATCGATACTGCACCACGCAATGAAACGTCCATGCCTGGCAACTCTTTTGAGGCATATTCCGAGGCAGAGTAAACCGATGCACCCGCTTCAGAGACAACAATTTTAGTGAGCTTCAGTTCCGGTTTGGCTTTAATCAGTTCTTGAGCCAATTTATCGGTCTCGCGAGAAGCGGTACCATTACCAATGGAGATTAAGGTGGCCTTATGTTTCTCAGCCAACTTAGCTAAGGCATGTAATGATCCCGCCCAATCATTCTTGGGCTGGTGGGGGTATATGACATCGGTATCTACTACTTTTCCGGTCGCATCCACCACCGCTACCTTGACGCCTGTGCGCATTCCAGGATCTAGGCCAATAGTGACTCTGGGACCAGCAGGAGCGGCTAATAGCAAGTCTTTGAGGTTGCGTGCAAATACATTAATCGCTTCGGTTTCTGAGCGTTCACGCAGCGCCGTCATGAGCTCTGACTCTAAATGCAGTGAACACTTAATGCGCCAAGTCCAGCGCACCGTGTCAGCCAACCATGCATCGGCAGGACGGCTTTCGTTTTTTATCTTGAAATGATTGGCTATGCGGTTTTCACAAGGGTTGTGCGGTGAATCCCATTTGGGCTTTTCTTCTTCGGTATCCAAACGCAGATTGACCATCAACATCTGTTCGCGACGACCTCTAAATAATGCTAGAGCGCGGTGAGATGGAATGGCTTTAATTGGCTCGGAGTAATCAAAGTAATCGGCAAACTTCTCACCCTCTTGCTCTTTCCCGGCAATCACTTTGGACTCTACAACACCATGATCTTGTAAGTACTCTCTAAGAGATTGCACCAATGCCGCATCTTCTGCAAAACGCTCCATCAGAATTTGACGGGCACCTTCAAGAGCGGCCTTGGTATCTACTACACCAGGATTATCAGTGCCATCAACCTGAAAAGCCTCCTTAAGATATTTTGCAGCTTCTGTTTCAGGATCTAAATTGGGGTTGGCTAATAAGTCATTCGCCAAGGGCTCCAAGCCTGCTTCCAAAGCAATTTGCGCCTTTGTTCTTCTCTTAGGCTTATACGGTAGATAGAGATCTTCTAGGCGCGTCTTATCTTCTGCCAGCATGATGGCCTTGAGTAATTCTGGCGTCATCTTGCCCTGCTCTTCAATGGAGGCGACAATCGTTTTGCGACGATCCTCTAATTCCCGGAGGTAGCTCAGTCGCTCTTCCAATAAGCGCAATTGAGTGTCATCTAAACCTCCAGTAGCTTCTTTACGATAACGGGCGATAAAAGGAACGGTAGCACCCTCATCCATGAGAGCTATTGCTGCAGCTACTTGAGCAGGTTTGGCGGAAAGCTCTTGGGCAAGACGTTGTTCAATCGATGGCAGCATAGGGATGTATTTTTACTTTTTCTGACTGATATTTTGGAGTTTTGATTTCAATGAAGAACAAAAGCCACCCGGAGGTGACTTTTGTTGTGTAGCTTAAGGCAGCTTATTCGCGTGATGCCTTTTTGCGATCATGCTCCTTCAGGTGACGCTTACGGATACGTACGCTTTTCGGCGTTACTTCCACCAACTCATCATCACTAATGAATTCCACCGCATACTCTAAGGTCAAATCAATTGGTGTTACCAGGCGAACTGCTTCGTCAGTACCAGAAGAACGAACGTTGGTTAATTGCTTACCCTTGATTGGGTTAACAACCAAGTCATTGTCACGACTATGAATACCAATCACCATACCCTCGTATACAGGATCACCATGGCTCACAAACATACGGCCACGATCTTGTAACTTCCAAATAGCGTAGGCAACTGCTTCACCATCATCTTGACTGATCAATACGCCATTATGACGTTCGCCCAAGATTCCATCTTTAGCTGGAGCATAAGAATCAAATGTGTGACTCATCAAACCATTACCGCGAGTCATGGTCATGAAGTCGCCTTGGAAGCCGATCAGACCACGTGCAGGAATGCGGTACTCAAGACGTGTACGGCCTTTTCCGTCACTCACCATATCTTGCAGCTCACCCTTACGCTTGCCCAAGTCTTCCATCACAGAACCTTGAGTGGCATCTTCTACGTCTACCGTTAAGTTCTCATACGGCTCCATCTTGACGCCATTCTCTTCATGAAAGACAACACGTGGACGGGAAACCGCCATCTCATAGCCTTCACGACGCATAGTCTCTACCAAGATGGTGAGATGCAGCTCGCCACGACCTGATACTTCAAATACGGTGTCATCATCAGTTTCTTTTACGCGCAAAGCCATATTGGCCTTTAATTCACGATCAAGGCGCTCACGAATTTGGCGGCTAGTTACAAACTTACCTTCGCGACCAGCTAATGGACTAGTGTTCACCATGAAGTTCATGGTTAAAGTAGGCTCATCAATCTTGAGCATTGGCAATGGATCTGGCTTATCAACCGCACATACGGTTGTGCCAATCGCCAACTCTTCAATACCATTGATGAGGGCGATATCGCCAGCAACTGCCTCGTCAACGATTTCGCGCTCGAGACCTTTAAATTTCAATACTTGGTTTATACGACCTTTGAATGGTGTGCCATCAGGACCGTTCATGCAGACTACTTCCATGCCTGATTTCACACGTCCGCGGCTAATACGACCAACACCGATCTTGCCAACATAGCTGTTGTAGTCGATTGAAGAAATCTGGAATTGCAAGGGACCATCTGGATCATCATCACGCACAGGGACATGTTTCAGAACAGCGTCAAACAAGGGGCGCATATTACCTTCACGCACATCCTCTGATTCTCCTGCATAACCGTTTAAGCCTGATGCATAGATAACCGGGAAATCTAATTGCTCTTCAGTTGCGCCAAGCTTATCAAACAACTCAAAAGTTGCATTGATCACGTAATCACAACGCGCACCTGGACGGTCAACTTTATTAATCACCACGATTGGCTTCAAACCTAAAGCCAAAGCTTTCTTAGTTACGAAGCGGGTCTGTGGCATTGGGCCTTCAACCGCATCAACCAAGAGTAATACACCGTCAACCATGGAGAGAACACGCTCTACTTCACCACCGAAGTCAGCGTGTCCAGGGGTATCAACGATGTTGATGTGTGTGCCGTCATATTCCACTGCACAGTTCTTGGACAAAATAGTAATGCCGCGCTCTTTTTCCAGGTCATTTGAATCCATGACGCGTTCGGTCATTTTTTCATTGGTGCGGAATGTGCCAGATTGGCGCAAGAGTTGGTCAACCAAGGTAGTTTTACCGTGGTCAACGTGGGCGATGATGGCGATGTTACGAAGTGAGCGTTTAGTCATGTGAAGCTTCTAAAGTTAAAGATAAGTAAAGGGGTTATGGATAATGAATATTCATTGAGCCTGCGAAATTAGGCGCTTAGGATGCAATACACCAGAGCGCCAATCAGCAGTACCGATAAAGTTATGAGGAGCAGCAGTGGCACGATAGATGCGAACTAATGCTTCAATTGAAGGTAAATTGAGAGGAACACGCTGCCCCATCTCAAGACGTTTAGCTTGTTGCTCATCCACAGTTAAGTGTGGCAATGTTTGCAATAAAGCATCAACAGGCAATATGTAGTTAGCGCTATTTTGCAGACCGCTTTGAATGGATTCAATGGTAAAGGACTGCTCAAGATTTAAATGCCCTACTTCAGTACGGCGCAAACCAACTAAATGGGCGCCACAGCCTAATGCATTACCAATATCTTCAGCTAAAACGCGGATGTATGTGCCTTTACTGCAGCTAACTTCTAAAGTAGCTTCTGGCCAAGCGATATTCGTCCAGCGAATCGCGTGAATAGTAATGTTTCGAGCAGCGCGCTCTAACTCAACACCAGCACGAGCATATTCATACAATGGTTTACCGTCACGCTTCAGCGCAGAGTACATTGGCGGCACTTGAGAAATCGGCCCAGTAAATTTTGGGAGCAAAGCCTCTAATGCGGATTTGATTTCTGCTTCACTGGCAAAGACAGGCAAAGTCAATTCTTCAATGATTTGACCTTCGGCATCACCGGTATCAGTACGCGAACCAAACTTCACTCTAGCGATATAGGTCTTGTCCGCTTCAAGCAAGTCTTGTGAATACTTTGTAGCCTCACCCAAGCAAATAGGGAGTAAGCCAGTTGCCATCGGATCTAAAGTTCCAGTATGACCAGCCTTGTCAGCATTAAAAGCGCGCTTTACAGCGGTAACTGCACCCTGTGAACTCATTCCAGCAGGTTTATCTAGCAGCACTACGCCGTCGATCCGAATAGACATGAATTACTGAGTCTCGTCTTTATGATCGCCGCGGTCACTATCCACTGCTTGATCGATCAACCGAGACATTTCTATGCCATGCTCAACTGAGCTGTCATAGTGAAAATGCAATGTAGGAACAGTGTGAATATGCAAACGCTTAAATAATAGCGAGTGCAAATAACCTGCTTTTTCTTGAAGCGCTTTTAAAGCATGCTCAGGCTCAGCGCCCAACACGGTAAAGAATACCTTTGCGTGTGCTAGATCTGGTGTGAGCTCGATACTTTGTAAAGTAATTAAACCCAAACTCGGACTGCGCAGTTCACGCGGAATAAGCTCGGCCAGGTCTCGCTGAATTTGATCGGCGAGACGCTGGTTACGATGTGGACTAGTCTTGTGCATAGTGCTTAGAGTGAACGTGCAACTTCAGTTACTTCAAACACTTCTAACTGGTCGCCTTCTTTAATATCGTTATAGCCTTTTAATGACAGACCGCATTCAACACCGGCACGAACCTCCTTGGCGTCATCCTTGAAGCGCTTGAGAGAGTCCAACTCACCAGTCCAAACAACGACGTTGTCACGCAAGAGACGAACACTAGATGAGCGTTTAACGATTCCATCAACCACTAAGCAACCTGCAATCGCGCCGACTTTAGATACCAAGAAGACTTGACGAATCTCAACGAGACCAGTGATTTCTTCTTTCTTATCTGGAGTCAACATGCCGCTCAGTGCTAACTTCACTTCATCAACAGCGTCATAAATGATGTTGTGATAACGAATATCTACACCATTGTTCTCGGCTAACTTACGAGCAGCAGCATCTGCACGGGAGTTAAAGCCAAAGATGACCGCTTTAGATGCAACAGCCAAGTTCACGTCAGTTTCAGTGATACCACCAACACCTGCGTGAACAATTTGAACCTTAACCTCAGGTGTAGAAAGCTTCATTAATGACTGCGCTAAGGCTTCTTGAGAACCTTGTACGTCAGCCTTAATAATCAGCGGCAACAACTTAGCTTCAACCGCGCCCTCTTCCATGTTTTCCATCATGGTCTCAAGTTTGAATGCCTGCTGTTTCGCCAACTTCACATCACGGAACTTACCTTGACGGAACAATGCAATTTCGCGAGCCTTACGCTCATCGGGAACTACTTGCACTGACTCACCAGCCGCAGGAACATCAGCTAAACCTTGAATTTCTACCGGAATAGATGGGCCTGCTTCGTTACAGGGTTTGCCGTTTTCATCCAACATAGCGCGTACGCGTCCGTAGGTTGAACCAGCAAGCAACATATCGCCACGTTTAAGGGTGCCCGACTGAACCAAAATGGTTGCAACAGGACCCTTACCTTTATCCAAACGCGCTTCAATGACTAAACCTTGAGCAGGAGCATCTTTAGGTGCTTTCAGTTCTAAGATTTCAGCCTGTAAGAGCACGTTCTCTAGCAAGGCATCAATACCTTCGCCAGTTTTTGCTGATACAGGAATAAATGGCACATCGCCACCGTATTCCTCAGGAACCACTTGCTCTGCAACCAATTCAGTTTTAACGCGCTCAGAATTGGCTTCTGGCTTATCAATCTTATTAATTGCGACAACAATAGGAACGCCACCTGCGAGCGCATGGTGAATCGCTTCTTTAGTTTGCGGCATCACGCCGTCATCAGCCGCTACCACCAAAATCACAATATCCGTTGCCTTGGCACCACGAGCACGCATTGCCGTAAAGGCTTCGTGGCCCGGAGTATCCAGGAAGGTAATCATGCCGCGCGGAGTTTCCACATGGTATGCACCGATGTGCTGAGTAATACCACCAGCTTCACCGGTAGCAACTTTTGCAGCACGAATCTTATCGAGCAAAGAAGTTTTACCGTGGTCAACGTGACCCATCACCGTTACAACTGGAGGACGTGGCAACAATTCTGCATCGTGACCATCAGTACCCAGATCCAAATCAGGATCATCTAATTTTGCAGCATGGGCTTTATGGCCCATCTCCTCAACGAGAATCATCGCAGTATCTTGATCAAGCACTTGATTGATGGTGACCATTTGCCCCATACCCATCAGCAACTTAATCACTTCCGCACTCTTAACCGCCATGGCATGAGCTAACTCAGCAACAGTAATTGTTTCTGGAACATGAACATCACGCACCACTGGTTCGGTTGGAACTTGGAAGTTTGTATCTACGTTCGCTTCTGCGATTTGGCGCTGCTTCTTACGGCCACCGCCTGAACGCCAGCCACCAACGCCACCAGAAGAATCACCGCGAGTCTTTAAGCCACCAGGTTTCTTGGCGCCTTCTTCTTGCCAAGTAGATGATGTCTCAGCAGATTTGATGGTTTTACCGCCAACTTTAGCAGCAGCCTTTTTCTTATCATCAGCGCCTTCAACTTTTGCTGGCTTATGCAGGGTACCTTTTTTCGCTTCCTCAGCAGCAATTTCACTTGGTGCTTTCAGAACGCGGGCTGGAGCACTCATCATGTCGCGAATCGCTAAAGCCTCAGCTTCAGCGGCAGCACGACGAACACGAATGTCTGCCAATTCTTTTTCTTTACTTGCAGCTAAATCTTTAGCCGCTTTATCTGCAGTCGCTTTTTTCTCGGCAGCAGCTGCAGCAGCAGCTGGCGCTTCATCTACAGGCGCCACTTCTTTGACGGCTATCGGAGCAGCAACTTCTTTTTGACGCGCTTCTTCAGCCGCCTTCATTTCCGCTTCTTGACGTGCCAATAGCTCGGCTTGGCGTGTCGCCTCAGCCGCGCGTTTTTCTAATTCTTCTGCAGAGATAACAGGCTTAACTGGTGCAGCCGGTGCGACCTCTTTGACCGGTGCTACTGCTGCCTCTTCAGGCGCCTTCTCTCCAGCCTTAACCAGCACACGCTTTTTACGCACCTCAACCTGTACGGTACGAGTTCGTCCAGCAGAATCTGCTTGACGAATTTCTGAGCTCTCGCGCTTGATTAAGGTAATCTTTTTGCGCGTGCCACTGTCAACGCTGCCATGCTCTTTTTGCAAATGCTCGAGCAGGACAGTTTTGTCCTTTTCGGTAATGCTGTCGTCCTCAGAACCTTTTTCAATACCGGCCGCCTTCAACTGCTCTAGGAGGTCTGGCGCGGTACGTTTTAATTCTTTAGCGAGTACTTTTACTGTTGTTGCCATGCACTACTTCCTCTCATGAAGTAAACCAATGTTCGCGCGCTTTCATGATGAGCGTTTTCGCAGTTTCTTCGTCAATTTGTGTCGCCTCAACCAGCTCATCAACAGCTAGTTCAGCAAGGTCGTCACGGGTGTGAACTTGATTGTCAGCAAGCTTAGCAATCAGTTCTGTTGTCATTCCCTCAAGGGAGCGCAAATCTTGTGAAACTTCACCAATACGCTCTTCTTTTGCTAACTCCATAGTCAACAAAGAATCACGCGCACGAGTACGCAACTCATTCACGGTATCTTCATCGAAAGAATCGATCTCTAACATTTCAGAGAGGGGTACATAAGCGACCTCTTCCAATGTATTGAAACCTTCTTCAATCAAGATATCAGCCACTTCTTGATCCACATCCAACTTATCCATAAACAACTGGCGTACAGAAGATGCTTCTTTTTCAGTTTTCTCGGCAGACTCTTCAGGAGTCATGATGTTAATTTGCCAGCCAGTCAAATCGCTCGCCAAACGAACGTTTTGTCCACTTCGGCCAATGGCGATTGCCAAGTTTTCTTCGTCAACCACTACGTCCATTGCATGACGCTCTTCGTCAACGACGATAGAAGATACTTGGGCTGGAGCCAAGGCACCAATCACAAACTGGGCTGGATCTTCAGACCACAATACGATGTCTACTGCTTCGCCAGCAACTTCATTGCGAACTGCAGTCACACGGGTGCCACGTACACCAACACAAGTGCCAATTGGGTCAATACGCTTGTCATAAGTAATCACAGCAATTTTTGCGCGGATACCAGGATCACGGGCAGCGCCTTTGATCTCTAATAAACCCTGCTCCATCTCTGGAACTTCGTTCTCAAACAACTTGATCAAGAAATCTGGGCAAGTACGGGAGAGTTCAATTTGAGGGCCGCGTGCTTCGCGATCCACCTTAAGTATGTATGCGCGGACACGATCACCAGAACGTAAGTTCTCTTTTGGAATCATTTGATCACGACGGAGCAATGCTTCAACGCGACCAGATTCAATAATGAGACCATTCTTATCAGCACGTTTCACGGTACCAGTCATGACTTTTTCGCCACGCTCAAGGTAATCGTTCAAAATTTGTTCACGTTCCGCGTCGCGAATGCGCTGCAAAATAACTTGCTTAGCAGCTTGCGCGCCAATACGGCCGAATGCTAAAGATTCGATTTGCTCTTCGATATAGTCGCCAACTTCCATGTCAGCGAGTTGCTCTTGAGCTTCAAATTGCAGAATCTCTTTATCTGGCTCTTGCAAACCGGCTTCATTTGGAACAACCAACCAGCGACGGAAGGTTTCGTATTCACCAGATTCGCGATCGATCGACACACGAATATCCACATCTTCAGTTGCATAACGCTTCTTAGTAGCAGAGGCTAAGGCCATTTCTAAGGCCTCAAACACAATTGCTTGATCAACGTTCTTTTCACGCGCTAGCGCGTCTGCCAACATGAGAACTTCTCGGCTCATGACTTTCTTCCTTTGAAATCAATAACAGGGACCAACCGAGTCTTATCGACCTCGGCTAAAGAGAACTCCAATTGAGAGGGCTGACCATCAGCACCCTCAAATACCAAACCAAACTTTGCATCAGGAGAATTCAATTCACCACTGAGCAAGCCTTGCAACTCACCACGAAAATTCTTGCGATTGCCAACTGCAACACGCAATTTCAAATCTACTTCCATGCCAGCAAAGCGCTCAAAATCAGCGGCAGTTTTTACTGGGCGATCCAATCCTGGAGATGAAATCTCTAAACGCTCAAAGGGAATGTTTTCTACTGGCAAGGTGTAGCTCAACTGATGGCTAACCTTTTCGCAATCCAACACCGTAATCAAGCGCTCGTAATCTGGGTTTTCAATCGTGACGCGCAGCAATCCTCCGGCTTCACGCTCGATATCAACTAGCGTGTAACCCAAGTTTTCCAGCTCTGCAGAAATAACCTGCTGATCCTTCACGACAACCTTTCATACCAAAATGGCAAAAAAAAATGGGCTTCAAAGCCCATATTCTCGAAATTCAGAACAGGCCGACTTACGTTGATCGCAACATCAGTCGGTAACAACTAAAAACAGCAGAAACCTGCTGTAAGACCAAAATTATAGCCTATTTGGCAGAAAACCGATACAAATCAGAAGCTTTCGCCCGGGTTTCTCGGTTTCCTAGGCCCTTTATTGAAGGGTTTTCGCCCTTTTGGTGCGCTACGCTTAGGCCCATTTCCAGGACTTTGAGGATTGCCCGTCACAAAGGCAGACTGTCCATGATGAACTTTGGCGCCTTTACTGCGATTTTGGCCCTGGCCACCACCTTGTCCGCCCTGAGCGCCTTGACCACCACGACCACCTTGGCCGCCCTGACCTGGTCTACCGCCTTGGGTGCGACCACGGAAAGGTCCGCGACCTTCGCCAGAAGCACCGCCACCACCAGGTTTTCCGCCTCTACCCTGATGAGTCAGGCCGTTATGGCCACTAGCAAGGGTTAAAGCATCACGCGATCCCCAATAAGAAACCGAGGTTTGCATTGGATCCGGCTGGAAATCCTCGCCCACAGGACGACGATCACGATTATTTGGATTAGGGCTGCGACCCTTGTCTTGCGGCTGCGGCATTTTTAAGCCAGCAGACTTCATGAGGTTATAAATGCCGCCGGCCTCAATCTCTTCCCATTTACCCCGTCTCAAGCGTGGAGGCAATAAGAAAATGCCATAACGCGTTCTGATTAAGCGAGATACCGTATGACCAACTGCCTCAAACATACGACGAACTTCGCGATTACGGCCCTCAGTTAATGCAACGTGGTACCAACGGTTAGCACCTTCACCACCACCTATCGCTAGACGTAAGAACTTAGCTTGGCCATCATCGAGCGTGATGCCACTCTTTAATAGAGCAGTATTTTCTTGGCTCAAGTCGCCCAGGATACGCACGGCGTATTCACGCTCGACACCGTAACGTGGATGCATTAAGCGATTAGCTAACTCACCAGATGTGGTGAATAACAAAAGGCCTTCGGTATTAAAGTCCAAGCGGCCAACAGCAATCCAACGACCTTGGCGCGGCTTTGGTAGACGATCAAATACAGTTGGACGACCTTCAGGATCCGACTGACTGACGATCTCGCCAGCAGGCTTGTGATACATGATGACGCGTGGCGGCTTAGTCTGAATCTTGCGATGTACTGGTTTGCCATTAATACGCACTTGATCAGTTGGTCCAATGCGTTGCCCAATATGCGCAGGCAATCCATTGACAGAAACACGCCCCTGAATAATTAAGTCTTCCATATCGCGACGCGAGCCCATGCCGACATCAGCTAATACTTTGTGCAACTTAACAGTATCTTCATCATCCGCGTCATCGTCTAGACCGTCGAGATCAGACCAAACTTCATCACGCAAACTGAGAGGGAGATCATCGACGTTCGCAAACTGCAAACTACTCATTTCTTCATCTGTTGGCGCATCTGAATCTTCATCTTCACGCGAACGTTGAGCACGGCGCTCAGCACCAGTTTGATGCGAGATCTCACTCTCATTAACGCCATCAATATTTTTAACTTCTTCAACCTCAGGGGCATCTAAGGCGGCATCGAACTCACCAGAAACTACCGAAGCAAACAATGCTTCGATTTCAGCGGGGTTAGGGGCTAATTTTGACGAATCGTTACTGCCTTGATTGCCCCTGCCTTCGCGAGGACCATTAGCATCACCACCCTCGCGGCGTGGCCGATCCTTATTAAATGGACGCTTTTTGTTAAAGGCAGGCTTGCCACCTCCCGTGCCTTGGCGACGGGGGCGACGATCGCCACGTTCAGCGCGTTCCCCACCTTCAGTCTTAGGGCTATCAGTATTCGATGGCGCAGCGTCTGAGTTAGAGGGAGTTGCCGATGAATTTACTACCGGTGATGATTCGTTTTCGTTAGAGCTTGTCATTAATTATTATTTTGTTTCGTCTGGTTTATCTTCAGACTCAGGGGTAACTTCTTCTTCAGTAATTTCAATAGTAGTTTCTTCAATAATGATTTCTACTACTTCAGTTTCAGCCTCACTTACTTCTTGTGTATCAGCATCAATGATGACTGTCTCGACGGTGGCGGATGGATCAAACTGCATCACCGCTTGACCTAATTGCTCTGCAGCAGCCATTGGCGCCGCATCTTCCAACATTGGCAGACTTTGTAAATTCGTCAGACTGAGGTCATCTAAGAACTGCTTGGTAGTGGCGTACAAGCCTGGGCGGCCAATGGTTTCTTTATGACCAATGACCTCAACCCAACCACGATCTTCTAACTGCTTCATCACGTTACTGCTAACCGCAACACCGCGAATCTCTTCTATCTCACCGCGAGTAACGGGTTGGCGATAAGCGATGATGGCTAAAGTCTCCATCACAGCGCGTGAATACTTTGGTGGCTTTTCTGGTGTCAGGCGATCAAGATATTCGCGCATTGAAAGGCGGCTCTGAAAACGCCAGCCTGTTGCGATATGCACTAACTCCATACCCTTTTCATCCCAGGCGCGTTGCAACTCTACCAATGCTTCATCGATATCTGCGGTCGTAATGTCTTCTACAAATAGACGTGACAAATCAGCAACGGTGAGTGGCTCCTGTGCGCATAGGAGGGCTGTTTCAATTACACGCTTATTGTGATCATCCATAAAATTCGGGCTACCAGGAGCAATCCTGATTAGGCTTTAATAATGTATTCAGTAATGGGTTTTGGTGTTCTCTAGCGACTACGGACAATCCATCTCATCAGTTCTTATTGGAATATGCCCGCGCTGAAACGAAGTCCTTTTCGTTCACCTTTCGGCCATTATAAGGTAGGCTCAATACAATAGCCACATGCACAAGAATTCTACAAAACCCTCTTTATCGATGCCAAACACCCCGGATTCCAGTGAGCGACGCAGACTCCTGAGCCTCGGAATTGGCATGGGGGCTCTTTTTGGAGGGATGAGCCTGAGCTCTTGCAGCCTCATGGGCAGCAAAAAACCAGTGGTTGGCTTAGTTTTAGGTGCTGGCGCTGCTAGAGGCTTTGCCCATATTGGCGTCATCAAGGCGCTAGAAGCCCAAGGCATCAGACCTGACATCGTTGTGGGCAGTAGCGCAGGCAGCGTGATTGCTGCTTTATTGGCCTCCGGGGTAACTGGGAATGATCTAAACCGCTTAGCCATGAACTTAGATGAGGCCACGATTGCGGACTGGGGACTTCCCTTTGCAGGGCGATTTGGAGGTCTGATTAAAGGCGACGCCTTGCAAAACATGGTCAACCGAGAAGTGCAAAACAAATCCATTGAACAAATGCGCATCCCTTTGGGAATTGTTGCCACCGAATTGCAGTCAGGCAAAGGGACTTTATTTAGAACCGGCAATACAGGTTTGGCAGTGCGTGCATCTTGCAGCATCCCAGGTGTGTTTCAGCCAGCAGTAATTGGCGGCAAAGAATATGTAGATGGCGGTTTAGTTGCGCCAGTGCCTGTTAGCTATGCAAGACAGATGGGTGCAACTTTAGTGATTGCAGTCAATATCTCTTCTGAGCCAGTTCATCAAGATGCCAGCGGAACCTTTGGCATATTGCAGCACACCATCTCCATCATGCAAAGAAGCATCAATCAGTACGAGTTGAAAAGTGCTGATATCGTCATTCAGCCGCAATTAAAGCAAATGAGTAGTGGCGATTTCAAATCCAGAAATGCCGCGATTCTTGCTGGCGAAATCGCTGCACAAGAGCAAATGGGATTGATTAAAGAAAAGTTGAAGGGCTAGTAGCCATCGGGCTGAAGTGCCCTAGCTTAAAGACTGCGTGACTTACGCTTGAGACTTTTTACTTCGTTCAGGAGTTCTTGACGCTCGGAATCATTAAGATTATCGCTACCATCTAAGCGACGTGCACCATCAAAACGTTTATCCCAATAGAGGCTACCAAGATCATCTACTCGTACATTCGTACCTTTAGAAGGAGAGTGAATGAATTTGTTGTCGCCGACATAAATTCCCACGTGAGAAAAAGTGAGACGCATAGTGTTAAAGAACACGAGGTCGCCTGGTTGCAATTCTTCACGGGTAATGGGTTTTCCAACACGACTCATCTGAGTTGACTTACGTGGCAACAAGAAACCAAGCTTGTCTTTAAAGACATAACCCACAAAGCTGCTGCCATCTAATCCGGATTGCGGTAATTCTGTGTCAGAGCGATAACGTACGCCAATGACTTCCATAGCGCGATTAATCAACTCTTCTGATTTACCTGTAACGGTATCAGCCAAGCGATCTGATACGCGAGCAATATAAGAACGCCCCGCCTGAAACATGCTCTCTTTTGGAACCACAGCATCAGCGGATGCCTCTATCGCAGTATCAGCAGCATAAGCAGATACCGAAAGGATGGCGCCTAAGCTCAGGCCCAGTAGTTTTAAAAGTAGTGCTTTTTTCAATGACATCGGATCAGTTTAACAAAGAACCCTTAATTAACCAAGTATTCAGTCTATGCTTAAGTCTTTGTTTATAAACATAAATTTGCATTAAATAGGGGCAAATGCACCAATTTAGCCCATTTGAAGAGGATTTTTACCCTCCCCTTAGACCTGCCTAAGTCAACTCAGCAGCAGCAAAAAGCGCTTTGGTATAGGTTTGGTGGGGATGCTTGATGAGGGTTTCGGTATCACCAAACTCCACTACCCTGCCTTCTTTAAGAACCATTACCTCATGAGACATCGCTCTAATGACGGCTAAGTCATGGCTAATCATGAGATAAGCTAAGTTGTACTTTTTCTGCAGCTCAGTCAATAAAGCAAGTACCTGCTTTTGAATAGAGACATCTAATGCAGACGTAGGCTCATCTAAAACCAAAATTTGTGGGCGCAAGATTAAGGCGCGGGCAATCGCAATACGTTGCCGCTGTCCGCCAGAAAACTCATGGGGATAACGAAGAAGCGCCGAGCGATCTAAACCCACTTCCTTGAGTATGTCTACTACGCGAGTCTCGCGTTCTGTGGCCGAGAGTTTTGGCAAGTGCACATCCAAACCTTCAGAAACAATCTGTAAGACATTCATTCGGGGAGATAGTGATCCAAAGGGATCCTGAAAAATCACCTGCAAGCTAGAACGCATCGCGCGCCGTTCAATGGGTTTCAGTTTCTGCCAGTCGCTACCAAGCACATCAACAGTGCCAGTAACCTCTGCGGCTGAGTCGCCCAACAAACCAAGCACCGCCATACCCAATGTTGTCTTACCTGAACCAGATTCGCCAATCACGCCAATGGTTTGACCTTGCTTTAATGCAAAGCTAACTTTCTTTAGCACCTTGTGTGGTGGTGCTTTTTTAAACCAAGAAACTGATTCTGAACTTGGATAAGCAACAGATAACTCTTCGGTTTTTAATAACACTGGGGCTAAAGGCATGAGTGGTGCCAAGTCACGTACTGGCTCACTATTTACCAAGGCCCGGGTGTAAGGATCTTCAGGATGCTGAAATACTTGCTTAGTCGATCCCGATTCCAGCAAGTTACCTTGATTCAGTACTGCTACGCGTTGTGCAAAATGCTTTACCAAATTGAGATCATGGGTAATTAGGAGTATTCCCATCCCACCATGATCTTTAGATTCTTCTTGAAGCTCCTTCAATAAATCTAAAATCTGTAAACGTAAACTCACATCCAATGCTGTCGTAGGTTCATCTGCAATCAATAGCCGCGGCTTGCATGCCAAAGCCATCGCAATCATTGCACGCTGTCTTTGACCGCCAGAGAGTTGATGTGGATAAGAATGAAAACGACGCTCAGGCTCAGGAATTCCTGTCTTTCTGAGTAAGTCAACCGCAGCATCAATCGAGTCTGCCTTAGAAATCAGGGGTTGATAGATTTGTACCGCTTCAATTATTTGATTGCCAACAGTAAATAATGGGTTCAGCGCGGTCATTGGCTCCTGAAACACCATGGCTATTTCGCGCCCACGAATTTCCCTAATATCTTGCATAGACATTGAGAGTAAATCTACTGTGCCGCTCCCGTCTTTTTTGTTCCACAGAATCTTTCCAGAAACTTTGGCGCCCTCAGGCTCAAGCTGCAAAGGCGCCAAAGCGGTCAGCGTCTTGCCAGAGCCTGACTCCCCCACTAAAGCAACGCGTTCACCTATGCCGATTTCTAAATCGAGATGATTGACGGCAAACTTTTCTCGTCGGCCTGATCCAAATGAAATGCAGAGATCTTCATAGCGCAACAAGGATTGCTTTGGAGTTGAACTTACGCTCATGAGCGACCTCCATTCATCAAACCAGCCTTACGAGAATCAAAAGCATTGCGTAATGCTTCGCCCATAAAGGTTAGCAGCAATAAGGTTGTAACCAAGACTACGAATGTAGATAAGGAGATCCACCAGGCATCAAGATTGCTTTTTCCTTGGGAAAGTAACTCACCAAGACTGGGGGTTCCTGGAGGAACGCCTAAACCTAAAAAATCTAGGCTAGTTAAAGATAAGATTGCTGCACTCATGCGAAATGGCAAAAAGGTGATTACCGGCGTCAAGCTATTAGGCAGAATATGACGCCACATGATTTGCACATTCGTCAAACCCAGCGCTCGCGCGGCGCGAACATACTCCAAGGCACGATTACGGAAAAATTCTGCGCGGACATAATCTGATAAACCCATCCAACCAAATGCTGCCAATAAAATAATTAATAAAGAAACGCTGGGGTTAAAGATAGAGGCAAAAATAATCAGCAAATACAACTCGGGCATGGCCGACCAGATTTCAATTAAGCGCTGAGAAACTAAGTCGAACTTGCCACCAAAGAACCCCATTAAGGATCCAGTAACGATGCCTACACTAACTCCCACAATGGTGAGCGCTAGGCCAAACAAAATGGATAAGCGAAAGCCATAAATAAGCCGCGCCAAAACATCGCGCCCACGATCATCAGTCCCGAGCCAATTCTCCCAGGACGGCGGCGCAGGATTAGGCACCTGAGAAAAGTAGTTCAGCGTCTCGTAGCTATAGTGAATCGGGGGATAGATCGCCCAATTGCCGTTGCTCGTGACATTCCTACGAATATCCGGGTCCAAGAAGTCTGTGGGTGTTGCAAAGTCTCCACCAAAAACGGTTTCAGGTTGGCTCTTCACAATCGGAAAATAGAAATGACCTTCATAGCGCACCACTAAAGGCTTGTCATTTGCAATCAACTCAGCGCACATCGATAAACCAAACAGGACCATAAAGATCCAAAGGCTCGCATAACCCATGCGGCTATTTTTAAAACGCTGCCAACGATTCATGAACCCCCTCCCGCACCAAACTGAATGCGTGGGTCTACATATACATAACAAAGATCAGAAATTAACTTCGTAAACAATCCAATCAAAGTGAATAAATACAAAGTGCCGAAAACTACAGGGTAGTCACGGCGCATGACTGACTCGTAAGAGAGTAAGCCAAGGCCATCCAAGGAGAACAGTGTCTCGATCAATAATGAGCCGGTAAAAAAAGCGCCAATAAATGCTGCCGGGAAACCCGTCACTAACGGTAAGAGCGCATTACGGAATACGTGCTTCCATAGCACCTGCTTTTCTGTAAGGCCTTTTGCGCGCGCAGTCAAAACATATTGCTTGCGAATCTCTTCCAAAAAGGAGTTCTTGGTCAGCATAGTGACTACGGCAAAGCTGCCAAGAACAGAAGCAGTAATCGGCAACACTAAATGCCACAAGTAATCCATGACCTTGCCAATTAAACTGAGGTCACTCCAGTTATCTGACGTTAACCCTCGCAGCGGAAATAACTGCAAGAAACTCCCGCCTCCAAAGAGCACTAGCAATAAGACGCCCAGCACAAATCCTGGAATCGCATACCCAACCAAAATCATGCTACTAGTAATGGCATCAAAGCGAGAGCCGTCGCGTACTGCCTTAGCGATGCCGAGAGGAATGGATACCAAGTAAGTAATAAAGAAGGTCCATAAACCGATACTGATTGAGACCGGCAATTTAGAGACGACCAAACTCCAAACGCTTTCATGTTGGTAGTAGCTTTGCCCCAAATCAAATCTGGCAAAGCGTCCCAACATCATGAAATAACGCTCGAGTGGTGGCTTATCAAAACCATATAAAGCTTTCACTTCTTCCAGGCGCTGTGCATCCACGCCTTGGCGACCGCGATACGTTGAACCGGAACCAGAAGATTCTGAACCACCTGTTGCAGCGCCACCCTTCCCTTTTAACTCAAGAACCATTTGTTCTACAGGTCCACCTGGAACAAATTGCACTACCGCAAAGGTAAGCGTCAACACACCCAAGATGGTGGGGATCATTAATAACAAACGCTTAAAAATATAGGCGCGCATTTGACCTTGCATTATTTAGCCTCTTCTTTCCACCAATTTTGCATGATCCATGCCTCGGCCGAGTAATACAAAGGAGGCTCTGGATAGCGCATCTCATGACGGAAGGCAACGCGGTGAGTTGGGTTGTACCACTGCGGAACGACGTAATAACTATTCCACAGGACTCTATCCAGGGCTCTCGTTGCGGTTCTTAACTGCTCCCGATTTTGCGCCTTGGTAATTTCTTCGATCAATGCGTCCACTACTGGCGATTGCACACCAATCACATTGTCAGAACCCTTCTCTTTGGCGGCTTGACTGCCAAAGCGATCCCAAAGCTCGTTGCCGGGATTTTGGGAATCTTGAAAACGCACAGTCGTCATATCAAAGTCATACTCATTCATGCGTTTTTGATGTAAAGCAAAGTCGCTTGTCCGGATATCTACTTGCACTCCCAACTTTTCTAAGTTGCGCACATAAGCAGAGATCACCCTCAAGAAGAATCCGCCGTCTTCCACAATCTCAAAGCGAAATGGCTCACCCTTTTCATTGCGCAATGCACCGTCACGATACTGCCAACCAGCATGCATGAGAAGCTCACGTGCTTTCTTTAAATTCTGGCGCAAGCTACTCGGCGGCGTTGTTGATGGCGCCGCAGACATTGGGCCAAAGACAGAGTCCGGGACCCACTGCGGATATTTAGCCTTCAAGGGCTTTAGCAGCTTTAACTCCCCTTCAGTTGGTTTACGAGGGCCATCAAAGTTTGCACTCAAATCACTGTTCGTAAAATAGCTATTGATTCGACTGTATTGATCAAAAAAGATTTGGCGATTGAGCCATTCAAAATCCAATGCGTAACCCAGAGCCTCACGCACACGCACATCTTTAAAAATGGGGCGCCTGACATTCATAGCGAAGCCTTGCATACCAGCGCCATTATGATTTAAGAATGCTTTCTTTAAAAGAATGCCTTTATCAAACTTAGAGCCCACATATCCTTTGGCCCAAATCTTGGCGCGATACTCAACGAGAGCATCAAACTCCCCTGCTTTAAAGGCTTCCAACCTAACAGCATCATCACTATAGAGTTTGTAAAGCACTCGATCAAAGTTATAAAAGCCAACGCGAACATTTAAGGGTTTACTGAGTTGATCTACCCAATAGTTTGGATTCTTTTTATAAACAATCGACTTACCTGCTTTGAAAGATTCAATCAAATAAGGGCCACTACCAATCGGAACTTCAAAGGCAAGCTTCTCAAACGGAATAACTGTTCCATCGGGCTGTTTACCCCAGTTACGCGAGAAAACTGGGAAGGTTCCTGCCAAGATAGGAAGCTCGGCGTTGTCATTCTTAAAATCAAATCGAATGGTTCGATCTGATAAAACTACCGCTTCTTTAATATCTGCAAAAGTCGTTTTATATCGAGGATGCGCTTTACCACTCATTAAAGTATCAAAGCTATATTTAACGTCGGCCGCCAATACTGGACTACCATCCGAAAACATTGCTTCAGAACGAATATGAAAGGTGACCGACTGATGATCTTTGGCTACCTGAATATCGTCCGCTAATAAACCGTAAATACTGGAGACTTCATCTGCACTCCCTTCGGCCAAGGACTCAAACATCAATTCAATTCCTGGGGCAGTGATACCTCTTAGGGTAAATGGGTTGAACTTATCAAAGCTTGTTCTTTGCCCAGGATTTGGCAGGACCAGCGTTCCGCCACGGGGGGCATTGGGATTTACGTAATCAAAATGGGCAAATCCCTCGGGATATTTGGGTTTGCCGTATTGTGCAATTCCCTGTCCCGCCAGCACTTTATTGGCCCCAAGCCCTACTAGCAGGGCTAGCAGCAAGAAATAGGCAATTTGTCGAATGGGTTTAAGGGTGGGCATATATGCAACAATTGTAGATAGCTAATCATATTTGAAGTAAAGGACACAACATGGGCTTTCTCACCGGCAAAAAAATCCTCATTACCGGCCTCCTCTCCAACCGCTCTATTGCCTATGGCATCGCCAAGGCCTGCCATCGTGAAGGCGCTGAACTAGCCTTTACTTATGTAGGCGAACGCTTTAAGGGCCGGATTGTTGATTTTGCAAAAGAATTCAATACCGAGCTGATTTTTGACTGCGATGTCGGTAGTGATGAACAAATCAGCGCCCTTTTTAAGGATTTAGCCAAATCCTGGCCTCAGTTTGACGGCTTTGTACATGCGATTGGCTTTGCTCCACGCGAGGCAATTGCTGGTGATTTCTTAGAAGGCCTAACTCGTGAAGGCTTCAAGATTGCGCATGACATCTCTGCCTATAGCTTCCCTGCAATGGCGAAAGAAGCGCTCCCAATGTTGCGCGACAAATCTTCATTGCTCACATTGACTTATTTGGGATCCATGAAGAATGTTCCTAACTACAACACCATGGGTTTAGCAAAAGCATCCCTTGAGGCTTCTGTTCGCTACCTCGCTGGCTCAGTAGGACCAAAAGGCATTCGCGCTAACGGCATCTCTGCAGGCCCCATTAAAACTTTGGCCGCATCTGGCATTAAAGGGTTTGGCAAAATTTTAGAGGCAGTTGAACAAACTGCACCCTTACGCCGCAACGTGACGATTGATGATGTAGGCAATACTGCCGCATTCTTATTGTCTGACTTGGCCAATGGCATTACCGCTGAAATCATTTATGTTGATAACGGCTTTAGCCAAGTGGTCGGCGGAATGGATGAAGTTTGAGCATTCCACTAAGTGAAGCCCTGAAGTTTTGGGCCAAACTAGGCTTCATCAGTTTCGGTGGGCCTGCAGGTCAAATTGCTGTTCTGCACCAAGAGTTAGTTGAAAAGCGTCGCTGGATTTCTGAGCGGCGCTTTTTACATGCGCTGAACTATTGCATGCTTTTGCCAGGGCCGGAAGCCCAACAGCTGGTTACGTATATAGGCTGGCTGATGCATCGGAGTTGGGGTGGCATTCTGGCAGGCAGCCTCTTTGTACTGCCATCCTTGTTTATCTTAATTGGCCTATCTTGGGTGTATCTCACCTTCGGACAAGTTCCCTGGATTGCCGCCATTTTCTTTGGCATTAAACCCGCTGTCACTGCGATCGTATTGCACGCAGCAGTACGCATTGGTAAGCGCACTATTCATAACCAAGCACTTCAGTGGATTGCCCTTGGATCCTTTCTCTCCATCTTCATTCTCAATCTAGCCTTTCCTATCATCGTATTGATAGCTGCTGCGATCGGATTCTGGGGAGGTAAACGCTATCCAGAATATTTCCAGCAAGGTGGTGGTCATGGTGAAAAGAAAGAAAAACAATATGGCGCTGCCATTATTGATGATCACACCCCCACACCTGAGCATGCAAAATTTACTTATTTAAAAGCAATTCGTCATAGCCTGATCGCACTCACATGTTGGCTGGTCCCATTTGGTGCTTTAGTAGCCATCTTTGGCTGGAAGACCCTATATCCCAATATTGCGTGGTTCTTTACCAAAGCCGCCTTTCTGACTTTTGGTGGCGCATACGCCGTTCTTCCATACGTTTATCAAGGTGCAGTCGAGCACTTTCATTGGCTCAGCGCCAATCAAATGATTGACGGCTTAGCTCTAGGCGAAACAACACCAGGCCCACTCATCATGGTGGTGGCTTTTGTGGGCTACCTTGCTGGACACATTCAATCCTTAATCGGTAATAGCAATCCATTTTGGTTTGGCGTTATTGGTGCCTGTGTTGCTACTTGGTTTACTTTTTTACCCTCCTTCTTTTTCATTCTAGTAGGCGGTCCTCTCATTGAGTCAACACATGGCAAGCTTGGGTTTACCGCCCCACTCACAGCTATTACCGCCGCAGTCGTTGGGGTCATCGCCAATCTTGGTCTATTTTTTGCGTATCACGTCTTTTTACCTAGAGGCTTTAGCGGCTCCATTTCTTGGGTCTCGATCCTCATCTGCGCATTAGCTGGGCTGGCCTTATTTAAGTTTCAGAAAGGCGTTTTGTCAGTACTGGGCGGCTCTGCATTAGCAGGATTACTGTTCTATTTCATCTCTGTTTTGATGGGGTGAGCTTTTCCACAAGATTGGCATAATGGAACTCATGCGAATCGAACCTCAAACTATTACCCACCTGCAGGAATGGCTTGGTAAAACCGAGTCACTTCAAGACACCGTCACAGCAGCGCCTGTACGTGCACTATCGGCAACCTTAGATCGCGATGACATTGCGCCCAGTACAGGTACTTTTTTACCCGAGCTATGGCACTGGCTGTACTTTCTTCCGCATGCTCGCCAATCCGAAATTGGGCCTGATGGTCACCCGAAACGGGGTGGCTTTCTTCCACCGGTACCACTGCCACGACGGATGTGGGCGGGCAGCCGCATTGAATGGCTAAAGCCGCTTACCGCTGGAGATGAGATTGAGCGTATCTCCACTATTGAATCTGTTACCCATAAAGCAGGTCGCACTGGTGATTTGATTTTCGTATTAGTCAATCACAAGATCTCAAACCAACATGGTCTTGCGATTATTGAAGAGCATGACATTGTGTATCGCGATGCGCCAGGGCCAGATGACAAGCCTGTCACCCCAACTCTCGCGCCTACTGATGCTCAGTGGAGCAAAACCATTACGCCCGATGATGTGTTGCTGTTTCGCTATTCAGCACTGACTTTTAATGGTCATCGTATTCACTACGATCGCAAGTATGTCACCGAGGTTGAAGGCTATCCAGGTTTAATCGTTCATGGCCCCTTGATAGCAACCCTACTCGTTGATTTGGTGCGTCAAAGCATTCCAGGATGCACGCTCAAGAGTTTTGAGTTCCGAGCGATCCGACCCACTTTTGATATCAATGTCTTCACAGTGAATGCCAAGCCAGATTTAGAAAAAGATCCTAGTGGAAAAACAATCTCCATTTGGGCACAAGATCACGAAGGCTGGCTCACTATGCAAGCCACAGCTGTATTAAATTAATCAATCACATTTTATTTATGACAACTCAACATCTCTCTCGTGAGCTAGCCAGTTTTGCAGCTAATCTTCAGGCTGCAGATATTCCTGCAGACGTTATGAATCGGGCCGAAGACTTATTGGTCGATTGGTTTGGTTCAGCTATTGCAGGTAAGGGCTCCCGTCCAGTAGAGCTCATTACGCAGTTCGCACAAAATATGGGTGGCTTTGATGCGGAACATTCTGGCCCTTCGGAGATTTTGGTTTCTCGTAAAACCTCCAGCCCTTTTTTAGCAGCCATGGCCAATGCTGCCGCATCTCACGTAGCAGAGCAAGATGACGTTCACAATGGCTCGGTCTTTCATCCAGCAACCGTCGTATTTCCGTCTGCGCTAGCTTGTGCTCAAGCCATTGGCGCCTCTGGCGAAGATTTATTAGTTGCTGCAGTAGCGGGTTACGAAGTCGGTATTCGGGTTGGCGAATTTTTAGGTCGCTCTCATTACAAGGTGTTTCATACAACGGGAACTGCTGGCACATTAGCGGCAGCAGCAGCGGTTGGGCGCCTACTCAAACTCAAGCCCGAGCAAATGCTGCATGCCTTGGGTTCTGCCGGCACACAGTCAGCAGGTCTTTGGGAATTTCTCCGCGATGCCGCCGACTCCAAACAACTCCATACGGCACATGCTGCTTCTGCTGGATTAATGTCCGCCTACATTGCACAAACTGGCTTTACAGGGGCAGAGCATATTCTGGAAGGCAAGCAGGGCTTAGCAGCAGGCATGTCAAGCGATAGTGATCCAAGCAGATTGGTTGACCGTTTAGGAAGTCGCTGGGCTTTGGCGGAGACGAGTTTTAAGTATTACGCTTCATGTCGTCATACACATCCTGCAGCCGATGCCCTTCTTCAAGTAATGTTGGCAAACAATTTATCGCCTAAGGATATTGCCAAAGTAGAAACCTTGGTTCACCAAGGCGCTATTGATGTATTGGGTCCGGTAACTGACCCTGCCACCGTGCATCAATCTAAGTTCTCCATGGGAACGGTCCTAGCTTTAGTGGCACATTATCAATTTGCTGGCTTGCAAGAATTTGATCAACACTTTCATGATGATGAAATCTGTGCATTCCGTGAGCGTGTCTCCATGACGCTAGATCCCGAAGTGGATGGCGCCTACCCACAGCGCTGGATCGGTAAAGTCAAAGTCTATTTAAACAATGGGCAAATTCTGGATGGTCGCGTAGATGAACCCAAGGGTGATCCTGGAAATACCCTGTCTCGCGCAGAGATAACCGATAAGGCAATGCGTCTTGCTGCCTTTAGCAGTGGCGCAAGTCCAGCAGAGATGAGTAAAGCAATTGATCTCTTGTGGAATATCCGCAAACAAGCCAAGATAGGTTTTTTACTTTCTTCCGCATCAGCTGCTTAACAAAAAACTCTTATTTTCTAAGTTGATATGAATCCACTCGAAACACCACTAGGCTTTAGCACTAACTTTCTATTTGTACCGGGCACTCGTCCAGAACGTTTTATGAAGGCCCTGGATAGTGGTGCAAGCGGAGTTGTATTAGATCTAGAAGACGCTGTTGCGCAAGAAGATAAAGTCATTGCACGCGATGCTATTCGAACTGCATGGTCTAGTTTTAGTCCCGAGCAAAAGAAACGCCTAGTGATTCGCACAAACTCACCCGGTAGCAAGTATTACGCTGCAGATTTAATTTTGGCTCAGGAGCTTCAAGTTGCCTGCTTATTAATCCCAAAAAGTGAATCGTGTGACCAAGTTAATGGCGCCGCCCTAATACTTCCCAATACCGCAATCATTCCCATGATTGAAACTGCGGTTGGCTTAGATCAGTTAAAAGAGATTGCAAACTCTAATCAAGTGATTCGACTTGCTTTAGGTAATTTAGATTTACAGGCCGATCTAGGTATGGTGTGTGACCGTCAAGAAACAGAGTTACAAACTGCACGCTATCAAATCGTCTTAGCCTCTCGCCTTGCGCAGATTGCCCCTCCAATTGATGGGGTTACGCCATCTACTGATGATATTGAGCGCATCACTGATGATGCTGAGCGCGCAAAACGTATGGGCTTTGGTGGGAAACTCTGCATTCATCCTAAGCAGGTAGAAATCGTCATCAAAGCATTTACCCCAACAGAGGAAGAGTTGGCTTGGGCTCACCGTGTTATTGAAGCCGATAAGGCTTCCAAAGGTGGTGCTGTGAAGCTAGATGGTCGCATGATTGATCGACCAGTTGTTCTCTTGGCCCAAAGAACCCTGGCAATTACTGGTAAACACTAGGGTTATTAAAGGCAAATAAGTTCTAAAACTGGCAAAATTGGTCTACATAAAAAGAAGATGGAGACCACGATGCAAATGAAGAAATTCTTATTTTCAGGAATCGCTGCCGCCCTCACGGCTGGCGCATTTCTAAGTACTAGCGCCCTCGCTCAAAACAATTGGCCTACTAAGTCAATCACCTTAGTCGTTCCCTTTGCTGCTGGCGGACCAACCGATACTGTTGCTCGTTTGATTGCAGTTCCTATGGGTCAATCGCTCGGCCAAACAGTGATTGTTGAAAACGTCAACGGTGCCGGTGGAACCATTGCTAGCACTAAGGTTGCACGTGCTGCTCCTGACGGTTACACCATCTACCTTCATCATATGGGCATGGCTACAGCAAATGCACTGTATGACAAGCTGCCATATGATCCTTTGCAAAACTTTGACTATATTGGCCAAGTGGCTGACGTACCAATGGTGCTCTTAGGCAAAAAAGATTTGCCAGCCAACAACTTTAAAGAGCTCGAAGCCTATATCAAAGCGAACGGCTCCAAAGTCACCATGGCTAATGCAGGACCTGGCGCTGTTTCTCAACTTTGCGGACTCTTGTTTCAGAGTCGCATGGGTGTCAAGCTAACCAACATTCCTTACAAAGGCACTGGACCCGCACTTACTGATTTGCTAGGCGGCCAAGTGGATTTACTTTGCGATCAAACCACCCAAACCATTCCTTACATCAAGGATGGACGCGTCAAGGCTTTCGGAACAACTACCTTAAAGCGCTTACCTGCAATTCCTAACGTCCCGACTTTGGATGAACAAGGTCTAAAAGGTTTTGAAGTGAAAGTCTGGCATGGCATGTACACACCAAAAGGCGTTCCTAAGCCTATCTTGGATAAATTAAATGCTGCCTTGAAAAAAGCACTCAATACTCCTGATGTGAGAAAACGATTAGAGGATGCCAATATTGATATCGTCTCTCCAGATAAGATGACTCCAACTGGACTCAAGTCACATCTGGAGGCTGAAATTAATAGATGGGGACCGATCATTCGTAAGTCCAATATTGCAGACTAAGCTTTAGTCGCATCAAACAAAAAAGCCGGCATGATGCTGGCTTTTTTGTTTCTGTACTCTATTGAGCTGGGCTATGTATTAACCTGGTCTGAATAAGTACCCAGAGCGAGCCCTCTCCCGACGCTTTCTGCGAATCATTCCAACAAAGGCGAACAAAGCCCAGATAGCCAAGAACGGATCAAGCAGATAGTCCCAAAGATTAGCCGACTCATGCCAATGGGCCGCCCAGGCAATGATGGCGATGGCTATGATCCAAACGCCCTTACTCCAGTTTGCCAATCCGCAGACCAGGGCAAAAAATAGCGCTGTCACTAGAAATGCAATCGATCCATATCCCCATGCATACGGATCAATCATCCCAGCACCTAAGGCGAATGGATAAAAGCATAAAGAGATGATTGCCACTGCAAATTTAAACGCAAACGGCACGGGTTTATACGATGGCAGCAATGTACTCCATAACAGTAGAGACAAGACAATACTCAGATCGCCAGTTGCGCCACGAATGTAAGCAACTAAGGGCAAATTCATACCCATGGGCCAAAATAAAATATTGCCAATCAGAAGCACTAAAAATGCTTTTACGAAAAATGGAAAGCTATTTGGAGAAAACCTTTCCAATAACCAAGTACACGCTACTGCACACGTTAGGGATAACTCAATCAACACCAAGGATTGCATTAAAGAATTCATTATTGCGCCTCCTGATGTGGAGCATCCACTTCTGCTGACTGTAACTTACTGAAAGCGTGCTTTAGCCAAGCGCCAGAAAAATAGCGATGGCGAATCTTTTTACGGTGCCAGGTATATACCAAATGGGCATCATCGCCATTAACTGTAAGCAAGTATGGGTAGGAGAATTCTTTACGTTGAGCATCAGGTAATGCCTCGTCATCCTCTAAGACCTCGACGGTTTGCCACTGCCCAGATTTAGTATCGCTCATTAGCAAGACCAAGCGATATCGGCCAGATTCAATATTATTGAGAACCAAAACGCGTGCACCATTTTTTAGAATCAGTCCAGTAACCGCTGAATTGGGATTGGCGATCGGCAAATCCTCTGACTGCTGCCAACTTTGACCAGCATCTTGGGTTCGACTAACTGGTATTTGTTTTGGCAAACCTGCACTACGCGTTTGACGAAAATAAGCGCTAGCATCCTGTGCATCATTTACAAATACGAGTGGCTGAATTGCACTACGACCAGAACTCATGCGACGCTTATCAATTACTTGCCCTGCATCTATCCTCAAGAATTCACCAAAGCGCCCTATCCATTCGTGATAGGCCGGCATACCTAAGAGGCCATCAGCAAACAGAACGCTCGGCGATTTCACTAGCGTGCTTAAGTTCAACAAAGGGGAGCTAATCAAGCGCTGTGGATTGCTCCATGTCAAACCTTCATCATCAGAAGTCATCGTAGAAATTGAGCTCCCAGCCCAACCGCCAATAGAAACGGTCACAAAAAATAATTGCAGTCGTCCATCGGATAGTCTTGCAGGCACGGGATTGCCTAGCTTGGCGATGTAGCGTGCAAGACCCTTCTCTGCACTAATGCGGTCCATGACAACGGTGGGCGCACTCCACTCGGCAGATTTCGAGTCATATACAGAGCTATAGATCGATACATCCGCGGCACCTTCGCGACTACCAGAAAACCAAAATGCCCTCACTGCACCATCCTTGAGGGCAATCAATGATGCCGCATGAACTGAGGCAGCGCCTGTATCTGGTAACCAATTGGATTGCGGCACTGGAATGCCAGTCTTTATTTCACCTTTTGTTTTAGCAGTGGCGGACTCTTCAATCCCGTCATCTATTTGAAAAGGCGAAACCGCAAATGGCGCCCAAGCAGGACGACTATCAATATGCAGAAAGCCAATCACTGCAGCAAGCAACAGAAAACAAAGGGCAATGACACGACTCATCTACAAACATCCTTCAGATTTGATAAATTGGGGATGGGTGCTGGTGTAGAAACCAAATATTCATTTACAAATAAATGTTTACCTATCTGCCCCATTAGCATCTCAGTAATTTCTTCATTAGTGTGGCGCGCCCTCATTTCCATTCGCTGCCCAACGATCCGACAAGAATCGCAGAGTGTTGGCTGCACACCCAATGGAGCATGCACTGCTACCAAAGGATAAGCCGATGTAAGGGATGTAACATCACTAGCATCTTGGGCTAAATAACCATGTAGTTTTGCTCCCGGCATCAACAAACGATATTCCTCATCCTTGGCACGATAGTCACAAGGAACCCAAACATCCTTATCTTGCAACTGAGCAATGGTTTCTGCTGAATAGCGCCCTAAGCGCCCCTCTAAGGGAGCAAGGCTACTCGTCAAAGCACAATAAACCAGAAAGCAAGCGGCTAAAGAGAGGGTTTTAGTGAAGTTTCGCTTAACCAAACCAAACAAGACAAGCAATATTCCAAACGCCATGAGAATCCAATGGCAATAAGAGTAAGTCCATGAGCCTGTAGCACCCATCCATTGCGAGGACTGAAGATTTATGCCTATCCAGAGCAGTAGCGACAGCACCAACAACTGCAAGAGCAAGGCAATCCGAAATCCCCACAAGGGCAATCTATCCCAAGACAAAGCGATCAATGCTGCAAATGCTGGCATCACTGGCAAAAGATAGCGGCCCGAGCGTTGGCTAGGCAAACTAAACACAATCCAGAATGCTGCAATTAATAGCAGCAGCAGAACCTCTTCCAAACTCAGAAATCGACGTGTACGCCAGCACTGCATCAAGCTAGAAATCAAGACAAAACTAAATAAGCCTGCATTGGCTATCGTGGTCAGCATTAAAAGCCAAATACTGTCACCACCTCGAACTAGATCCATCAAATAACTTGACTGACGCGCCGCAAATTTACCCGCATTCTCACCCAATACAAATTCTTTCCATACAGCTTCTGGATTGGGGTCCATGGCAAACCACAAGGCAAATACGCCAAGGGCAAGTACAGCAATCATGATTAACTTATATAGATCTTGAATAATGACCCTGGGAATACTCCACTGCCGCCAGCGCCAGTAATACAGCCCTAAGGCAAATGAGGCAGGAACGATGTAGGCAAACGATTTTGCAAATAAGGCGAGACCAAAACAAACTCCTGCCATGAGTGGAAAAAAGAATTTGGACTCAAATGCACACCTACCCCAATACAAGATTGCTAAAAATGGGAGTGAAATCCAAAATACTTCGGGTGGATCGGCTAGGAATGGTCGACCATAGCGATATGTTGCAAAAAAGGAAAGCCAAACCAAGGCAGCCAATATTCCAGTTTGTGTTTTGCCACTAAACCGACGAACTGCTAAAAATAAGAAAAATGCTGTTAGCCCGGTATACAAAACACTAGGCCAACGTAAATTCGCGAGAGTCCATTCGCTTGCCCAATGGGTGCTCGCAATACCCTGCCAAAAAATAAGGGGTGGCTTGGTGTTTTTGATGCCATCCATTTCAGATTGAAGCGGTAACCAGTGACCCGAATCCGCCGTCATCCGCACAATATGCATATAGGGGTATTCATCTCCATTTTTAGGCGCAAATCGGCTATCCAAACCATAAAGGTAGGTAAATACACCTAAAAGGACTATCAATAAGGCTGAACGGTAAGAAAATGAAGCTCGCATTCCTATAGTTTATAGGGCTTACTAGAAACTTGAATATAAATAGCGGTAACTGGATTTTTGAATGAGCTTATGAAAAATACATCTGAAATGAGTGCCCTATTTCAGCGCCTTCTTGTTTAAGATGCTATCAACGCAATACGTAATTCATTACCCAGAAATATTCTGAACGGAGACAGACTTTATGCGAGCAAAGCTTTTAAAACCCGCAGTCTTATTGTCAATCTATATTGGCATAAGTTATTGGAGCGGAAGCGCTCTTGCCCAAAATACCGATGCGAGCAATTTATATAAACGCAGCCTTGCAGCTACCTGTGCCAATTGCCATGGAACCGATGGTAAGGGTGTCGTTGATGGCGGAATGCCGCTGATCAATAACCTTACTAGCGAACAAATGCTAGCTCAACTGAAAGCATTTAAATCTGGTGCACGTGAAGGCACCATCATGCCCCAATTAACCAAGGGCTACACAGACGAGCAACTCGAAACCATCGCCAATCAACTTGGCAAGAAACAATAAGGAAGCACATCATGGATCGTCGACACTTTATTGGGAACAGCGCAGCTGCCCTCGGCTTACTAGCCGGCTTCTCAGGCCAAGCTAAAGCCAGCTTACCGAAAGCAGAAATACTTGTCATTGGTGGCGGGTACGGGGGTGCTACTGCAGCTAAATATTTACGTCTGTTTTCTAACAACACCGCTCAGGTGACTTTGATTGAACCAAACCCCACCTTTATTTCCTGCCCACTCTCAAACTTAGTTGTGGGTGGCTCACGCACCTTATCTGAACTTACCAGTTCTTATGACAACCTTAGCAAACGCCATGGGATCAAGATTATTCAAGATAGCGTGGCTAGCATGGATCCCGATAAGAAAACAGTCAAGCTCGCCTCTGGAAAAACCTTGCGCTATGACAAGGCAATTGTTTCTCCCGGTGTAACTTTGATGATGAACAGCATCGAAGGCTTATCTCAAGCCAATAAAGCAGGCGTTACTCTGCAGGCCTGGAAAGCAGGTCCTGAAACTACTGCCTTACATAAGCAACTTGCCTCTATGCGGGATGGCGGCACCTTTGCCATCAGCATTCCGGAAGCGCCATATCGCTGCCCTCCTGGCCCCTATGAGCGTGCCTGCCAAGTAGCAAATTATCTAAAGCAGAACAAACCAAAATCAAAGGTTCTGATTTTGGATGCCAACCAAGATGTCACATCTAAAGGTGCGCTGTTTAAAAAAGTATGGGCAGAGCAGTATCCAGGAATGATTGAGTATTTACCAAAATACAATGTCACTGCTGTAGATGCAAAAACAAAAACCATCAAATTTGAAGTGCAAGATGACATCAAGGCAGATGTATTAAATCTTCTGCCCGCAATGAGCGCTGGTGAGATTGCCGTTAAAACTGGCTTAGCAAATTCCAATGGCCGCTGGGTGAATGTCAATTTCCTAAATTTTGAATCCACTGCGCAGAAGGATATTCATGTCTTAGGAGATTCAATTCAAGTCGCCTATGCAATGCCTAAATCGGGACATATGGCTAACCAGCACGCCAAAGTTGCTGCTGCTGCCATCGTGGCAGAACTCAGCGGCTGGGAAGTGAACCCTGCTCCAGTGCTAACCAATACCTGCTACAGCTTTGTGAATGACCGGGAAGTTGTTCACGTCGCTAGCGTCCATCAATACAACGCCACTGAGAAAACCTTCAAGCCTGTTCCGGGATCGGGAGGACTATCTCCTGCCCCTTCCACCCTAGAAGGCGTCTATGCCTGGGGTTGGGCCCACAACATTTGGGCTGATAGTTTGGGCTAAAGTCTTTGCGCTCAATAAAAAGAGGCTCTTGGGCCTCTTTTTATTTACACCAATTTCCAAGTCACGATGATTACCGATGCCGCCTACGTCGACTGATCACCACGAAAATAATAGCAATTAAGGGGGCTGCTACGGCAGCAATAATCTCTGGGTGGATATCAAGCCCAGCTTCTTTGCCACCTTTAACGATATATGCCAATAAACCAACCGCATAATAAGTTAAGACCAATACCGACAAACTTTCAACCGTCTCTTGTAGTCTAAGCTGCAATCTAGCCCGTTGATCCATGCTAGCTAGTAATTTTTGCGTTTGCTCCTCATTCACAAACTCAATACGCGTTCTGAGGGTTTGCGTGGTCCTAGAAATACGGTCAGATAATTCTCGCAAACGTCGTTGCGTCCAGATACAAGTTCCCATGGCAGGTTGAAAACGCCGATCCATAAACTCAGATAATGTTTGCACCCCTGGAATTGATGACTCACTTAACTCCAGCAAATTTTTTGACAGGAGCTGACTATAGGCCTCTGATGCAGTAAATCGAAGTCCGTATCCTGATATCCATTGTTCAATGCGAGAGGCCAAACGAGAAAGCTCTTCTAGAAAAATCCCGTCATTTTTAGTATTCACACCTGACTCTGCCTGAAGCTGAGATATCTTTTCAGATAGAGCGGCTAATTCAGACTCTGCCTCCCTTAAGGGTAGGGAAAGACTTTTAGCCACAGGAAATGAAACCATGGCAACCATGCGGTAAGTTTCAGCCTCCGCCAGTGCCCTAGCTACCCGCCCTAACTGCCTTGATCCCAATAAGTCATGGGGCATAAAAAAGGAGATAAACCCATCTTGATCTAGCTGAAGGTCAGTCCATAACTGAGCCCTTTTACTAGAGAGGATATAGCTACCCAAAACGGTATTGCCGTTAAAAATTTCAGACACTTCTTGTGCATCAGAAATCAGTGGTCGATGCTCAAATACCAAATCTAAGGCAGAAATTCTTTGCCCGCCAGCTTCAGAAATCGTTGAGCAACCCAAGCTCTTGAATAGCGAATCTAATTCACGCTCAATTTCCAATCTCGACTTTAGTAAAGGCTCGTTAGTCTTTTGCTTGTTATGAACAATTACCGCAATGGTTGCAAATTCCCCATGCAGCTCCCACTTCACCAAAACCCTCTCCGGTTCTGGAGCTAAAGTCAGAGTCATAAAAGAGTGGTCGTCTCGATTAGGGGTGCACCCTAATGCACTGCTAAGCCTTTGAACCCACTGTAACTGCTGTTTACGAGCACTAGCATCCAATAGAAAGGATTGTGATATCACTCTTTCATTTGGCCATAGTGGAATTGGAGGTCGAGCATGAACTTCTTCATGCAAGATTAATCTAGAAGGATGATCGTAAGGTCTCATAAAAGGATATTAATCTTTCAATTCATTTAGATCATATACCCAAGCCATATTCAACCAAGGCAATGAATTTAATAAGGTTTATTGGTATTTATATCCTCAGATTGATAGGGGTGCATCCCCCTATTTAAGCAATTACGCACATAGTCAATGCTAGTGCGCAAGGAATAGTAATCGCTGGAGAGACGTCTTGAGATCTGGATATTTAAGGCTTGGAACTCTAGAAGATCTAACTTCTTCAGATATTCATCCCTCATGTTGGGGTTAAAGTTTGTAAGCCACTCTTGCTCATACCCTCTTAAAGTCCCGTACAGTCGGGTAATCTTGTTTTGCATACGCCTTGCACGAAAACTAGGCAAAGCTTGCAAGATAGGATAAGCAAGAATACAGAATGGCAGCAATATGAAAACAAGTCGATTAATGAATTCTGCCAACCAGAATGGCACATAATTTGATAAGAGCGGATATCGATTATTTTCATAGTGCACTGCTATAGGACTATCTGGCAAGACCGAATCCTTGAAGGAGGGAAACTCACCACGCTCTGCAAAGAATGATCCACGTCCATTGATTTCACGAGCAGCCTCTAGGAATAAAAATTGAATTGCTGGATGCATGCGATCATCTACTAATAAATTCGTAGTAGTAGCAAGTAACTTTATATCTTGAGGTGGGAAATTTCGGTTCAGATCAAATGAGCCTTGGGGTACTTGCAAAATATGCATATACGGAATGATTTTGGCATAAGCCTCTGCACGCTTAAAGGTAACTAAATGAATAGCCGGATCATTTAGCAAGGTCTGAACATTTGGAGCGTCATAGGCGTCAACGATAAAAGTACCATCAATCGCCCCGTCTTTCAAAGCCTTTACTGCCTCTGCCCCTGGCAAATTCACAAAGTGGGGAAGATGCTCAAATCCGGATACCTCCAAAATCTTCATTGCTTGCGCATAGGTACCGCTGCCCTTAATGCCAACAGAGATTGTTTTGGAGGTAAAGTATTTGAAGTCGCCTCTATGCGCCTCTAAATCACCATTCTTCACTTCTGGGCCACGATAAAAAAACCAGACTGGATCGTAAGCAATCGCACCAAGAGATTGAACCCCCTTTATATCGCTGCCGTGAACGATTCCTGCCTGAACAAAAGCAGCCTGCACAGGATCATTACGATCAACTAGGTGATCGATATTTTCTTGGGCACCCAAAGTGCTAACGAGTTCTAGAGTGACGCCCTTCTTTGCAAAATATTCGGCATATTTTTTTCCAAGCGCCTCGTATGAGCCACCAGCTGATCCAGTGGCTAATTGAACGCGACTTGGAGGTGGTGGATCTGCATACCACCAGATACCCATTAGGATCAATAACAAGAGAATGAGGAGTGGCCATGCTTCTTGTAAAAATTGGGTAAAGTCAGCCCACTTCTCCTGAACAGTCTCAGAAATACCCAAGTACGTCTCTTGAAGGTCTTGTTTAAAGCTTCCCATGCGCTACCGATCAGCAAAGTTCATTAACACCAATAATAATGATAATGTGCTTATTCTGATTCCTTTAATGCACTTTTGAATACCCTGAAAACATGATAACCCTTAGAAAATCCCAGGAACGCGGCTATGCCGATCATGGCTGGCTTAAAAGCTTTCACTCCTTTTCATTTGCCGGCTACCATGACCCTCGCTTTATGGGTTGGGGGAACCTGCGCGTCATTAACGAGGATCGGGTGGCTGCTGGAATGGGTTTTGGCAAGCACAGCCATCGCAATATGGAGATTATTAGTTACGTACTGTCTGGAGAGCTGGCACACGAAGATAGCATAGGAAATGTCAAAGGAATCCCGCCAGGAGATGTCCAACGCATGAGCGCAGGTAGCGGAGTAACTCATAGTGAGTTCAATCATGCTAAAGATCAAACAACCCATTTTTTACAAATCTGGATAGAGCCTAATGTTTCCGAGATTGATCCTAGCTACGAACAACAATCTATCCCTGAAATAGAAAAAGATGGCAAGTTGCGCATCATCGCATCCCCAACTGGGGGTGATGGTGCCGTGAAAATTCACGCTGATGCAACCATATATGCTGGACTTTTTAATGGGACTCAAACTGCCACAGTACAGCTTGACCCAAAACGAAAAGCCTATGCTCACCTCATTCGCGGAGCCATCACGATCAATGGTCAAAAATTGGCTGCTGGAGATGCCCTTCTCATTGAGAATGAAACCAAGCTAGAAATCAATAATGGCGTAGATGCAGAAGTGCTGATTTTTGACTTGAGTCATTAATTATTTCCTAGCTTAAGCATACGATCTGGCATCACCCTTAAATCTTAAAGCTCATGATTGAAACTTCTGGCAAGAAACTAGCCGGTCCGATTATTCGACTGCATCCAAATGACAATATCGTAGTTGCTCGAGTGGACATTGGTATTGGCGCCGAAGTTCCTAGCGAGAATTTCACGAGCCGCAGCCAAGTACCTGCAGGTTACAAAATTGCCGCCAAGAAAATTCTTAAGGGTGAGCCCATCCTAAAATATAACGTGACGGTGGGTTTTGCTAATACCGATATTGATGCGGGAACGATGGTGCATAGTCACAATACTGAGTTCAGAGAGTTTGATCGTGACTATGCTTACGCGAGCGAATACAAACCAACCGAACTCTTACCCGAATTAGAGCGCGCCACCTTTCAGGGATATGTTCGAGCCAATGGAAAAGTTGGCACGCGTAATTTCATTGGCATTCTTTCCACAGTGAACTGCTCAGCAACAGTAGTGAACAGGATTGCGGATTGGTTTACACCAGAACGACTGAAAGAATTTCCCAATATCGATGGTGTGGTGGCATTTAGCCATGACATCGGTTGTGGCATGGAAATGAGTGGCGAACCTATGGAACTACTGCGCCGTACTATGGCAGGCTATGCTCGCCACCCTAACCTTGCTGCGGCGCTGATTGTTGGATTAGGCTGTGAACGCAATCAACTCAAAGGTTTGATGGAGCAGGAAGACCTAGTTGAAGGAAATACTCTGCATACCTTCATCATGCAAGAATCCGGCGGCACACGCAAAACCATTGAGGCTGGCATAGAGGCTGTTAAGGCACTGCTTCCAGCAGCAAACAAAGTAAAACGTGAAACGGTTGCTGCAAGTCACTTATGTGTTGGCTTGCAATGTGGGGGATCTGACGGCTTTTCATCAATCACCGCTAACCCCGCCTTAGGAGCGGCGATCGATATTTTGTCCCGCCA
Source organism: Polynucleobacter sp. UB-Tiil-W10 (assembly GCF_018881605.1). GTDB lineage: Bacteria > Pseudomonadota > Gammaproteobacteria > Burkholderiales > Burkholderiaceae > Polynucleobacter. Next base: position 137,347 of record NZ_JACVPZ010000001.1, read on the forward strand.
TGGTGGTACGGGAATTCTTTCAGAGACACCGGAGATTTATGGGGTTGAACACACCCTGACCCGTCGAGCAGTAAATAAAACGGTAGGTGAAAAACTCATTAAGCGGATTCGCTGGTGGAAAGATGAATACTCCGTTGGCAGAGATGTACAAATTAATGGGCAAGTAAGTCCCGGCAATCAAATTGGTGGCTTAGCCAATATTTTTGAAAAATCCCTTGGATCTTCCATGAAGGGTGGGACAGGCCCTCTGATGGAGGTCTATCAATATGCTGAGCCCGTAAGTACCAAAGGCTTTGTGTTCATGGACACCCCAGGATTTGACCCCGTATCAGCAACCGGCCAAATCGCCGGGGGCGCCAATCTGATCGCCTTCACTACAGGCCGCGGCTCCATGTTTGGCTCCAAGCCAGCGCCTTGTATCAAGCTAGCCACTAATACGCCGATGTATCAACGCCTTACAGAGGATATGGACATTAATTGCGGAGAGATTTTGGATGGCACAGTCTCCGTCCAGGAGATGGGACAGCAGATATTTGAGTTATTCCTCCGCACCGCCTCTGGCGAACCTTCCAAAAGCGAACTCCTTGGTCTAGGAGACTATGAATTTGTTCCCTGGCAAATTGGGGTAATGAGCTAAGAGAACTGTAGAATTAATCCTATTAGCTCAACCCAGACTGAAACGAAACTGAAACAGGCTTATGAAATTTAGGGATTACTACGAAACACTCGGTGTTGCTCGCGGCGCTACTGAAGCTGAGATTAAATCAGCCTATCGCAAAATGGCCCGCAAATTCCATCCAGACGTAAACAAAGAATCTGGCGCTGAAGAGCAGTTCAAGCAAATCGGCGAAGCTTATGCCGTTTTAAAAGATACCGAGAAACGCGCAGCCTACGATCGATTTGGCGAGAACTGGAAAAACGGTCAAGACTTTACCCCTCCCCCAAATTGGAATGAAGGCTTTGAATATTCCGATGGTGGATTTGGCGGTGGTCACCCAGGTTATGGCGGTGGGTTTGAGGGTGATCAAAGCGAATTCTTTGAATCTCTATTTGGCAGAGGCAAACATCGCCAAGGTGGACGCAGTGGTAATGCTCGACAGGGCATGAACTTCAAAGGACAAGATCATCATGCCAAAATTTTGATTGATCTGGCTGATGCTTATAACGGTGCCAAGCGTACGATTGCACTGCATATGCCTACGCAAGATGCGAATGGTCATGTCAGTACACAAGAGCGCAAATTAGATGTGAGCATTCCTAAGGGCATTAAGTCTGGACAAAATCTGCGACTCTCTGGACAAGGTGGTCCTGGTGTTGGTGAAGGTCCTGCTGGCGACCTTTATCTAGAAATTGATTTCCACCCTAACCCCATTTATCGTATTGAAGGAAAGGATGTCTTCATTGATATTCCTTTAGCACCTTGGGAGGCTGCTCTGGGAACAACAGTCAATGTTCCCACTCCAGCAGGCAGCACTTTGGAATTAAAGATTCCAGCAGGCACATTAGCGGGTCGCAAAATGCGACTCAAAGGTAAAGGTATTCCCAGTGCGGAACCTGGCGATCTTTATGTTGTCCCTACTATCGCTTTACCACCAGCCGATACTGATGCCCATAAAGAAGCCTATCAAACCTTTGAGAAAGCTTTTGATTTCAACCCCAGAACTCACTTGAAGGGATGATCGAGATGACACAAACCAATATCACTTGGATTGAAGGCAGCGTCGTAGAGAATGAAGTTCATATGACGATTGTGGAACTCTCTCACGCCTCGCGCACGCCGGAAGATCTCATCATGACCTGGGTTTCAGAAGGAGTGCTCAGTCCAGTTGGATCATCGCCAGAAGATTGGCGCTTTAGTGGTGATTCCTTGAGAAGAGCGAAAACTGCAGCGCACCTGACACATGATCTTGAGTTAAATGTACCTGGCGTTGCACTCGCACTAGACCTACTCGATGAAATTGCCCAGTTGCGCGCCCGCCTACCGCGCAACTAGACTTTTACATTAAGATTCTGAACGACTTAAAAGCTGCTCCCAACGTTGCAGCTTTTGATCTAATTGAGCAGTAATTTCGCTTAGGCGGGCTTGCATACTTGCCGCCAACTCAGGTTCATTTTTATACAAATCTGGGTTGCTCATGGCAATACCAATATCAGCCTGCTCTGTTTCCAGGACTTCAATCTGCAATGGCAAAGCCTCTAGCTCCTGACGTTCCTTGCCATTAAGCTTTTGAACGCCGTTCTTGGTTGCTGGCTTGTCTTCCTTCTTAGCCTCAGACTTCACTTCAGCCTTTACCTCTGCTTTAGGTTCGGATTTTTCTATCGACTTTGGATTAGCATTCGCGGCGCGAATTTTATCTGAGCGTGCCTTCTGGATTTTCCAATCCTCGTAACCGCCTTCGTATTCACGCCAGAAACCATCACCCTCATTCGCAATAATGCTCGTGACAACGTTATCCAAGAAATAGCGATCATGGCTTACGAGGAAAACAGTACCCTTGTAATCTTGCAAAAGTTGCTCGAGCAAATCTAAGGTATCAATATCCAAGTCATTTGTTGGCTCATCCAAGACTAAAACGTTTGCTGGGCGCGCAAACAAGCGAGCCAACAGTAAACGATTGCGCTCTCCGCCGGAAAGCGTACTCACAGGAGAATTTGTTCTCTCAGGAGCAAATAAGAAATCACTCAAATAACTCTTCACATGCTTTTTATTGCCGTTGATTTCTATCCATTCGCTGCCAGGACTAATGTAATCTTCCAATGAGGCATTGAGATCTAACCCTTCACGCATTTGATCAAAGTAAGCTACTTCAATACGAGTGCCCATAGTTGCAGTGCCAGAGTCCGGAGCAATCGTACCCAGTATTAATTTGAGTAAGGTTGTCTTACCTGCACCGTTGGGGCCTAGTAGACCTACCTTATCACCGCGCAAAATCGTTGCCGTGAAATCTTTCACAATCGGACGATCATAAGTCTTGCTGACGTTTTGGAGATCGGCCACAATCTTGCCGCTACGGTCTCCAGCAGAAACTGCCAATTTCACTTGCCCCATCGCATCTCTGCGCTCGGCACGGCTACTACGTAAATTTTCTAAGCGGGCAATTCTGGCAACACTTCGAGTACGACGTGCCTCAACTCCTTTACGTATCCACACCTCTTCTTGCGCCAATAACTTATCGGCACGGGCATTGGCTAAAGATTCAGAGTTAAGCTCTTGCTCTTTCAAAACTTCATACTGAGTAAAGTTTCCGGGGTAGCTCCGTAAAATGCCGCGATCCAACTCTACAATTTGGGTGCAAACGTTATCCAAGAAGGCGCGGTCATGGGTAATCAAAATGACTGAGCCCTGATATTCCTTGAGTAACTCCTCTAACCAAGCAATTGAGTCCAAATCCAAATGGTTGGTTGGCTCATCCAACAGCAGTACGTCTGGCATCTCGACCAAAGCGCGTGCTAATGCAACCCGTTTTTTTGTGCCGCCAGAAAGTGTATTGATCTTGAGATCTGCTTCGAGATGCAGGCGATCTAAAGTTTCATGAACGCGTTGCTCCCAATTCCAGCCACTCAATGCCTCTAATTGTGACTGCACTTCGTCCAAGCGATGATGGGAGGCATCGTCCCATTCGCCAACGCTAAGAGCTTCATACTCCTCACGTAAGGCCTTAGCTTGGGCAACACCCTTGGAGACCGCCTCAAAAATAGTTTCTTCCGCTTCAAAAATAGGCTCCTGAGGAACGTAGGCAATCCTCAAGCCTTGCTGATATTGCAGCAACCCATCATCCAATTTTTCGATGCCGGCCATTATCTTCAATAAAGAAGATTTGCCAGTGCCATTACGGCCAATTAAGCCAACACGTTCACCCGATTCGAGTGAAAAAGCGGTGTTTGCGAGGAGGTCAACGTGGCCAAAAGCCAGTTTTGCATCAGTGAGTACGATTAAAGCCATGGCGACATTATCGTCACTTCCCCAAAAGAGGAGATATTTTCATCAATATCTGCGAGACTAGCTACCTATGGTTTGCAAACTAACACCCTCTGCGCCCCGCCTGATCCTCTTTGCAGGACATGCCGGTACCGGCAAATCGACTTTGGCTAAAAGGGCTCTGCCTTTGCTAATTGAAAAAACAGGGGAAGATTTTTTCTTTCTAGACAAAGACACTGCCTATGGCGCCTTTAGCGCCCATGTCATGAAACTGACGACCCAGAATCCCAATGACCGTGATAGCCCCTATTACCTCAAAAACCTTCGAGATTGGGAATACCAGGGCCTCATTGATATTGCTAGAGAGAACTTACGCCTCGGCGTGAATGTGATTTTGGTAGGTCCATTCTCTAAAGAGATTCAGAGCGGGAGAATGTTTGACCCCCAAAAGCTTGGGGTGCCTCCACAAACATCCATTCAGATTGCCTGGATTGATTTAGAGGAAACAGAAGCTAGAAAACGGATGGAAAAACGAGCCGACCCTAGGGATGAATGGAAACTTGCTCACTGGGATCAATATGCCAAACGCAGAACAGAGCCGCCAATCCATTTTGCTTTACACCGTTTTGATAACTTCTCTTTTACAGAAGTAGCGTTTACAAAGCTGATTGACGACTTGGCGCCATAACTGCGAATCAAAAAAACAAAAAAATAGGGCTCCTAAGGAGCCCCATCTCAAGACCTAAGAACTGAATTCTTAGAACTTGTAAGTCACACCAACAGCAGGCATCCATGGGTTCAATGTCAGCTTGCCAATATTGCCTGTTGCTGCCAAAGCATTTTGACCAGTTACATTGGTGCTCATTGTGGCGTACTTAACATCCAAATTAAGACCCCAGTTTTTGTCGAGCATATAGTCAGCGCCTACTTGCCCTACAAAGCCAACGCTATTTTGATCAACTGTCAAAACATTATTGTTTCCACCAACTGAGAAATTATTTCGATTGGAGAAGATTGTGTAATTAATACCAGCACCGACGTATGGCTTGAATGCGCCCAATTCTGTAAAGTGGTATTGCAGTAACAATGAAGGAGGTAATGCTGTAATGGTACCTGTTGGGCCAGAAGTTAAATTGGAGTAGATATTTACGCGCTGTGGATAAGTCAATACCAACTCAGCCGCGATGTTCTTTGTAAAGAAATAGGAAATATCAAACTCAGGAATCCATTGATTTTTAGCGCGTACGTTGTTCTGTTGAACGCCTGCGCCTGCATAGCCGCCATTTGACTGGCCATTTTGCCAAAGCAAATCCACCGCGCGCACACGCACCATCCATGGATTTTCTTCTGCTTGAGCTTGTGCTGCGATTGGGGCTAAGGATGCTACTGCAGCCATTGCTGCTACGAGTGTCTTAATACGCATGATGGTTTACCTTTTTGTTATCAATTTCGATGAGATCATTTTCGAATTGATGCAGGGGGCGCAATTTGATGTAAATCAAATTGGAAGCGCTTGGGAATTTTTTGTTTGCTAAAAAGCAACACTGTTGAAGGGCTTATTTGATCTAGATCAAATTGGCGGCGCTTTACCCTTATAGAACCTTGGAATACGTGCCTTTTGCTTGAGATTCTCTTAAGTGTCGATCAAAGGTCATGGCCACCCTTCTTGCTAAGAGGCGACCTTTGGTAGGAACGAGCATATTCTGCCCCTCCCAATCCAATAGCCCAGCTTCCTCTAGATTTTTTAACTCTTCTATCTCAATTTTAAAGTAGCTAGAAAAATCAATTTGATGTGATGTTGCAAATGCTTTGGTATCCAAGGCAAATTGACACATCAATTCACCAATAAGCTCTCGACGCAGCAGATCATCTTTGTCGAGCTGCAAACCTCGCAAGACTGGGAGATGCCTATGATCAAGCGAGTCGTAATATTCGTCCAAGGTGCGGACATTTTGAGAGTAGCAATCATCTACCTTGCCAATAGATGAAATTCCAAATGCCAGAAGATCGCACTCTGCCTGCGTCGAATAACCTTGGAAGTTGCGATGCAGTTTTCCTTCTTTTTGGGCGATTGCTAATTCATCATCAGGTTTAGCAAAATGGTCCATACCAATAAAGACATAACCAGCCTCGCCTAAGCGCGCAATGGTATTGGAGAGAATATCGAGCTTGTCTGCAGCAGCAGGTAAATCTGCCTCAGCAATCCGGCGCTGCGGCTTAAAGATATGGGGCAAATGGGCATAGTTGTAGACCGATAGGCGATCGGGGTTCATGGCCAATACTGCGTCTACGGTTTCTTTAAAGGTTTCCGGCGTTTGTTTTGGTAGGCCGTAGATTAAATCCACGCTTCTGGATTTAAATCCATACTTTCTGGACCAATCCATTACCGCTTGAGTTTCTTCAATCGTTTGGACCCGATGCACAGCCTCTTGAACTGCTAAGTTGAAGTCTTGTACTCCTAAGCTAATGCGATTAAAGCCCAAGTCCGCTAAGAGGGCAATATCTTGCTCAGTAACACGCCTTGGATCAATCTCAATGGAATACTCGCCGCCAGGCAAAAGCTCAAAATGCTCGCGGGTGTGATGCATCAACTCCGTCATCTCATCATGCGACAGAAAGGTTGGTGTACCACCACCCCAATGCAATTGCGTCACTGGAATCTTTTTCTGAGCACCCATAGCCTGGGTAACCATCGCCATCTCTTTTGCTAGGTACTTTATGTATTTGGCACTACGTCCATGATCTTTTGTGATGATCTTGTTGCAACCACAGTAGTAGCAAATATTGGGACAAAACGGTAAATGAAAATATAGGGAAAGAGGCTCATTGGCTTTCGCCACTCTATTGAGAGCCCCTAAATAGTCGACCTCAGAAAAATCACTATGAAAACGATCGGCGCTTGGGTAGGAGGTATATCGCGGTCCATTGATATCAAACTTTTTCAATAGCTCTGGATGGAATAAGACTTCTTTTTCCTCGGCTGATGAATTCGTTGCTACTGGGTTCATGAAGATCTTCAGTGATATTTACTTTGACAGAAAGTCTAGCGCAACCGCTTCTGCTACTTTAATCCCATCGACACCGGCAGACAAGATACCGCCCGCATAGCCAGCGCCCTCGCCAGCTGGATATAGCCCTTTGATATTCAGGCTCTGATAATTAGGACCTCGAGTAATCCGCAAAGGAGAGGATGTGCGTGTCTCTACACCGGTTAATACGGCATCCTTCATAGAAAAGCCTTTAATTTGCTTTTCAAAGGCTGGGATCGCCTCCCGAATTGCCTCGATAGCATAAGCAGGCAAACTTTCTGCCAGGTCTGTTAAATGAACGCCCGGCCTATAGGATGGGATAACACTGCCAAATTGCGTAGACGGTCTTCCCTCTAGAAAATCACCAATGAGTTGACCTGGCGCTTCATAAGTTCTACCGCCCAATTCGAAAGCCTTGGACTCTATTGCCCTCTGAAACTCAATTCCAGCTAGTGGGCTACCAGGGTAATCTTCCGGGGTAATACCAACTACGATACCTGCATTAGCATTTCGTTCGTTACGAGAATATTGACTCATGCCATTCGTCACTACTCGGTTTGGTTCGGAGGTGGCAGCAACTACTGTTCCACCAGGGCACATGCAAAAGCTATAGACAGAGCGGCCATTTTTAGCGTGATGCACCAGTTTATAATCAGCTGCGCCAATTAACTCGTTGCCGGCATGAGGGCCAAGGCGCGCTTTGTCGATTAGTGACTGTGGATGTTCAATGCGAAAGCCTACTGAAAAAGGTTTAGCTTCCATAAAGACCCCAGCGTGATGCAATGCTTCGAAAGTATCGCGCGCGCTATGCCCAAGAGCCAAGATCACATGGCTAGCAGATAAGTCGGGCTGGCCTTCTATTTTGACCCCAGTAATGTGCTCATTCTCGATATCAAAGCCAATCACCTTTTGTGAAAACCGAATCTCGCCACCTAGATCAATAATTTCTTGACGCATCTTCTCAACTACGCCTACCAAGCGGAAGGTGCCAATATGAGGTTTGGCTACATAGGTAATTTCTTCTGGCGCACCAGCTTTGACGAACTCATTGATAACCTTGCGGCCATAAAACTTAGAATCCTTAATCTGGCTATACAACTTACCATCTGAAAACGTACCAGCCCCACCCTCACCAAACTGCACATTGGATTCTGGGTTCAATACATTTTTACGCCATAAACCCCAAGTATCTTGAGTACGTTCACGTACTTTTTTGCCACGCTCAAGAACAATGGGTTTAAAGCCCATTTGTGCCAATACAAGTGCAGCAAAAATGCCGCATGGTCCAAACCCAACGACAACCGGGCGCATTGCCTTGCCACTATTAATTGATTCAGGAGCTTTTGCTACGAAGTGGTAGCTTGTATCTGGAGATGGTCTTACATGAATATCGCCTGCGAATTTCTTGAGGAGGTCATCCTCATTTTTTACTGATAAATCGACTGTGTAAATAAACGAAAGAGCGACATTTTTTCTGGCGTCGTAGCTACGCTTAAAGACCACGAAGGTTATTAAGTCCTTAGGGTCTAAATTGAGGCGCTTCAAGATCGCCATCTCCAAGGCTTCAGGAGCGTGGTCAATTGGCAGACGTAATTCAGTAATACGGATCATGAGTTTTACGATACACAGTAATTTGAGGCATTTCTAGGCTCAGCAAGAGCCACAAGCCAAATAATACTGGTTATGAGATCACTCAGACCAAGAGTTGGCTCATAAAGGCGATAATGGGTCATGGCTCTACGCGCAACTATTCACAAAGCCGACCTTCATGTCGCAGATTCTGACCGTCATTACTATGGCAGCCACTCCCTAACTATCGCCAAACATCCCTCAGAAACTGAGCAGCGGATGATGATCCGCATTATTGCCTTTGCATTACAGGCGCAAGAAGACTTGGTGTTTACAAAAGGTTTGAGTGATACCGATGAACCAGATCTCTGGATTAAAGATCTCACTGACGCAATTAAGCTATGGATTGAGATCGGCCAGCCTGATGAACGCCGTATTCTGAAAGCCTGTGGTCGCTCAGATCAAGTGATTGTCTATTGCTATGGTGGACACACCAGCAAAATCTGGTGGGATGGCATTGCAAACAAGCTTACTCGCGCGCGCAACTTACAAGTAGTTTCAATTCCAGCCGAACAGGCTGAAGAACTGAATAAGTTGGTCGAGCGAAGCATGGTGATTCATGTCAACATTCAAGATGGTGAGGTCTACGTATCCTCTGATCATGGGCAAGTCACCATTACCCCTGAGATTTGGCGCAGCAGTTAATCATTAGTAAATAGGTTTTAAGAAATGCAAACGATTGTTTTTGATACCAATGTCTTGCTAGATCTCTTTGTCTTTAATGACTTTAGGGCGCTTCATTTAAAGCAAGTGCTGATCGAAGGCAATATTGAGGCCTTGGCCACTCAAAGCACACTAGAAGAATTTGCCGACGTCATTGCGCGTCCCTTATTTTCCTTGGATGAAGCACAACAAGGGCTAACCCTCAATAAATGGCTGAGTCTTGCCAAGGTGTTTGATGATCAAAGCCTTATAAAGGCACCTTGGGTATGCCAAGACCCGGACGATCAAGTCTTTCTAGATCTTGCCTATACAGTAAAGCCCTGCATCTTAATCAGCAAAGACAATGAAGTCTTACGATTTGCGAATCAATCCGCCAAAGAACAAGTTCTGATTACTGCAGATTACAACGTCCTATCTCTATAGACTTTTGGCGGCCTGCGCTGCAATCTCAAACGATCTTAGGCGCGCTTGATGATCAAAAATTTGTCCTGTAAAGATGAGCTCATTGGCGCCGGTGAGGTCTAACCAATGAAGCATACCCTTTTGAATCGTTTCTAGCGAACCAACTACTGAGACCTGCAAGGTATGTTCTGCAGCAGCTTGCTCATGAGGCTCACAAAATTCATTGATGTCAGTAATTGGAGGCGGTAACTGCCCTCGTGTATTGCGACGCATTCTGACAACATTCTGTTGCAGCGTAGTAAATAGATGCTGAGCTTCTTCATCGGTGTCTGCAGCCACTACATTCATCACAAATGCAGAATAAGGTTTAGCTTGTTGTGCTGAAGGCTTAAATAGCTCACGGTAAATCTTCATCGCCTCCAATAATTGCTCTGGAGCAAAGTGTGAAGCAAAAGCATAAGGCAAACCAAAATGTGCTGCCAATTGGGCGCCATAGAGACTTGAACCCAGAATCCAAATAGGTACATTAGTACCGATACCCGGGATTGCTTTTACGGCCTGCCCTTCTTGAAGAGGGCCAAAATAATGTTGCAACTCACGAACATCTTGAGGAAAGCGATCATCGCTCCCTAGTAAATCTCGGCGCAACGCCCTCGCAGTCATTTGATCGGTGCCAGGCGCCCTTCCCAAGCCGAGTTCAATTCGTCCTGGGTACAAAGACTCTAAGGTGCCAAATTGCTCAGCAATGACGAGAGGGGCATGGTTAGGCAGCATTACGCCACCGGAACCCACTCGAATGTGAGAAGTGCCGCCAGCTATATAGCCTAGAAGTACTGCAGTTGCTGAGCTCGCATTACCCGTCATATTGTGATGCTCTGCTACCCAATAGCGGGTATAACCCCATTTTTCAGCATGCCTAGCCACATCCAATGAATTACGCAACGCATCGGCAGCAGTAAACCCCTGAGGGATCGGAGATATATCTAGAATGGAGTATGGGATGGAATTTGCCATCGCTAGATCATACCGAGAAAGTGCATTGTTGACATGAGTAAACCCAAAATGGCCGATCCTGACGATGGCCTCTTTAAGCCGGGTAGTAAGTTGAGACACATCAAGACTGGCGGCTTTTATAAAGTCGCTTTTTTAGCAAACGTAGAAGCAACGTTAGAGCCTGCTTATGTATATGAATCCATGCAATCCCATGACTTTTGGATTAGGCCTAAAACAGAAATGGAAGATGGGCGTTTTGAGCTCGTCTCAGAATAAGAAAGTCAATTGAATATGTCTGAAGAACGCATCACCAATCTAGAAATCAAACTCAGCTTTACAGAAGACTTAATTGAAAAGCTCAATGAGACGGTATACAAACAGCAACAGCAAATTGAATTTCTGTATCGCGAACTCAAAGCCATCAAAGAGCAAGCCAGTAGCAGCGGTGGTGGGGGCGGAAGTCTCAGAGATGAAATTCCCCCGCACTATTAATCAACTGATAATATAGTCTCAGGGAATGAGTTCCCATCAATAGATCAAAGGATATATATGAGTAACCTAACGCTATTTCTAGTCCAGTGGGGCTTAACCTCCTTATCCCTTTGGGTCGCCAGCTATATCTTTAGCGGCTTGCGCTTTGCGGATAGTGGCTCACTCTTAATTGCCGCCCTACTGTTGGGCTTTGCCAACGCAATCGTTAAACCATTGCTTATTTTATTCACGCTACCACTGACGGTAGTGACGATGGGTCTCTTCTTGCTAGTGATCAATGCGTTGGTATTGATGCTGGTTTCTGCAGTAGTGAGTGGCTTTACGATCTCCAGCTTTTGGACCGCATTCTTTGCCAGCATCTTTATTTCTTTGTTTAGCCTCTTTGTCAGCGGCCTCGTTTTTTAAGAAATACATCCCAAAGGTTAATTACTTGCGGGATTAATGCTTGACCAAGGATGCAGCGCAGTTTTGCATGGCTGTGACTTGGTCATCAATGATTTAGCATTCTCGGCGGCAATGCTAATCCCGCCAGTCAAAAAGCCCAGACCAATCGAGGCGGCGCTAGTGACTACTCCAGTCTTATTTACTCCAGCCTTAGGATTTTGCAAGGTTCCCTCAATTTTGACGAGGCCACCTAAATCCAAACCCGTTGTTAAACCCGATTTCTCGCTTGGACTAATGTTGATATTCAGGGCTTCAGTATCCAGATTTACAGATCCTGAAAGGACAATATTCAAGCGATCCGTTTCAATACCAACTGAATTCTGAATACCAACTACCCCGGCGTTGATCGGTAAATAAGCAACAGCGCAATCCAAAATGGTTTGGTTTGATTTCTTATAAAGTGGATTGATTTCATCGAAAACCGTAATCAAAAAATCTCCGCCCTTGTTTATAAATTTTGAATCTAGCTTAGCTGGCCCAATCGATACTTGAATAACGCCATTCGCTCGACTGACTAACTGATGAGGGCTTATGCCACTTCCTTTTAAATTCCAGGCAATATGAGTGGCTCCACCAGAAACCTTCGCACTAGAATCCGTGGTCGCAACAATTTGCTCCAATGTATAGTCTTTGGCCACACCATTAAAAGAGATATTAGGTGCATTGCTATTAAATCCTGATACAGAAAGATGGGCCTGAGCCTTCCCTTTGCCAACATTAAAACTCAAATCTTTTGCATCAATTTGGTCATTCTTAAATTGAATGGTAGTTTTAAAATTAGAAAATGGCGCTTGGTTGGGCACCCCAAGTTCGGCAATATCGATATTGATCGAGCCATCAGCTAGCGGCAAAAGATCGAAAGGTAATGCCTCATCTGAGAAAAAATATTTTCCTTGGGGCTGATGAGTAGTCACAGGACCAGATTTAGCAGCGGAATTGGCTATTGCTGCCGAGCCTGCTAAAGGCGCTAAATCAAAAGACTTGGAGTTCAACTTGATATTAAATTGTGCCAAAGACTGAGGCGCCTTATTAATTTCACCCGTAATATCAACTGACTTCTCATTTAATGTCAAAACTAAATCCAGATCTATTTTTGCTGGTGCCTGGTTCCAAGCAAAGTAGGCGTTGCGAAGTGAACCTGTTTTGCCCTTTAAATTCAGAGTGTATTTTGCATACTGAAGATCCATCAAAATCGTAGACTTGCCGTCATCACTCATTAGAGATAATTTAGGAACATTTATCACCTTTACAGAATTTCCATTATCTTGATAGTGAATACGAGCATCAACCACCTCAAGAGCTCCAATAGACACAAGAACATTATCCGAAGAAACGCTGCTTGCTGACTGCGCCCCTGGAGCGTTAGGAGCGCTGGGATTCATAGTGGGGGGAGTGAGATTCCAATTTCCATTCCCTGCTTTATTCGTTTGGAGATATGCCTCTAGACCCGTGATATTCATTTTCCTGATCTCAACGCTACCTTTAAGCAAAGGCCATAGCCTGATGTCCAACTCAATCTGCTTTAACGCCAACATGTCTGGATTGCTTGCCCAAGCAGTATTGCTGAGTGAGACCTGTTCAGCCTTTACGCTAATAGATGGGAAAAGATTGAGGCTTACTGGCCCAGTGATTTTCAAATCACGTCCAGTAGCTTCCTTGACTGAGGAGCTCAGCAGCTTAGTTAATTCAGTAGGATTAATAAAAGATGCCGCATACCAAGCGCCTAGACCAGCAATGGCAACGCTACCTACAAAAGCAATCAGGGAAATCTTCAGCACTTTATTCACCTCACCATTCTAATTGGAGTGGAAGTGATTGGGGGGATAGATGCGCCCCTAGACTAAAATAGATCCATGAGCACAGAGAATCTACCAAAGTGTCCTGCTTGCCAGGAAGATACGACTTACCCAGACGGGGAAAATTTCGTTTGTGCGCAGTGCGGCCATGAATGGCCAATGATTGGGGCTGCTGAAGAAGTTGAGGCAGGCCTCATAGTCAAAGATGCAAATGGCAACCTATTAGCGGATGGCGATACCGTCACCCTCATTAAGGACCTGAAGGTCAAAGGATCTTCCACAACCCTGAAGGTCGGCACCAAAATTAAAGGCATTCGACTGGTACCCGGAGACCATGAGGTAGATTGCAGAACCGAAGCCGGCAATATGCTCCTCAAAGCCTGCTTTCTGAAAAAAGCCTAGATCCATTGAGCATCTAGGCTTTCTGCTATAGCCTGTACTTAACTGGCCGCCTTTTTCAAGACTGCATAAATCTGATCTTTAAGAAGTAGCTTTTCTTTTTTCAAGGTTTCGATTTCTTCTGGAGTACTTGGCTCAGAATGGACCTCCATTCTTTGGATCTTCTGATCTAAATTATTATGCTTATCAAATAAGTGCGAGAAATGACGATCTGATGTTTTTAACTTGGTGATGAGTTCGCGATATTCAGGAAACATAAATCCTCTTGATATTTGGGTTGTAGAAAACTTAGTGCTTTTAGTGTAGCAACCCTCCTTTGCAAGAACAATAGCCAAATCTATCTATTTATTTCAGCCCTTCCCTTGTAATCTGCAGGAAAAACCCCATGTATGAAAGGCGAATTCCTCTAGGAATTTGCAGTAATATCAGCAAGTGCATTAAGCACAATAACTACCAAAAGAAGGGTAATAAACCATGGCTACAAAGAAGTCTCCAGCAAAAAAGAAAGTAGCTACCAAGGTGGTAAAAAAAGCCCCCGCTAAAAAAGCTGTCAAGAAGGTTGCCGCTAAGAAAGTAGCAAGCAAAAAGACGGTCAAAAAGGTAGTGAAAAAACCAGTAGTCAAGAAAGTGGCTGCAAAGAAGCCTGCTACCAAAAAAGTAGCAGCTAAGAAGACACCGGCAAAGAAACCTGCGGCCAAAAAGCCAGCAGCCAAGAAAGTTGCCAAGAAGACTGCTAAACCCGCTTCATCAAAAGCCCCTAAGGTAGACCAATATGGTCTAGAGCAAGATGATGAGTTTTACGGTCTCTATTTTGCAAAGTCCACTAAAAAAGGATTAGTTGAAGTCAAGCCTTGTACTTTCTCATTGATGTACTGGTGGAAAGGTTTGCTTGGCTACCCTGACATGATCGAGATCTCCAAAGGAAGCAATACTGCGATGCTGCAGTTTGAATCTACATTTGGCGGAGGCGATTCTGGTGAGACCGAGTTAACCGAGAAAGACGTTCTAGATATTGATCACATCATTGAAGTAGATGAAGAAGAAATGATGATCTCCCTTTACTCCTATGTGCCGATCCCAGTGCCTGAGAAATTGGTTGGGGCTTTGAGCTTAGCAATTCTGAATATCAATCCAGAGACTCGTTATGGCAGCTTAGAGTTATGCCCTACTGAGAATGAGGAAGGTGTAACTGAGCATTTCTTGCGCTACCGCGCAGCAACCTATTTGCGTGGCATCAAGTCAGGCAAAGTGGAAGCGATTGAAAGCTTGGTAACCAATGGTTCTGAGTTCTTTGGCCTTGCTTTAGATGCAATGTGTGTAAACAAGTCTATCAAGAAGTGGTTGTTGAGCTAATCCAGCACCAACAATCGGCGGAATAACTAGCCGCCGCTATCTGCAAAGATAGATATACGTTAAGGGAAAACGGTCATTGACCGTTTTTCTGCTTTCTAGAATCGTCGCCGTTCTTTTGCCCTGCTTCTTGCACTCTGCAAGAGCTACTTCCTGAGCCTCATTCTCTTTAGCAGACTTAGGCGCATGCACGCCAATCGTTCCATCGGACTGCTGATAGACCCCGAATTCGCTTTGCGGGGTTGAGCAGGCTAACAAACCAAAACCCACTCCAATCAGCACTACTGTATTCAAATTTTTCATTCAATTTTCACGATTATTTCTAGATTAAGACTAACTCTAAATCAAAATAGAACAAAATGGGCTATGTCATACTGCTTAAGAACCAAAAGGAGTGATTCAATAATGAAATCTTTTAACAAAACCTTTCTCATTGGCGCCGCACTGCTTTGCATGGGCCCTTCTGCGTTTGCACAACCAAACCCCAATAGCGCAATCACTTACCCCAAGCCAGGCGGCGTCATTTGCGATCAGAAAAGCGGTTTTTGTGCAGACGAACAAGGTGTCTCTGTTGCCATTACTGAAATGGAGTTAGGAAAAAAGGCATCCAAAAAATTA
Organism: Polynucleobacter sp. UB-Tiil-W10; assembly: GCF_018881605.1. Classification (GTDB taxonomy): domain Bacteria; phylum Pseudomonadota; class Gammaproteobacteria; order Burkholderiales; family Burkholderiaceae; genus Polynucleobacter. The sequence continues at coordinate 153,081 of NZ_JACVPZ010000001.1, forward strand.
ATGGATCAAATCCGTACGGTGGGCATCGAAAACTTCGATGCCACCAGCTTCACAATGACCGGTGGCTTACATTGCGAGACTAAGCAGAAAAAGTGCTTTACTAATAAGTATGACAACCGAGTAGATCCCAAGGCGACTAAAGCACTCTTTGGAAAGTAAAAGCTAAAATTATTTAGCCATGGATTTTTTGTAGACGACGGTATTGCCATTACGAGTTAATTCACCGACGGATAGAAAATCTCCCTCGTAAGTGAACTTACCCTTAAACCCATCTCCTGTTAACTCTATTGAACCATCAGGCATTGTTTTGCTGCTAGTCATTAGCACCTTCCCCTGCGAAACATCAATCACTACCGGATGTTTGGGGGCATTGGCAAACCAATAACTATCTAAAGTAACCGCATCTAAAGGAGCCACCTCCTGTTGGTCACCCACTTTAAAGAGTAGGCCATTTGGTCCTATTTGTCCGGTTATATCGACTTCACTACCATTCATTTGGGTTTTGGCATTGAGCTTATTGAGATGAGGAACTTTAGTCCACCACTCGGTAGATCGATGCTTCTCCGTAAAAGCGGAGATAAACATTACCTTGACATCTACTTCTCTAGCGTGATCTAAGCGAATGAGATCGCCATCGGGCAAGACTTTAAGTTGATGCTCTCCGACTTTTTCGCCCTTGTAAAAGATATCGTACTTAAAGCTGACCCCCGCAGGCGGGAGGGGATCCTTTAAATCAAGAGCTAGCGCACTTCCAACAATTGAGAATACGCCAAAAGTAAAAACTAGAAGTTTGATTGCTATCTTGTTTATTGGATGCATCTCAGTAATATTTAAATTAACGGAACTCTATAAACCGATCGTGTAGAGCGCCATATAAGTTGTTGCCCCCACCCCTTGATATGGAGCTTGACGATATACACCCGTTAGACTGATCCGCTGATTCTTTTCCACATCATAGTAGGCGCCTAACATTGCTGTTGGACGGGTGTATTTTGGATTGGGGTTCATATTGATCGAAGTGAGACCATATAAACCTGTGGCAGAGTAAGAGCTGTAGTTGGTATTGGTATCGGACTCAACACCAGCGCTAGCTAACAAAGTAACTGGAGGGGCAATCTTATATGTTGCGCCCACACCTGCCACGATAGTAGTCGCATTGGTATTTAATGGTGCATAAGTTAATGGTGCGGTCACAGTTGCTGAAGCGCCCTCTGTATAGCCATTCATATTATTTTGGGTATATCGCAAGCCAGCATAAGGCGCCACTACCGTGTTGTCAGTTACACCAAAACCATACTTAGCAATGGCTTGTGCGCCTTGTGAAGTTAATGTTGATGAACCACTACCAGGCTCAGTTCCATCAATTACTGGGCGTGTCATGGTGGTGTTCTTTTGCCCATAACCAGCTGAAACCCTCACTTCTGCACCAGTACCATCCAAGCGCTCATTCCATACTCCAAATAAACCCACCATTGGAGAGCCATTGCTCACCTTAATAATGCCTGTGGTGTTAGTTGACACATTTTGATCAATATAAGCACCAAGACGTATTTGGCTGTTCCAGCGATAGGCGCCAATCAAAACACCAGCGCTGCTGTTAACCGATTGTGAATCCACGGCTGTATAGCGACCACCAACAGATACGCATACATTACTCTTATCAAACAACGGGCAGTCATAGGTAAAGCCATTTACAAGTACAGTGTTCTGCAAGGCAAAGGCAGTCTGAAGACCCTGAGCAGTTAGATTATTCGCTGATATAACATTTGTATTGGAGCCGACAAAGTTGAGATCCCACACATTAGAACCCAAGGAATTGAGAGACCAAGTCATGCCTTGATAGGTTCCTGATGTTTTTACAAAATTTCCACTTCCCACGCCGGAAATTACTGCAGAATATGTTTTTGCAGTTACGACTGAACCCGAAGCAATGCCAAAATTAGTTACGCTGGATCCCGCATTCACTACACTAATTTTTCCGAAGTTGGTTGGGGTTGAAATAATAATGCTGTAATTCGTAGGTAAAGTTCCAGTGTAGGTAAGATTCGTTTGCGCATTATTGATAGTAACGATCGTTCCGTTATTTTCAATACCATATCCAATAAATCCAAACCCAGAACTTCCTACGATTGACCCATTGTTATTAATTTCAGCAATAGTTCCCCAATTTCGTATGGAGTTGTAACAGCCAAGTCCATTACAAGCGCCTGTCCGAATTTCCCCGCCGGCTTTATTGTTGATGACTCCGATACTATCGCCAGTTCCAACCAAGATTCCTGCGTCCTGACCGCCGTTAATTGAACCGCTATTATTAATCGTTCCGATTGAGGCAGAATTCCCACCATTCGCTGTATCCAAATAGATTGCTCCATTAGTTCCGCCTATTGTTCCGAAGTTATCAATCGTTGTAATGGAGGGCGAACCACTTGAGTTTGGGCGTAAAAAGATACCAATATTTGGGTAAAGGCTAGCTCCGCAACTAGCACAATTTATGATGCTCCCAGTGTTATTGATTCGCCCTATATTGGCAGAGTCATAAATCTGAATAGCATATTTAGAACCGTTAATTTCTGTTGTATTGTTTAAGTTACTTACTACTGACGTTCCACCGATATCTATACCGCTAGTATTTGCTGACTGACCCTGAATAAGCCCTGAGTTATTTAGGTTTCCTACTGACACATTCACTATCGATAGGGCTGGATTTGGCGATCCAAATGTAGTTCCTAGCTGAGCGCCAGCCTGAACTGTAACATCTGCTTTATTTGTAGCTATAACAACATTAGGACAAGGATTTCCGGTTATAAAAACTGGATCCGAAGCGGTGGAGCATTGCGCGTAAGCAACGCTTCCAAAAACTATGCCCCCAAACAATACCAAAAGTCTTATTGGATTAAATTTCATCTTCTATTGAGTAAGTTACTCGTTCTTATACATATGCACAGTTCCACCACAAGCGGCAAAACACTGTCTATAGGATTCATCGCATTGCCAATAGCTTGGATTGACTGGGCAATATTGGGCATTAGGGTGGCACTTCTTTACGTCATCATGACTCTGTGCTCTATTGACGCAAGCTTGATAGCTAAAATTATTTTGCTGCTGACACATGTTGGCATTATTTTGAGCCTGAGCCTGAGCTCCGCTGTAGCAAACATTCTTCGTATTCATGCACTGAACCGCGCAGGTTTTACCTGACTCGGTTGGAGGTGCTGTGTACTCGTAGCGATAGGTGGTGCAGGAAGCAAGACCAATAATTGCTACTAGGCAGAAAAGAAACTTCTGAATGTTCTTCATTTTTGTTAACATGTTATCAAATATACCTATAATTATTACATAGACCCATGAATTTCTAGATATGGAACTTAGCCAACATCCTCTGAAAAGCCAGAAAGCACAAGAGCGTTTAGCTCAAGTGATAAAAATCGCCCACCAGCTCTTTGCTAGCCGTGGGTACGAGGATGTGGGTGTTCGGGAAATTGCTAAAGAAGCTGGAATTAGCCCTATGCAGGTGTACCGCCTCGGAGTCGACAAACATGACTTGCTGGCGGAGGTGATCTTGATTGTTAATCAGGAATTGATTGATGGTATTGAGCCATTTAAAAATACATCCCATAGAAGCGCTCTCGCCTTCATTGAGCAATATTTACTGCATGTTTATGAGCAAGATATCCGCATCAAAAGTATTCGCAAAGAAGGCGCTGCTTTTGGATGGAAATGGTCCGGCAAATATGAAGCGCTCATCATTGATCAGTTGATGCAGATACTCAAGCCCATTGCGGATGCCCTCGCACATTTTAAATATGACGAGATTGATGCGCGCTGCTATGCCATCTGGTCCTTATATTATGTTGGCTATAGAAATGCAGTCATGAATAACGCTGACGCTGATGCATGCTTGATCGCCATCAAGCCTAGTCTAGCTATTTGTTTAAAGCGCTAAGAAATTCAGATAAGCAGAGACCCTGCCGCTGTTTTCACAGTGTTATTAAGTTTTGATATTTTTTGTTTTTGCTGCAGTGTTTCGCTTTAAACGATTAACCAACTTGATTGGTCGCACTACTGCGATTGATGTCTTTTAAAGAGCGTACTAACAGTCTCCACATCTGCGGTAAAACTTTACGTCTGTACGCTCTTTAATGCTGCGGGCGAACCCTCAGCGAGTTACCACTATATTCCTTACTTCTTCAAAAGTCAAGGGTTTACCCTAATTTATTTCATTAATTAGGGCTTAATTTACTGCCGAAGAAATGGTCTCTCAGCCAAAGAGCAACGGAGACCAATCCCACCATAATTGGCACCTCAACCAAGGGTCCAATGACTGCTGCAAATGCAGCACCTGAGTTAATCCCAAATACTGCAATAGCTACAGCAATGGCTAGCTCGAAGTTATTACTAGATGCTGTAAACGACAAAGTACAGCAGCGCTTGTACTCAATGCCCATTTTGATGGTGATGAAAAATGTTAACAAGAACATCACCACAAAAAATATTAACAATGGAATGGCTATCGTGATGACATCCATGGGTAGCTGAAGAATGAGCTTTCCCTTTAAGCTAAACATCACCACAATCGTAAAGAGCAGAGCCACCAAAGTCAGCTTGCCAATTCTGGGAACGAAAGTATTTTGATACCACTCTCTTGAGACAAACTTTAGGGAAATGTATCTGGTTAAAAATCCTGCTACACAAGGAACACCAAGATAGATGGCAACTGTTTTCGCTATGTCGCCGATCGTGATATTAACGACAGAACCTGCAAAGCCAAAGTATGGCGGCAAGACAGTTAAGAAGAAATAAGCATACAAACTAAAGAACAGTACTTGAAAGATGGCATTAAAGGCCACTAAACCTGCGGCATACTCAGTCGAACCTTTAGCAATATCGTTCCATACGATCACCATCGCGATACAAGGCGCAATTCCAATGAGTATGAGACCAGCCATGTATTCAGGCTGGCTGGGCACAAAGATGATGGCCAAGAGGAACATCAAAGTAGGCGCCACAATCCAATTGAGCAAGAATGCCAAACCAAATATTCGTTTATCTCTAAACACGTCAGGCAAATCCTCGTACTTCACCTTTGCAAAGGGTGGGTACATCATGAGAATGAGTCCGATGGCTATTGGAATATTGGTTGTTCCACTTTGAAATGAATTAATAAACCCCTCTACCCCCGGGACAAAATACCCCAAGCCAATACCTACTGCCATGGCAGTAAAAATCCATACAGTCAGGTATCTATCTAAAAAGGAAAGCTTGCTGGTAACGGTATTCATGACTTGGTGTGTATCTCTTGAAGGCTGAGTGAATTGAGTCGATCCAAAGGCATGTCCGCCAGAAGATCAATACGTTTTTTAAGACCAATCATGACTTCTTTAAATGCGCGCCGTTTATCGTCATCTGATCCTGCCACTTGAGATGGGTCAGGGAATCCCCAATGCGCAGTAGCGGGCCTACCAGGCCAAAATGGGCAAACTTCGCCGGCCGCGTTATCACAAACAGTAATAATAAAATCCATCTGAGGCGCATCGGGCAAGCCATACTCATCCCAAGACTTGGAGCGCAATTTTGATTCGTCGTAGCCCATCTGCAAAGCTAACTCACGCGCAAATGGATTAACCGATGTGCCAGGAGTAGATCCTGCTGAGTAACCAACAAACTTTCCACTTAAATGCGTGGAAGCGATTGCCTCGCCTAAAACGGAGCGAGCAGAATTATGGGTGCATAAAAAGAGAATATTGAACTGCTTCATTTAGCCTTAACCTTTTTAATAATGGATACCGGAGCACATGATTTACCACCACAGCAGTTTTCAAGCAGAAACCCGCTTAACTCTTGAACCAAGTTGGCATTCGGTCGATATATGAGATTGCGACTTTGACGCTCCACCGACAATAAATCAGCCCCCACCAGTTCTTTCAAGTGAAAACTCAGTGTGGCATTGGCTACGCCTAGATTTTCAATAATCTCGCCCGGCGATAATCCAGTATCACCACGCTGCACTACCAAACGAAAGATATTCAAACGTGTCTCTTGGCCTAGGGCCAGAAATGCTTTGATGGCATCAGTATTTTTCATATTTCCAATTGTATCGAAATGTATATTTCACATTTATTACAATCAATGTCATATAAATGACATATATGTGTCATATTGGCTTGAAAATAGAGGAAATAAACCGTAGGATTGGCTACTATTCATTACAACAAACCCTCAAGCTAACCTAGGAATAAATCATGAGCCAAAAGAAATTAGTCAAACAGCTACTTAAAAAGCTCGATAAATTAGAGTCCGACAGAGAAAAGCTGATCGACAAGCTCGCAAAAGCATTAGATAAGCTAGATAAGAAGGTGGCGACTAAAAAGACTCCAGCCAAGAAAGCGCCTGCGGCAAAAAAAGTTCCTGCTAAGAAGGTCCCAGCAAAAAAGGCACCAGCCACTAAGAAGGCTCCCGCAAAAAAAGTTCCCGCTAAGAAGGCTGCTGTTAAAAAGCCAGTCAGCGCAAACGAAGCAAGTTAATGGGTCATAAGGACAAAGATAAGCCAGAGCAATCTGGCTATGAAGCAGAACTTCGCCTTTTACAAATAGAACTGGTCAAGCTACAAAATAGCTTAATCAGCAAAGGCGATCAGATATTGGTCATTCTTGAAGGTCGCGATACAGCCGGCAAGGATGGCAGCATTAAAGTCATCACCCAACACTTAAGCCCACGGGAAACCCGTGTGGTTGCCCTAGGCAAGCCATCTGATGTCGAAGCGAGTGAGTGGTATTTTCAAAGATATGTAGCTGAGCTGCCTAAAAAAGGGGAATTCGTACTCTTTAACCGCAGTTGGTACAACCGTGCCGGGGTTGAAGTGGTGATGAAATTTTGCAGTAAGTCCCAGCATGCTAATTTTATGGAAACTGTAAACGGGTTTGAGTCAATCCTGGCTAGCTCAGGCATGACTATTCTGAAATACTATTTAGATATTTCCAAAAAAGAGCAGGCTCTGCGTCTTCAGGAAAGAGCCAAGGACCCGCTCAAACAATGGAAGATCAGCCCCATTGATCAGCAAGCCCAGAAAAACTGGAATGCTTATAGCAAGAGCAGAAATGAGATGCTAGAAAAAACCAGCTCTTCAGACGCACCCTGGATCATTGTGAAGGCTAATGATAAAAAAGTAGCCCATTTAAATATGATCAAGGATCTTCTATCTCGGGTTTCGTATCCAGGTAAAGACAAAAACCTGCTGAAGGTTGATAAAGACATTACCTTCCAATGGGAAGGTAATGTATCTAAGCTAGAAAAATAAAACCCTAGAAAACTTCTGGAACATACATCTCCGGAGGCACTGGCCCGCGTAGGTAGTCTGGGTTATGTACACGTTTTGGCAAAGTAATCACTGGGTGATCGATCTCTTTATAAGGAATTTGATCTAACAAATGCGTTATACAGTTTAAGCGGGCCTTTTTCTTATCATTCGCAGCCACTACCCACCAAGGCGCCTCAGGAATATGTGTTCGCTCAAGCATGGTTTCTTTGGCCTTGGTATAGGCCTCCCAAAGTCGTCTTGCCTCTAAATCCATTGGGCTTAATTTCCACTGCTTGAGTGGATCATGAATACGCATCATAAAACGGTTGTATTGCTCGTCATCAGAGATTGAGAACCAATACTTAATGAGGATCACTCCAGATCTAATCATCATCCGCTCAAGATCAGGAACTGTTCTTAAAAACTCTTCGTACTCGTCATCGGTACAAAATCCCATCACCCTCTCAACGCCAGCTCGGTTGTACCAGCTTCTATCAAATAGAACGATCTCACCGCCAGCTGGTAAGTGAGAAATATATCTTTGGAAATACCACTGTGTTTTCTCGCGCTCGTTGGGCGCAGGCAAAGCAACCACCTTACATACACGGGGATTTAGACGTTGAGTAATCCGTTTAATGGCACCACCCTTACCTGCGGAATCTCTTCCTTCAAATAAGACTGCCACCTTAAGCTTATTCTCAACCACCCAGTCTTGGAGTTTTACTAACTCACCCTGGAGTCTAAAGAGTTCACGAAAGTAAACATTACGCGGAATTTGCGACTGACCATCGCCATCCAAAGACAGGCGGTCATCATCAAGCTCCATCTCAAGCTCTTCATCCATGCTGTCAAGAATCTCCTCTTGAGCACGGCGGTACCACTCGGCCATTTCGTTATGCTTGGATGTCATGCGTTTACGCTCCTAGACCTTATTTATATCTAGAAATGATGACACATTTATTACATCAGGCGGTGATTGCCTTTTAATTGATTCGAAATGGCCTCTTGGCTGTGCAAGGCCAGCCACTTTCTATCTTTAGATGCCTCAGGACTGGCCCCTGAGGGTGAAATAAAACTCAATTCAACAACTAGCTTGCGATCCCTCAAGATCTTAGCCATTGATTCTAGTAGCCCCATATCGCCCACAAATGCTGGCAGCTCACTTCTAGCACCAGTCACACTGGAATGATAAGAAATCGCTAGGGAATAGACCGGGACCCCTGCAATCACGGCCGATTCAAATAGATTGGGCTTAAATGGCAGAACACCCTCTCCTATTGTGGAAGTGCCCTCCGGGAAAATGCAGACAGATTGTGTCTTGAGCACATCACCAACCTCGCTCGCGATCTGCTTTCCATGACGGGAGTTATTACGCTTGATAAATACTGTGCCCAATTGCCTTGCCATCCACCCAAATACAGGCCATCCCTCTACATCAGACTTCGCCACAAATCGGATGGGCTTAAATGCATTAATTGAATGTATGTCCATCCAAGAGATATGGTTTGAGGCAAGAAGGTATGGGGTAGAAGGAAGAATCTCCTGATTCGTGAGCTTTAATTCAATTCCAAAAATGCTGAGCAATCTTTTTGACCAATCTTGAATAAGTGTATTTTTGGTTTCCTGCGTTGCAAATGGAAACCGCAAGGACAAAGTGATTGCACCATGAATAACGTGAGCCCATACCTGTACCCACCGCCATGCAGTTGCTCCACACTGCAGTGGGGAGTTATTTGTGGTCTGATAATGACTCATATGATGTAGGAATATAAAACAAATTCAGAAAATAGCTAAAGCGTCATAAAACTGCCTTGGAACTGTCATCCTAGTTTCATACTCCTTAGGCTTAATACTGTTTCATGATGCATTACAAAGCGATCTGGATTTCAGACGTACACCTCGGAACATCAGGGTGTCAGGCAGACTACCTTCTGGATTTCCTAAAACATAACGAAGCAGATAAATACTATCTTGTAGGCGACATTATTGACGGCTGGAGACTGAAGAAGTCATTCTATTGGCCTCAATCACACAACGATGTTGTGCAAAAACTCTTACGTAAAGCACGTAAAGGTAGTGAAGTTATCTACGTTCCCGGAAATCATGATGAAAGTGCTAGACAGTTTTTTGGGCTTTCATTCGGCGATGTCAAAGTAGTTGAAGAGGTAATTCATATCACTGTGGATGGTAGAAAGCTATGGGTAACGCATGGTGATCAGTTTGATGGTGTGATGCAATACGCCAAGTGGCTTGCCTACGTTGGTGACAACCTGTATTCGTTCATTCTTTACGTAAATCGCTACTTCAATATGGTCCGCGCCAAGATGGGACTGCAGTATTGGTCTCTATCTCAATACCTTAAACACCAAGTGAAGAATGCCGTCAGCTATATCGCCGACTTTGAACACATCATGGCCAGAGAAGCCCGCTTAAGAGGCTGCGACGGGGTTGTATGCGGCCATATTCACAAAGCTGAAATTCGCGAGATTGATGGACTTTTGTATTGCAATGATGGCGATTGGGTCGAAAGTCTCACCGCCCTTGTTGAAACACAAACAGGCGAACTCAAAATTATTCACTGGACACAGATCAAAGGTGAGCCAGTTGAGTCTCCTCAAATCACCCTTCAACCCGCTATCGAATCACTCATCAAAGAGGCTGCACTATGAAAATTATGATCATTACAGACGCTTGGGATCCACAAGTTAATGGTGTTGTCCGAACCTTAAAGCAAACCCGCGCTGAGTTGACCGCCATGGGCCATGAGGTGGAGATGATTACACCAAATGGTTTTAAATCAATTCCTTGCCCAACTTATCCTGATATTGCCCTTTCGCTTTTCCCAGGAAAAGAAGTGGCTCGTCGTATTAAAGAGTTTGCTCCTGATGCAATGCACATTGCCACTGAGGGACCGCTGGGTTTATCCGCTCGCGCCTATGCCGTGAAGAATCGCCTGCCGTTTTCCACCGCATATCACACCCGCTTCCCCGAATATGTCAAAGCGCGCACCGGTATTCCTTTGGCCATTACCTATATGTTTATTCGCTGGTTTCACGGCCCGTCAATGGCCGTTATGGCACCAACGATTGTTGTCAAGGATGATCTTGAAAAATATGGCCTCAAGAATGTAGTGCTGTGGTCACGTGGCGTAGATCTTGATATTTTTAAGATGCAAGATTCCAAAGCCTTAAATACTGCTCACCCGATCTTTTTATATGTGGGCCGGGTGGCTGTTGAAAAAAACATCAATGCATTTTTAGAGATTGATTTACCAGGTTCTAAGTGGGTAGTAGGAGACGGACCAGCAATGGCTGGCATCAAAGAAAAATATCCAGAAGTGAATTATCTGGGAGTGCTGCAGCAGCATGAGTTAGCAAAAGTCTATGCAGCTGCAGATGTCTTTGTTTTCCCTAGCAAGACCGATACATTTGGCTTGGTGTTGCTTGAGGCCATGGCGTGTGGCACACCGGTAGCTGCCTATCCAGTCACTGGCCCAATTGATGTTCTGGGAAATTCCAACTCAGGCGCCATGAACGAAGACTTGCGTGAAGCTTGCATACAGGCACTAAAGATCCCTCGTGAAGTTGCACGAGCGCACGCCGAGAAATTCTCGTGGAGAGCTGCATCTGAGCAATTTGCAAACCATCTCAAGCCAGTACCAACACCAGAAGTTCACGTCACTGCCCTGGCCTAAAGAAGATTCATAGTGAACTCTCCTTACCATATCAACCAGAACCCTCATAAGGGCAACCGAGGCCTCACCAGAGCATGGCATGCAGCCAAAAACTCTTGGTGTGGATTGGTTTATGCCTTTATGGAGGAAAGCGCCTTTAGGCAAGAGCTCACTTTATTTGCATTGCTAACACCAGTGGCCCTTGTATTACCTATAACGCTGTTAGAGAAAGCTTTATTGGTCTCTTCTTTGATTATGGTTCTGGTGATTGAACTCCTGAACTCCAGCGTAGAAGCAGCGATCGATCGCATCTCATTTGAACACCATGATCTTTCCAAGCGAGCAAAAGATTTTGGGAGTGCTGCAGTCATGCTTGCGCTATTTGTAGCGGCCCTACTTTGGGCTGCAGTCTGCATCCCGTTGATCCTCAAGGTCTAAACTTTTTTTGAATTTCATCACCATCCAAGGCTAACTATGTCTGATATCCCTAATCCAATCGGCTCATTTGAGATTTTCGCCCCTAAGAAAGTCAAGGCATTAAAAAGAAAGAAGCCGAGCGCATTTAAAAAACTCTCTAAAAAGTTAGCCAAAAAACTATTTGGAAAACCTTTTGTTGCCAAAACAAGAGCTGAATTAAGGGAAGTAGATCCTAGCCCAGCGATTCAGATTGATAAACCCAAAAGACCTGCTTTCCAAATTATTTGGGCCAGCACACCAGGCGAAGTTAAGGAAGCGCAAAGATTGCGTTACAAAGTGTTTGCCGAAGAAATGGGTGCAAATCTGCCAAGCAATGCCGAAGGCTTAGACGTAGATAAATTTGATTCCTATTGCGACCATTTATTGATTCGCGATCAAGATAGCCTGAAGGTAGTTGGCACTTACCGTGTACTGCCGCCTCATAAGGCGCAGGAAATCGGACGCCTCTATTCGGATTCTGAGTTTGACCTTTCCCGTATTGATCATCTGCGCCCAAAATTGGTTGAGTTAGGCAGATCTTGCGTTCACCAAGACTATCGCTCCGGCGCAGTCATCATGGCCCTATGGAGTGGCTTGGCTCAATATATGCAAAAGAACGGTTATGAAATCATGCTTGGTTGTGCAAGCATCCCAATGGCTGATGGAGGCCACTTTGCAGCGAGTCTTTACAATTCCCTAGGCAATGATCAAATGGCTCCAACAGAATTTCATGCATTCCCACGCCTTCCTTTGCCTCTAGATAGGCTAAATGGTGGATTAGATGTGCAGCCCCCACCTTTGATCAAAGGCTACCTGAAGCTTGGGGCAAAAATTTGTAGCGCCCCTGCTTGGGATCCAGACTTCAATACTGCTGATTTATTAACGATGTTGCGATTATCAGAAATCAACCCACGTTACGCAAAGCATTTCTTAAGTCTTTAATTCTCGAGCATTCATTCTCAAATAAAAAACCACTTCGTTTTGAAGTGGTTTTTTTTACTCTATGTTTGTATTTACTTAAAGCTAACTTGATAAGAGTGGCCAATTCTTTCCCACTCTGCAGCTTCTTTCATAAGGCTAAATTCTGTTAGCGGATGTTTGGCAACCCATTCTTTAGAAAGGCTAACCAGATAAGAACCACCATGCTCTGAAACCTTGACTTTGGGAAAGTTGACATCATTTCGACCACGGCAAAGTACTTGAGCAAGCCGCAAACAAAAGAGCATGCGCCAGTCTTCAAAACTATGATTATTGGCCAACTTACCAAGCTTGCCGGTATGCCCAATCAATAGGGCTGCAAGCCTTGCTTGATCATTCTTAGAAAAGCCGGGCATATCTGCATTGCCTGCTATGTATGCAGAATGTTTGTGATATCCATTGTGAGAAATCGATAAGCCGATTTCATGTAAATTGGCCGCCCACTGCAATAGAGCCACATTATCAGCCCTACTTTCTGTTTCAGGTTTAGGTAGCTGTTGTAAAAAATCAGCCGCTAATTTACCAACCCTATCAGCCTGCTCTCGATCGACAGAATAACGCTGCATGAATTGTTCGACAGTGACATAACGCATGTCATGGTGCTGTGAACGACCAAGCAAGTCATACAACACACCGCTACGCAATGCGGCATCTGTGACTTCCATCTCATGGATACCTAATTCATCGAAAGCTGCCAGCATAATCGCTAAGCCGCCCGGCCATACCATTCTTCTATCTTCTTTTAAACCGATTAGCTCTACCTGATTTACATGTTCGTACTTCAGTAAATGCTTTTTAAGATTCTTTAAGCCCTCGCGCGTTATCAGACCGCTGGCGCCATTGACACGGCCCATCGTCAAACCATCGGCAAGGCCATTAAAATTATTGCTACCAATCAGATCGGCCAATGCTCTGGCCGTTCCAGAGGAGCCAATCACTTGATTCCAGCCACTTTTTAGGTAGGCGCCTGAAATGACCTGAATTTCTCGTCTAGCCGCCAACTCGGCCTCTTTAAAAGCATGTGCGTCAATATTTCCTTTTGGGAAAAAACGCATGCTATGAGAGACGCAACCTATATAAAGACTTTCCATCAGCTTTGGCTCATAGCCTTTGCCAATAATGAATTCTGTCGAGCCACCACCAATATCAATCACCAGTCTGTTACCTTGAACTGCTGGCACTTCATGTGCAGCCCCGATATAGATGAGTCGAGCCTCCTCTACACCAGCAATCACTTCAATTGGAAATCCTAATGCCTCTTGTGCATCCTCAACAAATTGCTGAGCGTTTTTGGCAACTCGTAAGGTATTTGTCGCAACTGCTCGGACATTGGAAGGATCAAACCCCCTAATACGCTCGCCAAAACGCCGAATAGTAATCAAACCTCTTTGATAAGCTTCATTGCCTAGTAACTTGTTTTCAGTAAGGCCGGCAGCAAGGCGAACCGTCTCACGCAAGGTATCTATAGGGCGTAACTGAGTTCCCGAGGGTGTGTTTACTGCCTGAGCCACCAGCATCCGAAAACTATTGGAACCCAAATCAACTGCAGCGACAAGGTCTGCTGAATTAACTAAAGGATCTACGGGATTGGTGGCCAAAATATTCCCCAAAAATGGAATGCTGTTTCAATTGTGTCTATTTTATGTAAAAAGCGTGACACATTGATGAAATTAACAGCAAGCCTTTATGGCTGGGGTGCAAAGCCTAAGCGTTAGGCGGCTAAGTTTTGCTCTGAGCTTGAACAATCGCGGTCACCGAAGCTACATAATATGCAGCAATCACCAGATTTTGGCTTCAATATAGCGCTGCAGGAACGGCAACGATACAAATGTGGGGCACCTTCTTCGAAATTGATAATTTCAGAAACCTGGCAGTGTGGGCAGGTAACGGTAGATTGCAGATTGTTGATGGTCTTATTCACGATGCAATACTGAACGAAGATTATTTCAATATTGTGTCAAAGCGAAGGAATGCCTTAATCCGTCGTACTAGGACTCCAGAATGCTTGATTCACAAAATCTTGGTCCGCAATTTTTGCAATAAGCTTATCCATCTCGTCACCGTCTACAGCGGATGCTGTTAGCACGGCTTGAATTTCAACATCCTCGCTACCAAACTGATGCACCTCAATATCTTGGGTCTGATAACCCGCTTCTTCAAGCGTCGCAATAAATTGTTTTAAAGCATGCTTTTGAGCATGCTTTGGCGTGATGATATATACCGAATTCGTTACCTCAACTGAAACGGTATCAAGGGGTTGACGATTAATAAAAGTAACCACAGGGCGTAAAAGCGTATTGGCTGCCAGCACAAATAGAGTTGCCAACCCAGCCTCTAATATTAAATCTGCGCCAGCACAAGCCCCCACCGCTCCTGATGCCCATAAAGTTGCAGCTGTATTAATACCGCGAACATTACCCTCTTCTCGCATGATGACACCAGCACCTAAAAATCCAATGCCTGAAACGACATATGCCATTACGTGTACGGCACCATCATGACCTGTCAGACGATTTGCGGCATCCACAAAAATAGCCGCTCCAATTGCAACCAAAATGTTGGTTCGCAAGCCAGCAGTCCTTTGGCGGTATTGACGCTCCAAACCAATTAAGCCGCCAAAGAAAAAGGCTGCTGTCAGACTAATTGCGGTATCAGTCAACGATGCATAGTTGACATTATTAATAAATTCCATAGAGCTAGTAATTATTTTGAGCCAAGACCCAAGGACTCTACCATTACTTTAAATACCTCGGTGTTATCCATGAATCCTTTGAATTTTTCAGATCCTGGGCCCATGGCATTAAGAACAGCATCATCTGCTGTATGCACGCCAGACTCTTGATGGGACGGTAAATTGCCACCCACATGAATAGCATCCTCCTGGAGTTGGACATATTTTGGATTAGCAACATATTTACCGGAATCACCTTTAACGGCTGGAACAAATGTGCCATCAAGCTTAGGATGCATCGTCTCATAGTGATCAGGATAGTTCCCGTAAAAGAATGCAATGCGCTTAGAAACATCGATCTTATTTGGATACCCCTGAATATCTGCTTTAGGGTAATTTGGATAGCCAGCCTCTGCATAAATGCCTACTTTTTCACGCAAGGGGCCGGGCCTATCATCGTGCACAACTCCACTAATTGAGCCGCTATGTGTATGGTCAGGCGTAACGATGATCAAAGTATCAGGATGTGTTTTAGCAAAATCTTTAGCAATCTGCACAGCGTTACTTAGCATGATGGTGTCAAATGCAGCGCGCTCCCAGTCTAGAGGGTGATTAAACTTATCTATTAAAGCCGCCTCTACCATCAAGAAAAAGCCATTGGGGTTTCTGGATAAAACGTCTATAGCCGATTGCGTCATTTCCGTTAGGTCCGGCTGATTAGGGTATTGCTCAACCGTATTCTTTTTAAGGTATAGACGATCTAGAGAGCCATCCATATTGTCTGGATGAAAAACGCCGAATAATTTTTTTGTGGATTTGCTTTGAGAAGCAGCAAGTAACTCTTGCTTTGTAAAGGCTAATTGATAGCCTTCCGATTTAAAGCCTTCAACTAGATTCTTCTCGTCCTTGCGCTTAGAACCTTTGTCTGATTGAGGATAAAAATAAGCTGAACCTCCACCCAGAATCACCTCAGCACCACTGGCCTTAAGTTGATCAGCTATGTATTGCTTATCAGCCCTACGCCTTGTATGCGAAACCATGGCACCTGGAGTTGCATCCTCCAACTCGGCATCGGAAACGATGCCAACTGCCATTTTGGTATTACGCTTAATAAGCTCTGTAATGGTTTCTACTTTAGGGTGCGAGAAATTGTCGTTAGCCCTCGATACATAGACTCCCATTGCATTTACGGCCGTCTTATGCCCTGTTGTGTAGGCGCTCATCGAGTTTGCAGAATCCGTGATCAGAGAATCGGACCCCGATGTACCAATCATTGCTGTACTTGGCATGTCATCAAAAGCTAAGCGGCCCTGATACTTTCCCTCCTGAATGCCCTTAGAGAGAACCCTGGCGGTAGTTCGATTGGCAATCGTCATACCATCGCCAATAAATAGAATCACGTTTTTTACCCGGCGAGGACCAGTTGCGTAGACATCCCAATTGACTTGCAAGCGCTCTTGAGGTGTACGAGCGACTATTTGGTATTTACCGGACTTAGATAGCTGAACATCTCTAAACAAAATTGAGCTACCTTTGCCATTTTCAGTTGAAATAAACTCTGGTTTAGCGCTAATAATTTTATTAATTGGCGCACCGTTAAGATCGACTGATACCTGTTCAGGGTTGATAACAGCATTAAATTCAATCTTGATATCGAACTTGGAACTTGCCAAAATAGAAGCTTGATCGATTGGATATACTGCTGCAGCCGTCACCATGCCAGAAAAGCTAGCGAAAATAATCAGCAGTGTAGCCCTCAGATGGATTGATGTATTCATAGAAAAATAGCGCGTGAGATAGGTCAATCTAGACTATCGTCTACTCAAGTGACATTTTGATGACGATCTTAGAGAGCCTTGCTTAAGTGAAATTACGTCTTTGCAACCTTAAGTCTTCCACTCTTAACGGCCTTGCGAAATAAATCAAAATCGCGTTCATTCTGTTTTGCATAGGATCTGGCAAATAAGTACATTGCCTCACCAAACTCTTTTTCTTGACCGCAATACCCAGCAATCATGGCCGCATCCCCAGAACGAGAATGGCCAAGAGCGAGAGCCCAGCCAAACAATTTGGAATAGTCTGCAAAATTCTTTACAGAAACTCCACCTGGCCCAATTGGTATGCCCCCCTTCATATCGCGTAATTGACGAAGATAGAACCCCTGACTTTTATCAATATCGAATTGCATGGAGCCATAATTCAAAAAGATATCTGGAGCCCCTTGGAGCAATCTCTGACCAGCCACCACGCGTTGACCCATATCTCTATAAATAGACTCGCCCAAATAAGGACTTAATACAGATTTTTGAGCTTCTTTATATTGCAAGAATAAGGGATCATTTTCACTATCTCCCTCAAAATAAAGAACCATGCAATTAGTGCCCACACTTCCAACGCCAACAACCTTGCGTGCAAAATCTTTCAAAACATAGCGCTCAAACAAAATTTTTCGATCAGCAAGTAAAGTGCTCGAATAATTTAGCAAGGCCTTGTCAATTAGAGAGCTAAGAGGATGCCCAAAAGCACTCTTTTTGAAGTGCTCAATTAATGGGGGTTTGTTGATAATCTTTCTATCTTTTCCAACAAGGGTGGTAAGTTTTTGCAATACCTGTACATTTCCCTGCCCTTTGGTCTGCTTTAAATACATCTCAATTTGCTTTTGATGCTCTTTAGAAAAGTGCTTACGAATATCTGCATCACTAATGAATTCTTGTGCCAAATCCAAGTAAGGCATTTTGGCATATTGAGTTATCCGCTTTTGATACTCTGAACAAATGCGAAATACTATTTTTTTGCTTAGCGCTTTATCACCGCCGTTACTTTCACAAGCAATAACTGCGCTTGCAACAAGGCGCTTTAAATCCCATTCCCAACTACCAGGAAGAGTTTCATCAAAGTCGTTAATACCAAATACCAAGCGATGCTCAGCCGTTCCAAATAAACCAAAATTGGATACATGCATGTCACCACAGAGCTGCACAGTGATATTGGTTGTCGGTTGATTCGCTAAATCCTGCGCCATGATGGCGGCACCACCGCGATAAAAAGCAAACGGAGACTGCAACATTCGCTCGTAACGGATTGGAATCAAAGACTCAATACGATCTTTAGCTTGAGTTTCCAATATTGATATTGGATCGATTCGGTTCTTGGGTGGTGTATAGATCCCCTGAGCAGAAAGGCTCACTTCCTTACGCAAAGCCCTGCCGTCGGCCATCCGCTTTTGAATGCTAGGGCGCGGGTTTTTGAAAGACTCTACAGATCTAAGTACGGCAAATTGTGGTTTCTTTTGGGAAGACATGGGCAGCCTTGTCAATAAACTTACCCACCCATATTAATGCCATCGCAAAATTCTGGTTCGTTTATGAGTTGAGATAATTCAGCTTCTTTTGAATGCTTGCTGGCAGCGTCGAAAACCACACTCTATCGTCACCCACAGCGGGCAATATCTGGCCATACTCAATCATTTGACCAGGGGTAATTTCGTCAATGTAGGCCCAAATTTGGTGCCCCGCTAATTTACTGGCGCTTTGTATTGCAATTTCAAGTTCAACGAGCAATTGTTTCTTTATCTGCTCCCCTCTACCGAGGCGAATTTGTCCATTCAAAAAGATGTGTGGCTCGTCTAGAAGGACGCCACCGATAAAACAATCGTGTATATCTAAATTTTTAAATATGACTTGGGCAAAATAGGCTTCTGCGCCAGTGACGTCGGCATGAATTTTGGTAATCGCTTTAGCGAGTTCAAATTTTTGATGGGTTGTCAGCGATAAACCAGCGTAATAAACACTATAAGTTGCCATAATCAACCTCGTTCGGAATAGTTTTACTGAGATCGATGATGAATGGAATGCAACTCATCTTTGATCTGCAAATGGTCCAACTTATCAATCGGAAGGTCTATTAATAATTCAATTCGGTTACGTAAACCCATTTCAACTTTTCGAAAAGCGTCCCACATATCCTGCTCGCTGCCAGATTCAGCTGCCGGATCTGCAAACCCCCAGTGGGCAGTTGCAGGGTGACCCGGCCAATAAGGGCACTCTTCACCAGCCGCAGAATCACAAACGGTGATGATGAAATCCATATGCGGTGCATCATTCCTGCCAAACTCATCCCAAGCCTTGCTTCTCAGTAGTTCTAGCGGATAACCCATCTCCCTTGCAAGCTTCAAAGCAATGGGATGAACATATGCTTTTGGCTTTGATCCCGCCGAATACCCTATAAAACGTCCATGACTGAGGGTAGTTGCAAGCGCCTCACCAAGAATAGAGCGGGCTGAGTTACCTGTACACAAAAAGAGAATGTTATATGGGCGTGTCATTTGCAGTGAATGGAAATTTTAGGTTCAAATGATTTCGTCAAGACGTAAGGAGTACCTTCTATCGACCAGAAATTGATTTATTTTTGAATCATTAAAATGGGAAATTCCAACTTTATGTTCCTTAGACTCAAACTTGGTCTTGTCCTGCACTTCATTTCTAAATACTTCGGATAAATATTTGTTGAAATTTGGATTCATAAAGACCCCCTTCAATTAAATGATATGTAGCGACATCCTAGGATGTTTATATTTCAGTTTTATTAAGACTTGAGAAAAGAAAACCCAGCGCGAGCTGGGTTTAAAGGAAGAACGTTACAGATTTATCTTGGCCAGAAATACTCTGACTTTTGCACAATAGCAGGACTTTATTACAGACAAATGACCAAGCAATAAAGTCAATCAACTGCCAAGGCGATGGGAGGTATAGCGATTCGCATAAGCTAAGCGTGCTTCATACCAGGCTTGCCAAATAGCTAATAAATAGTTTTTCATATAAATCCTTATGGTGAAAGATTAATCAAGATATTTTTATTTTGTAAAAATATCACCGAAACAACGATCTTATTATTTAGTGTTGAAATGACAAGAAGAAGACGTTTTTATGACCGATTGAAGTGGCTGGGATACACTATTCGATACATAAACGCTTATCCAGCAAGGAAGTTCAAATGCTTAATTGGGATCTTTACAGCACAATTGCCATCAGGCTGACTTTAGCTCTATTGGTTGGAGCAGTTCTTGGTCTAAATCGTTGGTTACACCATAAATCTGCTGGTATTCGTACCCACTCTTTAGTAGCCATAGGGTCAGCAACAGCCGTCATGCTCATTAGCGATTTCGTCCAAGATGATGCTCAGTCAGTCAGTCGCGTTCTTCAGGGGCTGATTACCGGTCTTGGCTTCTTAGGTGCTGGAGTTATTATTCGCGAGCAACGTTCGCGGCGTGTCCATGGCCTGACTACTGCCGCCAGCTTATGGGTTTGCGCCCTTATCGGGGCCGCTTTTGGAGCTGGTCAATTTGCACTTGGAGGATTAGCTTTGGGGGCAATTTTGCTCACCCTATTACTTGGCGGTCCATTAGAAAACTTGGTTGCGCAGCTTAATGGGGTCAAAAGAGGATCTGAAATTTCAGATGACCCAGACTAAAAAACCCATTAAAACACTCAAAAATGTGTATTTGTCATATTACTTTGTTAGGATGTGCCATCCAAACAATGACAAATATATGCCATGAGTGATTATCGCTACGAAGATGCCGTAAAACAACTGCAAGAAACTGGTGCCATTGGGCTGGTGGACCTCAAAAGTCTCCCGCATGATGATCTTGTAGAGCTGTTCGAGGAAATCAAAGTTTGGTGTTTATACGCCAGCGGAAAAACGGATAAGCTTCCCAAAGAATCAAAGAAAAAGAAAAAGAAAAAGAAGGACTAGGGCTTAAGGAGTCAAGCGCTCCTTAGGAAATCGTAGTTTGAAGACGCTACCCTTTCCCGGCGTACTTTCAATTTCCAGCTGAGCTTGGTGACGGCTAGCAATATGCTTCACGATAGCCAATCCTAAACCCGTTCCCCCAGTGTCACGAGAGCGACTTCGGTCTACACGATAAAAACGCTCTGTCAGTCTAGATAAGTGCTCTGATGCAATGCCTGGGCCGGTATCTGTTACAGAAAATTCCCCGAGCCCCTGTAGATTAACGCCCCATTTAACACTGATTGCACCCGACTCTGGTGTGTAGCGAATCGCATTTGACACTAAATTACTAAATGCAGAAAGTATCTCTCGCTCATCACCCAGTATATTTTTTGCGCTATCAACTGTAAAACTAAAACTATGCTTTCCTTGAGACAAAGCTTCTGCATCATTCCTGAGTAATGCCATCAAAGTTTCAATATTCACACTATTTGTAGCAGCCGGTAATGAGTTAGCCTCCAAATTGGCTAATGTCAGGAGATCCTCCACTAGGCTTTTCATTCGCTGAGCTTGCGACATCATCATTTCAAAATATTGATCGCGCTGACTTTTTTCAAGATCTAATGATTGGACCGTCTCTAGAAACCCCATCAATACAGTAATTGGGGTCCTCATTTCATGAGAAACGTTGGCAACGAAGTCACGTCGCATTGCATCAGCTTTGTGTAAATCGGTCACATTTTGCACTAACAATAAATGACGTTGGTTGCCAAACGGAAATGCTTGCAACATTAAGCTAAGACTACCATTTGGACCCATTCGCTCTAGCAACAAAGGTTCATCAAAATTACGCTTAATTAAATATTGTATAAACTCCGGACGGCGTATAAGAAAATTAATCCGCTGCATCACATCACGCTTGAAGTTCAAACCAAAAAAACGTTCTGCGATGGCATTGCACCATTCAATCTGATCGCTTTCATCAAGCATTACGATGGCGTTGGGTGATGCTTGAAAAGCTTCAATAAAATGCTCGTGTTGCTGCTCAATAACCCTCATCTTTTGCTTCAAGGTTTTGACTAAACGCTGCAATCTAAAGATTACCTCTTCCCATAAGCCGCTAGGTAGCGGCATATTCTCTACACCATCTGATTGAATATACTTTCCTAAACGAGCAAGATTGATGTAGGAATAAACTAGTGGGATTGATAGTAGCGCAACACTAGTGAAGATAGCCCATTCGTCACCCCAGTTGTATAGGACGACAAAAGAAACAATTAAAACAAAACAGGTAAAGACAAAAAGGCGCGTAAGAGCAGAGATCATGGTGCAATCTTAGACCATCTCTAGACCGCAGTTGAAATGGCTTAAAAAAACCCTAAAAATAGGCCTTAGGTTTCGGTTGGCATTTTAGTAATGCGGTAACCACTACCTCTAACTGTTTCAATAAAACGATCACAGTCTACAGGGCTTAAAGCAGCTCTCAAGCGCTTGATATGAACGTCTACCGTACGCTCTTCGATGTAAACCTCATTCCCCCACACTTTATCCAGAAGATTTGTACGCGAATGCACGCGCTCTGGATTAGCCATGAAGAATTGGAGCAGCCTATATTCCGTAGGACCTAAGGAAATTGGCTTTGGGTCAGAATTAGGCCAAATCGCCAATACTCTATGAGAGCTGGGGTCTAGCTTTAATGGCCCCACTGTAAGGGGTCCAGTATCTTCAATCGGAGTTTGTCTTCGCAGCAGAGCTCGGACTCTAGCGATCAGCTCCTTAGGTGAAAAAGGCTTGGTGACATAATCATCCGCACCAGAATCCAACCCCAAAACCTTGTCTGCCTCCTCGCTTTTAGCAGTGAGCATCAGAATTGGTAGGCCCCTAGTCTGTTCATTTGCCCTTAATTCTTTAGCAAACTGAACACCAGACTTGCCTGGAAGCATCCAATCCAAAATGACAAGATTTGGTAGGCGCTCTTTCATCATGCTTTGAGCAATGTCGGCCTGCATAGCCTTTTCAACCTCATAACCAGCATGGGTCAAATTCACTGCAATTAGCTCTGCAATCGATGGCTCATCTTCGACTACCAGTATGCGCTGAGTCATATTTGGGCTTGAGTAAATTACTTGGTGGCTTCTCGTAGCAAATCAGCGTGTGGAATATGGCGAACATCAGAGCCTTTTGCAATATAGATCACAAATTCCGCAATATTTTTCGCATGATCGCCGATACGTTCAATAGCCTTAGCTATCGTTAGCATGTCTAGACCAGTGCTGATTGTATGGGGATCTTCAGACATATAAGTAATTAACTTACGCACAAAGCCTCTAAATTCCTCATCAATCTGACGATCTTCAGCAACCACCTCTGCAGCAGCTACAGTATCAAGTCTTGCAAATGCATCCAAACTACGGCGCAATAAAGTAATTGCCATCTGTCCTGATAGACGAATTTCCGCAACGTTAATATTGTGTGGTGAGCCTGACTCAATTAAGCGTTTAGTGCGCTTAGCAACACGCTCCGCTTCATCACCAGCTCGCTCCAAATTCGTAATCGCCTTAGATACAGCCATTACCAAACGAAGATCGCGGGCCGTAGGTTGACGGCGAGCAATTAGTTCCGTGCAAGCTAAATCAATCTGAATTTCAAGATCATTAACTAGCTTTTCGTTTTCAATAACGATATTGCAAGTATCAATATCCATTTGCGTAAACGCACGCATAGCTGTAGCAATTTGCGACTCAACTAACCCGCCCATTTCAAGTAATCGGCTTGATAGTGAGTTTAGATCAGCATCAAATTGTGATGATAGGTGTTTATCTGGCATTTAATGTCTCCAATTAACCGAAGCGACCAGTAATATAGTCTTCAGTTTCTTTACGCTTAGGCTTGATAAAGATTTCGTCTGTTTTACCATACTCAATCAGACTACCTAAGTACATATAAGCAGTGTAATCGGATACGCGAGCTGCCTGTTGCATATTGTGAGTCACAATTGCAATGGTGTAATCGTGCTTTAACTCATTGATCAATTCTTCGATTTTTCCAGTAGAAATTGGATCCAATGCTGAGGTTGGCTCATCTAGCAAAATCACCGAAGGCTTTACTGCTACGCCACGTGCAATACATAAGCGCTGCTGTTGTCCGCCTGAGAGAGATAAACCGCTCTGATTTAGCTTATCTTTTGCTTCCGTCCATAAAGCGGCTTTATTTAAAGCCCACTCTACACGCTCATCCATTTCTGAACGGGAAAGCTTTTCATAAAGACGCACACCAAATGCAATATTTTCATAAATTGACATAGGGAATGGTGTTGGTTTTTGAAAAACCATTCCAATACGTGAGCGCAATAGGTTTAAATCCTGACCTGGCTCAAGAATATTTTGGCCGTAGAAATTGATTTCACCTTCAGCGCGCTGACCTGGATAAAGATCGTACATGCGATTTAAAGTACGCAATAAGGTGGATTTACCACAACCTGAAGGGCCAATAAATGCAGTTACCTTGCCTTGCTCAATATCCAGGTTGATGTCTTTTAAGCCCTGAAAGGAGCCATAAAAGAAGTTCAGATTTCTAACTTCAAGCGCATTGATAGCTGCCTGTCCTGATTGTTGATTTATTACTTCCACTTTACCCCCTTGACTATCAATCTTATTTAAGTCAAACATTGTTTTCATATTACTCATCATCCTTGGACCTTCTCGCGGAATACCACTCGCGCCAAAATATTTAAGCCGAGAACGGCAAATGTAATGAGCAGAGCACCGCCCCACGCTAATTCAACCCAGTTGTCGTATGGACTCATGGCAAATTGGAAAATCACCACCGGCAAGTTAGCCATTGGTGCATTCATATTGGTTGAGAAGAATTGATTATTTAAGGCGGTAAATAGCAATGGAGCTGTTTCACCGCTCACGCGAGCAAGCGCAAGCAAGATGCCAGTCATCACACCACTCTGAGCAGCGCGCAAAGTAATCATGAAGGCTACCTTCCACTTTGGCGTACCCAAGGCGTAAGCTGCTTCGCGCAAGCTACCTGGCACCAAACGCAACATATTTTCGGTGGTACGAACTACAACCGGTATAGCAATAAGTGCCAAAGCAATGGTGCCAGCCCATCCTGAGAAGTGCTTTGCCTGCGCAACCACAAAGGCGTACACAAACAATCCAATCACAATGGATGGCGCAGAAAGCATGATGTCTGTAACAAAGCGAGTAACGGCAGCAACACGGCTGCGGTCGCCATATTCAGACAAATATAGTCCTGCTAAAACACCAATAGGTGTACTGATTAAAGTACAGCTTCCCACCAGCATAAGACTTCCAACAATCGCATTAGCAAGACCGCCACCCTCAGATCCTGGAGCCGGAGTGCTATGGGTAAAAAGATTCAAATCAATTGCTGATAGGCCTTTAAATACTAAAACGCTCAAAATCCAAAGCAAAAAGACCATACCCAAAGTCATTGCACCCATCGAGAGGGTTAAACCAATCTTGTTTGCCCGCTTTCGCTTGGCAAAGATAGATTGATCAATATTAGAAGTATTGTTCATGTTTTCAATCCCTGCTTTTTCTCCATATTGCTCAGCATCCACTTAGCGCACGCTAATACAACGAAGGTAATAATGAACAGAGCTAAACCTAAGGCAAATAAAGAAGATAAATGATTGCCTACTTCAGCCTCCCCAAATTCATTGGCCAGAGTGGAAGCAATTGAGGTGCCTGGAGCAAATAGCGAAGCAGATAAGCGATGTGCATTGCCAATCACAAAGGTGACCGCCATCGTTTCACCAAGTGCTCTACCCAAACCCAGCATGACGCCACCAATTACACCAGCCTTGGTATAAGGAAGAACAACATTTTTTACCACTTCCCAAGTAGTGCAACCAATACCGTAGGCAGATTCTTTAAGGACAGGCGGAACGATTTCAAACACATCTCGCATGACAGATGCAATGAAAGGCAAAATCATCATTGCCAAGATTAATCCGGCACATAGAATACCAATGCCATTAAATGCACCGGAGAATAAGATGCCTAAACCAGGAATTTGCCCCAAGGTAGCAGCTAAAGCAGGCTGGATGTATTCAGCAAACAATGGCGCAAAAATAAACAAACCAAACATACCGTAGATGATGGATGGAACTGCAGCCAGGAGTTCTACAGCAGTGCCAAGAGGTCTACGAAGCGGTCCAGGGCAGAGCTCCGTTAAGAATACGGCAATACCAAAACTCAAGGGAACGGCAATCAATAATGCAATTAATGAGGTAACGACTGTTCCATAAATAGCAATTAATCCACCAAACTCACCATTCACCACGTCCCACTCTTGTGAGAAGAAAAATCCAGGGCCAAAAGTATGCAAAGCTGGCCATGCATTCATGAAGAGCGAAATCAGAATGCCCATCAAAGCAATTAAGACAGATACGGCGAAGAATTGCGTAATTCCATGGAACAGGAAATCCTGAACTCGCTGCAATTTAGCGATCTTTAGAGCCTGCGGTGTAGGCGCCGAATGCGACTGAATAATATCCATTTAGATAGGCTTATTTAAATATTAAAACAGCCCCACAACGCTGTGGAGCTGTTCATTAAAGAATGCTTAAAGATATGACCATCAAGCTTTACTTAGTTACAACCTTTGTGAATACATTCTTGCGAATGAAATCAGTTGTCGCGTCAGGCATTGGAACGTAATCCAACTCTTCCGCCATTTTTTTGCCATCCTTGAAAGCAAAATCAAAGAACTTGATCACTTCAGCTGCATTGGCCTTGTTTTCTGGATTCTTGTACAACAAGATAAAAGAAGCGCCAGTAATTGGCCATGACTTAGCACCAGAAGCATTGGTAATGAATGTTCCCATGCCAGGAATCTTGGACCAATCAGTACCAGCTGCGGCAGCAGAGAATGTTAGGTCGTCAGGAGCCACAAAATTACCGTCTTTGTTTTTCAAAGAGATAAATGTCATTTTATTTTTCTTGGCATACGCATACTCAACATAACCAACAGAGTTCTTAACACGGGTTACGTTTGCAGCAACACCTTCATTGCCTTTGCCGCCAACTGTAGAGGCTGCTGGCCACTTCACGTTAGCACCAGAACCAACTGAATCTTTGAACAAAGTGCTTGTTTTTGCCAAGTAATCAGTAAAAATTGCGGTAGTACCTGAACCATCTGCACGCGTTACCACAGTGATTGGACCAGAAGGAATCTTCACGCCTGGGTTCATGATCGCAATACGCTTATCGCCCCAATCAGAAATGATGCCCTGGAAAATGTCAGCCAAAGTTGGGCCATCCAACTTGATTTCGCCTGGCTTAACGCCATCAACGTTAATGACCGGAACCACGCCGCCAATGATGGCTGGAAATTGAACCATGCCGTCTTTTTCTAAATCTTCAAACTTCACTGGGTTGTCAGTAGCACCGAAATCAACAGTCTTTGCTTTGATTTGCTTTATGCCACCAGAGGAGCCAATAGACTGATAGTTCAAATTTGAGCCAGTTTTAGCTTTAAAGGCTTCTGCCCACTTTGCATAAATTGGGTATGGGAATGTTGCGCCTGCACCCGTCATGTCAACAGCAAAAGCTGTCGGAGCAAGCGAAATAGCGCTAATAACTAGTGCTTTTTTCAAAAAAGATTTCATGTAGATTGTCCTGATATTGAAATAACGCAACATTGCGATACTAGGACGATACGTTTTCACTATGACGATTTAATGACAAAGTCTTATTTATAAATAATTTTCATATAAAACAATGACTTAATGAAAATAGTGAAAACTTAAAAAAGAGCAGTTTGGCAATCTAGAGGGTGCTCAATCCAGCAGATTAAATGATCCTTTTTAGCTTTAAAGCTGCATAAACTGCCGCGCCAGTAATCGACATGATGACCATCACCTCATAAAAAGAGCCTTTTAGCCCTGGAAGATCCTCCATATTCATACCCATAACCCCTGTTATCAAAGTCATAGGAAGAAAGATCACCGTCATTACGGACAAAACTTGCAAGTTTTTAGCATTAAATTCCGCCACATGGGCCGCTTGCTCATCCTGTAGCACCTTTGCGCGATCGTAAAGGCTCGAAATCTCTTGCACCAAGTAGGAGAGCAAATCTAAGTCATCATTGAGGCGATTCTTATCCTCATCACTAAACCAGTATGGGAGGCGTTTTAACAAGCGATGCAAGGCTATTAATTCTGGTGAAAAATGCCTGCGGAGGCGGCTACATTGAATGCGTATCCTGCCAAGATTTTCATGCTCCGGAAACTCCCTTCCTTTGAGTAGTTTTTCCTCTAAATCATCCATATCCTCTGAAAGATGGGCCAATAGTGTTCGCAAGTGCTCGGCACGTAAATCCAATAACTCATGAAATAACTCAATAGCAGAGGCTGGATTAAGCTGACCGCCCCTTAAGTCATACCGCAATTTGTCAGTAGTTCTGAGGGGGTTATTGCGCAAGGAAATCATTAGTCTTGGAGTAACAATTGCCCAAAGTGTGCCTAAGCTTGAGTCACCAGACTCCTCTCCAAACTCTTGCTGAAAGTCATTCATCACCATCAAAAGACAATCATTTAACTTTTCAATGCGTTCCAAGCGGCTCAGATTGACACCCTCTTGAATCATCTCTACTACGCGCTCAGGAATCAGTGGCGTATTTTCAAGCCATCGCTGTATTTGAGAATTGGATAGGTTTAAATGCAGCCAGACAGAGATATCTGGATTTTCAAGTGCGTCAGCAATTTCAAATAAAGGAATTTCGTACCCATCACCCGATATAGGCATAGCCCAGGCAAATACAACGCCTGCAACTGGAAAAGGTTTTTCAATGATTTCTATAGCCATCAATAAATTGTATGGCACAAATTAAAAGGGTTCGTGCAGGCCTGACATCAAAATGACATGAAATTGGTCTAAACAGATTGCTTTACTAATCAGCTCGCTGCGTAAGACCTTCATGAAAAGCTTATGTCTTACTCTTTTAATTGTGCCGACATTCGTTTTTGGATTTGAACCTTTAAATACTGATGATGCAGGAACTGTAAAAGCCGGCGGCAATCAGATAGAGCAGTATTTTTTCTCCATCAATCGATATGGCGGAATGCAACAGGCAGATATCATCACTCCAGGCGAAGAGTACACAGGCAGAACGGATGCAAAGGCTTTTCCATTTACCTATACACGTGGATTAAGTGATCAAGTAGAGGCGTCGCTCTCTGCGACTTACTACAACGAACCCAGCGGCAGTTACTCAAAGTTCTCCAACTATGTATTAGCGAGTAAGTGGCGGTTTCATGAGGACAGCGATCTAGGCTATGCTCTTGCCGTTAAGCCAACGGTTGTATTGCCTGCTGGTAAACAGCAACAAGTTGCAGGATTAGGCTTAGCCGCGTTTAACTATGGCGTCAACTTCATTGCCTCCAAATATTGGCAAGATATAGAGTTGCACCTGAACATGATGTACATGCGCTCGCCCTACAATATAAATTACAGCGTCGGGACTTCTAGCGATCTCAATCGTACGAATATCTTTTTAATTTCTCTTGCCCCTGTTTGGTCTATATCGAAGAATTTGAAAATCGCATTAGACATTGGGGCGGCGACTAATCCACCCTCCTCCGAGCAATACTTAAGTCATTACGCCCTGATTGCCGGAATTTATTCCCTTACCGATAGCGTAGATCTTGGTATCTCCTATATGCGGACCGGGTCAAACTATGGCGAAACTTTTGCATCGCAACAAGCCGGTGCCACACGTAGCGAAGTTGGCATCACTTGGAGATTTTAAATTTCAGTTAGGGCAAGAAATATTAAATTGTCACAATCTCGTAGCAAACTAAAGGTAATCCCATTACATTTACACTGGAGCAACTAAATGTACTATCAGATTATTCCTTTAGAAATGGGCTCTTTAGTAGAGCGCAATGTCTTTCAGCAATCAAATAAAGAAATGAAATGTGGCATGGTCTGGAAGCTAGGTTCAGTTTTAACCAACATTAAGCCCGTATTCATTAAGGCATACGATCCCAATATTGGCATCTGCATTCAAGATATCCCCGGTGGTGTAATCAGCAAAACTTATGATGGGGAAAAAGTAATTTATTTTTCCGATACCGTCGAAGAAGATGAGCAAGATGAGTTAACAGATATCTTTTATCAAAGTAATCGAAAGTATTCAAAGAGTTATGAAGATGTCTACCATGATTTGGGATGGACTCATATAAGCTCAGAGGCCTATATATTTGGCGAGCTTGAAATCAAAGAATTGGATGATGCTCCTATTTCTTATAAATAGCCATGAAATCACTTAAAGCATTATTCGCTGGTCTATTTATCGCATGCTCTTTGGCAGCCTCTGCGCAGTCATTGGAGGCATTTAAATTTATAGCCTTGGGTGATATGCCCTATTTCATCCCGAAAGATTATGTTCGTTATGAACGGATAATTTCAACGATCAATCAGACCAATCCGAGTTTTAGTATCTTTATTGGCGATACTAAATCAGGCTCAACACCCTGTAGCGATGAATACAATCAAAAAGTTAAGGGATATTTCAATCAATTTACATCTCCATTAATCTATAGCATTGGAGACAATGAGTGGACCGATTGTCATCGTCAGCTGGCGGGATCTTACGATCCCCTAGAACGTTTAGATAGCCTGAGAAGTACTTTCTTTGACACCCCAAAAAGTTTTGGAAAAAAACAGATTGACCTCATTAGACAAGCTGATACAGATCCAAAGTACAAGAAGTTTGTTGAAAACTCTTACTGGGTAAAGAATCATTTTTTGTTTGTCAGCTTACACATTCCCGGCTCTAACAATAACTTTGAGCGCAATGAGCAAGCAAAAGCAGAGTACTACGAACGCAATCAAGCCAATTTAGACTGGATTCAAAGTGCCTTTACCCTTGCATCAACTAAGGGGTATTTAGGAATTGTTTTTTGCTACCAAGCCGATATGTTTTATACGCCTACACAAGCAACTGATGCGGATAGCGGGTATCGAGATACATTACATGCTTTAAGTAAAAATGCACAGGAATTCAAAAAACCTGTACTTTTAATTCATGGTGATAGCCATCACCTCATTATTGATCAACCACTAAAAACTGTAGATCAGAAACATACACTTGAGAACGTTCTCCGCCTAGAGCTGATGGGCGCAGAACAAGTCCAAGCCGTCATGATTGGGATAAATCCAAAGTCCGAACAACCATTTAGCTTTACGCCAATTCTGCTAAGACAAAATATGAGTATTCCAAAACCCTAAAGCCGATTAAGAAGGCGGTAATCTTATTAAAACGGTATTCGACAGTACATTGATTTTCAGACTATGAACTGTCATCAAAGTCACATCAACCTGTCACATTACATTTGTAAAGTTAGCTTCTACTTATGGGAGATGAGGTGTAATTCTCTCGTTACTGGTTACGAATAGTTTGTGCCAACAGCCCATAGGTAACCAAATTCATCACCTTTGAGCCGCAGTCACGCATTCATCATTACCCTAAGTCAGATAAAGAAAACCACCCGAAGGTGGTTTTATTCTTCTTGCTACCCCAATACTTTGGGGATGCATTCAGATCTATTTTGCGGGACATCCATTTGCCAATGGTTTACCGGCAATACGATCCTTCACCCAAGCTAAATACATGGGTGCCGATACACCAGGAGTTGTAAAGTGAGTTTGCTCACCTGGCAGCTGATTTCTGCCTACGTTCGCCCCCATTGTGCACATCTGCTTTTGATACAGCTCATGCATGACTGGAGGAACGGCGGTATCTTTTGTACCCCAATAAATTACCACTGGAGCAACTGGCTTTACTGGTTTCACGCTGCCATCAACAAATGCCTTAACCCATGCCATGGAATTAGTGGCTGTTGGCTTCAAGAGGGACTTGTAACTTTCTCCGTAGGCATAGTTAAAGGTATCCGCCATTACATGAACGCATTTATTACTTGATAGCTTTTCAACAACCTTTGCACCCTCATCAGTCAATACATCAGTCAACTTCAAATTAGGGAATGCAGCCTGCGTACCCCAAAGACCCATCATGTAATGCGCAAACAAAAATATGTTAGGGACATTAGCTTGCGTAAACCCGTTCATGAGCTTGGTTGCACCAGCCTCATCGGTAGGTGGATTTGCAAGCATGACCGCTACATCGTCAGGCGCTAATGCAACAAACCCAAGGTATTGCAGATCATCTGCGGCTGTGCCTTTTTGAGCCTGATAGTCTGGCAGGCTGGCAGCCGCAATAGTTGCACCACCACCCTGCGACCAACCATAAATGATGGTCTTTTTACCGGCGCCGACCTCTTTCATAGAGCTCGCAGCTCTCGCAGAGTTAATTGCGTCTCTACCATTCGTTTGAGCCACTGCGTATTGATGTTTACCGCCACCACCTTGACCTTGATAGTCTGTAGCAACAATGACATAACCTTCTTGAATAAATTCCTCTACATTCGGAATACCGTAATCCGTCCAAGAATTACCATCCATTAAGAAGTATTCATTTAATGGGGCAGTGGGATTGGTGATTTGTGAAGGGCCACAGTTTTGAGCAGAGCCGGTTGTGCCATGTGCCCAGGCTAAAATTGGTCTACCCTCCTTGGGTGCCTGCCCAATGGGAGAAATAATGAATCCAGTGGCAATTGTCTTGCGCCCAGCTACATCAGATGAAATATAAGCAATCTTCCAAGCTTGCGCACCTTTTACGGAAGTATCAATCTTTTCTTTTTTAATGATCTGCCCCAATTTACCTTCAGGAGCCATTTTCATAACGGCTGCATAAAAAGGCGGCATTGGTGGATCAGCATGGGCTGCCGAGAAACCAATACCTAGCAGAGAACCTATCACTAGAGTGGAGAGTATTTTTTTCATATGCGCCTTTAATTAAAAAAGGAAATAAACTGGAATACTGGCGGATAGGTGCGCGAAGCCTTTGCTGCACAACCTTCAATCTAATCCGACTCGCTTTGATTGTAATAGACACTCTAACCGCCAGTAGATATAGCCGTCTAGCTGGAGCGCTCTTGATTTTCTAGGATGACTTTAAGAAAGTGCTCGCCATAGCGCTCCAACTTAGCTTGCCCCACTCCACCAATACGACTGAAGTGAACTAAGGTAGCAGGCGTAGATTTAACCATCTCCTGCAAAGTGCTGTCGTGAAAAATGACATAGGGCGGTACACCTTGTTCGCGTGCCAGCTCAGTACGCTTAGCCTTAAGTGCCTCCCACAGTTTTTCATCTGCAATATTGCTAAAGGGATGCGTAGATCTCTTGTTTGCACCAGACTTAGCGGCTTTGCTCTTGGAGTAGCCTGTTTCATTGCGTAGCCATACCTCTTGCTCTCCACGCAATACGGGCAAGGCAATGGCATCCACTAACTTTAAGCCCCCGTGCAATGCGATATCAGCATCCAAATAACCGCCCGCTACCAATTGACGATAGATACTATTCCACTGCGCCTGATTGAGCTCTGAACCAATTCCAAATGTACTCACTTGCTCATGAAAAAATTGCTTTACTCTAGGAGTCACTTTACCCATCAGCACATCAATTAAATGGGTTACACCAAAACGCTGGCCTGTGCGATACACACATGACAATGCTTTTTGCACTTCATGTGTAGCATTCCATATAGCTACTGGCTCTAGACAGTTATCGCAGTTACCGCAGCTACCAGCATGTATCTCCCCAAAATAGCGCAAGATTGTTTGGTGGCGACACGTCGTGGATTCGCAATAGCCAAGTAGCGCATTGAGTTTTTGGCGCTCTACCCGCTTACGGTCTTCAGAAGCCTCACCAGAATCTACCATTTGCCGCAAGCTCACCACGTCCCCAAAGCCGTAGACCATCCAAGCATTTGCAGGCAAGCCATCACGCCCTGCCCGTCCAGTTTCTTGGTAATACCCTTCCATACTTTTGGGCAAATCCAGGTGGGCTATAAAGCGGACATTGGGCTTATCAATACCCATACCAAAGGCTACAGTGGCAACCATGATGACGCCCTCTTCACGCAAGAAGCGTTTTTGATTAGCACTGCGTGTTTCCACACTTAATCCTGCGTGATACGGCATTGCATCCCACCCACGATCCTTGAGCCATTGCGCAGTCTCTTCTACGCTGCGACGCGATAGGCAGTAAATAATTCCTGAGTCATCGGCATGTTCTGCATCTAAAAAATGCTCTAACTGTTGTTTAGCGCTTTGCTTTTGGAGAACTCGATACTTAATATTGGGACGATCAAAGCTAGAAACAAACTGCTCGGCAGATTCCAGCGAAAGACGCTCCACAATTTCTGCTCGTGTTGGCGCATCGGCAGTAGCTGTTAAGGCGATACGAGGAACCTTTGGGAATCGCTCGTGCAAAACAGTTAACTGGCGATATTCTGGGCGAAAATCATGACCCCATTGAGAAACGCAGTGTGCTTCATCGATAGCGAATAGTGCAATTCCAGGGCTACTATTGAGTCTATCGAGTATCGACAGAAAACTTGCACTCATTAGACGCTCTGGTGCTACATAGATCAAGTCAAGGTCTCCAGCTAGCAATTGACTAGTTACCTTTTGAGACATGACTGCATCTAGACTAGAGTTTAGAAATGAGGCCTTAACGCCCAACTGGGTCAATGCATCAACCTGATCTTGCATCAGTGCAATTAAGGGTGAAACCACAACCCCTACGCCGCGTCTAACAAGCGAAGGAATTTGATAGCACAGCGACTTGCCGGCACCTGTAGGCATGAGGACCAAAGCATCCCCACCTGCTACTACATGACTAACAATAGACTCTTGTGCTCCGCGAAATTGATCAAAGCCAAAAACATCATGAAGTACTTGTTGGCTCGACTGCAAAAGTAATGCTCTCCCGTCTGATTAAATACATGCGTAATACAAGCTACCTATAAATAAAAAGCCCCCACGTCACGCAAGGCTCTCTCAATATTTTTTCTATGTGAACAAATACAGAATCTGAATGGCGGAGAGGGTGGGATTCGAACCCACGGTAGGTTTGACCCTACGCTTGATTTCGAGTCAAGTACATTCGACCACTCTGCCACCTCTCCGAACCGAAAATCATTATAGCTAGCTATATATAAATCCATACAGCCAATATTGGTTCAAGATTGAGCTAGGCAAACTAGATGAGTTCAATTAATATAGATATACTTTAATGTATATTTATTTGAGGACTGGTTCATGAATATCCAAATTTCAAAATGGGGCAATAGCCTGGCACTTCGCATTCCCGCAGCATTCATTAAAGAAATTCAGCTAAAAGATGGCGATAGAGTTGAAGCTACACTTTCTAGCGACGGAGCCTTGGTCATCAGACCTCAAAAGCTAGATCGTAAAACCTTATCCAAAATGGCTAGGGAATTAAGGGCTTCGATGAAAATGGGTACGTCAGTAATGGATGAGGTTCGCTCTGGGGCTCGCTACTAATGCTCTATGTAGATACGAGCATATTGGTTGGATTTTGCACTCACGAAGGAAAAAGTCTCGCCATCCACAAATGGTATGACAACACCAAAGATACGAAGCTGATCTCATCTACCTGGACGTTTACTGAATTTGCTAGCGCCTTAAGCATTAAAGAGAGGACCGGACAGATTACCCCCAAGGAGGGCAAGAATGCTTGGAAGCTTTTTGAAGCAATATGCGCTAATGATATTGAATTACTGCCAGTAGAAAATAAAGTCTTTTACTCCGCTGGACTTTTAGTGCTTGATAGTAAATCCAAATTGCGCTCTGGCGATGCACTTCATCTCGCAGCAGCAAAATCTTTCAAAGCGAAGTCAATCATTACCCTTGATAAAGCGCTTGAAATGAATGCCTCTAGGCTGAAAATAAAAACTATCGTTATTTAAGGGGCTGAGTTTAACCACTCGAAATGACTCAAATGACTTTAAAATAAATCCATGCGGTGATTCAGGCTAGAGGTACGCTATTACTCGCATACGCCCGTCATCAGGAGCGCGCCAGAGAAGAATCCAAAAGGATGCTTACCATCTTTTGCAAATCCTTCGATGCTGAGATAGTCCACAAAGGCGCCATTCTTACCTGCAGCCTTTTGTGTCCAAATGACTTTATATGGATTACCCGCGCTTCCAGAAGCTATCACTTTAGGATTTTTCAGAGTATCCATCACATCACCAAAAACTTCTCCAGTTTTCTTTATCACTGTAAAGTCTTCGCCAACTCTGGGGCTATCTTGAATTAAAACCAACTCTCCATTGCTTTTGATATAGGCATCACTTAATACCTGGCAATGATAGATTGTTTCAGCAGCAAAAACGCCCTGAGACAAAAATGCTACGCCAATCCAGAATAAAAATACTGAGCGCTTATTCATTTGAGTAGGCCCACTTTTCGCGTTCTCAAATATTAAATTGGCTTTAGCACTTCTAAACCACCCAAGTAAGGCTGCAATGCTTTAGGAATAGCAATGCTGCCATCTACCTGTTGCTTATTCTCAAGAAGAGCAACTAACGCCCTACCTACTGCAAGACCCGAACCATTTAAGGTATGAACTAATTCTGGCTTGCCTTGACCTGCTTTGAATCTAGCTTGCATACGTCTTGCCTGGAAATCGCCCATGCTAGAGCAAGAGCTAATTTCTCTATAAGCATTTTGTGATGGAACCCACACTTCTAAGTCATAAGTCTTAGTGCTACCAAAGCCCATATCACCAGTGCAGAGCAATACTTTTCTGTATGGCAACTCGAGCAATTCCAAAATACGTTCGGCGTGACCCGTGAGATCTTCCAAAGCCTGCATTGAATCTTCTGGCTTGGTGATTTGCACCAACTCCACTTTATCGAACTGATGTTGACGAATCATGCCGCGCACATCACGCCCATAGCTACCTGCTTCCGAGCGGAAGCATGGAGTGTGAGCTACAAACTTCATTGGCAAGCTATCTGCGTTAACGATTTCATCGCGAACTAAATTGGTCACTGGGACCTCGGCAGTTGGAATAAGGTAGAAGTTTTCAGTTTTTACTTCTCCACCCTCATCTTCCCCACCCATTTGACGCGGAACCTTGAATAAGTCTTCTTCAAACTTAGGAAGCTGTCCTGTGCCGCGCATGGATGCAGCGTTCACCATGTAAGGCGTATAAACCTCTAGGTAGTTATGTGCCGTAGCGTGGGTATCAATCATGAACTGCGCCAAGGCACGGTGCAGCCTGGCAATAGGCCCTTTGAGAACTACAAAGCGCGAGCCACTGATTTTGGCTGCGACTTCAAAGTCAAGACCTAATGGTCCACCGAGATCAACGTGATCTTTAATCTCAAAGTCAAAAATGGGCTCTTCACCCCAGCGCTTTACTTCTTTATTTTCTGTTTCGTCTTTACCAGTGGGTACAGATTCATCTGGAAGATTGGGGATGCCCATCAAGAAATCAGCAATCTCAGCCTGAAGAACGGCTAAACGTGCAGATCCCGATTCCATATCGGTATTCACATGGGCTACCTCTGCCATCTCAGCAGAGGCATCCTCGCCCTTACCTTTTTTCATACCAATCGCTTTGGACAATTGATTGCGCTTGGCTTGTAATTCTTCGGTACGAGTCTGTAAAGATTTCCGCTCGGACTCTAGTGCGTTGAATTTCTCAACATCGAGTTGAAATTTACGAGTGGCAAGGCGCGCAGCAACTGCGGCGATATCTTTACGGAGTAATTGGGGATCAATCATGTGATGCTCTGTGGATTAAGGGTTCTAGGTTTTGCTCTATTTCTAGGTTCTAGTTTAAGCGCAAGACTTCTGCTCCTGCCGGCGGATTAAAGGTGAAGCGATTGGCTGGCAAATTGACGTTGAGTTGGATCTTATCTAAAGTCACTAGAACAATACTGCCCAAGCCATCGGTTAGCTCTAAAGCTTTAGGTAGGCCACTAGCCATCCCAATAGAGATCTTTGTATATGGCAGGTCATTTTTATTCTTAGCATTAGGGTCTTTTTTGGGGGTCAAGGCTACCCACTTCATCCCTAAGCGCTCCTCACCATCTACCAAGTCAAAATGTTGATCAAGTGATGATTCACCAAATAGGATGGCTGCTGGTGTAGAAGCTAAGGCCTGCCCTGCTGGACGGAATGTTGCCTGGTTTAAGTCTTTATCCCACAAGATGAGTTGCTTGCCATCGGCAATCAATTTTTGCTCGAATGGCTTTTGGGTATCCCAGATAAAACGTCCTGGACGCTGAAATACAAAATGACCTTGCGTCTGGCGTACAACTTTCAACCCCTTGTCCTGTGACTCATTGGCTTTGGGTGCGCGTAACTGTTGTTGCACGAAGTCACCTTCAGCAGTTTTGGAGTTGCGCACAAATTGACGTAACTGCTCTGAACCACTCTCAGCTTGAGCAAATGATGTAACTGAAAAAAGAGAGCTTGCAATCGTCAGAATTGCTGCAATTAGAAATCTTGGCATAGATTCTTACTCAGAGGGGCGATGCAAAATCTCGCGATTGCCGCCGTTACCCATTTTAGATACGAGGCCTGCTTTTTCCATATCTTCAAGGAGGCGGGCTGCACGGTTGTAACCAATACGCAAATGACGTTGCACTAAAGAAATGGATGGACGCTTATTGTCTAGGACGATCGCAACCGCTTGATCGTAAAGTGGATCGGCTTCGCCGCCGCCCTCACCAGTCAGTGCATCAACATTAGATTCATCAGCGCCCTCAAGAACACCATCAATGTAATTGGCATCGCCCTTCTCTTTAAGCCACTCTACTACGCGGTGTACTTCATCATCCGATACAAATGCCCCGTGTACGCGCACTGGCAGACCAGTGCCTGGGGCCATGTAAAGCATGTCACCCATACCGAGCAGCGCTTCGGCGCCCTGCTGATCCAAAATCGTACGGCTGTCGATCTTTGAGCTCACCTGGAATGAGATACGCGTTGGTACGTTGGCTTTAATTAATCCCGTAATCACGTCTACGCTTGGACGTTGCGTTGCTAATACCAAGTGAATGCCAGCAGCGCGCGCTTTTTGGGCAATACGAGCAATGAGTTCTTCAATCTTCTTGCCTGACACCATCATCAAGTCAGCCAATTCATCAATCACGATGACGATGACAGGCGCTTTATAAATTGGCTCCGGATCATCTGGAGTCAAACTAAATGGATTGGTGAGCTTCTCACCTTTTTCTTCTGCTTCGAGAATCTTCTTATTAAAGCCAGCTAAGTTACGCACACCAAACTTACTCATGAGCTTGTAGCGGCGCTCCATCTCATTAACGGCCCAATTGAGCGCGTTATAAGCCTGCTTCATGTCGGTAACGACCGGGCACAACAAATGTGGGATCTTGTCGTAGATTGCCATCTCTAGCATCTTCGGATCAATCATGATCAAACGCACTTCATCAGGCTTAGCCTTAAAGAGCAGTGACAGAATCATGGCATTAATACCAACTGACTTACCAGCACCAGTTGTTCCCGCAACCAAGCAGTGTGGCATCTTGGCTAAGTCAGCCACCATTGGGCTGCCTGAAATATCTTTACCTAAAGCTAAGGTCAGCAATGAATGGTTGTCGTTATATACCTGTGAGGTGAGAATCTCTGACAAGTAAACGGATTGACGTGTTGGGTTTGGCAACTCCAAAGCCATACAAGTTTTGCCAGGAATAGTTTCTACTACCCGCATGCTGACAACACCGAGTGAGCGGGCCAAGTCACGTGACAGATTCACAATCTGACTACCCTTCACACCAATTGCCGGATCAATCTCGTATCGAGTAACCACTGGACCAGGGTAAGCAGCAATCACTGTTACCTGCACATTAAACTCGGCTAACTTGCGTTCGATTAGGCGTGAAGTAAATTCCAGCACATCTGCAGAGATCGTTTCTTTTGCTTCAGGCACTGGATCCAGTAATGCGAGTGGTGGCAATTCTGAATCAGGGATATCCACAAACAAAGGTTGTTGCTTTTCGCGCTCTACTCGGGCGCTCTTTGGGATCTCTACAGGAGCACGCACAATTTGTACTGGTGTTGCGACTTCAACGCGGCCACGAAACTCCTCGACAAACTCTTCACGCTCTTCTGCAGCAGCTTCGCCTAACTTGCGATCCTCTTCGCTATCGCGTCGCTCGCGAATGCGGTAAAAAGTGACCTCTAGGTACCGCCCTACCTTCTCAGCCAAATCTAACCAAGAGAAGTGGAGGAATAAAGAGAGGCCCGCACAGAGGCCAAACAGCAGCACCAAGGTTGCACCCGTAAATCCAAGGGACATTTGCAAAGGATCGCCAATCAGCTCGCCCAAAATGCCGCCTGGCGGCCTTGGAAGCTCCCAGGACAGCGAATGCATGCGAATGGACTCCAAACCCATGCTGCAGATTAAAGTCAGACCAAAGCCCAACCAACGCATCAACAGAGAATCTGGCTTCGCATCCGGATCGGGCGGCAAAGGAATGCTCCAAAGCTCACGCCAGCCATTGAGGACGCGGCGCCCAAAGAGAGCCACCCACCAAAAAGCAGAAATACCAAAGATATACAGCATTAAATCGGCCAAATAAGCCCCAAAACGACCACCTAGGTTCTTGGGAGCCTCAAAACTGGCATGAGACCAGGCTGGATCCGCCTTGGAATAAGTCAGCAAAATGGCAAATAAGCCCAGACACAAGCCTACAGAGATGAACCAACGGGCCTCTAATAAAAGGCGGGGCATCCGGCCCTGTCCGCCGTTCTCAGGGGGCTGGGGGCTCATTGGAGCCTTGGACTTCGGGTATGCGGTTCTAGCCATGTTCTACCGATTGTAATCAAGCAAACCTATAATTTGAATATGACTACAAATACCCCAAAACACTCCAAAGTTCTGATCCTCGGATCTGGCCCTGCCGGCTATACAGCAGCAGTCTATGCCGCCCGCGCCAATTTAAACCCTACCCTCATCACTGGCCTGGCTCAAGGGGGTCAATTAATGACCACCACCGACGTGGAAAACTGGCCAGCGGATGCTGATGGCGTTCAAGGTCCAGAGCTGATGGAACGCTTTTTGAAGCATGCCGAACGCTTTAATACTGAAATCATTTTTGATCATATTCATACGGCAGCTCTCAAAGAGAAGCCAATTCGCTTAGTTGGCGATTCTGGAACCTATACCTGCGATGCATTAATTATTTCCACCGGCGCTTCCGCTCAATATATTGGTCTACCAAGTGAAGAGGCATTTATGGGCCGCGGCGTTTCTGGTTGCGCAACTTGCGATGGCTTCTTCTATCGTAACCAAGATGTTTGTGTAGTGGGTGGTGGTAACACTGCAGTTGAAGAAGCGCTCTACCTCACTGGCATTGCTAAAAAAGTAACTGTGATTCATCGCCGCGATAAATTCCGTGCTGAGCCAATCTTGAATGATCGCTTAATGGCAAAAGTTGCTGAAGGCAAAGTAGAACTCAAGTTGAACTCTACTCTTGACGAAGTATTGGGGGATGAAAAAGGCGTGACTGGCGTTCGTATCAAGAAACAAGATGGCAGCACAGAAGATCTCGCGGTGACTGGTGCCTTTATTGCGATCGGCCACAAACCCAACACTGAACTCTTTGTTGGTCAGCTTGATATGAACAATGGTTACCTCAAGACCCACTCAGGACTTGAAGGCAATGCTACTGCCACCAATATCCCTGGCGTATTTGCTGCTGGTGACGTACAAGATCACATCTATCGTCAAGCCATCACTAGTGCTGGTACAGGATGTATGGCTGCACTAGATGCGCAGCGTTACTTAGAAACTTTGGAATAAGTATTTAAGCAACTGAACAATAAAAAACGCCTAGCATTACTAGGCGTTTTTGTTTGTCGCAGTCTGATTGCTACTGCATTTAATGACTACTCATTACTTAACGAGAGACCATTGGCAATAGTGGCACGATAAGCAATGCCACGATGTTGATAATCTTGATCAATGGGTTAACAGCAGGACCCGCGGTATCTTTGTAAGGGTCGCCAACGGTGTCGCCAGTGACTGCAGCCTTATGGGCTTCAGAACCTTTGCCGCCGAAGTTACCTTCTTCGATATATTTCTTCGCGTTATCCCAAGCGCCACCACCGGTACACATCGAGATCGCTACGAACAAGCCAGTCACAATCGTACCCATTAGCAAGCCGCCCAATGCAGCAGGTCCTAACAAGAGACCAACAACAATTGGAGCAACTACTGGCAACAAGGATGGAATGATCATTTCTTTAATAGCGGCAGAAGTCAGCATATCCACAGCCTTGCCGTACTCGGGCTTCGCAGTGCCTTCCATGATTCCAGGGATATCACGGAACTGGCGACGAACTTCCTCAACTACAGCGCCAGCACAACGGCCAACCGCCTCCATCGCCATCGCACCAAACAAGTATGGAATCATGCCGCCAATAAACAGACCAATGATCACCATGTGATTAGACAAGTCAAACGATACTTGCTGACCAATGCCCTCTAAGGCATGGGTGTAGTCAGCAAAGAGTACGAGTGATGCTAAACCAGCCGATCCAATTGCATAACCTTTGGTCACTGCTTTAGTGGTGTTACCAACAGCATCTAATGGATCAGTGATATCACGCACTGATTGTGGCAAGCCTGCCATCTCTGCAATACCACCAGCGTTATCAGTAATAGGGCCGTATGCATCAAGCGCAACCACAATACCTGCCATAGACAGCATGGCTGTAGCAGCAATTGCGATGCCATACAAACCGGCTAACCAATACGCTGCAAAAATCGCCGCACAAACAAAGAGCACTGGATAAGCGGTCGACTTCATAGAAATACCCAGGCCAGCGATGATGTTGGTGCCGTGACCTTTAGTAGAAGCTTCAGCAATATGTTGTACTGGCTTGAACTGGGTACCGGTGTAGTACTCGGTAATCCATACCAAACCTGCTGTCAGTAACAAGCCCACTACAGTTGAGCCAAACAAGCGCCATTGGCTACCTGGAATACCCAAGGCATCATCCGGCATGATGAAATTGGTTACGAAGTAGAAAGCAATCAGCGACAAACCACCAGCAATGATTAAGCCCTTATACAAAGCAGGCATGACGTTTCTCATGCCAGGCGTTGCCTTAACAAACGAGCAACCAATAATAGAGGCGATGATAGAAACACCGCCAAGTACTAATGGATAAATAATCGCAGCGACTGGTGCACCAGTAACCATCAATGAACCCAAGACCATGGTGGCAATCAAAGTCACCGCATAAGTTTCAAACAAGTCAGCTGCCATACCTGCGCAGTCACCTACGTTATCGCCAACGTTATCAGCGATCACAGCAGGGTTGCGTGGGTCATCTTCTGGAATGCCTGCTTCTACCTTACCGACCAAGTCAGCGCCAACGTCTGCACCTTTAGTAAAGATGCCGCCGCCTAAACGTGCAAAGATTGAAATCAATGAAGAGCCAAACGCCAATCCAATTAGTGGATGTAATACGGAAGAAAGATCTTGTCCTGCACCAATCGACACGAGGAACATAAAGAACAGGCCAACACCTAATAGGCCAAGTCCCACCACCAACATACCCGTTATGGCGCCACCCTTAAATGCTACATTGAGCGCTTCATTCATGCCCTTGGTGGCCGCTTCTGCAGTACGCACGTTTGCGCGTACTGAGACATTCATGCCAATGAAACCACAAGCGCCCGAGAGAACGGCGCCAACCACAAACCCAATCGCAGTCGCAAAATCCAGGAAGAGCGCCATGAGAATGGTCAAAACCACCCCGACAATCGCAATCGTTTTATATTGGCGCGATAAATATGCTGCAGCACCCTGTTGAATCGCCTCAGCAATTTCTTGCATTTTGGCGTTTCCTGTACTTTGCTTCAAGATCCAGCTGCGCATCACAAAACCGTATATCACGGCTATAACACCGCATGCCAAGGCAAAATACAAGCCTAAAGTGACATTACTCATGCTTGAACTCCCTAAAGTTAATCATTTGTTAATCTTTATTGTTTTGTATAACCTGTACTTAGGTAGACCTGGTTCCCGAAAGCTTTAAACTGTGGTCTTTAAGCTGTATCAGTATGTAACAGAATCACCCCTGCGCCCCCTTTATAGGATCAGGGTATTTACTAATCATTATTCGGAGTATTTATGAGTCTCGACAAGGTCAAGCCAGGTAAAAAGATCCCTGAAAGCTTCAACGTCATTATTGAAATCCCAATGAATGCGGATCCAATCAAGTATGAAGTGGATAAAGAGAGTGGCGCAATTTTCGTTGACCGTTTTATGGGTACTGCAATGCACTATCCATGTAACTATGGTTACATCAATAAAACGATTGCTGGCGATGGTGATCCTGTTGACGTTCTCGTCATTACTCCATTCCCACTCATTCCGGGTGTAGTGGTTAGCTGCCGCGCAATTGGTGTTTTACAAATGGAAGATGAAGGCGGTCAAGACGCTAAGTTGCTAGCTGTACCTGAAGACAAAATTTTGCCAATCTATACACACTGGCAAAAACCAGAAGACATCAACCCATTACGCTTAAACCAAATTCAACACTTCTTCGAGCACTACAAAGATCTCGAGCCAGGTAAGTGGGTAAAAGTTAAGGGTTGGGGTGGTATTGCTGAAGCCCATCAAGAAATTCTTGAGGGCATCGATCGCTACAACAAAGAGAACAAGTAATTTTTTAGATGATTGAAAAGGCTTTGTGAGTCGGAGTGAGCGCACAGAAAATTGCTTTAGCTCAAGTCAACCCATTACTGGGTGATTTGGCTGGCAACGCGCAACTGATTCACAAAGCCGCTCTAGACGCCTATTCTCAAGGCGCCAAACTCGTAGTAACCCCAGAGCTTTCGCTCACAGGATATCCCCCAGAAGACTTATTGCTCCGCCCTGCTTTTA
Source organism: Polynucleobacter sp. UB-Tiil-W10 (assembly GCF_018881605.1). GTDB lineage: Bacteria > Pseudomonadota > Gammaproteobacteria > Burkholderiales > Burkholderiaceae > Polynucleobacter. The sequence goes on from NZ_JACVPZ010000001.1 coordinate 197,733, forward strand.
TCGAAGCAGCGCAGCAGCAGCTTGAGCTCCTCATGAAAGAGTTGGCTCAGCATTCAGATTTGACAGTGATCGTCGGTCACCCCAAACAATCCTTTGCAGGTTTACAAAACTACGCTTCTGTTTTAAGAAACGGTAAAGTGATTGCAGGCTATGCCAAACAAGAGTTACCCAATCACGAGGTATTTGACGAAGTACGCTACTTCGTTCCCGGCAATCAAGCCTGCGTATTCGAATGCGAAGGTGTTCATTACGGCTTAATCTTGTGTGAAGATGCGTGGCATGCAGGACCAGCTAAGCAAGCGCACGCCGCTGGCGCCCAAGTTTTACTCGTTCCTAATGCATCGCCATATCACCTCAAGAAAGAAACCCTACGTATAGAAGTGCTGCGTGGGCATATTGCGCAAACTAATATGCCACTGGTTTACGTTAATGCAGTTGGCGGTCAAGATGAATTGGTTTTTGATGGCGGCTCATTTGCACTGAATAGCCGTGGTGAAGTCGTCATGGCCCTACCCCAATTTGAAACAGGCTTAGGCCTTGTTGCCGTTACAACGACTGGCGAACTGGAAAAGGGTCTCATTACCCCACCCCAATCAGTTGAAGCGCAAGCCTATCAAGCGCTTGTCTTAGGCGTTCGTGACTATGTGACTAAAAATCGCTTTCCGGGCGTCATTATTGGGCTATCTGGCGGCGTAGATTCAGCCTTAGTGCTAGCCATTGCAGTGGATGCCTTAGGTGCAGATAGGGTACGCACTGTGATGATGGCCTCTCGTTATACCGCCGATATCTCCTGGATCGATGCACGTGAAATTGCTGAGAACTTGGGCGTGCAATACGACGAGATTCCCATTAGTGGACCAGTGGATGCCCTAGAGCAGTCACTGGCAGAGCAATTCAAAGGTTTAAAAGTAGACGCTACTGAAGAAAATATTCAGGCGCGCGTGCGAGGCACATTACTCATGGCGCTCTCTAATAAAACCGGTCGCTTGGTTTTAACTACCGGTAACAAAAGTGAAATGGCAGTAGGTTATTGCACTCTGTATGGTGATATGGCGGGTGGCTTTGCCGTCATTAAAGATATTGCCAAAACTTTGGTCTATCGCTTGTGCGCTTATCGCAATAGTATTGGGGCCGTTATTCCAGATCGCATTTTGACTCGCGCCCCTTCAGCAGAATTGCGCCCCGATCAAAAAGACCAAGATAGCCTACCCTCCTATGAAGTATTGGATGGCATAGTTGAACGCTATATGGAGCAAAACCAATCTATTGCTGAGATTATTGCAGCAGGATTTGATCCTGAAAGCGTAGAAAAAGTAACTCGCTTAATCAAGCTAAATGAATACAAACGTCGCCAAGCGCCCCCAGGGGTTCGCGTCACTACCCGCGCCTTTGGCCGTGATTGGCGCTACCCCATTACATCGCAGTTTAGAGCCTAGCCCTTTAAAAATGGCTTGGTTTTTGGCAAGCCATTCAAGTTCTAGGTATGATTATCGAATTAGGGGGAACATATGAAATTAATTACATCCATCATTAAGCCGTTCAAGCTTGACGAAGTTCGTGAATCATTGGCAGAAGTGGGCGTTACAGGCCTCACTGTTACCGAGGTTAAGGGTTTTGGTCGCCAAAAAGGTCATACCGAACTCTATCGTGGCGCTGAATATGTTGTTGATTTTTTGCCTAAGGTAAAAGTGGAAGCTGTGGTTTCTGATGACCGCGTTGAAGCAGCGATCGAAGCCATTACTAAAGCAGCGCGTACCGGCAAAATTGGTGACGGCAAGATTTTTGTTACTGCTGTTGAACAGGTAATTCGTATTCGTACCGGCGAAACCGATAACGCAGCGGTCTAATCAATAAAGCCACTGAGCTCTCAGGGCGTCAACGTACCTGAGAGTCTGCAGTAGTAGCTGGTAGAGCCACAGGCTGAACAATCTCAGCTGGCTCCAAAATAATTGTCTTGCCAGTGGTATTACCGATGCGAACCCTCGCGCCTTGGTAATACATGTCCACTTGATTTAAACCGCCAGTTAACACCTTCAATGGTGGCTTACCAAAAACACTCACTCCAATACCTGGCTCCAAAGCTTTATTTTGGGTCCTACCAGCAGCGTCCACCACACAAACTGTTTGAGCGATTTTAGATTGTAGATAAACCATATCACCCGCTTTTTTAGGAGCCTCAGGTTTGTAATTGAGGATCGAAGCATCTGCAGGCGGGCACTCAGTCGAAATGGCTGCCAACTCGGGTTGCGCCATAACTGCGGGTGCAGGCTTAACGTCTGGCGCAGGTTCTGCTGGGACATTCGTCGGCGGAGCTTCTTGCGCCACCTCTTGAATGATGACAACTTCTTCTTTAACGGGTTCAGGAAAAAAGAGTGGTCGTAAGTTCACTCCAGCGAAAATGACTGCAGCGCCAATTGCTAAAAGCAAAATGCCTTTCTTTTTGGGGTCTGCTGAAGGCTTTGTTTGATCGCTATAACCAGAGACGCTTGCAGGCATTGGTTCGAAAACCTTTGCTACCGAAACAACTTCTGGCTTTTCTTTTACTTGTTCTGTTTCATTTACTTTTTCAGACTTCGCTTTTTTCTCTACAACAGGGACAATTGTCTCCCCCTGTAAATTGATTTGTGAATCTGATGCTAGCGTCTCACCTAAATCAAATGCATCTTCTGGTTTGAGCTTTAGTAGACCAGCTACTTTTTTGGCTGCTGTGAATTTCACTTGAGGACCATAAAAGCTGCTGCTTTCACCATTCTCAATCTGCTCAATTTGTCGAGTAGAGAGACATGCTAAACCTGATAAATCCTTCGTACTTAAACCGAGGGATTCTCTAGCTTTGGTAAATGCCTCTTTTCGAATCTCCGGAATTTTTGCCTTAGTAATCACAGGGGACTTGTCTTGTTATTTATTATTAATATAACTTTAAATTATTGATAAATATAATGCTTTTTAGTTAGCAGCATCATATTAAAGGATAAATTCACTCTAAAGCTAGAGGGTTGGTAGGTGACTTTCTAAATCAGACTCCAATTTCCTTTTCACCAATATTTATTGCAGTGCAATAAATTAATTGGATTAAGCCGCCCCTCAAGCCTAAAACACCCTAAAACCAATCTCACGGCACAATAGAGCCTTTCGACACAACCCTTTTCTGGAGTAATAAGCATGAAACGCCTAAATGAACGCTCGCGCATGGTCACCGAAGGGGTCGCTCGCGCGCCTAATCGTTCGATGTATTACGCAATGGGTTACGAAGAAAAGGATTTCGTAAAGCCAATGGTTGGGGTCGCAAATGGACACTCAACTATCACCCCCTGCAATAGTGGTTTGCAAAAATTAGCTGATGCTGCGGTTGAGGCCCTAGAAGAGGCTGGCGCAAAAGCCCAAGTATTTGGTACGCCAACCGTTTCTGATGGTATCGGCATGGGTACTGAGGGCATGAAGTATTCCCTGGTCTCACGTGAAGTGATTGCCGACAGTATTGAAGTTTGTGTAAATGGTCTTTGGCAAGATGGCGTAGTGGTCATTGGTGGCTGCGATAAAAATATGCCTGGTGGCATGATGGCTTTAGCCCGCACCAATGTGCCGGGTATCTATGTCTATGGCGGCACAATTAAGCCCGGCCATTTCAAAGGCAAAGAATTGAATATTGTTTCTGCATTTGAAGCCGTGGGTGAATTTACATCTGGTCGCTTGAGTGAAGAAGATTTAAAGGGCGTAGAGCAACACGCCTGCCCAGGTAGCGGCTCTTGTGGCGGCATGTACACAGCGAATACGATGAGCTCTTCATTTGAGGCTTTGGGCATGAGCCTGCCCTACTCCTCTACGATGGCTAACGTTGATGCCGAGAAAGTGGTGAGTGCTGCTGAATCAGCACGCGTTTTAGTGGAGGCTGTAAAAAACAACCTTCGTCCCCGCGACATCATCACCAAAAAATCAATTGAGAATGCAGTCAGCGTGATCATGGCGGTTGGTGGATCAACTAATGCGGTGTTGCATTTCTTAGCCATTACTAGCGCCGCTGAAATCGACTGGACAATTGATGACTTTGAGCGCATTCGCAAACGCGTACCGGTCATTGTGGATATGAAACCCTCTGGCACATACCTTGCAACTGATTTGCATCAAGCTGGCGGCATTCCACAAGTAATGAAGATTTTGCTTGACGGTGGATTACTCCACGGCGATTGCATGACCATTACCGGCAAGACGATTGCTGAGGTATTGAAGGATGTTCCATCAGTACCACGCGCTGATCAAAAAGTGATTCGCACCTTAGATAATCCTTTGTACAAACAAGGCCACTTGGCAATCTTGAAGGGCAACATCTCCCCTGAAGGCTGTGTAGCCAAGATTACCGGTCTTAAGAACCCTTCTATTACTGGCCCAGCGCGCGTATTTGATTCTGAAGATGACGCAATGGCAGCCATCATGGCACAGAAGATCAAAGATGGTGACATCGTAGTCATTCGTTATGAAGGCCCTAAGGGTGGTCCTGGTATGCGTGAAATGCTTGCCCCTACCTCAGCCCTTGTTGGCCAAGGATTAGGCGAATCTGTTGGCTTGATCACCGATGGTCGCTTCTCTGGCGGGACATGGGGTATGGTTGTGGGTCACGTAGCTCCCGAAGCTTATGTGGGCGGCACAATTGCCCTCATCCATGAAGGTGATTCAGTGACTATTGATGCCCATCAACTGCTCATCCAACTCAACGTGGATGAAGCAGAAATTGCGAAGCGTCGTGCAGCCTGGGTTCAACCTAAGCCTCGTTACACTCGTGGCTTACTAGCAAAATATGCAAGCCTCGCAAGCAGCGCCAGCAAAGGCGCGGTAACTGATTTGGATTTAAATATCTAATTTTTTCGTTGCTCTTGTTAAAAAGCCCCTAAGTAAAACTAGGGGCTTTTTTATTTACATACAGAAGGTTACTTAATGCTTCATAGCTCCTGCTGCATTTACGGGAAGCTTCACCTCAACATCTCCAGATTTGGCAAACTTGAGCTTGACTGGAATGGTTTCGCCAGCTACAAAGGGCCCTTTGAGATCAAGAAACATTAAATGGTAACCACCCGGCTTTAGCTCAACTGAACCATTTGCTGGCACAGCAATATCCTTCACCTGACGCATCTTCATGACATTGCCCTCCATTGCCATCTCGTGAAGCTGTACATCACCTGCTGAAGGCGAACTTGCAGAAACCAATTGGTCAGGAGTGTTGCCTTTATTTTGAATCTTGAGGAAACCGCCGGCTACCTTCTGCCCCTGCACTGTTGCCCGCGTATAAGCATCAGAAACACTCACTGCGTCCATCTTAACCGCTTGAGCGAATGCCTGAGAACTCAGAATCACGGTTGCGCCAATGCAGGCCGTTGCCAACCTAAACACCAAACCTTTATTACTCTTTATCATTACCCACTCCTTTAATAGATGCTCATGAAATACTTGTTGAAATGCTTAAATCTTGTTTTTCCCTTCACCTCACCCTCTTGGCGCTTTTTACGGGCCTCTCATCTGGCGCAGTGTATGCTGGAATTGAGGTAGGACAGACTGCACCCAATATAGAAGGTACCCTGATTGATGGCAAGCCCTTCTCGCTGAATAACGCCAAAGGGAAAGTTGTCTTAGTCAACTTTTGGGCCAGCTGGTGTGAGCCGTGCAGAGAAGAAATGCCCGCCATCGAAGCCTATCTAAAGAAAAATAAATCCAAAGGATTTGAAGTGCTTGCCATTACCGTTGATAAAGCTGCGGACATTGAACAAGCAAAACAAATCATGCGCAACTACTCCTTTATCTTTGCCGATAAAAATCAAATGAATTACTCAGGCTACGGCAGAATCTGGCGTATTCCGAGCTCATTCATCATTGATAAGCAGGGCATTCTTCGCAAAAACGGCTTAACTGGGGATCCCAAAGTTGATACCAAACTTTTAGAAGAAATGGTTACCCCGCTTTTATCAGCTCAGTAATTAAAAGTGCACTCGAATGCCCATCGAGGCAATGTACGAAGGTGTAAGTTGAATGCCATTTACATTTTGATATACCGGGAGCTGTAAGTTAGCGTAGACCTGGGTTTGCTCAGTCAGGCGATACAAAACTCCTGGCGTTAGATATGCCAGCGTTCCACCCGTAGCCCAAGTATCTGCAGCCGTTCCACTATCCGCCCTTTTATTAATCACATTCAGTTGCAGTGTGGGGACCCATTTTTCAAAGGCTTGATAGTTCACTCCAACATTCACATTAAGTGAATTACCGGGTCGATAAGAGCCACCGGTGGATACAGTTGGTGCATCACTTGATCCGCTAGATAAGCCCACCAAGGAGTTTGGCACATTGGTCACAATCACTGCCGCTTGATATTGGGCTTGAGCAAAATAACCCCAATTCTCCGAATCGTTCACAAAGCCAAACTTATAGATACCGCCAATTAAGTCTGTTGATCCAGAGCCACGCTGTAAACCAGGATCTACCGCTACAGTTCCACCTGAGTTTGCAGCAGCGCTTTGAGAATTACTACCAGTTGGCAACTTCACACCAAACTGTAGGCCCCAATCCTTTTGCTCAGAAAATCCAAAATAGCGTCCAATGAGTTTGATATCACCAATGCCAGAACCTTTGGAGCTGTAGCCATTCTCACCAGTCGGAAATCCACCTGCACCATCGCTAGAGTTTGATCCAAAGGTCATGTGATTACGCATGATGAATGGAACTACGGTTGTAAGCCCCCAATTTTCACCATCGTTGTAATCCAATGAAGCAGTAATGTAATTATTTTGGGTATATCCCTCAACCTCAGCAGGTGCGCCAGTAGCCCCATTGGTTGTATTGGCAGCCTGAGATTGAGAAATACCCTTAGTACCGTAACGTAACTTATTTTGGTTCAGAGAGTCGTACCTCAGATCCAGGGACCAACCTGGTGTCATACCCATTCCTTGCGTACCGATATCAGTATTTAAGCTACAGCCGCAACTAGCACAAGCAAATGCACTTGTCCCAGAAACAGAAAGCGCCACGCCAATAACAATTTTTCTTAATTTCAATTTACTTCTCCACACAAATTAACGGTAACGTATTAACTGCTTTGTTACCAACTACATAGCATTGCTATGCCCTAATGATTAGTTAGGCTTTTATGGGAGGGGCTGCTGAAGGTGGGGTTACCCAAACAGCGAGCGGCTTGGGTGATTGATAGAAAAGCTTGGCGAGCATCGCAAAAGATTGCGGCGCTTGAAAAGTAAGATTGGTATTCAATGCTGGAGTAATTGTACTGTGCGCCAAGCAATAAGGACATGGCTGCACTTGATTAGCAGCATCTTGCTCATCACCCGGTACATCGACTTTCATGCTACTGCCATCAACCGAACAAATCTCCATCGCAAAACCTTGGCCATGCTTAGCAACTGAAATTGCCTGTGATGCTGCCGGCGCAAGCGCACTCATCGCGATTGCAAATGCGGCAATCCAGTGAATAATGCGGTTTTTGTGGAAATTCATGATTTGGGAATTTTATCTGATTTTCACCTCAGACTGATCCTGCCAAACTTTACTTTATTTTGGGCAAACAAAAAGGGGTCCGAAGACCCCTTTTCTTAGGCTTTTAACCTGGATTACATAGAAGCAGAACGCTCGATGAGTTTGCGACGCATTGGGCGCAATACAAACCAAGCCAGGATTGCAGCTGTACCGTTCAAGATACTAGCAACCCAGAACACCGCTTCCCAGCCACCTGTAGCAGCCATTAATACGCTAGATAAAGGTACCAACAATGAAGCTGTGCCCTTTGCCGTATAGAGGAGGCCGGCGTTACCAGCAGCGTATGTTGATCCGAATGTGTCAGCGTTGGTTGATGGAAACAAACTGTAAATCTCGCCCCATGCAAAAAACACTAAACCAGTTAACAGCACAAACATAACCGGGTCATGACCGAGGTAGTACAAACCAAGAATACCTACGCACTCAAAAGAGAAGCACAAAGTCATTGTTTGTTCGCGACCAATTTTGTCTGATACCCAACCAAAGAATGGACGAGTCAAACCATTTAAAACACGATCAATGGTTAATGCAAAAGTCAGGGCTGGCAATGCTAGGCCCAACAAGCTCACCGTTACGCCAGCAACTTGGAAGTCTTTAGCGATTGGAGCTAATTGGGCAGTAGCCATCAAGCCACCAGCAGCAACCATCACGAACATGATGTACATAATCCAGAATACTGGTTGCTTAACCATTTCCATTGGACGGAAATCTTTACGAGTCTGTGCAACGGCAGCCTTAACTGCAGTAATAGCACCCTTAATTGGCTTGGACAGGAATAGACTTAACAAGACAACGATTGCACCTTGACCAATACCAAAGAACCAGAAAGTTTCTTGATAGCCTTGTTCAGCAATCATTTTTGCAATTGGAATTACGGTTAATGCAGAGCCCGCACCAAAGCCCGCAGCTGTAATGCCTGCAGCCAAACCACGACGATCTGGGAACCATTTAAGCGCATTACCTACGCAAGTACCGTAAACAGCGCCAGCGCCAACACCGCTAACTGCAGCAGCCGTGTAAAGCATGGTTAGTGTGTCTGCATGGGAATTCATGATCCAGCCAAGACCGCACAAAATACCGCCACCAAATACCACTGGACGAGGGCCAAATTTATCAACGAGGTAACCTTCAATCGGAACTAACCAAGTTTCAGTCAACACGAAAATGGTGAAAGCAACTTGAATCGCTGCGCGACCCCAACCAAACTTAGCATCAATTGGGTTTACAAACAAAGTCCAACCGTATTGCAAGTTTGCAATCATTGACATGCAAATGACGCCAATTAGTAGCTGAAACCAACGACCTCCTAAAGGCCCTGCAGTTTTCTCGCCGCTCATCCTGAATCTCCTATTTTTTACTTTTTATAAATACTCATCACACCCAAAAATTTGGGTTGAATGATTTTTAAACATTTAGACCTGAGAATACTTGACACCAATCAAGATTTCTTGAAATCCCCACTAGTGAATACCCTCGACATAAGCCCATGAAATATAAGTCAGATCAAAGTGGAATCTCAGGTTAAGTGCACTAATTAAGAGCGGTGAAAGAGAACAAAAAAGCCACCCGAAGGTGGCTTTTGATTTACTCTAAGTTTTTAAATTACATGCCGCGGTAAGCGCCGTCGAAATCGTAGTGACGAGCAGGCTTATCTTGGCTTGGTTTGCTTTCAGAAAAAAGCTGATTAATCATATTCAATAAAACAGTCATTTGAATCTCCTTAAGGGTTAGTACCTAGAGTATAACCCTAATACTATTGCGGTGCAACAGCTATCTAAAACAACAAATAGATCCATAACTCATTGATTTTAATGATAATTTACTGTATTTTACGGAAAATCAGGTTTTTGATGGTAGATGGCTGAAAGATTGTCTTGGTGCCGCTTGCCGGAATCGAACTGGCGACCTTTTCATTACGAATGAACTGCTCTACCAACTGAGCTAAAGCGGCAACTCTGCTTTTATTCTAGCGGAAGCGGTCTAAAAGCTTTTTGCTCACTTTATCCAATTGCGTAGAGTCTTTGATGAGAAATTGCAGTCCGTTGGAATCGGCAATCAGCAATGTATTCCCAGCAATTCGACGAATATCTTCCTCGCCCTTGAGGCGAATTCGAGTTGGGCCACGGTCCGTTTCGATATCCCAAATACTAGGAGTAGCGAACGTAGAAACCTTAGTGATCTTCTCAATGATGGGCATGAACTCGCGTTCAGCCAACTCTTCCTCGATCAATCCAAGTTCTGCTTCAGAAATAGCGGTGACATCTGGAAACCAGCAAAGCTCTTTTCCAGATTGATTCATGATGCCAATACCCGCAACAGGCGCAGTAATTGGAAAAGCTCTGACAGGATGAACGCCAATGTGTCGCCCTCCTTTGTCATCGATGAAAACTAGACGACCCAAGGCATCACGCTCTAACTGATGAGTCTGACTCATACTCCACCCCCAACATGCTTAGCCACTTCTTCCAGTTTTTCTTCTTGCACTTCTTCTAAACTTTCACCAATAGCTCCGCCCTCAACGAGTTCTGCAGCATGACGTAACTGGGCTTGATACAAGGTGTAATAAGCACCCTGGGCTTCCATCAATTGATCGTGAGAGCCTATTTCCACAATCTCACCTTTATCTAGAACCACTAAGCGGTCAGCTTTTCTGAGAGTGGAGAGACGGTGGGCGATTGCAATCGTAGTGCGGCCCTTAACCAAGTTATCCAAAGCGCGCTGGATTTCTTTTTCAGTAGTGGTATCAACCGATGATGTTGCTTCATCCAGGATCAGAATACTTGGATTAATCAGCAATGCACGAGCAATTGATATGCGCTGACGTTCACCACCAGAGAGCGATTGACCGCGCTCCCCTACCAGGGAGTCATAACCTAGAGGAAGGCGAAGAATAAATTCATGAGCATGAGCGGCGCGTGCTGCCTCAATAATTTCTTCGCGAGTTGCATCTGGCTTACCGTATGCAATGTTTTCAGCAATGGTGCCAAAGAATAAAAATGGTTCTTGCAATACCAAGCCAATACGCTTGCGATAGTCAGCAATTCTGATGCTGCGAATATCACGACCATCCAAGGAAATTGATCCCGCGCTCACGTCATAGAAGCGGCAAATCAAGTTCACCAAAGTGCTCTTACCAGAACCACTATGGCCTACTAGGCCAATCATTTCTCCGGGAGCGATATCTAAGTCAATGCCTTTAGAAACAGCACGATTACCGTAACGGAAGCCTACGCCACGCAGGGAGATGCGGCCTTTGACTTCGACCAATGGGGCTGGATTGATAGGCTCAGGAACGCTAGAGACGTGATCCAAAATATCAAAAATACGTTTAGCGCCAGCTGCCGCTTTCTGGGTATGAGAAACAATTCGACTCATGGAATCTAGGCGAATATAAAAACGTCCGATATAGGCCAAGAAAGCAATTAAGACGCCAACAGAAATTTTCTGGTGCGCAACTTGCCATATACCAAAACCCCACACCACTAGTAAACCCGTTTCGGTAAGCAAAGTGACCGTTGGAGAAAACAAGCCCCACACACGATTCACGCGATCATTGATTTGTAAATTGTGCTTATTGGAATCTACGAAGCGTTTGAGTTCGCGATCTTCTTGTGCAAATGCTTTGACTACCCGAATGCCTGGAATAGTATCCGCCAAAATATTAGTTACTTCAGACCAGATGCGATCAATCTTTTCAAAACCAAAACGCAAACGATCGCGCACGACATGAATCATCCAAACAATGAATGGCAATGGGGCCAAGGTAACCAAGGCCAGCAAAGGATCAATGGATACCAGGATAGCCGCGGTCATGGTGATCATCAACACATCGGTAGCAAAGTCTAGCGCGTATAAGGAGAGGAAAACGCAAATACGATCGGTCTCAGCGCCAATGCGGGCAATCAAGTCACCTGTTCTCTTGCCGCCAAAGTATTCCAGTGAAAGTTTGAGTAGATGCTCAAAAGTAGTGTTGCGTAAATCAGCACCTATGCGCTCACTCACCAATGCAAGTAAATAGGTCTTCCACCAACCCAGACCCCAAGCAACAATTGCAGCACCAAACAATGCCAGTAGATACATGCTGGCCAAATGAAAATCGATAGGATTGCCACGCTCATATGGAATTAATACGTGATCCATCAATGGCATAGTGAGATACGGTGGAATTAAAGTAGCGCCTGTAGATAACAGAGTCAACACAAAACCCAGCAACAATTGTTTCTTGTAAGGTCGTGCAAAACGCCAAAGTTTAAATAGCGTCCAAGTAGATGGCGGTGCATCATCTTCAGGATCACAAGTCGGGCAAGAATCAGAATTTGCTGGTTTTGGACTCAAACAAACTGGGCAGACCTGCTTGTCATATTCGCTGACCTCACCATTGCTCAGCTCCTCGCCACGAGTTAATTGCTTGAAACTGGATTGCAGGCGAAGTACTTGGGGATTTACCGCCAGGGTGAAATTCCAGGATCTCAACAATTTATCGGGGGTTTCTAGGCGCAAATGCCCCACTCCGGCATGATCACCGTGGATTAAATGGGTATTTGTCTCTAATTTCCAAGACTCAAATACCTTGCCGTCCGTCCAAAACAAGCCTTGTTCACTGAGTAAAAGCAGGCTTTTTTCAAAGCGTAGATCTAGGCCTAAATCGAGCTCAACCCACGCTAGTAGGGCTTCAGGGCTCTTTACTGGGGAAGTTTCAGCCCCCAAAACAGCCAGCCAATAGCTCGGTAGCACGGGGGCAAAAGGTAGGATTTGTGGCTTCATTGACCTTAAAAGTATAGTGGAGCTGAATTTTTTAGATTTATTGCTCCTGTCAACTTTAGAGGGTCAAAAGCCGTTAAATTGTCTAAGTAGGCCCTTTTGTGTATTTTTGCTGAATTTGTGAGTTTTTCAATAACTATTAGAAACAGAGAGACTGTCTGACGCGTCAACGCCAAAACCTGGCGCTGACCATCGCAACACTGCATATGCCCCAATTACTAGATAAATCCATCGAGATTCTGAGCGTTAAGCATCTCCGTGGTCCCAATATGTGGACTTACCATCCCGTAATTGAGGTTTGGCTCGATATTGGTGATTTAGAGGATTACCCATCTAACCTCATTCCTGGCTTTTATGACCGCTTAGTCAAAGCTCTCCCAAGCCTCGTTGAGCATCGCTGTAGCTATGGAGAAACTGGTGGATTTTTAAAGCGTGTTGAAGAAGGCACCTGGCCTGCTCACATTCTCGAACACTTAACTCTTGAGTTACAAAACTTAGCCGGCATCCCTGGCGGCTTTGGCAAGGCCCGCGACGGCGATAGACGGGGTGTTTACAAAGTAATGGTTAGCGCGATCAATGAAGAGGTAACGCTTACCGCCCTTAAATATGCTCGTGATTTATATCTTGCTTTAGCGCAAGACAATAAAGATTGCGTTGCAGAAGTTCAAACCATTATTGAAAATCTCCGCGAACTCGGTGATGACCTCTTGCTCGGACCAAGTACCGCATGCATTGTGAATGCAGCTGAAGAGCGTGGCATTCCATCGATTCGTTTATCTGAAGGCAACCTGGTTCAACTGGGTTACGGCGCTAAACAACGCCGCATCTGGACAGCAGAGACCGATCAAACAAGCGCAATTGCTGAAACCATTTCTCGCGATAAAGATTTAACTAAGAGCTTGCTACGTAGCGCTGGAGTTCCAACACCCGAGGGTAGAACCGTTACCAGCCCTGATGATGCCTGGGAAGCGGCGCAAGATATTGGCTTGCCAGTGGTAGTGAAGCCGATTGATGGCAATCACGGTCGTGGTGTATTCATCAACCTTTATACCCAACAAGAAATTGAAGCAGCTTATGCCGTTGCCATTGATGAAGGTAGCGAGGTTTTAGTTGAGCGTCACATTGTTGGTGATGAGCACCGCTTGCTAGTTGTAGGAAACAAGGTAGTTGCTGCGGCAAAAGGTGAAACCGTATGGGTCACTGGTGATGGCAAACATACCGTTCATGAACTGATTCAAATACAGATTAATTCTGATCCACGTCGCGGCACCGCAGAAGAGCACCCTCTTAATCCTGTACGCATTGATTCTGCAGTAGAGCTTGAGCTGGCACGTCAACAATTAAAAGGTGACAGTGTTCCTGCAATAGATCACAAAGTACTGATTCAAAGTAACGGCAACGTGGCATTTGATGTCACTGATTTAATTCATCCTGATGTTGCTAGCCAAGTAGCACTTGCTGCCCGTGTTGTTGGTCTTGAAATTGCCGGCGTTGATTTAGTAGCGCAGGACATTAGCAAACCATTAGCAGATCAAAACGCTGCCATTGTTGAAGTGAATGCAGGACCAGGGCTTCTGATGCATCTCAAACCCGCAAGCGGCAAACCTCAGCCTGTTGGCAAAGAAATTGCGAATCACCTTTTTCCACCTGGGGTAGATTTCCGTATTCCGGTAGTTGGTGTCTGCGGTGAACACGGCAAAACCCCTGTCGCCGAGATGATTGCCCATTTCTTGCGCTTAACCAATGTCTATGTTGGACTGTCTTGTAGTAAGGGACTATTTTTTGGTAACCGCGCCATTCCAAACTCCAATTCATCCAATTGGGAGAATGCCCGTCGCACGCTTCTCAATCGCGCAGCTGAAGCGGTGGTGATTGAGAACAATCACCTATCGATGTTGATTGAAGGCTTAGCTTACGATCGATGCCAAGTTGGCGTCGTGCTGAATGTTGATCCGCAGGCAAACTTCCCGCAGTATGCGATTTACGATGAAGATCAAGTCTTTAGTGTTGTGCGCACTCAAGTAGATGTAGTGCTTCCAACCGGTGTTGCTGTACTCAATGCTGATGATCCAATGTGCGTGCAAATGGCCGAGCTTTGCGATGGTCAGGTAATTTTCTTTAGCGCAAATCCCGACTCTGAGGTTATCAAAAATCACTTGCTCAATGGCGGACGTGCAGTTGCTATCGGCAAACAACAAATTACTCTGAAGTCTGGCAAGCTGGATCAGAAATCGATCCCTGTGCCACGCCACTCAGAAGCCAACAGCACTTCTCCTTGGAAGACTATGAATTTAGGGGCGGCAATTGCTGCTGCCTGGGCTCTAGATATTCCGTTTAATGTTATCGAAGCAGGCGCAGAAACATTCGTGCCTGATGCCACTACCGCTACAGGGGCTTAATTGGAAATTACCCGTATTCGCATGTTGCGAGGCCCAAATTTATGGAGCCGCCATACCGCTTTAGAAGCGATTGTTTCTTGTGATGAGTCAGAACGCTCCATCGACTCTATCCCCCAATTTGAAACCAAGATTCGGGAACGCTTTCCGCAACTAGGAAGCATGCGTCGCGGCGGCCACAATGAAGTACTGTCACTGGCCCATGCCCTTGAGCATGCGGCCCTCGGACTTCAGGCCCAAGCAGGTTGCCCCGTTACCTTTAGTCGTACAGTACCAACGATCGATGTTGGTGTCTATCAAGTTGTAGTGGAATACATCGAAGAAGTTGTAGGTCGTATGGCGTTTGACTTTGCTTTTGCATTAATTCAAGCCACCCTTAATGACGCACCGTTTGATCTTGCCGCCGCATTATCAGAATTAGAAGCGCTTTATGAAGATGTTCGTCTTGGACCGAGTACAGGCTCGATCGTCGACGCTGCTGTCCAGCGCAATATCCCCTTCCGCAGAATGACTGAAGGTAGCATGGTCCAGTTTGGCTGGGGTAGTAAACAGAAACGAATTCAGGCAGCAGAAACGAGTAATACCAGCGCGATTGCTGAAGCGATTGCGCAGGATAAAGAGCTCACGAAAAATCTCCTCGCTGCAGCAGGTGTATCCGTACCTATTGGCGAGGTTGTTACTACCGCTGACGACGCTTGGCGTGCCGCTCAAAAAATTGGCGGCCCTATTGTCCTCAAGCCTAAAGATGGCAATCAAGGCAAAGGTGTTGTAGCCAATATTGAAACTGAAGAAGAGGTTCGTGCTGGTTTTATCGTAACCCAGGCTTTTGGCCGTGAAACCATTGTTGAGCGCTACCTTCCTGGCGCCGACTACCGCTTGCTCGTAGTTGGCAATCGACTTTCAGCAGCAGCACGTCGTGAACCTGCTCAAGTAGTTGGGGATGGCACCAATACTGTCGCTCAGCTTGTTGAAATTGAGAATAAAAACCCATTGCGTGGCGATGGGCATGCAACGGCGTTAACCAAGATTCGCTTTGATGATATTGCCCTTGCGCACTTGGCAAGCAATGGCCTAACACCGCAGTACGTTCCCAAAACCGGTGAACGCGTTCTCTTGCGTAACAATGCCAATCTCAGCACTGGCGGTACTGCAACCGATGTAACAGATGATGTTCATCCTGATGTAGCAGCGAGTGCTGTTGCAGCCGCGCAGATGATTGGTCTTGATATTGCTGGCGTAGACATCCTCTGTGAATCTATCTACAAACCATTAGAGCAACAAGGTGGCGGCATTGTTGAGGTGAACGCAGCACCTGGATTGCGTATGCATTTAAAGCCTTCTTACGGCAAAGGGCGCCCTGTAGGCGAAGACATCATCAATATGATGTTCCCGCTGGGTGAAGACGGAAGAATTCCTGTAGTTGCGGTTACAGGCACCAATGGCAAAACGACCACTGTGCGCCTGATCTCCCATTTATTAAATGAAACTGGTCTACGCGTTGGTATGACTGGTACCGATGGTGTGTACATTAATCATCGCCTCATCGATACCGGTGATTGCAGCGGCCCCAAGAGTGCCCGCAATGTATTGATGCACCCAGATGTGGATGCGGCCGTTCTTGAAACAGCACGCGGTGGCATGTTGCGCGAAGGCCTTGGTTTTGATCGCTGCGAAGTCGCTGTCGTAACCAATATTGGCGAAGGTGATCATTTAGGCCTCAATTACATTACAAGCGTTGAAGACTTGGCTATTCTGAAGCGCGTCATTGTGCAAAACGTTGCCCCTACTGGCGCTGCAGTATTAAACGCAGCAGATCCTATAGTGGTGAAGATGGGTGACAAATGCTCTGGTCGGGTAATCTTTTTTGCCCAGAACCAACATCACCCAGTGATTGCCGCCCATCGCGCCAAGAATAAAAAAGTAATTTACTTTGACGGCACTTACATCGTTGCCTCTAAGGGCTCGCGTGTCATGTATCGCTTCCCGGTAAGCGAGATTCCTTTGACGCAAAATGGTGTTCTAGGATTCCAAATAGAAAATGCAATGGCCGCTATTGGTGCAGCCTGGGCCTTAGGTCTTGATGCTGAAAAGATCGCTCGCGGTCTAAATAGCTTTGAAAGTGATCCGAATTCAGTTCCAGGTCGCTTTAATCAGTTTCAGCATAAGGGCGCTACAGTCATTGCTGACTACGGTCACAATCCCGACGCTATGCGCGCTCTAGCAAGCGCAATAGATGCGATGAAGCCAAGTAAGAGCCATGTAGTGATTAGTGGTGCAGGCGATCGTCGCGATGAAGATATCCGTGATCTGACTCGCATACTTGGCAATTCTTTTGATAATGTCATCCTCTATCAGGATGCCTGTCAACGCGGCCGCGAAGATGGAGAAGTCTTAAAACTCTTGCAAGAAGGTTTAGTTGGGGCCACCAAGGCCAAGCAGATCAAAGAGATTCATGGTGAATTCAAAGCAATTGATGCCGCTCTTGATGATCTTGCTGCTGGTGATATCTGCCTCATTCTGATTGATCAAGTTGAAGAATCACTTGCCTATCTTAAGCAACAAGTAAGGCCTTAATCATCATTGCATGAACAATAAAAAACCCAATCACTTGATTGGGTTTTTTATTTATAAATCTGGCATATTTAGGAGTGATAGTGCTGAATACGATCAATCTCTTCCTTGGATCCCAACATCACCGAAACACGCTCATGCAGATCGGTTGGCTGCAAATCCATAATTAAATCTGTACCGTTCGTAGATGCGCCACCCGCCTGCTCTACTAAAAAGCTCATGGGATTTGCTTCGTACATTAAGCGTAACTTACCTGGCTTATGAGGCTCACGCTGATCCCATGGGTACATAAAGACACCGCCACGAGATAAAACACGGTGTACATCAGCCACCATCGACGCAATCCAGCGCATATTGAAATCCTTTTCGCGCGCCCCACTCACGCCAGCAAGGCACTCATCAACATAGCGACGCACTGGATCAGCCCAGTGACGCATATTGGACATATTGATTGCGAACTCTTTGGTGGAATGGGCAATTTTCACTGAATCCTTGATTAGCAAAAACTCACCAGTCACTTTATTCAGTGTAAACATCACCACCCCGTCACCCAAGGTCAAAGCCATCGTGGTTTGCGGTCCATACACCACATAACCCGCTGCAACCTGATGGCGTCCTGATAATAAAAAGTCAGAAGTCTGTAAGGAAGCATTTGGGTCCTGCTTCTTCAGAACTGAAAAAATCGTTCCAATGGAAACGTTCACATCAATATTGGATGAGCCATCGAGCGGATCAAACAATAGCAAGTAATCACCAGTACCTTGAACTGGAACAGGCAACTCCATTTCTTCGGAAGCTAAACCAGCAAGTGATTTACAGCCCTTCACTCCATCAATCAATAAATCATTTGCAATGATGTCGAGTTTTTGCTGAACTTCACCCTGCACGTTACCGGTTCCCGCGGAACCGAGCAATCCAATCAAGGCACCCTGCGCTACTTCATGACTTAAGGTTGAGCAGGTGTCGACTACTGCAGTGAGTAATTCTTGCAAACCAATAGGTATAGCAGCACCCGCTGGCTTTGCAGAAACCAAATATTGCTTGAAATTGATATGAGTACTTGAGGACAAAGGTAATTCTCCAAAGCTCTATTGAAATTAAGGTCTATTTTGCCCTGTTCTTGGTTGCCGTCATAATTTATGTCTTATGAATGTGAAATTACGCACTTTAAAACGGGGGGTTTAGTAATGATAGTTAATGTGGATGACGAATTGATCAGAGATGCCATGCAGTATTTAGACCCACAGCTAAGCCCTAACGACATGATTAATGAGGCAATTGCGACCCTTGTTAGATTGCAGGCCACTAAAAAACTAGTAGCCCTAGGAGGGATGACGCCTGAAATGAAGGACATCCCACGCTAAATTTAATTTCCCAATGCCTTTCCTATCACCTCTCTCGTATCCGGAGAGAGTGTTTGGCATGATGAAACCCTCTCCAGAGCCGCTTTCATGCGATCTTGATAGGGTTGAGCAAACAAACGCCAGCGATCCAAGGCCCTAGCCAGGCGAGCTGCTACCTGAGGGTTGATTGGATCCAGCGCTAAGACGCTATCCGCCCAGAACTCGTAACCACTACCATCGGCCTGATGAAAACTAGCAGGATTGTTAGCGCAGAAAGAATGAATAACGCTACGCACTCGATTTGGGTTATTTAACTTAAACGCCGGGTGTTCACGCAGTTTCTTCACTTCAACCAACGTAGACTCAAGCCCATCTACTGGTGGACGGCTCGATTGCAATCCAAACCACTTATCAATTACAAGAGCATCATTTGCAAATCGATTATAAAAATCAATCAGGCAATCTTTGGCCGATGTTGCACCATGTACTACTAATGCAGACAACGCTGCGTAGCGATCGGTCATATTGTCGGCAGTCTGATATTGATTGGTGGCCATTGGAGCCCATACTGAAGGAGCCGCATCAAGCAACATACTCAATGCTAAATTTTTAAGGGCACGTTTACCTGCGTCTACTCCATCAGATTTAAATGGACCAGGGGTCTGCATTTGTTGATACAAAGCTGCCCATTCGAGCTGGAGTTGCTTGGCGATCTCTTTTCGGAAAGCACGTCGCGCACTAAAAATTTGCTGTGGATCAACGCTCGTGCATTGCTCATACAAATAGGATTCTGCTGGCAATGTTAAAGCTAGGTCCTTGAAAGCTGGGTCTAATTTGGGATCTAGCAAGATATTGCGATAGGCCTCAATCAATTGCGCGTCGGGCAGACGGTTATTCAAAATCATTTGCATTGCCAACTTCTGACCGGCTTCCCAACGATTAAATGCATCATCGTCACTCGAGAACAACGTGAGAAGATCTGCTTCAGACTGCTCAAAATCTAAATTGATTGGTGCTGAGAAGTTTCGATTAATCGAAAGAACTGGGCGCTCTTCTATATTGTCAAAAGTCCAAGTTTGAGTCTCTTGCGTAAGTTCTAACAATTTTTCCACTTGGTTATTCGCTTTTGTCAGCAAACGTATTTCCAGCGGAATATGAAAAGGTTTCTTCTCTGGCTGGCCAGGACTTGGTGCGCAACTTTGAGTCAGCGTCAATTGATACTGTTTTTTGGCGGCATCGTAACTCTCCTGCACCTTAACTCTTGGGGTACCTGCCTGGCTGTACCAATTCTTAAACTGAGTAAGGTCTCTACCGTTGGCGTCAGCCATTGCCGCTAAAAAATCGTCGCAGGTCACTGCTTGACCATCATGGCGCTTGAAATAGAGATCCATCCCTTTACGAAAGCCCTCTTTGCCCAATAAGGTTTGATACATCCTAACGACTTCGGAACCCTTCTCATACACGGTAACGGTATAGAAGTTATTAATTTCTTGGTACTCATCAGGGCGGATTGGATGTGCCATTGGACCGGCATCTTCTGGAAACTGAAGCTGACGTAGCAATCGGACATCTTCAATGCGCTTTACTGCCCTACCAGACTCGCTACCCATTTGATCAGCCGAGAATTCTTGATCTCTAAAGACGGTTAAACCTTCTTTGAGTGATAGCTGAAACCAATCCTGACAAGTAACGCGGTTACCGGTCCAGTTATGGAAGTATTCATGAGCAACCACACTTTCAATATTGGCAAAGTCAGCATCAGTAGCAGTTTCTGGTTGAGCAAGAACAAACTTGGTATTAAAAATATTCAAGCCCTTGTTCTCCATCGCACCCATATTGAAATCACTCACCGCCACAATCATGAAGCGCTCTAAATCTAACTCCAAGCCAAAGCGCTTTTCATCCCAATGAATAGAAGCAATGAGGGAGTCCATCGCATGGCGAGTCTTCTTCAGATCATGAGGTTCAACCCAGATCTGCAGCAACTTCTGAGCACCACTGCTAGTTGTAATGGTCTCTTCAATACATTCCAACTTACCAGCCACCAAAGCAAATAAGTAGGATGGCTTGGGAAATGGATCTTCCCAGGTTGCGCTATGCCAGCCGTTTGGAAGCTTTTCAGTATTGAGTAGATTGCCATTGGATAACAAGACTGGGCACTCTGCTTCACGGGCTCGTAGAGTTACTTTGAAGCGTGCCATCACATCTGGACGATCCAAGAAATAGGTAATCTTTCTGAAACCTTCTGCTTCACATTGTGTGAAGAAGTTTCCATTAGAAACATACAAACCCATCAGCGTAGTATTTTTCTCAGGAACGCAAACGCAAATGATTTCCAGAACAAACTTTTCTTTACCTTCTTTTGGCAAAGAATGAATCGTGAGCGTTTCAGGAGTTAATTCAAACTGGCGATGAGCTTCACCATTGATGCGCAGGCTCACAAATTCGAGTTCGTGCCCGACTAAAACCAAGGGGGCTCCTGGCTCAAAGCTTTTGCCTGGCAAAACCTCAATCCGACTCTTCACAATCGTTCGCGCGGGATCTAAAGCAATATCTAGCTCGACTTGGTCGAAGTTATATACAGGCGGGCGGTATTCGAGCCGGCGAAAGCTCTGTGGGAGATCAGTTTTCATGAGCCTATTTTAAGTCTAGGCCGCAAGACTGGGCGACCTTCTAACTTAAGCCCATATCAAGGTGGCTATGCCAATAGCAATAAAGGTAATCGCCGCAACCGCATGCACCCACTTAATGGGCATACGCTTAGTGAACTTCTGGCCAATCCAGACTGCAGGAGCATTTGCCAACATCATCCCCAATGTGGTGCCTATAGTTACCGAGACCACGTCCTCATAACGAGCTCCTAAAGCGATGGTCGCTATTTGCGTCTTGTCACCCATCTCGGCCAAAAAGAATAAGCCCACGGTCAGCAGAAATACTTGAAGGGCTTTATCAGCCACCTTAGACCCGGCAGCATCGTCAATATGATCTGGCACCAATAACCACAAACCAATCCCCAAAAAGCTTAAGCCCAGAATCCAACGCATCACATCAGGTGACACCAAAGTGGTTAGCCAATGCCCCAGTAAGGCAGCACAGGCATGATTTGCAATCGTAGCAATAAAGATGCCCGCAATGATGGCTAAGGCTTGCTTAGGATAGCGAGCAGCAAGCATCAAGGAAAGTAATTGGGTTTTATCCCCCATCTCCGCTAAAGCAACCACTCCAGCAGAGAGGGTTAAGGCTGAAAAGTCTATCAATCGATTAGATCCAGTGAGTTAAGCAATTTCTTGCGTATTGGTGATAGTTTAAATCCCCGCACTCACTGGACCCAACCATTTTGAAAATAGATCGCTATGCCGTCAAAAACTCCTCTGGTATTGCGTAGTCCAAGCCTTGTGCCACTGCTACGGGTTTTGAAGTCAGCACCCCTTTATGCACGCTCAAGCCATTACGCAAATGATGGTCAATCGATAATGCCCTCATCACCCCGCGATTTGCCAATGCCTCCACAAATGGATAAGTAGCATTGGTTAAAGCAAAGGTTGAGGTTCTCGCAACCGCTCCCGGCATATTGGCAACACAATAATGCAGAACACCGTCCACTAAAAATGTCGGGTCTGCATGAGTTGTAGGTTTAGATGTTTCAAAGCAACCACCTTGATCAATGGCTACATCTACCACTACAGAGCCGGACTTCATTTTTCTAATCATGTCATGAGTTACTAGCTTAGGAGCGGCGGCGCCTGGAAGCAAAACCGCACCAATCACAACATCAGCCTCACTCACCTCTTGCTCAATCAGCAAACTATCCGAGTAAAACGTTCTGACCCGATTGCCATAAAACATATCAACTTGACGTAAGCGCTCGATATCCCGATCAAAGATACAAACATCTGCACCCATGCCCACCGCTATCTGCAAAGCATTGCGACCCACTACACCGGCTCCCAAAATCACAATCTTTGCTGGCGAAACGCCTGGAACGCCCGCCATCAAAACTCCCAGGCCGCCATTCGTTTTCTCAAGATGTGTTGCAGCAGCTTGAATCGACATCCGACCAGCCACTTCACTCATGGGAGCCAATAGCGGCAGAGCACCATTCATGGCAGTGACAGTTTCATAGGCAATACAAGTCGCTCCTGATTGCAGTAAAGCCTTAGTTTGTTTGGGGTCTGGCGCCAGATGCAAATAAGTAAACAGAATTTGATCTTCTTTTAGCATGGCACACTCTTGCGCTTGAGGCTCCTTAACCTTCACAATCATCTCTGCCTTTTGAAACACTTCTGCTGCACTGTTGATTAAGCTAGCACCAGCAAGTCGATAGGCCTCATCACTTAAGCCAATTTGCTCACCAGCACCTCGCTGGACAAGGATAGAGTGGCCTTGCTTACAAAGCCCGCTGACATTACCCGGCGTTAAGCCTACTCGAAACTCATTATTTTTTACCTCTTGAGGTACGCCAATAATCATTGCTATCTCCTATTATTTAAAGTCACGCTTGATTGCTGTTTTGCGATGTAAACCCACGATATAAAACATCACGAGATACACGCCCAATAAACACGGCCCCACTATTAAGGCGATCCGTGCATCCTCATGAAAGCCCATCAGCACAACTACCAAAGCAATAAATGCCAGAGCAAACCACGAGGAATACGGCCACCAAGGTGCGCGATAGGCCAACTCAGCCACTTGGGTTTTATTTAATGAGCGTCGGAACTGGATTTGCGTAATGAGAATTGCGATCCACACCATCAAACCAATAAAAGTCACTGCAGCCATCATGTATTGAAAGGCTTTATCGGGAACAAAGTAGTTCAATACAACGCCTGACATGCAGACCCCGACCGTAGTCATGACAGCCCGATGAGGAACCCCATACTTTGAGAGCTTTGCAAAAGATTTAGGAGCATATCCGTTGGACGACAATGAGTACAGCAAACGTCCACCACTAAAGATCCCAGCATTACAAGACGAGAGTGCTGCTGTGATCACTACAAAGTTAATCAAGCCTGCTGCCTCTCGCAAACCCAGTCGCTCGAACATCACTACAAAAGGACTGCCTTGCTGACCCACTTGATTCCAAGGGAAGATCGCCAAGATTACTAGGATCGCACCCATATAGAAAATCAAAATGCGCCATGCTAAAGAATCAATTGCCATGGGAATAGTCTTTTGTGGGTTCTCGGCCTCACCCGCGGACAAGCCAATCATCTCTATACCCACATAGGCAAACAAGACCATTTGCAATGACAGCAACATCCCGCTAATGCCATTGGGAAAGAAGCCTCCGTGTTGCCATAAATTACTCAGGCCAATCGGTTGCCAATCATTCGTAAAGCCAAATAAGATGACCGAGAATCCTAGTGCAATCATTGCAACGATCGCTACCACCTTAATCAAGGCAAACCAAAACTCAAACTCACCAAATACCTTTACAGCAATCAGATTGATAAAGCCCATCATCACAATCGATGAAAGTGCCCAGATCCACTGTGGCGTTTCAGGAAACCAAATTCCCATATAAATACCAACGGCAGTAACTTCAGCGATACCAACTACGATCCAGTAGGTCCAATACCCCCAACCCACCATATAACCTGCCAAGGGGCCTACATAGGTATTGGCGTATGCCGCAAAAGAGCCCGCTACAGGCTCATGAACCGCCATCTCACCAAGAGTACGCAAGACAATGAAGGCGACAATGCCTGCGAGCAAATAACCTAGAAGGATAGATGGGCCCGCAATCTGAATCGCGCTTGCTGACCCCAGAAATAATCCCACACCTATCGTTGAGCCTAAGGCCATCAAACGAATATGCCTTACCTTGAGATGGCGTTTTAAGCCAGTATGTTCAGTCTGCAAGAGAGACCTCCTTTCGAATTGTCGTTGGCGATATACCAACGGAGCAAAGTCTAGGGAGGACTGAGGGTGAGCACTAGAGGAGAAAAATTACTAAAGTAATTAAATGAATAAATCTATGCAGGGGGGAAAATGAAATGCCTTTTAAATCAATGCAAGGATTGAAATAAATTATTTCCGACTGCAAAAGAATCAGTAACTTCCTACAGGGAATCCCCTTAAGGATTTATGGTGCTTTGCTAAGAAAGGCTTGCTGTGTGGAGATGAGATTCAGAATTTCTGCAGCAGCAGCAAGTCCACAGGCAGCAGTTACCATCACGGTAGAACCATACCCCGAGCAGGCTAGACCTCCGCTGGAAGCACCAGCCCGCGGTTCATGCGAGTAGATTGCGCGAATGCCAATTTTTTTCTTGAGATTTCTAGAAAAGCCATGATCCTGTCTCAGCCCTTGACGAACCTTCGCCAACAAAGCATCTTGTTCTGTGCGAGATAGATCATCACAACGAACTGATGTTGGATCTGACTTCCCGCCAGCGGCACCACACATTACAAGAGCTCGATTATTTTTGACAGCCCATACCGATAAGGCAATTTTGGTTTGCACTGAATCAGTGGCATCTAATACCAAAGCATTTTCTGGAATGAATTGATCGAGATTTTCTGGCTCCAAGAATTCATCATATGCAGTTAGCTTTATCTCTGGATTGATTTGCAAAATACGTTGCGTCATCGCCTCAACTTTTGCTTTGCCATACTGACCCTCTAAAGCATGCAACTGTCGATTGGTATTGCTCTCGGCAATATGATCAAAATCAATTAGAACAAGATGTCCAATGCCGGTGCGAGCCAAAGCCTCCGCCGCCCAAGAACCAACACCTCCCAGACCAGCCACCACTACCGTTGCATTCAGAAAGCGCTCGCGCAGCTCTGGCCCATAGAGTCGTGAAACCCCGCCAAAACGTCGATTTTCTAAGCTGCCCTCTACCTTGTCTTCTGCCATAGCTTCTCTTTATACTGAATAAATGGATCCCATTGCACAACTTCGCAAAAACTATACCTTTGGTCAACTGTCAGAGACCGAGGTTCCTCATGACCCTCTAGAGCTTTTCAAGCTTTGGTTTGATCAAGCCATAAAGGCGGAGTGCCCAGAACCTAACTCCATGACCCTGGCAACAGCAGACCAAGCTGGAAATCCATCAGCACGTATTGTCTTACTAAAAGGTGCGGATCAAAATGGCTTTACCTTTTTTACCAATTACGAGAGTCAAAAAGGTCGTGATCTAGCAATACGTCCACAGGCAGCCCTACTCTTTCATTGGCATGAATTAGAGCGACAAGTGCGTATTCAGGGTGTTGTAGAGCGGGTTAGCGCAGCTGAAAGCGATGAGTATTTCCATTCGCGTCCAGCCGCTTCCAGAATCGGTGCCTGGGCCTCACCTCAGAGCGCCGCCATCCCTAATCGTGAATTCCTAGAAAAAGCTGAAGAACGCTTTAAAGCTGAGTTTGGGGATGTGCCTCCACGCCCAGAGCATTGGGGTGGATACCGCCTAAGCCCAACTGAGATTGAATTCTGGCAGGGGCGCCCATCTAGACTGCATGACCGCATGCATTACAAACTAGAGGGAACTGAGTGGCAGGTAAATCGCCTGGCGCCTTAGTGACGTTGCTCAGGAGTACTGGGGCGCTATCAGCGATTTGAATTTCGCTCTAAATTTAGCAAGTTTGGGGGCAACCACTGCCATGCAATAGCCCTGATTGGGGTGCTGCTGAAAATAATTCTGGTGATAGTCTTCTGCTGGGTAAATTATTGGCGCAGCTTCAATCTGCGTTACAACCGGATTAGAGTAGATTTTAGAATCCTCTAGCTCTCTCACCACCTCTTGCGCAATCTGAGATTGCTCTTGGCTATGAGTAAAAATCACAGATCGATATTGCGTCCCATGATCATTGCCCTGATAGTTCAATGTAGTCGGATCATGAATTACGAAAAAGATTTCTAGCAAGTCCCGAAATGAAATTATTTGTGGATCAAACAAAATATCGACAATTTCTGCATGTCCAGACACGCCGGTGCAGACTGCCTCATAGGTCGGATCAGGTCTTGCACCACCGGCATAACCTGAAACTACAGACCGAACCCCAGAAATTTGCTGGTAAACCGCTTCAAGACACCAAAAACATCCTCCACCCAAGGTGGCGCGCTCTAAAACAGGCTTATTTTTATCTAAATTTGTTTCCATGGCTTTATCCTAATGCCTTATTCAAATGCCTGCCAACAATTAATACCCTATGAATCGCTTTACTATCCAGCTCGATGAAATAAAAGCAGCCTATGCTGCAGAACCAAACCCTACACTCGAAGTGAGGCTGGATCGAATTGCTCGCATTGAAAAAATGATTGCAGCAAACGAAGAAAAAATCTGTAAAGCCCTTATCGCTGATTTTGGCGTTCGCCATCCAGTAGAGACACGACTTGCCGAATGCCAGATGATTTATCAGGCATGCAAGTACACCCGGAAGCACCTCAAAGAATGGATGAAACCCGACCAAAGGGAGACCCCATTTCACATGGGCGCATCTCAAGCATGGGTTGAAAGTCAATCCCTTGGAGTAGTTGGCATTCTGAGTCCCTGGAACTATCCAGTTCAATTGGCGCTCATTCCTGCGATTGCTGCTTTTGCCGCTGGCAATCGTGTTTGGCTCAAGCCCTCTGAACGTAGTTTGCGCACCTCAGGATTTATCGCAAGTTTGATTCAAGAGTATTTTCACCCAACAGAGTTCTGCGTCACTACTGGTGGACCAGAAGTTGCCGAACAATTTGCAGCCCTGCCTTTTAACCATCTCTTTTTTACTGGCTCAGGAGCAATCGGTAAAAAAGTGATGCGTGCCGCAGCAGAAAATCTCACGCCAGTTACCCTAGAGCTAGGCGGCACAACACCTGTGATTATTGATAAGAGCGCAAAACTCGAAGATGCTGCCGCCTCGATTGTGTATGGCAAGTTACTCAACGGTGGACAAACCTGTATTGCTCCAGACTATGTTTTGCTTGAACCAAGTATTCAGGAGGCGTTCGTCAAAGAGTTGCAAGCAGCAGCGCAAATTCAATTTAGCAAACCAGAAGAATTAACTGGGCCAATTGATGGAAGACAGCTGGAATACTGGCAACACTTAGTTAGTGATGCGTTGGATCGTGGGGCAAAAGTGATTCCCTTGCTGAATAATCCTGGTGCTGGCGCAAGGCCATTCGAGCCCATTGCATTGATCAATGTTCCACAAGAGGCGCGAGTCCTTCATGAAGAAATCTTTGGTCCAATTCTGCCGATCGTGACTATTCCTGATACTTCTGCTGCGATTGCTTATGTAAATAACAAACCAAACCCACTAGCTCTATATTGGTTTGGTAAGGATAAAAAGAATATGAAACGCGTCTTAGATGAAACGCGTTCTGGCGGAGTCACTGTGAACGACACTCTCTTACATATCGCTATTGAAGATTTACCTTTTGGCGGTATTGGCCCCAGTGGTATGGGCAGCTATCACGGTAAAGCAGGCTTTGATACTTTCAGTCATCAAAAGTCCATCCTTGAAGTGCGCGGCTTCTTGGGTCTAAGCTTCCTGAAAGGAACCATAACAGCGCGCCCTCCATATGGAAAAATGACTGAGTGGCTATTGCGATATTTGAATTAGAGATACAAACCAGCAATACTTGAATCACCAACCCAAGAAGAACAGGCATTCAAGCCCAATTTCATAATTAAGTCGGGAAAACCCTTGTAATCGAGTGCTTAAAATGCCATAATAAGAGGCTTTTTTAAGCAATTTGATTCATCGCCCCCCAGCTCTATTTCAGCGTATCGTTTAGAAGTTATAAACACCGAAGTCACAAAACGCGCTGCCGCTTGTCTGATGGTCGATGCCTTTGACCATCGCACCCTATAAAAAACAATGGGTGCAACATACGGAGACATCCCTTAAAGAGGATGTAATAGCATGACTTTTTCTAAAGAAACTAAAATCGAGTCGAAAGACTCAAAGAGCACTGGAAATGAATTCCAGAATTTCGCCCTAGCGGCATCACTCCTTAAAAACGTTGCTGAACTGGGTTATACCCAAGCCACTGAAGTACAAGCTCAGGTTATTCCTGCAGCCTTAGCTGGCGGTGACTTATTGGTCAGCAGCCAAACCGGTAGCGGCAAAACCGCAGCCTTTTTATTGCCTTTGATTAATCAACTCATCGAAGACAACCCGAACAACTCACCTGTACCAGGTCGCGCACAACCTAAAGTGTTAGTGCTCTGCCCTACTCGTGAATTGGCTCAACAGGTTGCTGCTGATGCAGTGAACTTAGTGCGCGGCATGAAGGGTATCCGCATTGCAACTGTGATGGGTGGCATGCCTTACGGCAAGCAGATCCAAGCATTGAAAGGTGCATTGTTAGTTGTTGCAACTCCAGGTCGTTTACTTGACTTGTGCGATAGCAAAGCAATTCGTCTAGATGATGTAAAGCAACTCGTTATTGACGAAGCCGATCGCATGTTAGACATGGGATTTGCTGATGATCTCGAGGCGCTTGATAAGCGTTGCGCAGGCCGTAACCAAACCTTGATGTTCTCTGCAACTTTTGCGCCAAAGATTATGTCTTTAGCAAACGAGTTGACTACAGATGCCAAGCGCGTTGAACTTGCTCACGCAGGTGAAAAGCACGCCAACATTGAACAGAAGTTGCATTGGGCTGACAGCATGTCACACAAGCATAAATTGCTTGAGCATATTTTGGCTGATGCCGATTTAGATCAAGCTGTTGTGTTTGCAAGCACTCAAGTTGAGAGCGAAAAAATTGCTGACACATTACGTGCTAATGGCTACGAAGCAACTGCCCTACACGGTGCAATGCCTCAAGCCGTGCGCATGCGCCGTCTAGAGTCTTTGCGTAAAGGTCACACCAAGATTTTGGTAGCGACTGACGTAGCGGCTCGCGGTATTGATGTGCCACGTATTAGTCACGTGATTAACTTTGGCTTGCCAATGAAACCAGAAGACTATACGCACCGTATCGGTCGTACAGGCCGCGCTGGTCGCAATGGTGTTGCTATCACTTTGGTTGAACATCGTGATCGCGCTAAGATTCGCAATATTGAGCGCTTTACACAGCAAGATATCACCGCTTCAGTCATCGCTGGTCTTGAGCCACAAGCTAAGCCTAGCTTTGGTGGTGGCGGTGGTCGTCCTGGTGGCGGTCGCTCTGGTGGTGGCGGTGGTCGCTCTGGTGGTGGCTTTGGTGGTGGCGGTCGCTCTGGTGGTGGCGGTGGTCGTTACGGCTCAGGCGCTCGTTCAGAGTCTCGCTTTGGTGGTGGCGGTTCAGGTGGTGGCAATGCTGGTGGTCGCTCAGACGATTCACGCCCAGCTCGCTCAGCTGACTCACGTCCAGCGCGTTCCGCTGATTCGCGTCCTGCGCGTTCTGCTGACTCACGTCCAGCGGGTGGTCCACGCTTTGCTAAGCCAAAGGCCGGCGGTCAACGCCGTAACTTTAGCGGTAGTTAAAAATGATTCACCGTAATCGTCTCCGTTCTGCATGGAATCGAGTCGGTTCCGGTGAAATCCATCGGGCGCCACGCAAGTGGCAACCATGGCTAAGCGATACCGGGTCTCTCACCCAAAAAATTGAGCAGGCAATTGGGCAAAAACTAGAAATTCAGGTTTTGCGTGACTGCCCTCAATCACTTAATAGCGACGAAAGTCGCTATTTTCATTTCAAACTCAGACGCTGCAGAGTACGTGAAGTACTGCTTTGCTCTAATGGAATTCCGTTGGTAATGGCGCATAGCGTGATCCCCACATTAAGCTCTAGTGGTAGCAATCACACCATCTTGCGACTGGGAACAAAACCCTTAGGCGCAGTTTTATTTAGCAAAGTTCGCAAACACTCTAGAGCAAAGCCGCCACGCGATATCGCGCGCCTAGATAAAAGCAGTGAATTATGGCGGCGATACTCGAAACACTTTGCTGGCTTGAGCTCGCCATTGTGGGCACGACGTACCCTCTATCGCCTAAAAGGCCACCCAATTTTGGTCAATGAAATCTTCTTACCTACCTTACTAGAGGCTGCAAAGCCTTAAAAACAGACCCTAGAATCTGGAATTAAATTGTTAGCCACGCTAAAGTGGATTTAACCAAAGCCTCATCACCTGGCTCACTCGTAAAGACCTCACCAAATCCAATCATCTCGGCCGCATCAGCAATATTGTGATGTGGGCATAGAGCGCTAGCAGTACTGAGGTTTTGCGTGAACTGATCTTTCATTACGTTACCAAGATAACGCACTGCCTCTGAGGAAGTGAGCAACCAAAGAGATTTTCTGAAATCCATTTCTCGGACAAGTTGCCAAGCAGGATTATCAATATCTAACGGTATGCGACTATAGGTAGAAATTGCCTCTACAGTGGCGCCAGCCTTTATAAATGTGTCAGCCAGCCAATCGCGGCCGCCCTCACCCTTAAAGATAACTACTTTTTTATTCTGCCAATCCCATTGCAGGGATTGAAGCTCATCCCATAAGCCTTCTGAATCCCATTGTTCGTTTTTCTTTGGAATGAAGATGGGTGTTGGATTCTCTTCCAATCCGATACCGTGATTTTTCAATGCTTGATGGCTGCTCCCGCCCATTACACCGATCGGAATAATCTTTTTAGAAAAGTCTTGCCAGTCTCGCTCCAATAAACGCATCACACTCTCGATAGCATTTGGGCTTACAAAGACGGCTAGATCAGCGTCACCAAGAACAGAGGCAATATGGTCAGCCAAGTGCTCATCGGACTTTGGAACAATCGTTAACAAAGGTAATGAAAGTATTTCTGGCAGACTACGCTTGCCTACTCCACTCGCTTCGATCGCGCGAGTGAGGACTTCAATCAACTGGCGTGACTGACCGCTAGGTCTCGTAACAATGATGGTCTTGGTGCTCATACTGGTCGCAGCCCTGAAGTTTCGTTACTTTTTTCGTTACTTTTTTGTTACTTCGGGAGCTTTGGTATTAAATCTGCAGCCCCTTGCGATAGCAAGTCCTTTGCTACTGCTAGTCCCAATGCCTCTGCATCCTCAACCGACTTTACTGATGCGCTGCCATTCGCCAGACAGATGGCTTTACCATCGGTGCTCGCGACAAAAGAACGAATGTTCATTTGATTTTGATCCCATACTGCATGAGCAGCTAGCGGCACCTCGCATGAGCCACCCAATTGGCGAGATACCATACGCTCGGCAGAGACCGCAAACAGGGTTGGCAAATCATTTAATGGGGCAAGCCACTGCTTGATATTAGGGTGCTTGCTTAAGGTCTCAATGCCCAAGGCGCCCTGACCTGCAGCTGGCGTATAAGGATCGTATGGTAAGAATGCGCGAATGCGGGCCTCTAAACCTAAACGCTTTAAGCCAGCAGCTGCCAAAATGATTGCCTGATATTCGCCTCGATCTAACTTACCCATACGGGTATCTAAATTGCCGCGCAGTGGGTGAATCACGAGATGAGGAAATTTTGCACGTAGCACTGACTCGCGTCGCAAACTCGACGTGCCAACAATTGCTCCTACTGGAAGATCTTCAAGACTGGCGTAGTCACTAGAAACAAAAGCATCCCGCGCATCTTCTCTGGCCATGACGCAGGCAAGGTCAAAGCCCTCAGGCATCACCATTGGGACATCTTTTAGGGAGTGAACCGCCAAATCTGCACGCCCGTCCTCAAGCGCCGTTTCCAGCTCTTTTACAAAAAGACCCTTGCCACCCACTTTAGAGAGTGCCCGGTCCAAAATCTGGTCCCCCCGGGTAGTCATCCCCAAAATCTGGACATCACAGTCCGGATAGAGCTTTTTAAGGCAATCCCGGACGTGCTCCGCCTGCCACATGGCCAGGCGACTTTCACGGGAAGCAATTACGAGGCGCTTTGGGGCTGCCGAGGAGGAGGAATTCAGGGTTTGGGACATAACATTTAAAATAATCAAAGACCTACACCAATATACTGTGTTTATGAGCTCATCAAATAATTCCTTAGCCAACAAAGCCCAAGCTTGGTCGGCGCGTTTTGCCGAACCCGTCGACGAACTTGTTCAGCGTTATACCGCCTCTATTGGCTTTGATCAACGCTTTGCAATGGTCGATATTGCCGGCTCCCTGGCTCATGCCGAGATGCTGGCCACTCAAAAGATTATTAGCACTCAAGATTTCGCTGATATTCAAAAAGGAATGGCGCAAATTAAGAGCGAAATTGAGTCCGGTCAATTTAATTGGCAACTTGCTCTCGAGGATGTTCACCTCAATATCGAAGCTCGCCTTACCGAATTAGTTGGCGATGCTGGCAAACGTTTACATACTGGTCGCTCACGCAACGACCAAGTGGCAACGGATTTGCGCCTGTGGTTGCGTGGCAGCGTTGATGACATTGCAATCACCCTGAAATCTTTGCGCAGCGCTTTATTAGATCTAGCAGAGAAACATGCATCGACCATCATGCCTGGTCACACCCATTTGCAAGTAGCACAGCCCATTACTTTTGGTCATCACCTGATGGCCTACTATGAAATGTTTAGCCGTGATGCAAGTCGCTTGGCAGATTTGCGTGCTCGCTTTAATCGCCTCCCTTTGGGTGCAGCTGCATTGGCTGGAACAACCTACCCCATTGATCGCGAACAAGTTGCAAAGACTCTTGGTTTTGATGGCATCTGCAATAACTCCTTAGACGCCGTATCTGATCGCGACTTT
The DNA here is from genome assembly GCF_018881605.1 of Polynucleobacter sp. UB-Tiil-W10. Classification (GTDB taxonomy): domain Bacteria; phylum Pseudomonadota; class Gammaproteobacteria; order Burkholderiales; family Burkholderiaceae; genus Polynucleobacter. The sequence continues at coordinate 230,944 of NZ_JACVPZ010000001.1, forward strand.
GCCATTGAGTTCTGTGCCTTTGCGTCCATCTTGATGATGCACGTTTCACGCCTATCGGAAGAACTCATCCTGTGGCTGAGCCCCCGGTTTGGCTTTATTGATCTGCCGGATCGCTTCTGCACTGGTAGCTCGATCATGCCGCAAAAGAAAAATCCGGATGTCCCAGAATTGGCTCGCGGCAAGACTGGCCGAGTCTATGGAGACTTGATATCTTTACTGACTCTCATGAAGGGTCAGCCACTGGCTTACAACAAAGATAATCAAGAAGATAAAGAACCTCTATTTGATGCAGTAGACACAGTTCAAGATACCTTGCGTATTTTTTCTGACATGGTCCCACATGTTGAAGTGAAAGCCGAGATCATGAAGAAGGCTGCTGAAGAAGGTTTTGCAACAGCAACTGACTTGGCCGACTACTTAGTGAAAAAAGGTTTGGCCTTCCGTGATGCCCATGAGGCCGTAGCACATGCAGTTAAGGCTTGTGTTGGTAGAAACTGCATGTTGACGGATTTAAGTCTCTCTGAGCTTCGCTTTGCTTGCGGCTTAGATAACCGCCCTGAACTCATTAGTGATGATGTGTTTGCGTTGCTCACCGTTGATGGCTCAGTTCAATCACGCCAGCATGCTGGTGGCACAGCTCCAGCCCAGGTCCTCGCTGCTATCAAACGGGGTCGCGCAGACCTTTAAAGCGAATGGGGTTTTGGTCCAAACTCTCTGCAGGCATTGATTACGTAAATCAGCTTTTCGGTAAAGCGGCCAGCATGATGATTTTGCTGTCCTGTTTCGTATCGGCACTCAATGCCCTGCTTCGTTACGGATTGGATGTCAGTAACAACTGGCCACTAGAACTTCAGTGGTATCTCTTTGCTGCTGCAGTAATGCTCGGAGCCTCGTACACCCTAAAACGCAATGAGCACGTTCGCGTAGATTTAATTTATTCCCAGCTTTCTGATCGCGGGCGATTGTGGGTTGATCTCTTTGGCTTAATTTTCTTTTTAATGCCAGCCTGTATTTTATTCACATGGCTCTCTTGGGCCACCCTGTTTTATCCATCATGGTTAGTCATGGAGCATTCATTAAATTCTGGTGGCCTGGCGCGCTATCCAATTAAGTTTGTGGTTCCGCTTGGCTTCTTCATGCTCACCCTACAGGGTCTCTCAGAAATTATTAAACGTATCGGCGCCCTAAAGGGTAATGTGATTTTGCCTGCCGAAGACCTTCACTACGAAAAGCCAACACAATGATTCCATTGGAGTGGATGCCGCCCTTAATGTTTGCTGGGCTCATTGTATTTATGTTGATCGGCTTTCCGGTCGCCTTCTCACTCATGGCTGCTGGTTTATTTTTCTCAGGAATTGCCATCAGCGAAGGTTTCTTTGGTATTGCATTTTTGCAAGCAATTCCGCAACGTATTTTTGGCAGCGTACTTGCGAATGATTTACTACTTGCTATTCCTTTCTTCACTTTCATGGGTGCCATCCTTGAACGTTGCGGTCTTGCCGAAGAAATGCTGGACTCCATGGGACAACTTTTTGGGCGCGTGCGTGGCGGTCTTGGATACTCTGTCATCATCGTCGGATTTATTTTGGGTGCCATCACAGGGACTGTGGCCGCCCAAGTCATTGCTATGGCGATGATTTCTTTACCGGTGATGATGCGTTACGGCTACAACATGCGCTACGCTACGGGCGTTTTAGCCGCCTCTGGCACGATTACCCAGCTAGTGCCGCCATCCTTAGTTCTCATCGTTCTTGCAGACCAACTCAAGACCCAAAGCGGTAGCGCTGATGTCGGAAGTATGTATCTTGGAGCATGGGGTCCATCGCTGTTGCAGATCGCCCTTTTTGCTCTCTACACATTCTTCTTGAGTCGTGTTCGTCCAGACTATTTACCGCCATTGCCAGCAAGCGATCTCACGCTAAAGGGCTGGGCGCTTTGGAAAAAATGTCTTTTGGGGATTATTCCATCAGCCGTACTCATCTTTCTAGTACTCGGCACCATCATGACTGGCATTGCTACTCCCACAGAATCTGGCGCAATGGGCGCGATAGGGGCTTTATTGCTTGCTTGGTTACGCCGAGCCAGCATCCCTAATCTCAAGGGCTTAATACAAGAGGCTTATCAAAACACGATGCGCATTACAGCCATGGTGGTTTTTATTCTCATTGGATCTACCTGCTTCTCGGTAGTATTTCAAGGGGTAGACGGCGGCTTCTGGGTTGAGGAACTCTTTTCCAATCTTCCTGGCGGCTGGATTGGCTTTCTGATTATTGTTAATTTATTTGTATTCTTTCTGGCCTTCTTCTTAGACTTTTTTGAAATTGCCTTCATTGTTGTGCCGATGTTGGCACCAGTTGCCGTCAAGCTACTGTCCCCAGTATTACTAGATTCCATGAATGGCAATCCTCAAGCAGCAGCCAGTGCCGCGCTAGTTTGGTTTGGCGTCATGCTCTGCGTGAATATGCAGACCTCCTTTATGCATCCTCCATTTGGATTTGCTCTCTTCTACCTTAGAGGAGTGGCACCCAAGGAAGTGAAAAGCAGTGATATCTATTGGGGTGCACTACCTTGGGTGGGCTTGCAGTTGATCATGGTGGTTTTGGTAATGACCTTCCCGGCTTTAGTAACGACTTTGCTGGACAAACCTGCGGCAGTGGCAGAAAGTCAGGACTTTAATTTCACTGGTGGCGATACTAACAAGCCAGATTCACCTTCAAGCAAGGTTGATGAGGATGCTCCAGTCACTTTTCAATTGGATAGGCCGGTTAAATAAAAAATGCTCCACAGTTGTAGAGCATTTTTTATGTACGTCTGTTAAATATTTAAAGCGTGATATCTCGCTCTTGTCTGACACAATCCACGTAATACTCGCTCTTACCATCAACACTAGTTTTTACAAGCCCGTGGATATCAGTCTCAAATCCAGGAAACTTCTCATTAAAGTCTCTAGCGAAGTAGAGATAGTCGATGATGCGTTTGTTAAAGCGCTCGCCCGGAATTAGCAGAGGGATGCCTGGAGGATATGGGGTAACCAACATTGCAGTCACGCGCCCCTCAAGCTCATCCAGTGGCACGCGATCGACTTCTTTGTGCGCCATCTTCGCCCAAGCCTCTGAAGGCATCATGGCAGGAACCATATCCGAGGTATACATCTCAGTAGTCATACGCGCTACATCGCGGCCCTTATAGAACTCATGGATTTGCTGGCATATATCTTTTAAGCCTACGCGCTCATAGCGCGGATGCTTAGCAACAAACTCGGGCAACACTTTCCATAACGGGGCATTTTTATCAAAGTGGTCCTTGAACTGCTGTAACTCGGTTACCAGCGTATTCCATCGGCCCTTAGTAATGCCGATCGTAAACATGATGAAGAAGGAATATAGACCACACTTCTCAACAATAACTCCGTGTTCTGCAAGATACTTAGTCACGATGCTGGCCGGAATACCCATGGAGCCAAAATTACCTTCAATATCCAAGCCAGGGGTAACCACAGTCGCCTTAATTGGGTCGAGCATATTGAAGTCTTTAGCCAGTTTGCCAAAGTCATGCCAGGCTGCAGATGGCTCCAAAATCCAATCAGAGCGTTCGCCAATACCCTCTTCAGCTAAATGATCTGGGCCCCAAACCTTAAACCACCAATCTGCACCAAACTTATCATCTACTTCCCGCATAGCACGGCGGAAGTCCATCGCTTCGGCAATAGATTCTTCAACCAAGGTTGTGCCACCAGGAGATTCCATCATGGCAGCCGAGACATCACAAGAGGCAATAATTGCGTACTGTGGGCTGGTAGAGGTATGCATCAAATAAGCTTCATTGAAACAATCACGGTCGAGCTTGGTATCTTCCGCATCCTGCACCAAAACTTGCGAGGCTTGAGATAAACCAGCCAATAACTTATGGGTTGACTGGGTAGCAAACATCAAACTTTTCTTAGTCCGCTTGCGATCCGAACCAATTGCATGCATGTCTTTATAGAAAGGATGGAAGGCAGCATGTGGCAACCAAGCCTCATCAAAATGTAATGAGTCTACTTTGCCATCCAACATCTCTTTAATCATCTCAACGTTGTAAACGATGCCGTCATATGTACTTTGCGTCAATGTCATCACACGGGGCACGACATTCTTGTCTTTAATGAATGGATTAGCATCAATTTTTTTCTTGATGTTTTTCCACTCAAACTCTTCTTTAGGAATCGGGCCAATAATGCCCAAGTGATTTCGGGTCGGCATTAAGAAAATAGGAATCGCGCCCATCATGGTGATGGAATGAATAACAGACTTGTGACAATTTCGATCAACCAAAACAACATCGCCAGGAGCTACGGTAGAGTGCCAAACAATCTTATTAGATGTGGATGTGCCATTGGTTACAAAGAACAAATGGTCGGCGTTAAAGATGCGAGCAGCATTACGCTCACTCTGTAACACTGGGCCGGTATGGTCCAAGAGTTGACCTAATTCCTCAACAGCATTGCAAACGTCGGCGCGAAGCATATTTTCACCAAAGAATTGGTGGAACATTCGGCCTACCGGACTCTTTAAAAAGGCTACACCACCGGAATGGCCTGGGCAATGCCAAGAGTAAGAGCCTTCAGAGGCGTAATTCGTTAAGGCGCGGAAAAATGGGGGTGCTAGAGAATCTAAATACACTTTAGCTTCACGAATAATGTGACGTGCCACAAACTCTGGAGTGTCTTCATTCATATGAATGAAGCCATGCAGCTCACGCAAGATGTCATTCGGCATGTGACGAGAGGTGCGAGTCTCACCATACAAGAAGATCGGAATATCTTCATTGCGCTTGCGCACCTCAGTAATAAATGCACGTAAGTTATTTAATGCTGGAAGATCGTTGTCTTCAGAGTCAGAATCAAATTCTTCATCATCAATCGAAACAATGAAAGTAGATGCGCGTGAAGCTTGCTGAGCAAAAGACGTGAGGTCGCCATAGCTAGTTAAGCCAATGACTTCCATACCTTCATTCTCAATAGCCTCTGCTAGGTCACGAATTCCCGAGCCAGAAATATTTTCGGAACGAAAATCCTCATCAATAATGATGATTGGGAAACGAAATTTCATAAAAACTCCCCTACTAATTTATCCGATGTACTCGGAATCCACTTATCAAAATTGGTGAGATCAATAACCCGACCACCATCTGGCAAAACTGAAACTATATCGACGAAGGTCGCATTTTGCTGCACATTTCTAGGCAAGTAAACATGGCGTGCGTAAACTTGATTGGCCAAGCTCTCGTGGTATCCCGTAAAAGTAATTAGCAAATGCCACTGTTGCTCCACGGCAGTCTTACCTAGGAAGTCTTTTAGGGCGCTATTCTCATCCACGCTATGCATCGCCGTCCAAGTCAATGAAAAGACCGGACTTTCAGAGCGGTGCAACTGCAACTCCACTGAGCGGCGATAACGCTCACCTTCACTAGTCATACTTTCAGCAATCAACCATAGCCGCAATTGCGCCTCAACAATATGAGAGCTACGATCATTGGCCACGCGAAACTTAAATGTTTTTATGCCGTTGTGATTACCAACCACGGCCACTTTAGAGAAACGGACGCCTGCTGTAGGTCTTGTAAATCGTGCAAATGCTAATCCAGTAGTTAAGGCTGAGTAAACAATTCCGAAAAAAGCTTCAAATGTCACAATCGCATTGGGCCAATTACCATTGGGGGTCATACGGCCATAGCCGATGGTGGCCATGGTTTGAACACTGAAGAAAAAGACATCCAATAAGGATCCTGGCTGAGCATGGCTAATTGCTCCATCGCCACATGCCAAATAGGCTATAGCAAATAAGAGATTGGTACCTAAATAAACTAAAACTACCAGGAATAAAAAGCTGGTCCAGCTAGCGCCCAATAACCAATGGTAGAAATTATTCTCAGGACGCTCCATCTCTGAGCGCGAGAGTGTGGCGCGATATTCTTCAAGATTAATCCGTGCTGGACGGCGATTAAACAAAGCTTTACGCACTGCCGTTATGGCTTAGGTCTTTGGCAGGGTAACGCCCCGCTGACCTTGATACTTACCACCGCGATCTTTATAAGATGTTCCACAAACTTCATCGCTCTCGAAGAAGAGCACTTGTGCACAACCTTCGCCTGCATAAATCTTGGCAGGTAATGGTGTCGTGTTTGAGAACTCTAAAGTGACATAACCTTCCCACTCAGGCTCGAATGGAGTCACGTTCACAATAATTCCACAACGGGCATAAGTGCTCTTGCCAACGCAAACAGTTAATACACTGCGCGGAATCTTGAAGTACTCGACCGTTCTTGCTAATGCAAAAGAATTTGGCGGGATGATGCAAACGTCACCCTTGAAGTCGACGAACGATTGTTCGTCAAAGTTCTTCGGATCAACGATGGTGCTATTGATATTGGTAAAGATCTTGAATTCGTCTGCACAACGAATGTCATAGCCATAGCTTGAAGTACCATAACTTACGATTTTGTTGCCGTCGGCATCTTGGCGAACTTGCCCAGGTTCAAATGGGCTGATCATGCCTTGCTCGCCCATGCGGCGGATCCAGTGGTCTGATTTAATAGTCATGGGCGAATTGTAAAACCTTCGCCCTCACCTGCCCATGAATTTAATTAGGTTTTTGGGTAAAAACGACCCTCTCCGGGGCGTTATAGATCTCGAAGTGTTTTCCAGAGCAGCGTGAGAGGATTGTGAGATGGGTTTTGCGTGCTAGCTCGAGACCCATCAAGGTCACCCCTGAGCGGGTTAGAAGGAAGGGAATGCCCATCTGAGCGCCCTTGATGACCATCTCAGAGGTCAGGCGCCCAGTGGTGAAGAAAATCAAGTCCTTACCTGGCTTGTTAGCCAACCACATCAGCCCAGAAATAGAATCGACCGCATTGTGACGGCCAACGTCCTCGATGAAGTGAAGCAGGCGCACTCCGTCATTACCATCTCGCTCGTAAACCGCACAGGCATGAACTGATCCTGATTTCTTGTAGATCGTGTCATGGATCCGAATAGAGTCAATCAAAGCCACAATTGCCTCCTGGGATAAGGTTGGGCCTTCGGGCAGTCGAATCTCAGACATCTCTTCAATCAAGCCACCAAACATCGTGCCTTGACCGCAGCCAGTAGTTACCACCCGCTTACTCGTCAAGGCATCAATATCGACCGTACTCCGACGGGTTTTAACAGCAGCAGAATCTGTCTCCCAATCCACTTGAATGCTCTCAATATCGTCAGGCGACTCCACTAGACGTTGATTACGCAAATAGCCCAAGACCAAAGCCTCTGGGGCGCTCCCCAGAGTCATGAGCGTAACTACCTCTCGCTTATCCAAATAAATAGTTAAAGGACGCTCCCCGGGAATGTGGGTGGTTTTGAGGCGCCCCAACTCATCCATAACCTCAACCTCATGCACTAAGGGCACGGAGGCACAAGACATCTGAATAGTCGGTTTTACTGCCATAAAATACTCTCTAAGGTAGGACTGAACTGAAGTTTATCGGTGTTTATGAACACTTTAGGGTGCTTTACTTTAACCGCAGACTAAAATCACTGCATAAGCAAGCATAATTGATTGCTACAGCCTAATTAACCCTCTTATTTAAGACCGCATTACATGAGTAGTTCCCAACGCCGCCTTCTTATCACCTCCGCTCTACCGTACGCCAATGGTCAGATCCATATCGGTCATTTGGTTGAATACGTACAAACCGATATTTGGGTTCGGTATCAAAGAATGCGGGGTCACGAGGTGCACTACGTTGGCGCCGATGATACTCACGGCACCCCCATCATGTTGCGCGCCGAAAAAGAAGGCATTACCCCAAAGGAACTCATCGCCAATGTTTGGAAAGAGCATAAGCGCGATTTTGATAACTTCCTTATCTCATTTGACAACTACTACACTACGGATAGCCCCGAGAATGAGCAGCTGGCACAAAGTATTTACCTCAAACTACGTGATGCTGGCTTGATTGAAAAACGTGCAATTGAGCAAGCCTATGATCCAGTAAAAGAAATGTTCTTACCGGATCGCTTTATCAAAGGTGAGTGCCCAAAATGCGGCGCTAAAGATCAATACGGTGACAACTGTGAAAAATGTGGTGCGACATATGCGCCTACCGATCTAAAAAATCCCTTTTCAGTAGTCAGTGGTGCAACCCCAATTAAAAAAGTCTCCGATCATTACTTCTTTAAGTTATCCGATCCCCGTTGTGAAGAATTCTTACGCGAGTGGACACAAGTAAAAACACCTTTGCAGCCTGAAGCTCGCAATAAGATGAAAGAATGGGTTGGCGAACCAGGCGAAAGCAAGTTGGGTGACTGGGATATCTCCCGCGATGCCCCGTATTTCGGCTTTGAAATCCCTGATGCGCCAGGCAAATACTTCTATGTGTGGCTTGATGCCCCGATTGGTTACTACGCCAGCTTCCTCAATTACTGCCAGGCTAAAGGCCTCAACTTTGATGAGTGGGTTAAGCCAGATACCACTACCGAGCAATACCATTTCATCGGCAAAGACATTCTGTATTTCCATACCCTGTTCTGGCCGGCCACTTTAAAGTTTGCCGGTTATCGCACCCCAACCAATGTATTTGCGCATGGGTTTTTAACCGTCGATGGCGAAAAGATGAGTAAGTCACGCGGCACGTTGATTTCTGCAAATAGCGTCATCGAATGTGGGTTTAATCCAGAGTGGTTCCGCTACTACTTTGCAACCAAACTCAATGACAGCATGGAAGATTTAGATTTAAATCTTCAAGACTTTGTTGCGCGTGTCAATAGTGACTTATTGGGCAAGTACATCAACATTGCAAGTCGTAGTGCAGGGTTCTTAGTGAAGCGATTTGGTGGCATTGTTTCTGACGATGTAATGGGCATCCCATTGCTGAAAGAAATTGCTTCTTCTAGCGAAAAAATTGCACAGCTTTATGAAGCGCGCGAATATGCCAAAGCACTACGCACAGTGATGGAGCTCGCAGATAAGGTAAATGGCTTTGTCGATGAGAACAAGCCATGGGAAATTGCCAAAGATCCAGCGCGTGAAGCCGATTTGCAGCGAGTCTGCAGCATTACCCTAGAGGCATTTCGTATGCTCAGCCTTTACCTAAAGCCTGTAATTCCACAGGTGATCTTGGGAGTTGAAGAGTTTTTATCCCTCCCCCCTCTTTCTTGGGCCGATATCAACACCCCTCTTTCCAGTAAAAATCCAATCAAGCCCTACAAGCACCTAATGACCCGAGTGGAAGCCCCACAAATTGAGGCTTTGCTGGCTGCAAACTTGTAAAAAGTCCCCTAAAAAGCACCTATAATGGCGTTTGTAGTCCCCAAGTAACTTTTTGAATTAATTTCATAAGTTATTGAATTTATTGAGTATTTTAGGAAATGCTATGGCAAGATATCAATCCGAATTCACCCAGTTCTTAAATGAACTCAAAACCGAGAATCCAAAGCTTGAGGCTGAACAGCAAGCTGGTCGCGCCCTACTGTGGGATAAAGAGCCCTTGAGCGTTGAAGATCAACGCCGCGCAAAAGCTGCAAAACTCAAGCAACGCGCCTACGTGTATTCGAATGACTGAGCCAAGCACTCAGCCAATATCTGATTTGCTCGACAGCACCCCATCGGTTACCGATGGTATGTCGGCCGCCTTCGCCAAACTTTATGGCGAACCTCTTTTTAAGCTCCCTACTGACTTATACATTCCACCAGATGCTCTAGAAGTTTTCCTCGAGGCATTTGAAGGTCCTTTAGATCTATTGCTGTACCTCATTCGCAAACAGAATTTCAACGTTCTTGATATTCCAATGGCACAGGTTACACAACAATACCTAAGCTATATCGATCAAATTCGTCATCACAATCTTGAGCTTGCGGCCGAGTACTTGCTCATGGCCGCAATGTTGATTGAAATTAAATCACGCATGCTTCTACCAATGAAGAAGGCTGACAGTGAAGAAGAAGTTGATGATCCCCGCGCAGAATTAGTACGTCGCCTCTTAGAGTACGAGCGTATGAAACTTGCCGCGCAAGAGCTCGATCAAATTCCACAACAGGGTCGCGACTTTCAGGTGGCGCATGGCTATGTGGACACCACCATTGCGATTGCTTGGCCAGATGTCAATGTAGAGGACTTGCAAATGGCTTGGCGTGATGTTCTACACCGTGCCAAGCTCACCCAACATCACACCATTACTCGTGAAGAATTATCTGTGCGTGATTTTATGACGCGCATCTTACGCCGTTTGCAGAGCACTAAATTTGTAGAGTTCGGTGAGCTATTTGAAGATGCCATTAAGTCTGGCAAGGGCATTCCTGTGGTGATTGTGAACTTCATTGCGATGCTTGAACTTTCACGTGAAGCCTTAGTAGAAATTACCCAGGCTGAGCCCTATGCGCCGATTTATGTGCGCCTTGCCTACACGCCTGTTGCATGAAAATCATTAGCGATATTCAAGAATTACGCGACCATTTAAGAGGTCAGAACCGCGCTTCATTTGTTCCCACAATGGGCAACCTCCATGAAGGACACCTTTCGCTCATGCGCCTAGCAAGGCAACATGGGGATCCTGTCGTAGCCAGCATCTTTGTTAATCGCCTGCAATTTGGTCCCAACGAAGATTTTGATAGCTACCCTCGCACCATGCAGGCGGATATTGATAAGCTTGAAAAAGAAGGTGTCTACATCTTGTTTGCACCTACTGAGCGAGATCTCTATCCACAACCCCAAGAATATCGAGTTGACCCTCCACAACAGTTAGGCGACATCCTTGAAGGTGAATTCCGCCCTGGTTTCTTTAAAGGGGTTTGCACCGTTGTTCTCAAGCTCTTTTCTTGCGTGCAGCCTAAGGTTGCCGTGTTTGGCAAAAAAGATTATCAACAACTGATGATTATTCGTCAGATGGCCAAGCAATTTGCTTTACCTGTCGACATCATTCCAGCAGAAACCATTCGTGCGGAAGATGGTCTCGCCCTCTCCTCGCGCAATAGCTATTTATCGACTGCAGAACGCGCAGAGGCTCCCGAGCTGATGAAGGCTTTAAAAGAAGTGCGTCAACGTGTGCTCGATTTAAAGGTGCGCGATGTAAAGTCTGTCTCCGAACTTGAAAAGTTGGCCGTTGCCTCTCTTGCTGCTCGTGGCTGGCAACCGGATTACATCGCTATTCGCCAACAAAGTGATTTAGCCCCTGCTTCTAATGAGCAATTACAGGCCGGGGAACCGCTGGTTATTTTGACAGCGGCTAAGCTTGGCAATACACGCTTAATTGATAACCTCGAGATTTAATTCGATTCTTTAGGTTAATAGCCAATTGTGTAAGTCATTAGCGCTGTAGTGGTATTTGTAGCAATGAATGGCTGTTGTTGCCACAGTATATTAAGACCTAAACGCTCACGCTTGTTGATGTCATAAAACAAACCAGCGGACGCAGTCGCCATACTATTCACATTGCCAGGCATGGCTACACTAAAACTTTCCAGCCCAATAATGGAACTTGTCACTTGGTAGTTGTTCATTGAGTATTTAAGATTCTGCTGAATACCAATTGAAGCTGTTCCAGTCAGATTCTCAGATAAGCCAACACGAAATCCAAGACCACCAATCGCAGAGAATGTATTTTGCGTTAACGAATTGTATGAAAGCGGTAGAGTCACGTTGGCATTGCTACCCTCTGTATAACCGCCAGTATTGAGATGGGTGTAGCGCAGACCCACATAGGGAATAACAGAGAACGAATCTATTACTGGATGGTGATAGTTTGTAGTGAGCTGATAGCCCTGACCATTAAATGAAGTTGAGCCAGACCCAGCCTCAGTATTTGCTAAGAGTGGACGGGTAATACTCAGGGTACTATTAGATGCAACTCCAGATGCCTGTACTCCCCACCCGGTTTCATCTGGGTTCATATGCCACTTAGCAAAAAGCCCCCACATCGGACTATTGTTACTTTGACTAAAGCCAGACGGCGTCGCAACACTAATGGTTTGATCTGCAAAAGCGCCCACTCGTAAATTTGGTGAAGGCTTATAACCTAACACCACTAAACCAGCCTGTTGATTAGCTGATGGCGATGGCCCTGAATAGGTATAGCGGCCACCAACACTCACGCAGACATTATTTTTGATAAACACGGCAGTCATACATCAAAGCTGCTTGATATGCGGCAACTTGTTGGTTGTAGATACTGGCTAAACCTGATGCACTTATCTGAACTGATCGAACTGTATTATCGTTATCAACTTCGAAGTAGTCTGTATCTAAATACAAAAATACATCTTTACCGTCATACCCCAAACGATACTTTGATGCAGATTCTTCAAAGTCATTCGTGAATTTAGAAAATGTACCGGTCAAGCCTGATTGCGCATTAATTAATGTATAGCGTCCAGCAGAATAATGGCCAGGGTTAGCATTGACATATAAGGTGCCGGCTATATTTGCGGTTCCGGCTATTAATAACTTTTCCGTATTGGATGTATTCAGGGCCATCTTTAAAGCACCCGCACCTGTTTGCACATAGTTACCTGATAAATTGGTATTGGCAGTTTTTTGCACAATATCAAAGGTACCGTTATTAGTAAATGTGCTTAAGTTTGAGCTGGTAATCGATCCAGAATCTGCCAAAGCAAGAGTGCCACCACTATTGATCAGAGTATCTCCCGCATAAGTATTGGCACCTGACAATGTCAGCGTGCCAGAACCAATCATAGATATGCCGCCCGTTCCAGCAATTACACCTGAATAGCTACCCGATCCACTATCAGTGAAAGCAATCGTTCCATTATTGGTTAAGCCGGTTGTGCCGTTTGCGGTTGAGCCTGGAATAGCCAATGCATCACCTTGCAGCGTGGCGCCAGCACTAATAGAAGTGCTACCAGCAAACCCGCTGTTGTCCCCCTGCAAAGCTAAAGTTCCACCCTGCACGCTTACTGTAGCCAAGCGAGAGATGGCTGTCAGTGGATTAGTAAGTGTCCAAGTGCCTGAGTCTAATTTATTTAAGGTCTGAAAATTAGATGTGGCGTTACTAAATGTACTGGAGCCCGTACCAGCAAATTGCAAAGTATTAGTGCCGCCGCCTCCATTGATGGAGCCAGTAATAGATGAACCGGTATGGAGAGTAACCTTATTAGATCCGGTGGCCAAAGACACACTACCCAACACAGTGCCGTAGTTATCAAATAAAACACTGCCGGGCGCAGAAGCGCCGATAGCCTGACCGCCAGTCCCTGCTTGAATAATGCCCGACGCTCTGTTAATGATCGTATTTGAAGAGCCGGGGTCTACTGAGTTTTGAAACCAAATGGCAGTACCAGTTAAGGACTTAATCGTTCCAGAGTTATCAATTGTGTTGCCAGTTCCTGCGGGATTAATAGCTTCTGATGAAGTAGCAGGGCCTGCCGCATATACAGTCGCACCGCTATTAATTGTTACAGTGTTATTAGACTGAAACTCTATTGTGTTATTACCTGCGTTGATTGGTGGAACGCCCGTGCCGCCCGTAGCATAGTTAATTACAGACGCACCCGAATTTATCAGAAGCGTGCCGCCATTGCGAAAATAGATTGCAGAGTTATTGATGCCGGCACCACTATTTGGTGCGGAAACTGTTGCATTGCTGCCGATCGTAATGTTGGCGCCATCAAGCAAGTTAATTGTTGCTGTATTGGGGCCAAACAAAGCTGGGTCAAGACCAATCGATGTGCCTGCACCAGTTGTTACCGTGATGCCACTTTGCGTTGGAGCACCTGTTGCAACACTTGCTGCCGCTCCAATGCGCCCTGAATAAGGAGAGCCAGTGCCGGTACAAGAAACCGTTGCGCCAGAAATGGTTCCTTAGAGAGCGATTTAAATAGCGAAAGACTGCCCTACTTCTAGATTTAATTCCTTCGCTAACTCTGCACCAGATACCTTACCTGTAGCGCCTTTAGCTTTAAGCACTTCAATTTGCCCACCGTGACAGGCAATGAAAAAAGAATCTAGCGTAATTTGAGTAACTTCGCCTGGTTTGCCTTTCACGGCACCAAAAGTAGCGGTCACATGCTTGTGACAATCGTAGATCTGCACCTTTTGCTCGCCAAACTTTGTCCATGCACCCGGCGCAGGATTGCATGACCGAATGAGATTGTAGATTTGACTGATGTGTGTTGCCCAATGAATCTGAGCGGCGTTGGCATCAAACCAACCTTCGTAGTTAGCCTGTGATTCATCTTGCACTAACTCTTGATGCTTGCCTGCGACCACCAGATCAGCGGCTTCTAGCAGCGCTCTAACGCCGATTGGAAACAGATGATCAAAGTAAATCTTACCAAGCGTATCGTTAGGACCAATCGGCACTTCTTTTTGCAAAATCACTTCACCTTCATCCAAGCCATCGGATGGGCGGAAGATGGTTAAACCAGTCTTGTCTTCGCCCAATGCAATTGCCCAATTAATAGCGCTTGGTCCCCGATATTTAGGGAGCAAAGATGGGTGATATTGAATAGTGCCGTGCTTAGGAATCTTACAGAGCTCTTGCGGTACAAATTGCAATACGTATGCCATGACACAGATGTCGGCATTGCTATCAATCATGGCTTGAGCAGCTTCAGGACCCTTCAGGGAGGCAAACTGCAAGGGGCTTAAGCCCCTTGCTAGAGCAGCTTCTTTTAAGACTTCGGGTTTACTTGATTTGGGATTATCGGGTGGGCAAAAAACAGCAACCACTTCATCGCCACGATCTAAAAAAGCTTCTAAAGCCGCTTTACCAAAATCCGCACTCCCAATCAAAGCAACCCGCATCTTAGATCACCTTATCGTGACGTAATGCAATCAGCTCATCAGTTGAGTAACCTAACTCACTGAGAATCTCATCGGTATGTTCGCCGAGCAAAGGTGAGCGCGTCACATCTGTTGGGCTATCGGACATCTTGATTGGGTTGCCAACAGTTAAATACTTGCCGCGAATTGGGTGATCCACTTCAACAACAGTACCTGTAGCACGCAATGCAGGTTCTTCAGCGATTTCTTTCATGGAAAGAATTGGACCGCATGGGATGTCGTATTTATTCAATACATCCATCACTTCAAACTTCGTCATGGTCATAGTCCACTTTTCGATCTCGCCGAAAATTTCCATGAGATGTGGCAAGCGCGCCATTGGTGATGCGAAACGAACATCCGTAATCCAATTTTCATGACCAATCACTTTACAAATCGCCTCCCATACTGGGGCTTGTACCACTACATATATGTAAGCATTTGGATCGGTTTCCCAGCCCTTACACTTCACAATCCAACCCGGTTGTCCGCCACCAGAGGCATTGCCCGCGCGGGGTACAGAGTCGCCGAACTCACCGTTCGGGAACTGTGGATACTCTTGCATCAAGCCAACGCGCTCAAGGCGTTGTTGGTCGCGCAACTTCACACGACACAAGTTCAGAACAGCATCCTGCATTGCCGCTAATACTTTCTGACCACGGCCAGAGTGAGTACGTTGATATAAAGCAGTAACAATGCCTAATGCCAAATGTAAGCCCGTTCCACTGTCGCCAATTTGCGCGCCAGTCACCATAGGAGGACCATCATCAAAACCAGTAGTTGATGCAGAACCGCCTGCGCATTGCGCTACGTTCTCATACACTTTGCAGTCTTCATATGGTCCAGGACCAAAACCTTTAACAGAAGCCATGATCATCATTGGGTTTAACTCTTGAATACGTTCCCAAGAAAAGCCCATGCGATCGAGTGCGCCTGGTGCGAAATTCTCAACCAATACATCGCACTCTTTAATCAGGCGCTCGAGAATCTCTTTGCCCTTTTGGGTTTTGGTATTCACGGTGATTGAACGCTTATTGTGGTTGAGCATCGTGAAATACAAACTATCTGCGTCAGGAATATCACGCAATTGACCGCGAGTTGCATCACCCTCGCCTGATTTTTCTACCTTGATTACATCCGCACCAAACCAAGCGAGCAACTGAGTACAAGTCGGGCCTGATTGAACGTGCGTAAAGTCGAGGATTTTGACCCCTTCTAGTGCTTTTGCCATGATTTAAGTCCTAATAAGAATAAAAATTTTGAATTGGGGCAATTTTACCAGCGGGAAATAAGGAAAATGGGAGTGTGCCCAATTTTTGGGCACAGATCCCATCTAAGCCTGTATTGGCGTCACTATAGGACTATATGCGGTTATGTCTGGGGATTTTCAAGCTCCGAGATGCGCTTTTTAAGGGCCCTCTCTTGGGCAAAACGTTCGGTTTCATCCCGAATGATCGCCACGACACCATTAGCCTTCCCATTTGGATCAAACAGCATTCCAACAGTGAAAGCAATCGAAAGCGTACCGCCATCCTTGTGCTTAGCAGGCACCTTCAATAAGGAAGTGCCATAACGAGTTGTACCGCTCTCCATGGAATGGTTGTAGCCCTCATTATGTTTTTGACGTTGGCGTTCAGGAACAATTAAATCCAAGGTATTGCCCAATGCCTCTTCTTCAGAATAGCCAAAGATGCGAGTGGCGGCAGGATTCCACAACACAATTTTTTCATGGGCATCAGCAACAATAATTGCATCACCCACACACTCTACCAACTGGTGTAAATCAACATTTGTCTTCATGTAAGTAGTCTATAGAAATTTTGCTTTAGTAGTGATTTATTTGTAACTTGATGACTAGAAAGAAAAAAGGCGCTCACTAGGAGCGCCTTAAAGAAACTACTTTATTGCAGATTCGTATTCTTATTACACCGCTTTTGCTGCATGCAACTTAGCAATGTCATCAGCGTTGTAACCAAGATCAGCCAGCACTTCATCAGTGTGCTCACCCAATACTGGTGATGGACCGACTTCGATTTCCAAATCAGAGAACTTGATTGGGCTACCGATAGTCAAATATTTGCCACGTACTTTGTGGTCAACTTCAACAATCGAACCGCTCTTACGCAAGTCTGGGGAAGCAGCCAATTCTTTCATTGAGAGAACTGGAGCACATGGAATATCGAACTTGCGGAGGATGTCCACAGCTTCGTACTTAGTCTTGTCTTTGAGCCATTCTTCAATCGTTGCGAAGATGTCAAAAATCTTGTCTTGACGAGCTTCAGCAGTCATATAGGCTGGATCAGTTGCCCACTCTGGCTTACCAATCGCACGGGTGATTGGCTCCCAAGCATGACCTTGAATGGTGAAGTAGATGTAAGCGTTTGGATCTGTTTCCCAACCCTTACACTTCAATACCCAACCAGGCTGACCGCCGCCACCAGCGTTACCGCCACGTGGAACTACGTCAGTGAATGAACCGTGTGGGTACTGTGGGTACTCTTCCAAGTAACCAATCTTGTCCAAACGTTGTTGATCGCGCAACTTCACGCGGCACAAATTCAATACTGCATCTTGCATTGAGCAAGATACTTTTTGACCTTTGCCAGTTTTTTGACGCTGCATCAATGCAGTCAAAATACCAATTGCCAAGTGCATACCAGTATTGGAGTCGCCCAAAGCAGCAGCAGAAACTGTAGGAGGACCATCCCAGAAGCCAGTTGTTGAAGCAGCGCCGCCAGCACACTGAGCAACGTTCTCATACACTTTTAAGTCTTCGTATGAGTGACCATCGCTAAAGCCTTTTACAGAAGCCATAATCATTTTTGGGTTCAATTCTTGGATACGTTTCCAAGAGAATCCCATGCGATCCAAAGCGCCAGGACCAAAGTTCTCAACCATCACATCAGAAGTCTGGATCATCTTCTCTAAAACTTCTTTGCCTTCTTGAGTCTTGGTATCCAAAGTCAAAGAACGCTTATTGCCGTTGAGCATTGTGAAGTACAAAGCATCTGCACCTGGAATATCGCGCAATTGGCTACGTGTTACGTCGCCAGAACCTGGGCGCTCTACTTTAATTACGTCAGCACCATACCAAGCCAACAACTGAGTACATGCAGGACCTGCTTGTACGTGTGTGAAGTCAATAATGCGAATACCGTCTAATGGTTTAGTCATGTTTGTTTCTCCTTAAGTCTTTCTTGTTTACTTCTCAATTTAGTCTAAAAATATTAACTTTTTATTACTGTTTTTAAATATCTTATTTCTTAGCAGCTGCTGTGGATGGATTTAAGTTTGTTAAACGTCCACTCTCAGTACCTGCAGTTTCATCAATAACAGCATTGATGAGGGCTGGTTTACCGGCAGCAATCGCTTCTGTTAACGCTGCTTCTAATTCCGCTGGGGTAGTTACGTAGTAACCAACGCCGCCAAATGCTTCAATCATCTTGTCATAACGAGCATCTTTAACAAACACTGTCGGCGCAACATCAGCACCGCCCGTTGGATTCACGTCAGTGCCACGGTAGACACCGTTGTTATTGAAGACAACTGTAGTGATTGGCAAGTTGTAACGGCAAACAGTCTCTAATTCCATGCCGCTAAAACCAAACGCGCTATCACCTTCAACAGCAACCGTTGGCAAGCCGCTAGTTACAGCAGCGCCAATGGCGTAACCCATACCGATACCCATAATGCCCCAAGTGCCTGAGTCAAAACGTTTGCGCGGCTTGTACATATCGACAATTGCACGGCAATAGTCCAGTGTATTTGCACCTTCGTTTACCAAGTTCACATCCGGATTCTTCTTGATCACATCACGAATGACACGTAACGCACCGTGGAAGTTCATTGGATTGGCTTCTTTAGCCAATGTCTCGGCCATCTTCGCAGTGTTCTTGTCTTTCTTCTCGGTAATCGCAGCGATCCACTCAGCGCTTGGCTTTGGAACAGCAGAGATACCTTTCAAGAGTTCACCAACGCATGAACCGATATCGCCGATCAATGGAGCAGCGATTTGTACGTTGCTATCCACTTCGTTTGCTTGAATATCGATCTGGATAAATTTCTTAGGATCTTTGCCCCAAGTTTTACCCTTGCCATGTGCCAGCAACCAATTCAAACGTGCGCCAACCAATAACACCGCATCAGCTTCAGCCAACACAAA
The DNA here is from genome assembly GCF_018881605.1 of Polynucleobacter sp. UB-Tiil-W10. GTDB lineage: Bacteria > Pseudomonadota > Gammaproteobacteria > Burkholderiales > Burkholderiaceae > Polynucleobacter. The sequence continues at coordinate 249,899 of NZ_JACVPZ010000001.1, forward strand.
TGAACGGGCCGCAGAAGCGGATTGCGGATGATTGTCTGGCAATAAACCTTTAGCCATCGACATCGGCAAGTATGGAATACCGGATGTTTCGATTAAGTCACGAATCTCTTTATCAGCCTGAGCATAAGCAGCGCCCTTACCCAAGAGAATCAATGGACGCTTAGCGCCTTTCAACACATCTAATGCGCGAGCAACTGCATCAGCGGCTGGAATTTGACGTGGAACTGGATCGATTACCTTGAAGATAGATTTCTTAGCTTCGTCAGCAGGCATTGTTTGGGCAAGCAACTGGGCTGGCAAGTCTAAGTACACGCCGCCTGGACGACCAGAAACTGCAGCGCGGATTGCGCGAGCAAAACCGATGCCGATATCTTCAATGTGATTAATACGATAGGCTGCTTTGCAGTATGGCTTAGCTGCATTGAGCTGATCCATCTCTTCGTAGTCACCTTGTTGCAAGTCAACGATTTCACGCTCGCTTGAACCAGAGATCAAAATCATTGGGAAGCAGTTCACAGTGGCGTTTGCTAATGCTGTCAAACCATTTAAGAAGCCAGGAGCAGAAACGGTCATGCAGATACCAGGCTTTTGAGTCATGTAGCCTGCAATCGCGGCAGCATTGCCAGCGTGCTGCTCATGACGGAAGCCAATAAAACGCAAACCTTCAGCCTGCGCTAAACGGCATAAGTCAGTAATTGGAATACCAACGAGACCAAAAATTGTATCGAGGTCATTTGCTTTCAAAGCGTCAATGACGAGATGAAAGCCATCGGTTAATTGTGTGTTTTGATTATCTGTTGTCATAGAAATTTATATAAAAATTGCGGTTCTGCTCTTGTAGAGCTAATGCAATTTAGCTTTCGCTAACGTCTCCAATGTAGTTATTAATCGCACAACGGGTTTTGTATCCCGCTTAGGCTGAGTTGAATATTAGGCTTGGGGAAGGGGTTCATCATTGACTTCGGTCAATTTCCCCCTAAATCCCGTAATTACAGGCAGTTCCGCTGCTTAGACAAAGAGCTCTTTATGCTTAGTTTTTAGGCGACTCAAAGTCTCAGGAGAGAGATTTAGGTAGGCGGCCAGCTCTTTTTTAGGGAGTAGCTCAAATAAATCCTCATATTTGCGCAAGAAACGCTCTACCCGACCCGGGGCATCAAGCATATGCAGGGTAATGGTATGGGCCATGATTTCACTCATCAGGCGCATGACCTCAAACTCGAAACTCTCCTTGAGGGGCTTGTGCTGCTCCAAAAATTCCGCCCACTTTTTCATCGGCATACGAGCTACGCGGGCCTTAGTGACACAAGCAATGCTGTATGGAGCTGCGGTTTTCAAGCGCCAAGCAGCATAGCTAGTTTCAATATCTTTTTCGATGGCAAAACGCAAAATCATCTCTTTGGCATCTGCACTAGAAACAATGCGCTTGAGGATTCCGTCTAAAACAAAGTATTGCTCCATCTGATGGTCACCCTGATGAAGCAAGATTTCGGATTTCTTCAAATCATCAATCACTAAATAGCGTTCTAAATCAGCCATTGTTGAGGGATCCAAGCTTTTTAAGACCGAGTTTTGACTCAGCTGCAGACGAATCAGGTTTTTTTCGGGGTGCTTATCTAATGCGGTCATGAATCCTTACTCCTAGACCCGTTATTGTAGGCTTTTTTACCCCCAAAAGCCTTAGTTACTAGCTTAGGGTAGGTGACATCCGCTAGAATGGCGAGGTAGTGGTGCTTTATTGCAGTGCAATAAAGTTAAACGGGAAACACTAAACGTGTGCTGCCCCCGCAACGGTAGGTAAATGCGTCTTTGCTAGCTGTCTAAGACGTCAGGAATCTGACAAAGCCACTGTGCGCGTCAATCGCATGGGAAGGCCAGATTCTGATATTTACTAGCCCGGATACCGGCCAAGACAGGTGGAATTTTGCGGACGGGGACCTTCGCGCGCCAAGCAAGCGCTTAGCTTTTCGTTGCCGCGCCCAATTGACGCCTGAACCCCTGCACGAGAAATTCTGTTCGACCCAGTTAACGGGGAAGTTAACTAGGCAATCGATAACAGAAAGTGAATCATGAAGCAGCAGTTAAAACAGAAGAGGATCGCCCTCGTTTGCGGCACGCTTTTCACGCTATACCTTACCCCTGCAGTCTTTGCGCAAAGCAACCAAAACACAGTCATTGTTACCGGCTCACGCTTTGAAGAAAATCTCAATGAGGTGCCCGCGAATGTAAACATCATTACTCGCGAAGAAATAGAAAATTCAAGCTCCAACACAATTCCTCAGGTGTTATCCCAAATTGGCGGCTTAAGAGTCAGCGGCTTAAATTCCAGCGCCCTGAATCTAGATGCATCAGTTGACATTGGGGGATTTGGGCCAACGGGCAACAGCACAACCGCCGTATTAGTTGATGGCATCAGAATTAATCCCATTGATTCTGGAAATGTTGACTGGTCAACCATCCCAATAGACTCAATTGAGCGCATTGAAATCCTTCAAGGGGGTGCCAGTGTCCAATATGGAAACGGTGCAGTTGGTGGAGTGATCAATATCATTACCAACGGTGGGAAGAAAAATATTAACCAAGTCTCGGCAAGCTATGGCACCTGGGGCACATCCATTAATAATGCAATTTTCAGAAATACAGTTGAAAAGACAACTTACCAACTGAGTGCGAATACTTCTAACACCAATGGTTGGAGGCCAAATACAGCAGCAAACGCCTACTCAGTCGATGCAAAAATTTCACAGGATTTAGGTGGTGGCGATCGAGTATTTGTCGACGGCTATTACGGATATACCAATTCTCAATTAGCAAGCCCTGTTGTGGGTCTGGTTGGTTCAGGTAACCCACTTTCTGTTCGCCCTCAAAATGCGGGCAATAATCTAACCACTAATAATTCCGGTTTTAGACAGGGCTTAACAAAGAACCTGAATGAAAATTACGTATTTGAGGTCGATACTTCTTACAACAATAAGACCTCCTTCTATTACACGCCTCAAGCTGATTATTTCGTTTCTCTCGATCCAAATGATTATTCATATGGTTATGCTGGCAGTGCAATGAATAGTAAGTTGCAGGGCTGGCAGTTGGCTATCTCTCCTCGCGTTAAAGCAAATTTTGCAGGAATAGGAACAACCATTATTGGGTATGACTTTTCCAAAGCCAATCAAGCGGGCAGTAATGCTTATAGCCCCCTATCGCAAGGCATCATCCTTGCTAATCAGGCAAGCGGCTACTATTACAACAACTTGACCCATGATTCACAAAATGCCTCTCAAGTTAATAATTCAGTCTATGTGATCCAAAAAATTCCATTAGGTAAAGTATTTGAAGCGAGTGGAGGATTTCGACGCCAAGTACAACAGGCGTCAACTACAAACACCTCGATCTCCGCAGCGAATGGAACGGTGAATAATTCTCAACAATTTGCGGCTAACGCAGGAGACCTTGCCTTAAATGCAAACTACCTACCCGGACAACGGGTGTACGTAAAGTGGAATCAGTCTTTTAGGTTCCCAAACATCGATGAATATTGGGGGTTTGGATATAACCCCGATGGGGCCTATGAAGCTGTCTTCAATGGAATACTGCACCCCCAAACAACTCAAACTTATGAAATGGGTGGTAGCTGGTCGGTTTGGAAGTCAAAGATTACCTCATCAATTTTTAAATCGATGACACTAAATGAGATTAGCTATAACCCCTCTACCGGCTACAACTACAACTCCATTTACCAAACCAATCGTGGTGGAATTTTGTTTGACATCTCATCCAATATTTCCCCGTCGCTCTTCATTGCTGCTGGAGGAAAATACCAAAAGTCATATTATGCGAATGGGCCCTATTCAGGCAATACCATCCCGATAGTTCCAGATACCTTACTTAACGCTAGAGCAAACTACCTAATCACAAGTAATTGGTCAGTTGGTGGTGTTGTCAACTATGTTGCTAACCAACACTACGATACTGGGCCTAATAATTACAGTGCAGCCCCGACTATGCCGGCTTATGTAATCGGCGATATCTTTACCTCTTACAAGTTCAAAGGTATCGAAGGTCGACTGACGGTTAAGAACGTTGGTAATGCGCAATACTCAAGCTATGGAGGGGTCAGTTCCTTTTCCGGAACACACTTTTACTACCCCAGTGAACCCAGATCGGTTTTCGCATCCCTCAAGTACAACTTTAACTAGTTTGCGCGGGGTTTACTCGCCGGGTTTAGATCTAATAATGGATATTTGAGGATCTAGACCAGCAGTCTAGCGCCTAGGCTAAGCCTGAGGCTACAATGGCTGTATGAGTGAGCAAACCTCCTTTTCCCAAGAATCTGATGCATCAGGATTGAACGTCTTGAGCACTTCTATTAAGCGCGTTTCAGTAAAAATTTCCTTGATTCAGGACGCCGTAAAAAATCTTGCACAAGATCGTGCATTACAAGAAAATAAGATTGAAGATGCGCAAAAGCGTATTCAGCGCATCTTGAGTCGTCTGCCAGAACAGAGTGATGGTCGCCAACTAAATCTACTTGGCGAAGTCGTTCCGCCAAATAATCCAGAGGATGATAATGAGCCAACAACGCATTGAAGTCAGTATCGCCGGCCAAAAAATCACCTTAGCAACCAGTGCTGAGCATGAGCCGTTATTAAGGGCAGCCTGCGTCTTGGTTGACGAACAGATTCAACTTGCTATCAGTGGCGGCAATCGCAGCATTGAGCGCGCTAGCATGATGGCAGCACTCAAAATTGCAGGCGACCTTATTACCTTGCAAAAAAATCAATCGCAACAAGGTGCTTCATCCAATATGAGCTCCGATGAAGTCACTCGTCTACAGAGTGAAATTCACGCTCTAGAGGATCAAGTAGATGCCTTGATGCAAACCCTTTCCCTGCCTGGTTCGCCAAGGCCAATAGTTCCTTGAACCGATGCGCAAGCATCCGGAACGATCTTTACCTTGCGGGCGTGAGCGTTTTGCAAGTTCACAGTGCCAACTTAGACTTGGTCACTCCCTGAACCTCTTAATGCACCCGAAGCAGAGTAGCCGTTCCACCTTGAACCTTAGGGTTCAGGATGACGGCCTAGCGGCTAAGGCGGGGAATTCATGTTACTAAGCGATATCTTGATGTTGATGTTGTGCGGCGCCATCTCTGGCTACTTGGCTGGACTGCTGGGTATTGGTGGCGGGATGATCTTGGTTCCCTTCATGATTCTGGTGTTTAACCATCTTGGCTTTAGTCAAGACGTAATCGTTCATATGGCGATTGCCACGGGAATGGCCACGATTTTATTTACTACGACCTCTGCAATTTGGGCCCACCACAAACACGGCTCAATTGATTGGAAGCTAGTTGCATCCTTAAGTCCAGGAATGGTTTTTGGCGGACTGATTGGTGGCAGTGAATTATTCGAAGCACTAAAGACTTCCTGGTTGTCACTCTTCTTTGCCGTTTTTATTGTCTACACATCAATTCAGATGCTGCTCAATAAGAAACCCAAGGCAGGCAGAGATTTACCAAACGCAGTTGGATTATTTTCTTTTGGAACATTTGCGGGGGCGCTGGCCAGTTTAGTCGGAGCAGGCGGAGCTTTTATTACCGTGCCATTTATGCTTTGGTGCAATGTTAAACCTCACACAGCAATGGCTACCTCGTCGGGCTTAGGCTTTCCAATTGCTGCCGCAGCTACGATTGGCTACATGTATGGCAGTTGGGGTAACCCCAATCTACCAGCAGGTTCCTTAGGGTTTGTTTATCTACCAGCGGTTGCTTGCATTGTGACGGTGAGCATCTTTACAGCACCCTTGGGTGCCAAGATGGCCAGAAAACTGGATATCGCACAACTCAAACGCGTTTTTGGCATCCTGCTTTTTTTCCTTGCAGCCTTCATGTTTAATGAAAGCCGCAAGGCATTTGGTTTTTAACTAGGCAGTGTACTGCTGACGCAAAATATTCTTTTGCACCTTACCCATAGCATTACGAGGTAAATCGGCAACAATCTCGACACGCTTAGGAATCTTAAAGTTCGCAATCTGTGTTTTCAAAGTAGCGATCATCGCCTCTGCATTTAACTTGGCTCCGGCCTTTGGCACTACTACCGCCATAACCGCCTCACCAAAGTCAGGATGCGGAATACCAATCACGGCACTCTCATCCACACCAGGCATGTCATCGATAAAACTTTCGATTTCTTTTGGATAAACGTTGTAGCCACCCGAGATAATTAAATCCTTGCTACGGCCAACGATGCATAAGTAATCATTGGGAGCCTTGCCGCCATTGGCATCCCCACCCCAACGACCGACGTCGCCAGTTTTAAACCAACCGTCTTTTGTAAATTCTTCGGCAGTCTTCTCAGGCATGCGCCAGTAGCCTGCAAATATATTCGGACCTTTGACCTGAATGCTGCCAATTTCATTGACTTTGCATGGCTTGTTATCTTCATCAACTACACGCACCTTAACGCCAGGCAGTGGCAGGCCAACAGAGCCACCTACACGCTTGCCTTTGTAAGGATTGGAAACCAACATCACCGTCTCACTCATGCCATAACGCTCAAGAATCGGCTGGCCAATAACATCTTTAAAGGTATTAAATGTTTCGGTTAACAAAGGAGCTGATCCGGAAATAAACAAGCGCATATTGCTTGCCACTTTTTTGGTAAATCCTTTATCAGCCAATAAGCGTACATAGAATGTAGGTACACCCATCATCACTGTGGACTGTGGCATATGCTTGAGAAGCTGCGCTGTATCTAAACGCGGCAACCAAATCATTTTGCTGCCGTTAATCAACGCACCATGTGCAGCTACAAATAAACCGTGAACGTGGAATATTGGCAAAGCATGCAACAGGACGTCGCCTTTTTTCCAACCCCAAAACTTTTGCAACACTTGCGCATTGCTGCCCAAGTTTTTATGAGTCAGCATTGCACCCTTGCTGCGACCGGTAGTACCAGAGGTATACAAAATTGCTGCAAGGTCATCGTCTTTAGCGGGGACGGTCTTAAATTTATCGCTCAGACCGCTTGCAGAATCCAATAAAGTGCCTGTGCGGTTTTCATCCAAGGTAAAGACATACTTTGTGCCTGCCTTGGAAGCTACTGCAGAAACCCAGGAGAGATTCTTGCTACTACACACAACCACTGCTGGCTCTGCATTTTCTAAAAAGTACTGGATTTCGGCAGATTGATAAGCGGTATTGAGTGGCAAATATACATATCCTGCACGAATGGTGGCTAGATAAAGAAAAAGCGCTTCAGGAGATTTTTCAACTTGTACTGCAACCCTGGCTCCTTTTGGAAGCTTAAGACTGGCAAGTAAATTAGAAAGCTTAGCTGTTGCAGCTTCTAGGTCACCCCAGGAGTAATAAAGACCATCATGCGTCTCGAGAGCGCACGCTTTTTTATCTTTTGGAAAACCTTTTTCCAATACCGAGTACAAATTCATGAAAGTTCCTATAAGGCTAATATTTTTATTAATACTGCAATCAATGTACCTTGGCCGCACCCATTACCAAATCCGATAATCCTGTAGCAATTTCTGGCACAAAACAGAGCACCACAACAGAGAAAATCATGATGATCACAAATGGGAATACTCCCCAAATAATTTCATTGAGAGAAATATCGGGTGCAATGTTCTTGATCACAAAGATATTTAGACCCACCGGAGGGTGAATCAAGCCTGTCTCCATAACAATAGTCATTACCACTCCAAACCAAACCAAATCGAATCCAGCAGCTCTTAATGGCGGCAAGAAAATCGGCGCTGTCATCAAGATGATCGAAACAGGGGGCAAGAAAAAACCGAGAATGACTACCAAGACCAGAATAGCGGCCAACAATCCCCAACGACCAAAGCCTAGATCAACAATAGCTTGCGCAGCTGATTGACTTAAATGCAAATGGCTCATCACGTTTGAGAACAAGAGTGACATACCAATGATGAACATCAGCATCGTTGATTCTTTGATGGTGGCATTGAGCAACGGCGACAAATCTTTAATGCGCCACATCTTATAAATAATGGCAATCAAAGCGAATGCCAAAATGGCGCCAAGGCCTGCTGTTTCTGATGGAGTGGCATAGCCACCGTAAAGCGCAATCATTACACCTAGCAATAAAACCAAGAAAGGCAACACTCGCGGCAGTGAACTCATCTTCTGCTGCATAGTGTAGGTTTGACGCTCGAGAATTGGTTGGCGTGGGGCGCCAACTTTAACTGCCTCTAAAGCCAGGTTGTATTCCTTGCGGAATTTATAAACTGTGTAGATCGAGAAGAATACAACCAACATCAAGCCAGGGCCGATACCTGCCAGGAACAAACGTCCCAGCGACTGCTCCGCCGCAACCGAATACAAAATCATGGTGATCGAAGGGGGTAACAGGATGCCCAAGGTTCCACCGGCAGCAATAATGCCAGCCGCTAAGCCCGGAGAGTAACCACGCTTACGCATTTCTGGAATACCGGCACTTCCGATTGCAGAGCAAGTTGCTGGGCTTGAGCCCGCCATAGCAGCAAACAAAGCACAAGCCAATACGTTAGCAACACCGAGTCCACCCGGAACTTTGCCCAACCAAACATGCAAAGCCTCGTATAAATCTTGGCCGGCACGTGACCGTCCGATCGCCGCCCCTTTTAAGATAAAGAGCGGGATCGAGAGCAAGGTAATGCTGGCCATTTCTTCATAGACGTTTTGAGTCACTGTATCCAAGGAGGATGCAGGCATAAAAAACACCATAAATACAACGGCTACCGAGCCCAACGCAAAAGAGATGGGCATCCCTGAAAACATAACCAGCAACGTGACCGCTGCAAACAATAATCCTAATGTCGTGATTGACATGCTTATTCCCCTTCGCCTGGATTAACTACATCTCCAAACGCTTGGAGCAAAATCTGAACTGCCAATAAAGTCATACCAATGGACATCATGATGTATGGAATCCACAGCGGTGGAGCCCATGAAGATGAAGTCACTTGACCGTCTACCCACGCCTCATGAAACAGAGTCCATGACTTCCATGCAAAAAAAGCACAGAAAGCGCAAGAAGCAATATCAATTAATAGAACCCTGATTTGATTGACTGTTTTGGGCAACATCGTAGAAACAGCAGAGATCCCAACATGTCCGCGAATTTGTTGTACGTAAGCACCACATAAAAATGTTGCGCCTACCAAGCAAAATACTGCAGCTTCATCTTGCCAATCCGTCGTAGCCCCAAAAAATGCGCGTGAGGCAACGCTGTAACTCAAAATTACTGAAGCCGCCACCAATGCCAAGGAGCCAAATAGCACCATGAACTTATTAATTCCCGACATTAAGCGGTCGGTCGCTTGCAAGAGTTGAGTCATGATTTAGGTCACTTTTTCTGCTGCTTTTAGCAATGCTGCGCAGCTTTCATTCTTTTCTGCATAATCTTTCCAGGCGCTATCGCGAGCAACCGCCTTCCACTTGTCCACAATCGCTGCATCAACGTCGGTGACCTTACTACCCGCTCTTGCATAAGCTAAGGCTGCAGTTTTGTCATCTTCCTTGGCGGCTTCAAGCCCAAACTTTTCCATTTCGGCGCCAGCTGCCATGAGGGCATCACGCTGATCTTTTGGTAGTGCATCAAAGATTTGCTTAGACATCATCAACGGCTCAAGCATGAACCAATAAGATTTTTGGCGTGCACTAGTAAATGCTTTTGCCAACTCTTCAAGCTTGAATGACATAAAGCTTGTAGAAGATGTGTAAGCTGCATCCATTGCGCCAGTTTGCATGGCGGCGTAGATTTCGTTAGAAGGCAATGAAATAACTGAAGCCCCTGCTGCCTTGAGCATCAAGTCAAATTCACGACTACCACCGCGAATCTTCATCCCTTTAACATCCTCTGGAAGAATAATTGACTTGTTTCTACTGGCAACACCACCTGCTTGCCAGACCCAACTCAAGAGCACAATACCTTTGTCTTCTAAAGTTTTGGTGAGCATCTTGCCCACTTCCGCAGTCTTCCATTTAGCAGCCTGCTCATAACTTGTTACCAAAGCTGGCATTAAGCCGATATTGACCTCTGGTACTTCACCGCCTGCATATGGCAATGGGAATAATGAGATGTCTAAAGCACCCTTTCGCATTGCGCTGAACTGCGCATTCGTTTTCATCAATGATGAGCCTGGGTAAACCTGAAACTTCAATGCACCTTTGGTGCGCTTTTCAACAGACTCGGCAAATTTGCGGCAAAGACGGTCACGGAAATCACCTGCCTGAATAGTTCCACCAGGAAACTGATGAGAGATGTTCAAAGTTTTAGTTGCGCCTTGAGCGTTCGATGCAGGGCTAAAGCCCACGATGCCAGCTAAGGGCAACGCTGCAGATCCTGCCAATAATTGGCGACGCAAAGCATTTGGCTTATTAGATCCAGCTTTCAATTCATTGCTCATATTGTTCTCCTAGTAGTGTTTTATAGACTGCATAATACGGTCAGATCTTAGTGTCTGCTTCCTTGCCACATACTCTAAAGCGAATATTCTCTGAATTCTGCTTTTAGAGCCTCTCCTCCTAAATATATTTCTAGGCCTGCATTAATCGGCCAACAGCTCGTGAATAATCAATTTCTCCCTGAGTAAAGCGCTCATGGTTTTCCTCAACAGAAGAAAGATCATATAAATAATTGACCATCAGGCAGGCTGACTGCCTTAAACCCTTGCGAGAGAGGTCTCCAGCCCAGTTAATTTGATGAAGCTTGGCGCCGTTGCCCAAGTGAAACTTAGCAACCGGGTTGCCATTACGACCAGCAGAGCCTAACCCCAGATAAATACTAGCCAAGCACATTAACGCCGTCTTTTCTTTTTCGGTAGCGTTGTCAGGGTGCCAGCCAGAACTTAAGCGCTCGGTCCACGAACGTTTCGCCAATCCAAGGACCTCCAAGGATTGTTCACGGGCAGTGCGGACTGCAGGCTTGAGTTGAGTGCCCGTCTTTTCTCCACCAATATCTGCACCAGCAGCGACCCAGTCAATGAAGCCTGGAATTGGTGAAAGCGTTACGAAGGTTTTGAGACTAGGAAACTCTGCATGCAACTGTTCGGCAACTCGCTTAATCAGGAAGTTACCCATTGAAACACCTCGCAAGCCTGGCTCGCAATTACTAATGGAATAAAAAGCAGCCACTTTATATTGTGAAGTTTGATGAACTGTCTCTGCCTTCTTATCCACCAAAGGAGTAATTACAGCGGGGATTTCTGGCAAAAGCGCTACTTCAACGAAAATCAAAGGCTCATTTGGAAGTTGTGGATGAAAAAACGCAAAACATCTACGATCAGGCTGCAAGCGGCGGCGCAGGTCATCCCAGCCATCAATTGCATGCACAGCCTCATGCTGAATCAGTTTTTCCAAAACCTCGGCAGGCGACTTCCAATCCACCCGATGCATCTTTAAAAATCCCGGGTTAAACCAAGAAGACAAGAGGTGACGTAAGTCAAAATCAACGGCAGTTAATTCGGGCTGCTTTTCGAGCAATTGCAAAAGATCGCGACGCATACCTACCAGCGCAGCAGTTCCATTAGTTGCGCGATTAAGTCGACGAAACAGTTCTTGCCTCGGCGGTTCAGTTACGCGTTGTAATTTAATGTAATTGCGCGCACTTGCTTCTGCTGAAAAATTTTGTGCGGCAGACATAACTGCAGCTGCATCAGGATTGAGTTTTTCAAATAGAAAATTGAAAAATTTAGAATGCTGATCCTTAGAGAGTTTGCGGTAGTTGTGAATTACATCGTCTGCCATGCTGACTGCATTCGATTCACCACGCTCAGAAATGAGTCGATTGACCGCGCCTGTAACACGGGAAAAGTAACGGGCTTTTGCTAGCTTTTCAAGCATGTAGATCTCTCAAAGAATTCATCCCAAAGGGAGAAGGATTGAAATCTAATGTAAAGCCGAGTAAATACCAAATCAATTAATTAAAGTGTAGTTTCATTAACTTTAAGTTAATTATTGAACTCACTTACCTAAGACTGCGTAAGTAGTATTGCGATGCAACATGCGGGTTTCAGCTGCTAGAGCGAGGATATTGGGGTTAGATTCATTAGCCTGGAGGTACATTAAGCCAATATGTTGAGTCACCTGATATTTTGGCAATAAGGGGGTAAATTCAATGGCATCGCCCATCAAAGCCATCACCCGGCCAGGCAGCAAAGATCTCCCCAGGTCACCTGAGACCATATTCATGAGGGAAAAGATATCCCCCACCTTCATTACAACATTGGGGCTAAATCCAGCCAACTGGAAAGCCTCATAAAACCCTGAAGTGGTGGCAAAACCATCTTGCAGGGTCAAAAATTTCTCATTTTGGTATTGGGATAAATCAATATTGGCTTCATCTGGCTTATTGTTTTTTGAAGAGGCTAAAAACAACTGGTCCTCAAAAAGAGGGACTACCTGGACGCCCTCCGGGAGATCTCTTGTGGGAACTGCCATGACTACTGCGTCTACATTTCCCTCGCTGAGCCTCTTCATCAAGTCCTCATTAGATCCCAGATATAAATCAATATCTAAGTCAGGCCTGCGGATTTTGGTGCCCATAATGATCCGCGGAATGATATTGGCAGTTAAAGAGTACATCGAGCCTAAGCGGATTTGCCCAATCTCAACCCCTGATTTAGCTCGCGTCTTTTTGAGGATACGATCTACATCCGCTAATAAATCTGCACTAGCCTCTGCCAAGTAAATGGCGGCTGGTAAAGCTTTTAGTTGCCGCCCTTCTTTTACAAAGAGAGGGCAACCAATTCCTGACTCCAGAGAATGTAAGGCTTTATGAATGCTGACTGAGCTTAAATGCAATTCTTCTGCTGTTTTGGAAAGACTTCCAGTGCGCACAAAAGAACACAGGATTTCTAACTTTCGTAGCGTCAGTTCTTCATTGAGCATAGAGTCGCTAATTAGCTTATGAAGTACTCTTTAAGTACTCTTAGATTTAAATGCTGTCATCAGGTAGATACCGAACAATATCATCGGTACACATAACCACTGACCCATAGATAACCCAAGACCTAGAAGGCCCAAGAAAGAATCTGGTTCACGTGCGTATTCAGCTAAAAAACGACAAATGCCGTAACCCAATAAGAAGAATCCAGATACTTGACCAACTTTTCTAGGCTTGCCTGCATATATCCACAAAGCAATACCTAGAAGGACACCCTCACCAAGCAGTTGGTAAATCTGTGATGGGTGACGTGGCACTGAATCTACCAATGGAAAGACCATGGCCCAAGGCAAATCAGTAGGCCTGCCCCATAGCTCGCCATTAATAAAGTTCCCCAGTCGCCCAAATGCCAAACCAAAAGGAACAAGTGGTGCCACCAAATCACTCACCACAAAAAAAGTGGTCTTGCGTTTTTTAGCAAACCAATACAGCGCAACGAGAACGCCCAGTAAACCACCATGGAAAGACATGCCACCTTCCCAAATTTTGAAAATACTCAAAGGATGAGACAAATAAAAACCAGGCATATAAAAGAGGGTGTAACCCAAGCGACCGCCAAGCACTACCCCGAGAACACCAGCAAAAAGTAGGTCCTCGAGATCCTTATAAGTCCAACCTAATGCTTGATAGCGCGGGGATCGAATGCGTAAGCGTCCTAAAAGCAAGAATTGGGCAAAGGCCATTAGGTACATCAAACCATACCAATGAACTGCAAATGAACCAATCCGAATTACTGCAGGGTCAAACTGAGGATGAATCAACATGGATATTAGCTTTTGGATTGATCAAAGTTATGCAACTCATGACCCAACTCTCGATAAGCCTTATAACGCTCGCGCCCAGCCAGACGCTCAGCCTCGTTTACCGTAACCACCTCCACAATTCTGGGGAAGCGCGCAACTAGAGCAGGCACATCTGAGGGCATGCGCATTCCCAAATGAATCATGACATCAGCATGGGGGATGCTATTTAAGACCGAAGAGGCAAAGTCATCCGTTAGGACAATGGGAGTTTCTGCTGCTACTTCATCATCAATAAAACAGTGCGGTAAAAAATCAGTGCTACTAAATGACCAAAGAAGTTCGTTTAACTTTTGCAGATCAACTTTTTCTCCCACCATCACAATATTTCGAACGGGCTCACCTTCTGGGGTAGCGCTCCAAATTTTGCGCGTGAGGCGACAAGCATATTCCAGCTTGTCACTCACATTGCTATGGAAATCAATTCGAGCCATTCAATCTTTATCCGGTGGTCTGAGTGGGCGCCTATTACTTACGCTCAAGCAAGAAGTTCACCAAGAGTGGCACAGGACGACCAGTAGAGCCTTTGGCAACTCCGCTCTTCCATGCAGTTCCAGCAATATCTAAGTGAGCCCATTTATATTTCTCAGTAAAGCGTGATAAGAAGCAAGCTGCTGTGACACTACCAGCTGGACGTCCGCCAATATTGGCAACATCTGCAAAGTTGGATTTAAGTTGCTCATGATAAGCAGCATCTAAAGGTAAACGCCAAACTGTGTCCAAAGAAGCATGGCCTGCTTTAGTAAGCTCACTTACCAAGTTCTCATCTTCAGAAAATAAACCGCTATGTACATGACCCAAGGCAATCACGCATGCGCCAGTCAAAGTAGCGATATCAATAACTGCTGCAGGCTTAAAACGCTCCACATAAGTGAGCGCATCACAAAGAATGAGTCGGCCTTCTGCATCGGTGTTGAGAATCTCAATGGTTTGCCCAGACATGCTCTTGACAATATCGCCAGGACGAGTGGCTTGACCTGATGGCATATTTTCACAGGTTGGAATAACCCCAATGACGTTCTTATTCAGCTTCATTAGGGCAACCGCATACATCGTGCCAATGACGGAAGCTGCGCCGCACATGTCGTACTTCATTTCATCCATCGCCTCACCTGGCTTCAGTGAAATACCGCCAGTGTCGAAAGTAATGCCTTTACCAACCAAGACAATCGGTGCTTCACCCGCTTTACCACCTTGATGGCGCATCACAATAAATTGTGGCGGCGTGTCAGATCCTTTAGCAACAGATAAGAATGAACCCATCCCTAAAGCCTCGATTTGCTTGCGTCCTAGCACTTCAACTTTGAGGCTAGTTTTTTTACTAAGGCCTTGGGCAGCCTTACCTAAATAGGTTGGAGTGCAAATGTTGGGCGGAAGATTGCCAAGATCCTTTGCTAAGTTCATTCCTTCAACCATAGATACGCCCTGCTCTACAGCAGACTTCAGCTCTGTTGAGCAATCATTGTTACCGGCAAATACCAAGTTTTTAAAGGTGTCTGCTTTATCTTTAGCCTTAAATTTCATGGCAGGCTGACGTACGCCAAAACGGTAAGCTTGATCGCCAGCATATTGAATAGTGAGACGAACTTCTTCAGCAATAAATTCCGCCTTGTGGGCGAGCGCAAAACTTGGAGTAAACCAGAGAGCGCTTTCAATTGATCCGCCGCTGAGTTCCTTCAGGGCAGACCGAGCAACTTTGGAATACGTAGTAAGGCTACGCTCACTAGCAAGATGTAAGTCGCCCAAACTGATGAGCAATACCCGTTTTGCTTTTACCCCATTTGCAGCCCACGATTTTTCTGCTCTCAACATGCACGCTGAGGCCTGCTTGGAATCTAAATCTCCAACAATATTGGCGTGAGTTACCGAACCCCCGAGCAAGAGATCGAGCTCTGGCAAATATCCCGTTTTTGCTTTGGCGGCCTTAGCGCGTGAGAAGCTATCCAAGTCAGCTTTGGAATACCCCAAAACCAAACAGTCAGCACTATGGCCAAGGAGAGATTTAAGGCTAGATTTCTGGAGTTTTGGGCTCTGAAGGTCGGCTTGAGGGAAAATCTTGGTGCTAAATTGAATTGTCATAATCTATTACGGTATTTTGGTCGATGCAAAGGGGTGGTAATTGCTAATTTGGGACGTTTATCCATTATCCTCCGACATGAGATTAACTTCCCCTATCACTAGCAATATAAGCCATTTGCAACCATTCATAACTTCATAAACCCAGACCCTTACATCTCATGATTTTTAACCAGGCCCTTCGCCGCGAACTCAGTTTTACGACTGGCGGGGTCTTTTTGGTCTTAGTCACCATCATGGTGACCACCTTGGTGATCCGAATTTTGGGTTATGCCGCCAATGGCGCAGTGAATCCAGAAGATGCGCTCGTTTTAATAGCCTTGGCCACCTTGGGGTATCTTGCGGTTCTTTTGACAGTTTCCTTGTTTGTCGCCACCCTCATTGTTTTGGTGCGTTGGTACAAAGATTCAGAAATGATCGTTTGGTTTGCAAGCGGCTTAAGCATTACCAATCTCATTCGCCCTATCTTGCAATTTGCTACACCGCTCATCATCGTCATCGCCTTGCTAGCGCTTTTTGTCTGGCCATGGGCCAACCGTGAGTCGACTTTAATTAGTCAACGCTTTCAACAACGTGATGATGTATCTATGGTCAGCGCTGGGCAATTCAAGGAGTCCGCAAAAGCAGATCGAGTCTTTTTTATTGAAGAGCTTGATGTTAATAAAAGCGAAGTCAAAAATATCTTTGTTGCCGACTCTAAGAATGGCCGCCTTAGCATTGCAGTTTCTTCAACCGGCTTTATTCAAAATGCTGAAGGTGGCGAAAAATCCATTGTTCTTCACAATGGCAGGCGCTATGAGGGGCAACCCACACAGCCCGATTTTAGGATCTTAGAATTTAACGAATACAGCACTAAAATCCGCAGTAAAGATGCCTTAGCCCCTGCGCCGCGTGATCGCGAGAAGACGATTACAGAACTTCTAAACGATCCCAATCCTGTAACCATTAATCCTAATCGCGCTGAATTGCTCTGGCGTATTGGCCTACCATTAATGGCCTTAGGTTTGGTATTGATTGCCATACCGCTTGCTTACGTCAACCCGCGTCTTGGCAACTACACGGCCATGTTCTATGCGGTACTCATTTATTTAATCTATAGCAACTTACTTAACCTGACACAGAATTTTGTTTCTCAAGGTAAGGTGAGTGTTTTTGTTGCCATCTGGCCAATTCATTTATTTGCTCTTTTGATTGCCACGGCCCTAATCCGTAATCGCATCAACCCATCCTTAAAGTGGTGGCGTCGTCAATTACCTGCTTCTATGGCCGCCAAATGAAATTGCTCTTCCCCTTCATTTATGAGCGCTATTTAGCCAAGCAGATTTATGCTGCTTTTGGATTTATCTTATTTGCTTTGGTTGCCTTGTTTTTATTTTTTGATATTTTGAGTGAGCTGGGCTCTGTACAAGGCGCCTACACACTTCCTTTGGCACTGCTTCATGTCCTCTTAAAGGCACCAAGTCGAATTTCAGAAATCATCCCCATTGCAGGCTTGATCGGCAGTATCTATGTATTTGCCATGCTTGCCAGTCAATCCGAATTTACTATTTTGCGTATCGCTGGTCTAGACGTAAGACGTGGATTAATTACGCTTGCCAAAATATCACTACCCTTAATTGCGCTCACACTCATCATGAGCGAATGGGTGGGCCCATACACTGAAGCCAAGTCGGATCAGATCCGCATGAAAGCCATGGGATCAGCCTACTCATCTCAATTTAGAACTGGCGTCTGGGTAAAAGATCGTTTACGTGATGAAGACGGCAGCGGTCCTGTTCGCCCCGGGGTACGCTATGTCAACGTTGGCAAGGTTGATAAAGACAATGAAATTCGCGATATCCACATGTATGAGTTTAATGATACTTATCACCTCTTATCTATTCGCAACGCAGCTTCTGGTCAATTTGATAAGACCGGAATCTGGGTTCTCAATGATGTAACAGAGACCCGCTTCAAAGAAACCAAGAGCTCCGATCCTTTGAACCCAGTTTTTTCTGCGCAAACTTTTACACACCCGATTGTGACTCTAGAATCTGAAGTTACTCCGCAAATCCTGAGCGTCCTCTTAATTAGCCCGGAAAAAATGTCGATCATGAGTTTGGGTCGCTTCATATCTCATCTGCGCGATAACAAGCAAGATGCGCAACGACACTCCATCGCCTTTTGGAAAAAAGTGATCTACCCCTTTACGATTTTTGTGATGCTAACTCTGGCCCTTCCCTTTGCTTACCTAAAGGTACGTGCGGGCAGTGTTGGCATTAAAGTATTTGGGGGCATCATGCTAGGCATGAGTTTTCAACTATTCAACTCACTGTTCTCCAATGTAGGCATATTAGGGTCCTGGCCTGCACTTCTTACCGCACTCACCCCGCCACTGTTGTATTTCCTATTGGCGCTGTTCGGGTTACGCTGGGTTTCTAAGGCTTAATAGCAAAAAATCATTTAGAATCTTATTCCTATATCATTGTTGATATATAGATAGGAATCCTTATGAATCTTCATCAATTCCGTTTTGTGCGGGAAGCGGTTAGGCAAAACTTCAACTTAACGACCGCTGCAAAGGCCCTCTTCACCTCCCAACCAGGGGTATCTAAGGCAATCATTGAATTGGAAGATGAATTGGGCGTGGAGATCTTTCGTCGTCACGGCAAACGCATTCGCTCCATGACGGAGCCAGGCAAACGTATTTTGAGCTCGATTGAGCGCATCCTAGATGAAGTAGAGACACTGAAAAGGGTAGGGAAAGATTTTGCCAGCCAAGATCAAGGTAGCTTTGTGATTGCCACCACCCATACGCAAGCACGCTACGCCTTACCAAAAGTACTGACTGAATTTACTAAACGCTTTCCGAAGGTGAAGGTCAGTATTCAGCAAGGCAGCCCCGGCCAAATCGCTGAATTACTCACGCATGATCGCGCTGATATTGCGATTGCTACAGAAGGTATCGCAAATACGCCAGGTGTGCTCGCATTGCCTGGCTATCAATGGCACCATGTGTTGATGGTACCGCTCAGCCATCCACTTCTAAATCAAGCAACACTTACCCTCGAAGAAATTGCCAAGTATCCAATCATTACTTATGACAAAGCATTCGCAGGTCGTAGCAAGATTGATGCTGCCTTCGCCCAAAGAAATATCACCCCAGATATTATTTTGGAGGCCATTGATGCCGATGTCATTAAGACTTATGTAGAAACAGGTATGGGAATTGGTATTGTTGCTGGCCATGCTTATGATCCTGATAGAGATCGCAATCTCAAAGTGATTCCTGCGGGGCATCTATTCGGAAATAATGTGACGCATCTAGGCGTAAAACAAGGGGCTTACTTACGTTCTTTTGTGTATACCTTTATTGAGCTCTTCTCACCAACGCTGACGAAAAAGATCGTTGAGCAAGCAATGAATAATGAATCAGAGACTTACGAAATCTAAGCATCGCAAAATACAAATCAAATAAATATGATCGACTCAAGCTTGCTTTCTCAAGCCATTGCGCTGCACCAACAGGGCGAGCTACAACAAGCAAATGCGCTCTACCTATCAATTCTGAGCCAAGACCCACATCATCTTCAGACTTTGTGCCTGAGCGGCTCCATTGCACAAGCGCAAGGCGACTTTAGTCGAGCAGCCCAACTCTTCAGTCAGGCGCATCACCTCAACCCTGCTCACGCAATGATCTGCCTTCAACTTGGAATCTGTTATTCCAAATTAGGGGAGCTTGAGATTGCAAATAAGCTCTACATACAAGCCTCTGCGATAGATCCCAATCAAATTGAGCCTATTGTTAATTTGGCAAATAATTTGACGAAGCAGAATCATTTTCAAGAGGCTTACGCTTTATATAAAAAGGCTTTGCAACTCGACCCACTTTCTGCATTAGTGCATTACAACATTGGGTCGTTGTTTCTCAAATCGATGAAGCCTCAAGAGGCGCAAAGCTGGCTTAAACAATCTTTAGATCTACAGAAAAATAATGCCAGCGCTTGGAATAGCTTAGGTGTGGCACTGACAGAGATTGGCGCAATCGAAGAAGCCTTAGACGCCTATAACCAAGCTACTATCTGTGACCCTAGCTTTGAAGAGCCGTTGTTTAATAGCCATACGGCTTTACTTGATCTCGGCAAAACGGATGCGGCCATTACAGCATTAGAAAAAGTTTGCAATTTAAATCCAGCAAACCCTGTATACCAATTTTTCCTTGGAATGTTGCAAGAATATCTTGATCCAAATAACCAACCATCCCCAAGCTTACGCAGTCTCTCAGACAACAAGCAAGTTCAGGCTGAACTTGAATCCTGGGAATACCTGAAGAGGCAGCATCGATCAGCACTTCTACTGAGCACCAATACCAAAACAATTGATCTGGCGCTTACACATGCTGAACTTGAGGGCTTAGTTTTAGAGTTTGGGGTTTACAACGGTAAATCCATTCGCAATATTGCTTCTATCGTAGCCACAGAAGTTCATGGCTTTGATAGTTTTGAAGGTATTCCAGAAAACTGGAATGACGAGCCTAGCGGAAGCTACAGTGCCAATGGTGAGCTGCCAGATGTGCCAAGCAATGTCACTTTGCATCAAGGGTGGTTTGAGGACACTATTCCAAAGTTTATAAATGCAAATAGCGGACCCATTCGATTCATGAATATCGATTGCGATCTCTACAGTTCTACAAAGACTATTTTTGATTTGCTTGGTCCGCAAATTGTCTCGGGTACTGTCATCGTTTTTGATGAATACATTGGCTACAAATCCTGGAAAGATGATGAATTTAAAGCTTTCCAAGAGGCGGTAAGCCAATATCAATGGGACTACGAGCTTCTCAGTTTTAGCTTTGCAACCAAGCAAGTGGCGCTCAAAATACTTTAGAACCCTATCGGTTTCTCAGATTTCTATCGTCAATGGGGTGTCAGAGACTGCGTATGAGCAGTTAGATGATGGTGCCTCGGGGCGGACTCGAACCGCCACGCCTTGCGGCACCGGATTTTGAGTCCGGCACGTCTACCAATTCCATCACCGAGGCAGGTGTTTGCAGTGGAAATTCTGCTTACTTTGCTACTTTGTTACTGCTAAGACATGAGAGTGTAACAAAAAATGGTCAGATACCCTCTACCTTGGGTCTAGAACCCCTTAAAATGAGGTCTTCTAGCCAAATTAATAAAAGGACTTACCCGTATGGCCGGCCATTCGAAATGGGCCAATATTCAGCACCGCAAAGGTCGTCAGGACGAAAAACGCGGCAAGATTTGGACCAAACTCATTAAAGAAATTACCGTAGCTGCCAAGTTAGGCGGCGGCGACATTGCTACAAATCCGCGTTTACGCTTGGCAATTGATAAGGCCAAAGACTCTAATATGCCGAACGATAACGTACAAAGAGCTATTCAGCGCGGCACCGGCTCACTTGAGGGTGTGAACTACGAAGAGATTCGTTACGAAGGTTATGGCATTAATGGTGCTGCCATCATTGTGGATTGCTTAACCGACAACCGTACGCGCACTGTTGCAGAAGTTCGCCATGCTTTTAATAAGAATGGTGGCAATATGGGCGCCGAAGGTTCAGTTGCTTTCTTATTCAAGCACTGCGGCCAAATGTTATTCGCGCCTGGATCCAGTGAAGATCAACTCATGGAAGTAGCGTTAGATGCTGGTGCCGATGATGTGATTGCTCATGATGACGGTTCATTCGAAGTGTTATCTCCTGTGCCTGATTTTTCTAAAGTTCAAGACGCTATTAGCAAGGCCGGCCTCAAACCAGAACTTGCAACCGTCGCCATGCGACCCGAGACCGAGATTGCCTTAGAAGGCGATCAAGCAGAAAGTATGCAAAAGCTATTAGATGCCCTTGAGAACTTGGATGACGTTCAAGAAGTATTTACGAATGCTGCTCTTTAATTACCGCTGTATATATAAAAAATTATCTTATTAATACCTACTAATACAGACAAACTATCGTTATGAAAATTCTACTCATCGGTTCTGGTGGTCGCGAACATGCTTTGGCCTGGAAGTTGGCTCAATCCCCGCAAGTCCAAACGGTTTATGTTGCCCCAGGCAACGGTGGTACGGCTACCGCCAAGCAAGTTGCAGCAGGCATTGAGAACTTGCCGATCACCGGTTTACAAGAGTTAGCAGACTTTGCAAAGCGCGAGAAGATTCACCTCACCGTTGTCGGTCCTGAGGCTCCTCTTGCCGCCGGCATCGTAGATGTATTCCGTAACAATGGCTTACGTATTTTTGGGCCAACTCAGTTAGCTGCTCAATTAGAGTCTTCTAAAGACTTCTCTAAAGCCTTTATGAAGCGTCATGGCATTCCCACTGCGGATTACCAAACTTTCTCTTCCGCATTGGAGGCGCATGCTTATATCGATGCAAAAGGCGCGCCGATTGTGATTAAGGCTGATGGCCTTGCCGCTGGTAAAGGTGTTGTAGTCGCCATGAATCTAGAGGAAGCTCATGCAGCCGTAGATATGATGCTGGCTGACAATAAATTAGGTAACGCAGGCGCACGCGTTGTGATTGAAGAATTCCTGACCGGCGAAGAGGCGAGTTTTATTGTTTTGGTAGATGGTAAAAATGTGCTTGCCCTAGCTACTAGCCAAGATCACAAGCGCTTGCTTGATGCAGACCAGGGACCAAACACAGGCGGCATGGGTGCTTACTCCCCCGCTCCTGTAGTTACACCAGAAATTCATGCGCGCGCATTACGAGAAGTTATCATGCCAACCGTTAAAGGCATGCAGGCAGACGGCATTCCCTACACCGGCTTTTTATATGCGGGTTTGATGATCACCCCTGATGGCAAGATTAAAACTTTAGAATTTAACTGCCGTATGGGCGATCCAGAAACACAACCGATCATGGCTCGCTTACGCAGCGATCTCGTGAATGCACTTGATCATGCGGTGGATGGCACATTAAATGAGGTTGAATTGGAATGGGATCGTCGCACAGCGCTCGGCGTTGTACTTGCGGCCCATAACTATCCTGATACCCCTCGCGCTGGCGATGTCATTACCGGCATCCCGGCTGATACCGAAGATCAAATCACCTTCCATGCCGGTACGAAATTACAAGATGGGAAGTTGGTGACTTCTGGTGGACGAGTAATGTGCGTTGTTGGACTGGCGGACACTGTTCGTGGCGCCCAACATAAAGCGTATGAAGTCATCAACCACATTCAGTTCGATGGCATGCAATATCGTAAAGATATTGGTTATCGCGCCATCAAGTAAATCTTTCTATAGTTAGAACGCTCTTGTCAGATCAACAGACCCAAATTGATATCGCCGCCTTAAAAGAGTATTTTTTAGGCTTACAAGATCGCATCACGAGCGCAATGAGCGCGTTGGATGGCAAAGTCTTTGTTGCTGATGAGTGGCATAAGCCTGAAGACAGCAAACTCAAAGGTTACGGTCGCACCTGCATTCTGGATGGCGGCACTATCCTTGAAAAAGGTGGGGTAGGTTTCTCGCATGTTCGCGGCGATCAAATGCCACCTTCGGCATCGCATCACCGTCCAGAAGTAGCAGGACGCAGCTTTGAAGCCATGGGGGTTTCCTTGGTCTTTCATCCCAACAACCCCAAAGTACCCACCACGCATATGAATGTGCGCTGCTTTATAGCTCAAGCGCCAGACAAAGAGCCTGTATGGTGGTTTGGCGGTGGCTTTGACCTTACCCCCTATTACGGCGTTGACGAAGACTGCAAGCACTTTCATCAAACTGCGAAGGATGCTTTAGATCCATTTGGCGAGGAACTTTATCCGCGCTTTAAAAAATGGTGTGATGAATATTTTTACTTAAAGCATCGTGAAGAGCCGCGCGGTATTGGTGGTGTTTTCTTTGATGACTTTAATGAGCTTGGATTTGAGAAGAGCTTTGCTATGACCCGCGCAGTAGGTGATGCATTTATTAATGCTTACCTCCCGATCGTTCAGCGCCGCTATCAAGACAGCTTCACTCCAGAAGAAAAGTCTTTCCAAGAATATCGCCGTGGTCGTTATGTTGAATACAACCTGCTCTTTGATCGAGGAACTATCTTTGGTTTGCACTCTGGCGGACGCACCGAATCTATTTTGATGTCAATGCCTCCAGTCGTTCAATGGTGGTACAACTGGCAGCCCAAGCCTGGCACTCCTGAGGCAAAGCTGTATGACCACTACCTTAAGCCACGAGATTGGCTAGCTTGAGCGCCTTACCTTTGAACGCCCTGCAAAAAATTGGCATTCTTGGGGGCACATTTGACCCTCCCCATGCTGGTCACCTGAGACTAGCCACGCATTTTGCCAAGCTGTTGCACCTAGATGCATTGCTACTCATTCCTAGTGGTGAGCCATGGCAAAAAGGAACTGGCATCACTCCTGCCGAAATACGTTTTCAGTTAACTGAGGCTGCCGGCATTGATTTGGCGCGTGCATTTTTATATCTCAAGGTTTCTACTCAGGTAGGCATTGATCGTATTGAGATCGATCGTGCTGGACCTAGTTATACGATCGATACCGTTAAGGCCTTGCGAGAGCGATTTGGCGCAAATGCTAGCCTGACCTGGCTAATGGGGGCAGACTCCTTGGTTGCGCTACCCAGCTGGAACTCCTGGGAAAAGCTAAGTCAATATGTCAATTTCGCCGTTGCAACTAGACCGCACCATGATTTAAAAGCGCAAGCTAACCCTGAAGTGATCCAATTTCTGAAAGATCATCAAACAAAAGATGCTGCTGCTCTTGAAAATAGTACCTCAGGCCTCATATATATCGATGAAAGCCTGAATGTTGATCTATCCTCTACCGAGTTACGAGATCGCCTTAAATCCAGCTCCAGAAACGCTAAAACGTCTGAGCAAATCCCAACCCACACCCTAGAATTCATTACAAATCTGGGCTTGTATCAGTAATCAAGCTAAGATCACCCTAAATACAAAAATTATTGCCGAGAAAATATGGACTTACGTAAATTACAACGCGTCGTGATTGATGCCCTAGAAGATGTAAAGGCGCAAGATATTCGCGTCTATGACACTACCAAATTAAGTGAATTATTTGATCGTGTGGTTATCGCCACTGGTTCAAGCAATCGTCAAACCCGCTCTTTAGCAATGTCAGTTAAAGAAGAGGTGAATGCTAAAGGTGGCGAAGTGATTTCCATTGAAGGTTTAGAAACCGGTGAATGGGTATTGGTGGACTGTGGCGATATCGTTGTGCATATTCTGCAACCAATGCTGCGCTCTTACTATCAGCTTGAAGGCATGTGGGGTGCCAAACCTGTGCGCGTGAAATTGGCTGGCGACAAAGGTCTTGCTAAGGCTAGTGAACCTGAAGACGAAGAGTAATTTCGTCGTCATTTGCATCAATGCGTCTCACTATCGTTTCAGTTGGTCATAAGATGCCCGAGTGGGTTGCAACTGCAACCCATGACTATATCAAAAGAATGCCTGCAGATTGCAGCATTGAAATTAAAGAGATCAAGCCCGACCTCACACCAGCTAAAGAAGCGGTAAAAATTGCTGCAGCCATTCCCAAAGGCTCTAGAGTGATTGCTTTGGATGAACGCGGCAAAGACCAAACTACTCAGAACCTAGCCACTCAACTTGCTAACTGGCGCCAAGAGGGATTTGATATCACCTTTTTAATTGGTGGGGCAGATGGCTTAGATCCCAGCCTAAAAAACACAGCACAAGCCATGTGGCGATTGTCTAGCCTTACGCTTCCGCATGCGATGGCTAGAGTATTGCTAGTTGAGCAACTCTATCGTGCTTGGACCATTCTCCAAGGTCACCCTTACCATCGCGAGTAATGGCATGCATTCTTTTATTTATCTCGCTTCGCAAAGCCCTCGCCGCCAAGAACTTTTAAAGCAAATAGGCATTCAGTTTGAAATGCTCTTACCTGCCCCGGGCGAAGATAGTGAGAGTATTGAGAACCCATTACCCCAAGAAAAAGCTCGCCTCTATGTAGAGCGAGTTACCTTAGCAAAGAGTGCGGCAGCACTTGCTAGGTGGCAAAAAAGTGGTTTACCTTGGGCGCCTATTCTTTGTGCTGATACTACCGTTAGCCTGCCCAATAGCGATGATGGCGAAATTCTAGGTAAACCAAGTGATGCAGAAGATGCTGCACGCATTCTGACTATGCTCAGCGGCAAAGTACATGAAGTGCTTAGTTCGGTGGCAGTGACCGTGAGCCCAAATGAAAAACCAATACAGCTAGTGCAGGTTTCTGAGGTTCAATTTACAGAGTTATCTCCAGAACAAATTAACACCTATATTGCCAGCGGTGAACCCTTCGGCAAGGCGGGGGCATATGGCATCCAGGGACTGGGCGGGGCTTTTATTCCCTCAATTCGGGGAAGTTATAGCGGTATCATGGGTCTACCTATTTATGAAACCAAGCTTTTATTAGATCGCGCCCAAGTCAGCAGCATATGAATGAAGAGATACTGATCAATATCACTCCGCAAGAAACGCGAGTTGCCCTCATTCAGCAAGGGGCAGTCCAAGAGTTGCAGATTGAGCGTACGCGTCAACGCGGAATTGTCGGCAATATCTACCTAGCCAAGGTAGCTCGTGTATTGCCAGGTATGCAATCTGCTTTTATCGAGATTGGCCTAGAACGCACCGCCTTTATGCACGTTGCCGATATCACTCAAAATAATCCTCAGGCACAAATTGAAAAATTATTGTTTGAAGGTCAAACACTGTTGGTGCAAGTATTAAAAGATCCGCTTGGCACCAAAGGTGCTCGCCTGACAACCCAGTTGAGTATTGCTGGCCGTAATTTGGTTTATCTACCTCCGGCAGGAAGTGATGCCGCTACCGAAAAATATATTGGCGTTTCTCAGCGCATTGATCAACCCGAAGAGCGTGAGGCGATTAAAGCCCGTCTTGCTAGTTTGATGGCTGCTGATGAGAAAGGCGGCATCATCGTTCGCACAAGCGCTCAAGACGCATCCGATACAGAACTGCAGCATGACATGCTTTACCTTCGCACCACTTGGGAAAACATTCATGCAGCTATGAAGCAAAATCCAGCCCCGACCCTCCTTTATCAAGATCTCAGCCTCGCTGAGCGGGTATTACGAGATGTTGCTGGAGAAGAGACCTCTCAGATCCGGGTAGATTCTGCTGAAAACTTCGAGAAGCTCAAGGCATTTACTAATGCCTACATGCCTAACCTATTGGGCAAACTAACTCTGCATCGTGGTGAGCGCGCCCTCTTTGATTTATTCGATGTGGATGCCGAGATCAATAAGGCGCTGGGGCGAAGAGTCGACCTAAAGTCTGGCGGCTATCTCATGATTGATCAAACAGAGTCCATGACTACGATTGATGTCAATACTGGAAGTTATGTTGGCGCACGCAATCTTGATGACACCGTCTTCAAAACTAATTTAGAAGCGGCGCAAGCGATTGCCCGTCAACTCCGTTTACGTAATCTTGGTGGAATCATCATTATCGACTTCATTGATATGGTTGGTAAGGATCATCAAGAATCCGTATTACACGAACTCAAGCGCAATCTGGAGCGCGATCATGCGCGCACCTCAGTGAGTGACTTTTCTGCTTTGGGGTTAGTGGAGATGACTCGTAAACGGACGCGTGAATCATTGGCCCATATCACCTGCGAGCCATGCGCTACCTGCCTTGGCAAAGGGGAGATTAAAACTGCCCAAACGATCTGCTACGAAATATTACGAGAGATTGTGCGAGAGCACCGCCAATTTAATCCACGAGAATTCCGGATTGTTGCTGCGCCGGATGTCATCGATTTATTTCTAGAAGAAGAAAATCAATTCTTGGCGCAGCTTGGCGATTTCATTGGTAAACCGATCACCCTGCAAGCAGAGGGTAACTTTCGCCAAGAGCAATACGATATTGTCCTCAGTTAACCGCGGTAATTTGTATTAAGCGTTTGAGAACTGGATACGATGCAAATTCGCGTAGAGTCCATCTTGCTTAATCAAATCTTCGTGGGAGCCGTTCTCAACAACTTTGCCATGCTCTAGAACCACAATTCTGTTGGCATGCTCAATCGTAGATAAGCGGTGAGCAATAACCAAAGTAGTTCTATTAGCCATTAATCTGTCTAAGGCATCTTGAACCTGGCGCTCCGACTCAGAATCCAAAGCAGAAGTTGCCTCATCCAAAATCAGAATTGGGGCATCCTTATAGATGGCACGCGCAATCGCCAAACGCTGGCGTTGACCTCCAGATAAACGATTGCCGTTATCCCCCACCATGGAATCAATGCCTTCGGGCAACTCTTTAATCAGGGCACTCAGATTCGCGGCCTCTAAAGCCTCCATCACGCGGCCACGATCAATCCCCTCTTGGCCAGCTGCACCGTATGCCACATTTGCAGCAATCGTATCGTTAAAGAGGATGACGTCCTGACTGACAAAAGCAATTTGTCGACGCACATCAGCTAGCACGATATCTTCCAAGGGGATATCGTCCAAGAAAATATGGCCGCTGGTGGGCCTGAAGAATCGCGGCAACAAATTCACTAAGGTTGATTTACCGCCACCAGATGGCCCAACAAAAGCAACTACCTCTCCCGGCTGGATAATCAGATTGATATGACTTAAGGCGTCTTTACGTCCCGCTTCTTGTTGATAAGAGAAGCCTACATCCTCAAAACGAATACCACCCTTAGCCTTATCCAATGACTTCATGTTTTGCTTGCGATCCTCATCCTCTTCAAAAGGCTGATCCATTAAGCCAAAGATCATTTCTGCGGCGGTCAGTCCACGCTGTAGCGGCTGGTTGATATCGGCTAAATGTTTTAAAGGAGAGATCACCAACATCATGGCAGTAATAAAAGCAGCAAATCCACCGACAGTAGTACCCTCAGTTGCCGACTGCATCAGGGCGATGACCAAGACAACCGACAAGGCCATGGAGGCAATGAGCTGAGTAATTGGCTGGTTCAGGCCACCAGCTACTGCTGACTTCAAGGCAAACTGTCTTAATCGCTCTGCCTTTTGTTGAAAGCGCGTCATTTCATATTCTTCTGCGCCATGAACTTTAACGATTTTGTAACCAGCTGCCGCCTCTTCAACGATATAAGCAAGCTCACTGGTAAGCGTCTGCTGTTCTCTATTCAGGGATCTTAAGCGACGATTAATTTTGCTCATGATGAATGCAATCACGGGGAAAATAACCAAGACGACTAGGGTTAATTGCCAGTTCAGGTAAATTAAATACCCCATTAATCCGACCACTGTTAATGAGTCCCGCACCAAGCTAATTAACATTCCACCCATTACAGAGAGGACATTATTCACCTCGAAGACAACTCCATTAATTAAGGTCGATGCAGAGTTCTTTTGAAAAAAAGTGGTATTGGCATGCAAGAGCGTCTGAAACATTTGCTCGCGCAATTTGAGCAGTACGGAATTAATAACTCTTGTGAGTAAATAGTTCGATAAAAACTGAGCCAAACTTCGAACCAAAGCTAAGCCAACCAAGAAAACAGGCACCTGCCATAGCTTGCTATTGAGCTGACCGGTAAATCCGCGGTCTAATAAAGGCTTCATCAAAGCCGGTATAGAGGTTTCGGCGCCAGCTACCAGCGCCATGGCCAAAAGCGACCCAATAATCAAGCCAGTATGGGGCTTCAGGTAGGTAATTAAGCGATTTAGGGCGGTACGGTCTTGAGCATTCATATAATGAATTATGCCCACCTTATCAGTCATACTCATCACCCGCAATGAAGAGGCCAATTTGGACGATTGTCTAGCCTCCCTAGAGGGCATCGCCCAGCAGATAGTGGTTGTTGATACCAATAGCTCCGACAACACCCTAGAAATAGCTAAAAACCATGGCGCAACCATTTCCCAGCCGTCTGACTGGCCTGGTTTTGGCCCACAGAAGAACCGTGCCTTAGAGCTAGCCACCGGCGATTGGGTTCTATCCTTAGATGCCGATGAAAGACTGACTTCCGCCCTTAAATCAGAAATTTTGACAGCGATAAACCACAGCGCCCATGTGGATTGTTTTGCCATTCCTAGGCTATCTTGGTATTGCGGACGATTTATCCGCCACTCTGGCTGGAGCCCTGACTATGTAGATCGCCTTTTTAAGCGTGGAACAGCCCGCTTCTCGGATGACCTCGTTCATGAACGTCTCATCCCGAATGGCCAAGCAGCTAAATTAGAGAATCCCATGTTGCACTACAGCTTCATGAACTACTCGCAGGTATTGCAAAAGCTAGATCGATATTCCACTGCATCGGCAGAACAAGCTTTTGCCAAAGGCAAAACTAGCAGCCCCCTTAAAGCTGTACTTCATGGAGCATGGGCCTTTTTCCGGACCTATATTCTGCGTGCGGGATTTCTAGATGGCCCCCAAGGATTTGCATTGGCCATATCGAATGGTCAAGGAACTTATTACCGCTATATCAAGTTGTGGCACCTCAATCAGGAAGCGGGTAAATGATTTCAATATTGCTGGCCACCTACAACTGGCCACAAGCGCTTAAGCTTTGCCTGGAATCACTGGCGACTCAAACCGACAAAAACTTTGAAATCATCATTGCAGATGACGGCTCTACTGAAAGTACCAAACATCTGATTGAGTCTATTAAAGACTCATACCCAACATCCATCACCCATCTTTGGCAAGATGATCAAGGCTTTAGAAAAACCAAAATTCTGAATCAAGCAATAGCTGCCGCTCATGGTAACTATTTAGTATTCCTCGATGGTGATTGCATTGTGCAGCCAGACTTTGTTGCTCGGCATCGTGAATTAGCGCAAACAGGTTATCTAGTCACCGGCAGTAGAGTTCTGCTTAATGAAAGCCTTACAACAGAATTACTCACTTGGCCCCACTGGGGTTTTCAAAAATTCTGTTCAAGCCTATTAAGCAAGCGCTTCAATGGCGGTATTAATAAATATTGGCCTCTCAAAATGAAACTGGGCAATGGCTCCTGGCGCGATTACAAAAAATTTGTATGGCGACGCATTAAGGGTTGCAATATGGCCTGTTGGAAGGCTGATGCAGAAGCAATCAAGGGCTTTGATGAAACCATGACGGGCTGGGGTCATGAGGATGCTGATTTTGTATTTCGCTTGCAACGCCATGGCATTCGTCGCAAATCAGGCTCATGGTCTACCGAAGTGCTTCATCTCTTTCATAAAATCAATGATCAAACGCATGCTGCCGAGAATGCCCGCCTCGTGCGTGAAAAGATCTTAGCTAAGGCGCTTTAAGTATTCACACTACTATGACTACTTACTCCAAGCTCAAACCTAAAAAGATACTATTCATTGCCACCCGGCAAATTGGTGACGTATTAGTAACAACGCCACTAATTAGCAAGGCTAGGGAGCTCTGGCCCGATGCAGAATTCCATTTCTTAGGTTACCGCGGCAAGTTAGAGATGCTTCATGGAAATCCCGATATCGCTGAAGTGATCGAAACCTCAGATCGACCCGGTTTTAGTGAATACTTTGTACTCTTTATCCGTCTGTTTCAGCGCTATGACTTGGCTGTTGTGACACAACCAAGTGACCGAGCCTACCTGTATGGTTTAGTAGCAGCCTTTAGAAGGGTAGGAGTACTTGGCGGCCATCCTCAAGGCAAAGATGCGCAAGATCAACAGAAAAGAAGCAAGAGCGAGAAGCAAAATGCTTGGAAGAAATTCATCTGTATGCACACAGTAGATGTTGACTACTTTAATCAGCATGTCATTACAGAAAAGCTTCGCCTTTTAGAGGCCTTTTTTAAAAGCCCGACTGAATTATTTTCCAAACCTATCTCTGTGACACCGCCCGCTGGCGAGCCTATAACACCCGCCATTACTAACGAACTCATGCAACCCTATGTCGTTGTGCACCCAGGGCCACTCACTGCGTACAAACGTTGGCCGCTAGCGTATTGGCAGATACTCATTACTTGGTTAGTCAAGCATGGTTTTCAGGTGGTGCTAAGCGCCTCTCCAGCAAAGCAGGATGTGCAACTCAATCACGACATCATTTCCTTGTTGGATGAAGACACCAAGATCAAGGTGATCAATGCAGCCGGCAAACTATCCATTCCGCAGGCGGGTACCCTTATTCGCAGTGCCGTTTTGTATATTGGAGTAGACACCTCTATTACCCATTTGGCCGCTGCTTGCAATACCCCAACCATTACCCTCTTTGGGGCCACCCCACCTACGAACTTTGGCCCTTGGCCTAATGACTTTATTGGTGCGCAGCCTTACCAATTGCGCGCCCGCTCTCAAACCGTTGGAAACGTCACCATCCTTCAAGGCCCTGGTGAATGCGTACCCTGTCGTAAAGCGGGATGTCTAGATAAAGCAGATAGTTATAGCGAGTGTTTAGATTTATTAGAACCTCAGCAAGTGATTGAGGCCATTCAGAAAGTACTACCAAGCTAAAACCAGTTCCATTTTTAAAGGTATTGAATCTGTACAGGGTCTTTTTGCTTAGAAGCTAAGATTTGATTTAAGCCGTGCAAGCAAGCATCGTCCGGGTATATGCGAAGTTCTTCTGGGAATTGCATTAAGCAGGCACCGCCACTGGTAGTGACAGCAGCCGTTAGCATTAAACCCTTCATTCCATCGTTTGATCCCGGTACAGCAGGAGCAGATGCACCTAACTTTGGATCGCGTACGCGATTGGCCATAAGGTAGGGATTAATTTGACTACGAAGCATCTTGATATCAATCGCATTATCAATACAAACATGGACGTTACGAGCAAACCGCATGCGTGCGCCAGTGATATCCATTACTGCCTCAGAGACAATACGCATGCCCCCCGAGAATTTATCTGGCGTTACATTCACCTTGGCAACCAAGAGTTCATCTTCTTTTAACCAAGAACGATTTGGTTCATAGACTTCGCTATACAAAGTTACCTCTAGTGCAGCACTACCATCATCGATAGTTGCAATCATCATCCGACCACGTTGTCCAGTCAGCATCCGCGCAGAAGTAATAATGCCGGCAATGAGTTGATCCTTGCCCTCTGCAATCTTGGATAAAGGCTGACGAATGAAATGAGAGGTCTCATCCCGATATGCATCGAACATGTGGCCCGTTAAGCAAAGACCTAGAGCAGTCTTCTCTTCTTGCAGGCGTTTTTTCTCGGACCAGATTGGCTCACGCACCAACTCTGGGAGATGACGATTCTCTTCGCCGGCCACATCAAACAAACTCACCTGATGAATAGACGCCTCGGCCTGTTCAGCAGCTTCAATTGCTCTTGCTAAGGAAGCGAGCAAAGTAGATCGGATGTCATATAAATTCCCGCCCACAGGCACAGTATCGCGATACAAGCTATCGAAAGCACCAGCACGCATCAGCGCTTCGATAGCGCGGCGATTCACTTGACGACGATCGACTCTTGCGCAGAAATCAAATAGATCTTTAAATGGTCCGCCAGTTTCACGCGCTTTCACAATGGATTCAATCGCAGCCTCGCCGGTACCGCGCACCGCACCTAAACCATAACGAATATGACTAATTGAGGAATCTTGAGCGGCATCTGGCGCACGCAATGGTGTGAACTCATAAACACCGGTATTAATGTCTGGCGAGAACACCCGAATGTTATTAGCCAAGCAATCGTCATACAGAATCTTCACCTTATCGGTGTCATCCATGGCGAGTGATAAGTTGGCCGCCATAAATTCTGCGGGATAGTAAGCTTTCAACCAGGCGGTTTGGTAAGCCAAGAGTGCATATGCAGCCGCATGGGACTTATTAAAACCGTAGCCCGCAAAACGCTCCATTAAGTCATAGATCTCATTTGCCTTTGACTCTGTGATGCCGCCCGCTTTAGCACCATCACTAAAGATTTTTCGATGCTGAGCCATTTCTTCTGGCTTTTTCTTGCCCATTGCACGACGCAACATATCAGCGCCACCCAATGAGTAGCCGCCAATCATCTGCGCCATTTGCATCACCTGCTCTTGATAGACCATGATGCCGTAGGTCTCACGAAGAACAGGCTCGATACGAGGATCTGGATACTCTACTTTTTGACGACCATGTTTACGCTCAATAAAGTCAGGAATCAAATCCATTGGGCCTGGACGGTACAAAGCCACCAAGGCAATGATGTCCTCAAAACGGTCTGGCTTAGCTTCACGCAGCATACCTTGCATGCCGCGGCTTTCTAGCTGGAACACGGCGACGGTATTCGCACGCTTGAGAACATCAAAGGCTTTTTCATCATCGAGTGGAATCTCGCCGATATTCCAATCTTTGCGATCCGTGTGCAAAGCCTTAATCCAACGCTCTGCGGCGGCCAAAATTGTTAGAGTGGTCAAGCCTAAGAAGTCAAACTTCACTAAGCCGATAGCTTCTACATCATCCTTATCAAACTGACTAATAACAGAGCTACTATCTTGATCTTTACTTTCTTGGGTATAGAGCGGACAAAAATCAGTGAGGCGTCCTGGAGCAATTAAAACTCCACCCGCATGCATGCCGACGTTGCGGGTCATACCTTCTAACTGCTGCGCCAAGGAAAGCAATTGACGCACTTCATCTTCATTCTTTTCGCGCTCGGCTAATTGCTTCTCTTCCTTCTTCGCCATCTCAATAGTCATGTACTGACCTGGCTTATTCGGAACCAGCTTTGCGATACCGTCAACGAAGTTATAGCCCTGCTCGAGCACTCGCCCTACGTCACGAATCGCCGCTCGCGCAGCCATCGTTCCAAAGGTAGCAATCTGACTCACCGCATCTTTACCGTATTTATCTTTAACGTACTGAATCACACGGTCACGACCGTGCTGACAGAAGTCGATATCGAAGTCGGGCATTGATACCCGCTCTGGATTTAAGAAGCGCTCAAAGAGCAGGTTGTAACGCAATGGGTCAAGGTCAGTAATACCCAAGGAATAGGCAACTAAAGAGCCTGCCCCAGATCCACGGCCGGGACCAACGGGAACGCCATTATTTTTAGCCCAGTTAATGAAGTCTGCCACGATCAAGAAGTAGCCTGGAAAACCCATTTGAGAAATCGTCTTCACCTCGAACACTAAACGTTCGTGATAACGCTTCATTTCATTTTTGCGCCCTTCCGGATCCGGGAAATTGCGCTCCATGTGGCGCTCTAAACCAATCTCCGATTGAGCAAGCAAAAACTCATCCAGGGTAATGCCTGGCGGCGTTGGAAAATCTGGTAACCGTGGTTGACCCAATACTAAGGAAAGATTACAACGCTTCGCAATTTCAACCGAGTTTGCTAATGCTGCTGGCAAATCAGCGAAACGCTTTTCCATTTCCGCTTGGGTCAGGAAATACTGCTCATCATTAAACTTTTTAGCTCGGCGCGGATTACCCAGCAACTCCCCTTCGGCAATACATACACGGGCCTCATGCGCAGTAAAGTCGCTCTTCTGCATGAACTGTACTGGGTGCGTTGCAACCACCGGCAGATCTAATTCGCTAGCGAGATGACAGGCAAGCTGAAGCTGTTTTTCATCTTGGGGATTACCGCCACGCTGCACCTCGATATAAAACGCCTTCGAAAACAGCTTTTCATAGCGTCTGGCAATAAGCTTGGCTTGATCTTCTTGTCCGCCCAATAGGGCTGTTCCGATCTCACCCATTCGTGCGCCAGAGAGCGCAATCAAGCCATAAGAAAGTGTGCGCTTAGCGGCTTTATCCTCCGCCTTGGCAGCTGGCTCGCTGAACCAGGCCGAATCCACTTCGGCGCGACCGCGCGATTGATTATCTAAAGATGCTCTACTGAGGAGTTCGCATAAATTGAGATAACCAGAATGGTTTTGCACTAACAGCAATAAACGATAGGGTTGATCTGGATCCTGAGGATTACTTATCCATACATCCGCTCCGGCAATGGGCTTAATGCCGCCAGAACGGGCAGCGGTGTAGAACCGCACCAAACCAAATAAATTACTTAAATCCGTAATGGCCAATGCACCCATCTCATCTTTGACTGCTGCGGCAACCGCATCATCAATGCGCACGACTCCATCCGTAATTGAAAACTCGGAATGGATACGAAGATGTACAAAACGGGGTGAAGCCATGAGATGATTTTAGCTGTGTCCAAGCTCAAAAACCCTTCATCCCCAGCCGACGGCTATCGCGGGCGATTTGCCCCCTCACCTACTGGTCCGCTCCATGCAGGATCTCTGGTTGCCGCCCTCGGAAGCTGGTTAGACGCCCGCAAGAATGGGGGTAAGTGGCTGCTCAGAATTGAGGATTTAGACACCCCCCGCTGCGTAGCAGGGGCAACCCAACAGATTCAGTATCAATTACTCGCCTGCGGCCTTTCTTGGGACGAGGAAGTCATCCATCAGTCTCAGCGCCAAGATGCCTACAAAAGGGCCTTAGAGCGCTTAAATGGGCTTCAATACCTATATCCCTGCATCTGTTCCCGGCAAATGATTGCCAACACCCTTATAAGCCAAGGCATTCAAACACCCCGCAATCAAGAAATGGTCTATCCAGGCACCTGTCGTCCTGCCTCAATCCGTAGCAATCCAGTAGAAACATTAGGGGAATTGCAACAGGCTTGGCGTATCGCCCTGCCCCAAAATTGCCATATTGAATTTGAGGATTCTGCGCTTGGACCCCAAAGTCAAAATCTCAATAAGGAAGTGGGTGATTTTGTCCTGCGTAGGAGTGATGGCTTATTTACTTATCAATTAGCTGTAGTTGTTGATGATGCCGAGCAAAACATCACCCATATTGTTCGCGGCAAAGATTTATTAAGCAACACTGCTAGGCAAATTTATTTACAAGAAGTATTGGGATATCAGAGGCCAGATTACCTGCACCTGCCCCTGGTACTTGATGAGCATGGTGAAAAACTCAGCAAGCAAACTTTAGCAACCCAAATTAATACCCAAGATGAAAAGCATGCGCTTCTTGAGTTACGTAAAGCAGCAAACCATTTGGGTTTAAGTCATCTGCCTGATGGCGAGAATGTCACTATTGCAGAGTGGCTACTGGCAGCCACTCATGCATGGCGAAGTGAATGACTAAATGAGTTATTTCTTTTTAAAGCCGCCGAGCAAAGCACCAACTGCAGGTTTAGCTGGTGTAATGCCAACTTTTTTCTCTTCTAACTTAGCATTATCTGAAGCCGCTACTGGCGGGGTACTTGGCTCGTAAGGCTTATAGAAGAATGGGTCCGACATCTTAGCTGGCGCACTACTAGAAGAGCGACTCGAGGTTGATCGACTTGGCGAAGGCGCACCCTCAGGCAAAGGTTTCACATCTAACTTACGCTTCATCAATTTTTCGATATCGTCGAGCAAGCGCTTCTCACTAGCATCGACCAATGCAATCGCATCACCTTTGCTGCCGGCACGGCCAGTACGTCCAATGCGGTGAATAAAATCTTCCGCGTTATATGGCAGTTCGTGATTAATCACACAAGGCATATCCGGAATATCGAGACCACGTGCAGCAACATCAGTTGCTACCAACGCTTCAATGGCGCCAGACTTAAAGGCATCTAAAGTTAAAGTACGTTCACCCTGACTCTTGTCGCCATGAATCGCGCCGGCCTTGATACCATCACGCTCGAGTGCACGAGATAACTTTGCGCAGCCCAAACGGCTATTGGTGAAGATGATGCATTGACGTGATAAACCTTGGCGTGTACGTGCTTCCAATACCTGAACAATCGCACGTTGCTTATCCGCAGAAGAAACCATGTGCACCACTTGTTTTACCGTGTCGGCCGCCGCATTTTGACGGGCTACCTCCACTGTTACCGGGGTACGCAAATAACTTTGTGCCAGCTTTTTGATTTCTGGTGAGAAGGTTGCAGAGAACAAAAGTGTTTGTCTTTGTGCAGGAATCAAATCAATGATGCGCTGTAAGTCGGGCAAGAAACCCATGTCAAGCATGCGATCGGCTTCATCCAAAACCAAAATCTCTACCTGTGAGAGATTGGCGACTTTAGAGCCTATGTGATCCAGCAAGCGTCCTGGGGTAGCAATCAAAATCTCTACGCCATTACGCAAAATGGCAACTTGCTCTTTCATATCCACGCCACCATAAACGACGGCGGCGCGTAAATCCGTATGTTTTGAGTAACTGGCGGCATTCTCGGATACTTGCACTGCCAATTCGCGAGTTGGCGTCAGAACCAATGCACGAATTGGATGGCGCGCTGGTGAAGCACTACTGCTAGCGTGACGCAAAATCTTTTGAATAATCGGCAAAACAAAGGCAGCCGTCTTGCCGGTACCAGTTTGGGCTGCACCCATCAAGTCACTACCCGCTAATACGTGCGGTATTGATTGCGCTTGAATCGGAGTGGGAATGGTGTAACCCTGCTCAAGAACCGCTTTTTGTATTTTCGGGTCTAAACCAAAGTCAGCAAAAGTAATCGTTGCTGGCGGGGCATTACTAGCATCAGTAGGGGCAGCGGCATCGCTAACCCCTGTAGAAGAATTTATTTCAGTAGCAGTATTTATCAAGGTAACTTACAGGATGGCCGCAATGCCGGCCTTAGCGGTTTCAGCATCCTCGGTCGATTTAACGCCGGAAACGCCGACTGCGCCGATGGTAAACCCGTTTACCTCGATATTGACCCCACCCTCCAACATGCCCGAGATATGTGGGGCAGATAAGAAAGAAATGCGGCCGTTATTAATAATTTCTTCGTAAACACGACTCTCGCGCTTACCCATTGCAGCAGTGCGTGCTTTCTCTTGCGCAATGTATGCAGATACTGGAGCACAACCATCGCGGCGAGTTAAACCCAATACATGACCGCCATCATCACAAACAGCAATTGTCACTGCCCAGTTATTTTTAGCAGCATGCTTATCTGCCGCGTCCAAAATCTTTTGAACATCAGCTTGAGTTAAGTAAGGTTTAGTAGCCAACATGTTTAATCTTTCTGTCTCGAATATGGTGTATTTGTTTCATGCACTTCTATATAAGTACTTGAATTATAAGGGGTGTAGCTCGATTCCTTATACAGAATCAGGCTCCACCCCGCTCTCGCGCTGTAAGTCCTTCTTATTTAAGGAACTCTTGGGCTGCAACAACTCCGCTGGCCTTGGGTTTGTAGCCCATAGAGCCCAGACTCATCTCTACCCCGCTTAAGGCAGCCATCAAGCTCAGCTCATTACAGTCACCCAAATGACCGATGCGAAATGCCTTGCCTTTGATCTTGCCTAAACCCGTTCCCAAGGAAAGATTGAATTTCTCTAAAGCATGTTTACGTAATACATCCGCATCCATACCTTCTGGAGTAGCTATACAAGTCAGCACTGGTGAATAGCAGCCTTCATCTTGACACTGAATCTCTAGACCCCATGCATTCACCGCTTCTCGACAAGCGGCAGCTAAACGTTGGTGACGCGCAAAAATCGTATCCAGTCCTTCGGCCATCATCATGTCCATGGCTTCATGCAAACCGTACATCAAATTGGTGCTTGGCGTTGTTGGCCAGTAACCATTTTTATTCGACTCAAGAATCTCATCCCAAGCCCAATACGATTTATGTATTTTGTTTTTTTGACTGACTTCAATTGCGCGTGGTGACAAAGCATTAAAGCCAATACCTGGCGGCAACATCAACCCTTTTTGCGATCCAGAGATGGTGACATCGGCACCCCACTTGTCATGCTCATAATCAGCCGAACCCAAGCCAGATACGCTATCCACGAGCAATAGGGCTGGATGCTTTAGAGAATCAATCGCTTTGCGAACGGCAGCAATATTCGATGTCACACCTGTTGAAGTTTCGTTATGCACTACGCAAACTGCTTTAATTTCGTGTTGCGTATCTTTACACAAACGCTCTTCAATCACCGAGGCATCTACACCCCAACGCCAAGAATCTTGTCCCGCTTTACCGACTACCTCAACATCTAAACCAAGACGCTTACCAAGCGCACGCCACAAGTTAGCGAACTGTCCAGTTTCATAAAACAAAACTTTGTCACCAGGATTCAGAACGTTAACCAATGCACCTTCCCAAGCACCCGTTCCAGATGCGGAATAAATAATGACCGGCTGCTCAGTTTTAAAAATCTTTTTAATGCCATCTAATACCTTCAGACCAAATGCGCCAAACTCCGGGCCACGATGGTCAATGGTTTGATAGCTAATCGCGCGCAATACGCGTGGAGGCACAGGACTTGGGCCAGGAATATGTAAAAAATGGCGTCCTGATGCGTGGTTATCAAGTTTCAACATGCTTTGTCTCACTTATTGTGGTTTTATAGATCGTTAGTAGGTGTTTATTTCTGCTGCTAGTGTATGACAATTTTTAGGAAATTGCCATTTTGTATACAATTTATTTTCAATGAAGCTCAAAATAAAGCCTAATTTAAGCCTTTAAAGGCTATATTTATGCCTGAAGATCGTTTATTCTTACTTTTGTATACAAATTAACAGTTACTAGCTTAATCAGGAATGAATGCATGTCAGTGATAGAACAGCCGAATTCACAAAATTTGCATGAAGCGACTTTCGAGAAGCTCAGATCACTTTTGGTCGAAGGCAAGATTGCCCCTGGTAGCAAACTCAATGAACGTGAATTAGCCGAGAGCCTCAACGTCTCTCGTACCCCTATTCGGGAGGCGATTCGTCGCCTGGCTGCTGAAGGCTTGGTTGAGCTTATCGCCAATCGTGGTGCGATCGCCGTACAACTTAGTCTTGAGGATGTACTGAATACATTTGATGTCATTGCAGACCTCGAGGGCTTCTCTGGGGAATTAGCAGCCAAAAATATTAGCGATGCCACCCTCTCTGAATTAGAGGCACTCCAATACGAGATGATGGCCTCATACGCGCGTCGTGATTTGTCGAGCTACTACAAACTCAATTTACGCATTCATCATCTAATCAATCAGGCGGCAAACAATTCTGTTTTATCTAAGCTCTTCACTCAAGTGAATGCGCGTATTGAAGCATTACGCTTTCGCTCCAATCAAGATGGTGTTAAATGGGAGAAGGCTGTAGAAGAACATCAAGAGATGCTCGATGCCTTAAAAGCGCGTGATAGCGTTCGTATGCGAAGAATCATGATTCAGCATGTCAGAAATAAACGTGATGTGGTTGCACATTTACTCAAATCAGAATCCACCCTTGAAACTACCAAATCATGAATAAGCCCTTAGATCTTAAAGAACTCATGATTGATAAAGGTGCACTAGCCAAACGCTTATGCCAAGAAACTGCTGGTGAAGTTATGACCGATAGTGCGAGTCGTGGACGCTATGCAACCGATGCCTCTATCTATCAAGCGATGCCTGTTGCCGTCTTTGTGCCGAAAACTGCGCAAGATATTGCGAGTGCTATTCAGATTGCAGCAGAGATGGGTGTACCTGTTCTACCGCGTGGAGGCGGCACCAGTCAATGCGGTCAAACAACGGGCGCCGCACTGGTAATCGACAATACAAAATACTTTAGAAATGTTTTAGATCTCAATCTGGGTAAAGGCTATGTAGAGGTTGAGCCCGGCATAGTGCTCGATCACCTTAATGGTTCACTGAAACAACATGGTCTTTGGTATCCGGTCGATGTTTCTACCGCTGGACAAGCAACGATTGGCGGCATGGCAGGCAACAACTCCTGTGGAAGCCGCTCGATTGCTTACGGCAATATGGTGCACAACGTTTTAGGAATTGATGCGTGGCTAGCCAATGGGCAAGTGGCGCAGTTTGGCAACTATGCCAATAGCACCGGTGTTGCCAAACAGTTGGGGGACTTTGTCAAAAACTTAGCCACCACCCTCCAACCAGAAATTGAAGCCCGCTTTCCGAAGGTACTTAGAAGAGTTGCTGGTTACAACCTGGATATCTTTCATCCACAGAGTGAGCTGCCCTACACCCAAGATGGCAGCGTGAATTTAGCGCACCTCTTGGTTGGTAGCGAAGGCACTCTTGGCTACTTCAAATCACTCAAGCTCAAACTTGCCCCATTACCGCAGCACAAGGTATTAGGCATTGTGAACTTCGCTAGCTTCTATAAGGCGATGGATAGCGCACAACACATTGTGAAGCTCGGCCCTACCGCTGTTGAGTTGGTCGATCGCACCATGATTGATTTAGCGCGCAGCAACCCTAGCTTTAAGAAGACTATTGAAACGGCCTTAATTGACCACACAGCACAAACTCCAGAAGCGATTTTGTTAGTAGAGTTTTCGGGTGAAGCGCACGCACCATTGCTCGAGAAGCTCAAAGCACTCCAAGAACTCATGAGTGATTTAGGTTTACCAGGATCAGTAGTACCGATGCCTGACGCATCTTTGCAAAAAAATTTGTGGGAAGTGCGTAAAGCAGGCCTGAACATCATGATGAGCTTAAAAGGGGATGGTAAGCCAGTAAGCTTTATTGAAGACTGCGCCGTTCCTTTGGAAAGTCTGGCGGATTACACCCAAGCACTGACTGATGTATTTTCTAAGTATGGTTCTCGCGGTACTTGGTATGCCCATGCCTCAGTAGGCACATTACATGTACGTCCTATTTTGGATATGCGTAGAGATGGCGCCCAAAAGATGCGTGCCGTTGCCGAAGAGGCTTCTGCCTTAGTACGAAAATATAAAGGCGCATACAGCGGAGAACATGGTGATGGCCTCTGTCGTGGCGAGTGGATCTCTTGGCAGTTTGGTCCCAAGATCACTGAAGCTCTCGCAGAAATCAAACACGCTTTTGATCCCAAGGGATTATTTAATCCCGGCAAGATTATTGATCCACCGAAGATGGATGATTCAAGCAACTTTAGATTTCCACCAAGCTATAAAGTAATTCCCTTGCAACCTGCATTAGATTGGTCTGCCTGGAATGTACAAAACGATCCCGTTACTGAGCAAACTACTGCACCCGGTACCGGTGGCGACCCAGCCATGGGTTTGGCTAAGGCTGTTGAGATGTGCAATAACAATGGTCATTGTCGAAAGTTTGATGCAGAAGTAATGTGTCCTAGCTATCGCGTTACGCGTGATGAAAAACATCTCACTCGCGGTAGAGCCAATACGCTGCGTCTTGCGCTTTCGAATCAACTGGATCTCAAGAGTGGCTCCTCAGCAAAGGCATCTCCTTTAGCAAGCGATGCAGTGAAAGAGGTGATGGAATTGTGCGTCAGTTGCAAAGCATGTCGCCGCGAGTGCCCTACTGGCGTTGATATGGCAAAGATGAAGATTGAGTTTTTATCCGCCTACAAGAAGCGCGTTGGCCATTCTTTAAGGGATTTGGCGGTGGCGCACTTACCGAAATACGCACCCGTTATTAGCGACATTCCATTGCTGCCAGCATTACTAAATTTGCGCAACCAGATTAAGCCAATTGCAACGCTCCAAGAGTGGATCATGGGCATTTCTGCGCAAAGAAGTCTGCCAATCTGGAAGAGCAAAACTTTCTGGAACCAAAAAGAGTCAAATGCTGATCAATACACACCAGATCAATTGGCAAATAATGCCGATGGCAAAGGCGTTGTTTTATTGGCCGACACCTTTAATGCTTATTTTGAAGATGAGAATCTCCAAGCAGCATTGAAAGTACTTAAAGCTGCTGGCTATCGTGTTCATATCCCTCATAAGAGTCAAAGTAAGAGCCAAGACCAAACGGCAAAACAAATAACCTCTGAAAGTACTTGCTCAAAAGAGTTTTGCTGCGGCAGAACATACCTTGCCGCAGGCATGGTTGATAAAGCGAAAGCAACTCTTGGTGAATTAGTGAACTACCTCGCACCCTACGCCGAAAAGAATATCCCCATCATTGGTTTAGAGCCCTCTTGCCTCTTTACCTTGAAGGATGAGGCTTTGGTAATGGGCTTTGGTGAAAGTGCTGTTACGGTTTCAAAGCAGGCCCAACTCCTGGAAGAGTTCTTAGCAAGTGAAGTGAAAGCTGGCAAGCTTCAACTCCAACTAAAGGCAGCTAATAAATCTGTGCTTTTTCATGGTCACTGCCATCAGAAGTCTTTTGCCGCTGTTACTCCTGCAATGGAGTTACTCAAACTCATTCCCAATGCAGAGCCTAAGTTGATTGAGTCTTCTTGCTGCGGTATGGCGGGTAGCTTTGGCTATGAGGCAGAACATATTGAAATATCCAAGCAAATGGCTGAAGCCAGTCTTTTGCCAAGTATTCGGAAGTCACCGGATAGCTGGGTGGTTGCTGATGGCACGAGTTGTCGTCATCAGATTGCTGATGGCACTCAAAGAGAGGCTGTACATATCGCCAGAATCTTGGCGGCACATCTTTGAAGAATTAACGTATCAACGAATAATGCCGTAACTCACCATCAGCAAAGTTCCTGTCAGCAATGCAGGAACCAATCGCTTGGTGGGTTTAGAGATCATCACTCCGATAGCCAAAGCGCAAATCAGAATGCGTATCCACAAAGGAACCGTTGCCATTAAGCCTAATGGCATCACGATCAAACGTATGGTTAAAGAAGCGACCATCGCATAGGTCACCGCCGCTAACCAACGGAAGATTTCACTATCTTGGTTAATACTTTGCGACAGGAATACCCCAATTGCGCGGCAGAAGTAAGTACCTAGACAGGCACCTACCAAAGCAATCCACAACCCCCAGCCCGAAAGCGCGCTAGCCATAGTATCCATTGCACTCATCCGACAAGTCCCGCTTTTTTGCGCAGGAACTGGCGATCAATGAAGTAAGCCAAGGTGCCCGCAACCAATCCTGAGGTTAGCAAGCTAGTGTCGCGATCAATCAAAAAGAAGATGGGGCCAAAGATGCAGCCCAAGAAAATCGCAATGCGGTTAATCCAAGGCTTGACCTCGGTAAAGGTGAGCAAGAAAAAC
Organism: Polynucleobacter sp. UB-Tiil-W10; assembly: GCF_018881605.1. GTDB lineage: Bacteria > Pseudomonadota > Gammaproteobacteria > Burkholderiales > Burkholderiaceae > Polynucleobacter. The sequence goes on from NZ_JACVPZ010000001.1 coordinate 294,450, forward strand.
AGGGGGTTAATGAACACCAAACCAAGGGTTACAGGGGCAGGCACCAGGCCCGCTAAGAAGTAACCCAAAATGGTTCCTGGGATGGAAATCAACCAACATAGCAATCCCAAGCCAACAAAATAACTTAGACGATGCTTAACCTCAATCGCATGAAACTCGCGCATTGAGATAGCCCATGCAGTCATTGCCAGCAAATGGACAGAAGCATACAAACTGCGATTGCGATCTTTGTGATGAAACTGCGGAAAGAGCGTCACTGTCATCGTAATGAAACGAGTGGAGGTGAGCGTGACCGCCAGAGCGATTGCTAAGGCTGATGAGCCTGTAATTGCCATCTCGAGCAAGACCACTTGCCCCGGTAATGCGAACATGAAGAAGGAGGTAAAGGTAGTGAACCAAACATCAAATCCATTGGTTTTGCCCATTGCTCCAAAGCCCACCATGCCAGCAAAGAGCACCATGGCTGGTGCGCCAGCAGCATCACGAATACCGGACCAAAAAGCATCACTTGGATGTTTAAAGCGTTGTGCCGCAGCCTCCTCTAAAGCGATTTCGCTAGGATCAATGTAGGGTTGGTCTGCAGATGACATGGCCTAATTGTAAGCCTTTAGAGCCCATTGAATATGCTCCGTTACTAAAGCGTCAGCATCAGTAAGTGCATCGCTTAATGCCGATCGTATTGCCGACTTGTCAATCTCCGCTACAGCAGAGTTTGACAGCGCATTACCCATCGCTACCGCCAAATTACGACGCCAACGGATATAACCAATTCTGCGAATTGCACTTCCTTCGTGGCGCTTCTCAAACTCGGCTTCTGTCCAAGACCATAAATGCAAAAGACTCGCCTGCCCTAAACCATGCCGCTGCGCAAAGTCTGGTAACTCAGTGCGTTTTGCAAATTTATTCCAAGGACAAATTAGTTGGCAATCATCGCAACCATAAACTCGGTTGCCCATTGCACTTCTAAATTCAACAGGAATAGCTTCTGGATTTTCAATAGTGAGATAAGAGATACATCTGCGCGCATCCAACTGATATGGCGCTGTAATGGCTTTTGTAGGACATATATCAATACAAGAGGTACAGGTGCCACAATGCTCTTCGATCTCTTGATCAATGGGTAGCGGCACATCTACCAAGATCTCACCCAAGAAAAAAGTAGAGCCAGATTCTCGATTGAGTAAAAGCGTATGTTTACCTCGCCAACCTAATCCCGCCTTACGTGCCAACTCCACTTCCATTAATGGGGCTGAGTCAGTAAATACGCGATAACCCAACTTTCCAATTCGCTCTTCTATTAACTCGGCAAATTCCTGTAAGCGACTACGCAACACCTTGTGATAATCACGCCCACGGGCATACATCGAGACTACCGCTTGAGAGGGATCTTCCAGTCGTTGCCACTCTGTATCAAAGTTGGTTTCGGAAGGCAGGTAATTCATGGAAACGCAAATCACTCGCACAGCCCCGGGCACTAAAAGCTCGGGATTGGAACGTAAATCAGCATGGCGTTGCATGTATTCCATATGGCCATGACGCCCCTCTGCCAGCCACTGATTGAGTCGCTCACTAGCAAGGCCAAGATGCGTATCGGTAATGCGCAACCCATCGAATCCCAGTGCCGCAGCTTGAGCTTCTAGCCAACCCCGTAGATTGGACTCATCTAAAAACTGAGGATTGGTAGATAAAGACATATGGAATACAGAATGTAGCTCAATAATTGAATAAACTAGGGCAATGACCGGAAATCAGACGCCTCAGGCATCTCCCAAAGCATCTCTAAAGCAATATTGTAGGCAGGAAGCGGAAACCGCCAAACTTGCCAAAGGCTTTGCCGCCAGTCTTGAGCGTTTTATTACCCAGAACCCAGATGCCCATCTCAATATCTCCCTAGAAGGAGATTTGGGGGCTGGCAAGACTACTTTTGCCAGATATCTCATTCAGAGCATGGGATATGAGGGCAAAGTGAAGAGTCCCACCTACACATTGTGCGAGCCCTACTCTATTAATAAGACTAAGCAACATAACCAAATTGAATTCTTCACAGTCCATCACTTTGATCTTTACCGCATGCATGATCCATTAGAGTGGCAGGAAGCTGGTTTTGTAGAACATTTTGATGTGCCAGGTTTTTGCTTAATCGAGTGGCCCGAAAAAGCGGAAGGAACTTTGCCCGCATTCGATATTCAGATTCAGTTATCTGCAGGTGTAAATGAATATGAACGATCCATTACGATCAATGCCCTATCAGAGCAAAGTAGAACCGTAGTCGAAGATACTCAAGCCACTCAGTAATGACTAATTGGTAATGATCGATGAGTAAGAAAAATATCAATCTCTCAAGAAGGCAGCATCTCAAGACCTCAGTCAAGCTCTTGAGCTTTGCGCTGCTGCTTACCGAGGTAGAAATTGCTTGGGGCGCCAAGATCTTAGGAGTGCGGGTCTGGCCCTCTGAAGACTACACCCGCGTTACTCTAGAATCCGATACCCCACTGCCAATTACCCAACAGATTCTGACGAATCCAGACCGCTTAGTGGTCGATGTACAAGGATTAGAACTCAATCCTACACTCAAGGATTTGGTCGCCAAAGTAAAACCAAATGATCCATATATTTCACAAGTTCGCGTGGGGCAATTTCAGCCAGGCGTTGTGCGCTTGGTATTTGACTTAAAAGAGCCGATTAAGCCCCAACTCTTTACGCTAGATCCCATTGGTGAATACAACTACCGCATGGTATTTGATCTCTACCCCACCACTCCACTAGACCCTTTAATGGCCCTGGTCAGAAGTAGTGCCAAGAAAGAAAGTGCACTCGAGAAATCCAACGAAGAAGTAGATCTCATTGCGCAGTTTGCCACCAAGAAAGAAAAGGATCTCGCTAAGACTCCAAGCACTCCCGTAGCGCAAGCCATTCCGGATCCTAAGGAATTACCGGCGCCCGCAAAATATAAGCGCTTAATCACGATTGCGATTGATCCTGGCCATGGAGGCGAAGATCCAGGGGCAATCGGTGCTGCAGGCTCTCGAGAAAAGAATGTTGTTCTCGCTATTGCCAAGCGACTTAAAGACAAGATTGAAGGTGAAGCCTATATGCGCCCCTTCTTGACTAGAGATGGTGATTACTTTGTCCCTCTTCACGTCAGAGTACAAAAAGCACGCCGAGTAGAGGCCGATCTATTTGTATCAATCCACGCAGATGCCTTTATTGAGAGAAACGCTAAGGGCGCTTCAGTATTTGCACTCTCTCAAATGGGTGCAAGCAGCACTACAGCAAGATGGATGGCCAACAAAGAAAACGCATCTGATCTGATCGGCGGTATCAACATCAAGACGCAAGATCGTCAAGTAGCTAACCTCCTTCTAGATATGTCGACCACAGCTCAAATTAAAGACTCTTTGCAGGTTGGCAACTCGATTCTGAAGCAAATTGGTGGATTTGCGCCTCTACATAAGCCCAAGGTGGAGCAAGCGAGTTTTGCTGTTTTGAAGGCCCCAGATATCCCCTCCATCCTCGTTGAGACTGCCTTTATTAGTAATCCTCAGGAAGAGGCTAGATTGAACGATGATGGCTACCAGGATCGGATTGCGGAGGCTATTTTGAGAGGAATTAAGGATTATTTTTCCAAAAACCCACCGGTCGCTAGACGCATTAACTCCTAGGAACTTGTAAGTACAAGGGCTGAGAGGCAGACCCCGCAGACCTGAGGAAGACCTACAAACTTCTTGCTATAATTTATGGCTTAACTGGGTCGGTAGCTCAGTCGGTAGAGCAGCGGACTTTTAATCCGTTGGTCGCGAGTTCGAATCTCGCCCGACCCACCAGTTATACAAAGGGATCACAGAAATGTGGTCCCTTTTCTTTTGGCTGAATGGAATGCGGTGGTCACCGTGAGGCCTGACCAAGAATCGGTATTTTTTAAGAATGCGCAGTAATATCGCCAACGCATCGGTAAAAAAATCATATTTGGCCAAATTAAAACCTCATCATTTCTGATGAGGTTTTTTTAACGTAATGCACTTCTTAGGTAGAACGAATTACATTAAGTAGACTTCTGTCCAACTTCGAAATTTGCAAGCTTTTCCAGAGCCTTGACCATTGCAGAGTGATCCCAAGCCTTACCACCATAAGCCAAGCAGGAATTAAATAATTCTTGAGCATTAGCAGTATTAGGTAAAGAAACTCCTAGAGCTCTTGCACTATTGAGCGCTAAATTTAAATCCTTTTGATGCAACTCAATCCTAAAGCCAGGATCGAATGTTCTCTTGATCATGCGCTCAGCATGTACCTCTAAAATTTTAGAGCTGGCAAAACCGCCCATCAGAGCCTCACGAACTCGAGCGGGATCTGCGCCGGCCTTGGAAGCAAACAACAAGGCCTCGGCTACAGCCTCAATATTCAGTGCAACAATAATTTGATTGGCTACTTTAGTAACCTGGCCTGCGCCATTGTCACCAACCAAAGTAATATTTTTACCCATCAGATCAAACATAGGCTTGACTGTCTGGAATACAGACTCTTTGCCACCGACCATGATGGTCAAGGTACCGCCCTTTGCGCCTACCTGACCACCTGAAACAGGGGCATCCAGATATTCACATCCAAGAGCATTAATCTTTTTTGCAAAATCCTTGGTTGCAATTGGAGAGATTGAACTCATATCAACAATAATCTTGCCCTTAGTCAAGCCATGGGCAACTCCATGTTCACCAAAGAGTACTTTCTCAACATCTGGTGTATCGGGCACCATCGTAAAGATAATGTCAGCCATTTTCGCTACTTCTGCTGGAGTTACGCAAACAACAGCGGCACTATTAGCCAACTCTTCTGGCACCTTGCTGCGCGTATTAATAAATAGCTCATGGCCAGCGGCCATTAAGTGCGATGCCATAGGCGCGCCCATAATACCCAACCCGATAAAACCTAGTTTTAACTTACTCATCAGTGATTAACCTATCTTTTATTAGCGCGCTGTCTCGTTTTTTAATATTGAATGGGGTGCTAGCGCTTATGGCACCCCCACAGCCTTATTGTATTGAAAAGAAGATCACTTCGCCCCAGGGCTGATTTGCCTAATTTCTAGGTGTTTTCTCTTAATTTTGAGCTATATCAATAGATTATTTCGACAACACTTGATCTAATGATTGTTGAATTACGCAATCGCAACCGTATTAGCAAAAAACATAAAAATAGGCTCTTTTGAGACCTTGAGACAAACCACACTAGAAAAGGTAAACATGAAAATTTATCAAGCAATTAACAAAGTTCCCGGCGGAATCATGGTGGTACCCCTATTTATAGGGATGCTACTAAATACATTTGCCCCAAATGCCTTAAAAATTGGTGGATTTACCCAGGCATTGACCAATCAGGGCTACCCAACATTTTTAGCAATGTACCTCTTTACTGTTGGTACAAAAATGACGCTCAATGCAGCTCCATCCATGCTTAAGCGTGGCTTTGGAATTATGTTTGCCAAAGTAGGTATTGCAATTGCTGTAGCACTGGCTATTGCCCACTTTTTCAATGGTGATGTTTTAGGTCTTACAACCCTAGCAGTATTGGCAGCTATGAATGACACCAATGGCGGCATGTTCTTGGCGTTGACCAGCACGTTTGGTAATAAGGAAGATGCGGGCACTTATGTCCCACAAAGTATTGAAACCGGCCCCTTCCTGACTATGCTGGTATTGGTTGGCGCGGGTTTAGCCGTTATCCCCTGGATGACCATGTTCTCAGTAATCGCCCCAATTCTTGCTGGTGCAATACTTGGAAACCTAGATAAAGATCTACGTGATTTCTTTGGCGCTCACGAGCCGATCATTGTTCCATTTATGGCGTTTACGCTTGGACAAGGCATCAACCTGAACGCAGTACTCACGGCAGGCTTGCCAGGCATCCTACTCGGAATCTCTGTATTGGTAATCACAGGTATTGTATGCATCCTAGCTGACCGCTTATTAGGCGGCTCTGGAGTTGCTGGAGCAGCAGCATCAAGCACAGCCGGTAATGCTACCGGCACACCACAAGCAGTTGCATTAGCCGATCCAACTTTTGCTGCAATTGCACCAATTGCTACCGTTCAAGTTGCTGCATCAGTGATTGTTACTGCAGTACTCACTCCACTATTAACTGCTTTTGTTTACAATAAAAATAAGCGCAAAAATGGTGGGAATTAAGCTTTAGCAGTCACCTCTGTTTTAAGGTGGTTTTATTTAGTGCAAAACATTTTGTTTTGCACTTTTTTATTAGGAATTTTAAATGTCTAAACCAAATGTATACATCACACGAAGCATTCCCGAACAAACTATTGCCGAGCTAAGAAAGACCTGTGATGTTGAAGTTAATCCCCATGATCGTGCTTTAACTCGCGAAGAACTCATGAATGCTGTTAAGGGCCGTGATGCGGTGATCACCCTATTAACAGATAACGTTGATGCCGAAATTCTCGATGCAGCGGGGCCGCAATGTAAGATTGTCGCCAACTACGCTGTTGGTTTTAACAACTTCAATCTAGATGCAGCCACAAAACGCGGTGTCATTATGACCAATACCCCCGGTGTTTTGGATAAGGCAACCGCCACCCATGCTTGGGCTCTCCTGTTGGCTGCTGCAAAACGTATTTCAGAATCAGAGCGCTACGTTCGCGAGGGTAAATGGAAAGGTTGGTCCCCAATGACATTTATCGGCCAAGATGTGGACGGCAAAACTCTCGGTATCGCCGGCTTGGGCAGAATTGGTACGATGTTTGCTAGAAAAGCGGCAGCCTTTGATATGAAGGTTATATATACCAACGAACAACGTAACCTCGATTTTGAGAAAGAGTATGGAGCTACGTTTGTGGATAAGAAGACCCTTCTAAAAGAGTCAGACTTTCTCTCAATCCATCTGCCTTTAACTCCAGAAACAAAATACTACATCGGAGCAAAAGAATTATCCCAAATGAAACCTAGCGCTATTCTCATTAATGCAGCGCGTGGTCCGCTCGTAAACGAGAAAGAATTAGTCGAAGCACTTCGCAATAAAGTAATTTGGGGTGCTGGACTTGACGTCTTTGAGGATGAACCAAAGCTGGCTGAGGGACTTGATCAATTAGACAATGTTGTAATTGTTCCGCATATCGCCTCTGCTACCCTTGATACGAGACTAGCGATGGGCAAAATCGTGACTGATAACGTTTTAGCAGTACTCAATGGAAAAGCTCCAATTACCTGCATTAATCCTGAGGTCTTAAAAAAATAAATTTTTAGGTAGCTTATGGCGAGATTCGAATCTCGCCCGACCCACCAGCAATACTAAGCCTCGCTTCTGCGGGGCTTTTTTATTAGTCACATCATCCCTCCAAATAGCTATTTAAGGCCTGATTTAGAGCTATTTTATGGCTAGGAAATCACCCCCAAATCGACTAAAATAGACTTATGCCAACTAAGTTTGCCAACCAATCTCAAGCTCGCCAATACAACGTTTCTAACGCTGTAGCTTCTGCTAGGATTGAAGGTATTGTTCCAACTAAGCAGTTAGAGCAAAACCTCACTGATTACGTTGCCGGCAAAAAGAGTATTGCGCAAATATTGGAAGAAACTAAACAACGATATGTCACGCTACGACGCGGATGACACCTACTGCTACCCTGGTACAGACGTACTTCGAAACAAAGCAGAAATAACCAACGCAGAAGATTTAGACACCTACGAAGGTGAGCTATCTACTTTGCGCTCAATTGAAATTCTAGAGAAACCCATAGCAGGTCAATTTGACCTTGCCCATCTTCAGCGCATTCATTTGGCACTCTTTCAGGACGTATATGACTGGGCCGGCAAGATTCGCACAGTAGATATAAGTCGTGGTAATAGTCGCTTTGCTAATGTGCGCTTCATTGAGTCAGCGGCAAATGATATCTTTAACAGACTAGCTCGCGAAAACTGGCTCAAAGGGTTGGATGCCAATGCCTTATCGAAAAGATTGGCGCATTACCTTTCAGAGATCAATGCCCTTCATCCTTTTAGAGAGGGAAATGGTCGCGTACAGCGCATATTCATCTCCCAACTTAGCCAATCAGCCGGATATCAGCTCGACTACTCCGACCTGGAGCAGGAACAAATTTATCAAGCAATGGAACTAGCGTTTAATGGCGATGAATCCATTCTTGCCAATCTGATTTCGGATCGCCTGGATCGAAATGAATAGGTTTGAGCAATTTACCGTCCTGTCTGAGCCAATCAAACCTCTTTAAGCCCGTTGGTCGCGAGTTCGAATCTCGCCCGACCCACCAGTTATACAAAAGCCACCCTCGGGTGGCTTTTTCTTTGGAGTCTAGCTATTTGGATTACAGAAGCTATATTGAGGTAATGTATGTCTAATATTGCTTACATTGGAGATGCAATAGTGCTATTCAAAAAATTACTGAGCATTGCTTTGCTCACCCTCTTAGCGGGATGTCAGGGTATGCCTCAAGAAGGCATGGCCCCCGTGAATCCCGGTGGTGATGTCACCCTTATCTTTAATCGCACAAGCACAGTTTGGTTTGCAATTGTGAGAAGCGCTCAGGTTTATGTGGATGACCTTAAAGTCTGCGTTATCCCCAATGGAGAAAATTGCATAGTCAATATTTCATCAGGGAAACATGTTCTTAAGGTAGATAGCACCTTCTCTGGCTCTTTCGGCGTGTTTTCTCAAGCCTATCAATTTGATAGTGGCAAGACCTATCGATTTGTTATTACGCCAAACAAAACTGAAATGGTTGCAAATAGCATGCCCTTTGGCGTTGCAGAAGCTACATACTATGAAGCAAATAAAGGCAATACCAGCAGCAATAATGGTGACTTCACTATGAAGCCCGCCGACTAATAGCCAAATTAATCCGTTGGTCCCGAGTTCCAATCTAGCCCGCCCCACCAGTTGTAAAAAGCTACCTTTGGGTGGCTTTTTCTTTTGACTCTCTTCATGGCATCATTAAGGGATGTCCAGCGAACTTTATAAGTCATTTCTTAAAAAGAACCCCAGCCGTCAAGAGCGCATTGATTTAGGAAAATCGATTCGCAAACAGGTTGTCAGGTCGTCTATTGGTCAATTTGATATAGAAAGCAAACGTCAATCGCCGATCGACATATTGCTTTCTCAAGCCAAGACACGAATTCCTGAATATGTCCCCATACGCCATGCTCGGATGGCAGTAGATCCATTTGCATTTTTTCGGGGTGGCGCTGCAATCATGGCTAAGGACTTATCCAAGATGCCAAGTCCATCCATCACAGTGCAATTATGTGGTGATATGCATGTGAGTAACTTTGGGTTCTTTTCCACAACTGAGCATCAGTTAGTCTTCGGAATCAATGATTTTGATGAAACCCTTCCCGGCAATTTTGACTGGGATCTGAAACGTCTTATTGCAAGTGCCATGATTGCGTCACAGCAGTTGGGACAAGATCATGCTTATGGGGAAATGATTGTCAGAACCATTATTAGCGCCTATCGAACCTCCATGCATCGATATTCAACACTGTCTTATATTGATCTCAAACGTAGTTATATCGATGAGAAAGCATTAGTCAGCGCTGCAGCAAGAAATGCAAAGCCAGTCAGTCAAATCTACTTACAAAAATTAGTAGACAAAGCGCGAAAAAATAATAGTCAAGGTCTTATCGGCAAGCTGACGGAAAGCACTCCTGAAGGAATCCGATTAATTAACCAACCCCCTTTGATTGAGCACCCAGAATTTTCGCAGCACGGCAGAAAAATATCGGAATTGAATGATGTGGGCCTAAATTCATATATTCAATCGTTAAATCCAGATCGTAGATATTTGTTATTGCGCTACAAATGGATTGATTGGGCTAGAAAGGTTGTCGGCGTTGGAAGTGTTGGTACCGGTTGCTGGGTAATGTATTTTGAGGGTCTTGACGTCAATGACCCCCTTTTCCTTCAAACAAAACAAGCCCAGAAATCAGTATTGGCTTCATTTTTTCCAGATACGCAGTTTCAGTCGGAAGGTGAACGAGTGGTCCACGGGCAATGCTTAATTCAGGGCGCACCGGATCTCTTTTTGGGCTTTGGCAAGACAGCAGAATCAGATTTTTATGTTCGGCAGTTACGCGACATGAAGGGTGGCATTTCTGTTGGTAACGATGGCATTAATGCCAAAGTATTTCCAGATTTTGCAAAACTCTTTGGATGGGCCTTAGCTAACGCGCATGCTCGGTCCGGAGATGCCGCCATGATTGCAGGCTACTGCGGCAAAAGTGAAGCAATGGATGATGCCCTTGTGAGTTTCGCAACAGCTTATAGCAAGCAAAATGAAATAGACTACGACACCTATTTAAAGGCGATAAAGGCCGGGAAAATCTCCTGCGCAACTGAAAACTTTTAATCCCTTGGTCGCGAGTTCAATTTTCACCTGACCTACTAGCTATACAAAAGCCCTTGAATACCCTTCTAAGGGCTTTTTATTTATCAGACGATCTACTAGCGTGAGTTAATGTGTATCGAGCCAGTTTTGCAGACTTTGGTTGAATTTATCAGGCTGTTCCATTAAGAAGAAATGGCTCGCATTGTCAAACAGAATAGTTTCTGAACCTGCAATGCCCTTGCTCAAAATCTCTGTAGCAGTCAAAGAGCAAATTGGATCATTTTTTCCGGCCATGACGAGTGTCGGCTGCATTATTAGATCGAGTTGAGCACTAGTGTCATGGTTTTGGCATGCCTCATTCTGACGGATATAGCATGCAGGAAGTCTTGTTTCCCCACCAATGAGTGCTTCTATTTTTTTAACTTGCTCTTGTTTATTGTTAAAAAATTCATAAGAGACAAAGTTTTGTATAGAGTGTCGTGCGTGATCAGCCCAGCTCATACGCCACTCGAGCGCTTCTCGCATATTCAATAAGACTCGACGGCCAAGAGGATCTAATACTGCAAACGATGCACACAGCACCAAGGACTTCACTCGCTCTGGGGACATTAACGCCATATGCTGAGCAACCGCTCCGCCCATAGATCTGCCAACAACATGTGCCGATGGAATATCCAGAAAATCCATCAAACCCAAAGTATCTCTTGCAAGATCTTGAGTGCTAATAGGTTCATCTACTTGTGTACTCTTGCCTGCACCCCGGTTATCAAATGCAATCACTCTGTAGTGATCTTTTAGGAGCTGTATCTGGGCTGTCCAGGCGCTATAGTCGCCGGCTAAGCCATGAATTAATACCACTGGAACACCCTGGCCAACATCAATATATTGAATATCGTAGTTGCCGATCTTTGCCGTCTTTAATAAATCCTGCATATCGATTCCTTACTCAACACTTAGGTGTGCTTGCAGCTCATGCTGCTTTTCAGTAAATAGTGTTTTGCTGCCAGCAAAGACTACCTTGCCGCCATTTAGAAGCACTACATCATCTGCAACACTTAAAGCAAGATTGAGATTTTGCTCGACCAGCACAATAGAGATAAATGGCTTGAGGGTAGCAATAATATTGCCCACTTCTTTCACAATTTGGGGTGCCAGACCCTCTGAAGGCTCATCCAAAAGCAATACTTTTGGGTTAGTCATCAAGGCCCTGCCGATTGCCAACATCTGTTGCTCACCGCCGGATAGGCTACCTGCTATCTGATTCTTACGTTCATTCAATCGAGGAAAGAACTGAAATACATCTTCAAGAGACCACTGGCGAGGACTTCCAGATCGAGTTGCTTGATAAGCAACATCTAAGTTTTCTTTCACAGTAAGGCTTGGAAATATGCGACGCCCCTGTGGAACAATACCGATGCCTGCATGACAAATTTTCTCTGGTGATAAATTTTGCAATGGCAGACCATCCAACTCAATCAAGCCATTTCTGCCAGATAAAAATCCAATGATAGAGCTGATACAAGTAGTCTTTCCTGCGCCGTTTCTACCCAATAAAGCCAGTACGGTATCTTTCTTCAATTCAAATGAAACGTCATACAGAATATGGCTATCGCCATAAAAGGCATTCAGGCCTTCGATCTTGAGGATGGCATTAGTGGCCAAGATAAATCTCCTTGGTTCGCGGATCATTTACCACCTCTTGACGTGTGCCAGAGGTAATCACTTCTCCATAATGCAACAGTGTTACGCGGTCAGCAAAAGCTAAAGCTACGGCCATATCGTGTTCAATCATCAAGATGGTGATGTTGCGATCAATTTGCTGCAGTAATGCAGTGATCGTTTCACGCTCCTCTGTAGACAAGCCTGCTAGGGGTTCATCGAGCAATAAAATTTGTGGGTTTTGAGCCAAGGCCATTGCGATTTCTAGGCGACGCTTCTCTCCGTACGAGGTCTGCTCCAAAGGCAGATAGGCTTTAGAGCCAAGCCCCACTTTTTCTAGAACGGTCAATGCTTTTTGATCTAAATCAGACTCTGATAAAAAAGATCCCCAGCATTTCCAACGCAGCGGCATTTTTCCTAACAGCGCTAGCTTTACGTTGGAAATTAAATTATCTTTTCCAAAAAGCGTGAGAATTTGGTAGGTCCTTGCTAAATCGAGTTGTGCACGCTTAGCGGTTGGCAACTTAGTAACATTTTTTCCAGCAAGAACAATAGATCCTGAGTCAGAAGCAAGATCACCTGAGATTAGATTAAACAGCGTTGTCTTGCCTGCGCCGTTTGGTCCGATTAGCAAATGCCTCTCTCCTGCATTCACAGTCAAATTGACGCCTTTGGTGACTTTTAGCCCACCAAAGGATTTACTTAAATCGGTAACTTGAAGAATGGGGCTCATACTTTACTTAGGCGCAGTCAGTGCATTTTTAATGCGGGCAAATCCAGCAACAATTCCACCTGGAATGAACATCACGATGAAAATAAATACCAAACCTAATAAGGTTACCCAGTGATCCACATATTGGCTCGCCACATTCTTTAAAAGCATCACTAAAGCAGCTCCAATGACTGGCCCCATCAAAGTGCCAGCGCCACCAGCAATCACCATCAAGAGCATCTCGGCAGAGTTTGCTAATGAAAGACTGTGTGGACTAATAAATTGGTGATAGTAGACATACATAATTCCACCAATGGACCCGAAGAAACCACAAGCAGCAAAGGTTACCCAGCGAATGAGCCAGACATTAAAGCCGAGAGCGCTCATCCGACGAGGCTGATCTTTGGTTCCCCGAATGGTGGCGCCAAAAGGAGATCGAACTAAGATCGCAATAGCAATCCAAACCAATAAAAATACAAAAAGGGTGAAGTAGTAGAAATAACTTGCTTCCCCCAAATCAAATCCAAAAATATGTGGTCTTGTGATGCCAGATATACCGTTATCACCGCCAGTAACACTAGCCCAGCGATAAGCTAAGCCCCATAAAATTTGGCCGAATGCCAAGGTAATCATCAGAAAGCTGATGCCTGTCGCACGCAAAGCAATGAGTCCGAAGACGCCAGCGACAAATGTAGTTCCCACAATAGCAATCGCTGCAGTGCTAGCGTGACTCCAACCCAGCTTTACTGTCAGCCAGCTACTAATGTAGGCTGCTAAACCCAAATACCCCGCATGACCTAACGAAGTCAAGCCGGCATAACCCACGAGCAAATTGAGGCTCATTGCAAAAATGCCAGCGATCAGAATTTGACTTGCTAGGTTGGTGTAATACGTACCCCCAAGAATGATTGGGAGGGTGAGCAAAACAGCCAGGATGGCAATATAAAAAATGCGGTTCAAGCGCTAATCTTTCCAAACAAGCCACGCGGGCGAACAGCCAAAATAATCAGCATCGGTAAAAATAAAATGATGTAAGCCAAATCCGGAAATAAGGCTTGGCCAAAGCTGTAAATAAAACCAATCAAGAAGCTACCAATGAATGCGCCTAATAAACTTCCAAGACCGCCCAGAATCACCACGACCAAAGCAATGGGCAACATATCAGCATCTAGCCCAGGGTAAACCGACAAAATCGGAGCAGCTGCAATACCCCCTACTCCAGCTAAGGCCGCGCCCAAGCAAAAAACAATAGAGAATAATTTAGTCGCTGGTACGCCGATGCCCTGCGCCATTTGACGATCGTCAACGCTTGCGCGAATCATGACGCCCAATTTTGTTTTGTCGAGCAAGAGCCACAATCCTAGCGCCACAAAAATACTAAAAACTACTAATGCAATTCGGTAAAGGGGAAATGTTTGACCCAGGATCTGAACACCGCCAGCTAGAAAACTGGGCGCAGCAACCGGACGAGGATCCCCACCCCAAAACCAAAGACTGCAATCTGCAATGACAAAAGCAACACCTAAGGTAGCCAATACTTGAGACAAGCTATTACCCGCTAAGCGGCGCAGAATAACTCTTTCTACAGCACAGCCCAATAGGCCGATCGCAATTGCGGCGGCAAGGATTGCAAGGAAGAATGAATGGCCAGCCTCAACAACACTGAGGCCCACATAAGCGCCCAACATAAAATAAGCGCCGTGCGAAAGATTGGCGATGCGCATTAATCCGAAAATTAATGAAAAGCCCGCCGCCAGGGTGAAAAGAACTCCCCCTAGGGCAAGGCTATTGAGACTTTGAATTAACCAAAAAGACATGTGGTGCGAATTAGTTTTCTAAATTATTCGCAGGCGGATAATCTCTTGAGTACACAGGGTTAGCCAAGAAGTCCTTTGTCTTATAAGTCCAGAACTGACTGACTGCAGGGTAAGTTTTGATAACCACGTTAGTCAGCTTGCCATCTTTTTTCTCAACCTTACGGATATAAATATCCATAATTGGGTTACCCAATGCATCTAATGTCACTTTACCTCTTGGATCATTTGGCAACTGCACCGCACGCAATGCAGCCATAAAGGCATTTTTATCTTCAATATTGCCTTTGACGTCTTTTAATGCTTGTTCAAGCATCAATGCAGCACCGTAGGCACCCATGGAATAGTAGCCAGGATCCTTTTTGTACATTGCATTGAAGTCTTTTACAAACTTCGCATTAGCAGCGTTGTTAAGGTTTGCAGAATACCAACCGGTTGAAATCACACCCAATGCATCATCACCCATGAAAGGCAATATACCTTCATCAACAGTAGTCATGGCACCAAGCAGTGGAATTTTTCCTTTCAAGCCGTACTCACTGTATTGCTTCACAAACTTCACACCGTTACCACCAGCAAAGGCCGCAAATACAGCATCAACATTTGGTTTAATCTGACCAATATAAGTTCCGTAGTCAGCCACATTCAATGGAGTCCAGAGTTTTTGTACTACCTTGCCACCGTTCTCTTCAAATGTTCTCTGGAAACCAGCTGCAATCTCATGACCAAAAGCAAAGTCATCTGCAATGATGGCAATTCGTTTGTATTTCAAGTCTTTAGCAGCATATTCACCAAGCGCATGACTTGGTTGAGCTGAACTGCCAACACCACGCACAAACCATGGGTTCGGTTTACGTTGGGTCAAATCTTCTGCACCAGCAGATGGGGAGATTACAGGCACCCCTACTTTTTTAATGTAATCGTCAACTGCAATCGCTTCAAATGCAGCCAAAGGTCCGATGATGACTTGAACCTTATCTTTTTCTACCAGCTCTTGTGTTTTAGTTTTTGTAACGGCTGGCTGCCCAGAAGTGTCGGCCACAAAAAGCTCCACTTTTCTACCGGCTATCGTATTGTTGCGCTCCTTCATAAACAGATTGATTGCCTCCTCCATCTGCTTACCGCCAGCGGCCAATGCACCGGATTTGATGGTTAAGAAACCAACACGAATCGGTGTGTTATCTGCTGCATAGGCTGCGGGCGCTATGAGTGCCCCCGTTACTGCAAGCGCTATTGCTTTTAGGTGGATCTTTTTCAACATAACTGTCTCCTCACGGTGTTTTGTACTCTTTAATTATTGTTTTAATGTCTTAGTTGATATACTACAATAAATTTAAATTTAATCAATATTTTTTCTGTAAATATTATTTATTGATATAAATCAATTACTTATAAAATTGTATAGCATCCTGTAAAACCCTTGTGATATATTACGATCAATATTTATAGAGAGCCTAATATCTCTGAAACCATGACAGCCACTATTACAGAACCCGTAGAAATAGACGGTCGACTGCTCCGTGAGAGAGTGTACGAAGAGCTTCGTCAAGATATTTTGTCGTGCCAATTAATGCCTGGCGCTGAAATACGAGAAGCTGAATTGGCAGCGCGGTTTGAAGTCAGCAAATCCCCAGTACGTGATGCTCTCATTAGCCTTGAGCGCGAAGGTTTAGTAATTACTATTCCACGCCAAGGTTATCGGGTAGCCCCTGTTTCAATTTCAGATATGTTGGATATGTTTCATTTGCGCGCAGCGCTTGAGCGAGCCAACATCGAACGCGTGATTCGTCATGCGAGTGACGAACAGTTACAAGCTCTAGATCAATACAAACGTTTTGATGAAAACCAATGGAAAGATGGATTTGTTGGATATAACAAATCGTTCCATAGAAAAATGGCTGAGCTGGGTGGTAATCCACGCATGCGTGATCAACTCATCGACCTAATTGATTTAATGGAAAGAGCTGTACAGATCAGTGTGAGCAATATGAATCACGGCAAGCCTGAAGCACTTGTAGAGGAGCATCGCGAGATCATTGACGTAGTTCAATCGAGATCGATTAAATCTGCCCAGCGCCTAGCTGAGCAACACGTACTTGCCGCAGGCAAGCGTGTCAGTAATGCAGTATCACGCGGAATGATAGTCAACTAATTCAAATAATTTTTATACAAGGATCACCATGTCAACATCTAATAAGCAAGTCCCCATTCGTGGATTATTCATTGATGGTAAAGAAGTACCCGCATCCCAACCAGATTTACTGGATGTTTTAAATCCAGCCACTGGCGAGATGCTTGCACAAATCTCACATGCCACTGACGCAGACGTTGATAAGGCTGTGAAAAGTTCTGCTAAAGCCTTTGCTAGCAGCGAGTGGAGCGCCATGTCCAATCGCACCAGAGCAAAGCTGATTAATAAACTGGCTGATGTTTTTGAAGCGAACTTAGAAGAAATCTATACGCTCGAGACCGCTAATAACGGACGCTCCTTAAATGAGACTCGTGCTCAGGTTTCTCGCTTGCCAGACTTCTTCCGTTACAACGCAGGTCTTGCTATCGCACGTCGCGATTCTGTGATTCCAGTGGATGGCAACTACCTAAATTACACCTTGCGCACCCCTATTGGCGTAGTAGGCAACTCCACACCATTTAATCACCCATTGATGATTATGGTGAAGAGCTTAGCCCCTACCCTCGCATCAGGCTGCACCACAGTAGTCAAACCTTCTGAATACACTCCCCTCACTACATTACGACTCGCGCAGTTGTTTGTTGATGCTGGTTTACCTCCAGGAGTATTTAATGTGATCACTGGACTTGGCCCCTCAACCGGCAAAGCGCTTGCTGAGCATCCTGGTTTGGCGAAATGGGTTCTGACTGGCGGCACCGAGGCTGGACGCATTACTGGCGCATTGGCTGGTAGCAACTTTGCACATCAAACCTTAGAACTCGGTGGCAAGACTCCAGTACTCGTATTTGATGATTTCAATGTGGATCAAGCCGTGAACTATGCAGCTTTTGGCGCTTTCATTGGAGCAGGACAGACCTGTATTTGTGGCAGCCGTCAAATTGTTCAGGCAAATATTTATGACGAGTTTGTTGAAAAGCTGGCAGCTAAGGCTAAATCCATCAGAATTGGTAACCCAATTGATCCGACAGTACAGCTTGGGCCTGTCGTTTCTGCACGCCAACAACAACGCGTTCTCAAATATATCGACATTGGCCTCAATGAAGATAAAGCGCGCCTCGTGGCTGGCGGTAAGGTACCGGCTGATGCATCTCTGAAGGATGGCTTCTTTGTAGAGCCAACCGTTTTTGCAGACGTTACTAGAAACATGCGTATCTTCCAAGAGGAAGTATTTGGACCATTCGTATCCGTCACCAAATTCACTACAGAAGAAGAAGGTCTTGAATTGGCCAATGATTCTCCATTTGGCCTTGCCGGTGCTATTCGCACAAACGACGTGACTAGAGCACACCGTGTTGCTGCAAAACTCAAATGCGGCATTGTTTGGGTAAATGACCATCACCGCTTAGACCCAGCATCACCTTGGGGCGGCATTAAGGACTCCGGTATTGGTCGTGAGTGCGGCACTGAATCATTTGATCAACACTTTGAGACTAAGAGCGTCATGATTCGTTTGGATGATGCGCCATTTGACTGGTACAAAGATACCGCCACTCAACCACGTCTTAACTAATTACTCGTCTTCCAATAGAGAGCAAGGAAAATCAACTCACATGGCAAATAAAACTTTAACCATCGACAATAAAAAATTAAGCTTGGATATTTCAGGCTCTGGAAAACCCATTGTCTTGTTTCACTCTCTATTGGCTGACAGCAGTTCGTTTGCACCACTTGCGGTGGACTTAGTCAAAACCCATCAAATCATTTCTCTTAACCTCCCGGGTTTTGAAGGCTCTGACTTTGTAGGCGGCGATCTCAACACGATTGCCGACCACATTGCTAAAGCCATTGAATCTCTAGAACTCAATGAAAAGCCGATCTTCCTGGGCAATGGTTATGGCGGCTTTATCGCTTTAATTACTAGCATTCGCCATCCAAACCTCGCCTCACGCTTAGTGTTAGCCGATTGCGGTGCCATGTTCTCTGAACCAGGCCGCGCAGCCTTTAAGGGAATGTCGGCTGCAGCTAAAGAAAAAGGTCTAGGGGCTATTGCAGATGTTGCTATGCGCCGCTTATTTGCTCCAGAATTTCAAGAGCAGAACGCAAGCTTGGTGGCAGACAGAAAGACCCGTTTCTTAGCTCTCGATACAGAAACTTTTCATGGTGCATGTGCTGCCCTTTCTACACTCGATATTAGAGATCAACTTTCTAAAGTCACTCAACCAGTCCTAGTGCTTGTTGGGGAATTAGATGAAGCAACTCCTTCAGCAATGTCTGTAGAACTGCATGCTGGATTACCAAACGCAACATTAAACATCTTGCCTGGCTTGGCGCACGTTCCCCAGCTTCAAGCTCCAGCGGTCTTTATGAAGGCTATTAGCAGCTTTATTAACGCCTAATATGAGTGTGACACTGTATGGATTCTGGCGATCCCTAGCTGCTTATCGCGTTAGGGTTGCCCTTAATCTAAAGGGAATTCCTTTTGAAGAGGTATCCGTCAATTTAGCCGGTGGCGAACAGTTTGGAGAGGCCTATAGCGCTCTCAATCCTCAACACGTGGTTCCGTTACTTAAACATGACGGTCATGAAATCGTACAGTCACTTGCTATCCTTGAATACATTGAGGATATTTGGCCTAGTCCAAAACTTATCCCCAGTGCTCCCATCGACAAAGCTGGGGTTAAAGCTCTTGCATTAACCACGATTGCTGATACCCACCCACTCATCGTCCCAAGAGTCAGAAATTTTCTGAATCAAGAATGGGGTCTAGATGAAACCGCCCAAACAAAATGGGCACAGCATTGGTTTACCAAAGGCAATGAGGCAATAGAAAGCACATTAATCAAATTAGGAAAATCCAAAACCTACTCATTTGGTGATGAGGTTACGATTGCCGATATTGCGTTAGCATCGCATGTGATTGGTGCAAAACTATTTAATGTGGACTTGAATGCCGCACCGACGCTGAACGGCATCTTTGAAAACTGTATGAAATTGAATAGCTTTGCAAGCGCCCATCCTTTAAAACAAGCTGGCGCGCCTAAACCAAGCTAACTCCTTGTAAGAGCTTCAATAATCTGAATGTTATCCAGGGAATGACCAAATTCCTCCAAGAGGCTTTGACGCTTCCCCATTTCAAAGTCGCTAAACTCAAAGCCAGGCGCCACAACACAACTTACCAAGCAATAAGAAGAGTCCCTCATGGGTCTTGCTGAAAACCAAGTATTTGCAAGTATGGTGGCTTGAAAATTGCTTGATTCCAATCCAAGCTGAATCGTTTGCAGCAATTTACTTTCATCTAAAAAATAAATGAGTACATCGCAACCATGATGAAAGTACCAAGTTTCATCTGATTTAATCCGGTGCCAAGCTGAAAAATCAGCTCCTGCTAGCAGATAGTAAATGCTGGTGTAGGCACTCTTATCTTCAGCGCTTACAGATTTAACAATTGTTTGTGAACGATGCATCTCTCTGTAAAAGCCACCCTCTGGGTGTGGCTGAAGATTGAGAGTATTAATTAGAGAGTTAATTTCCTGCATGGGGAGTTTTCATTTACCAAGAATTAACTAGCTCGAATGAACAAACGGTTTTCAATACTTCGGGCGACTAATACAATCACCGAAACCAGCAGTAAATACACTAAGGCTGTAACCAGATAAGCTTTAAAAAACTGGAAATTGGTAGAGGCTAGCTCCTGCATGCGGGCAAAAAACTCTGTGTATTGAATCAAAAAGGTAATAGAGCTATCTTTGAGATTGCCAATCACTTGGTTTGTTAATGCCGGCACCGAGGTACGCAATACTTGTGGCAAGGTAATTAGACGAAATATTTGTGACGGCTTAAATCCTTGTGCGGTAGCGGCTTCAATCTGACTCGTATCTAAGCCATTAAATGCTGTTTTTAGGTAAGCAGCGTTATAAGCAGCCACATTCAAGGTAAATCCGATCACTGCAACTGTAAAAGGATTTAATCTGATGCCCCATTGAGGAAGCCCGTAATACATTAAAAACAGGAGCACGATCAGCGGCATACCAATAAAGAAAGAAATGTATGCATTAATGGAATTGCGTACAAGGTTATTTTTACTAAGGGTTAGAAAGAAAACAAAAATACCCAATAAAAATCCAGTAATGCTAATAACGACTGCTAATTCGAGGGTATTTAACAGTCCTGCCAGTATTAAAGGCATTTGCTGCAGCAGGTCTCGCTCGAAAGCTCCCCAGGACCCCATTACACAGCACCCCTTTTACCAAAGAAAGCTTGCAACTCTGGATCAGAACGATCATTGGCCAATACATCAATACGCTCATCTGCTCGAATAATGCCTTTGTCCAAGAACAGCACCCTATCCGAAATGCTTCTTGCCAGACCCAAATCGTGCGTTACACAAATCATCGTAATGCCGTTGTGATGCAAGCGATTAATGAGATCTCCCACATCACGAGACATTACTGGATCCAGTGCAGAGGTTGGCTCATCCAGCAGCACAACCGCGGGATCCATCGCCAAAGCCCTTGCAATTGCAACACGCTGCTTTTGGCCGCCCGATAATTGAGAGGGATATTTACCCTGATGAGGCGTCATCTCAAATTGAGCTAACTCATGCAAGGCTTTCTCGTTAGCCTCTTTTAACCCCATACCTTCTAGTTTACGCAAAGCTAATGTGACATTTTCTAGCACGGTCAGATGGCTATATAAAGCAAATTGCTGAAATACAAATCCAATCTGTTTGCGTAAGGCGCGAACATCCACATTAGGACCCAGAATCTCTTTACCTTTAAATTGAATTGAGCCCGATGTTGGCTCCACCAGTCGATTAATGCATCTCAATAGCGTTGATTTACCGCTGCCGGAAGAGCCCATGAGAACCTTCACTTCGCCTTGCTGCAAATCAAAATTAATACCAGAGAGCACCGCCTGCTTGCCAAACTCCATAGCGAGATCTCGAATAGTGATTACCGTCATACTGCAGCCTCTTCCATGCCAGGAATTTCATAATGTTTCTGAATGAATTGAACGCCCAGTAATAAAATTCGGTAGATCACAAAATAGAGAACGCCAACGGCAAAATACACATCAATTCCTTTTAAGGTAGTTGCTGTCAATGTCATAGCCTGCTTTGTAATCTCTGGTATGCCAACGGTGTATGCGAATGGCGAATACTTCAGCACGGAAGTAAATTCATTGACCATACCGGGCACAGAAAATCGGAGCATCTGCGGGATTTCAATATACCTGAGCACCTGAATACGACTCATGCCCATAGCCTGAGCGGCAAGAACTTCGCCGGGATCAATTGAGCTAAATGCGCCACGAAATACTTCGGTTAAATAGGCGCCAGCAACTAAACCTAGACTGAGCGCCATGGCCATTAAAGGCGGCGGCTTAATACCAAAGCCAGGAAGACCAAAGTAAACCATGAATAGCAAAACCAGTACCGGAACGCCACGAAAGATATAGGTATAGACATCGATTAAAAAACAAACGCTTCCGATAGCCAGTCTATACAGGCTAGCTAGCAGCAAACCAACTGTAAAGCCAGTTATGCTGCAAACCAGCGTAACGATTACTGTATAGAAAACGCCATTTCCTAGCTCTAACAGAATACCCAAAAGACTCATGGTCAAATTTTCCGAGAGCTTACTTCATCCATTTATTCAAGATCGCTTGGATTTTTTCAGGACCCAATTCTGCAAGGTACTTATCAAAATCATCACGCAACTTTGACCCCTTAGCAAAGGCAAAACCTAACTTATCGTAGCCCTTAAAAACATAAGAACTTTGCAATGGCAAATTCAGTTTATTTTCATAATTCAAAAATACGGGCTCTTCAATGAATGCTAAATCAATATTGCCATTCTGTAGATCGGTCACCACTTCAGCATAAGAAGGATAAAGCTTTACCTTGCTTAAAGAGTAGTAGCCCTTGGGCTCTAACTCATTTCTAATCAAGTCATCGTAAGCCATGCCGCGAGGGTAACCAATGGAGTATTTCTTTAGCTGGCTTAGATCGGTAATTTGAATATTTTTACTTTTGAGACTTACCAAGTGCCAAGAGTTATCGTAATACGGCTGAGAAAAATCCATCGCCTCTTTACGCTTATCCGTAATGGAAATACCCGAAAAAGCAACATCCGCTTGTCCGCTAGATACGGCGCCAAGCATGCCCTGCCAATCATAAGGAGTCACTTTCAAGGTGCAGCCACGTGACTGGCAATAACCTTGGAAAATATCCATATCCACACCGACAATCTGGCCCTTTTGATCAAAAAGCATTGGGGGTGAAGATGGCGAGACGGCAACCTTAATTTCTTTTGAATCAGTACCTTTTGAGCAAGCAACCATTCCAATACTCAAAATACATATTAGTAAGGCTAAAAATCGGCGCTTCATAGATAAACTCCTTAGTAAATTGCTAAATTGATTATTGAATTACTTCTTAATCATTTCAAAACAAGATGCCACCATTGGTTTAGATGTGACTTGGGTATAGCAAATCTCTAAATTTTTAGAATCCACTAATTTAAAGGTGAAGCTTCCGGTTTCATTGACCATCACACCACTTTTCATATCTTTGGCGTACGCCCCCAATACTACTTCTTTGTGCTTAATATCAGTTGGGTGCTTGCCATTGGTTGCACCAATAAAGCCCACAAAGTTTCTGCCCTCTTCTTTATCAACCACTAATACATATTCTACGTTTCTAAATCGAACAGCCTTTTCTTTCCCCGCCTCAGTAGGATGAAACATTCCAGAGCCAGATACAGCCGAATTACTAACGCCACTCCAAGTGCCAACCATATTTGATGGTGTTTGAGACCATGCCAGCGTTGATGCCAATCCAAGTGCTGCCGTTACCATTTTCAATTTCATTGTTGTTATCCATTTGTTATTCAGAAAATTCAGTTCAGCCGTGGTGATTGCAATTCAGCATCACAACTCAGGACTAAAGTGAGAATACTGCAATATTTGGATGGGCAGACTATCGAGGGTGGCTTTCCCCACCCTCGCAAGTGATTTTTTACATTAATTCAGATATCTCAATTAAGTTTTGATCCGGGTCGCGGACGTAGACAGAGACAATTTTTTGTGTGGCCCCAGTACGAATGATCGGGCCCTCAATGATGGGCCAAGATTCTAAATTTAGCTTTTCAATGACCTTTTCTAGTGGGCGATCAGCTATAAAGCAAAGATCAAGCGATCCAGGCGTTGGAATATCCGCCTTAGGCTCAAACTCTTTGCCCTGGATATGCAAGTTTATTTTCTGATTGCCAAACTTAAAAGCCTTACGCTCTACTGGCGGAGTGCCCCCATTAAAAGATTCTAGTTTCATACCCAGAATACGAGTATAAAAATCCACACACTCATCCTCCTTTGCGGTTGTGAGAACTAGATGATCTAAATGGTCAATCATGATTCATTTCCTGTTTATTGAGCGCGCCGCAATTCATCTACGTAGCTTGGCTCTGGGTGCAATGTATAAGTGCTTCCAGCTTTAGCCACTTGCCCCGGTACTTCATGCCCCACAATCTTTGGCAACTCCCTAGCCAACTGTATTAGTTTAGGGATATTCATACCAGTGTCATAACCCATAGCATCGAGCATATGGATCGCATCCTCGCTTGAAATATTCCCACTAGCTCCTGGCGCATATGGGCACCCACCCAAGCCACCTAATGAGCCATCAAAACGAACAATACCCGATTGAACAGCAGCCAAAACATTGGCCAAGCCCATTCCTCGAGTATTGTGAAAGTGCAAGGTGAGTTGCAGGCTTGGAAAACGTTTTTGCAATACTTCACTCATCTTTTTAACTTGATCGGGATTTGCCATTCCTGTTGTGTCGCAAATCGTCAGGCCCCTGACGCCCAGATCAGCAAAGCGCTGTGCAAAACCCTCTACAACTTCTTGGGGCACTTCGCCCTCCATTGGACAGCCAAAACAGGTTGATAGGGAGACATTAATGGGCGTTCTGCCATCAACGTACTGAATTACCTCTACCAATCCTGCAAAGCTCTTTTCTCTACCCATTCGAAGGTTAGCTAGGTTATGAGTCTCTGAAGTAGACATCACCAGATTAAATTCATCCGCCTTTGATTCGAAGGCGCGCTCTGCACCTCTTAAGTTAGGAACGAGTACTGTGTACTCAACCCCCGGCAATCGCTTGATCCGCCCCATAACCTCTTCAGCATCTCGCAACATTGGAATTGCTTTAGGAGAGGTAAATGAGGTCACCTCAATCTTGGCAAACCCACATTCACTAAGCTCATCAACCAACCTCACCTTATCATCTGTTGGTACAAAATTGGCCTCAATCTGAAAGCCATCTCTCAGCACTACATCATTGAAATAAATTCTGGTCATGATCTTTTCTGGTTTTTTAATTTAACTACTTAGTAAATGCAATGCCGCGCTCTTTAAGAGAGGCGACCTGATCATCACTTAAGCCTATGCTCTTTAAGATCTCATCGGTGTTCTGACCAATCTCTGGCGCTAGTGTCTTAATGGACCCTGGCGTACGAGAGAGCTTTGGAATCACGCCAGGAACATCTACCTTGCTGCCATCTTGCATCTGAATAGTGTGAATATTTTCCCGAGCTTTGTAGTGTGGATCATTAGCGATATCGGCAACGGTATAAATTCTGCCTGCTGGTACAGCAGCTAAATCCAACATCTCTACAGCCTTAGTTGTACTGACTGTTTTGGTCCATTGGCCAATCGCATGATCAAGCTCGGTTACCCGCTTAACACGACCATCGTTATTCTCTAATTGCGGATCATTTCCTAAGTCATCACGCCCAATCACTGTCATCAAGCGCTTAAAAATGCTATCGCCATTACCGGCCACCAATACGTAACCGCCATCTGCGCACTGGTAGGCGTTAGTTGGGGCAATACCGGGTAATGCACTGCCTGCCGCTTGTCGCACCTCACCGAATGCACTGTACTCAGGCAGCAAACTTTCCATACAATTAAACACCGCTTCATACAAAGCAATATCAATGATTTGACCTTTACCACTGGTATGGCGCTCTTGTAACGCGAGTAAAATACCAATCACCCCATGCAAAGATGCCAAGGTATCGCCAATGCTAATACCTACGCGCACCGGTACTCTGCCAGGCTCGGCAGTGAGATGACGCAAGCCACCCATTGCCTCAGCAACAACACCGAACCCAGGTTTATCTCTATACGGGCCAGTCTGACCATAGCCGCTAATACGAAGAACAATGAGTTTGGGGTTGAGTTCAAGCAATCTTTCTGGATCAAGACCCCAACCCTCTAAGGTTCCAGGGCGAAAGTTTTCAATCAATATGTCTGCCTCTTTAACCAAGGTTCTGACAATATCTTGTGCCTCTACCTCCCTTAAATCCAAAGAGAGTGATCGTTTATTGCGAGACTGTACTTGCCACCAAATGGATGTGCCATCTTTTAAAAGTCGCCACTTACGAAGGGCATCGCCTACCTTAGGCGGCTCGATCTTAATCACATCAGCGCCAAAATCAGCTAACGTTTTAGCAGCAAATGGTCCAGCAATCAGTTGCCCCATCTCGATTACTTTTAATTTTGCTAACGGCTCCATTACCTCTCCCAAGATATGCATTGATGCAAAGTTACCCTTCATCAATAGGGCTCAAATTGCTATTCTAAGACCTATTCCTCTCCTTTTCCGAAGGCCTAAAAGCGGGCATCAATCCTTCCCATTCCCCAGAAACCCCCATCAGGAGCTAATTGATGGCTATCACTCCTGGGCACACCCCCCCCCACCATGCTTTTTAAAATGACATGCCTTTCAAACAGGCATAAGATGGATTGATGACGATCCTTTTTCTACTTCTCTCACCGGCGCTATTTGCATTATTTTTAATCATTCGATTTCAGTTATGCACTTCTCGTCGCAGATACCTGGTTGACACCTATGGTGTTGATTCCAAGAAACTCCGAAAGCTAAGCTGCAAAGAAGTCAGCAAACTCAGGAAGCAGATTCAAGAGATGAAGGCTAAAGATGATGCCTATGGTCTTGAATCTGTTATCAAGCCCTATAGACCGTAATTAGACGATTGTTCACTCAAGCTATTTTTTCATTTGAAAAACTAATGGCTGAGGATGGCTCTAAACCCTCTTTGAATGCCGTTAAGTATGTTGTCAAGCTTGCCAAGAACTCTCGTAGTGCCATCTGCGAAACTTTAATTGGTGAAGTAGCTTTTGTATGCGCCTATAGTCTTATAAATTATGGGGGTAAGAATAAACGCTGAGTAAGACTTAGAATGAATTGATGACCAATTTCCTTGACCCCGCCATACTATTTTTTATCTTTGGGGTATTCGCAGGATCAGTCAAATCCAACCTAGAAATTCCGCCGCAAATTTCTCGGTTTCTATCGCTCTATTTATTAATGGCCTTAGGACTTAAAGGCGGATTTGCCCTGCACAAGTCTGGGTTCACTAGCGAAATTGCTTTCTCTCTAGGATTGGCAGTATTCCTTGCTACCATCATTCCCATCATTGGATACTGGATATTAAGAAGAAAGTTGGGCGCCTTTGATGCTGCAGCAATTGCAGCAACCTATGGATCGGTGAGCGCCGTTACCTTTATTACTGCCACACAATACTTAGATCAATTTAACATCGCCTACGGTGGTCACATGGCAGCAGCGATGGCGCTCATGGAATCTCCTGCAATCATTTTGGCGATAGTGTTAGCGAATAAGGCAAGAGCATCTGTGGCGCCCGATCTAACATCCAAGCAAGAACCTGCTGGTATTGCCAAAATACTGCATGAGTCATTTACAGACGGCGCGCAACTTCTATTACTGGGATCAATGGCGGTCGCCCTCATTAGCGGCGACTCTGGACAAAAATTAATGGCGCCATTCTCCATTGACTTGTTTAAGGGCATGCTGGCCTTTTTCCTACTGGACATGGGGCTGATGGCCGCCAGAAACTTCAAAGGCTTAAAAGGTAAGCCGCCCATTACCTTGCTATATGCCATAGGTTCACCACTGTCACATGCACTGCTAGCGCTGGCTCTTTGCAAAATGATTGGACTACCTCTAGGAAATACCATTTTGCTAATGGTGCTTGCCTCTAGCGCATCCTATATTGCAGTTCCTGCAGTATTACGTCATGCACTACCCGAAGTGAATCCAGCCCTATACATGGGAATGTCTTTGGGAATTACATTCCCATTCAACATCATCTTGGGCATCCCGCTTTACACCATCATTGCCACTTATTTCTTATAGAAATTCACCCCACCTAATCCAGCCAGACTGAATGTTTCTGCATCACCGCATTAAATAATTCAGACTCCAGATGTTGGGTAAGCCATCTTTTGGTTTCAGGTATGGGTAGCTGCTCAAATCTTTTTGTGTCGGCCATGGAAAACTGTCTAATAAACGGAAAAATAGCGATGTCTATCCAAGACATCTTGTTACCCAACAAGTATTGAGAATTTTGTAAAACCTTCTCCATTGGCAGCAACATCAATTCCAAAGCTTCATGAAGAACTGTATCTTGGTTCAACTCTGGAAATCGATTGGGATACTTGTATTGATCTAATAGCAATTTAAATCGTTCATCATTTCTTTCAATCCATGCTTGAGCAATTACCTCATCCACATTTCCCCAGTTATCCGGATCAGATTGTTCAATTGCCCAGCGCATGATGTCAACGCTCTGATCCAGAACTAAGCCATCAAGGCAGAGTACAGGAACAGTTCCCTTGGGGGATGCCAGTAACATTGATTGAGGCTTATTCCGTAGGTCAATCTCGCGATGCTCAATATCAATGTCTGCGTATTTCAAAGCCATACGTGCGCGCATTGCATATGGGCATCTGCGATAAGAGTACAAAATGGGCTTCATGTATGCAATGGCTGATTGAATGTTTATTTTCGAAGTTAAGGCGGTCATCACTGCTTGTGATTCATTCAAATATAGTCGAAATCCATAGATTGGAGAATGGAAGGGTCCTCCCCAAACTTCAGGTTTAGGTCTTAATCAGTCAATCGCTGATTAGGCGCCTTAAATGGCAGCAAAACCAAAAGATTGGGTAGAATATTTTCTCTACCTAATGATAAGGATGCGCTAATGTTGGCACCAAATAAAAGAGGGATGCCCTCTCGATTACTAGCCGGAATCTTAATGACTGCACTTAGCCTCCCAGCTATCGTTCCAGTTACCTATGCTCAAAGCAGCAGCCAAGATCAAGCAAGCAAACAATCTCAGGCTCAATTAGAAGCGCTGGTAGCACCCATTGCCCTATATCCAGATTCTTTAGTTTCGCAAATTCTGATGGCTTCTACTTATCCATTAGAAGTTTCAGAGGCAACCAATTGGTTGCGTGCCAATAGCAAAATCAAAGGTGATGCACTCAATAACGCATTACAACAACAAAATTGGGATGCCAGCGTGAAGTCTTTGGTGTCCTTCCCACCTGTTCTAGAAATGATGGGCTCACAACTGAGTTGGACGCAAAACTTAGGCAATGCTGTACTAGCCCAACAATCCGACACAATGGCAGCGATTCAAGCCTTGCGCGCTAAGGCAAAGAAATCGGGCTCCTTGCAATCCAATAGCCAACAAACCGTCACCACCCAAGGGAGCGGCTCATCTGAAACGATCATCATTCAACCGACCAACCCACAAGTAGTTTATGTGCCCTCCTATAACCCGACAGTGGTCTATGGCGCATGGCCATATCCAGCTTACCCACCAGTCGCATACTATCCACCCGGATACGCAGCAGGTACAGCTCTACTTTCTTTTGGAGTTGGCATGGCCGTTGGCGCAGCCCTTTGGGGTGGATGTCATTGGGGTGGCGGTTACAGCGGCGGCAACTCACTTACCGTTAATAACAATACTTACAATAACTTCAATCGCAAAACCAATAGCAATTGGAATGGCAATAAATCCGGTACCAGCGACTGGAAGTCAGATGCACAACGTCGCAATGCCAATATGGGCGGCGGCAGTACAAATCGTGATGCCGAACGTGACCAACTTCGCCAAAGCCTGCAACGTAATGGCATTAGTAGCGAAGACCGCGGCAACATGGGTAATGCAGGCAATCGTGACGGTAGTCGCAGTAGTAATGGCAATAGTGATCGCTCTAGCGATCGAACCCCAGGTAATCGCGATGGTGGGGCTAGTAATTTTAAAAATGATTCCAGCGGCTTTGGTGATGCACACGGCGCTAAATTTAATGGTGGTAGTGATCGCTTCGGCGGCGGTGGTGCACGCTCAGGTGGCGACCACTTCGGCGGTGGGGGTGGCGGCTTTAGAGGCAGACGCTAAAAAAATTATTTCAATTTAAAGATTAAGACTAATACGAAAGAAAAAACATGAAAAAGCAGATTTTATTAATGGCATTCACTAGCGCAGTTTTGGGCTTCTCAAGCGGGTCTCAGGCAGCCAATATGATTAGCACTCAAGAACTCTTGCAAGACTGCAAAGGTACTAACGGCACTTTTATTACCTGTGAGATTTACGGTCAAGCCGTCTACGATACTTATTTGGTAACCCGCAATCCAAAATCAGCCCCAGAATTTATTTGTGTAAAGCAGCCTGCACCAACGCGTAAGGAAGTAATTCAGGACTATGTCAAATGGGCCGAAGCAAATCCTAAATATGCGACTGAACCAGCAGCTGATACTATTCTGCGTTTCTTAGCAGGAAAATTCCCCTGCGGAAAATAAACTTCCTAAAGCGGTAATAGCAACACATTCAATCAGGCCACTTTCGAGTGGCCTGATTGCTTAGGAATACTCAGCATTCATCACGCTCAATAATTCACTCTTTGCCAGCCACTAGGGCAAGCCTGCGTTTGTGGATAGTAAAGCCCGTTCTCTGGACAATAAGCAGCAGTTTGAGCGTGTGGCGGGTAGGCATACTGCGGTGCGTAATACACGGGGGCTGGCCTGTTATACGCATTAGCCACAACGATCCCAGCAACGGCACCCACTGCGAACGGCGCCCAGCCACCACGCCAACCACCATTGCCACCGTAATAGCCGCCGTAATAACCACCTCTACCGCCATGAGCACTGGCTGAACTAGCCAATCCAGCAAGCATTACCCCTGTAAGCAGGCAAATCAGTATTTTCTTCATGCAGACCTCCCAGTCATCAAGGAACTCTGTCCTTTCCTACATAACGGGTTAGGCTTACAGCGAGTTGACACTCTTAAATTAAATACTTTTGGACCCATCTGAGGGACTCTTTTTAGCCCTACAGGCATCCGAACAGTATTTGATGGATTCCCAATTTTTAGCCCAGGACTTTCTCCAGGTCATTTCTTTTTTACATACAACGCAAATCTTGCTAGGTAGAAAACTTTTGTTTCCCTTGAATGATGTTTTCATGATTGCTAGAGGTCATCAAGTTGATTCAAAATGCGTTTGGCATGAAGCGTTATTTCCTGTTGATCTTCATCACTGATTCTTTTGAGGTTGGCAGTCATTAATCTAGTCCTTGGGCTAGCCTCAAATTGATCTCGATGCTTGATGAGGAAATTCCAATACAAAGTAGTCATAGGACAAGCCTCTTGCCCATAACGAACCTCGGGCTTGTACTTGCAAGAGCCGCAATAATTACTCATCCGCTTGATATAAGCACCGCTCGCTATGTAAGGCTTACTGGTAAATCTACCGCCATTCGCAAATAACGCCATGCCTGCCGTATTGGGCAACTCAACCCATTCAATTGCATCTACGTAGATAGCCAAATACCACTCGCTTACTTCCTGAGGCAGAATTTCCGCCAAGAGTGCAAAGTTTCCCGTCACCATTAAGCGCTGAATATGGTGTGCATAGCCGTATTGCAGTGTTTGTCCAATTGCATCCTGCATGCAGGCCATTTGGGTTTTTCCGGTCCAATACCATTTGGGCAATGGATTTTGGTGTTCGTAATAGTTGTCCTTTGCCATCTGAGGCATATCAAGCCAATACATACCCCTTACAAACTCACGCCACCCCAAAATTTGTCGAATGAAGCCCTCGATGGTCGATAGATCTAAAGAATATTTTTTCCAGGCCACCAGAACTGCATCTACCACTTCACGGGGATTGAGCAACTTCAGATTGAGCGAACTCGACAATATAGAGTGCCACCCAAATGGGGTATCTATCCACATAGCATCTTGATAAACACCGAAGTTTCTCAGGCGATATTCAACAAAATACTCGAGCGCTTGAACGGCTTGATCTCTAGTAACCGGCCAATTAAATGACTCTAATGATCCAGGATGATCTGAATAAGTCTTTTCAACAAACGCCAACACTTCTTGTGTAATGGCATCTATCTCAAACGCTGCGGGAGCATCAATAATGCCAGGCCCTTTTTTGGGATAGGGCTTGCGATTATCTTGATCAAAGTTCCACTGCCCGCCCTCAGGATTGCCATCGGCATCAATCAACACATGGTGTTTCTTGCGCATCAAGCGATAAAAATATTCCAGTCTAAGTTCTTTTTTATTGGCCGACCACTCCACAAACTCTTGGCGCGAGCAATAAAAGTGATCATCCTCACGCATCTCCAAATCAATGCTGAGATCTTTTGCAATCACTTCAATAGCCTGCTTTAAGCGCCACTCACCTGGCTCAATGCAAACTAATTTTTTTATGCTCTTGTTGAGCACTTGCTCTTTAAGTGTCTCCACAATCGTGAGCGAAGAATCTTTGATATAGGTAAGGGGGTAGCCTAGCGCTTCGATTGACTTTGCAAAGTGACGCATTGCCGAGAGAAACAAAGCAATCTTGGCCTTATGAGACCAAACGTACTGCGCCTCATTGGCAGATTCAATCATGATGATTTCATCCGATTGAGGATCAAAGTCTCGTAAAGCAGAACTGTTTAAATCAAGCTGGTCCCCCAAGACAAGGACTAAACGCTGAGGATGCTTCATTTATTTTTGTATTGAGTTGGGCAATAAGCCCGGGTCACTTCTTCGCTACGCAAAGCACTGTGTTTAGTTGCTCGTCCAGTGACCCGTTTGCGCCAGAGCTCAAAAGAGCTTCGCTTGAGCTCCCTACGCATAATGGCAATTACCTGAGGCTCGCCCAATCCAAAGGTTTTCTCAATGGCATCAAATGGCGTGCGATCTTCCCAGGCCATCTCGATTAGACGAGATAAATCTGGTTCTGGGAGGATTTTGGGGCTTAGTTTTGGCACCCTTTAATTTTAAGACTTATTCAACAAACTGGTTGGGAACCATCTCACCCCTTAACGACCTACCTGAATTCATCACATGCACAAAATAATGGTACAAATTCATTCGAATCAAGATGATCTAAAGATCGATACAAAAATACACACCGCAGACAGCACTACTGCTCCATAATCAAGTTAGTGGGGTAAATCATTGTGATACCTCATTAATAGCTAACAAAGAAGCTACTAATACAGCTTCAGAAATAAGGCAAAAGATTTAGCGGGATTTTTTAAGAATTCAGCTTAATTTCACAATCTATACCTGCCAGGTCAATTGGTGGGGGGTTATCGTGCAAGCTGGCTATGTGTGCGCAACACTGAGGTGACGTAGATGAATAAGAATAGCTTGATTGAATTGCTCCCAAAAAGGATCCAAGAATTCATTTTTCAAAAAGGTGAGCTTATTGAGCTTACTTTATCGAAAATTATCTGCGTCGAAGATGAGCCTATTCAATTCATCTACTTTCCAACGGATGGATTTGTATCATTAGTGCAAAGTCTTGATCAACACCCGCCCCTAGAAATTGGAATGATCGGTAGAGAAGGCGTCCTAGGCGCAGAGATTGCCTTCGATATTCAAAAGAACCTGTTTGGAGCCCTTGTTCAAGGCTCCGGTAATGCGTGGAAAATAGAAAAAGAAGCTTTCCTGGAAATAATGAATAGCCATACAGAAGTAAAGAAAATTATTCTCTCGTACATGGCTGTCAGAATTAAACAGCTAAGCCTTTCGGCCGCTTGTGAACACTTCCATGAGATTGGCCCACGACTAGCAAAGTGGCTCTTAATGAGCGAGGATCGCGCTCAGTCCTCAACCTTTCTGATGACTCATGAGTTCATATCCTTAATGCTAGGTGTGAGACGCGTTGGTATCACTACTGCGGCTGCAGAATTTAAAAGAAATGGTCTGATTGAATATCGCCGAGGTGAAATGAAAATACTGAACCGCCCCTCTTTGATGGCGGCTTCCTGTAGCTGCTATCTACAAAATCGAAAAATTTACTCTTCCTTTATTGAGTAACTTAAACTCAATCAAGTGCTTTAATTTTTAACTCCACTAATTGAGGCCTAAGCACCCAATCTGAGATTGATGAAAATATGATGAGATTAAGTCCAGCCTAATCAACCTTAATTCTTTTCAAATCATAGGATTTGCTTAGGTGAATCCGCCAAAATGAAGTGAGATTGCCTTTTGTAGCATTAATTTTTTAATCCCTATGTCATTCGAATTCCTAATACGGATGACTACGCAAGAAAGCACACTTGATCAGACTTGAGTTTTCCATAAACCTGAATTATGAAATTGACTCCCCTGGAAGCGATTTCATTTTCATTATTCAAGCGAGTCAAACGAATCATCAATTCATTGTCAGTGAGTCTCTCAGCGTGAATCAAGACATCCCTTTAGCAAGCTATATTGACAAGAGAACTCATCTTAGATTGCTTCGTCTTAAAGGGGTGCCCGGTATATTAAATCTGGCATACGCGTGCGTGGTCGATCTCGACCACTACACCGCAATACCCAGCCAAATATATGAAACGCCCATTAGCGATCTTCCTGGGGAGATATTGATCTATTTATACCCAAGCAGATATTGCCAATCAGATTTCATTAAAGATATTGCCGTTAAAACATTCGGCAATATGATTCATGGCTATAGCCGTGTTCAAGCAATTCAAGATTGGGTCACAAATCACGTCAGCTTTTGTAATAACACCTCGACAGAGCACACTACCGCGATTGATACTTATCTTAGTAAAACTGGTGTATGTCGTGACTTTGCCCACTTAATGATTGCCTTGTGCAGAGCGCTTAACATCCCAGCAAGGTTCGTTACCGGAATTGACTATGGCTCAGACCCAATACTTGGGCCCACTGACTTTCATGCCTACGTGGAGGTATATCTTGATGGTCGCTGGTATATTTTTGACCCATCCGGCATAGCAATCCCAATGGGATTTGTCAGGCTGGGTACTGGCAGGGATGCAGCCGACACCTCAATTGCAACGATTTATGGTTCAGTCCGAGGCTCAACACCAATAGTTTCAATTAAAGCCATCCCTAATGCACTGGGAGTAGTGCTGATTCCAGAACATGTGTCGCGCGCAATATCGACTGATGAGTAGCCCTTCGAAGCATCACAGAATGGATTTCAATTTTTGCATGCCCTACTTTAGTGCCAATATTTGCATCATTTCCTTCAAACAGGCTTTCAAGGCATTTAGTAATCGCTATTTGGGATTTTCCTGCTTAACCCCTCTTTGGTGCATGTGATTTTGAAACTGTGCAAAACAAAATATCGTTCTAATTCTTAATACTTATGATGGGTCATGCGGATCAAAATTACCAAGAGTCTGGTTTTACCAGCCCAAATACTTGAGACAGAAAGTATTCCCGAAGCCCTATTTCCTGAGGGCGACTATCTTGCCAACCTCACGCCAGACGGAAAGATTGAGGTAATTAATACTCGAAAAATAAAGGCACTCTTTTCGTTCTCCCAATTTAGAGAAAGAGTATCTCTAGGAGAGTTTATTGTGATGGAGGCTTAGCTCCAATTTCAATGGGCTAAATCTAGACTCACCACTACAGCAGCCAATGCTGAAACAGATGTAAATGCTTTTGCATTCACGCCACTTATATCGACATCTTCCCAATTAAACTCCAAAGAGAAATGGGCAGACTCAACGATTAACTCATAACTCCCAGAGGTTTTATTGCTCTGGCCACCCTCAGGTTCTTCGCTAACGGGCACCCTTAGGGACTCTATGGCAGCAATCAATGTACTTATCTCATTACCAGTGAGCTCTCGAGAACGGAGTACATCATCCGTGCGCTTAATCGAAATCTTGGAGGCCTCGTCGATCGTCACCTCGTATTGGTTCAGACCGAGATCCTCCCAAACAGTTAACTCCAAAGCAATGGGATATGTTTTCATCAATCCACCTCGTCAATATGGGGTTCATCAAAATGTGTCTTGTGAGGCCTAAGCCCTGCTTCCAACTGAGTCCATTTACTTTGTTGAATTCGGTAGGAGCAATCTTTTGCATGATTCTCTAATAAACCAAAAATAATGGTGGTCGGGATTTTGCAATGAAGGCATCGATATGCGTGCTGATGTTCTTCAATCTTCTCTTGGGAGTAGTCGATATAAAACGGTTTCATTGCAACCCTTCTTTATCCAGATCAAGCTAATAAAACATATTACACCTGAGTTTTATTAAAGTGGAATCCATTTCAGGCTATTTAACCAACATCCGCCCTTTTCCTGTAGTTACTGCGAATATCTCCCCTGCAAGGGCTCCACTAGATATCAACTTAAAATAAGAAGTCTATAGGAGTCGATTATTATCGGCTGAACATACTGTTGAGAAAATAAATATGCTTCCTTGTATTGAATTAGAAACTAGCCCAAACCCAACATCAGCCGTTATCTGGCTCCATGGCCTTGGTGCAGATGGCAATGACTTTGTACCGATCGTTCCCGAACTAAAGCTGACCGGATGCCCTGGAATTCGCTTTGTCTTTCCAAGTGCACCAAGCATGCCAGTCACAGTCAATGGCGGCTACGTAATGCCAGCTTGGTATGACATCATCGGCAGAAACCTCATGGATCAAGAAGATGCTGCAGGCATTCATCGATCTGCTGCGGCCATTGTTCAATTAATTGAAAAAGAAGCTGGGCGTGGTATTGCTTATGACAAGATTGTTTTGGCCGGATTTTCACAAGGATGTGCAATGGCTCTACAGGTTGGATTGCGCTTTCCACACAAGCTTGCAGGCATTATGGCTTTATCAGGCTACTTACCCCTAGCAATGACTGCCAATATTGAAAAGCATGCGGCTAATTCCAATACACCCATCTTTATGGCGCATGGAACTTACGACCCTGTGGTCACTCTTGATCGCGCTCAAGCGTCTCATGCCTTATTAGAAAACATGGGTTATTCAGTGGATTGGAATGAGTATCCGATGGAGCACTCCGTTAATCCTGAAGAGCTCATGGATATTTCACGCTTCTTACAAGAAGTATTGATAGCTAAATAAGTCCATCCGTAATGAGCTTGATACTGGCAATCAGTAAAAAGAATCTTACTGAGCGGTAATACCATTTCATAGAGATTCTTTTGGCAAGGTAAAAGCCGCAGTAGACCCCTACCGGCACGCAAGGTAACAAGATGATTGAGGTTGCCAGTTGCCGGTAATTCAGCAATTCCAAATAGGCATAGGGGCCTAACTTGCCAAAATTAATGAACATGAAAAAGATCCCCAAGGTTGAGGTATAGACCATCGGCAAGAGCTTTTCTCGAAGCATATACACCGTAATTGGTGGCCCACCAATATGCGCAACAAAGGAAGTAAAACCAGACGTTAGGCCCATTACGCGCCCAAGCCATGGATAGGACTTTGTCTCCTTCATATCCATGTGGGACATAGCGAGATTCTGGATTAAAAAGAGTAGGGTAAATATACCAATCGAGAGCGTTAAGACTTTTGGCGTGATAGCGGTAAAGAAAAACATTCCCAATAGAAGACCCACTATTGCGGGCGGGGTAATGATCTTCAGAATGCGCCAATTTGCATTACGAATAAAGCGACGCATACCTACCAAGTCGATTGCAATCAAGAGTGGCAACAAAATTGCCAAAGCCTCGTTAATACTGGATTGACTTGCCATTAACGGCAAAGAAAGAATGCCAAGCCCTGCGCCAAAGCCACTTTTAGATACGCCAAGAATGATGACGCTGATCACGGCGCACACAAAAAATACAAGCGAATGCGCATGAAAAGACTGGGCTAGCGAAGTAATAGCAAAATCAAACATCCGATGATCTTACCAAGCAATGAATAAATAGGTAGCAGCCATAGCCATAAAGCCTGTTGCTAACCATCCTAGGATCCTCATGCTTAAGG
The DNA here is from genome assembly GCF_018881605.1 of Polynucleobacter sp. UB-Tiil-W10. Lineage (GTDB taxonomy): Bacteria > Pseudomonadota > Gammaproteobacteria > Burkholderiales > Burkholderiaceae > Polynucleobacter. The sequence continues at coordinate 332,227 of NZ_JACVPZ010000001.1, forward strand.
TAGCCACATGGATACCCATTACAGATTCTTTTGACGATAAAACCATAATAGCCACCATCAAAGGTACAGCAACAATGCCATTAATCACCGCACTCCAAAACAAAGCCTTCATAGGGCTAATAGGTGAGTATTGAATTGCTAGGGCGCCCAAAACACTAAACGCAATGATGGCGTAGAACTTGCTTGCTTGAGCCGCCGAGTCTTCCAAACTGGAGCGCCAACCAAATACTTCAGATAAGGCATAGGCAGCCGAACCTGCAAGCACAGGAACGCCCATCAGACCTACGCCCAATATTCCAAGCGCAAAAAGAAGAAAAGTAAATTCACCCGCAAGAGGTCTGAGTGCTGATGCAGCTTGGGCGGCAGTATTAATATCATGTATACCGGCCGCATGTAGAGTTACTGCTGTGGCAAGAATAATGCAATACGCAGCAACATTTGAGTACAACATGCCGCTCCAGGTATCCCAATGAATTCTTCCGAGCTCTCTTTTGACTTCTTCATTATTTTTGCAATTCATCAGACTGGGCTCGCCACGCAAGTTCATGTCCTCCACTTCTTGGGATGATTGCCAAAAAAATAAATAGGGGCTGATAGTGGTCCCAAAAATGCCGACAACAACCGCAGCTGATTCCGCACTCCAACTAAGCTGCGGGAAAAAAGTACTCCAGAGAACATCACCCCAAGGAATATGCACAGTAAAGAGTACTGCCCCATAAGCCAACAATGACAAAGAGAGCCACTTCAAAAAGAAAACGTAGTGACGATATGGAATCAATATTTGTAAACCTAGGGTCACCAACACAAAAACGCCAGTCATGATGTGCCAATTAACGCCCGTCACTAACTGCGCAACTTCTCCCATCGCAGCAATATCAGCGGCAATGTTCAGGACATTTGCAATCAATAACAGCAATACGAGAGTTATCAGCACTACAGGAGGAAAGGCAATCTTCATGTTGGCCGATAAGCCGCGCCCCGTTACCCTCCCAATACGTGCACACAGGACCTGAATCGTCGACATTAGGGGGTATGCAAATGGCATTGTCCACAACATATTTAAACCAAACTGCGCTCCCGCCTGAGAATACGTAACAATTCCACTGGGATCATCATCAGCAACACCCGTCACCAATCCGGGGCCAACTCGAGATAAGGGATGTTGTTTAAGACGAATCCATATTGCAGTGAAATTCATGCGAAGCAATGTGAGATATTCATCGCTTCAGTGTAGCCCCTAATAGATCGTGGAGGTGAGATCACTCCAAAGAAAAGGGCTCACTAGGAGCCCTTTTAGCTGAGAACTTTAATCTCAAAGTTTCTTACTAAAACTGTATTGAGCAAATGCTTGCTCGGCCACATTAAACCACTGAGCCTCCATGTTTCTGAAAGCGCGATAGTCCTCAAAAATCTTTTTGAATTGCGGATTCTTTGCAGACTCTTCTGCGTATGTTTCTTGACTTGCTTTAAAGCAAGCATCTAAAACAGAGTTATTAAATTTACGCAGAACAGCCCCATTTTGCAAAAGGCGTTGTAAAGCAGGCGGATTGAGCGCATCGTACTTGGCGCACATGTCGGTGTGCGCCTCAAAACAAGCGGCTTCCCAGGCTGCCTGATAAGAAGGCGGCAAAGAATCCCATTGCTTCTTGTTTACCAAGAAAGAAAGTCCAGCAGCGCCTTCCCAGAAAGCGGGGTAATAGTAATTCTTTGCTACCTTAGCCAAGCCCAATTTCTCATCATCATAGGGGCCAACGAATTCAGCGGCATCAATCGTGCCCTTTTCTAAAGCTGAATAAATTTCTCCAGCAGGAAGTTGTTGTGGAACAACTCCGAGTTTTGCAAGCACTTGGCCAGCAAAACCAGCAATCCGGAATTTCAGACCCTTGAGGTCTTCCGGTGATTTAATCTCCTTCCGAAACCAGCCGCCCATTTGCGTACCAGTTTGTCCACCCAGAAAATTAACAATGTTGTAACTTGCATAGAGCTCACGCATTAATTTCATACCGTTGCCGTGAAGCATCCATGCAGACTGCTGACGAGCCGTCATACCAAATGGTGCGGCGGTATCGAAAATAAAAGCACTGTTTTTACCAAGGTAATAATAACTAGCGGTATGTCCACATTCCACTGTACCGTTTTGAACGGCATCTAACACCTGAAGCGCTGGTACTACCTCACCCGCTGCAAATATCTTGACATTAAATTTGCCATCAGTCGCCTTGCGTAAGGAATTAGCAAAAACTTCTGGAGTGCCAAATAGGGTATCAAGCGATTTAGGGAAGCTTGAAACTAGACGCCAATTTAGTGTTGGCAAACTTTGAGCGAAGGATGGGGCAGCTAAGGCTGCGGCTCCAGCTCCAATAGTGGCATTCTTTAAAAATGAACGTCTTTGCATTATTGTCTCCCTGTAAAAATACTTCGATCTATATTTACTTTCCACCAACTGTCATCGAGCCAAGCAAAATAGATCCCGTTTCTTTGGTGCCCCGGATCAGTGTATCGCTACCAATGAGCTGAATATCCATCAGCATATCGCGCAAGTTACCAGCAATCGTCACTTCCTCAACTGGGTACTGAATTTCACCATTCTCCACCCAATAGCCAAAGGCACCGCGGGAATAATCGCCCGTCACGTAATTGACGCCTTGCCCCATTAATTCAGTAACCAGTAGACCGGTACCCATTTCTTTTAGCAAAGCAGGTAAGCCGCCTTTGGGGGTCTTCTTGCTTTGCAAAGTGAGGTGATGGGAACCGCCAGCGTTACCAGTGGTCTTCATACCTAACTTACGCGCAGAATAAGTAGACAAGAAGTAACCCTCTAATACTCCTTTGTCTACCACTGTTCTAGCAGAAGTTTTTACGCCTTCTTCATCAAATGGTGCGCTACCCGTCATCGACTTCATATGCGGATCTTCAAATAGGCTGACATGCTTTGGTAACACTTGCTTACCTAAACTATCTAGCAAAAAGCTGGAGCGTCGATACAAGGCGCCACCTGAGACTGCCTGTACCAGACCACCTAATAAACCTGCAGCCAAAGGCGCCTCAAAGATTACTGGGCAACGTCGAGTAGTTAAAGATCTTGCTTTAAGACGCGATAAAGCTCTCTGTGCAGCATAAGTTCCTATTGCAGCAGGATCAGCTAGCTCTTCAGGAATACGAGAGCTGGAATACCAATCATCGCGTTGCATGTGCGCCTTCTTACCACCCTCGCTTGCAATCGGCGCGCAAGAAATATAGTGTCGAGAAAATGGATAGCCACCCATAAATCCGTGCGAAGTGCCCATCATGAAATGCGCATGATGTGCTGACACTGATGCGCCATCACTATTCTGAATTTGTTTACTCACTGAAAAAGCAGCGCCCTCAGCAGTACGTGCGATCTCCACAGCAAGGGCAGCATCTAAATTCCATGGATGAAACAAATCTAAATCAAGTGGATTTTTTTCTAGGAGCTTAGCTTCAGCAGGACCCGCACACAGATCTTCTGCAGTGTGTTGTGCAATGTGATAAGCAGCATCTACCGTAGCCTTCAAAGACTCTTTAGAAAAATCACTTGTGCTGGCATTGCCGCGATGGTGACCCAGAAATACAGTAACCCCGACCTGCTTATCTAAGCTTTGCTCGATGGTCTCGACCTCACCCTTACGAACGGTGACGGATAGCCCCTGCCCCTCCGAAACCTCGGCTACGGCATCTGAGGCACCCCTTCTTTTGGCCTCTTTGAGCATGAAATCAATGATTTCTTGAAACTGATTGGATGTGTATGTAAACATGTCCTAATAATAGCTAGAATAGAAACATGAAGCATACAGAAGCCCTAAAGCGAAATAGCCCAAACGAGGTCAAAATCGGCCTTATTTCCATCTCAGATCGAGCCAGCAAAGGCGTCTATCAGGATGAAGGTATTCCTGCCCTACAGGCATGGCTTATGAAGGCCATCAATAATCCCTGCGCTTTTCATGAGCGACTCATTGCAGACGAGTCTGAAAGCATTACCGAGACGATCGTCGAGCTGGTAGATGAGCTCGGATGCGATCTAGTGCTCACTACAGGCGGCACTGGCCCCTCTAGAAGAGATGTCACCCCCGAGGCTACCCGCGAAGCCGGAACACGTGAAATGCCTGGGTTTGGCGAACAAATGCGTCAAATTAGCCTCAATTTCGTACCCACCGCAATTCTCTCCCGGCAAACCGCCGTCCTTAGAGAAATCGATAGTCATGCTGCCCTAGTAATCAATCTCCCGGGACAACCCAAAGCGATTGCAGAGACGTTGGAAGGTCTTAAGGATGAAAACGGCAAATCAATTGTTCCCGGCATCTTTGCCGCAGTGCCCTACTGCATCGATCTGATTGGCGGCCCCTATATCGAAACCGATGAAACAATCATTAAAGTCTTCAGACCGAAGAGCGCCATTAAGAAATCTGGGGCTTAATTCGTTTAAGCCAATAAAGAAAAGGTCCGTATTGCGGACCTTTTGATTTCGAGGCGTCTAGCGAATCACTGAGGCAGAGGCACAATAAACTTCTCGCGGTAGTACTTAAGCTCTTCAATCGACTCCTCAATGTCTGCTAAAGCGGTGTGAGCCTGATTCTTAGTAAAGCCCTTCACCAACTCAGGATGCCAACGCTTACAAAGCTCTTTCAAAGTAGACACGTCAATGTTCCGATAATGAAAGTAGGCCTCTAACTTTGGCATGTACTTGGCCATAAAGCGTCTGTCTTGCCCAATCGTATTGCCACACATCGGAGCAATACCTGCCTTAATATATTTTTTCAGAAAGGCGATGCACTCGGCCTCCACGGTTGCCTCATCCAAAGTCGATGCTTTCACCTTATCAATCAAACCAGAGCGGCCATGGGTACCCTTATTCCAGGCGTCCATTGCATCTAAAACCACATCATCTTGATGCACCACCCAAACAGGGGCTGTGGCGATGGTGTTGAGATGGGCGTCAGTCACAATGATGGCAATTTCCAGAATCCGTTCGGTTTCTGGGTTTAAACCCGACATCTCCATATCCACCCAAATGAGGTGTTCATTGGCTGGCGCCACCTTAGTTGCTGCTGTGTTCGTTTGCTCGCTCATATCTATAATGATCTCATGACATTTACAATTATTTTTCTAATCGCTTTTATTGCTAGTTTTGGCTTACGCCACTGGCTCTCCCAACGTCAAATTCGCTATGTGGCGCAGCATCGAGATGCCGTCCCTGCAGATTTTGTTGAAAAGGTCACTTTAGCTGAACATCAAAAAGCGGCTGACTATACCATCGCTAAATTACGCCTAGGCATTTTAGAAAATGGTGTAAGCGCCATTATTTTAATTGGCTTCACCTTATTAGGTGGTTTACAGATTCTGAATATGGCATTACTTCAATTTTTAGGCGAAGGTATTGCCCAGCAAATAGCCCTGCTCGTTTCAATTGTGATCATCTCCGGCATTATTGATATCCCCTTCTCTTGGTACAAGCAGTTTCATCTAGAGGAGCGCTTCGGTTTTAACCGTATGGGGAAGAAGCTATTCTTCTCCGACATGATTAAAGGCATGGGGGTAGGTGGTGCGATAGGTGTTCCACTACTCTGGGTCATATTGACCTTGATGGCCAAAGCAGGAGACTTATGGTGGCTGTGGGCATGGATCGTATTGACTGTGTTTAGCTTGCTTATGCAGTGGATCTTCCCAACATTTATTGCTCCGCTTTTCAATAAATTTCAAGCATTAGAAGATGGTCCCTTAAAGAATCAGATTGAAGCATTACTCAAACGTTGTGACTTTGCTAGCCAAGGACTCTTTGTCATGGATGGCAGTAAGCGCAGCGCTCATGGCAACGCCTTCTTTGCAGGCATGGGTAAAGCCAAACGCATTGTATTTTTTGATACCTTAATTGAGAAGCTCAATCCAGGCGAAGTGGAGGCAGTGCTCGCGCATGAGCTTGGTCATTTCAAATGCAAACATATTCGCAAACGCCTCTTGGTCTCATTCGCCTTGAGCTTTGCCATGCTTGCCCTCTTGGGCTGGGTCAGTACCAAGGTTTGGTTTTACACAGACTTAGGTGTCATGCCCAACCTCAATGGCTACAACGGTGGTCTGGCATTGGCGCTCTTTATGCTGGTCTCTCCCGTGTTTAGCTTTTTCTTTACGCCACTGTCTAGTCTAGCGTCGCGCAAGCATGAATATGAAGCCGATGGATTTGCTGCTGAGAAATCGTCCGCTAAAGCTTTAATTACTGCGCTAGTGAAGCTATATCAAGACAATGCATCAACCTTAACGCCTGATCCGATCTACACCGCTTTTTATAGTTCGCATCCGCCAGCCCCATTACGTATTGCCAACTTACAACGGTTTAGCTCATAACGATGGAGCAGTTTCATGCGCTACTGATTGCCTCCTACGGAAGGCATTATTTAGCGCAGCGTTTGATCGCTGATGCAAGCGGGCAGGAATCGCCTGATGGTCCATTGATTCAAGTGAGCACACCAGCCAAACAACACATCGGCGCAGTAGGCGATCGCATGTTGCTGGAGATGACTTCAGCCGATCAAGCGCGCATCATCCAAATTGAACCTCGAGAAAATCTTCTCTATCGGTCAGATGCATTTAAGAGCAAGCTGATTGCATCCAACGTTGATCAAATCCTAGTGGTACTTGCAACACAACCCGCTTTCTCGCCAGATCTTTTGGGTAGAGCAGTAGTGGCTGCAGAAGCTAATCAGATTGGCTTACATATTCTGCTAAATAAGTGCGACCTCAAAGATAATATTGAGCATGCTCGTAAAATCATCGCGCCCTACGCGCGCATGGGTTATCAAGTGAGTGAAGTCTCTGCCAAGTTTGATCCAGCCTCTATTGATGCATTACGTTCTGCGCTGCAGGGCAAAGTCTCCGTCTTTGTGGGCCAGTCTGGCATGGGTAAATCCAGCCTCCTCAATGCTTGGATTCCAAATGCAGCCGCTCTTACACAAGAGTATTCAGTGCGCTTAGATACTGGCAAACACACCACTACTGCTTGTCGCTATTTTGAATTACCTGAGGTATGGGGAAGAGATGCGACTGGTAAGCTTGGCGCCCTGATTGATTCGCCGGGCTTTCAAGAATTTGGTTTAGCTCACATGTCTGTGAGTGAATTACAGCATGCCTTTAGAGAATTTAAAGACCTATTAGGAAAGTGCCGCTTTCATAACTGCGCCCATCTATCTGAACCCGATTGCGCTGTTCGCGAAGCAGTAGACAAAAATGAAATAGCGCCAGAAAGACTGACGCTATTTAGACAGCTACACTCAGATTCAAAAACAGCTGATGTACAAATCCAGGGAATTAGCCAAGCCAAAGAGCGATGGTCAGCATTAGCAACAAAGCCATCCAAGCGATAACCAAGCGCCACACTAACCCCACTGCAGAGCGCATCGTACGCTCGGTTGGCTCAAGACCCACCTCATACACTACGGGTTCACCTGCTTCTGCCATACGTAAGGCCTCATCGCTATCGGGTTCACTCATAGGCTCACCCAAACGAACGCCAAGAGCGCCACTACCTGCCGCCAAAATTACAGCAGACAAAGAGTCTGACCATTTTTGCGTGAGATAACGCCAACCATATACAGCGCCTTCGAAGTTGCCAACGATAGCAAAGCCCATTGCAGTAATGCGCGCAGGAACCCAATCCAAAACGTAGAAGAAATGACGAGCTGAATCACTTAGGTTGAAGTCGCCTCGCTCAGACCATCGTTGCGCAGCGATATCAGCCAAGCGATACAGCACAACACCCGCAGGGCCCATTGGCATCATGAACCAGAACAACACACCAAAGACATGGTGATGCGAACCGATGATGGCACGCTCTAGGGCTAAAGAGATGACCTCTGTCTCGCTAAGGTTTGCAGTATCTAACTCTGGGCCATACCACTCACCCAAGGCAGCGCGAGCTGCGGGTAAATCATGAACTGCGATCGCTTCATGAACCGCAGTAAAAGAATGGCTGAACTGACGGAAGCCAAAAAATAAATAGGCAATGACGACGTTCCAAATGAAACCCAGGATTGGATAAGTCACCATGCAAGTGACATACACAATAAAGACTAGAAAGGTTGGCAGTACGAAGGCCACTAAGCAGGCGATACGAGCACCCACAGGACTTGCACCTTCTTCGGTCTTGCCACCGAATTCAGAGGCAACCCAATCTAACCAGCGAGCGCATACACGCGCAATCCAATGATTTGAAGTTACCGGGCGATATTGCTCAGCAATGAGAGCGAAGAGAATAGAAAAGAAAGTCATACTTTTAATAAATGATAAAGGTTACGCAACATTCCCGCAGTGGCACCCCAAATAAAGCGGTTCTCATAAGGCATTGAATAAAAACGTCGTCCACCCTGCTCACTTTGCCACAATCTGACCTGATGATTGGCGGGATCTAACAAAAAACTCAGGGGCACCTCAAATATATCGGCTACCTCAAACTCATCCAAGACATATTCTGCCTGAGCTTGTACTAATCCTACTACTGGTGTAACGCTATAGCCAGAAACTGTTAAATACTGAGGCAAGTGACCAATAATCTCGACTCGCTCAGGGTCTAAGCCGATCTCCTCTTTGCTTTCACGCAAAGCCGTGTCATTTGGGCTTTGATCCTCAGGATCCATGCGACCCCCTGGAAAGCTAATCTGCCCCGCATGATCCCGCAAATGATTGGTTCTTTGCGTCAGCAGTACTGAGAGGCCCTCTTCTTTCAAAAGAAGGGGTATGAGTACTGCTGCTCTAGTAACCTTTCCAGCCACCTGACGCTTAGCAATAATATCGGCCGCAATCACATGACGGTTTTCATCAGTAATCTCTGGCTCCCATTGCGGCGGCGATTGAAGTCGCGCCCTCAAGCCCGATGGCTCCAGAAATTCTTTTGCAACCTTCTTCTCATCAGCGCATACCTGATGAATCGGAATGGCTTGCGCATCAAATCCTGGAGGCGCAGCAACATTCATTGCATTGTCTTCAGGTGTTGAGGTCTTTGCCATCTTCATATTCTAAGGCAACAAAAAAGGCGACCGAGGCCGCCTTTTTTATTTCGAGCCGATATTTATTCTGCGGCTGGAGCTGCTACTGCTACCTTACGGGCAGGAAGCTTCTCTTTAATACGTGCAGACTTACCTGAACGATCACGCAAGTAATACAACTTAGCGCGACGCACATCACCGCGACGCTTCACTTCAATACCAGCGATCAATGGTGAGTAAGTTTGGAAAGTACGCTCTACACCTTCGCCAGAAGAAATCTTACGAACGATAAAGCTTGAATTGAGTCCGCGATTACGCTTAGCAATCACAACGCCTTCAAAGGCCTGGGCACGCTTACGTGTACCCTCAACTACGTTTACGCTAACAATTACAGTGTCGCCAGGAGCAAAGCTTGGCAATACTTTATTAGCACTTAAGCGAGCAATTTCTTCTTGCTCAATTTTTTCAATTAAATTCATTTTTAATCCTTAAACATCGTATTAGCGTTTAATCCCGAGATTTAAATCAACGGACCTAATAGAGGATGCAGTTAAAACAATTTCACTAAACCAAAAACCAAACTCCTTTTTCACTACCGCACACTACTAATAGTATTTACAGCGAGCGAAGAAATTGTTCATCTTCTCGGGTTAGCAACCCTTTGGCTCTGGCCGATTCAATTAAGTCCGGCCTTAACCTGAACGTCAGCTCTAAAGACTTCTGCCGACGCCAATCTGCTATTTTAGCGTGATGTCCGCCTAAAAGCACGTCCGGCACCGATAAATTTTCATATATTTCGGGCCTGGTGTAGTGGGGATAGTCCAAAAGACCGTTCATAAAGCTGTCCTGAGTGGCGGATTCACCATCTCCAAGCGCCCCTGGAATAAGTCTAATGACCGCATCCATCATGGCCATGGCGGGTATTTCTCCGCCAGAAACCACAAAATCCCCAATAGAAAGCTGTAAATCGACGTTTCGATTGACAAAACGCTGGTCTATAGCCTCATAACGCCCACAAATAAAGCTTAAATTTCCATAATTCAGAATATCTGTCGCCATCTTCTGAGAAAAGCGCTCACCCTGAGGTGCCAATAAGCAAATTGGTCCACTTTTGATCCCCGCTGACTCATGGGATGCTTTTATTCCGGCAACTGTGTCTTCCAAGGGTTTGGCCATCATTACCATCCCAGGACCACCACCATAGGCACGATCATCCACTGTTTTACGGGGATCGGAACAAAAATCTCGGGGATTCCACAGATGAACACTAGCAAGCGATTGTTCACAAGCGCGACCTGTAATGCCCCACTGCGTTAAAGCAGAGAACATCTCTGGAAACAAAGTGACAACATCAAAGCGCATATCGGTAATTATTTTTGAAATTGATCTAAGAACTCTTATTGCCAGTCAGACTGCCAATCAAGGGTAATTGTTTTATTTGGTAGGTCGACGTTTTGCACTACTTCTTTTACAAACGGAACCAAATACTTGATCGTCTTTGTTGGCGCATCACCAATAGCAATGACACCATGAGCACCATTTTCGGTGACATCAATCACCTCACCGAGTGCTTCACTTTGCAAATTGACCGCATTACATCCAATCAAATCTACCCAGTAATACGAATCACTTTCCTCTTTTGGAAAAGCATCGCGAGCTACTAAGATACGTGAACCCTTTAAGGCAAGTGCCTGATCACGATCTGTAACACCCTCCAATGTCATTACAACATTACCGCTATGCATCTTGGCGCTCTTGACTTTGTACTGCGTCAGTGATGCCTGTGCTTGAGACGCAGAAACACCCGCATCCCTACGTGGGATAAGAGATAACCAAATCGACTTAGAAGAGAGAAGTGCTACAGGCTCTGATGAGTGAGGTCTTACCTTCACTTGACCCTGCAAACCTTGTGCCTCAGATATGGCGCCAAGTTCAATCAAATCATTCAAGGAAGGTGTACTCATCTGTAAGCCACCTTATTTTCCCGGAATAAAACTACTAAAAATCCTGCCACTAAAAACTCCACCACATCGATGAAGTCTTTAGCAATTGGACATTAAACAGCTGGATTATTTTTGATCAAACGAACTACTGTTGGGGAGATTTGCGCGCCAACACCAGTCCAATAAGTCAAACGATCTTGAGCAATACGCATTGCTTGCTCAGATGCGGCTGCTTGTGGATTGAAATAACCAATACGCTCGATAAAGTTCGAGTCACGACGGTTGCGCTTATCAGTAGCAACGATGCTGTAAAAAGGGCGCTTCTTAGAACCGCCGCGTGCCAGTCGAATGACGACCATACTTATTCCTTAAAATCTAAAATGAAAACAGGTTGATTACAACCCAATGAAATTTCTACAAAAAATCTTGGGCTCCAGCTCACCAAATAAAGATACGGTAGAGCGGAAAACCTCATATTCTAGACGAAAACCCCTACTTCTTCCACCTATTTAAGTAGCCAAGCCAGTAGAATAGAGCAGGTACTTTATTAAATATTACATTAAAATCAATAACTTAGGTAAATATGGCCCTTAAATTCTGCCTTTCAGACTCCATCAGATTGCCTCTAAATAGACTCTTTCTGACGTTTTCCTGCCTAGGTCTTGGATTTTTAGTCGGCTGTGCCAACGTGATTCCTCCTTGTGGCGCCAAAATCAGCCCCCCAAGCAGCGAACTCAAAAATACGAAATGGGAACTCACCCGCTGGAATTTACCTCCCAATAGCAATGGAGAGGTGCGCACACGCCAGATTCCTCAAGGCGATGCCAGCAACCCCATACAAATCATTTTTGACGCTAATGGCCAACGCCTCAGCGGCTCCACCGGATGCAATCGCTTTACGGCATCGCTGGATGAAGACTCTCGCGGCTTTTCTCTTAAGCAAATCGCTAGCACCAAGATGGCCTGCAGCCCACAGCGCATGGAATTAGAAAATGATTTCCTCTACGAATTAAATGACTATCGCAGTATTGTGCGCAATGGTGATCAATTACTGATGATTGGCACAGACCGTGAAGTATTGAGCTTTACCCAAAAGCCAATTACGAATAAATAAAAAATTAGCGTTTAATCATTCAATTGCAACACCACTGAAAGACTCATGAAAAAATCCAAATTTCTATTTTGCGCACTTGGACTAATCCTCCCCGGCAGCGGACTCAACTGCTTTTATCTGCAAGGACTTAAATCTTTTTGGGGATGGGTTCAGTTATTTGCCATCATTGGGGGCGCAGCGGGTTGGTTCATTCTCAAAGATGCTCACTTTCATTCAGCGCCAGGATGGGTACTCATCACCTTCGGCTTCATCGCTATTGAAGCAAGTTGGCTTACCACCATTGCCTTCGGTCTTCGCCTAGATGAGAAATGGGATGCGCAATTTAATCCTGGCATTGAAGAGCATCGACGCAGTCGCTCTGGATGGCCAGTTATCTTAACGGTGATTTTTTCCCTAGTCTTTGGTGCCGGCGTGATGATGACTTTTTTAGCCGTCTCTTTTGAGCAATTCTTTATTTCTCAAATTCATGAAGCAAAAAAGCTATCCCAGTAATTGCGGATAGCTTTGCTTTTGCTTGAACCGCTCTTTGAAGCGGTTTTTTATTGCCCTTAAAACTGCTCCACTTCAAGAGCGTTGGTAGAGTAGCCACTTTCCACAATCGAAGTAGCAAGGGCCTGAGTCTGAGGCATAAGATTCTCAGCAAAGAAACGCGCTGTCGCAATCTTTGCATCATAGAATTTTGGATCACCATCACGCAAACGTTCCGAAGCTAAAAGTGCTCTAGCCATTTGCCAGCCACCCAGCACTAAGCCAGATAAGCGTAAGTAGGCAAAGCTACCAGCATAGACAGCCTTGATGTCAGTCTTTGCATTCGCCACAATGTAAGCAACTGCTTGTTCAAATGCAGTACGTGCCAAAGTAAGTTGTTTAAGCACTGCTTTAGCATCATCACTTCCACTTGCGGCCAAGTCTTTTTCTGTAGCGGCGATTCTTTGGGAAAGCTCTTTTGCAATTGCTCCACCATCACGTACTGTTTTTCTGCCAACCAAGTCATTCGCCTGTATTGCGGTGGTACCTTCATAAATCGTCAAGATGCGGGCATCACGGTAGTGTTGTGCTGCGCCAGTTTCTTCAATAAAACCCATGCCGCCGTGAACTTGAACGCCTAAGCTAGCCACTTCAATCGACATTTCGGTAGAGAAGCCTTTGACGATGGGGACTAAAAATTCATATATCGCTTGATTCGTTTTGCGAACAGCTTCATCAGGAGCAGCATGCTGCGCGTCGTATGCAGAAGCGGCATAGTAAGCTAATGCGCGAGATGCTTCTGTGTAGGCGCGCATTGTCATGAGCATGCGCTTCACATCAGGTTGATGAATAATCGCTACTGGCCCAGGTGAACCCGCTAAGTCACGACTTTGTACGCGATCTTTAGCGTACTGAACCGCCTTTTGATAGGCACGTTCTGCTACAGCAATACCTTGCATGCCTACCGCAAAACGAGCGGCATTCATCATCACGAACATGTATTCAAGACCGCGGTTTTCTTCACCAACTAAGTAGCCAATTGCACCGCCATGATCACCAAATTGCAGAACGGCTGTTGGACTCGCTTTAATACCCAGCTTATGTTCAATCGAAACACAATGAACATCATTACGCTCACCCAATGAACCATCGGCATTCACCAAGAACTTAGGCACTACAAACAAGGAAATTCCTTTTACACCCTCTGGCGCATCAGGCGTTCTTGCCAGCACTAAATGGATAATATTCTTAGCCATATCGTGCTCACCATAGGTGATGTAAATTTTGGTGCCAAAGATCTTGTAGGTTCCATCGCCCTCAGGAACAGCACGTGAGCGAACCATCGATAAGTCGGAGCCAGCTTGTGGCTCAGTCAAACACATAGAGCCAGTCCACTCTCCTGAAATCATCTTCGGAACATATTGTGTCTGTAGTTCTGGGCTCGCAGCAGTGAGAAGTGCTTCGATAGCACCATCCGTTAGCATTGGGCATAAAGCAAATGACAGGCTAGCTGAGTGAACCATTTCAAAGCAAGCAGTAGCAATCAGCTTTGGTAGGCCTTGACCACCGAATTCAGAGGGATGTACGACGCCTTGCCAACCAGCTGCTGCAAATTGTTCAAACGCCTCCTTAAAACCTGGCGTAGTTGTAACTACCCCATCTTTTAAGGAGCTAGGTTTTTGATCGCCAACCCAGTTGAGAGGCGCAACTACATCTTGATTAAATTTAGCCGACTCTTCCAAAATTGCAGGCGCTAAATCTACATCTGCACCAGCTTCAGCGTATGAAGGATAGGCAACGACATCTGAGAGCCCAGCTAATTCATTCATTACAAACAGCATATCTTTCACTGGGGCTACGTATGGCATTCCAACTCCTCTTTATTCAGCTTGATACTTCATTAATCAACTAAGTGCTTTTGTTAATTCGGGTACGGCAGTATTCAGATCAGCCACAAGACCATAATCAGCAACACTAAAGATAGGCGCTTCCGGGTCTTTATTAATTGCAACAATGACTTTGGAATCTTTCATGCCTGCCAAATGCTGGATAGCACCAGAGATACCAACAGCAATGTAGAGTTGTGGGGCCACAATCTTGCCAGTTTGTCCTACTTGATAGTCGTTTGGCACGTAGCCTGCATCTACTGCAGCACGCGAGGCACCTAAAGCAGCGCCTAACTTATCAGCCAATGGCGCAATGAGCTCCTGATACTTTTCACCAGAGCCCAAGCCACGTCCACCAGAAACAATAATCTTGGCAGCAGTCAGCTCTGGACGATCAGATTTAGTGAGCTCACGACCAACAAAAGATGACTGTGCTTTGCTATCAGCGGCAGCTGCTTTTTCTACAGCAGCTGAACCACCAGTAGCAGCCACTGGATCAAAACCAGTGGTGCGTACGGTAATCACCTTGATTGGATCGCCACTTTGCACAGTCGCAATAGCATTACCCGCATAGATCGGACGCTCAAAAGTATCAGCAGAGATCACTTTGGTAATGTCAGATAACTGAGCCACATCTAACTTAGCAGCAACGCGTGGCAATACGTTCTTCCCATTAGCGGTTGCAGGGGCAAGGATATGGCTGTAGTTGCTTGCAATAGAGAGAATTTGCGCAGCCAAAGGTTCAGCCAATTGATCAGCTAGATTAGCCGCATCAATTTGAATCACCTTACGTACGCCTGCAATTTGAGCTGCTGCAGCTGCGGCAGCATCAGAACCGCTACCAGCAACGAACACATCCACCTCTGGAGAGCATTGCAAAGCAGCTGCTACAGCATTTAGTGTTGCTGCCTTTAAAGATTGATTGTCGTGTTCAGCAATAACAAGTGCGGCCATTTAGATCACCTTCGCTTCATTTTTGAGTTTTTCTACAAGGGCTGCTACATCAGCAACCATTACGCCAGCAGAGCGCTTAGGGGGCTCTTCGACTTTGAGTGTTTTGAGACGTGGGGCAATATCTACGCCCAAGTCCTCTGGTTTAACAATATCAATGGTTTTTTTCTTGGCCTTCATGATGTTAGGCAAAGTCACATAACGCGGCTCATTCAAACGCAAGTCAGTAGTAATCACCGCCGGCAAAGACAGGGCAATCGTTTCTAGACCACCGTCGACTTCGCGAGTAACGGTTGCCTTACCATCCGCAATAACAACCTTCGACGCAAACGTCGCCTGCGGAACATCCATTAGGCTTGCTAACATTTGACCAGTTTGGTTGCTATCGTCGTCAATCGCTTGCTTTCCTAGGATGATGATTTGCGCTTGCTCTTTATCAGAGAGCGCTTTGAGAATCTTCGCAACTGCTAAAGGCTGTAAGTCCGCATCGGATTCCACAAGGATTGCACGGTCTGCGCCAATTGCTAATGCAGTACGCAGAGTTTCTTGACACTGTGTTGCGCCAGCAGTCACTACAACTATCTCAGTTGCCACACCCGCCTCTTTTAAGCGCACCGCTTCTTCTACTGCAATCTCATCAAAAGGGTTCATGCTCATTTTGACATTTGCCAAATCAACGCCAGAGTTATCCGATTTCACCCGAATTTTGACGTTGTAATCGACTACGCGCTTTACAGCTACTAAGATTTTCATTTGCAATTCTCAATAATGGTTAACGATCTATTTTATCCGCCCTCAAGACCTAGCTCTAGACATCAATAGCGGTGGCAGATCCAGCCTGCTTACGCAACTCAAACTTCTGAATTTTGCCAGTCGAGGTCTTTGGTAGCTCACAGAACACAATGGCTTTGGGAACCTTAAAGCCAGCCAAATGCTGCTTGCAGTGGGCAATAATTTCCTCGGCCGTCACTTCTGAGCCCGGTTTAATTTCCAGGAAAGCGCAAGGCGTTTCACCCCACTTGGGATCGGGCTTGGCAACAACTGCAGCAGCATTAATTGCTGGGTGGCGATAGAGTACATCTTCAACTTCTACAGAGGAGATATTTTCCCCTCCAGAAATAATGATGTCTTTACTGCGATCCTTCATCTTCACATAACCATCTGGGTTCATCACAGCCAAGTCGCCCGAGTGGAACCAGCCACCCTCAAAAGACTCTTTGGTTGCTTTGTCATTCTTTAAGTAACCCTTCATGGCAATGTTGCCCTTGAACATAATTTCGCCCATGGTTTCACCATCAGCTGGAACTGGCTGCATTGTTTCTGGATCTAAAACGGCAATCGCTTGTTGCAGGTGATAACGCACACCTTGGCGAGCATTTAAACGAGCACGCTCACCGATATCTACATCATTCCATTCATCTTGTTTGACGCACACAGCTGCCGGACCATAGGTTTCAGTTAAACCATAGACATGAGTTAAATCAAATCCTAACTTTTCCATACCTTCAATAATGGAGGCGGGGGGAGCAGCGCCTGCAATCAAACCTTTGACGCCGGTGGGGACACCTAGCTTCATCTCATCTGGCGCATTGACCAATAAGTTATGCACAATAGGCGCTGCGCAGTAATGAGTCACGCCATGCTCTTTGATAGCAGCAAAAATATGTTGCGCATCTACCCGACGTAAACACACATTGACGCCAGCGCGAGCAGCGATCGTCCACGGGAAACACCAGCCATTGCAATGGAACATTGGCAGTGTCCAGAGATAGATGGGATGCTTATTAATATCCCAGTCCAGCACATTTGAAACGGCATTGATTGCAGCGCCTCGATGGTGATACACCACGCCCTTGGGGTTACCAGTAGTGCCAGAGGTGTAGTTCAAGCAAATTGCTTGCCACTCGTCCACAGGTACCTGCCATGCATAATTGGGATCGCCTTCAGAAAGCAATTTCTCATAAGTGAGAGTTCCCAACTTCTCACCCGGCACATCAAATTCTTTTTCCTCAACATCAATTACTACAAAATCACGGCCAGAATCTTTCTTAGCAATCTCGAGGGCTTTTTTCATCACCCCTGAAAACTCAGGATCAACAATGACTACTTTTGCTTCGCCATGATTCAGCATAAAAGCAACTGACTCTGCATCCAAACGCGTATTGAGTGCATTTAACACTGCGCCCGCCATGGGGATACCAAAGTGCGCCTCTACCATTGGAGGGGTATTGGGCAACATCACTGCAACCGTATCACCCAAACCAATGCCATGCTTTTGCAAAGCGCTGGCCAAGCGACGGCAACGCTCATAAGTTTGCCTCCAAGACTGACGCAACTTCCCATGAATAATGGCAGTTTTATTGGGATAGACTTCTGCCGAGCGCTCTAAAAATAAGAGCGGCGTAATTGGGGTGTAGTTGGCTGGATTACGATCCAAACCTTGTTCATAAATATTTGCCATCTTCAGCTTTCGATTTCAGTTTTACTAAACGTGATTTATTAAATATCTGCCAATGCCTTAATGTGGGCCACAACGCTGCGACCAAGCGCAGAAAGGTTATAACCCCCTTCCAAGCAACTCACAATGCGCCCTTGCGCATAATCATTAGCAATCACTTTTAGGCGATTGGTGATCCAAGCGTAGTCGTCCTCCACTAAACCCATCTGACCTAAATCGTCTTCTCGGTGAGCGTCAAAGCCCGCTGAAATAATAAGCAATTCAGGCTCAAAATTACGCAAGGCAGGCAACCATCGCTCTTCTACGATCGAGCGCACTACATCACCACGAGTAGCCGCAGGTAATGGCACATTCACCATATTGGTCGCGTGATCAAGTCCGCTATATGGGTAGAAAGGATGTTGAAAGAAGCTACACATCAAGACATTAGGGTCGTTGAAAAAAGCGGCTTCCGTACCGTTGCCATGATGTACATCAAAATCAATAATAGCGACGCGCTCAATGCCATAGGTTTCCATGGCATATCTTGCCGCAATAGCTACGTTATCAAATACGCAAAAACCCATAGAGCGAGTTGGCTCTGCATGATGTCCCGGGGGTCTTACTGCACAAAAAACATTCTCAACCTCGCCTTTCATGACGGCATCTACACCTGCAATTGCGGCACCAGCAGCCCTGAGTGAAGCTCTATAGGTATGGGGATTCATGATGGTGTCGCCATCGAGCATGAAATACCCGCTCTCAGGAGCACGATCCCGCACGAAAGAAACATGGTCAGGACTATGCACCAACTCAAGTTGATCCTCAGTTGCTAATGGCGCATCCAAATGATGTAAAAAACGATCGACGCCACTGCGTATCAGTTGGTCATTAATCGCCTGAATTCGTTCTGGACACTCTGGATGATGGCTTCCCATCTCATGTTTCAGAAAGTCTGGATGAGTTATGTATCCTGTTGTCATAAGCCAAAATCCTCAATAGCAAATTTATAATTTTTATAATCTGATAAAACGTGCTCAACATTCGAAAATCCAATACCCGCTGCATGAACTTTCGCATCTCCTTCCTACTCTTTGCTCTTGCTCTGGCAGGGTGCTCTAGCGCCCCAACACAACCAAGCCAATCGCAACAGCCCATCGTAAACCAGACTGATGATGCACTCACAGAGGCTCGCTTTAGCCAAAATCTCAATGACCTACTAGGGCAAGTCTCCCAGACCCAAGAAATCCCGCTCCCAGCGCTAGAAATGGGCTTCCTAGATGCTAAAACGGTTCCTTCAATTCGCAAATTGGTATTACCCCCATCGGGGACTTTTAAGAAAAATTGGCTGGTTTATCGTAAACGCTTTATAGAGCCCGTCCGCCTGAAGGCTGGCAAGGCCTTTTGGGATCAAAACCAGGCCTTTTTAAGCCAAGTTGAGCAGGAATCAGGGGTACCCGCTGAGATTATTGTGGCCATTATTGGCATCGAAACAATATATGGACGCCAAACCGGCAACTTCAGGGTTAAGGATGTTCTGTCTACCCTGGCCTTTAGCTACCCCGATACCCCCAATAAACCAGCTCGAGAGCAACTCTTCAAGGATCAACTCAAAGAACTGATTCTCATGTGCTGGACTGAAGCAGGCGGCAAATTGCCTTCTCAAAATAGTAGCCAAGGTGTTAATGGCGCACGCTTTAGTGCCTGCCTGAATCAGAACAGCTCATATGCGGGCGCTATAGGCCTGCCACAGTTTATGCCCAGCAGTATTCGAAGCTTTGCGGTTGATGGCGATGGGGACGGACGCATCGATCTCAAACAAAGCCCAAAAGACGCCATTGCCAGTGTTGCTAACTTCATGAAAAAACATGGTTGGCAACCCGGTATGCCGATTTCTTTTCCAGTGCAAGCTAACGCAATTAGTGAGGCAAAATTATTAGCAGATGGCGAGCCGCAACTGAAATACACAGTTCAGGAACTGATTGAAAAAGGCATCCTCACTAAGCAACAGGGCGACCTTCAAACTGGTGGTGTTGAACCTCAAAGCAAAGCTTTTATTGTTGACTTACCCTATCCCGATAAAGATGGCTCAGACCAAGTGCAATATTTTGTAGGCTTGAATAACTTTCTGACGATTGTGCAATACAACCGGAGTTACTTTTATGCCCAAAGTGTTGCTGAGTTTGCGGAGGCCTTGGGTTATAGGAACCAAAGCGTAGTGCCAGTAGAAACTTCGAACAAAATCAATAGACCTACAGCAACCACTGAAAAATCTAAATCTAAGAAATCAAGCCCAAAGAAAAAGGCAAAGACCTCTTAAGCCGGAAATACTCCAGTAGATAGGTAGCGGTCACCACGATCGCAAACAATAAAGACGATCGTAGCGTTTTCAACTTGACGTGCAATCCGAAGGGCCACCACCAAAGCACCGCCGGCGGAGATGCCGCAGAAGATACCCTCTTCAGCCGCCAAGCGACGAGCCATTTCTTCTGCATCCGCTTGTGAAACGTACTCGATTAAATCAACTTTATCGCCCTGATAAATCTTAGGCAGATACTCAGGCGCCCACTTCCGAATACCTGGTATCTGAGAGCCATCTTCTGGTTGTGCGCCAACAATCTGAATCGCGGGATTCATTGATTTGAGATAGGTAGACACCCCAGTGATGGTGCCGGTAGTACCCATAGCAGAAACGAAATGCGTAATCTGTCCATCGGTATCACGCCAAATCTCAGGGCCAGTCGTTTCAATATGTGCCCTGGGATTATCTGGATTAGCAAATTGATCAAGCAATCTGCCGCGACCTTCTCTTTGCAATTGCAATGCGTAATCTCGCGCAAATTCCATACCACCAGATGCTGCAGTCAAAATGAGTTCAGCGCCGTAAGCCGCCATACTTTGACGACGCTCAATGCTTTGATTTTCTGGCATCACCAAAATCATCTTATAGCCAAGCATAGCCGCAGTCATTGCTAAGGCAATGCCCGTATTACCGCTAGTCGCCTCGATTAAAGTGTCACCAGGTTTAATTTCACCGCGCTCTTGTGCGCGTGAGATCATCGACAGCGCAGGTCGGTCCTTTACCGACCCGGCTGGATTATTTCCTTCCAACTTACCTAAAATCACATTGTTACGATTCTCGTTTTCCAAACCAGGGATACGCTGTAAGCGCACCAAAGGCGTATTGCCCACTGTTTGCGAAATAGTAAGGTAGGAAGGTTTGCTCATGAAGCCATTTTAGCCATAAGCAAGCCTATACACGAAAGGGTCTAATTTCTGCGCCCTGCTCCCGCACGTTCCTGCTGATTGCGAGGACTAGCTTGATTACGCGAATGGCGTCGACCAGATGCCCCGCCCTCTTTCTTTGTACGGCCATTCGGCTCCCGAAAAGAGCTTGGAGCCTCGATCGTTAAACCGTTGTCCACCATTTTTTCTACTGATTTCATGCCAATACCACGTACTCTCTTTTGCAGATCATTAGCATCCTGAAAATGCCCACCATCTAAACGCTCAGCAATAATGGTTTTTGCTTTAGATGGGCCAATCCCTTTGATGCTCTCAAGCTCGGTTTGAGTGGCAGTATTGACGTTAATGGGTGAAGCATATGCCGCCCCAGCACTTGAAGCTAATACAGCGAATGTTAGAGCTGCAGCCCTAACTAGACTCCAGCATCTACCTAAATTTAAATTCCTCGTCATGCTCTCTCCTGTAGTGAATAAAAAATCCACGGGCACAAAGTGCGCGTGGATCGTTTACAACGAAGAGAGGCTAATTCTGTTGACTGGCTTACAAGGGGTTGGCCAAGAAACCAGCATTGACCTCCAGCCACTCAATATATCTTCCTACGCCTTGCTCAACATTGAGGAAGGGCTCTGTATAGCCTGCAGCCCTAAGCTTAGTGAGATCCGCCTGAGTAAAACATTGATACTTCCCTTTGAGGGCATCTGGAAACGGAATGTACTCAATGGCTTTTTCTTTGACTAATTCTTGCAGGCTTGCAGGTGCTGCTTTATCAAGCTTGCGCATCGCATTAGCCACCGCATGCGCCACATCATTGAAAGGTTGCGCACGACCACTACCTAAATTGAATATGCCGCTAATTTCTGGATGGTCTAAAAAGAATAGATTTACCTTGACTACATCCTCAACCGAAACAAAGTCACGACTTTGCTCACCAGGACCATAGCCACCGTACTCACCAAAGAGTTTTACGTGGCCATTGGCTTTGTATTGGTGATATTGGTGAAAGGCTACGGACGCCATGCGACCCTTATGAGACTCGCGAGGACCATACACATTAAAGTAGCGGAAACCAACCACTTGAGCTGTGTTTGCTTTTTCTGCAAAACGCTTACGCATGACTTGATCAAACAAGAACTTAGAGTAACCATAAATATTGAGCGGCTTCTCGTGTTCGCGGCTTTCTACAAAAACTTCTGATCCGCCATAAGTAGCGGCTGATGAAGCGTAAAGCAACTGAACCTTTTGCTCTGTACAGATATCCAACAGATCCATGGTGTAACGATAGTTATTGGCCATCATGAAAATACCATCAGTTTCCATGGTGTCGGAACAAGCCCCCTCATGGAAGACTGCCCGGACTTTACCAAAGCGACCACTTCTAAACGCCTCTAGAAACTCATCTTTATCAAGATAATCAATGATGTCTAAATCTGCGAGGTTCCGATACTTATCGGCAGGACGAAGATCATCTACAGCAATGATATTTTTTTCACCACGCGCATTGAGCGCCTGAACAATATTTGCGCCAATAAATCCTGCTGCGCCGGTTACGATAATAGTCACTGTAATTCCTCTGAAGTAACGGTTGCAGTTCCTAGCTTACCAACTACGATGCCACCCGCACGATTTGCAAGTGCCATGGCTTTTTCTAAAGGCCACTTCGCAGCCAAAGCCACAGCCAAAGTAGCGATAACGGTATCGCCAGCACCAGAGACATCAAATACCTCGCGTGCTTGCGCCTTTACATGACTCACACCTGCATCGGTATACAGACTCATTCCATCCTCAGAGCGCGTTAAGAGCAACGCCTGCAAATCAAGAGACTTTCTCAGATCTTGGGCCTTCTTCGTTAAATCTTCTTCGCTAGTCCACTTGCCAACTACTTGGAGTAGTTCGCTACGATTAGGCGTTAATACAGTAGCGCCACGATACTTCTCGTAATCTTCGCCCTTAGGGTCGACAAGAATCATTTTGTTTTGTGCTCTGGCTTGGGCAATCATATGGGCTACTTGCCCTAAAGCGCCCTTGCCATAATCCGAAAGAATCACCACATCAGCATCGCCAACCAGTTTTTCGAAACGCTCTAACTTGTGAGCAAGCGCTTTAGCACTTGGCGTTTCTTCAAAGTCCAAACGAATCAACTGTTGCTGGCGAGCAATAACGCGCAATTTAACAATAGTCGGAACGTCCGCATCAATTTCTAACTGGCTATCGACACCACCCGCTTTTAACAATTCAACCACACGTTTACCAGGCTCATCATTACCAACAATACCCAGAATGGTTGCATTAGCATCAAGTGCTGCAACGTTACGGGCTACGTTAGCAGCGCCACCAAGACGCTCATCAATCTTAGAAACCTGCACCACTGGTACAGGCGCTTCTGGAGAAATGCGATTGGTATCACCAAACCAATAGCGATCCAGCATGACATCACCCACCACTAGTAGGCGGGCCTTGGAGAACTGTTCGCGATTTGCTTTTTCCATATGAATCTTTATATTTTCTAATTATTCGCTTTGTCTTGGTACTGCTTAATTATGTCGCCCAATACCATGGTACTCAATACCTAATTCTTGCATAGAAGCTGGCTCATATAAATTGCGGCCATCAAAGATGATGGCGCGCTTGAGTTTTTGCATCACTTGCTCAAAATCCGGACTTCTAAAGGCTTTCCACTCAGTCACAATGATTAAGGCATCTGCATCATCCAATGCAGTCATAGGATCATCGGTCATTGATACTTGCTTACGGCCTTCAGGGCTATCTTTAAAGTCTAAATCTAGGCAGTGTTTAGCTTCTGGCATTGCGACTGGGTCATAAGCAACTACTTGAGCGCCGCGTTTAACAAGTTCTGCAATGATGACTCGGCTTGGAGCTTCGCGCATATCGTCGGTATTAGGCTTGAAGGCTAATCCCCAAAGCGCAAACTTCATTCCTTTGAGATCTTTACCAAAACGCTTCTCGATCTTTTCAACCAAGATGTACTTTTGCAACTCATTTACCGCCTCTACCGCATCAAGAATCTTCAAATCCCTGCCGTGCTCTTTAGCAGTTTTGGATAGGGCTGAGACATCCTTAGGAAAGCATGAACCACCATAACCCGTTCCTGGATATAAAAAGCCAAAACCAATTCGTGAGTCTGAACCAATGCCTTGTCGAACAGCCTCAATATCCGCACCTACTAAGTCAGCTAAGTTAGCCAGCTCATTCATGAAAGAGATACGGGTAGCTAGCATCGCATTAGCAGCATATTTTGTCAGCTCAGCACTTTTCACATCCATGTAATAGGTACGCTCATGGTGGCGATTAAAAGGAGCATAGAGCTTGCGCATTTGCTCTTTGGCTTTTTGGCCTGCTGGAGTACTTTGCGTTCCAATCACAATCCGGTCTGGGCGCATAAAGTCTTCTACTGCAGCACCCTCTTTTAGGAACTCAGGATTAGAGACCACAGAGCATAACTCTGGTGAGAGGCCTCGCTTTTCTAGCTCTTCTGTAATGGCTGCAGACACTTTATCTGCAGTACCTACTGGAACAGTTGATTTATCAACAATGACCTTAGCATTCGTCATATGGCGCCCAATATTACGAGCAGCAGCCACCACATATTGAAGATCTGCTGAACCATCTTCATCTGGTGGGGTGCCAACAGCAATAAATTGAATCTCGCCATGAGCTACAGACGCAGCAATATCGGTAGAGAATTGCAGACGGCCAGCAGCTCTATTACGCTCAATCATCTCTTTAAGGCCTGGCTCATAAATAGGTACGCCGCCAGAATTGAGTATCTCAATCTTTTTAGGATCTACGTCAACACAAAAGACATTGTTGCCCTGCTCAGCTAAGCAGGCGCCTGTAACGAGTCCTACGTAACCGCTTCCAATGATGGTGACTTTCAAATGAGCTCCAAAAATTTTATAGTGATATACATTATTACAACGTCAAATCATGACCATTTAATTAAACTGCTTACATCGAAGGGCCGCTAGGCGCGACTCCCTCACTTCGCCTTGGGGAGTATGCCTCCCAATGATTACAGCCGGGACATTGCCAATAAAATCTTCTCGCTCTAAAACCGCAATTGCCACAGGTATAGCGAGCTAAGCTAGTTGTACGTTGGCGCAACAAATTGAGAATCGATTGCAACTCCAGAAGTCTCTCTGGATTAGCGCTACCCTCCTCTAATGCAAGACGAGTTTCAGCCAGCTTAGATAAGGCAATCAAGGTTGGTGAATGCTGCATCACATCAGACAACATGACATTAGCCGCTTGAGGGCCGCGTATTTTCATGAGATGTTTATGCACAATGTCGAGCAACTCACCTGTGGCTTGGGTTTTCAGTAACTCGCAGAGACGATCTAAGCCCTCATCCGCTTTATTAATTGCGGTATGAGCCAGCATCCAACGGTCTGCCAATAAATGCATATATGCAGGATGAGCACTGGCAATCAAACTCCAAGCCTCAATCGCCTGAGAGGGACGATCCATTGCCATTAAATAATCACCCTGCAAAATCAGAGCGCGGGCATGATTGGGTTCTGCCTGCAAAGCGCGTTGTATCGATTGCTCTGCTTCTACTAAATCTTTACGGCGCAATGCTTCTTGACCAAGCTCGCAGTGAAATTGCGCGATTTCCGTATGATGCGATTTACCTTGTATACCCTCTAGCTCACTTGCGGCGATGATGGCTTTTTTCCAATCATGCTCAATTTGATACATCTCCAATAGACTCTCTTTTGCGGGCTCTGCATATTTGCCATTGCCCACACGATTTAATGAGGCCTCTGCTCTATCAAGCAAACCCGCACGCAGAAAGTCACGGCCCAATTCATAGGCTGCGTGATCTCGATCACGTGGTTTTAAGTCATCGCGATTTGCTAAGTGCTGATGCACCCGAATAGCCCGCTCAGTCTCGCCACGACGACGGAACAAGTTACCCAATGAAAAATGAAGCTCGATTGTCTCTGGATCTAACTGTGCAATTTTGACCAAAGTTTCAATAGCTTGATCGGGCTGCTCATTCAGCAAAAGACTTAAGCCCTTAAATGTTGAGCGCTGCTGACGCATACGCTCACGCTCATCCATGCGATTTTCAAGGCGCAAATCCCAGCGTGCCGCCAACCAACCGATGCCAAACATCACCGGCAGCAGCAATAACCAAGCGGTAGCTATCTGAATCATAGTATGCAGAATTTAAATAAAAAAATGGCCCGAATGGACCACTGAGGTTGAGCCTGAATCTTAGGCACCAGAACCCTCTTTGGGGCCCGCCTGTTTCAAAGGCTTGTAATCAACTCGCTCGCGTAACTCTTTGCCAGGCTTAAAGTGCGGAACGCGTTTTTCTGGAATCAATACTTTCTCACCAGACTTTGGATTGCGACCAGTACGAGCAGGACGATGGTGAAGCACGAAGCTACCTACGCCGCGCAGCTCAATGCGCTTACCCTCAGCCAAAGCATGAGTCATTGTGTCCAGCAAAGTCTTTACCGCCAACTCCACGTCTCTAGGCAAAAGCTGCGGAAACTGTTCCGCAAGGCTCTCCACTAGTTCGGAGCGGGTAATTGCTTGTTGCTCTTGATCTGTCATGATCTATCAATAAAAAATCGCCGCCTCCCCAATGGAAAGCGGCGATATTGATTTAGCCTTGATTATCCAATTTTGCTTTTAACAAAGCGCCCAAATTGGTTGTGCCGGACTGCGCATCACCTTGGAGCTTGCTCATAGCATCTTGTTGATCAGAGCTGTCTTTTGCTTTGATTGAAAGATTGATAACGCGTGACTTACGATCAATATTAATGATCATGGCAGTTACGCTGTCGCCTTCTTTCAATACATTACGTGCATCTTCAACGCGATCTGTTGAGATCTCAGAAGCACGCAAGTAAGCCTCAACTTCATCAGCCAAGTGAATCGTTGCACCCTTAGCATCAACAGCCTTCACAGTACCAGTAACGAGGCTACCCTTGTCGCTGACAGATGTGTAGTTATTGAATGGGTCACCAGACAATTGTTTGATACCAAGAGAGATACGCTCTTTCTCAACATCAATTGCCAAAACAGTGGCTTCAACTTCATCACCTTTTTTGTATTTCTTAACAGCCTCTTCTCCTGGCTCATTCCATGAGAGGTCTGAGAGGTGAACTAAACCGTCGATACCGCCAGGCAAGCCAATGAACACACCAAAGTCAGTAATAGACTTGATTGCGCCAGTTAACTTGTCGCCTTTTTGCTGTGCACGTGAGAACTCTTCCCATGGATTAGCTTTGCACTGCTTGATGCCCAAGCTAATACGACGCTTGTCTTCATCAATATCCAGAACCATTACTTCAACTTCGGTTCCCAATGCTGTAGCTTTGCTTGGAGCAACGTTCTTATTGGTCCAGTCCATTTCAGAAACGTGTACCAAACCTTCGATACCAGACTCAATTTCAACGAATGCACCGTAGTCAGTCAAGTTGGTTACTTTGCCGAATAAACGGGTGTTCGGTGGGTAACGACGAGCGATACCAACCCATGGATCATCACCAAGCTGCTTCACGCCGAGTGAAACACGGTTCTTCTCTTGATCGAACTTCAAAATCTTAGCGGTAACTTCTTGACCAACAGTCAACATCTCGCTTGGGTGACGCACACGACGCCATGCCAAGTCAGTGATGTGCAAGAGGCCATCAATACCACCGAGGTCAACGAATGCGCCGTAATCAGTGATGTTCTTAACGAGGCCAGTAACAACAGCGCCTTCTTTAAGGTTAGACATCAACTTAGCACGCTCTTCACCTTGGCTAGCTTCAACCACTGCACGACGTGACAACACTACGTTGTTACGCTTACGGTCAAGCTTGATAACCTTGAACTCCATCGTCTTACCTTCGTAAGGGCTGGTGTCTTTGATTGGGCGTGTATCAACAAGTGATCCAGGCAAGAATGCGCGGATACCGTTAACCATCACAGTCAAGCCGCCTTTAACCTTACCAGTAACAGTACCGGTAACAATCTCAGCTTGCTCGAGAGCTTTTTCCAAATTCATCCATGAAGCCAAGCGTTTCGCTTTGTCACGGGATAGGATTGTGTCGCCATAGCCGTTCTCAAGAGCGTCAATAGCAACAGAAACGAAATCACCAGGAGCAACTTCAATCTCGCCAGCGTCGTTATGGAATTCTTCAACAGGAATAAACGCTTCAGACTTTAAGCCAGCGTTAACAACGACGAAGTTATGGTCGATGCGAAGAACTTCAGCCGAAATAACTTGGCCGGTCTTCATATTCGATCGGGTTAATGATTCTTCAAATAATTCTGCAAATGATTCAGACATGTGTATTCACTTTGTGCCGCCAGAAGGCCTGACGGGTTAGGTTAAAAAAGCCTTAAAGAAACACGCTAATGAAAAGGTCGCGTTGTGGAGTTTCTTAAGACACCAAAACTACTGCATACAGCCAACTACTTAACTACTTACAAAACTAGGCAATTGCGGATTGATACCAATTCAAAACCGTCTTAACTGCTTGATCTATCGACAAATCTGATGTTTCAAGCACTTTTGCACCGTCTGCAACTAACAAGGGGGCGGCACCTCGACTACTGTCTCTGGCGTCGCGCTCTTGCAAATCTTGCAGCAAGTCATCAAGTTTAGCAGAAATTCCCTTAGCTATCAATTGCTTATAGCGACGTTCGGCTCTGGCGGCGGCCGTTGCAGTCAAAAAAACCTTCAAAACTGCATCCGGGAATATGACGCTAGCCATATCCCTGCCATCAGCCACCAAGCCTGGAAGTTGTCGAAAACTGTGCTGTAGACCCACTAAAGCAGCTCTGACCTCTTGGTGAACCGCCAAAGTTGAAGCCCTTAAACCAATACTTTCAGTCCGAATACTGTCAGTCACATCTTCATTATTAAGGAAAATTTGCCCATTTTTAAATGAAATCAGTAACTTAGGAACTAAAAGACCTAGTTCTGGCCCATTTTTGACATCAATTCCGTGTTTTTCGCTGGCTAAAGCGACTAAACGATAGAGGGCGCCACTATCCAAATAATGAAATCCGACCTTTTCTGCGACTAATGAAGCAACCGTCCCTTTGCCAGAGGCGGTAGGCCCATCAATAGCGATGACTGGTGGGAGACTCATCAAAAATAAATGTGGGTTAACTCACTACTTTCGCAAACTCAGCGAAATAAGTTGGAAAAGTTTTCGCTACGCAATGAGGATCATTGATCTTGAGTGCATTTGGACCAAATGCGGCGAGTGAGAAACACATCGCCATGCGATGGTCATCGTAGGTATCAATGCCTTCGCTTGGTGACTTCCAATCGTTTTCTGATGTAGGGGCCTGAACAACAATATAGTCAGCACCCTCTTCAACAACGGCGCCAATTTTCTTTAATTCTTTCGCCATCGCCGCAATTCGATCGGTTTCTTTAACGCGCCAGCTAGCGATATTATTTAAGCGGGTCGGGCCCTCTGCAAATAAGGCAACGACGGCAAGCGTCATTGCAGCATCCGGAATTTCTGTGCAATCAATCGTGATGCCATGAAGTTTGCCGTTGGCATTCTTGACTCCAGCAACTTCAATCCAATCTTCACCAGCAGTAATCTTGGCGCCCATGAGTGCAAGCGCATCAGCAAATGCAACATCACCCTGAATACTGTCTTTGCCAACACCTAAAACTTTCACGGGACCGCCACCAATAGCGCCTAGAGCCAGGAAGTAAGAAGCCGAAGAGGCATCACCCTCTACAGACAATTGGCCAGGACTCATATAAACAGCGTCAGATGTCTTTGCAGGAATGATGAATGACTGCTTGTCAGGACAAGCAACATTCACACCAAAGCGCGCCATGAGCTTTAAAGTAATGTCGATGTAAGGGCGTGAGATAAGCTCGCCAATCACCTCAATGCGCACAGGTTCGATTGCAACTAACGGTAAAGCCATTAGTAATGCCGTTAAGAATTGGCTAGATACATCACCGCGCACTTTAACGACATCTTTAATCTGAATATCTGCTGCTGAAATTTTGATTGGAGGATAGCCCTCTTGTAATTCGTAATCAATCTTGGCGCCCACTTGGCGTAAGCCATCTACTAAATCTCGAATCGGCCTCTCATGCATGCGAGCAACCCCAGATAAACGGTAATTTCCACCTTGCATTGCCAATGCTGCAGTCAGCGGACGAATCGCAGTACCTGCATTTCCCATAAAGAGATCTGCTTCACGCACCGGAAATTGACCACTACACCCTTCAACCACGCAAACATTATTTGCTTGATCGGTAACCGATAAACCCAATTGACGCAAAGCATTACGCATCACTTGGGTATCGTCGGCATCTAATAAATTCTTCAGGGTTGTTGTGCCTGACGAGAGGGCTGCAAGCAGCAGTGCCCGGTTAGAAATACTTTTAGACCCTGGCAAAACAATAGCGCCTTGCGCTTGTTTAAATGCCCCAATGGTAATGTCTGGCAAACCACTCATCAAAGCACATCCAAATCTTGACGCGCCTTGCTAGCCTTATTAAATAGCTTCTCCAAGCCAGCGCCATCATTTTCAGAAATGAGTTTGCGCATGTGATTGACGATCAACAAATATTGATCCAACTCTTTCAGAATTGCCGTGCGATTACCTAAGCAGATGTCACGCCACATTTCTGGGCTTGAAGCAGCAATGCGTGTGAAATCCTTAAAACCTGCGCCTACATGACTCAGCTTTTGATCAGCATCCTCAGAGTTCACTACGCTGGCCATCAAGGCATAAGACAAGATGTGTGGCAAATGTGAAACGGCTGCATAAATAGCATCATGCTGTACGACACCTATCTTTTTTACCTCAGAGCCAACGCTTTCCCAAAATCCCGTTATTAAAGCCGTATCTTCAGGAGAATTTTCTTGCAGAGGACAAATGATGGTTTGCTTGCCTTTGAATAAATCGGCTTTGGCTGCACTAGCTCCATGTTGTGCTCCGCCAGCTATAGGATGTGCTGGCACAAACTGACATGCCTTTTTACCCAATACTTCCTTTGCGGCCAAGATGACATCGCCTTTAGTGCTACCAGCATCGGTCATCATTGTTCTGGGCTCAAGATGTGGTTCAATTACCTCAAAGGCAGCGCGCATTTGCGCAACGGGCACACAAAGCACAATCACATCAGACTGCTTAGCAGCCTCAAGCAAATCTACCACTTCATCAATCGCACCCATCTTTTGTGCTTGATCCAAATTTTCCTTGCTTCGACCCACGCCCAACACTTTGGTAACTACGCCAGCTTGCTTAAGCGCCAACCCTAAAGATGCACCAATCAAACCAACACCAACAATAGTGACGGTGCCGTAATTGCTTGCAGGATTAATGATAGTCATTAGTATTGAATTTTTCTGAACTCTGACTACTATGCCAAGATCGCTTTTAAAGCTTCAATGAATGCTGCATTCTCTTCTGGCAAGCCAATCGAAATACGTAGCCACTGTGGCAAACCATAGTTACCCACTGGCCGAACAATAATGCCGCGCTTCAGTAAGGCCAAATTCATGCATACACCCGCCTGATCATCCTCACCCACTTTAACGAGAACAAAGTTGCCTGCGGATGGCAGGTAGCGCAACCCCAATTCGTCAAAGGCTTTGGTGAGTTGGGCATAACCTGCACGATTGAGCTCAAAGCCTTGCTGTAAAAATTCTTTATCTTGAAAAGCAGCAATGGCAGCAGCTTGTGCCAGGCTGTTTACGTTAAATGGTTGACGAATTCGATTCAGCAGATCGGTTAGATGCGGCTGCGCAATACCGTAACCAATGCGCAAACCTGCCAAGCCATAAGCCTTCGAGAAGCTACGCGACAAGATCATATTTGGGAAACGCCTTACCCAAGCAATTGCATCGTAGCGTTGCTCCGGCGCAAGGTATTCGTTGTAAGCCTCATCAAGCACAACAACCACACTCGATGGAACCGCCACTAAGAAATCTTCAATCTCTTTGGACGTTAAATAACTACCAGTAGGATTGTTTGGATTAGCCACAAAAACTAACTTCGCTTTATCACCAGAGGCTTTAATCGCCTCCAACATGGCAGCCAAATCGTGGCCGTAAATATCGGTAGCTGCCACTTCAATTGCTTTAGCACCAATAGCTTGGGTAGCTAAGGGATAAACAGCAAATGCATGTTTAGAAAAGATTACTTCATCGCCGGCTTGCGCCACTGCACGAGCCGCTAATTCTAAAATATCGTTACTGCCGTTACCCAAGGTAATCCAGTCTGTTGGCACACCTAAACGGCTAGCCAAGACATTCTTTAACTCAAAACCATTTGAATCTGGATAACGTCCTAAATCACTTGCAGCCTTGAGCATTGCATCCTGTGCGGACTTAGGCATGCCCAATGGATTTTCATTGGAAGCTAGCTTCACGATCTTGTTTTCATCTAAACCATACTCCCGCGCGACTTCACTAATAGGACGGCCACCAACATAGGGGGCAATCGCATGAATATGTTTTAGACCAATCTTAGAAGTCATTCTGAGTCTTACTATTGTTCGGTTAATTTATCTTGAAATTTACTGCTTAAGCTGAATGTGGATATGAGCCTAAATTCTTATAGAAAGCTGCGACTCCCTTAAGCTCATCAAGCGCCTTCACTACCTTGTCGTCATCTGCATGTCCGGCAATATCAATATAGAAGTGGTATTCCCAAGTCCCCTTGCGTGCTGGACGAGACTCAAAACGATTCATCGATACCCCATGCTTAGCCAGGGGTGCTAGCAGGCGATGGACGGCACCAGGTTGGTTATCAACAGAGAGCACCAAGGAGGTTTGATCTTTTCCAGTTGGCTGGCATGCATAGTTACCGACTACGACAAAGCGTGTGCGGTTATGCGGATCATCTTGTATCTGCGCAGCTACTGCCTGCAGACCATATGCTTCTTGCGCAGGATCGCCAGCAATTGCTGCCAAGCTTGGATCATTTGCCGCCATACGAGCAGCCTCTGCATTGCTACTGACCGCCTGACGCTTTAATTGCGGCGCATGTACGCTCAACCATTGTTGGCACTGCGCTAGCGCTTGGGCATGAGCGCAAACGGTTGTAACACCATCTAGACTGCCGCTCTTGGTTAATAAGTGATGACGAATTGGCAGAACTACTTCGCCGCTAATGCGCATAGAAGAGTCGAGTAATAAATCCAATGTGCGCGAGATAGCGCCTTCACTAGAGTTTTCAACCGGTACAACCCCAAATTGCGCTGCACCCTTTTCTACCGCTTTAAAGACTTCATCCAAACTCGCGCATGGTAAAACTGCAATCGAATGACCAAAATAGGTTTGTGCTGCTTGCTCAGAATATGTTCCTACTGGGCCAAGGTAAGCAATGGTTTGACGAGCTTCGAGGGCTCTGCATGCTGACATCACTTCACGCCAGATTGCAGCAATACCATCAGGAAGTAATGGGCCAGCATTGATTTCTTGGAGACGTGCAACTACTTGACGCTCGCGCTCAGGACGAAAGACTGGTGAGGCAAAACCGCCCTTCACATGACCTACTTCCTGCGCTGCTTTTGCACGCTGGGTTAGTAAATTTAAAATTTGCGCGTCTAATGCGTCAATTGTTTCCCGCAAGGGCGCTAAGCGCTGCTCTTCAGTACTCATTAAGCCCGCCTTTCAAAGTCGCGCATAAATTCAACTAAGGCTTTTACACCTTCAATAGGCATTGCGTTATAGATACTGGCACGCATGCCACCTGCGGCCTTATGACCACGCAATGCAACCAGACCGGCCGCATTCGATTGGGCTAAAAACTCAGCATTCAGGTTCTCATCCTTTAAGAAGAAGGTCACGTTCATGCGTGAGCGATATTCTTTAGTAACGCGATTCTCATACAAACTACTTTGATCTAAGAAGTTGTAGAGCAAATCTGCTTTTTCCTGGTTGCGCTTTTCAATCGCCTTGACACCACCCTGCTTGAGCAACCATTTAAAGCCTAGGCCAGCCATATAGATCGAGAATGTCGGGGGCGTATTAATCATGGACTGCGTATTCGTCTGCACAGCCCAGTCCCAAATCGTCGGGGTAATGCCCATGCTGTGGCCAATTAAATCCTTGCGCACAATAACAATCGTCACGCCTGATGGGCCAATGTTCTTTTGTGCACCACCAAACCAAACAGCACACTTATTTACATCCATTTCCTTAGAAAGGATGTTGCTAGAAATATCTGCAACTAGTGGGGTGGCACCAACATCAGGAACATCCGGAAATTCCACGCCACCAATCGTCTCATTGGCACAGTAGAGAACATAAGCAGCATCATCAGATAGTTTCCAAGTCGATCTTGCTGGAATGGTGTTGAATTTTTCTGCAGCTGATGATGCAGCTAGATTTACAGCACCGTACTTCTGTGCTTCTTTATAGGATTTTTCTGACCATACGCCAGTAACAATGTAATCTGCCTTAGGTCCATTTTTGGCCAAAGGCATGAGGTTCATCGGGATGGCTGCATTTTGTCCAAGGCCGCCGCCTTGCAAGAGCAAAATTTCGTAGCGATCAGGAATGCTCATGAGGGTGCGCAAATCCTGCACTACCTCCTCATAAACTTCCATGAACTCTTTGCTGCGATGACTTATTTCCATCACACTCGTACCGAGTCCACGCCAATTGAGCATTTCATCGGCAGCCTGCTTCAATACCTCTTCAGGCAAAGTAGCAGGCCCCGCAGCGAAATTAAAAATGCGGCGGTCAAAAGTCATGATGTTAGTTATTAGTGTGGTGACGCTTTACGCGTCACCTGCCGTATCAGAATTAGAGTCCGTTGCTGGATCAGCAGTTACATCGCCTTCTTCTGCATCATCAACATCACCTTCGTCATCAGAGTCGCTCTCAGCAATACGCTGTAAGCCAGACAAACGCGTACCTTCGTCTACGTTAATCAGAGTAACGCCTTGAGTAGCACGACCCATCTCACGAATTTCAGACACACGCGTGCGAACTAAAATGCCGCCAGTAGTAATCAACATGATTTGATCTTCAGGCGACACTAATGCGGCAGCGACTACTTTGCCGTTACGCTCAGTCGTCTGAATGGCAATCATGCCTTTTGTGCCACGGCCATGACGGGTGTACTCAGCGATTGGCGTACGTTTACCGAAACCATTTTCTGTTGCAGTTAACACGCTATTTGGAATACTTAATCCATTAGCATCAATCACAGCGGCTTCTGCTCCTTCGGCGGCTTCGGCTGGCGCAACCAACATAGCGATCACTTGATGACCTTCGCCTAAGTTCATACCACGTACACCACGAGCAGTACGACCCATTGGGCGAACATCATTCTCATCAAAGCGCACTGCTTTACCAGCATCAGAGAACAACATCACATCGTGCTTACCATCAGTAATTGCTGCGCCGACTAAGAAGTCGCTTTCGTTCAAATCAACTGCAATAATGCCAGCCTTACGTGGGTTAGAGAAGTCAGACAAACGTGTCTTCTTCACGGTACCCAAGCTAGTCGCCATAAAGACGTAATGATCGTCTTGATAGCCTTTAATCGGCAGAATCACAGTGATCTTCTCGCCTTCAATCAACGGGAACATATTGACGATTGGCTTGCCACGAGAAGTACGACTTCCTTGTGGTACTTCCCATACCTTGAGCCAATACATACGACCGCGATCAGAGAAGCACAAGATGATGTCATGCGTATTCGCTACGAATAAAGTATCAATCCAATCTTCATTCTTGGTAGCCGCCGCTTGCTTGCCACGACCACCGCGTTTTTGTGCGCGGTATTCGCTTAGCGGCTGACTCTTCATGTAACCAGTATTAGAAAGTGTGACTACCATATCTTGCGGTGTAATCAAATCTTCAGTGAAGAGTTCGGTGGCATTCATCTCAATAAATGAACGACGACCAGTATCGCCACCAGCAATACCAAACTCAGCTTGAACTTCCTTCAACTCAGTTTCAATCACTTGAGTCACACGTTCTGGCTTCGCCAACAAATCCAGTAAATCAGAAATTTCTGACATTACTTCTTTGTACTCATTGACGATCTTATCTTGCTCAAGACCAGTCAAGCGTTGTAAACGCATCTGCAAAATTTCTTGCGCTTGACTATCAGAGAGGCGGTACAGGCCGGTAGTTTGCATGCCGTACTCAGGCAACAAACCTTCTGGGCGATAAGCGTTGCGACCTCCTGGGGTATCGGTCTCGGCGCGCGCCAACATCTCGCGCACCATTGAAGAATCCCAAGGCTTGCCCATCAATTCTTGTTTAGCTATCACTGGATTTGCAGCAGCTTTAATCAATGCAATGAACTCATCGATGTTAGCTAATGCAACAGCTAAACCTTCTAAAACGTGACCACGATCACGTGCTTTGCGTAATTCAAAAATCGTACGACGTGTCACTACTTCGCGACGATGTTGCAAGAAGTACTCAAGCATTTGCTTCAGGTTCAACAAGCGTGGTTGGTTATCCACCAATGCCACCATGTTCATGCCGAAGTTATCTTGCAGTTGAGTACTCTTATACAAATTATTGAGAACAACTTCAGGCACTTCACCGCGCTTGAGTTCAATCACAACACGCATACCGGATTTATCTGACTCATCACGCAAATCAGAAATGCCCTCTACTTTTTTCTCATTTACCAACTCAGCGATGCGCTCGAGCAAATTCTTTTTATTAACTTGATAAGGCAACTCATCAACGATGATCGCTTGACGGGCGCCCTTGTCTAAATCTTCAAAGTGGGTCTTAGCGCGCATGACAACACGGCCACGACCAGTGCGATAGCCCTCACGGACACCTTGAACGCCATAAATAATGCCGGCGGTTGGGAAATCAGGGGCTGGAATGATCTCAATCAGCTCATCAATCGTGCATTCTGGGTTGTGAAGCACGTGTAAACAGGCAGTAATCACCTCATCCAGGTTATGGGGAGGGATATTGGTTGCCATACCTACAGCAATGCCAGAACTGCCGTTTATGAGCAAATTAGGCACTTTGGCAGGCAGAATCAGGGGTTCTTTCTCGCTACCGTCGTAATTTGGCCCGAAATCGACCGTTTCCTTGTCCAAATCAGCCAAAAGCTCGTGGGCAATCTTGCGGAGACGGATCTCGGTATACCGCATCGCAGCAGCGTTATCGCCGTCCACAGAGCCAAAGTTACCCTGTCCATCAACCAACATATAGCGCAGAGAGAAGTCCTGGGCCATCCGAACGATCGTGTCATACACCGCAGAATCACCGTGCGGGTGGTATTTACCGATTACATCGCCAACTATACGGGCAGATTTTTTGTAAGCTCGGTTCCAATCGTTGTTTAATTCATACATTGCAAATAAGACCCGGCGGTGAACCGGTTTGAGGCCATCACGCACGTCTGGCAGGGCTCTGCCGACGATGACGCTCATTGCGTAGTCCAAATAGGACCGCCGCATTTCGTCTTCGAGGGATATTGGTAGTGTTTCTTTAGCGGCTTGTTCCATCTAGAAATAATATCATTTTGATGACAGGTAGGCCCTATGCTAAGATTCTGTCAGTTTGTACGAAATTGAGATGTGTCGCTTTGCAGTTTTTGCATTAAGGTAGGGCGAATTACATTTAAGTTTGACTTTAATTAAAAAAGAGATTTTTGAGGACTAAAAATGAACAAAACCCTAAGAGTGTTGCTCGCTTCTGTTATTACTGTTTCTGCTTCTGCAGCAATGGCTTCTGATAACTGGCAAAACGGCGATGGCGCCCTAAACTGGAAAAACGGCGATGGCACATTGTGCTGGCGCGATAACAACTGGACACCTGCAACTGCAGCTCAAGGTTGTGACGGTGCGTTGACTGCTGCTGCTCCTGCTGCTGCTGGCGTTAGCCAAAGCAAAATCACTTTGCAAGCTGACACACTTTATGACTTCAACAAGTCTGACTTGAAACCAGAAGGTAAAGCTACTTTGGACAAGATCGCTGCTGACTTAAGCAAGATCAAGTTAGAAGTAATCATCGCTGTTGGTAACACTGACAGCGTTGGTACAGATGCATACAACATGGCCCTCGGTCAGCGTCGTGCGCAATCTGTAAAAGCATACTTGGTAAGCAAGGGTGTTGACGGTAGCCGTATCTACACAGAATCTAAAGGCAAGAGCAATCCAGTTGCATCAAATGCAACTGCTGAAGGCCGCGCTAAGAACCGCCGTACTGACATCGAAGTTGTTGGTACAGCAGCTAAGTAATTCACTTTACTTGTAAAAAAGCCCGCTTTTAGCGGGCTTTTTTATTTCCGCTATATTCATAACCTTCTTCTATAGCTTCACAATTAGCCAATTCATATGAACGTCGACCAGTCAGAAATCGCCAAATTTAGCGCCCTAGCCCATCGTTGGTGGGATCCCAATAGCGAATTTAAGCCTTTGCATGCCATCAATCCACTACGTCTTGGCTGGATCAAAACCTTTGTTAATTTAGAAGGCAAGAAAGTAGTAGATATTGGCTGCGGCGGCGGCATCTTGGCCGAATCCATTTCTCAATCAGGCGCAGATACTACCGGCATCGATTTGTCTGATAAAGCACTTAAAGTCGCTGAATTGCATGCATTAGAGGTCGGCGCAAACCTCACCTATCGCTCCATCTCAGCAGAAGCACTGGCTGAGGAGCAGCCCGAACAATATGACGTTGTAACCTGCATGGAAATGCTTGAACACGTTCCCGATCCCGCATCAGTAGTGCGTGCGTGCGCCAAACTCTGCAAACCAGGCGGAACTTTATTTTTTAGCACTCTCAATCGCAGCCCTAAGTCTTACTTATTTGCCATTATTGGAGCAGAGTACATCCTGAAACTGCTTCCCAAAGGCACTCACGAATACGCGAAGTTCATCAAACCTTCTGAGTTAGTAGCCTTTACCCGCCACGCAGGTTTAGAAATGCTTGGTATGAAAGGTCTGAACTACAACCCACTCACACAGGTATACAGCCTAAGCGATGATGTAGATGTTAATTACATGATTGCCGTTCGAAAGTAACTTACTCGTGAGCAATCTTTCAAGCCCATATGCAGGGATCTTTTTTGATTTAGATGGCACATTAGCCGATACCGCACCAGATTTGGTGGCGGCAACCAATAAATTGCTGATTGCGCGCAATCTTGCGCCCAAACCTTATGAATTCCTGCGCCCCTATGCATCAGCTGGAGCCCGAGGATTGCTCGAAGGGGCCTTTGGCATTAGCCCTGATCATGCCGACTTCATACCTTTGCGCGATGAGTTTTTCAGCAACTATGAAAAAGCATTGCTAGTAGAAAGTAAATTATTTGATGATATGCATCATTTACTCGATGCAATGGATCAAGCCAATCTCCCTTGGGGCATTGTGACCAACAAAAGCCATCGCTTTACCAATCCCCTGGTTGAGTTGATGAGTTTGAGTCATCGATCTGTTGCAACCGTTTCGGGTGACACAACGCCATACTCAAAGCCACACCCAGAGCCTATCTTGCATGCCGCTAGAGTAGCGAATATCGACCCCACAAAATCAATCTATGTGGGAGACGATATTAGAGATATTCTCGCAGGTAAGGCGGCTGGCATGAAGACTGTGGCTGCTGCATATGGTTACTGTGGCTGCAAAGAGCCTCCAGAGGCCTGGGGGGCTGATTTCGTGATCAATAACCCGCTCGACTTAATGCAAATCATCTTTCCCAACAGGGAATAACCCAAAAGATATTCAGCAATTTAAGGTCGGCGGCCTTAAAATAGAGTTTCCTATGCATGAACTCTGGGGTCGACATGGTTTCGACGTGGATTACAAAGCATCAAGGGCATACCGAGGACCCGTTATCTCGTAAATCAATGGGAATGTTTTAACTGCAAACGACGAACGTTTCGCACTAGCCGCTTAATTGCGGTTGCCCCTGAACTGATTCTCTCTTGGGTCAGCTAGCGAAAGCTAGGTCAGGGTCATTTACAAGAGATAAGATCATTTCATGTCACGAGGAATGATTCGAAAATTTAGTGAATCGTCAGCGAAGAACGTGTCAGTCCGTGCTTAACTGATTAAATCAAATGATATGACTAAGTATGTAGAACTTGTTGTGGAGGATTTGCGGACGCGGGTTCGATTCCCGCCGACTCCACCATTAAAAGCAAACCCCTCTGATTTTTGGAGGGGTTTGCTTTTTATTGAATACCTAAACGCCAAAGCGACGTGACCTCTTTAGATCGTGCCGCATGCAATGCATCTTCTTGATCAAATACTTTGCGATGCGTTGGTTTGGTATCAGCCCTCCCCAACACTTTGAGTCCAGCCTGCTCAATCCAATTGAGAAGCTCTTGTCTTGATCTCAAACCCAAATACTCAGCTAGGTCAGACAAAATTAACCAACCCTCACCATTTGGCAGTAGGTGGCCTTTTAATCCATTCAAGAAACCCTTAAGCATCAGACTATCGGGGTCATACACCGCATGCTCTAGCAAGGAGCTTGGTCTAGCAGGCAACCAAGGCGGATTGCAAACAATCAGCGCAGCCTTTGCCTCAGGGAACAGATTGGCTTTATGAATTTCAATCTGAGAGTGCAGGCCTAAGTGGTCAATGTTTTCATTCGCGCAAGCTATAGCTCGATCATTTAGATCGGTAGCGACAATTTTCTGAATACCTCGTAGAGCCAAAACAACTGCCAAGACTCCAGTCCCGGTACCAATATCAAAGGCTGTAGAGCTTTGTTTAATTGCGTCTGGAAACGGGGCTTTCAGGACCAAATTTATATATTCGCTACGTACTGGAGAGAAGACACCATAGTGTGGATGAATGCGAACCTCTTCATCATCTCTAGTGAGCACTTGAACACCTGTTTTACGCCACTCATGGGCGCTAATAACGCCGAGTAGTTCACGCAAAGAAATAATGTAAGCGTCCTCTTGTGGGCCGTATGCCTCAAGACAAGCCTGCGTAACATCTGGTGCGCGTCTTAAGGAAATACTGTGATCGGTATTTACCTGTATTAAAACCATTCCCAGAATACGCGCTCGTTGTGATTGGGCAAGGCGGTGGAGATTAAAGCTATCTATTGGGCTTTTGATTTTGTCTTTTTCAACTCGCTCAACCCGCTTGGATTTTTTGGAGGGCTTGTCTACCCTTCGCACCAAAGCCTGCAATAGTTGTCGCGCGTTTTGAAAGTCGCCTTTGTAAAGCATCGCCGTACCTTCACAAGCCATGCGATATGCGACATCTGCAGTCAGCGTGTCATCGGCGATCTGAATCTTTTTATGGGGTGCAATACCATTTTCAGAATGCCATTTAGCGCCATAGGTTTGCCCACCATCTTCCCATTGAAGGGTTATTGATTGAGTCACCTAGGAAACCACAAACCGATTGTTTTGATAATCATCAATTGCTTGCTCAATCTCCGCGCGGGTATTCATCACAAAGGGGCCATATTGAACGATGGGTTCATGTAAAGGCAACGCTGCAAGAACAATAAATTGCGCACCTGCAGCTCCTGATTTAGCTTTTAAACGATCACCATCTCCGAGCACAATGGCAGCCTGCCTTGGCACGTCGCGCATGGGTCCGCCTACCTCAAGAGCACCCTCATAAACATATACGAAAGCATTAAGCTCTTTTGGAATACGGTGCTCGAACTCACTATTTGGTGGTAGATGCACATCTAAAAATATAGGCGCAGTGGTAATTCCTTGAATGGGGCCTTGAACTTCTTTGCCGTCATAGTCG
The DNA here is from genome assembly GCF_018881605.1 of Polynucleobacter sp. UB-Tiil-W10. Lineage (GTDB taxonomy): Bacteria > Pseudomonadota > Gammaproteobacteria > Burkholderiales > Burkholderiaceae > Polynucleobacter. The sequence goes on from NZ_JACVPZ010000001.1 coordinate 373,943, forward strand.
TACGTGCCTGCGATGACCTTTACTGAGCCACCGTTTGCCAAAGCAATCTTTGGAATATCCTCAATCTGAATATCCTTATATCCAGCCGGCTTCATTTTTTCTTTAGCGGGCAAGTTAATCCACAACTGAAAACCACGCATAGCACCACTGACCTGCTGAGGCATCTCAGAGTGAATAATCCCGCGCCCCGCCGTCATCCACTGCACACCACCTGTTTTCAGATGTCCTTGATTGCCTAAATGATCTTCATGCAACATGTGGCCTTCAAGCATGTATGTCACCGTCTCAAAACCTCGATGAGGATGCGCAGGAAAACCCGCTACATAATCATTTGGATCATTTGATGAAAATTCATCAAGCATCAAAAATGGATCTAGCCTGACTTGATTCTGACCACCAAGACTACGACGTAATTTCACACCCGCACCATCAGAAGTCGCAATGCCGGGAATGATGGTTTGAATATTACGAATCATGTGTATAGATGCTGCGTCTTTTAGGCTGGAGGGTGATCTTCAGGGTTTACGTCAAGCGCAATCAAGAAACGAGACACCATGTTGTAGGCAGCGATCACCGTCACCAACTCAACTGAATCAGTGCTTCCCAATGCCTTTTGCAAACGTTTCATCAAATCAGGATCCACTTTGATATTGCGTGTCATCTGAAAAGTGAGCTCAGCAGCATCGTTTTCTACTGGGGTGTACAAGTCTTTCGGGAAATTCGGTTGCCCAATTAACCTTAAGCCCTGAACCTGCTCTTCCGTACCACCCGCTTTCTTAAACGGAGGTGCATGGTGAAAGAATTCATACTCAGCACCATTGAGGACAGCCACCCCACACATTGCCAGTTCACGCAACTTAGAATCCAAAGAGAGGTTGTTACGAATCTCACCAATGAAATGATTCCAACCCTCTGCGATAGGAACGCTATGCAAGAGCATGCGGTCCAAATTAATAAATTGGCCCCCACGTCTCTTGCGAATAGCTGCGACTAGCTCAGCTGGCTCTGCCAAATCCATTGGTTGATACGGAATTAAACGTTCGGACATAAATATCTCTCTTAATTACTTCTTACTGAGCAGCTTCTTTAATGTTATTTTCAATAACAAACTTGCCCCAGATACCAATCTGTTTGCCAATAAACTCTTGAGCAGCCTCAGGAGTACCGCCAACAATTTGAATTCCTTGAGCCTTGAACTTTGCAGCAACTGCTGGAGTTTTCAGTGCCTTATTCAAGGCTTTATTCATCGCATCCAAAACTGCTGGGGGAGTTTTGCCTGGAGCCAATACTGCCCACCATGCTGGAGCACTAAATCCAGGGAAACCACTTTCAGAAATCGTGGGCACATTCGGCAGGGATGGTGATCTCTTGGCTGTAGTAATTACCAATGGAATGACGCCACCGCTATCAATATGGGGCTTCACCAAAAACTCAGAACCTACTGCTAACTCAACCTGACCACCCAATGCATCCTGCATCAAAGGACCGCCGCCACGATATGGAATATGATTCCAATCAAAGCCGGCTTGTTTTGCAAGGCGAGCCATCGCTAAGTGCCCTAGACTGCCAATGCCGATAGAGCCATAACTAAATTGCTTGCCGGTTTTAGAAAGATCCACTAACTGCTTAAAGCTGGTGATGCCGGACTTTTTGCTGGCTACCAAGACCATCGGTGATGTGCCCACCAGAATGACAGGAGCAATATCTTTAATGGAGTCGTAGGGAAGCTTATCTTTGAGGCTGGGATTAACGCCGTGGGTATCAAACACCACCGCAAAGGTATATCCATCGGGATCTGAGCGTGTCATCGCAGAGGTACCAATTACACCGGAGGCACCGCCAACGTTCTCCACAATCACGTTTTGCTTTAACTCTGACTGCAAGGCTGGTGCCAATACTCGGGCAACCTGATCAACAGAGCCACCTGGCGGAAAGACCGCAATTAAACGAATCGGCTTTTGGGTGGGCCATGTGCCAACACCCGCATTTTGAGCCAAAGCAAAACCACTTACTCCCAAGGCCATCAAAGTGGCTAATAGGCTGTTTTTAAAGGCTTTTTTAGCCATTTTTGCTAAACCCTGCATGGATTTGTCTCCTATAAATAAGAACTCAAGATTACCACTCCCACAGGCTAATTGCTCGATAATGTTGCACAAGCCCAGTGAGAGAAAAATGAAGTCGATTCTAAATATTGCCGCCTATTTATTTGTAAGCCTAGATGGCCTGCCAGAGCTGCGCGCCAAAATGCTTGATGAATGCAATGCTCGCCAACTGAAGGGCACTATCTTGTTGACTGGCGAAGGCATCAATCTATTTCTTGCTGGCAAAGCAGATGAGCTACGCGGATTCCTAGACTGGCTACGTACCGACCCCCGTTTCAAGCCACTTCAAGCCAAGGAAAGTTGGTCTGAGGATCAGCCTTTCAAAAAAATGTTGATCAAACTAAAAAATGAAATCATCCGCATGAATCACCCGGCGATTCGTCCAGAGGAGGGTCGCGCCAATTTTATTAGTCCAAAAAAATTGCAAGAATGGTTAGATCGAGGCACTGATGATCTTGGTCGCCCTGTGGTGATGGTGGACACACGTAATGCCTTTGAAGTCGACTACGGGACCTTTGAAAATGCTTTGCATTTCAATATAGAAAAGTTCACTGAGTTTCCTGAGGCGATATCTGCACACAAAGATGCCTTGGTAGATAAAACACTGGTGAGCTTTTGCACCGGTGGAATTCGTTGCGAAAAATCGGGTTTATATATGCGAGAGATTGGTATGGAGCACAGCTACCAATTAGAGGGTGGAATTTTGAAATACTTTGAAGAGGTTGGTTCTGCGCATTACCAAGGCAGCTGTTTTGTCTTTGATGAGCGCGAGGCTCTAGAGCCCAATCTAGATTCCATCCCCGTTGACCGCTCTATTCGAAAAAAGCTTAAAGCCAGCTCAGTCTGAAGAGGATTGAGGTCATAAATAGTAGAATTACCAAGTTGCACAAGAAGTACAAAATTAATAAAACAATAATTCGGAATCGAGACATGTCTAATGCGATCAATCGGCAAAAGCCGATTTTTTTATCATCCCTACTCTGTGCATTTCTAGGAATGGCCACCCACTTTAATGCGCAGGCGCAAAGTGCAGTGGCGGCCTACCCAGTGAAGCCCATCAAACTCATTGCGCCAGTTGCCGCTGGTGGTGGTCTTGATAATATTGCGCGCGCTGTTGCAGAAAAACTTTCTCGTTCAATTGGTCAAACGGTTGTTGTTGAAAATATGGGTGGTGGTGGTGGCTCCATCGCATCGCAAGCAACCGCCAAGGCACCAGCGGATGGTTATACCCTCATGATTGCTTATGTAGGAACACATGGCACTAATCCTGCGGTACGTAAATTGCCCTACGACGCCATCAAAGACTTCACGCCGATTGGCATGATTGGCGCAACGCCAAATGTGCTCATCATTAATCCTGATCTACCCATCAAGAGTTTTAAAGAGTTTGTCGATTACGCAAAAAAGAATCCTGCTAAATTAAGTTATGGGTCTGCCGGTCCAGGGACGCTAACCCATCTCGGTATGGAGCAACTAAAGTTAGCTGCTGGAATATTTATGGTGCATGTGCCTTATCGTGGCGTAGGCCCTGCCTATACCGATTTATTGGCAGGTCAAACTCAAGCAATGTTCCCCACTCTGTTTGCTGCATTACCGTATATCACCACTAACAGGGTTCGTGGTCTTGCCGTTACTGGAGCTAAACGTAGTTCAGCAGCACCCAATATTCCGACCTTTAAAGAGTTGGGCTATAACGGCTTTGATGGCCAACAATGGTACGGCCTAGTAGGACCAGCTAATCTGCCGCCAGCCATTGTTGCCAAGCTCAATGCAGAATTAAATAAAGTTCTTGCTTTGCCAGACTTCTCAGAAAAAATGACTAGTGAAGCAATGACATTAATGCCCATGACGCCTCCTCAATTTGCTAACTACATCAAAGAAGATATTGCACGCTGGGCTAAGGTTGCCAAAGATCGCAATATTGAAATTGACTAATCTTTCAGAACTTATTAATTAAAAAATACTCCACTCTTTTATAGGAACTTATATATGTCTCACGCTATTGCCGCAGCAGCTGATCTCAACGCACCGCCAGTAACTAAAATATTGGCAGAGTTTGTCAACGCCCACCCAAGTCAAGGTTGGACGCCTGAAGTAGAGCACGAGGCGCATCGCACATTTTTAAACTGGCTTGGTTGCGCCATCGGTGCAGCCAATCATGAGAGCGTGGAATCTTCACTAGCTGCTATTCGTGAATTTCAGCCAGCTCCACAAGCCAGTATTCTCGGCCGCAAAGATAAGGTAGATATGGGTGGGGCTGCACTCATTAACGGCATCAGCTCGCATACTTTTGACTTTGATGACACTCACCTAAAGACCGTGATTCATCCTGCGGGCCCCGTAGCATCGGCGATCCTAGCACTAGGAGAGCACATCAATGCAAATGGTCGTCAAATGATTGATTCTCTCGTCCTAGGCATTGATGTTGCTTGCCGAGTTGGCAATGCAATGTACCCAGACCACTACCATCGCGGTTGGCATATCACTGGTTCTACCGGTATGCTGGGATCTGCTGCTGCATGCTCTCGCTTGATGGGGCTTGATCTACAAAAAACAATAATGGCTCTAGGTATTGCAGCCTCACAACCAGTTGGTATGCGCGAGCAATTTGGCACGATGACCAAACCATTTCATCCGGGTGGTGCTGCACGTGCTGGCCAACTGTCCGCCCTACTGGCAAAGCATGGCTTTACTGCAAGCCCTAAAGCACTTGAAGCCGGTCGCGGCTATATGCAAACCGTATCCACTAAATGTGACTGGTCAGAAATTGATCGCGCCCTAGGAAAATCTTTTGAGATCTCCTTGAATACATACAAACCATTTGCTTGTGGCATTGTGATTCATCCCGCTATTGATGCTTGCGCACAATTACGTGCCCAAGGCGTTAATGCAGAAGACGTAGAGCGTATTGAGCTGCGCGTTCACCCACTTGTACTCGAACTCACGGGCAAGAAAACACCTAAGGATGGTTTGGAAGGTAAGTTCAGCGTGTATCACGGCTGTGCAGTTGGTTTGAAGTTTGGCCAAGCCGGCGAAGGTGAATATGCTGATGAGATCGTGAACCGTCCTGACGTTGTTGCCTTGCGTGCCAAGGTGAATGCCACGACCGACACCTCCATTAGCGAAGCATCAGTTGACGTAAAAGCCTTCCTCAAGAATGGCAAAGAAGTCCATATCTTCGTGAAGAATGCAATAGGCTCTGTAGAGAACCCAATGAGCGATGCGAACTTGGAACAAAAGTTCACCAGTTTGGCTGAACCTATTATTGGCAAAGAGAAAACTCGTCAACTGATTTCTGCACTTTGGAAGTTAGGACAAGCTCCAGACCTTAAGCAAATCCTAAGCCTTTGCACCCCAGACTAATTTTTACCTGAAAGCTTTTCATCCATGACTTCATTGCCTAATATCGTTGTTCTCGGGGACTATGAGCGTGCGCTACGCCGTTTTTCTAATTGGGAAAAATTAGAAAAACAAGCTAAGCTCACTATTCATCATGAGCCTCTGCGAGATGAGGCTTTATATGAAGCCGTAAAAGACGCCGATGCAATTGCGATCGTCAGAGACCGCTCCCCTTTTAATGAAGCGATGATTGCGCGCTTACCAAAGCTCAAGTTTTTAATGTTTACTGGTGAGCGCAATGGCACCCTTGAAGCATCGGCCCTAGTTTCTAGAAATATACCTATGGCCTGCACTCCTGGTGGACCCTCCAAGGAAACTACTGCAGAGCTAACTTGGGCTTTAATTTTGGGCGCCTCTAAGCGCCTGATTGAAGAAAATAAACTGATTGCTTCTGGTGGCTGGCGTGATGCCATGTCTCTACTGCCGATGCTCTCTGGCGAACGCTTGGGAATTATGGGTCTAGGTGCCATTGGTAGTCGTGTGGCACGTGTAGGCGCAGCCTTTGGTATGGAAGTTGTAGCCTGGAGTCCTCGCATGACGCCTGAACGCGCTGCCGCTGAAAATGCCAAAGCAGTTAGCCTTGAAGAACTTCTCAAAACCTCCAAAGTGGTATCCATGCACTTGGTAGCCGGCCCCGGTACTAAAGGTTTGATTAGTGCTGATCAATTAGGGTTGATGCGTCCAGACTCTATTTTGATTAATACTTCACGCGCTGCATTGATTAATATGCCAGATCTCCAAAAGGCCTTGGCTGCAGGTAGACCAGGTCAAGCAGCGGTAGACGTATTTGATGTAGAGCCTCTTCCAGAAAAAGATATTCTTCGTAACACTCCAAACTTACTAGTAACGCCACACCTTGGATTTATCGCTGAACCTATATTCGCAACCTTCTCTAAAGGCATCACCGAATCACTAGAGGCTTGGCTAGAAAATAAACCCGTGCCGCATCCTTTTAAGCCTCAATAATTTATTTACCAAAACGAATCTTATGAATAGCCTAACGCCTTCACAGCTATTTATTAGTTTTAGCAAAATTGGTATCTCTGGATTTGGTGGCGTTCTTCCTTGGGCAAGACGAACTTTAGTAGAGCGCGACAAAATTCTGACGTCCGAGGAATTTAGTGCCATCCTCGGTATTTGCCAAATTGTTCCAGGCCCCAATATTGTTAACCTAGCAGTTTGTGTTGGCTCCCGATTTGCGGGGGCGAGAGGAGCGGCCGCATCAGTTCTTGGCCTTACACTCGGACCCATTGCCATTGTGTTGTTACTAGCAATGCTCTATCAACATTACAGTTATTTAGATGCCGTAAAAGGGCTTTTGCGAGGAATATCTGCAGTAGGCGTAGGACTGATTGCTTCTACTGGTTTTAAGATGCTGCGCGATGAGTTTCGCTTTCCTCTCATGCTGCTCGTAGTTGCCATCACCATCTGTGCAGTAACTTACTTTCATCTCGGTCTAGGATGGGTAGTACTCGCGGTTTTGCCATTAGCACTCTTCTTAGCCCGCAAGAAAGCACTGAGTTCATGAGTATGCTTTTGAGCTTCTTTCTAAAGCTATCCGCCTTCTCATTAGTTGCTTTTGGTGGTGTTAATGCCTTACTACCCGAGCTGTTGAACTTAGCCGTCTATCAAGAGCATTGGATTGATCTGCAAACTTTTTCAGATTACTTTGCTATAGCCCAAGCAGCACCTGGTCCTAACTTTATGACAGTCACACTATTGGGCTGGCATCTATTTGGCGTCTTAGGCGCATTGCTTGGCACACTGGCAATTGCGTGGCCCTCATCCATTTTGATTTATTTTTTGCAGCGCTTTATCTTGAGAATTCAAGATCCCATTAAAAGGAAGTCTATTCAATATGCAGCAGCAGCGCTAGCTATTGGATTGGTTCTTTCTTCCGCGTGGCAAATTGCTATTCAAATTAACCATAGCGCGGCAGCCTACGCCTTGACCCTTGCGACTATTGGCTTTACATTGTTTACACGCTGGCACCCACTCTATCTGATTGCTATTGGTGGAGCATTGGGCGTTTTAGGATTCATTTAAACCGCTTAAGAGAAAGATATGCGACTCATCAAAAACTTTTCAATCGGCCTACTTTGTTTACTAGCTATATTTTCAGGCGCAGCTTCTGCTCAAAGCAACTACCCTAGTAAGTCAATTAACTTCATCGTCCCTTATGGTGCTGGTGGTAGCGCTGACTCTAGAAGTCGTCAAATTGCACAAAAGATGAGTGTCATACTCAAGCAACCAATTGTGGTTGATAACAAACCAGGAGCTGGCGGCAATATTGGTACGGAAGCTATTGTTCGGGCCGCACCAGATGGATACACTATCGGCATGGGTAATTTCGCTCCAATGGCGGTCAATAAAACGCTGTTTGGTAATTTGCGTTATGACCCAGAGACAGATTTAACGCCAATCATCTTGATTGAAAAGGGCCCTTTGGTATTGGTAGTCAATCCAAACTCCCCTTACAAATCTGTACAAGATATTGTTGCTGCTGCTAAAGCAAAACCTGGGGTGCTTACATTCTCCTCTGGCGGTATCGGAGGAAGCCACCAACTGTCCGCCGAACTCTTTGAACAAAATGCAGGCATTCAGATGATTCACGTGCCATACAAAAGTGGCTCTGCGGCACTAACCGACCTCATGGGCGGCAACGTTGACCTCATGTTCGATCAAATGTATTCCGCTGTTCCCAGCATTAAGGCAGACAAGATTCGGCCACTTGCTATTACTAGCAAAAAACGCTCCCCTTTATTACCCAATGTCCCTAGTTTTTCAGAGTTAGGCTACCCAAAAGTGGAGGTTCTGAATTGGCAAGGTCTCATCGCACCAAAGGGAACACCTAAAGCCATTATTGATAAATTGAATGTTGCTGCAAATGAAGCACTTAAAGATCCTCAGCTACGTGAACTCATGCTCTCGCAAGGGAATGAGATTGGTGGAGGGAGTCCAGCTGAATTTGCCAGCCTGATTAAAGCCGAGAGTGCCAAATGGAGTGCCGTTGTAAAAACAGCCAACATCAAGCCGGAGTAAGAATTCAATATTAAATGGCATTGGGGGCTTAGTGCCCCCAATTTTATTTAAAAGCCTGGTAGGTCAAGATACCCAAGAAGGTGAGCACAAGTGAGCCAACTAGATTAAGTAGCGCTGTGCCCAAGGCCCAGGTAAATTCCCCGCGCTGCATAAAGCCAACCACCTCAGCAGAAAAGCTTGAGAAGGTAGTCAAACCTCCTAAGAAACCAGTGACCACTAAAAGTTTCCACTCTGGAGAAAGGCTTGGATTGTTACCGAAGAAGGCAACTGCAATCCCAATTAAGTATCCGCCAACCATATTCGATATAAAAGTACCCAATGGCAGTGCCGAAGCCATCCCAACGGTAGCGAAATTAAAACCAGCTCTTAATAAAGCGCCAAAGCCTGCGCCAAAAAAGATTGCGGAGATAGGTAGCCACATAATCTACTCTTTATTGAATTGAAAAACCCAGCATGCTAATTGAACTCATCTCAATTCCATCCGTATAGACTTTTGCTTGTTCGCCCTCTTCTTGTAATGCTAGGGTATACAAAGCGGGCCAATAGTGCTCTGCAGTCGGAACGGAAAGATGCGCTGCATCACCATAGCGCTCCCAGTCAACCAATGCCTCATGATGATTGGCTCGGATTTCTGAAGCAAAAAAATCATTGAATTTTGTTGCCCAAGGATAGGGCTCAGCCCCTTCTTGCCAATGAATGGTGCGCAAGTTATGAACCACATTACCGCTTGACAAAATGAGGATATTTTCGTCGCGCAAAGGACGTAGCTGCTTGGCAAGCTCATAGTGTTCACGCGCTGACATTGATCCATCAAGACTCAATTGCACCACTGGTACATCTGCATTTGGATACATATATTTAAGTACTGACCAAGCACCATGATCAATACCCCACTCATTTTCCTCAAGCACTATCGGTACGTTTAATAATTCTTGCACGCGATCAGCCAAGGCTGGGCTACCTGGTGCTGGATATTGAATATCAAAGAGGGCTTGTGGAAAGCCGCCAAAATCGTGAATTGTTTTTGGTTTGGGCATTGCAGTAACCCAAGTACCTCGAGTTACCCAATGCGCTGAAATCACCAATATCGCGTCCGGGCGCATTAAAGATTTTCCAAGAGCTGACCAAGCCGCTGTATAGCGGTTGGGCTCTATGGCATACATTGGACTGCCATGGCCAGCAAATATTGCAGGTTGGCGATGGCTAGTCATTAATGCAGATTAACCGAATACGTAACCTGTGTGAGCCGCAACCAATGCAAACAAAATAGCCAAGCTTGTAGCTGCTGCCAACATCACAACCAATGTAATGATCTTTTTGTTGATTTCTTCTTTAGATTCGTTATGCCATTCGTTCATGCTAAATCCTCTGTAAACACATTATTGAATAAGGTAATTATCCACTATCGACCGCGACCGGCCTTGCGCATCATGCCTTTTCCACCGCCAAAGCCTGCTTGAGGCCTTCCAGCGGGGCCGGATGGGCCTTTTGGCACGGGTGGACGTGCTGGTGGCTTGGCAACAACTGCCTTAGCGGGGGTTTTTGAATCAGTTTTCTTTTCGTCAGTCACTTTGAGCTCCTATGGATATCATATTGCCATGATTACTGACTATTCTATCCAAGCTGTCGCCATTAATGCGATTCCCTTGATTTTCGCCATCACCATCCACGAAGCAGCCCATGGCTATGCTGCCCGCAAATTTGGTGATAACACCGCCTATATGCTGGGACGGGTGAGCTTGAACCCCGCCAAACATATAGACCCCGTAGGAACCATCCTCATTCCCTTGGTCTTAATTTTGACTGGATCCCCCTTTTTAGTTGGCTATGCAAAGCCAGTGCCAGTCAATTTTGGGCGCCTCCGAAATCCCAGAATTGACTCGATCTGGGTTGCTTTGGCCGGACCGGGCTCTAATTTCATTCAGGCACTTATCTGGCTCATTCTGCTCATAGTACTTTTGGGATTGGGAATCGACGAAAAATTTTTGATTTCTATGTCTCAAGCAGGAATCTCCTGGAATTTAGGTTTACTAGTTTTTAACCTATTTCCGCTGCCTCCATTGGATGGTGGTCGTATTCTCTCCAGTCTATTACCGGTGCGCCAGTCGATTGCCTTAGGCAGACTTGAGCCTTGGGGATTTTTCATTGTATTGGGCTTGGTATTTACAGGAATCATTGGTAGCCTTTGGATGGCACCCCTAATCAGCCTCTTCGAATGGCTCATTCTGTTAATCACAAGCCCCTTACGCATGATTTTCTAGTCGCGTGCAGATTATTTTTTTCTGGGGTATGCTGACTCTAAGATGTTCAACAAACTACTCGGGAGACTAGTGATGAAAGTGCATAGAATTGTTTTAGCTTTTAGCGCAGTTGCTTTATCGCTTAGTGCAAGCCTTGCTTTTGCACAATTTCAGAATGCTGAAAAAGCAATTGAATATCGTCAAAGCGTTATGACGATCATTAACACTCATTTCGGAAGAATTGGTGCTGTTGTTAAAGGTGCGGCACCGTATAACAAAGACGATGTTAGTAAAAATGCTGAGATCGTAGCAATGATGTCTACCCTACCTTGGCAGGCGTTTGGTCCCGGCACTGAAGGTGGCAAGGCCAAACCAGAGGTGTGGTCTGATAACACAAAGTTCAAAGCTGCCGCAGACAAAATGCAATTAGCTGTAGTCGATCTGAATAAAGCGGCTCAGTCTGGTGATCTAGAAAGTATTAAGAAAGCCTTTGGCGCAGCTGGATCAACCTGCAAAGGTTGTCACGACGATTTCAAAAAGAAATAAGTCTTCTGATTGATAGTTATTTCGTAATCAAATAGCCCACTACTACCGCGATCACGCTTAAAAGCAATAAAGCAAAACCGCGCTGTAGCACTCCATCCTTGGAGGTTCGACCCAATTCAGCAGGCAAGTATTTAACCTCTTCACTTGGGTTGATTTCTTTGTCGCCACTAATCATCGGCTTAATTAGATTTTCACCTTTGAATTTCTTGTAATACCAAATCGCTGCAATATGAATTGCAATCAGGGTGTAAATCACCACTTGATTACCTTCGTGAATCTCTGACAAAAATGAAGATATCGAGCTGGACACATACTTTGCTAAAGGGCCTTGAAAAGAGACCTCATCATCTACGAATAAGCCAGTGAGCACTTGAACGCATAAAACAAAAATGAGGGCAAATACAGAAATTGCTCCGATAGGGTTATGCCCGAGAACCCGAGGCGAGCTTCCACTTAAATAATCAAGAATAGCTTTTTTAGTTGGGAAGAAGGATGTGAATCTCGCATGGGTTGAGCCAACGAAACCCCAGACAATTCTAAAGACCAACAAAACCAAGATGCTGTACCCAAAATAGGCATGCCATTGAATGAATTCATCACCCAAATTAATGCTCACAAAGCTCCCAGTTATACAAACCACCAGAAACCAATGAAATAAACGGATTGGCAAGTCCCAGACGCGAATGATTTTCTTCATACCCTAAGGATAAAGCAGCTTCTCCCTTAAAATAGAGAGAATTCATGAATCCTGGCAAAGCCTTTAGAACCCTGCTGCTGTACCGTATCGGCGCAACCCTCAGTTACCAAATTACGATGGTAGCGGTTGGTTGGCACCTCTACGAAATCACCAATAGCGTGGTTTCTCTAGGTCTGATTGGCCTGGCAGAGCTTGTCCCCTATTTTGCGCTTGCGCTTTATTCCGGGCATGCAGTTGATCACTACTCCCGTAAATGGATTGCTGCGATAGCCTGCTTCATCCATATTGCAGTAGGTTTATTTTTAACAGCTGTTGCGCTGAGCTGGCTTTCCCCTCCCGTACCCTTGATATACACCGCAGTAGCGTTCATTGGCGTTGGCCGCGCTCTGTTAAGACCCTCCTATCAAGCACTGTTTGGACAAGTCATTCCGAGAGACCAGCTGCCACGTTACACAGCGTATGCCTCCTCTGCTTTTCAGATTTGCGTGGTAGCGGGTCCAGGATTGGGCGGACTCATGATTGGCTTTGCTGGTCTTGAATGGACTTACTTGCTCGCGGCCTTTTGTGGGGCAATCGGTTTATATGGAATTACCTTCATTAACGCTGTGCAGGAAAAATCGAGTAATTTATCCAGCCACTTTCTAAAGAGTTTTATGGAGGGCTTTCATTACGTCAGAAAGCATGATCTCATTTTGGGCATTATGGCGCTCGACATGTTTGCCGTTCTCTTCGGTGGCGCAGTCTCCATACTTCCTGCCTTTGTGAAGGAGGTGCTGAATGCTGGGCCTGAAACTCTTGGGATATTGCGAGCCGCACCTGCAGCTGGTGCGGTCATTACTGGCATCTACTTAGCCAGGCGCCCTATTCTGACTGATTCCGGAAAACACCTACTGATTTCGGTTGCGGGATTTGGCGCAACGATTATTGCCTTTGGCATCTCCAGTAATTTATGGATATGCGTCTTTTTCTTATTTGTCTCTGGATGCTTTGACTCTATATCCGTAGTAATTCGAGGCAGCATCATGCAACTGACGACACCAGATCATATGCGCGGCAGAATTAGCGCCATTAATGGCATCTTCATTGGCTCGTCAAATGAATTAGGCGCTCTTGAATCTGGCATCGCTGCCAGCATGATGGGTCTAGTGCCATCTATCGTATTTGGTGGGGCCGCGACGATTGCTGTCGTCCTGATTACTTATCGACTCGCCCCACACCTAGGCAAATTACATCTGAAAGATATCTCTTAGAAGCCAACTCAACAAATTCTGCTACTTAATTTCAGGCAGATCTTTTTGAATAATCTTCAAGCCAGCACGCAAAGCCTCTTGATAGCGCTCACGTTCTGCCTTAATAGTTTCAGCAGTCCACGTAAAAAATCCTTCGCCAGTTTTCATGCCGAACTTACCACTAGCAATGCGGTCGCTTAAGCACTTTGCGATCGTTGGTGAATTATTTAATGTTGGATAAATAGTTGCCCCTCCAGCACCATGCACTTCTAGGCCAGCATGATCTCGTTGCATCGCTGGGCCTGCTGCGATGTAACGAAAGCCAAAGCCAAAGCGAACAGCCTTATCAATATCTTCTGGCGTACAGATACCTTCATCAACCATTGAAAAAGCCTCACGTGATAAGGCATGTTGCAAGCGATTGGCTAAAAATCCTGGCAGGTCTTTTTTGACAGTAACAGGCACCATACCGCATGCAGTCATCAAACGCGAGAGGCTTTCGCCAACCATCGGCGAAGTCTTTGCACCATAAACCACCTCTACACAAGGCACTAAGTGCGCCGGCATAAAGAAATGCAAGCCAATCATTCGAGCAGCGGTTTTCAGGCCATTTGCGATTTCACTAATCGGGAAGCTCGTACTATTACTTGCCAAAACCGCCTCAGGCTTTGAATATTTTTCGAGCTTAGTAAATAACTCACGCTTAATATCCAAGCGCTCTGGCACACACTCAATTACCAAATCGATATCCGACCAATCCACTTCTTCAAGTGTGCCGGCAACAGAGAGTAAATGAATGCGATGCTCATAACCGAGCTCAGTCATAGTGTTTGCAAAATAATCGGGCAAGAGGGCTCGTCGCTCGGTTGTCGGCTCAACCACTTGAACAGCGCAACCACCGCGCGCGCAAACAGCAGCAACATCTGCGCCCATCGTGCCGCCACCGACAATCACTACCTTGGTTTCAGCTGGGGTAAATAACATGAATACTCTCCTAAATGGGGGCGGACTTTTTCTAAAAAATCCTCTTACAATGGGGTCATTATTTCAATAAAAAAGTTAGTGAGACATGATCCCCGTCAATTCGGTGCTACAGGTCGGCCATTTCCCTGAAATTATGCAGGCAGAGATCGATCGGCGCTTTACCCCTGCCCATCATCCCGATCCTAAAGCACCTGTTCCAGCCGGAAACTTTGAGGCTATCTTAATTCGCTCTAACACCAAACTTCCCGAAGATCTCCTTAAGCAAATCCCCACCATTCGTATGGTAGCCACTTGCGGGGTTGGCTACGATAACCTTCCTTTGGCTTATCTAAAAGAAAAAGGCATCAAGGCAACCAATACTCCCGGCGTCTTAAACGATGCAGTCTGTGAGCTTGCCATTGGCATGATGTTGGCACTGCTTCGCCAGCTACCTGAGGCTCAGGAATACGTCAAAAGTACTGCTTGGTCAAAGGAGCCCTTTAGACTCACCACCACCCTGGCTGGTAAGTGCGTAGGGATTGTTGGGATGGGCCGCATTGGGCAGGATCTCGCCAATAGATTAGAGCCCTTTAAAGTCAACATTGCGTATACAGGTCCCAATCAGAAATCATTGGCTTACGCCTACTATCCGAATGTTCAAGAATTGGCTAAGGCCTGTGAAGTCTTATTTTTAGCCTGCCCCGCTACATCCGATACCAATAAAATGATGAATGCCGAGGTGCTCGATGCTTTGGGGCCATCTGGATATTTGGTCAATATTGCCCGTGGAAGTGTGGTTGATGAGGACGCACTTTTATATGCACTGCAACATAGAAAGATTGCTGGAGCAGCCTTAGATGTTTTTGAGAACGAACCCAATCCCAGGGCTGCTTTTTTAACCCTTGATAATGTATTGTTAACACCTCATATTGGGAGCGCTACCTCGGAAACACGGATAGCCATGACCAACTTAGCTGTAGATAATTTAGAAGCCTTCTTTAAGCAACAAACACTTCCCTCGGAAGTAAATAACTAAAAAACGGAGCCAGTATGACGATTGCCTTGCACCCTTCCACCTTACCTGCGGTGTTATCCCCTGTACTTACACCATTTAAGGCAGACGGGAGCCCAGATGCTCCTAAGCTTTTAAAGCAATGCCAATGGCTAGAAGCCAATGGTGTTGGACAAGCAATTTTTGGCACCAATTCAGAAGCAAACTCAATGTCAGCACCACAGAAGATGGGCACATTAACTGCATTAATTGAAGGCGGGTTAAATCCAGAGCATTTGATGCCCGGCACTGGAGCCACATCTATCGATGCCACTGTCAATATGACACGCCATGCAGTCAACCATAAGTGCGCAGGCGTATTGATGTTGCCGCCCTTCTATTACAAAGATGTTTCTGATGATGGTTTGTTTGCTTATTTTTCTGAAGTCATTCAAAAAATTGGCAGCGCCGCTTTACAGATTTATATCTATAACATTCCGCCAGTCACCAAAGTGACCTTAAGCCTCTCCTTGCTTGAGCGCTTAGCAAAAGAATATCCAAAGACGGTTGTAGGTATGAAAGATAGCTCAGGTGATTGGTCATATACAGAGTCAGTTATTAAACTCCTAGCGCCATCAGGTTTCCGCGTGTATGCAGGCAGCGAAGTATTTTTAATGCGTGCCCTACGTGCTGGCGGTGTTGGTTGCATCTCAGCTACTGCCAACGTGAATCCCAAGGCTATTGCTGATTTGGCGAATCACTGGAGAGAATCTAATGCCGATGAACGTCAAGCCGGCTTAGATCAAGTGCGAGGAATTTTTGCAAAGTATCAAATGATTGCAGGCATGAAGACCGCCGTTGCACACTATAGCAAAGACCCTGAGTGGCTCAGAGTGCGCCCACCACTCATGCAGTTAAGTACTGACCAGCAAGCTCAACTACTCAGTGAGCTGCAAGCGATCAATTTCAGCATGCCAGGTTTGTAATTTAAAAAAATAAAAAATAGTTAGGAGACAGACATGAAACTACTTAAGGTTATTGCTTTATCGCTTAGTTTTCTTTGTGCAAGTGTCAGCGCTCAAAATATTTCTATCGCAACCGGTGGTACAGGTGGTGTTTACTACCCGATGGGTGGTGGCTTAGCTTCAGTTCTATCAAGCAAAGTTCCTGGAATGTCTGCTACCGCAGAAGTCACTGGCGGATCGGTAGATAATTTGAACCTCATTGGCACAGGCAAGCCATACGTAGGCTTTTCGATGGCTGACGCTGCAAAAGATGCTCAGATTGGCGAAGGTAAGTTTGTTGGCAAAAAAGTGGACCTACGCACCCTTGTGGTTCTTTATCCAAATTTGATGCACGTAGTAACAGTAGACTCTACTGGCATTAAATCCATGAAAGATTTAAAGGGTAAGCGTATTAGTACTGGTGCCCCTGGTAGCGCAACGGAAGTGATGGCCTTTCGCTTGCTAGAAGCTGCTGGTATCGATAAAGATAAAGATGTAAAGCGTGAGCGTTTAAGCGTAGCGGAGTCTGTTAACGCTGTGAAAGATCGCAAGATCGATGCTTTCTTCTGGGTTGGTGGTTTACCAACCGCTGCTGTTACTGATTTGGCTAACAGTCCCGGCATGAAAATTGTGATGGTGGATACCTCTGATGAGGTGCCTATCATGAACAAGAAATATGGCAATTTGTATTTCACGGCCATTATTCCTAAAGCCATGTATAGCGGTATGGCCAAGGACAACAAGGTTGCAGCCGTTGCTAATATCTTAGTAGTGAATGCCAATATGCCCGATGATCAAGCTTATAAGATTGTGAAAACAATGTTTGATAACAAGATTGATTTAGTACGTACCCATCAGGAATACATGAACGTCAGCCTGGAGAATCAAAAAGCAAAATCTACTCCAGTCGATTTTCATCCAGGTGCTTTAAAGTACTTTAAAGAAAAGAACATCAAAGTAAATTAAGTCTGTGTTTGTATTAAGGGGTGAGTCAAACTCACCCCTTTCGTTTTAAGGCAGCATCAAAATAAAGCACCACATAAATATAAAAAATAGGTTGAGACATGAATCAAAACGTTATTGATAACGAAACCCAAGAAAAATTAGATGCCTTTATCAAACAAGAGGAAGGTGACTCTAATGACTACAAGGGACTATTAGCGAAGTTCATCACCCTAGTGGCTGTAGGTATGTCACTCTTCCATTTATACGCCGCGTATTCGATTGTTCCAACACAAGAGTTGCGAGTCATTCACGTTGCTCTGGTTTTATTTTTAGTATTCCTTAGCTTTCCAATAGCCGATCGATTCAAAAATCGCTTAATGCCCTGGGATATCATTTTCGCGGTCGTATCCGTTGGAATTGCCTATTACATTCTGAGTGGTGGCGACGACTTTATGGACCGCAACACTGCACCCAACTCTACTGATGTCATGGTGGGTATCGCATTAATTCTTCTGATCTTAGAAAGTGTTCGCAGAACCAATGGCTTAATCTTGGTTACAGTAACCATCTTGTTTCTGCTCTATGCCTTGTTTGGCAACTACTTGCCAGCACCCTGGACTCACAAGGGTTACGGTCTTGATCGTTTAGTGGGTTATATGTACATGACTCTAGAGGGCATCTATGGCACTGCCGTGGACGTCTCAGCAACCCTCATTATTCTCTTCACTATTTTTGGCGCCTTCTTGCAGTTCACTGGTGCGGGTAAATTCTTTATTGATTTCTCCTTTGCAGCTATGGGCGGAAAATCTTCTGGCGTCGGCAGAACGATTGTGATGTCCTCCTTCCTACTAGGTGGACCATCTGGCTCAGGCGTTGCTACAACCGTTACCGTTGGCTCAGTCGCAGCTCCCATGCTGGATAAAGTGGGTTACGAAAAAAATGCGGCCGGCGGGCTTTTGGCGGCAGGTGGCCTTGGCGCCATCATCTCCCCACCTGTGCTTGGTGCAGCTGCCTTCTTGATTGCAGACTTCCTCAAGATTTCGTATTTGGATGTATTGCTGATGGCAACTATCCCGACCATTCTTTTCTACCTTGGCTTGTTCGTCATGGTAGAAATTGATGTACGCAAATATGGCATGAAGAGCATTCAATTTGCATCAACTGAGACAGCGTGGCAACTCACCAAGAAGTACTGGTTCCATTTCTTCTCACTAATCTCTATTGTGGTATTTATGATGATGGGCTTCTCACCCGTCATGTCGGTATTTTGGGCGACTGTAGTTTCCGCCTTATCGAGCATGTTGCGCGAAGACACCGCAATCATTCCTTGGGCATGGTTTAAAGGTAAGGAGCCTATCCTTTCTGGGTTGTATAACTCCAATTTAACTAAGGCACTTGCCTCTGGCTCCACTGGCGTCTTAGCGATTGCTGCTACCTGCGCTGGTGCTGGCTTGATTGTAGGTACCGTTACCCTTACCGGTCTTGGCCTGAAATTTAGCTCTATCGTTATTCAGTACGCTGGCGGCTCACTCTTGCTCACTACTATTTTTACTGCCTTAGTAGTATGGGTAGTGGGCTTAGCTGTGCCAGTTACCGCCTCTTATATTATTTGCGCGGTAATTGCGGCGCCTGCGCTGATTAATTTAGGGGTACCTGCTTTTGCTGCCCACATGTTCATCTTCTATTACGCCGTCCTTTCTGAAGTGTCACCTCCGACAGCACTCTCTCCCTTTGCAGCAGCAGCGATTTGCAAAGGAAATCCCTATAAGACCACTTTACAGACCTGGAAGTATGTGGCTCCAGCCATTCTGGTTCCCTTCATGTTTGTCCTTGATAAGTCTGGCGTGAGCTTGCTGTTGATGGGATCCACCAGCGCACTAGAGCAAGCCGACTGGATGCAAATTGCCTGGGTATCCTTTACAGCAGTGGTCGGAATTATTTGCTTGGCCGGAGGACTTCAAGGTTGGTTCATTGAGAAAACCAAGATCTTTGAACGCGTCATCATGGTGGTCTCCGGTGTTGCACTAGCCTATCCTTCTACAGAGGCTGACTTGATTGGCTTTATTGGCTTTGGTCTAGTTCTAGTGACGCAAACTATTACGCATTTCAAGCTCAACCCCAGATCCAGTTAAGAACCCCCTTCCCTCTTTAATAATTAAGCCCGCATTAGCGGGCTTAATTATTTGTGAAACGAGAACGTAAAACTTTTACTTAAGAGATCTTGCTCCAAGCAGCCTTACCCGCGTACTTCTTCACCGCAGCCTCATCAAACTCAAATCCCAACCCAGGGGTCTTATGCAAAATCAAATCCCCATTTTTAAAAGTAAGTTGTTTATTAATTAATCTGCGGAAATTTAGCACCTGATCATCCAAGAAAAACTCTACAAAACGCGCATTAGGCGTTGCCGCAACTAAAGGCGCATGTAAATCATGCATCCAATGTGGGCAGACTATGACACCCTTCAAATCCGCATATGCAGAAATTCTTCTCCATTCAGTAATGCCTCCACAGACAGCGGCATCGGATTGCAAGATAGCAACGCCACCCGCGTCAATTAATTCTCTAAAGCGCCAGCGCCCTGCTTCCATTTCACCGGTGGCAACGTTGATCTTCGTTTGGCGTGCTAATGCAGCATGTAAATCAATTGCATCCGGGGAGAATGGCTCTTCAATCCAATAAGGGTTGTAAGCCTCAAAGCGACGCACATACTCAAGGGCAGTCGGCAAATCACGCCAAGCATTATTAGCATCGAGAGTCAGCAGCACATCATCACCAACTGCTTTGCGAGCAGCCTTCACGCGCGCCTCTTCTTCGGATGGGGATAGTCGCCCCACTTTCATCTTGACCGCTTTAAAGCCCTGCTTTACGTAAGACTCCATTTCTTTACCTAGCTTGGCAGGAGTTTTGCCTTCTAAATAATAGCCACCACTAGCATAGGCTGGCACACGGTCATCCACCACTGAGCCAAGGTATTGATGCAAAGGTAGGCCGACTGAACGTGCATTTAAATCCCACAGGGCAGTGTCCAAAATAGAGATGCCGCGCATTACCGCACCTGTGCGACCTTGAAGGATGGATTCGTTATACATCTCCATCCAGAGGCCTTCACTACGATGGCTATTTTGACCAATTAATTTGGGGGCTAGTAATTGCTCTACAGCAATTTTTGCGATATCTCCACCAGCACTACCGACGTAACAGAAGCCAATGCCCTCATTACCGTCTTTGCCGCGAACTTTCACTAAGCAATAGTGGCGCTCAGATACAGTACGAGTAGAAAATGATGTCACTTTATCTAAGGGTACTGCTACTGAGGCTACTTGGATGGATTCGATAATCGGCATCTAAACTCCTTAATCAAAAAATGATTGTATCGAGAATTTAATTTACCGGCAGGAGCATGAATAAGGAATAATCCATTCATTCTTTTACGAATTCACAGGTCATCAATGAGCAAAGTTGTTGTCATCGGGACAGGCACAATGGGGGTTGGAATAGCCGCAGGATTCCTAGCCAGCGGCGCCGATACCATCATCCTAGGGCGCAGCACTGATAAGGCGCTAGCTTGCTTAGACTCCATTCGGACACTTGCACAGTCAATCAATGTAGACTGGTCTACGCTTAACCCTCTATTACAAAGCGAAAGCATTGATGGGTGGCAGGATTGGTCTGGGGTGGACTTAGTCATTGAGACGATTTCAGAACAACTTGCGCTAAAAAAGGAAATCTTTGCCTCGTTAGATCAGCGCGTCCCCCCTCATATTCCCATTGGCAGCAATAGCTCCGGCTTTCCAATTAGCGATATAGCAAAGGACTTATCTACAGCGCATCGCATGTTTAATACACACTACTTTATGCCGGCGCATATAGTGCCTCTTGTGGAAATTGTTGCTGGGCAACAATCTGATCTTGCTTTGGCCGAAAAGCTCTGTGAGTTTTATCGAGTTCACAATAAAAAACCTGTCCTAGTGAAGAAAGATATCCCTGGGTTTTTGGCAAACCGTATTCAACACGCCTTAATGCGGGAAGCACTCTCACTTGTGGAGGAAGGCATAGCTACACCAGACGATATAGATACTGCAGTTCGTTATAGCTTTGGCTTTCGTTATGCCGCTGTTGGTCCCATGACTCAAAAAGAGATCTCTGGTTGGGAGGGAATGACCTTGGCCGCTGAGTTGATATACCCCTCCCTCTCCAACATCACTAAACCGCCAAGCTGTGTGACGAATCTAGTTAAAAGTGGCAAAACTGGTATTGCAAAAGGTGCTGGATTTAAGGCTTGGCCCCCTGATGAGGCAGCCATCATGAAGCAGAATTACGAAGAAAGACTCAAGGCGGCTTTTGAAGTTCTGAAAATAGCCCCAGATCAAGACTGAATTCATTTTGCTGCGGCACAGCATATTTTTTTATGAGCGCGCCCACATTATTAGATAATTGGGGGGTGAATAAAAAAGTATCCCTTGGCTCCCTGTTCACTAAGGGAGTAATCATTTTGTCTGGCTGTGCCTTTCTTAGCTCAACCCCGGGGTTGGCTTATGCAGCCCAAACACAAAGTAACCAAAGCCAAAGCTCAAGCCAAACTCGTCAGAAAGTCATCGCTCAACCTTCTAAACAAGTTGGATTCAAAGACAAATCATCGGGCATAAGCTCAAAAACCAGCAGCATGAGCATGAACCCATCCCTATTTCAGCGAAAGGCTCCAGATGAGCTCATGCTTGATAGCGATGCCAACTTAGATTACCGAGTTTCCCAGGGCTGTTTACGACGCAGCTTTAATGAAGACAATCTCCCCGCCAGCATTGGAATTGATAACCGCCAGTTTGCTGAATTTTTCAAGAATCAGACTAAAACGTTTTTTGACCACATGCGTGGAGATTGCATCCCGTATGCAGTTGCTTTTGGTAGCCGCAATCGCTTTGACTCATTAAGCATCATGAACGGCCCCATCCAAGACAGCAAAACAGAGGTGTGGACATTTACGCCTTCAGCCGTTGGTGGCTTTCTCATTCAACAAGACTATCTTAAGGATGAGTCCAAACGCTTGACAGAGATTCGCATCCCCTTGAGAGATGTTTTGTATGATCCGCGTAAGGTAAGCGATCAGTTGCCCGTTGAACTTGTCTGGGAATTAAATTCTCTAATCAAACAAATTTATCCTGAAGAAAATAATTCGCTCGAAAATACAAACAGTGTTGTGCGCTTGATTGTGGACTTTGGCGATCGCGAAAAGTGGGCACAAATTTGGGCGGTAGAAATTATTGACCCCATTACCAAGGAGCTATTTGCTAATGCCTTTTGGATGGATCGCAACGATATCCCTGGAGGTTTCTTTACGGGAAGCGGAGAATCGCTTGAACGTTCTTTCTGGACCAACCCATTAAGCTATCGCCGAATTTCTAGAGGCGTTGGTATGGTAAGGGCCTCCTCCAGTAAGCGCAGTAAGAGCCCTTCGCCAGCAGCGCCAACCCAGGCACCAGCAACAAAGCAACGCTATCGCGCCCATATGGGGATTGACTATGCTGCCCCAATCGGCACCCCCATTTTTAGTGTTGCCAATGGCAAAGTCGTGCACATAGGCTTTAGCGGTGCATTCGGAAACTTAATTGTTTTAGAGCATCCAGGCAATTACAACACCTACTATGCCCACTTAAGTAATTACAACGTAGAACTTGAATTAGGCAATGAAGTACGGCGCGGATTTGAAATTGGCTATGTCGGTTCAACCGGCAGATCAACCGGGCCACACCTTCATTTTGAATTAAGAAAAAATGGGGTTTACGTAGACCCCTATGGCTCCAAGACTCAACTAGATTTGTGGTCTATGCGGGATAACGAAAGCGGACAACTCACCAGGGAAATACTCTTGTTGGGCAGCCCCATAAAATACAATTAATTCAGTTTTATAAGCTCTGCTGAAATAAAAAAGGGTCCAATTGGACCCTTTTTGTTTGGCGTTAAATCGGTTAGCCTAAAACCAACACTGGCAAAGTCGAATGGACGATGACTTCATGAGTCTCGCTGCCCAACAAAATGCCCTTAATGCCCGTGCGCTTGTGTGATGCCATCACGATCACATCTGCTTTTGCCTTTTTGGCGCCATCCAAGATTCCTTCAGATAGATTGCTATTAGCAATATGAAGACTTTTCACTTTCGCACCAGCACCCAAAGCTGTCACAGCCTTCTTGAATACATCATTTGCATAAGCCTCACAAACCTTGGAATGTTCTTTCTGAGAGATTCCATAGCCCATGGTGCTATCTGAATACACCATCGGAGGCAGGGGATCTGAAACATACACTAACGTAACTGCAGCGCCATCAGCCTTAGCAAGTGCAGCGACTTTCTTTAAGGATTTTTTGCTGACATCTGAACCATCTACCGGTACCAATAAATGCTTAAACATGTTGACTCCTCTTAAATTGAACTACTAATCTACTCTTTCCATCATAATGCTTATTATTAATTTATATAAGAATAAAGGTAACTTAATTGCTCAAGAATTTTGCTATCTACCTCTCATTTTTAGTCGCCTTAATCGCAATAGATTTGGTATGGCTCTTGGGTGTTGCAAAAAACCTATACCGTAACGAGATGGGTGATTTGATGGCCAGCGAACCCAAACTTCTTGCTGGACTCGCTTTCTATCTCCTTTATGCGCTGGGAGTCTGTATTTTTGTAATTGTTCCTGCGCTATCAAAACAGTCTTGGATATATGCACTGCAATATGGAGCTTTGTTTGGTCTATTTTGTTATATGACCTACGACCTCACTAATCTGGCAGTTGTTAGAAACTTTCCAACGCAATTGGCTTTCATTGATATTGCATGGGGTAGCCTTGTTACTGCTCTATGTGCTGTCTTTGCATATTGGGTTGGCAACCGCATCCCTTAAGTTAGCAACTCTTAAATTATTAAGACACAACAATAATGTTTTTCCGTCCTCGGATACTAGATTCATTTGCGAGCTATAACCGCACCCTTTTTACTAAGGATGTTTTTGCTGGCTTAACAGTTGGCATCGTTGCCCTTCCCTTGGCTATGGCCTTTGCAATTGCCAGCGGACTTAAGCCAGAAGCTGGCATCTTCACTGCCATTATTGCTGGCGGCCTGATTTCCCTGCTCGGTGGCAGTCGAGTTCAAATCGGTGGACCAGCAGGCGCTTTCATTGTGATTGTGTATGGCATTGTGGAGCGCTATGGCGTTGCTAATTTATTGCTAGCAACTGCGATGTCGGGAGTATTTTTATTTCTCATGGGAGTGTTTCGGCTTGGAACGCTAGTGCGCTTTATCCCCATCGCAGTAATTATTGGCTTTACCAACGGCATTGCCTTTCTGATTGGCCTATCTCAAATTAAAGATTTCTTTGGGCTCCAGATTGAAAAAATGCCTGCTCATTTTTTTCAGTCAGTTCACACGCTCTACTTGGCGGCCGATACCTTTAATCCAATTGCACTTGGAATAGCTTGCGGTAGCCTTACTTTATTAATTGCCTGGAAATTATTTCAAAATCGCCTAGGCTGGCTCTCACACCTACCTGGCACAGTAGTGGCCATGGTGGTAGCAACAATCGTTACTAGCGCCCTCAACTTGCCTGTAGATACTATTGGTAGTCGCTTTGGAGGCATCCCATCTGGACTTCCTGCATTTGAATGGATTCCAGTTAGCTGGGATAGTGCTCAGTACATGGTTGCTCCTGCATTAACGCTTGCTCTATTAGGTGCAATTGAATCCCTGCTCTGCGCACGCATTGCCGATGGGCTAATTCACGATCGCCATGAATCAAATCAAGAGCTCATGGCTCAGGGCATTGCCAATTTCACTATTCCATTTTTTGGCGGCATGCCAGCCACCGGTACGATTGCTCGCACTGTAACCAATGTAGAAAGTGGCGCTTCAACACCTATCGCTGGTCTTGTGCATGCAGCCACTTTATTAATCATCGTCTTGTTTGCAGCCCCACTTGCTAAAAATATTCCCTTAGCTAGTCTTGCCGCAATATTGATGTATGTAGCCTGGAATATGGGTGATTGGCAGAAGTTTATCGATCTCCAGCAGTTCCGCCTGCCATATCGCGTCACCATCTTGAGCGTCTTTACTCTCACAGTTGTTTTAGATCTCACCATTGCGGTTGAAGTAGGTTTATTGCTGGCCTTTATCACCTTCATTTATCGTATCTCTAGCCTATCGCGTTGCGAGACTGCTCTAGCTACCGATTTTCCAGGGCTCAGTAATCAGCAAGGAAAAATTGATGCCTACCGTATTCATGGTGCCATCTTTTTTGGAGCCGTAAAGCTTCTTGAAAAGATTGAGGCAAACCTGCCATCACAAACTCTTTTGCTTGATTTAAAGAATGTGATTTATATCGACACTTCTGGCATGGATACGATTATGGAACTAGCGCATCTGTGCAAGATTCGCAACATTCGATTAATGGTTTGTGGCTTAGCGCATCAACCACTAGAAATGGCAGAACGCAGTGCCTTTATTACTTCGCTGCCGCAAGACTCCTTCTATCCGGATCTTAGCTCTGGAATAGAAGCAGCAACCGCTTAAGAAATACAGAAGCCGCCTTTAAGCAAAGCCTCTGGCAAAACCCAGGCACGATATAAACCGAAGCCGCCCGTAATCACGAGTAGCGAGGCCGCCAAATACCGCACCCAAAGATATTGTCCAAACTGAGTTAGTGCTGCGGAAAATTTAGAGATCAGCAATAAGTTAGGTAAAGTGCCCAGGCCAAAAGCTAACATCAAGGCGGCGCCAGTCAATACGTCTCCGGATAAAAATGCGAGTGGCAAAACGCTATAAACCAATCCGCAGGGCACTAAGCCCCACAGCATGCCGCTGAACCAGCGAGAAGGGCCACTAGCCATACGACCCAAGTATTTAGCCCAATAAGCGGCAATTTTGGAGCTGAGCCATGCACCCCCAAGCAATCCCCCTGACTTACCAATCCTCAGTAGGCGGATACCCATCAGAATCAAGATCAGGGAGGTTAAGGCAAATAAGGGGCGCTGTATAGGAACCAGGTTTTGCTGCCAAACAACCACCCCCACGGCAGCAGCTAAAGCACCCAATAAGACATAAGTGGTTACCCGCCCTAAATGCATGATCAATTGCAGGTAAAAAAGTTCGGATTTAGCCCTCAAAGGGGTCTCCGGGGCTGTAGGACACTCAATGGCAGCCGCAATACCACCGCACATCAAAGCACAGTGCCAGCCACTAACAAGAGCACCCAAAAATACCGCAAGCAGCAGGCTGGTTGTTAACATGAAATCGGTAAAAAATAGGTAAAAGCGATGATTTTCATATTAATAGAATAAACTGCTCTTATAAATTTATTCAAATATGCATTACAAACCTACCGACACCCCAACTAGCAAATGCTCAGTCTGCGTTCTGGGTCAATTTTGTCTGCCGGTTGGACTAAACAGCAGTGAAGTCTCCCAAATAGACAGCTTAGTTAAAGAGCGCGTTCATCTGCAAAAAGGGGAAAACCTTTATCGCCATGGTGACCCATTGAGCTCGGTCTACAGCGTACGCTTCGGCACTCTCAAAACAGAATTTTGCCTGCAGGATGGTCGTCAGCAAGTAATAGGCTTTCATCTTCCTGGTGAAATCTTGGGTCTTGATGGAATTGGTGAAGGTCACTATCAATCCGATGCAATTGCTCTTGAAGAGAGTGAAGTTTGTATTATTCGATACGAAGCCTTTGAAGATTTAGCGCGACAGATTCCGGTTTTACAAAATCAGTTTCACAAAATCATGAGTCGTGAGCTTACCCAAGATCAGCGTCATCTACTTTCTCTTGGCACGATGCGCGCAGAAGAAAGATTGGCAGCATTTTTATTGAGCCTTTCACAACGCTTGGCTGCACGTGGCTACCTCAATAATGAATTTGATTTACGCATGAGCCGTAACGATATCGGCAGCTATCTTGGGATTCAAATTGAAACTGTAAGTCGCATGCTTTCACGCTTTGCGGAATCAGGTCTTATTCAAATTAAGCAGCGTCACATCAAACTCATTGATATGAATGGCTTATATGAACTTGCTGGAATTCCTAACCCAGATAGAGCAGCCTGCGTGAGCGCAGACATTCCTGTAAAACACGCTTAAAGTAAGCCGCGGTCGATTTCTTTACTATCGGGCGCCTCAATACCAGGCAGGATATAGGCAGTTAGCGCACTAGAAACTGCGCAAAACGTCCAAATCGCAAAGAATCCAATGGTGTATATACCCTCGTCAGAAATCTCGGGGTGATAACCAAAAAACAAAAGATCTTGCGGATGAATAACCGTAAACAACAAGCCTTCTGCCATGCTGGCCACCAAAAAGGAGGGCCACAAAATCCAGATCAGCAGGCGGAACTTCATTTTTTCGCCTGTGTATCTTTAAGTTGCTCCACCTTCAAACCCTGCTTAACTAGACCATCGCGCAAAGGTTTATCAGCGTACAAATTAACCGCCAGGTAAATGGTGATAATGCAACCAATCATTGCAACCGCTGGGCCGCTGATTAATAACCATGGCCATAACTGCTTAAACCAAGGTTTAATAATGTGCTCTTCTGTCATATGCATCCTCTCCATTGCTTTGGCTTAACGGGGAATAATAAAAGTTGATTTTTCATCGCGCGTTCTAGTAATCATCTCATTTCCAGACATTTCTTGAGCAATTACATCAAAATGAATCGGATGGTTACCGGGCTCGTTTACACCAATATCTGTGCTAACTTTAATCGGCATTAAGAGATTGCTGGCTGGACCAACTTCAATCTCGGTAACTACCTGACCCTGAGAATTGAGCACTTTTAAGCCATCCAATCCAAGCGCTTTTACCTGTACGTTCATATTATTTTCAGAGGCATTCATGATTTGAATGCGGTAAATATTCTCAATGCGGACGCCTTCTACCTCGCGTGCTAAAGCCCCACGATCACGCATTACATCAACTCTTAGCGGGTTGCGGGTTGCAAGAGAAACCAGGAAAGCAGCCGTAAGCACGGTAATAAAAGCCGTGTAAATCAATACACGAGGACGCAGAATATGTCGAATAGCACTTTGGTTGGACTCTCGATCTTCAATTGCTCGTTCAGTCGTGTAACGAATAAGGCCTTTTGGATAATCCACCTTTTCCATGACTTGATCACAGGCATCAATACAGGCGCCGCAACCAATGCACATATATTGCAAGCCATCACGAATATCGATGCCGGTTGGGCAAACCTGGACACAGATACTGCAATCAACACAATCACCTAAACCTAATGCAGTTTGATCTGCCGATTTGCTACGACTTCCTCTGGGTTCGCCACGAACCTTGTCATAAGTAACAAGGAATGTATCTTTATCGACCATGACGCTTTGAAAGCGTGCGTATGGACACATATATTTACAAACTTGCTCACGCATAAACCCTGCATTACCCCAAGTTGCAAAGCTATAGAAACATAACCAGAAAGTCTGCCAAGGGCCAAGAGATAAATGAATTAATGCGGAACCTAAGGTACTAATTGGGGTGAAATACCCAATAAAAGTAAAGCCCGTCCAGAAGGCGATTAATAACCACAGAAAATGTTTCGTAATCTTTAAACGCCACTTACGGAAACCCCAAGGCCACTCTTCACCATCTAGGCGAATCCGCGCAAAACGGTCACCCTCTACCTTGCGCTCGATCCACATGAAGATTTCGGTATATACCGTTTGCGGGCATGCATAGCCGCAAAATAAACGGCCAGCAACAGCTGTAAACAGAAATAGGGCTAATGCGGAAAGAATCAATAAGAGGGTGAGATAAATCACGTCTTGTGGCCATAACACGAGGCCAAAGATGTAGAACTTACGCTGAATTAAATCAAAGAGAACTGCTTGACGGCCATTCCAACTAACCCATGGCAAGCCATAAAACAGCAGTTGGGTTGCGAAGACGAGTATGAAGCGCCAGCGGGCAAAGAGCCCCGATACCGAACGCGGATAAATCTTTCGCCGAACCTCGTAAAGAGACTCCTCAATAACTTCTATCGGAACAGGTTTCCCACCCGGCGAAATATATGGCACTGATTGCTAATCTTACTTAGCTGTTGCTGGTTGTTTATTGTTAGATAAACCCCAGACATAAGCTGCTAACAAATGAATCTTCTCAGGACTCAATACCTTATCTTGAGCAGGCATCATTGCCATGCGACCCTTAGTTACCGTTTCAATAATTGTCGCTTCTGATCCACCATATAACCAAGTTTTATCAGTCAAGTTTGGAGCACCTAAAGCGATATTGCCTTTGCCGTCTGGTCCATGACAGGCAACACAGTTTGCTTGAAATACTTCCGCGCCACGGGCTGCTTTTTGGCTGTCAGTTGGTAAACCAGATAGACTGCGGACATAGTTAGCAACATCAATGATTTGATTGCTATCCAATTGTGGGAATGGAGGCATCACACCGCCACGGCCATTAACAATTGATGCTTTGATATTTTCTGGTGAACCGCCATAGAGCCAATCGCCATCAGTTAAATTTGGGAAGCCTTTAGCGCCACCAGCATCAGAGCCATGACACTGCGCACAAGAATTCAGGAAGAGGCGTTGACCCATTTCGCGGGCTTTAGGATCGGCCGCAACTTGCTCAATATCCATCTTGACGTATTTTGCATACACAGGCTTTAGCTCATCATTTGCCTCAGTCATAGAGCTCATCAAAGCACCATCAGTGGTGTAGCCCATAATCCCCGGAAATGATCCTAGGCCTGGAAACAACACTAAGTAGACCAATGCAAAGATGCAAGAAAGTAAGAACATCCACATCCACCAACGTGGCAATGGATTATTCAACTCACGCAGATCGCCATCCCATACATGACCCGTATCAGCAACTGCGCCATCGGCCGTATGCACAACCTTAGCCTTCCTTTGGGAGAACAAAAGCCAGATACACCAGAAAATTCCAACTAATGCAACTAAGGCGATGTAAGCACTCCAACCGCTGCTAAAAAAGTCACTCATGATTTGTCCTTACTAAATTCATCCGGAAGATCAAATGGAAGCTCTGCTGATTCCTGATTTGCTTTCTTGCGACCAGGAGACCAAGCCCACAAAACAATTCCTACAAAAAAGACAAGGCCTATTACTGTAGAAAATGCCGAGAGGTAGGGTGTAATCTGTTCCATTTGATTTAAGTAGTTTTAATTAATAAACCTTGTTAATTACTTCGCCACAACTTCTTCGACAGTGATATAGCGACGCGTAATACCTAAGCCTTGCAGGTAAGCAACTAATGCATCTAACTCTGTCTTGCCTTCTAACTCTGCAGGTGCATTTGCAATCATTTCATCAGTGTATGGAACACCTAAACGACGCATAGCAACCATATGTGACTGAATAGAGCTTGCATCAGCCGGATTTTTTGCGAGCCAAGGATAGGCAGGCATATTAGACTCAGGCACAACATCGCGCGGGTTATTTAAGTGGATCTGATGCCAAGCATCTGAATAGCGTCCACCTACACGAGCTAAATCCGGACCTGTGCGCTTACTACCCCATAGGAATGGATGGTCATATACAGACTCGCCAGCCAATGAATAGGGGCCATAGCGCTCTACTTCGGAACGCAATGTCCTTATCTGCTGTGAATGGCAACCAACACAACCCTCACGTTGATAGATATCGCGACCAGCCAAACGTAAAGCTGTGTATGGAACAACACCAGGACTAGGTTCAGTCGTAGTGTGCTGGAAAAAGAGTGGAACAATTTGCACCAACCCTGCAATCGATACAACCACGATCGTTGCAATAATTAACCAACCAACGTTTTTTTCAAGCGTTCCGTGGGAAAAGAATTTATTTTCGCTAGACATTTTCTTCTCCTTTTAGTGTTCAGCAACGGCCATGGGAATGGGCGCATTTACAAAAGTTTTACCCTGCACTGTTTTGAAGACGTTGTACGCCATCAAGAACATGCCGCTCAAGTAGCATAGACCACCCATCAAACGAATGACATAGAAAGGGAAAGTCGCTTTAACAGACTCGACAAAGCTGTATGTCAAAGTGCCATCTGGTTCAAACGCTCTCCACATCAAACCTTGCATAACGCCGGCAATCCACATTGCAGCGATATAGAGAACAACACCAATAGTAGCGATCCAGAAATGTAGCTCGATCCACTTAGTGCTGTACATCTCTTTTTGCCCAACCAAACGTGGGATGAGATAGTACAAGGAGCCAATAGTAATCATGGCAACCCAACCTAGAGCGCCAGAGTGAACGTGGCCAATAGTCCAGTCCGTGTAGTGAGATAAGCTATTCACCGTTTTAATAGACATCATCGAACCTTCGAAGGTAGACATGCCATAGAAGGACAATGCCACTACCAAGAATTTCAAGATAGGGTCACGACGCAATTTATACCAAGCGCCAGACAATGTCATGATGCCGTTGATCATGCCACCCCAAGATGGAGCTAGCAAGATTAAAGAGAACACAGTACCGAGCGACTGAGTCCAGTCTGGCAAAGAAGTGTGTTGCAAGTGGTGAGGGCCCGCCCACATATACGTAAAGTTCAAAGCCCAAAAGTGAACAATGGACAAACGATATGAGTAAATTGGGCGCTCAGCCTGCTTTGGAATGAAGTAGTACATCATGCCTAAGAAGCTGGTCGTCAAGAAGAAGCCTACAGCGTTATGGCCATACCACCACTGCACCATTGCATCTTGTACGCCAGCGTATGCAGAGTATGACTTCCACAATGTTGCAGGCATTTCTAAGTTATTGAAAATATGCAGTATGGCAATCGTCAGGATGTATGCGCCGAAGAACCAGTTAGAAACATAAATATGTTTCGTTTTGCGCTTCATGATGGTACCGAAGAACACTACTGCGTAAGCCACCCAAACAACAGTGATCAACAAATCAATTGGCCACTCTAATTCTGCGTACTCTTTTGATGTTGAGATACCTAGAGGCAATGTTACAGCGGCTAAAACAATCACAGCTTGCCAACCCCAGAAGGTAAAGGCCGCCAGCTTGTCACAAAACAAACGTGCCTGACATGTGCGTTGAACAATGTAATAGGACGTTGCGAATAAAGCCGAACCACCAAAAGCAAAAATCACCGCATTGGTGTGCAAAGGACGCAAGCGACCATAGCTTAACCAAGGAATATTAAAAGTGATTTCAGGCCAGATGAGCTGCGCTGCGAGGATAACCCCCACGAGCATGCCAACAATCCCCCAAAGCACAGTAACGATGGCAAATTGGCTGACAACCTTGTAATTGAAGGTATCTTGATTACTCCCCACGGTAAGTCCCATGGTTTCTCCTTTTTTGTGACCAAACAGCGACATAATCCAAATAGACTGGATTGATTATCAAAGTAAGGTCCTGGGAGGGGTTTGATCTATATCAAAAAGGGTGGGGCAAATTCAGTCTGCACCTCTAAGGGAAACCCTAGATTTCTTGGGCTATTTAAATATATAGCTATTATTGAGAGTGTTTACTAACTTATTTAGATTTTGGAGTGTCATCATCCATCAAAATCGCCTCACCGGGACCGTCTAAATCGTCAAATTGACCACTTTTGATGGACCAACGCAAAATCCAAACCAAGACACCAACCAGAACAAGCGATAACGGGATGAGCAAAAATAGACTTTCCATCCCTCTAGTCTAAGCTTTTCGTAAACGCCAAGCATTTAATGTCACAGCAAGCGAAGAAAGTGACATCCCTATTCCGGCAACCCAGGGGTTGACTAAACCCATCATTGCGGCAGGAATGGCTATCAAGTTATATGCCAAGGCCCACCATAAATTTTCTTTAATGATGGTTTGAGTCTTATCAGCTAACTGCAAAGTTTTTGCTAGAGGCTCTAGTGAGATGGGCGTCAGAATTGCGTCAGCTCCTGCCGCTGCCAGTGGCGCTCCCGAGCCTACTGCGATTGAGATATCGGCACGAGCAAGTAAGGGTGCATCATTTACGCCATCACCAATAGCCCAGATGAAACGACCTTCTTTTTGGATCCGCTCAATGTAATCATATTTATCTTCGGGAGTACATCCCCCCTGATAGTGATCGATACCGACATGATTAGCCCACCATGCAACGGTGGCGCGATCATCTCCAGAAACTAAATGTACTGTGATGTTTCTAGACTTCACTACTTTTATGAACTGCTCTAGTCCTGGTCTCGGTGTATCCAAGAATACAAAGCTGGCAATTAAACCTTGTGCGTCTGCCAAATGCACTTGGCCGTATTGCCCTAATTGAGCACCCTGCTCTACGCCTATCCATAAAGCGCTTCCTAAGCGATAAGCTCCCGAGCTCAAGCCCTTACCTAACTGATTAATGACTGGCTCACCCAACAAAGGCAAAGATAGATTTTCAGCTTCTGCGGCACGCATCAAAGAAAGTGCAAGGGGGTGTCTTTGTCCAGCCTCTATAGCTGTAGCTAAAGCTAAAGCATCTTCACCACGGTAGCCTGCTCGCAAATTGATAATCTCTTGTAGCTCTGGTTGACCCATCGTCAAGGTGCCTGTTTTATCCAATACCAAATCTGTTGCCTTTACTAAACCTTCCATCACATGACCGCGGACGATCAGTAAACCCAATTTAGTGACGGCGCCTTGCGCAGCTGCCATTGCAGTGGGAACCGCTAGCGATAGAGCACAAGGGCAACTTGCAACCAGAACTGAAACCAAAACAGTCCATGCACGACTTGGGTCAAAGTACAACCAAATAGCTGAGGAAGCAAATGCACCCAACAATAAGAAGGCTACAAAATAAGCCGTCCACTTTTCTGCAAGACTCACCATGACTGGCTTAGCAAGCAATGCCTGATCCAATAAAGAGGCAATGCCCGCGATACGCGTTGACTGCCCCACCGCCTCGATTCTCATCAATAATGGATTGAGAATGTTATGGGTTCCAGCGTAGATGCGATCTCCAATTTTTTTCTCAACAGGTTTGGATTCGCCAGTCAATAAAGATTCATCTAAAGCACTGGGATTCTCAATCAAGATGCCATCCGCTGGGACCACCTCACCAGGAGAAACACGTAGCACTTCACCCAGATTGCAATTGACGACAGGGACAACTTCAATTTCTTGTGAAGTTGGATAATTCAACGCACGCTCACACGTTGCAGGCAATTGCTTTGCCAAAGCTTCGGCTCCGCCTTGTGCGTCTTGTCTAGCCAATAGCTCCACATATCTTGCTGCCAAAATGAATGCAACAAACATGGTGATGGAATCAAAATAGCTATGACCTGCGCCAGTGATTAAATTGATTGTGCCTGCGGTAAATGCCAGAGCAAGAGCTAAAGCAATTGGCACATCCATACCCAGCATATGTGTTTGCTTAAACGACTGAACACTTCGCCAAGCGGCTTGAAATATTGGTCCTGCTGAATACACCATTACCGGCACAGTCAAGACCCAACTAGTCCAACCTAAAAGGATCTCAAACTCAGGAGTGATGTCAGCCCCAACATAGGTAGGCCACGCATACATCATGACTTGCATCATGCCCAGCATCGCCACCCCAAGACGCAGAAGAAGGCTACGCCTTTCTTTTTTTGCTCTGTCTAAGGATTGAGAAGGCTCAAAGGGCCAAGCCTCATAACCAATTCGCTCAATCTCAAACAACAATCTAGCTAGACTTGTTTTATCTGGAGAAAAACGCACCATCACTTTTTGTGTGACGTAATTAATTTGCACATCTTTCACGCCTGTATTACGACGCAAATGTTGCTCACACAACCAAACGCAAGCTGCACAACGAATTTTCTCTAAGCGTAGTGTTGTCTCAAGATCACCCACCTCTGCAGAAGGACGAGTAAAGCGACTTCGCAACGATGGGTCATCATAGGGCTTCAGTTTTTCTGGAATCTCATTACTAGCAAGATAAGCCGCTGGCTTATCGCCAGACTGAGATCGTCTAGCATAAAAAACTTCCAGCCCTTCGCCATGAATGGTTTGCGCAATCGCCATACAACCCGGACAACAAAATACTCGGGGCTCACCACCTAGTTCGGCCTCGATTAACTCGCTGGGGAGAATCTGGCTCGAGCAGTGATAGCAAATCAAAGATTTTTTCTTTTCCATCTTATTACTCATACACGCACTGAACTACCCCAACCCCTACGACGCTCATAAATGACAAACAGAACGCCCCACATCACAACAGCAACGTATGCCCATACCCAAGCAACCTGTGACGCACGAGAACCAGAGATATCTAAAACGAAACCAAAAATAGCTGGACCCAATAAGCCACCACCAAAGCCCATCAAGGAGTGCAGACCCATAGCAGCACCCTTGATATTTTCTTGTGCACTCATCACCAAGCCCGCAGTAAGCGTCGAGGAATCTGCCATGATGAAAATAGCATGCCCAATCGCTAGGGCAACTATTAACCACCAGGAATGGCCTGTTGAGCAAGCGAATGCAATACCCAATACAGCGCTCGTGAGCATCACAATACACACCCACTTTTGACGACCGACTTTCAAGGCAATTTCATTCCCTAGTATGGAAGAAGGCACGCCAAAAAAGTTAATTACTCCCGCTAAGGTGGTAGCCGTCAAAAAGAATTCCTCTCCAGAGGCGACTGCACAAAATGCAAAGAAGGCAACAATCCAACTTCGAGAAGCAAAGAGCTCTAGGGTGTGTGCGGTATAACCAAAAATATAGCCTGATGCATTCTTGTCCTGCAAAACTAATTTCCATTTATCTACAGGAAAAATATCGTGTAAACGAATATGAATAGGACCTTTCCACTTCTCATGCTGAAGCGCTGGAATCAGCAATAGAACAATCAGAAACGCACCAAATGGACCTAAGGCAATCAGACCAAATACATAGTGCCAACCAAGTGCACTCAAAATCCAACCTGAACATAAATAAGAAAAACCCGTGCCAATACCAAAGAAGGCGGTATAGAAAGCAATATGGCGCGTTAACTCTCCGGACTGAATCCGGTCAGACAAAATTTTGAGTCCCGGCATATAGGTACCAGCAAGACCAGCACCATTGAAAGCCATAAAAAATAGTGCCGTCCAAAAGTTGTAAGCCAATAGGCCCATACCCAGAAGTCCAGCAGTAGCGGTGAGGCCGCCTATTAGATAGACCTTACGAGCATCAACACGATCAGTTAACGCAGTAGCCAAAGGAACCGCAAGCATGTAACCAAAGAAGAAGGCGCTGGCAATTAAACCTGACTGCAAATTAGTTAAATGCCACTCTTCTTGCAAAGCAGTAAGAACAACAGCGTAGCAAGCAAAGCCCAATAAAGCACAGGTTTGTGCCATGAGCATAAGAGGGGTATAACCGGCTGAACGAAAGCGCATAAATAGTCAGTAGAAACGTGAACTCATTCTACTCGCCCAGAACAAAAGAGACCCGTTACACTATTAAAAACAAGATGGAGACAGCATGAAAAGCAAATCATTTACTGGTAGCCTAATGCACATCGGCATTAGCCTCTTTATTGGCTTTGCGAGTCCACTAGCAATTGCAGATAACTATCCCTCAAAACCTATTAAAGCAATTGTTCCTTTTGCCCCTGGAAGTACCACAGACCAAATTGGGCGTGCATTTGCAGCAAAAATGTCTGAGACATTAGGTCAGCCGGTGGTTATTGAAAATCGACCCGGAGCAAATGGACTTATTGGCGCAGACTTTGTGGCTAAAGCCCCTGCAGATGGATACACGATTTTATTTGGCACTAACAGCACTAATGCCGCCCTTAAAAGCTTGGTAAAGAGTCTTCCCTATAACCAAGATACCGCCTTTACTCCTATTGGATATTTTGGGTCAGCCCCACTCATCATTGCCGTTAACAATGATGTGCCTGTAAAGTCTCTTAACGGATTTGTATCGCTTGCTAAAGCAAACCCAGGAAAAGTAACCTTTGCTTACGCAAGTACATCACAGCGCGTTTCTTCAGAAATGCTGGCGAGCTTTGCTGATATCAAAATGACTGGGGTATCGTATAAAAGCGGTCCTAATGCAATGACTGATTTAATAGGTGGTCAGGTCAATATGTTCACCTCTGACTTTGGAGTTTCTTTACCCCAGGTGCAAGCAGGAAAGATTCGTGGTTTAGCCGTAACATCATTGAAGCGTTCACCGGTAATTCCAGAATTGCCTACGGTGAATGAGGCTCTGGGTACCAAAGGCTATGAGTTGATTGCCTTCTTCGCAGCATTTGGTCCAGCAGGCATGCCAAAAGATGCCATTCTCAAGCTCAATCAAGCCATCAACAATGCCGCTAAATCAAAAGATCTTGTTGAAAGACTTTCCGCGAATGGCTTTGAGACTCAGCCTGGCACACCCGAGGCACTCGGACAAAAAATTAAACTAGAAACTGCGAAGTGGGCGAAGGCTATTAAAGAAGCTGGCATGGAGCCAGAGTAAACCTGAAGTGTTTATTGCTGGCTACGATTTGGGGAGTCTTGGAAACCATTAGAGCGGTAAGTTAGCACTAAGGTATCTCGATAGCCATAATTTGCTAAAGGCTGAATGGGTGTAGATTCATGAATCATGCGTTGATCATTCATCAGCAATAAGGACCAGGGTTGTGTAAGAGTAAAACGCAGGCCCGCAGAACCAGACGTATCAAATATTCTGGTCTCCCCACCCTTAATGCCCGAACGATTCAATAAGAAGACCGCTACAAAATCAACGCCATCACGATGAGCGCCTTCCGGTGTTGGACGCCCAATTCCATCAGTGGTATCAATCCGAAATTGATGTGCTTCAACAAACCAGGTATTCACCGGTTTTAAGCCATTTAAGAGATGGGCGAGCCCGAGCAATACTGATTGCCAAGCAGGATTATTTAATAACTCACCTTGAATGGGCTCAAACCAACGCTCAATACCACCATGCAATGCGTTGTAATCAAGTGACTGCCAATGCGCGCGATGCGGTACCAAAGCAAGATCATCACCCTTAATCTGATAGCTTGCATGACGTCGGAAGCGATAACGGCCGCCATCTTTTAGATAAGGGTCACGCGGCAAATTTTCCCAAAACTGCGTGAGACTTAGAAGGCTGGGTAATGCAACATGGCTAAATTCGGCAACAGTCTCTGCAGTAACAACCGCAAAACCGTCATTGCGCAAAGCCTGATCAATCTGCTTGAGAGGGGTCAGTGGAGGCGCAAGGCCAGCAATCGTCATCTGTCTATTTTAGGTCAAGTAGCAGAAATTCGTTAATCCAACTGAGCGCCAGATGCTTTCACAATTTTTGCCCACTTTGCCAGCTCATCTTTTAGCAAGGCGCTCAACTTGGTGGTGGGCACAGGAGCAAGATCCAATCCCTGTGCAGATAACTTCTCACGCACCTCTGATTTAGCCAT
Source organism: Polynucleobacter sp. UB-Tiil-W10 (assembly GCF_018881605.1). Taxonomy (GTDB): domain Bacteria; phylum Pseudomonadota; class Gammaproteobacteria; order Burkholderiales; family Burkholderiaceae; genus Polynucleobacter. The sequence goes on from NZ_JACVPZ010000001.1 coordinate 412,446, forward strand.
GGTCTTATCCATTGCTGTCTGCACTTTCTTCACAATATCCGCACTAACGCCGATTGGTGCAAAGATCGCAACCCAAACCTCGCCTACGCAATCAGGGTAAGTTTCTGCAATCGTCGGAATTTCTGGGGCTGCGCTCGATCGCTTTGCGGAGCTAATGGCAATTGCTTGTAGCTTTCCTGCTTTAATGTAATTTAATGCAGATGGCAAACTGGCGAACGCTAAAGGCACCTGTCCACCCAGTACATCATTGATGGCTGGCGCTACCCCTTTATAAGGAATATGTTGCATGTCAATGCCAGCACTGGCATTGAGCATAGCGCCCAATAAATGACTAATCGTGCCATTGCCAGCAGAGGCGTAGGAAAGCTCGCCAGGCTTTTTCTTGGCAGCAGCAATAACATCGGCTAATGTTTTATATGGCGAGCCTGGCGGCGATACCAATACATAGGGTGTGGCGCCAATGTAATACAGCGGTACAAAATCGTTTACAGGGTCAAAGCCAGGATTTTTGTAAAGGGAGGGATTGATAGCTTGAGCACTATTGATAGTGAGCAATAAGGTATAGCCATCCTTGGCTGAGCGCGCAACACTTTGGGTGCCAATATTGCCGCCAGCGCCGGGTCTATTTTCAACCACAATGGAGGCACCAATAGACTCACCAAATGCAGGCGCAATCAAACGCGCAACAATATCGTTAGTGCCACCTGCTGCCTGAGGAACAACCATTGATATAGGCTTATTAGGATAGCCTTGCGCCTGAACCCCAAAAGACGTAACAACACCCAGCACCAATAATATTTTTTGAAATTTTTTATTCATTCAGCTTCCTCAGGTATTAGTTTCTGTACGCGCAATTCATTTTCAGGGATGCCGCTAAAGTGTTGTGTTCGTTACCGATGAAGATGCTTTTGCACGTTAGCTGACTCAATATTTTTAGTTGACCACCCTGCGCCATCGAAAAATCAACTCCAGATTAGGTTTTTTCATTATGCCCCGAGCATGGTGCTAGGAAAAGGTTTCAAATCTGATAGCCTAAATCAAGATAAGATGAGGCTTTTTAAATGCCCCCAAAAATCATGATGAATTCACCAAAAACGAAGGTAGCCCTAGTCACCGGCGCAGGAACTGGGATTGGAAAGGCGGCGGCCAAGGCCCTCCTTAAAGGGGGCTTTCAAGTGGTTTTAACTGGGCGCAACCTAGACAAACTAGAAAACGCCATTGCCGATATTGGTGGCGATCAGAACAATTGCCTTGCCGTTGCTTGTGACGTTGGCAAACCTGAAGAAGTCAAAAAGCTATTTGCAGCACTTAGCAATCAGTTTGGGCGTATTGATGTCCTATTTAATAACGCCGGCATGGGCGCCCCAGCAATCCCCATGGAAGAACTGAGCTACGAACAATGGATGAATGTGGTGAACGCCAATCTCTGTGGAGCATTCTTATGCTCGCAAGAGGCGATTCGCATGATGAAAGCCCAGTCTCCTCAAGGCGGCAGAATTATCAATAACGGCTCGATCTCTGCGCATGCGCCGCGCCCAATGTCAGCGCCCTATACCGCCACAAAACATGCTATCAGCGGCTTGACTAAATCCATTGCATTAGATGGCCGCCCATTCAAGATTGCTTGCGGACAAATTGATATCGGCAATGCCGCTACAGAGATGACTGAACGCATGGCCGCCGGAATTATGCAAGCCGACCAATCCATTAAAGTAGAGCCGCGCATGGACGTTGACCACGTCGGAGAAGCGGTACTACACATGGCTCAGCTCCCACTAGAAAGCAATATTCTCTCGATGACTATTATGGCAACCAATATGCCATTTGTCGGCAGAGGCTAAGTCTTACTGACGGACTTGATTTACAAGTAGGCGAACATTCTTTTCGCCAACTTTGATTGTTTGCGCCGAGGAAATGAGATCCCCTGCTTCTGGTTTAGCCATTCCTGATTTTGAGATTCGTACCTCGATACTAGCCTCTGACAGTTGCGAAAGAGGTGCGCTAGGGTTCATAGCCAAGGCATCGTTCAAAGTAAAGCGCATCGGAAAATCCGTTGCAGGCGCCTTTAAGACGGCAACTGGCATACGCTCACCCGGCTTACGAGCAATCACCATCACAATATCGCCAGGCTTAATGTTGGATTTGAGTTCGGTAGATATTTCAATCTTGCCGCTGATTTCTTTTCCAGAAGATGCAACAGGCATTGGAGCAGGAGCAGATAAACCACCTTTAGAGCGCGCTTCAGTAATCGAGCCTTTAATAGCGCGAGCCTCATCCGTATCCGGGGGCAGTTGCTGCGCCAGCCTTTCCCAACTTTGCACCGCTAGCTTGTAATTACCGGCGTTGTATGAGGCTGTTCCAGAAAGCCAAAGCGCCATTAAATTATTAGGGTCTAGTTTTAGAGCTTGATTAATTAGCTGTAAGGGCTTTCCAGCAAAATTACCATTAGCATTACTAGCCAATACATCTGCGTAGTCAGCCAATAACTGCGGATCAGAGTTTACAAAACTACCAGCGCGCTCATAAGCTTTAGCGGCGTCTTCGTTGCGACCCAAGATTCGATAAGAACGAGCCAACATCGCCCACCCTTTTAAGTTCGTTGGGTCTTTTTCCATTTTGGCGGCAAACTCAGCCACCATTTTTTCAACACCCTCTTGAGTGATGGGTTTTTCAGAATTTCTTTGGGCTATACGAACAACGTCACCTAAAGAAAAATAGAGCGCAGAAGATATTAAGATAATGAAGACGCATAAACCAATAGCCGTTTTCTTCGCAGAGCCAGCAACCTCCCTATCATCCTCCTCAAGCGTATCTTGAAAAAGTCTTTGACGCATTTCTGCATGGGCAATTTCATAATCAACAGAATTAATTACGCTAGATTGATGTTCAGCCTCCAATTTATCAAGCTCTTCTCGATAAATAGTGGCATTCATCTGACGACGTGATGTTGCCTTGCTGTGCGCAGGAAATATAAAAGGTCGCAGCAGTAACACCAAGACCAATATCAGGAGCAGGAAAGCAGGAATTAAAAAGCTGGTCACCGAATTCATCCTTCTTTGTTATCGGCCGCGTTTAGCATGGCATCGATTTTCTGATTATCGGAATCCGTCAGAGTGACAGTAGGAATAATGCTGTTTCTGCGCCTTAGATACATCAATAAGCCAGCAATACCAATGCCTAAAATGACAAATGGCCCAATCCATAGCAGCCAGGTCACCGGTTTGACTGGTGGACGATAGAGCACAAAGTCGCCATAGCGCTCAACCATAAAGGAACGAATTTGATCATCGCTTTTACCCTCTTTGATCAGAATACGAATTTCACGACGCAAATCATTTGCTAAATCAGAGCGTGAGCCAGCCAAAGATTCGTTCTGGCATACCAAGCAACGCATTTCTTCGGAAATGCTGATGAGGCGTTGCTCTGTTACAGGGTCATCTGCTAAAGGAGCCGCTTCATTCGCAATAGCACTACTCAAGCTCAATACACAAACAACAATTAAGAAAATATTTCTCATGATTTCTTAAGCTCAGTCAACATGGGATAAATTTTCTGATTTAACAAATCCATCGTTAGTGGGCCAATATGCTTAAAGCGAATCACGCCTGCTTTATCAATGACGTAGGTCTCAGGCACACCGTAGACACCATAATCAATTCCAACGCGGCCATTTCCATCAAAAGCAGAGAGAACATAGGGATTGCCTTGTTTTGCCAGCATTGCCAAGGCATCTTCACGTTTATCTTTATAGTCCAGGCCAATAACTGGCGCCATTTGAGATTTTGCTAGCTCGACTAAAACAGGATGCTCTTCACGGCAAGCTACACACCAGGAAGCCCATACATTCAATATCCACACCTGATCCTTCATGCTAGCTGGTGAAAATGTTTTATTTGCATCAGCTACTTGAGAAACTTCAAATGCAGGCGCCACCTTATTGATTAATGGCGATGGCACTTCGTGCGGATCACGATTTAATCCGATAGCCAAAAAGACTACCAAACCTAAAAACAATATCAGCGGAATTAAAAACTTTGCTTTCATGCAAATTTGCTCTTCAATTTCAGTCGATAACGCTTATCTGACATAGCCAACACGCCACCTAAAGCCATTAGCAAGCAACCACCCCAAATCCAGTCAACAAATGGCTTGTAATAAACGCGTACAGCCCAGGACTGATCTCCGAGCTCTTCACCTAAGGACACATAAATGTCACGAGTTAGTCCCGCATTAATCGCCGCCTCAGTCATGGGCATTGTTGATGAAAAATAACTTCTCTTCTCTGGATAAAGGCTAATCTGGCCGCTGCCATTCTTTGACAATAGGAATGTGCCACGCATCGCTTGATAATTTGGGCCAGGAGCGGCATTTACGCCCTGCAGCAAAATTTGATAACCGCCAACACTGACGGTATCGCCAGCGGACATACGCACATCTTTTTCTTCTTGATAAGCGCCCACCATCGTGACGCCGATGACAAAAACTGCAATCCCCAAATGCGCTATTTGCATACCAATAAAAGAGCGTGTGGGCTTGCCAGCCTTAGCTTGGCGAACGATTTGCATGCAGCCCGAAGCAATTACCCAAAAAGCCAGCATGAAACCCATGCCTGCAAGCCAAGTAAATTGACCCATGATCAACGGGATTGCTATACCCGCGAACAAAGCAACTACGCCCGCTAACCATAAACGCTTAATGATGGTAAGTAAGTTACTTTGCTTCCAGCTCGTCCAAGGCCCAATGCCCATCAATACCAATAAAGGAACCATGATGGGTACAAATACGCTATTGAAATAAGGAGGGCCGACAGAAATCTTACCGAGATGTAGCGCATCAATCAACAATGGATATAGTGTGCCCAGCAAAACAGATCCAGCGGACACCACCAAAAATACATTGCCGAGCAAGATAAATGTTTCTCTAGAGCTCAGGCTAAATTTACCGCCCATCGAGCTCTTAGGCGCACGCCATGCGTACAGCAATAGAGATGAACCAACCACCAGTGACAAAAAGATCAGGATAAAAATGCCGCGTCTTGGGTCAGTTGCGAATGCGTGCACCGAGGTCAATACACCTGAGCGAACTAAAAAGGTGCCGAGCAGCGATAAGGAGAATGCTGTAATCGCTAGGAGCACGGTCCAACTCTTAAAGCCGCCGCGCTTTTCGGTAACCGCTAATGAATGCAATAAGGCGGTGCCAACTAGCCAGGGTATGAATGAGGCATTCTCAACAGGGTCCCAGAACCACCATCCACCCCAACCCAATTCGTAATAAGCCCACCAGGAACCAAGAGCGATTCCCAGGGTCAAGAAAACCCAAGCAGCGGTAGTCCAAGGGCGTGACCAACGCGCCCAAGCAGCATCTAATCTACCTGACAGTAAAGAGGCAATCGCAAACGCAAAGGCTACTGAGAAACCGACATAACCCATGTACAACATGGGTGGATGAAATACCAAGCCTGGATCTTGTAGAAGCGGATTCAAGGAGCGGCCATCTTGAGCGGCAGGCAATAAACGTTCAAATGGATTTGAGGTTGTTAAAACGAATAACAGCAAACCGCTAGTGACCAAGCCCAATACACCAATGACACGCGCTACCATAAAGTCATCCAATGCTTTAGAGAGTTGCGCTACCAAGATAGTCCAAGTGGCCAGCAAGAAGATCCATAACAAGAGCGAGCCTTCATGGCCACCCCATACCGCACCCAATCGATAAATCACCGGTAATTGCGAATTGGAGTGCTCAGCAACATAGAGCACGGAAAAGTCATTGACGTAAAAACTCCAAGCCAATATTCCGAAGGCAATCGCTAGCAATAGAAAAACCGTTTGCGCTGCAGGCCTTGCTAACACCAGCCAGTCACGGCGGCCGAAGTGCGCGCCCAGCAAAGGCAAAACCCCTTGGATCAAGGCAATGCAAAGTGCCAGAACTAATGCGTAATGCCCAAACTCAGGAATCATTTATTGCTTCCGTTTTTTTGCGCTTGTTCTAAGGCGTGTTTGGCTTCAGGAGGCATGTAGTTCTCATCATGCTTAGCCAATACCTCACTAGCCACAAATTCCCCGTTCGCATTCATGCGACCTTGGATCACCGCACCTTTACCTTCTTTAAATAAATCGGGAAGGATGCCTGTATATGCAACTGGAATATCTTTCACGAGATCAGTGATCACAAAGTGAACTGTTAGACCGTCACGTTTCAATGAGCCATCCTTAACCATGCCACCAATGCGGAAGGCTTGGCCCTGTGGGGCTTTACCAGCTGCAACCTCACTTGGGGTGACATACAAGGCGATATTACTATTGAGTGCATTCAAGATTAAAAGCGCGGCAACTCCAATAACAATGAGTGCAGCAACAATAATGAATGCGCGTTTATATCTAGGCTTCACTTACTAATCTCTTTATCAAACTGCTCTGCTATTTGCTCTTGCCTCAATCTGCGCACGACTGCCCTAAAACGAGCACGCACAAATAGAGGCTCCAATATCAACACTAGCGCACAAACGCCAAAGCTGCACCATACATACAGAGCATAGCCGCCCATGGCGAAAAACTCGGAAGGGCTATTCCACATCAGCTTTTCACCTCAATTGATTGTCTCACCCAATCGGCATGGGCTTCACGCTCCAAAATGATTGCCCTCACTCTCATTAAGGTAACTGCAATGCTGTACATCCAAAGGCACAAAGCCATCAAGAGCATTCCCCACAGCATGGTTTGAGCCATCGCCGGTGCTTTGGTTAAGGAAACGGATGCGCCTTGATGCAAGGTATTCCACCATTTCACGGAAAAATAAATAATGGGCACGTTTACCACCCCCACCAATGCCAAGATGGCGCTGGCCTTATCAGCGCGACGTGGATCATCGATGGATGCTCGTAAGGCAATAAAGCCCAAGTAAAGAAACAAGAGAATCAATTCTGAGGTGAGGCGCGCATCCCAAACCCACCAAGTGCCCCACATGGGCTTACCCCAAAAGGCGCCTGTCCATAAAGATAAAAATGCCATCCATGCACCTATGGGAGCAAGTGCTTGCGCCATCATTGCTGACAAGCGAGTATTAAATACCAACCCCAACCCAGCCCATGCAGCCATCACTAAATAAATGACCATCGACATCCAAGAGGCGGGCACATGGATAAAAATAATGCGATAGCCTTGGCCTTGAACAGCATCGACCGGCGCAACAAAAAAACTAACCCACAAACCAGCGGCGCCAAACAAAAAAGTTAAAACCCAAAAGAATGGGATGAGCTTACCCGCCACTGGATAAAAAGTGCTGGGGCTAGATAACTTAAACCAGTTAACCAAGCGGTGATTAGAAAAATTATTTACTTGACTCATTCAATCGCAATCTTTACTGCTGCGCTACTTACCCAAGGAACAAATGCTAAAGCCAAAATCAATAAAGCGCCTAGTAATGAAAAATGGCCAGATGTATCTAAGCCCACACTATTGGCATATACAGCGCCAGCTCCAAAAATAAGTACTGGGACAAATAAGGGCAGTATCAATAAGCTTAGCAAGACGCTGCCACCTCTTACCCCCAAGGTCAGTGCGGCGCCTATAGAGCCTAGCAAGGATAGCACTGGAGTACCCAATAATAGAGTACCCATCAACACATATAAAGAGCTAGCTTCCAGATCAAACTGAATGCCAATAATCGGGGCCAAAAGCACGAGTGGCAAACCGCACACAACCCAATGGGCAATGATTTTTCCAGTCACCAGTAGCACCATTGGCTGGGGCGATAGAGCGAGTTGCTCTAATGAGCCATCCTGATAGTCTGCCGCAAACATGCGATGCAACCCCAATAAGGTCGACAACAGAGCTGCAACCCAAAGAACACCTGGTGCAATTTTTCGCAGCAAGCCAGTGTCTGCCCCAATACCCAACGGAAACAGGCTAGTAACCACAACAAAGAAAAATAGGGCTGTGAGCACCTCACTCTTGCGGCGCATCACTAGGAGTAAATCACGATGAATGATGGCTAACAAAGCATTCATAAATCAAGCACCTTCATCTGTGGAAGGCTTACCTCTTGATGGCTAGTGAATACCACTAGCCCACCCTGCTCTAAATGCTCACTAATAAGACCTTGCAAAGCTTGCATCGCATGAATATCCAGCGCATTAAAAGGCTCATCTAAGATCCACAACTTAGCTTGACGCGTCAGCATGCGAGCCATCAAGACGCGACGCTTCTGCCCAGCCGATAAACAATTCACCGGCAAATACTCACGCCCGCGCAAACCAAAACGCCAAAGAGCAGACAAAGCTTTTTCATCAGAGAGCTCGACACCATCAAGGGCGGCATATAGCTGCAGATTTTCGAGAGCAGTAAGGTCTTCTTTCAAGGCATCACGATGCCCAAGAAATAAAAGTGCACTATGATAGGCTGAGGTGTCTATAGCGATCGACTGGCCACCCCACGCAATCTCTCCCGCCTCTGGCTTAGATAAACCCGTCAACAGTCTTAATAGACTCGTTTTGCCGACACCATTTTCACCACGGACATGGAGGCATTCTCCGGCTGAGACCGTTAAATTGAGATCCTGGAATAAGCGCCTTTCACCACGAACACAACAAAGCGCATGAGCTTCGAGCTTTAAATGCGGCTTGCTGGAGGAGAAGAAGGTATTGGCTGTCATGTAAGGCAATGGCTTGATTCAAACCACCCCAGGCATTGTCCAAGAGCCTATGGAAGCTGTCAAACCAGCAAAAGTGGAATTAAGGGAATATTCCCTTTCAATTCAATTACTTATGAAATTATAAACTGAGTTGGCTGAGAAAGAAAAAACCACCCAAAGGTGGTTTTTCCATGAAAAGAGCCCAACCGAAGGATTTATTCCTTTTTAGCCGCCTCAATAGCAATCATGATCGTAACGTCATCACCTACGTTCGGTGCATATTTACCCATATTGAATTCAGTACGCTTCACTTTGGTTTCCGCATTAGCACCGCAATACTCCACACCCGTCATTGGATGCTTCTTGCAATCAAAGTTTGTAATTTTTAAGGTCACTGGTTTACTTACACCCTTCAAAGTCAAAACGCCTTTTAAAGCCACTGGCTTATCGCCTTTAAAAATCATATCGTTTGACTGAAAGGTAGCAGTAGGAAATTGAGTAGTAGACAAAAAATCTTCGCTTTGAATGTGGCTATTAAATATGGTGGATCCTGTATCAATAGATTTGGTATCGATCGTAATATCAGCGCTTCCTTTTTTAGCTGCAGGATCAAGCGTTACGGTTCCATTAACAGTATTGAAGCGACTAGTCTGATTTGAGAAGCCCAAATGGTTGTACTCAAACTGAGCAAAGGTATGGTTTGCATCAGTCGTGTAGGTGGTTGGGGCTGCAAATACAGCTCCGGTCAATCCAAAGGTTGTAAATAAGGCAATCAGTAACTTTGATTTCATGTGTTTCTCCGTAATAAAAAATAAAACTAAATAAAAATGTTTATGGGTTTAAAACTAAATGCACTTTGACAGGCACTTCATTTGCCACTGCCGAGGTATCTGCCCAATTACCCACGCCCAAACCAAAATCTAACCTTAATAACTGGAAGGTGGCATCAAAAACCATTTGCTTGCCTTGGGGCTGGTACTTGGCAGCTATTAGCACTGGCACTGTTTTACCCTTCATCGTGAGTGCTCCGTGAATTTCAAGACCATCGCTACCAACAACCTTAACTGAGTCACTCACAAAACTCGCATTTGGAAAAGTCTTGGTATTGAACCAATCCTTACCTTTTGCCTCCTCCTGCAACTCATCACCACCGGCATTAAAGCTAGCGATATCAATAGTGAGATTCGCTTTTGCTTTTTCGGGTTGATCAGGATTAAACGATACCTTGCCTGAAAATTTTCCAAAGCCGCCAGAGAGTTTTGAGCCCATCAACTTACTAGTAAAGGTAATCTTGCTTTTACTAGGATCTATAGAAGAGTATTCAACTGCATAAGTTGTGCTTGCAAAAGCAATTGTCATCATTACAGCAAACCATTTAATACTCATCAAATAATTTTTACTCATCACTTCTCCAGTTGAGAATCTTTAGACTTGCAAAAAGACATGCGACTTAAGAGACCATCTTTATCAATCCATTGATGTTTAAATGCTGCTAATACATGAAGCACAACCAAGATCATTAATCCATTTGCCAGAAGTTCATGAATCTCTTTCAAAAGATGTCCGAGCGCCTTGTCTTTATCGACTAAATCGGGCAATTCAAATAAACCAAAGTAATTGACGGTATAGCCTTTAGCTGAACTCATTAACCAACCCACCAGAGGGATTGCTAGCATTAATAAATACAAGGCAAGATGCGTCAATTTCATCACCCATTCTTGCCATGCTGGCATTACCAAATTCAGCGGTGGAGCTGGATGAGTAGCACGCCACATCAACCGAAATAGAACCATGAAAAAGATCGTAGTGCCGAGCCATTTGTGCCAGCTGAGCCAAGAAATTCTGGCCGGACTTAAGGGCATATCATCTATGGCGATAGCAATGGACCAAGTCATGATGATCAGCAGCGCCATCACCCAATGCAACAGGATAGCAATGTTGGAGTAACGTGCTTGATTCATTATCCGCGCAACTGCTCTGTAATTTTTGTAATGCGCTCACCATACAGACGGGCAGTTTCTAGATCACCTGCATTCACTTCATCCACACTTGCATCTGAAGGGGTTTGCATCATTGCTCCGGCAAATGAACCCACATAGTTCACATCATCTCGTTTCGCAGACTTTGCATTTGAAGGCATCAATCCAGTTCCTACCCACACACCGGAATGCTGCATAGCCAAGGTGAAGAAATAATGTAAGGTTGAGTGCTTATCGCCATTCATGGTTGCAGAATTCGTAAAACCACCGAATACTTTATCCTTCCACTGCTGAGAAAACCATTGCTTAGAGCTGGCGTCTGCAAACTTCTTAAACTGCCAACTCACTGTCCCCATATAGGTTGGCGAACCAAATACGATGGCATCAGCCTCATTTAATGTCGCCCACTGTGCATCGGTAATATTACCTTCGGCATCAATTGCTACCAATTCACCATTGGCGCCCTTGGCCACTGCTTCGGCCTGCTTTACGGTGTGGCCATAACCACTATGAAATACCACGGCTACTTTAGTCATTATTTTTTCTCCTGCTAATTACGTTCATTAAAAGATATCTTTCAGCAGCTTCAGTGATTCTTCAAGCTGCTTTAATTGCTCAGGCGTTAACTTTTTAAAAGCTTGATTCAAATACTCCAAATGGACTGGAAATACTTTTTCAAATAAGGCCTGACCTTCTTGAGTTAATCCAATCAATTGACTACGGGCATCCTTAGCATTTAACTGTCGTTGAATTAAGCCCTTTACCTCTAATCGCTCTAATACTCCAGTGAGCGTTCCCTTAGTTACCAGGGTTTTCTCCCCCAACTGCTTACAACTCATTGGCGGCTGATTACCCAAGGTAGCAATTACATCAAATTGAGTCAACGTTAGCCCCAGCCCCTTGATGTGAGGAGCTGAATAGCGCTCAAATGCTTGGTAGCTTGATACCAAGTTTCTCAGGGAGGGTAAAAAGTTCATTGTTGACCTATAAAGTACTATCTAGGACTATATTAGTACTAATGCAAACTAATTGCAAGATAAAGCTAATCCTCTTCAATGAATGAGATTAACCCTTCTTATAAAGCTTGAAAAGCGGTAAGCGCACAGAGGGAAAGGATTTTTCCCTCTATTTAAGGCATTACTCCGGCTTGATGCCGGCGCTTTTAATGATCTTGCCCCAGCGAACAGATTCCTTCTTTTGAAACACCCCAAATGCCTCCGGACTCATGGCGTAATACTTTGCTCCTTCTGACTCAAGCTTTTTCTGCACCACCGGTTGTTGCATGATTTTGCTCACTTCATCATGTAACTTTTTCACAATTGCGGGCGGTGTACCAACTGGCGCAAAAAGACCAATCCAATTCTTCACATCAAATCCTGGCAAAGTTTCACTAATGCTGGGTAAATCCGGCATAGATGGATCTCTGCTTGCGCCAGTGACAGCAAGACCTCGTAACTTATCGCTTTTTACATAAGGAAGAATAGTTGGCATGGTTGCAAACATCACCTGAGTTTGGCCACCAATTAAATCAGTAATAGCAAGGGCGTTTCCTTTATAGGGAATGTGCGTCATATCGACCTTCGCAGTCATTACAAAAAGCTCTCCCGCCAAATGACTGGCAGTACCGATACCCCCAGAACCATAGGACACCTTTCCGGGATTTGCTTTGAGGTAGGCAATTAATTCCGCCACATTTTTAACTGGCAAATTCGGGTTGACTGCTAATAAACCTTCGGCATCAAGTACAAAAACTACGGGCACAAAATCTTTTAGTGGGTCATAAGGCATGCTTTTAACCAAATATGGATTAACAGCATGTGTACCAATACTGCCCATGATTAAGGTGTAGCCGTCTGCTGGTGACTTGGCTACAAAGTCTGCGCCAATATTTCCACCGCCACCAGTCTTGTTTTCAACAATCACTGGCTGCCCAAATGCCTCGCTTAATCCCTGCGCAATAATTCTGGAGAATCCATCTGCAATGCCACCTGTTGCAAATGGAGAGATGATTTTAATTTGGTGATTGGGGTAGCTACCAGTTTGAGCGTTTGCAATATGGCAAGTTAAAAAGGCAAAGCTTAGGCCCAAGGCAAATACAATTTTTTTCATATTATTTTTAATTCACTTTTTGATGAATAGATGCAGCAGATAGGCCTTGCACTTCATACTGCCGAATCAAATCAGTCACCAAACCACTGCGAATGAAGTCTTCTACGCATGCGCTTAAAAATTCAACTGCTTCTATATTAGCTTTCTTAGTGGCAATCGCTTGCTGAATACCAGTGAACTGACCATCTAAGATACGCAAGCCAGGAACCTTTTCAGCAAAAGTCACTAGGCCAGTTTTAAGGCCAGCCAATGCATCAAGATGCTCGCTGATAAAAAGCATATTGCTCGCATCTAGGCTATCAGCATGAACCAAGGTGGCATGTTTTAAATTACGCTGCAACCATAGATCGTATGCGCTCTTGAAAAAAGAGGCGATGCGCACTCCAGGCTGATCCACCTGAGAAATATCTTGGATTGGTGAATTCGCAGGCACTAAGTAAGTTGCCTCTAACTCTACATAAGCGGGAGTAAATGTTACTTTTTGAGCGCGTGCTGGGTCAGAGCCCACCAAAACAATGCCGCACTTGCCAGAAGCTGCAGCTTCTACTACCTCGATTTGGGTTTCATAGCCCGTTAATTCCAAGCTTACATTCAAGCGCTTTGCTATTGCACGACAAATATCTGGCGCTATACCAGTAGGCTCACCCAAAACCGTGCGACCCGTAACCAATAAGAAATTACCAAGATATACGGCGGCTGAGAGGACGCCGTGAGGGGCAAGCTGCGCCCTCACTTCGGCAGAAATTGAATTCAAAAAAATCCTTAAACTTGATGAATTAGAAACCAATTAGAACTGAACAGTTTCGCCTTCTGTCATCGGAATGATTTTGATATTGCTGCCCTGCATGGCTGCCTGAAACTCCGCTAAGGTGCCTTTAGTCATCGGATTAGAGTTGTAGTGCATTGGGATAACCATCTTTGGTTTAATCCAAGTACGCAAGGCAAATGCAGCGTCATCCGGCGCCATGGTGAAATTACCACCAATTGGAATCATGACTAAATCAGGCTTGTAGTGTTCACTAATAAATTTCATATCACTAAATAAGCCGGTATCACCCATATGCCAAATCTTGAATCCATTTTCCAACTCAATGATGTAACCCATAGGCTCGCCAGCAGGATGAGACTCCATCTTGTCTGTTGCGGGATTTTTCCAAACCAACAATGAGGAGTGCTCAGCCTGCACTGCAGTCACCTTAACCCCAGGCAATGGAGTCACACGGCCAGTTTTATTAAAACGATGACCTAAGTCTGCTGGAAGTATTCCTAGGGTGGTTAAAGGTGTAACCATATCCGCAGGGCCATACAGCTTGATATTGTTCATCTTAGCCACAGCGGGAGCATCGCCAATATGATCGACGTGTGCATGCGTTACAAGTAGTAGATCAATCGGACCAATCGCCGCTAAATCATTCTTGTACATTGGCGGCGTCTTAGGCCCACCAGTAATCCAGGGATCAATCAAAATCATTTTTCCCTGGGGTGTTTTAATACGAAAACCTGCTTGTCCAAGCCATAGTGCTTCGGTCTTGCCTTGAGCACCTGCAGGGGCAGCATTCTGCGCGCCGCTGATTGACGATGCGCAAGCCAAAACTGCTGCGAGCAATAAGCCTAAACTACCTTTAGATAAAAAGTTCTTCATTGACGCGTCTCCTAATTTTTCTAGCAATCAGGAAACTATAGTCGAAATTGAATCTTCAGGCTTATGACGCAATGCGTCATTTAGCGAGACGTTATTTCCAGAATAGAGAGATCTTTTGCGGGGAGTTGGCTTTGATAGAAAGCACTCTCCTTTGGACTACCCCTTGGTATGTTGCCTCAATCGAGTATTCGCCTTGCAGTAGATTAATCAGCATATAAGGGCCGTCTGCTTGAGCATCAAAAATCGTCTGCTTTGCATTGTTTAGAATTTTGATAGAGGCCCCAAAAATCCAAACCCCTCTACCATTTTCAATTTGAGACATTTCCAGCAACAGGGGCCACTGCTTTGCATCAGCAAGAACTGCAACGGTCTCCCCCTCGCCCACGCCACCAGTGATATAAGAAATCCCCTGTGAGTATTGTGTCTCTGGAATTTGCGCCAAAGCCCAAGAACTCATCAAAACCAGATGGGCAGAAATAATCAATTTAAGAAGTGTTTTCATTCTTCCATAGTACGACTGATTCAACAATAAAAAAAGCCCCGTTGTTATAGCAACGGGGCTTGTGTACGCTAGAACACTTAAGCTTAAGGTGTCATCACAATAGCACCCGAAACTGTTCGGCCTTCAGCGGCACGATGAGCATCAGCAGCTTGCTCTAAAGAAAACTTAGCGCCGATTTGCACTTTGACCTGCCCTTTAGCAATTGCATCAAATACTGCTTTGGCATTTTCTTTTAATAAGGCTGAAGTTGCGTTATGCGGAAATACAGAAGGTCTTGTTAAAAATAGACAGCCCTTCTTATTTAGGATTTCTGGCTGAATTTCTGGAGCTGGGCCAGATGCAGCACCAAACAAAGCAACCGTGCCAAAAGGTGCGGCGCAATCCAAAGAACCCAAGAATGTAGTTTTAGCTACAGAGTCATAAACCACATTGGCTTTCTTGCCACCAGTTGCTTTAAGAACTTCTTCAACCCAATTCGGTTGAGAGTAATCGACCACCGCATCACAACCCGCTTCTTTAGCTGCAGCAAATTTTGCGGGCGATCCAACGGTCCCAACAACAAATGCACCCAATGCTTTTGCCCAACCAGCCAGAATTTGACCTACACCACCCGCAGCTGCATGAACCAGCACGATATCGCCAGCTTTTACTTTGTAAGTCTTTTGCACCAGATATTGCGCAGTCATCGCCTTAAAGAAGACGGCAGCAGCTACCTCATCAGAAATATTGCTAGGTATCTGCACTAATTTATCAGCCGGCACATTGCGCGCGCTTGCATAAGCCCCAATACCAGCGTTCATATAAACAACGTGATCGCCAACTTTAAAATCTGTAACACCCTCGCCCACAAGCTCAACAATACCCGCGGCTTCATGGCCCAGTCCAGTAGGCATTTCTAATGGGTAAACGCCAGAGCGCTGGTATACGTCAATGAAATTAAATCCAATAGCAGTTTGACGAATCTGTACTTCACCTTTTGCTGGTGATGGCAACTCTTTATCAATTACCTTAATTACGTCCGCACTACCAAGTTCAGTAAGACTAACCACTCGAGCTTTTGTCACATGTCACCTATATATTTTTTAGAGAAAATCATAATACAGTAAGGGCGCCAGAAGAGTCGTCTTCAATCACCGCCCAAGTACTATCGCCTAATTTCTTTACAGCCATTGAATATGTCCAACCGTCAGGGATGCCGCAACTCCAACCACTGGGTCCATTCTGAATTAAGACATTCACACTATTTCTAGTGTCGTAGTACAAGTGGTAAATTTTTCCATGAATGGGATTAAAACCAAACTTAGCGCTGTGTACCATTTCAGTAGCATCTAGCCTTGCTTGCAAAGCTTTCGCCTGCTTCATTAACACTTCGGCTTGCTCCATAATGCGGTCATACTCAAGCTTCGCATTCTGACGCGCTACATTGACGGCCTTGTCTTTTTCTTCTGTGACTTTGATCGGCGCAAATACAGGAGCACCCACTTCCATTGGATATTCAATCCCTGCGTGACGCGCTGGATCGGTATCTTCGATTCTCATGAAATGCCCTGTATCTTTTAATGTATTTAATTGAATCTCAATTACTTAATCAAGCCACAAGCAATACGTGGCCCAGAATTTCCAGCAGGTTGAGATTTGTAATCATCCGGATCGCGATGCACTACCACTGAGCGACCGACAATACCAGTTGGCCCAGTGTTTACTGCAAACCCATGAAGCTTAGCGGTGTAAGTGGCATTCCCACTTGCATCCGATTTAATATTAGGCAAATCCCCTGCGTGATTCATGCCGCTGTTAGGCATACCATGGGCTTGAGTCTCAGGATTAAAGTGACCGCCTGCACTAGTTGCGTCAGGGGCTGAGCAATCACCCTTTTCGTGAACATGAAATCCTTGCTCTGCATTCGGCTTTAGTCCAAAGAACTTACCATTGATCAGAACATCATTTCCTTGCCAAGTAAATGTCACATCACCCTTAGCCTGCGATCCTGATCTTGAGTCTAGAATTGCACTGGCTTTTTGCCCTGTGCCTTGCTCCATCGATTGACAAGCCACTAATGACAAGATGCCCATAGCGGATAGAACAATCGAAGCTTGCTTAAATTTGTTATTCATCTTGATCTCCTTGGTTTAGACGCTCAATGGCGACTTCCAAGAAAGTGTGACACAAAACTACAGCTTTTGCTTAGCGCTTATAGAAGCTCAAAGTAACCTCACCCAACTCAATCCCAAACTTGCTCATCTTGGCCTTATTAAGCATTACCTTGGGGGTGATTAGGTACATCCAATCGTTAAATTGCACGTTATAAATAGTGCCGTCTACTGGCAAGGCAAGGGTATAAGTCCAATTTAAGGCATTTCCAGCCAATTGGCCCTGGGCGTCACCCACCACGTCATCTGCCCTGCCAATAAAATTGCCTGGAGACTGCTCAGTTAAGGTCCAGATGCGTTTTTGCTTTGTACCATCAGAATACTCAAAGCTTTCATCCAGAGTACCCACCTTCTTACCATCAACTATTGTCCAATTTGCTTTGATTAATACGGTAAAACGCTTCTTCACTTCACCACTGCGGTCGGTAAAGATGCCATAAGCATCGATCGTTCCTGAAAAATATTCACTTAAATCTAGAGCGGGCTTCTCTGAGGCATATTGAGATATTTGTGGCGTTGAACATGACACCACAAATAGTCCGCAAAACACTAATAATACGAATCGATTAAAAAATGATTTCATGGATTAGCAAGCCTCATTAAAAAGTGGTGGCGGACAAGATTGTCCTAGCAGTTCTGTTCGAAGCTTTGGGGCGCTGGTTTTTGGATCAAGCCAAATACCAAAAAACGCTTTTGAGAATTCTGATCCCGGTATTTGCGCTATCTGTTTGCCATCGTGGTAGAAAATCGTACCTTGTTTAGGCGAGTAGATAGCAGTCAAAGTTTGTCCCGACTCTACATTAGGCAAGAAAGCAGTCAACTCTCTCCCCCAAAGCGCAGCTTGGGCCTCTGGAACGCCGATTCGCTTCATCTCTTCAACACTACGATTAGCAATGGAGATTCCAGAAAATGATTTTTGATAGCGCATGTCCAGTGCAAATTCAGGAGAAGCTAATGAACCGACTCGATAAAAGGAGGCATCATAAATGTTCAGACCCCACCAAGTGAGCCTCCCACTACCCTGAAGTTTTGCAGAGCTTAAATGCTGAGGCAATTCCAGCGGATCACGAGCAAAACCGACTGGTGACAAAATACCCAATAGGGCAATCATCAGAAAAAGTCGAAAACTCTTCATTGCGAACTTGAGGCTGAATTTGATTTCACTAAACGCAAGGCTGCGGGCCCTAAAAGACTGGAAATGGCATGTCTATTCTTGGCAAAAAAGAGATATGCTAATTTGAAGAATGGCTGCAATGGCTTTCTTGAAAAGAGCCATGCGAGGCGAGGTAAATCCGCCCGACGATAGGCTTCAGGAAAAACTGAAACACCTTGAATTAATGTGCCATCTGCAAACTGCCCATACATAGCGGCCAACGCTGCCTCGCATGAAACACCCACTTTTTGAGGGTCAAAAAGTTCCGAATTAATATCCACAAAGCCTAAAAGATTGGCTTGATTTCGCCCCGACAAAAAAAGAATCTCTGCCTGGCACAAAGGGCATGCGCCATCGTAAAACAAAGTAAGCTTTTCTAACTGGGTCATTGTTCAGCAAGTTTACGGCTTATTCAATAAACTGGCTGACACATCAATTTTAAGGTTGTCATGCAAAAAGAGATTGCGTTAAATGTATTTGGGGAGCCGCTAATACCTTGCTCTTTTGATCCTCTGACAGGGTTTTTCAGAGATGGGTGCTGTAAAACCAATGAAGAGGATGTAGGCAGCCATCTAGTGTGCGCCATTGTCACGAATGCGTTTTTGCAATTTAGCCTTCAAAAGGGTAACGACCTGATTACCCCGAGACCAGAGTATCAGTTTCCGGGATTGGTTGCGGGTGACCAATGGTGTTTATGCATTAATCGCTGGGTTGAAGCCGTCAATGCACATTGCGCGCCATTTATCAAACTTGAGAGTACTCATATCAAGGCACTAGAGACGGTCCCCTTAAATATCCTGAAGGAATACGCGAGAGAGGTGTGAGAGAAGCGTGAAGGCCTTTTATACAGACCATTTTGTATTACCCCTTCCAGCGGGTCACCGTTTCCCCATGGAGAAATATTCTCGCTTACGTGATTTAGTGAGCACACAAGAAAACATTGAGCTTATAGAAGCACCGCCAGCAACTGACACCCAAATTCTGTACGCTCACGATCCAAGCTACCTGATTAAAGTCATAGAAGGCAAACTTTCTCCCCAAGAGCAAAGAGAAATTGGATTTCCTTGGAGCAAGCAAATGGTGGAGCGCTCTCGTCGTTCGGCAGGCGCAACGGTGGCAGCGATGAAGACTGCCTTACGAGAAGGCATTGCCGCAAATCTAGCTGGAGGTACCCATCACGCTTATCGAGATACTGGCAGCGGGTTTTGCGTCTTTAATGATTCGGCTATTGCTGCGCGCACTCTCCAAAAAGAAGTAAACCCATCCCTCAAAATTGCCGTAATTGATTTAGATGTTCATCAAGGCAATGGCACGGCATCGATTCTGAAAAATGATGATTCTATTTTCACCCTCTCGATTCATGGAGAAAATAATTTCCCATTTAAGAAAGAGCAAAGTGATCTTGATATAGGTCTCATTGATGGCTGCAATGATGAAACTTATTTGCACTCCTTAGGGGAAAGCCTTGACCAACTCGACGCGCGGTTCAAGGCAAACTGCCTCATCTTCTTAGCTGGCGCCGACCCCCATGAGGGCGATAGGCTGGGAAGACTGCAAGTTAGCAAGGAAGGCATGCGCTTACGGGATGAAATGGTATTTCAATACGCCCTGAACCGACAGCTACCCATAGCATTTTCAATGGCGGGCGGCTATGGCAAGGAAATTGAATCTACTGTAGATATTCATTTGCAGACCATCACAACCGCCCTGCAATTTCAAAAACAGTATTAATACTTGTAAATCTTTAACTTTTCTTTTTTGAGGTGCTCTTCGGGCTGGCGAGGTTGCTGACATTCTCTACGCTCTTCTCAAAATTGGTAAACGAGTCTGCCATTGCAGCACGAATCAATTCAAAATTCTGTAGAGCATTATTAAATGAAGTTTTAAATACAGATACATAAGCTTCACTACCTAGTGGCGCGTTATCGGTAGCATCATTCACAAAGTGAATTAAATCCGCCTTAGATTCCTGAATCATGGTCTCGGCTATATCTGCCAACTCTTGATTGCCACTCTTCAGAACCTGAAGTAATTGGTTGTGATATTGAGAGATCTCTTTTGCGGCATCCTGCAAGACCTCAGCATGCACATACTCAAAAGCAGAGCGAGGATCTTGGGTTTTCATCAACTCAGATACTCGCTTCTGGATCATGGTAGCCAATTCTTGCGTAGCCTGCTGATTAATTTGCGCAATTGCCTGAGCGCTTTCGATCGCCACACGTCCAGCAGCCTTGGTCGCATCAATCGCTCTTTGTTGTCCTGGCATCGCATTCATATCCAACGGTTTCTTACTCATATCAGCCTTTCAGATGGGTGAAGTTATTCACCAATCTACTCTCGTTAAGAAGGGTTGCCATAGAGAAATACCAGTAGATGCGTCAGCCCTCTAAAAGAAAAACCCCAGCTATTGCTAGCAGGGGCTTATAAGCACCATGAATCAACGTGGTTTTGATCCATCTTCTTGCCTTACTTCACTTGGTTTATTTGGTATCTGGCTTCTTCTTTGGCAGGCTATCTAGGATTGCAGCACTGTTCAGTTGCTGATCGACCAAGTAGAGGGTGCCACCATAATTGGCTTGTAAGTCATATCCCGATAGTCCAACGGTATAAAAAGTGATTTCAGGATTAAACGAACGAATGGTTCCGCCAGACCCAGCTGAGAAATTAGCATCAACGTCGATACCGCCACGCCTACCATCAATTGAAGTCAATAAAAACTGATCGATTGCGCCAGGAGTCTTAAAGATCGCAACTTGGTATTGATCTTGGTAACCAGCCCCTAGACCCTCGCCCGTTTTAAGTGCCTGCATAAAAATAGGATCTTTACGTCGCTTATCAAACAACACACCTTCACCACGAGCCACCACAATCAAAACAATATTGACATTGGTGGTTGTAAAGACTGCATAGCCAGCAGCTTGATCAATCTCCTTTTGAACGGCGGGATTCTGCTTGATCAGAGCATCAAGACCAGTCTTAGACATCTTTAAGGTGGCGTCACGCTTTTGAGTAATCTCTGTCGGGGTAAGCGGTTTACCGTCTTGCCCCGTAGATTGGCAGCCAGCTAAAAATGCGGTAACCAGCAAAGCTAAGGCAACATGTCTTGAAAAAGTTTTATGGGCAATAGTCATCATTAAATTTATTTATACAGTTTGAATAGCAATGGGAACTAATAGAGTCGATACATCAGCCTCAGCAGGCTTAGTCAAGACATAAGAAATAACACAGGCAGCCAAAATAATGAGTGCTCCAGCTACTAAGCTCCAACTTCTGATATTTGACCGCACTTTAAGACCCTCTTATTTTTTAACGTTATCCGCATTGTCCACCACAAACCTATCTAGGTGAACGATGATTCGGCGAGTAACGCCCTCTATTTTAAGTGCATACTAGAGCCAATATGAAAGTATCTCCCTGGACACAATACTGGCATCAAATAGGCGCTATTCACAGACTAGCCATTGTGTTGATTACTGGGTTTGGATCCTATTTTTTGATTCCGACAGCCATAAGCCCAATTGTCCGCTTGGCCCTATCTTGGCTACTGGCAGGCGGTCTTTACCTTACTCTGACTTACATCATGATGTATTTCTCTACCAAAGAAAACATTCTTGGTCTGTCAAAGAAGGAGGATGATGGCGCGGCGATGATCCTCATGATTATTGTGCTCGCAGCGATAGCTAGCTTAGTAACAATCGTCATTATTCTTTCGGGTATTAAAGCGCTCCCTACTAATCTTGCCATTCGCCATGTTGGATTGGTTTTAGCAACCTACATTATTTCTTGGTTATATGTGCACACTGCATTTGCCCTGCACTACGCACACGTCTACTATCAAGAACTTGAAAAAACCAAAGAAGCACCGCTGCTCTTTGCCTTGAAGTTAAAGCCTACGTATGTAGATTTTCTGTACTTTTCCATGGTGATTGGCATGACTTGCCAAACCGCTGATGTGAATATTGCCAGCTCCAGAATCCGGTTCTTGGTCATGCTTCAAGGAATGACTGCTTTCATCTTTAACGCCACCTTACTTACTTTGGCTATTAATTTGATTTCAGGGGTAATTGCACTTTCCTAAAAGAAAAGCCAACCCGAAGGTTGGCTTTTTAATGCCGCCTTACTTAAGAACATTACTCCAAAGGTCTAGGCTTCTTCGTTTCTGATACCGGAATAACCTTGCCACCCAACACCGTTGCGAATACCCCAACATCTTTAATCTTATTTGCAGACACCGTTTGTGGATCAGCATCTAACACTGCAAAGTCTGCAAACTTACCGGCTTCAATGCTACCCACCTTATCTTCAACGCCCAATGTATAGGCTGCATTAATAGTAATCATCTTCATCGCATCAGAAGCGGTTACTGCCTCAGCTGGAGCCCATACCTTGCCATCCTTATAAACGTCTTTACGAGTCACTGCGGTCCACGCTTCTTTTAGCGGCACTGGTGCGGATACAGGAGCATCTGAATGAATTGAAGTAACAATGCCGCTACGAACCAAAGTTCCGAGACGAGTTGCATAGGACACGCGATCCATGCCTAGTGCCGGGTACTCTAATTTAGCGCGCTCTGATATATAAGAAATATTGGCGCTGACTACTGCACCGAGAGCCTTAATTTTCATGACCATTGCAGTTGATGGAATGCCAAAGTGATTAATTGTGTAACGATGATCAAAACGCGGCTTAGCATCCAGCATTAGCTGCAAAGCATTGATGGAATTTTGATTTCCGATATCGCCATTGCTGTGAATGTGGATATGGTATCCCGCATCCCACCACGGCTTCATAGCAGCCGCAAAGTCTTGCGCTGACTGATAGTTTGATGAACCTAGACTTCCGTCGGTATAACCTGGGTGTTCCATGCGCATCGTTTCTGGCAAGTAACCACCATCGCTATAGAACTTCACGCCCTGGAAAATCAAACGGTCATTATCTTGCTGCTTCAAAGCTTGAGCTTCAGCAATCGCTTTATCGCCATACTTCTGAATAAATGGGTCTGAGTAAACAACTGGGACGATCCGCAAAGAACCTGATGCTGATTGACTAAATGCCTTTGCAATTTTTAACTCTGTCTCAATATTCAAGGTGCCAAATGCTAAATCACCGGAAGTAGTAATCCCGCCCTGCTGCATCAGATCACTCATGTATAAATAATCAGTGGGAATCTCAGTTGGCTGGAGTACATCTTTTCCGGCAACACTTAAAATATACGTCACGGCGGGTATTTCTAAAAATTGACCGTTTAATTGGCCATCCTTATCAAGACCCACACCCTTCACATTCTTCACCTTCTCAGATGTGATGCCGTAGGACTTGATGAAAGCACTGTTGACATACATATCATGACCAGAAGCATCCCAAACAATAATTGGTCTGGTGCTAGAGGCTTGATCTAAAAGCTGACGATCAGGCATCTTTCCCATGGCCACTACATCAAAACCCCATGCCAACAAAGTCTGATTCGGATCCTTGATGTCATCAGAGTATTTTTTGAGCTGCGTCATGGCCGCCTGTAAATTAGCCACCCCTGGAAATGCTGGCCCCCATGGATTAGGCATTGGGGATGGTGTTAACAATGGTTTGTTAAATAAAATGCCGCCCAATAAAGGATGAGCATGTGGCTCTATAAAGCCTGGGTACATGACTTTATTAGCAAAATCTTTATTAATGACCGTTGGGTACTTGCTTGTCCAAGGCTTCATATCCTCTAAAGAGCCTACAGACAAAATACGGCCATCTGCAACAGCGACTGCAGTTGCATTCGGAATGGCTGGATCCATTGTGACAATCTTCTTAGCCACAAAGACCGTAATGTTGGTGACCTTAGGGGTTGATGGTGGATCAAGTAATTGAACTGCCGATGCAAGGCCAGAGAAAAGACCCAATACACCTGCATAAATAATTTTAGATTTTAGATTCACAAAGACTCCTTAGATTCATCTCTTTAAAACATGACTTCAATTGAATAACATCCATCAGAATAAAAACACCCGTCAATGCGGGTGTTTTTAATACATCTTTTGAAGATTGGAGCTACTTTTAGTTAGCGTTAACCTGCTTGCCATCGACCCAAGTACTCTTCACTTTAATATTGCGGATATCTGCCGGGGGAGTCTGACGTGGATTCTTTTCCAAGATCACTAAGTCAGCTTGCTTGCCTACCTCAAGGCTGCCTACAATATTGTCGGCAAATAATTGATAAGCCGCATCAATAGTAATGGCACGGATAGCATCATCCACACTAACCGCCTGATCAGGGCCTAATACTTTTTGCGGCGGCAACTGCCATTGGCGTGTTACTTCTTCGCTAATGTAATTCAAAGGACCCACGTTTGAAACAGGTGAATCGCTATGCAATGTAAATTTTCCGCCTGCACGCTTAAAATCTCCGGCTGGATCAATTCGTTTAGCGCGATCTGGCCCAATAATATGGTTATTAAATGCAGCGCCCCAGTAATCAACATGACCAATAGTGAAGCTTGGAACTACTCCAAGTTTTACTGCCTGCTTCACTTGAGACTCATTATTGACAGTGAAATGCTCCATACGTAAACGACGATCTTGTGGTTTAGCATTACCTGCCAATAACTTTGTGTAACTAGCTAAAGTTTGATCAATTGCTTTATCGCCATTAGCGTGGGTAGAAAGTTGCCAACCCTGATCAAAAAATGATTTCATAGAAGCATAAATTTCTACATCTTTAAAATTGAGGGCCCCACTCCATGTAGAGTTTTTTGGATAGGTGTAAGGTGCATTTAGAGCGGCCGTTAAACCCTGGGTAGAGCCGTCAGAAATATATTTAATACCAATAAAGCGCAATTGATCATCGCCTTCGTTCGGCTTAATAGTAGTTTTTCCAGTTGGCATGGACTCACTAAACAAATATCCGCGTACTCGAATGGGTGATGCATTTTTTGCAAAAATTGACCTATAGATCGCAACTTCTTTATCCACGCCGAAATTGCCACCAACACTCATCTCGGACGCAGTTGTGACACCAGTGGAAGACATTTTCTTCATCGTGCCCTGAATAGCGCCCATTAATTGGGCTTCAGTTGGGGCTGGCATTTTCGCCATAAATGGCAAATAAGAAGGTGGCTCCACTAACTTTCCAGTGAGCTTACCTTTTGCATCTTTTACAAAAACACCGCCGCCTGCTGGATTAGGCGTTTGATCCGTAACGCCAGCAAGCTCTATAGCCTTGTGATTGACATACCCAATGTGACCAGATTGATTGACGATAAAGATTGGAACCTCTTTAGATACCTTATCTAAATCATCAGCAGTGAGCTCAGCCATAAAAGGAGTGGTACGAGATGGATCGACACCAAAACCAAAAAGCCAACCGCCAGCAGGAACATCTTTAAGGGCAGCCTTCATTTTCTGGGCCAATGTTTCTTTGGTGTCATAAGGCAAAGTGAAGTTGCTCAAGTTCAAGCCCAAACCCTCGAAAACTGAAGTAACCATAATATGCACGTGAGGCTCAACAAAACCTGGCATCAAAGTTTGACCTTTGAGATCAACTACCTTTGTACTATCTGCTTGCCACTCTTTAATGACAGCGTCTTTAGTGCCCACAGCAACAATCTTGCCGTTTTGTACTGCAAGCGCCTGAACTTCTTCATTTTTGGCGTTAACCGTAACAATCGGACCGCCAAAAAAAATTGTATCGGCATTACCCTTGGCAAAAGTGACTGCGCATTGCGCCATCAGTAATGCTGAAAGGAGTTTTGGAGAAATTTTCATATTAGGGTCCTATTATTTAAAATGTTGAGGTTGCTTGACCGCTACCAATGGTATTACTGATGCCAAGGTATTTATTTGAAAAAAAGAAGCTCGACAAGCGAGCCCCTTTCAATAATGAATAAGCAAGCTTAATTCAATTAATTCATTGGAACCAAAACTTTTGGCTGAGCTAATTTAATGTACTTTATTTCTTTAGCATTCACATCCATTTTTTTCAGATCGAATGTATAGATATTATTATTTTCAAACATCTTGACGTTGTAGAACATGGTTTTATTGTTCGCCACAATAGTCCATTCAGTTACCTCATAGCCACCAGTGCCGCCACCGTAAGGATTGCTAGCCGGCAATGTGACTGATCCAGGAGGAATATCAAAGCTTCCTAGAATATGCCATGCAGCACCATCCATCTGAGCATTTGTAAGGTTCGCTGGCACTGAGTTGGATAAAAATAGTGCGCGAATGAAACGGCTTGGGCTCAAGAAATCTCCAGGTAGACCATGCAATCCATTGCCAGAACTTGGAGCTGCATAGGTGGCGCCATTAATTACCAGCGGCGGCTTCTCTACCTTAGAAAGATTTGAGTAGTTACCAATGCTATTGAGGTGATCCTGAAATGGAGGATCATTAGTCAACACAGTAGTCGGATTATCGTAAATGGATAATCCACTTTTGGAGTACTCAACCACAATACTTTTTCCATTACTGTCATGGAATGTATAGTGGACTGGGGGAGTCCGATTACCATAGACAGCCAACTTGGCGCCGTTCACTTGAATCTTCGGTAAGCCAGCCTTCACCTCATCAATAGTGGCAAAATTTGTGAGTACATAAGTGAGTACCTGTACTGAGTTGATGCTATTTGCTGAATCTGCTTGAGTAACTGCCGGATATGCTGCACTGTTTGGAAAGTTCAATAAGCCTCCAATGAGGCCCTTCTCATTCATTCCATCTACGAACTCAGGCAAGCCAAGTGCATTCATGCCAGTTACCGCATATTTTGAATTCCAATTCAGGCCAGAACCATATTTACCATCAACACCAATTCCTTTGAGGGCATAAGCTCTTGGAATAGTAGTTAATTGCGAATTCAAGGGCAAGCCAAACTCCATCGTGCGGCCATATACATAACCGCCGTCGCTGCCTTTAAGCAAGAAACTAGTGCAGGCCTCGCCGGCTAATGGTGCAAATGCTAAGGTAACTGAGACCGAAGCAGCCAGTACTTTTTTAAAAATTTTTTGTTTCATGATGAACTTCCTATCTATTTATAAGTTAGTACTAGAGCAATAAATTACTTCAAAATTACCAAGGTTGCCGTCGCACGAGCACCCCAACCGGATGGGCCGCCAGGCGTGTTGCTAACGTAATAAATTGGGCCTGCGCCAAATGAAACTGGAACACCATCAAACACCATTAACTTCGAGACGCCAACGTAAAGTGGATTGGTAGTACGGTGTGCGTCATAGTTATATAAGGCTTCCATATTGGCCGTGTAGGTCCAAGCATCTTTATTAGTGTAAGCAACGAATGGCTGACCATACAAATTATTTTGAGTACCAAAAGCCGGATTACCACCCATGTTCCATGATTGGTAACCAAGCAATCCGTAAGTCCAAGGGCCTTGGCGATTTAGCACCACTCCAGTAACGCCGGCGCCAGTTTGCTGTGAACCGAACTTACCACTGTTGCCTGATGGTGATTGTGCATAAGGGCCAACACCCCAGATCCAAGAAGAGTTGGTATTAGGAGCATAGAAAGACTCAAGAGTTACGCTTGCAATTCCGTATCCGGAAAATGATTGGCCAGGCGCAGTTTGCACACTAGTCTCTCTAACGCCCGCAATAATAGGGCGCACGATAAAGACGTCACCACCACCAAGATTAAATGGGGCCACCGGCTGGAACAAGAGAGTCTGCTCGGAGCCGCCCTGATTTCTGCCCACACCACGACTGAATTCGTACTGAAGCGGTACCGAAATCATATTGGCAATTGGATTTGCTAATTTCTTTGCAATATCCACACTATTAACTGCTGGCTTAGCAGAAACAGTGACGGCGCCTGAGTTCTCAGCAGCCACTGTGCCTGCACGCGCAGGAATTTCTTGAGCAAATGATGAGCTCATAAATGCGGCAAACAATATTGAAGCCGAGGTAATTTTGAGAGTGAATTTCATAACGATTTTTAAAAAGCGAAATTAGAAGTGGAATGTTGCCGATAATTGCGGGCCTTGAAAGGTCGTCTTTTGCAGAAGACCTGCACCATTCGTTTTTGAGCTGCTCATATCGTAGTAAAGGCTACGATAAACCAAAGCAACATCAACCCATTTCTCGAACGTCTTACCAACGCCTGCCATAGCCTGCCATGTTAGGTTAGTTGTACCGCCACCGCTGCCAATATCGGCATAGAAAGGAACGTACCAAGTTGAATCCGCAATGCGGTAGCGCCCTTTGAAACCTACAATTGGATCAACAGTACTGACAGTCTTGGAGTCGCTCAATGAATAATTTGTTCCGTCAAGCGCCAGGTTCAGGGTAGCTGTAATGCTAATCCAGCGAACTCCCAATAAGCCATCAACATTAGCATTTTGATTATTTAATAAATTATAAGTAGCGGCACCAGTCAAAATTGTTTGCTGAACGGTAGGCTTCATTGCTAACCTAAAGTTATAACCTGATGCTGGAGTTACTGATGTAGTACCAGTTTTTTGCAAAGTAGCGCTAACCAGATCGGCCATCACGCCCCAACTACCGTAGTGAGCCTCTCCAGCAATCATTCCACCAGACTTGAGATTGCTAATCACATCATTCATGCTTACATCGGCAGTATTAAGGTATTGACCTTTGTAATTGAGTGTCGAACTAATATTGGGAGCCCAAACATAAGGCGTTACGTCAATAGTCCACTCATTAGAAATCTTGGGAATCGGAGACAGGCTCTCATCTGCGCGAGCAACACCTACAGACATCAAGATGGAAGATGTTGCTATTAAAGAAGCGAGGAGGATTTTCTTATTCATAATTGAGCTAATTAGATATTGGGTGGACAAAGAATTTTTAATGCCAAATTTTAGGGCGATTATATAGACTTCAACGATGTTAAATAACGTAATTGAGGGTTAAACCTAGAGCGCACAACCCCCAAATAGGGCCAAACAACCATGCAGTCAAAAACACCCTTTACTACCTCTTAAGCACCCAAAATCACCCTAGCAGTCAATTATCTAAAAATTCGATCATAACTATCAAATTAATTCATTAGACAAATAAACAACTGAGGTTCAAAATTCATCCAGTTGCAGTAGTTACTAACGAAATTGATTAACCAAAACTAGGAGCACAGTATGTCCATTATTAATACAGCAGTTCAACCCTTCAAAACCGAAGCTTTCCACAATGGCAAGTTCGTAACTGTTACTGACGAAACCCTCAAGGGCCATTGGTCAGTTTTGATTTTCATGCCAGCAGCATTTACTTTTAACTGCCCTACAGAAATTGAAGATGCAGCAGAGAACTATCCTGAGTTCCAGAAGTTAGGCGCTGAAGTGTATATCGTGACAACTGATACCCATTTCTCACACAAAGTTTGGCATGAGACATCTCCTGCTGTTGGTAAAGCAAAGTTCCCCCTCGTTGGCGACCCAACACACACTTTGACAAATGCATTCGGTGTTCACATTCCTGAAGCAGGATTAGCATTGCGCGGCACATTCATCATCAACCCAGAAGGCATCATTAAGACAGCAGAGATTCATTCAAATGAAATCGCTCGTGACGTTTCTGAAACTTTGCGCAAGTTGAAGGCTGCTCAGTACACAGCAGCACACCCAGGCGAAGTTTGCCCAGCTAAGTGGAAAGAAGGCGCTGCAACCTTGACTCCATCATTGGATCTCGTAGGCAAGATCTAAGTAGAACCAGTAATCCATAGACTCTCTTTAAGAGAGTCTATTGGAGAGGACATGATCCTGCCCAATAGACTCACCTAAAAAATACCCAAGGAAATCATCATGCTTGATACCAATATCAAATCCCAGTTAAAGGTCTACTTTGAAAAGATCGTTAGCCCAATCGTTTTGGTGGCTAGCATCGATGGCAGCGATAGCTCTCAGCAGATGCTTGAACTCTTAAATGAAGTAGCCGAGCAATCTGACAAGATCACTGTAAAAACTGACGGCAAAAGTGAGCACATTCCAAGTTTTACCGTTAGCAAAACTGATCAAGTAGCTCGAATTACCTTTGCAGGTCTGCCGATGGGCCATGAGATGACCTCCTTCATCTTAGCCATTCTGCAAGCCAGTGGCTACCCAGCCAAAGTAGAACAAGAGGTAATTGACCGCATTATCAAGCTTGATGCAAAGCTCAGTTTTCAGACATTTATCTCTTTGTCTTGCCATAACTGTCCTGATGTTGTGCAGGCTTTGAACTTGATGGCAGCCCTCAATCCCAATGTCACTCATGAAATGATTGATGGCGCTCTTTACCAAGGCTTGGTGGATCAATACCAAATCATGGCAGTGCCAACTGTGATCTTGAATGGTGAAGCATTTGGCCAAGGTCGCATGAGCGTTGAAGAGATTGTTGCCAAACTCGATACCTCAACACCTAAGGAAGAGGCTGCAAAACTCTCTGCTAAAGATCCATTTGATGTATTGGTCATTGGTGGCGGCCCTGCTGGTGCATCCGCAGCAATCTACGCTGCGCGCAAAGGTATTCGCACTGGTATTGTTGCTGAGAAATTTGGCGGTCAAGTAATGGACACCATGGGTATTGAAAACTTTATCTCCGTTAAGGAGACTGAGGGGCCTAAATTAGTTCAAGCACTTGAACAGCACGTGAAAAGCTATGAAGTGGACATCATGAACTTGCAGCGTGCCAATGCATTACGTAAAACTGCCAATGGGATTGAAGTGGAATTAGCAAATGGTGCAGTCCTTACTAGCAAGTCGGTAATAGTAAGCACTGGTGCGCGCTGGCGAGAGATGAATGTTCCTGGCGAACAAGAATATCGCGGCAAAGGCGTTGCCTATTGCCCTCACTGCGACGGCCCCTTATTCAAAGGTAAGCGTGTTGCCGTGATTGGTGGCGGTAACTCCGGGGTTGAGGCTGCCATAGATTTAGCAGGCATCGTTAGCCACGTGACCTTAATTGAATTTGATAGCAAATTGCGTGCAGATGCGATATTGCAAAAGAAGATGGCTAGCATGCCAAACGTCACGGTCATTATGAGCGCACTCACCAAGGAAGTATTGGGCGCAGATGGCAAGGTCAGCGGCTTACGCTATCAAGACCGCACCAATAATGCTGAGCATACGATTGATCTTGAAGGCATCTTCGTGCAAATTGGATTGTTGCCAAATACTGACTGGCTTAAAGGCAGTGTTGATCTCTCAAAGCATGGCGAAGTGATTGTTGATACAAAAGGTGAAACTTCTTTACCGGGTGTCTTTGCAGCTGGTGACTGCACCACCGTTCCATATAAGCAAATCATTATTGCTATGGGTGAAGGTGCTAAAGCTTCACTCGGGGCATTTGATTACTTAATACGTTCATCCGTTACTGAACCGCAAGAAGCCGTAGCTGCATAAGCAGTCGTTTGATTACCAAATAAAAAGGGGGTCTTGCGGACTCCCTTTTTTGCGCAGAAAAATACTAATTATTCTGATTCACCCGATCTCGGCGCTTGCCAAGGCCAACGGCCGTCAATCTCAAGGGTGAGCGACCAACTCAAGAAACAGCGGATTAAAACGATAGCACCCAATACAGCAACACTGGTCAACGTTGGACTAATTGCTACAGTACGAATCACATCCCCCGCAACCAAGACTTCGAGCCCCAGAATAAGGGAGCGCACGATTTGGATGCGAAAGAATTTATAGGCAACATCGGCCGTCTGAGTAATCAAGCCCCTTGCAAAACAAAAGAGTCCCCATAAAACGCCAATAGATACAACGGCCACCCCTAAGGCATCCATGACATCGCTTACTTCTCGAATAATTTCAATTTGATTCATGTTGAAGGTTGTTGAGTTTAAATAAGCTCATATTAACTCCTTTAGAAGAATGAAAGCCGAGAGCACCTTTAGCGCTGTATCTCAATATAAATTACACTGAATCATTACTTTATTAAATCCCAAGGAAGATGAATGAGCTTGATTGACAAACTGCAATGGCGCTACGCTACCAAAAAAATGGATTCCACAAAATCTGTCCCCCAGGAAAAAGTAGAGCAAATTTTGGAGGCTATTCGTTTGACTGCCAGCTCTAGTGGACTGCAGCCATATGAAGTACTGGTGATCACTAATAAATCTATTCGCGAAAAGATTAAAGCAATTTCCTGGAACCAAACACAAGTGGTGGATTCTTCTCACTTGCTCGTGTTCGCCGCCTGGGATACCTATACTGCAGACCGCATCAACCAATCATTTGATATGACTGAGAAGTTGCGCAACTTTAAAAGTGAGGCGGGCGACATCTATCGTCAAAATTTACTAAGCAACTACACAGCAAGAGACGCCGAAACTAACTTCACTCATGCCGCAAAGCAAGCTTACATTGGACTTGGTACAGCTCTTATTGCTGCCGCATACGAAGAGGTGGACTCCACCCCCATGGAGGGATTTGATGCAGCGGCGCTAGATGAAATCCTGAATCTCAAGGGAAAAGGGTTGCGGAGCGTTGTCATGCTACCCCTGGGATATAGAAAAGCAGATGAGGATTGGTTGGTAAACCTCAAAAAAATCAGAAGGCCTGTAGAAAGCTTTATTACTTGGATTGAGTAATTTTTTAAGACCTGAAAAAGTAAAAGCCACCCGAGGGTGGCTTTTTAACAGCAAAACTAGCTTAACTAATTAAGCAGCTTTACGGCTTTTTGTAGCTGGCTTAGCAACAGCGTATTGACCTTGAATATTTGCCAAAGCAGCATCAACACTCTTCTCAAAGTTAGCAAATGCGTCAGTTGCAGTTGCGCGAACTTGATCAAACTGTTGGAGTGAAGATTCAAATGCAGTTTTGAATGCAGAAACAAAAGCTTCAGAACCAGCAGGAGCTGTCTTAGTAGCTTCTTTAACAAACTTAACCAAATCAGCACGTGCGTCATCAATAGAAGCGTCAACTACTTGAGCTACTTCCTTGTTGCCGTTACGAACTACTTTGTTTACTTTAGCTTGGTAAGCAGCAGCATATTTAGCGGCTTCTTGAGCAGCTTCTGGCTGAGCTAATTTAGCCAATTCTTGTGGATCCTTGATCGCCAACAATTGTGTGCTTGTATCTTGAGCGGCAACTAAAGCATCTTTAGCAGCGGCTTGATTGATTTCAGCTAATTCTTGAGCGCTTTCAACAGCAACTTGTGCCAAATGTTTAGCGCTTTCGATTGCTTTAGCTTGTGCAGCAGCGAACTGATCGTTTAATTGGTTTTGGAACATGATTTATCCTATCTTTAAGTAAATGTGGGGTTTTTATTGCAATGCACCATTCTAAAATCGCTATTTTAGAAATGCAAGATATTTTTGTTGCAAAGCAACAAATATTTCCTAAAACCCTATTTAAAGCCTTTAAATGCGGTTTATTGCGAAATAAAAGCGAGCTTTAACCCATAAAATTTATAAAGGAATGAGCAGAAGATTCTAAAAATCATTAGAAATAGCAGGTTGGACGCTATCACTTTACCCAAGTAGTAAATTCTTCAGCACTCACTCTAGGGGTATGAAAGCTGTTTACTATCTCGCGTTTGTCGGCATATCCCAGTGCCATACCGCACACAAGCATCTCATGCTCTTTGGCACCAATTGATGGCAGGATGATCTTTGCATAATCATTCCAGGCCGCTTGTGGGCAAGTATCTAAGCCCTCACCTCTAGCTGCAACCATCATATTCTGCAGGAACATCCCATAGTCCAGCATGGAGCCCCTACCAAGCTCTTTGTCGATTGTGAAAAATATAGACACTGGCGCACCAAAGGCTTCGAAGTTTTTTCGATGCTGTGCATGCATCCTGTCTTTATCGCCTTTCGTAATTCCCAATAATCCATACAAGCCCCACCCATTTTCACGGCGTCTATCTATATAGGGGCTAAACCATTTGGACGGGTAATAGTCGTAGGCTGGTTGATATTCTTTTGCTAACTCAGGATTGAGTGCAATGCTGTCATATGCAGCACACACTTTTTCGCATAATTCCTTAAGCGCATTGCCCTCTACAACATATGCTTTCCAGGGTTGAGTATTCGTGCCCGAAGGGGCTCGCGCAGATATATTAAGCAACTTGAGGATGGTCTCTTTTGAGACGGCTTCTTTTGTAAATGCTCTTACCGACATACGCGAAGTAATTGCCTCAACCGCAGTTAATGTCTTCATTCAAATTCCTTTTACATTCTTTAGCTTTACTTAATTATTGCGCTACTGGCTCGTGCTTTATGTAATTTACGATAGCTATCCATTAAGCGATGATGCCTATCTAAGCCCTCAAGATTCATATTGGTTGGCGTTAAACCATAGAAACGAACGCTCCCATCGATGGATCCTAAAACGGCATCCATCCTAGGATCGCCGAACATGCGACGGAAGTTGACAACATAGTCCGCCATCTCTAATTCATCATCTAGGAGCACTTCGAGGGAGGCGTCTAGAGCCTGATAAAACAATTTACGCTCGACAGTATTGTCGTTGTACTGAAGAAAAGCACCTATTAGCTCATGCGCCTCTTCAAATTGCTTTAACGCTAACTGAATCAGCAGTTTCAACTCGAGCACGGTGAGCTGACCCCAGACTGTATTTTCATCAAACTCAATACCAATCAGCGTGGCGATGTCGCCATACTCATCTAGTTCGTTATTCTCTAAGCGATCCAAGAGTGCAGCTAGGCCAATATCATCTAGTTGAGACAAATTGAGAATGTCTTTGCGGAACAGTAGAGACTTATTGGTGTTATCCCAGACGAGATCTTCAATCGGATAAACCTCTGAATACCCAGGCACCAAGATTCGACAGGCAATGGCACCCAACTCGTCATATACCGCCACATACGATTCTTTGCCAATATCTTTCAGAATGCCAAACAAAGCTTCAGCCTCCTGGACATTAGAATTTTCACCGTCACCAGAGAAATCCCACTCTACAAATTCATAATTTGATTTAGCACTGAAAAAGCGCCAAGATACGATGCCACTAGAATCGATGAAGTGCTCTACAAAATTATTGGGCTCAGTCACTGCTTCGCTAGCAAAAGTTGGCGGAGGCAAATCATTTAAACCTTCCAAGCTACGGCCTTGCAATAACTCAGTCAAACTTCTTTCTAGCGCAACCTCAAGACTTGGATGCGCACCAAAGGAAGCAAATACACCGCCAGTTCGGGGATTCATCAAAGTTACGCACATCACTGGATAAACACCACCCAAAGAGGCATCCTTTACCAGTACGGGGAAGCCCTGTTCCTCCAGACTTTGAATGCCAGCCAAAATACCGGGGTACTTAACGAGCACACTCTGCGGTACATCTGGCAATGCAATTTCACCTTCCAGAATTTCACGCTTTACTGCTCGCTCAAAAATCTCCGATAAACACTGAACCTGAGCCTCGGCTAAGGTATTGCCAGCACTCATTCCATTGCTTACGAATAAATTTTCAATGAGGTTTGATGGGAAATACACCGTCTTACCATCTGATTGCCGTACATAGGGCAGCGAACAAATGCCGCGCTCAGAATTTCCAGAATTGGTATCTACCAGATGCGAAGCGTATAACTCCCCATCTGGGTTATAAATATTTAGGCAGTACTCATCTAAAATTTCTGTCGGCAATGCATCTTTCTTGCCAGGCTTGAACCACCGCTCATTTGGGTAATGTACAAACGCTGCGTTCGCAATGTCTTCACCCCAGAACGCGCCGGCATAAAAATGGTTATTGCTCAGTCGCTCAATGTACTCGCCCAGAGCAGAAGCTAAAGCACTTTCCTTTGTAGCACCCTTCCCGTTGGTAAAGCACATTGGGGAGTGCGCATCACGAATGTGCAATGACCAAACATTGGGAATCAGGTTGCGCCAAGAGGCAATCTCGATCTTTATGCCCAGATTGGCCAAGAGGCCCGACATATTGGCAATGGTTTGCTCTAGTGGCAGATCTTTGCCGACAATATAAGTACTCGCATCAGAAGCCGACCTTAAAGTCAGCAGAGTCTGTGCATCTGCATCTAAGTTTTTAACTTCCTCAATGACAAATTCTGGTCCAGCTTGCACTACTTTTTTGACTGTGCAACGTTCAATAGATCGTAAGATACCTTGTCGATCAGTTGCGGAAATGTCCGCTGGTAATTCGACTTGGATCTTAAAGATTTGTTGGTAACGATCTTCTGGATCAACAATATTATTTTGTGAAAGACGAATGTTCTCTGTAGATATATTGCGGGTGTCACAGTACAACTTTACAAAATAAGCTGCACATAAGGCAGATGAGGCCAAGAAATAATCAAATGGTCCTGGAGCAGATCCATCACCCTTATATCGGATTGGTTGGTCAGCAATGACAGTGAAGTCATCGAACTTTGCTTCTAGGCGAAGCTTATCGAGAAAGTTGACCTTAATTTCCATGGCGTTTATTCCAAAATAGCGCAAAAAATGATGTGGTCACCATTATCCATCGCAACGCCAATCTGCAGAATGCCTTTACAGCCTAAGTTAGCCACATTTTGCGATACACCTCATCAGGATCATGATCTAGGGTTTGTTTGGCCACATTAAAAGGTCTACCCCCTCTGGGGTCAGTACCTTTACCGGCAATATATAACCAGTTCCCTTGATTGCTATATACATCGTAGTCAATCAATTGAGATTCAAACCAAGCTGCACCCGCCTGCCAATCACCCTTCATGTCATAAATCCAATAACTTGCCACGATTTGACGCATACGATTGGATAGATAGCCAGTTTTTTTCAATTCACGCATACCGGCATCAATCAGAGACTCCCCGGTATTGCCAGACGACCATTTAAAGAAATGTTCACTATCAAACTCATTGCCAAGATGCTTACTCAAACCTTTGGGGGAATACAGTTTTTTGCCATACTTAAAGTGCAAAAACCGAAAGTAGTCTCTCCAAAGTAATTCAAACCACAACCAATAGGTTCCCTCATTTTCACCACAGCAAATTTCATACTCCGATAACTGCTTGGCAATAGTTCTCGCTGAACAACAACCCTGTGCTAGCCATGGAGAAAATTTACTGGAGTAATCCATGCCAATCAGCTGATTGCGTGTTTGTTTATAAGTATCGGGAAGACGGCGCTCAAAATATTGCTGAATATGAGTATGTGCGCTCTGCTCTCCACCCTGAAACTTGCCACCAGTAGATATAGTATTTCTGCCGAGCGATTGTGTAGAGGAAATATCAATAGCCGGTAATGGAGGAATACTCTTAAGATGATCCACAGGATAGGCAAACCGGAATTTATTTTTTTCAATCTGCTGACGAAATTGGGTAAATACATCCGGCATCTCCTGCATTTGAAATGGCAGAGACTGAGAATCCAACATACTAGATTGCCAGACTGGATTTATCTTGAAACCAGCGTTCCTTAATAGTGCTACTTGCTCCAACTCTTCAGGGGCTTGAATTTGCTCACAATAAATAACATCTGCATCAATCTGCGCTCTGAGTTTCTCAAACACATCTAAAACATCGCCAGGTACTTCAACTAAGTCGGATCCGAAGTCTCGGAGCTCGCTACGCAATTCTTGCAGAGATTGATCCAAAAATATCTTGCGATGCTGCCCCATTCTTTGAAATCCCCATGGCGTCTCTTGTTCTAGGTTGGGTAGATGAACATAGACCGGAAGAAGCTGGTCAGCCGCCATACACGCCTGCATTAGGGACGGGTTATCTTTTAGGCGGAGATCATTTCTAAACCAGTAGATTGCAGTCGTCATTTATTGCATGCCGATCGGAATCACTTGATTCTTATAGGGTCCAGAGAGCGCTTTTTTAACGATCTTATAAATATCAAGATCAAACTCAGCCTCTCCAGATTCAGCCAACTCATAGAGCTCATCTTGATTAATGGCAGTCCCTAAGTAACACCACTTATCCAGCACAATCATTTCGCCGCCCTCCTGAATAGCAATAGCACCAGAATAAGGCCACACTTGCACCCTAAAGAGCTCCAGCGCAGTCTTTAGCTGCAAATTATGTAAGGCTATAGGCGTCAGATTTAGACATGCACCACCACATTGTTTGACTTGGTAACCAAAGCAGGGCTTGCCTTCAATGCGCTTCTCCAGACCAAGCAATGCCTCACATAGATGAAATTTTTTAGCAATTGCTTTTAAGTAAGAGTGGGCTTCTCGCTTGCTGTAAAACAAACCATAAAGATTTTCTTGTAAACCAGGGGCGAGATGATGGTGAGTAACTAAAGTAGGTGTAAGCACACCACAAGAATCTTCGACCAAGCGCCATGCACATAGATCCTTAGATCTGCGCAGCTTGATATTCATAGAGGGCATGCGTTCTTTTATTAACTTTGACTCCAGAATTAAAGCGCCTAGCTCCCCACTAGTTTCGATCCAATCAATATCACGCACCTGCAAAGAAAGCTTCATTTCTTTGCGCTGGGTTAATGCACCCTGAAAATGTCCCATTACCCTACTTCTCAAGGAAATGCTTTTACCAATATAAAGAGGGATCTTGTTGTCACCATAAAAGATATAGCAACCCGGACCAACGGGTATGGAATCGATTAAATTCTGGTCTATGTTAGAGGGAAGACTGACGTTACCAATAAGCTGGTTTATGACTTCATTTAATTTTGCATGTCCAAACTTTAACTCACACACGCGCCAAAATTGAAGTAATAAGTCAGCGTCCCCTAATGCACGATGCCTAGCACTTACTTTTAGCCCATGTGCGCTGATGATGGTATCGAGATTATGGCGCGGCTGATCTGGAAATAACAATCGAGACAGCTTAACGGTGCATAAAACTTTCGGCTTAAAGTCAATGCCTATCCTCTTGAAGGATGCTTTGATAAAACCATAATCGAAGCGAGCGTTATGAGCGACAAATATTTTTCCCTCTAGCTCTTTTTTTAATTCTTCAGCAAGCTCAGAAAAACAAGGTTGCTCATTCACCATTGCTGGGGATATACCAGTTAGCCTCTGAATATTAAGAGGAATATAGGTTTGTGGGTCGATCAACCTTTCCCATACCTGAACATCATTGCCCGCTAGGGTTTTAATTCCAATCTCAGTAATGCGATCACGATCGAAATGAGAGCCGGTCGTTTCAATATCAACAAAAGCTAAATCTGGGTAATGGTTAAGCTTGTCATTCACGCTAGCAACATGATTTCTGGTTAGTTTGCGGACGAACCTCTATTTAAATAATCAGCAAAGCTGAAAATAGAGTTTGGGCCACGAGGCGTATCCTCAATTTTTTTAAATGTCGTTTTCACAACCTTCTGAGCTTCCCCTTTTTTCTTTCTGGCTTGCTTAATGGCATCTTGCTTTTCTACTGGTAAATAAGACTTTCGCTCAGGCGCTGTCTGTACATCACTAAAACGCGGAATGTAATCTTTGATTGCGGTGGACAAGGTCACATTAGAGATGCAGCTCATCATATAAGTCTCAAGCGATTGATATAACTCTTTAGCAATATCTGATACCTCAACTTTTTTCTTCTTAATTTGGTTCATTGCCAGAACAATATCCTTGATAGTGATAATTCCAGGATCTTTTGAAAGTTGATATCCACCGGTGCGCCCTTTAACGGCAACAACAAGACCTGACTCTCTGAGTGGACGCAATAACAGCTCGATACGACTGATCGATATACGCTGTCTTTTTGCTATCTCTGGAGCGGGGACGAGCTGCCCATTAGCTGAATGGCTCGCAATATCAACAAGGGTATTCAAGGCTACTCTGACTGCTTTGGTGACTTCCATGTGGGCTTTCGGCATAAAAGTTAGATTGGAGCTAGTATGAAACTGATTTCAAGAATGTGCTGCAGCGCATTAATTAACCCTATACAACTTATGGTTGAAGTAATTAGACCCAAGCACCCCTCTACCTATCGACTTCTGAGCTTTCTTGCCTCCATTCTGACCGGCGGAATGATTGCTCAAATTTGTTGCTGCTTGGCTGCTTATTTTTTAATGAATGATTCTCAAGCGGCAGGTATGGTAGCGCACATAGTGGTGCAGCATCTTTCATACTATTTTTTAGGGTGTGCATTCGCAATCTTAAGCATTGCTAACATCCTTATTAAAAGGGGTTCAGCCCCGCTTAAAAACGTCCGTCTGCCTACGCTAATGTTCATGATGGCAGTTGCCACAGTGAGCTTTCTTTTGATACCGCGTATGGATTACTTACGAGAAACCGCGCTGGTAGATGGTATGCCGGTCATGCTCTCACCTTTTGCAAACTACTTCCAAATCTTGAATACCCTAGTCATCTTATTGCTGGCTATCCAATTATTTTGTAGCACCTTAGTAGCATGGCGCTTAAGCGCTCGCCACTCATCCTAAGTGAACTCGAACAGAGGCAATTAAAGGTATTTGTTGCTCACGTCTCAAAAACTGACCGATCTCCACACGTAGGTTGGATTGGCTTATGTGAAATACCTTTGAAGAATCGATTGGCGGCTCTATTTTTGCCCATTGCGTATTAAATTCATACACACTCTCTTTATAGCCAATAAATTTTTTAACAACCAGGCGTTTACCATCGATTTCAATGGTTTCACAATCAAGCGCATGTCTACAGTAGATTAAAAATCCGAGCGTTACCGCACTTAGCTCTAAAGCTGTAAAAATGAGGATGACCCATACTCCCGCCAAAAAGAAGCCTGTTGCAACGGTCACCGAAAGGCAGACCAGCACAATATAGAACTTTAGAAGCTGTTTGGGAGTCAAGGCGCAATTTCTGCGCATTTGCCAACGTTTCATGCTTAAGAAAATAAGGGGCTAGCTAGAGCTGATTAATTTTTACTGCGCTCTTGGGCTTTGGCTAACTGATCAGCACTGCGCTGCTGAAAATCAACCATAGTGTGGTAGCCCATTTGATAGCAAGGGCAATGCTTCCCCAAAATCCAGCGGGCGAGCTTAATGCGAAGTTTTTGGACCATGTTTATCTCCTATTGGTGAACCTTGAATGTAATCGGAAACGCCTTTTATTGCTGAGCCTAGACAAAAGTGGAGGGTCATTTAGCGTGGGATGGACGTCAGCAGAAATAAATTAAATCCATTAAATTGAATGTATGACTAATTCAGACCCCTCTCCCCGAAAAATTCCGCTATTTCCACTAGGAACCGTACTCTTCCCCGATGGAGTCATTGCGCTCAAGATCTTTGAGGCGCGATATCTCGACATGATTAAGTCATGCTTACGTGAAAAAACAGAATTTGGCGTTATCAGCATTATGAAAAGCCTTGATGATGAAAATGATCCATCTTTAACCTTTTCTCAAATTGGAACTCTAGCCCAAATCGAAGATTTTGATCCTGTTCAGCCCGCCCTATACATGACCAAGTCGTTTGGTACGCAGCGTTTTAAGCTCCTCAATAGCAGACAAGAATCTAGCGGCCTATGGATTGGTGAAGTAGAGCTACTGGAAAACGATCCCATTACCCCAATTCCTGAAGAGCACCAGAAGGTAGCTCATTTATTAAATGAAATCATTTCAGTTATTCAAAGCGAAGATCTTTTGGGAGAGGCGCCCTTTAAGAAACCTTTTAAAGTCGATGACTGTGGCTGGGTTTCTAATCGCCTTGCAGAACTGCTACCAATCTCCTTAGCCCAAAAAAACCACTTGCTAGCGCAGACCAACCCCAGAATCAGGCTTGATCTGGTTACAGAAATTATCGAAGATGATGATCTAAGAAGTCTGAAGCTGCACTAAATCCATGCTGGATGAGCTTATTCGTAAAACGATTCGAGAAATGGTGTGGGGGATAGTGCCTTCCTAACGCCACCGGCTATGTAGAAAACCGCTTAAAGACTAAGCCTAAGATTCTGGCTTAACTTTGCTAGGATCTATTGCTTGAACACTCTCTAACTTGGTCGGCAAATTCAAACTAGGAGCAGCCATTTTTTCGCCATCCCAAACTTGTCCACACCAGCACTCGCCCGCATCATTAATAATGCATACGCCTGAACCACAGCAACGTTTATCTGGGGTTTTCATAAACCTGCCTTTTCAAGAAATTGAGATTAAGGCTATTCTAGGGTTTTTATGAAACCAGCGCTTGACCTTCTAATTAGCAAATGATGCAAAGTTTATTATTTGACACGCCTTTTAGTGACGATGCTTTCAATCTATTGCCAATGAATGGATCCGCTCATTACTATCCCAAGGTCTATACCGAGCAAAGCTCCGCTCAATTAATAGATCAACTTCAATCATCACTTACATGGGAGCCGGACCGACTCATGATGTTTGGGAAATTGCTCACTACACGCCGTAAGGTTGCTTGGGTTGGTGATCCAAAGTGCTCTTACACTTACTCTGGGGTAAAAAAGAAGCCGCAAGCCTGGACTCCTGAGCTTTTATCAATTAAAGCCCGAATAGAGGAACTATCAGGCACTCGCTTTAATTCTTGCCTACTAAATCTCTACCATGACGGAAATGATGGCATGGGATGGCATAGCGATGATGAAAAAGAGCTCAATCCTCACTCTCCTATCGCTTCACTGAGCCTAGGCGCACGGCGTAAGTTTGCCTTTCGCCACAAAAAAGATAAGAAAACCATATCGCTTTTTTTAGACAATGGAAGCGCCTTGATCATGCATGCACCCACTCAAGAATTTTGGCAGCATGCATTACTCAAAACAAAAACGATAGCGGAAGTACGGATTAATCTGACCTTTAGAAGTATGAATACTGGTGATGAGTAATCCCAAATCAAAATTCAATGTAGCCGTTGTCGGTGCGGGTATAGCAGGTCTTAGCTGTGCGACTAGATTGCAGGCTCTGGGCTTTCAAGTT
The DNA here is from genome assembly GCF_018881605.1 of Polynucleobacter sp. UB-Tiil-W10. Classification (GTDB taxonomy): domain Bacteria; phylum Pseudomonadota; class Gammaproteobacteria; order Burkholderiales; family Burkholderiaceae; genus Polynucleobacter. The sequence goes on from NZ_JACVPZ010000001.1 coordinate 455,322, forward strand.
CAGGTATATGAAAAGAGTCGTGGGCCAAGCGGCCGCATGAGTACTCGTAATGGTGATGGGTGGTCCGCAGATCATGGAGCTCAATATTTCACAGCAAGAGATCCATTATTTATTGAAGCGTTAAATACCTGGATTAAGGCGGGTGTAGCAGCTGCTTGGCATCCCCGCTTAAATGTATATGAAGCCAATCAATGGCATGAGAGCACCTCTAAAGACAGTCGTTATGTAGGCGTTCCCGCCATGAACTCACCCGGGAAATATTTAGCCGATAAGTTATCGATTGAATGCAATCAGACCATCGATAAAATTTATCAACAACATGGGAAATGGTTTCTCCACAGTTTAGAAAGTGGTGACATTACCCAATCCTTTGATTATTTAGTATTGGCAATCCCTGCGCCTCAGGCCAGCGCTCTTGCGAAATCAGTAGATCACTCCATGGAAGCCTTTTGCTCTAGCGTGCATATGCAAGGCTGTTGGACGCTGATAGCGCGTTTATCAGAGAAAGCCAATATCCCTTTTGATGCAGCCTTCATCAACAATGAAATCATCAGCTGGATCTCTAAAAATAATTCTAAGCCCGGACGTACAGGTCAAGAAACCTGGACTATACATGCCAACCCTCAATGGAGTCAGCAATGGATTGAGCTTGATAAAGAAGAGGCGAAACAACTTATTCTAGAGTCCGCAAAGAAACTCGGTCTAGATTGCGCGAAAGCTGAAATCGCTATCCATCGCTGGCGTTATGCAAGTGGCGCAATTCATGCAGAAATGGGATTTATTTTTAATGCAGATAGCAAACTCAGTCTATGTGGCGATTGGCTCAATGGCGGCAGAGTTGAGGGAGCTTGGTTAAGCGGCTATCAACTAGCAAGCGCAATCAATATTTCAGCAACAACATTAAACCCATAAGGCTCACATTATGTCTTGCAAAGCATCTATCGAATTACGGGACCTCAAAATTGAAACTCAGATTGGGACCTACAAGACTGGTGACATCATCCCCGATAGTCATTTACTGGATCTCACCCTTTGGGTTGACTCGAATCTAGTTCTGATTGCTGAGGATAAGATGAGTCATGTCTTTGACTATGATCCTCTGGTCTTAGATATTGCTAGGCTAGCTGGTGATTGTCATTATGAAACTCAGGAAAGATTGGTGAGCAGAATCGTTGCAGCCTGTGCTGGCTACTCTCAGATCCAAGCCCTAGAAATCAGCCTTAGAAAATCACCCGTCAACAAACACTCTGGTTCACTTGGCGTTAGACTAAGTCTTGACCAGGAAGCCTTATCAAAATTGAGAAGCTAGGCTTTATTCAATTTACAAGTCAGCGCAATATTAGTTATCAGCGATAGTAAGCGGCTTGCTGGCTATCACCACCCTCTAGCAAATGCCCAGTCTTTACAAAGATGGTGCAGCCCTCTTTGCTAAATGGCTGATGCAGGCTCATATGAGGACTTCTAATCCATGAGCCAGCTGGATAGCGCCCATGCTCATCCTCAAATACCCCATCAACCACAAAGATTTCTTCGCCACCATAATGTTTATGGGGATTGAAATACGTTTGCGGCGCCCAACGAACCAAAGTTGAACCACTACCCTGCTGCATTAGTGGCATTACATGAAGGCCTGGAACCATGCCTTGGAACCAAGAAGCAGCTTTGGTATCGATAACCTCTCGCTCCACTTGATCTGGACCAAGATGTCGTAACTTCACGAAAAGAGTGCAGCCAGACTTGCTAAATGGTGCATGGGACGATCCTGGCGGATTCATAAGATAGGTGCCGGCAGGGTAGTCACCCGTCTCATCACTAAAGACCCCCTCTAAAACCAAGATCTCCTCACCAAATTCATGGGTGTGGGTTTTAAATTGGGTTCCAGGTTGATAACGCACGATAGAGGTCGCCTTTGCTACCTCATCGCCTATGCGATCGAGCATGCGTCTTTCAACCCCCTGCTCAGGGCTAGGCACCCAAGGTAAATCATGGTGGTTTATAACCACCCTCTTGCTGTAATCAGAATTGATATTCACTTGCTACATCCCGGATATGCAAACATCCCTAAGCATAGCAAGCTAATGGATTAAGTGCACACAAGACCAAGCTTGATGCATACCTGCTTAGGCGAACTGCGCTAAAGTCTCTTGAATACACTGAACTTAATTAACGGTTTAAAAGGTTTTTATGAGCTTACTTCCAAATCCATTCAGCGCCCTTGTCATCGGAGCATCAGGCACTATTGGATCGCATTTTGTGAAACTACTAGAAGATCTTCCATCTTGCAGCAAGGTAATTGGCATTCATCGCAATTCCTCTCATGCAATTGACTACCATCATCCTGAGACTATTGAAGTATCCGCAAGTAGTCTGGCTGAGTTAGGACCTTTTCAATTAATCATTAATACGATTGGGATATTGTATTCTGAACAATGGATGCCCGAAAAGAAACTGGATGATTTAAACCCGGCTCAATTAAACGAAATGTTCAACACCAATACCATTGGTCCCGCTTTAACAATAAAGCACTTCTCAAAACTCTTAGATCCAAAGCATGGAGTCATGGCAACACTCTCAGCCAAGGTGGGCAGCATTGAAGATAACCGCCTCGGTGGCTGGTATAGCTATAGAGCCTCTAAAGCCGCTCTAAATATGATCTTGAAAACAGCTTCTATTGAATTTGCAAGAACAAAGCCTAATATTGCTTTGATTGCCCTGCATCCTGGCACTGTTAACTCCGGATTGTCGCAACCTTTTCGAGGCCAACAAATTGGTAGAGATCCGCTAGAAGCTGTGAGCGATATGTTTAATGTCCTAGCGAACGTAAACAAAGAAGATTCAGGAAGTTTTCTGACATACTCAGGCGAAAAATTGCCTTGGTAGGAAATCGAATTCACTCTAGCGCTGCGTAGTTTTATGTACAGCGAGGAAGCGGCTGATGCACTAATAGTAAGTGAGTGGACGGGCCTTACCCTTAAAAATTCGGTATGAAAAGAGTGTATAGCCAAGAATCGTTGGTAGCACGATGATTGCACCCCAAAAAATAACCCAAAGGGATTCAGTAGCAGCCGCGGCTTGCCACAAAGTCATTTTTCCAATAATGACATATGGAAAAATGCTATAGGCAATACCAAAAAATGCTAGCCAAAAAATAGCAACGACGCAGGCAAATGGCAACCACTCTTGCTTACTAGATCCCTTTTCTATCGCCCCAATAAATCGATTGGCAAGGAAAAATAAAATTGCAGTTGCAATTGGTATCGGAGAGAGCCAAAAAACTTGTGGCCAAGAAAACCACTTATGCATGATTTCAGAACTAAAGTACGGGGTAGCAACAGAAACTAATGCGACCCCAAACCCGGTGAACCATAAACTTGTTTTAGCCCATCGAAATGATCGCCGCTGAAGGTCCCCTTCAGTTTTCAAGATGAGCCAAGTAGACCCCAAGAGAATGTAGCCAGCCGGCAAAGAAGCGCCGACAAGCAGAGAAAAGATCCAGCCCAAAATTCCCGAATCAAAGCCTACAATCAAACGGCCAATCATGATGCCCTGAGAGACAGAAGCAATCAGGCTGCCAATATAAAATAATAAGTTCCAAAGTGGCTTTTGCTCGATATTTACCTTGGCTCTAAAGTCAAACGAAACTCCGCGTAAGATCAATCCAATCAACATTGCTGCTACCGGCAAGTAGAGCTCTGTCAGTATTGCCCCATGAGCTAGAGGAAACGCAACTAGTAATAAGCCAACACCCAAAACAATCCATGTTTCGTTAGCGTCCCAAAATGGGCCAATCGATGCAATCATCATGTCTTTATCGTGATCTGGCGCTCGGCTGAGCAGCATCCCAATGCCTAAATCATAGCCATCCAGAACCACATATGAAAGCATGGCAATGCCCATGGCCGCAAAGAAAAAGAGTGGAAGCCAGACTGATGCTTGGGTGAGGTCAATTGACGTCATAGCTTAGGTCCTAAATAGACTCCAGATGGTTTCAGGTTTGCTTGTCAGGTGTGCACTAGCGCTCTCCTTATCATCCGCCTGGCGAGCTAGATAAAAAACCACCCAGATGTAGGCACACAGCAGCCCAAAGTACAGAATTAAATAAGCAAAAAGGCTGCTGAAAACCATGCCCGTTGGTAACGTTGTTGCGGCTTGAGCGGTTGTCAAAACCCCGGTCACTAAATACGGCTGACGTCCGATTTCAGTCACATACCAACCTGACAAAACAGCAATCCAACCAGAAAAGGTCATCAGCACTAAACCTTTGGCCATCAATCTTGGAGGAGTCTGATTGTTACGTAATTGCCAACGCCCTAACCATGAAAATAAAAGCATTAAGACGCCAATACCAACCATAATCCGAAATGCAAAAAATACAGGCGCTACTGGCGGAATCTTGTCTCCGAATTCATTTAAGCCTTTAACCGCGCCATCCCAACTATGGGTTAAGTAAAGCGATGCAAGTTTAGGGATGCTGACCTCATAATCATTGGCATGGGTTTGTTGATTGGGTACTGCAAAGATCACCGCAGGCACACCAGGGCCACCCTCCCAAATTCCTTCCATAGCAGCTAGCTTTGCAGGTTGATACTGAAGGGTGTTGAGACCGTGCTGATCTCCAAGCATGATTTGAATGGGTATTAAAACCATTGCGACAGTAAGGGCCAACTTCATTACCAGTAAGTTTGCTTGTGATCGGCTATTACGCAGATAACGGTAAGCAGAAATGCCAGCCAAGAAAAATGACACCGTCAGAAAGGATGCCAACATCATATGGCCGAGACGATAAGGCATCGACGGATTGAAGATGATGGCCATCCAGTCAACAGCATGTGCTCTACCATCAATCATGGTGAATCCCTGTGGGGTTTGCATCCATGAATTTAAGGCAATGATCCAGAAAGCAGAAAGGCTAGTACCAAATGCCACAAGAAAGGTAGCTAATGTATGGACACCTTGCGAGACACGCTTTGCCCCAAAGAGCATGACTCCTAAAAAGGTCGCTTCAAGAAAAAATGCTGTCAATACTTCATAAGCCAACAAGGGGCCCGCAATATTACCAACGGTCTCCATATACCCCGGCCAGTTTGTGCCAAACTGAAAACTCATCGTAATGCCACTCACGACACCTAAAGCAAAAGTCAGGGCAAAAATCTTGATCCAAAACTGATAGGCCTCTTGCCAGTGAACTAACCCAGTTCTATTGTGTTGAATCTTGAAATAAAAGAGAAACCAGCCCAATGCAATTGAAATTGTTGGGAAGAGAATATGGAAGGAAATATTTGCACCGAATTGAATGCGGCTATAAAGCAACGTATCAAGCACGATGGCTCCCTATTGAAGTGATGCCAATAATTGTGTCACTAATTTAAGTATTCCGTTGAATAACAATTTCTAAGCTAAGGATTCCCTTCCACGCATGCAGGCCATTATTTACAAGCAGCTCATTACTCCGCAAGAAGGCCTGAATGTTTAATAGTGTTGATATGGAATATTGCTTGAGCATGGATTTCGCATTGCGGCAAAAATAGGTAAACGACGTGGTAATTTATACCTAAGTCATTGATTTCATTTGAGAGCCTATAGGAAATCGTTAGTTATAGAGGCGTAAAAAAACCACCCGAAGGTGGCTTTCTGGGATGCCCCTACTTTTAGTAAGTCTTGTAAGAAAGATACTTTCCTGACAATACTACCTGCACACGATCACCCTTTGGGTCTGGTTCGCGCTGGATATCCATCGAGAAATCGATTGCACTCATAATGCCGTCGCCAAACTCCTCATGAATTAATTCTTTGATAGTTGTGCCATATACACTCACAATCTCATACCAACGATAGATAAGCGGGTCGGTTGGAACGGCAGTTGGTAAAGAGCCTTTGTACGGAACAATTTGTAACCAAGCCATTTCTTCATCTGTAAGGTCAAATAATTTACCTGCAGCTTCAGCCTGAGCTTTATTGAAAGTCATTTGACCCAAGCAACCAGCAGTAACCCACTCTTTTGATTCGCCAATAGTGCTGGCAATATCACTCCACTTCATTCCCTTACGTACTTTTGCTTCTATGATTTTTTGAGTAACTACAGAACGATCCATTTTTTTCTCCTTGATATTGATTTAAGTTTATTGAGTAATTGGGGTATGCAAACCAGGACAAACTAATACCGGCTGGTATCCATCTAATTCACCAGCAGAGCCTTTGACTTGTAAATCTTTTGAGCGATTCACTAAAAAATCGACCAAATGGTTTCTCATGGGGTAATACATTGGATCATGATGCAGGCTTGCCCGCTTGCGATCTTTGGGAAGAGTATTGTTAACAATTTCTGCAATGCGCGCGTTAGGCCCATTACTCATCAACATGATTTTGTCTGATAGTAAAATAGCTTCATCCACATCATGCGTAATCATGAATACAGTTTGCTGAGTTTCACTACAGATCTTGAGTAATTCATCCTGAATCACTCCTCTCGTTAATGCATCTAGAGCACCAAAGGGTTCGTCTAGTAGGAGCATTTTTGGCTCGATTGCAAACGCTCTAGCAATCCCAACCCGTTGCTTCATTCCTCCAGATAATTCCGAGGGTTTTTTATTCTCTGCATTTACTAGGCCAACCATGGCCAAATACTTTTTGGAATGATCAGCAATTTGAGCCTTACTCCAATCAGGGTACTTAGACTTCACAGCAAATGCAACGTTTTGCAACACGCTCATCCAAGGCATTAGTGCATGACCCTGGAAGACAACACCACGATCAAGGCTAGGGCCTTTAATCTCACGATCAAGCATATAAGCGTAACCGCCAGTAGCCTCCTCAAGGCCAGCAAGTACATTAAGAATCGTTGTCTTGCCGCATCCCGAGTGGCCAATGATGCAAACAAACTCCCCGCGCTCAATTTCAAAATTGATACCCTCAAATACTGGTGGGGTATCAGCCTTATATGACTTACTGAGGTTCTCAACCTTCAAAAATGAATTTTCAGTCTGCATAAGAAACGGCTTTCTGTAATTTTGCAAATGCAATATCAAGCATCATTCCAACCAAACCAATCATGACGATTGCAAAAATAACGCTCGATAAAGATAAGTTGTTCCACTCATTCCAAAGGAAATAACCAATGCCAGTGCCACCTACGAGCATTTCCGCAGCCACAATGACGAGCCAAGCAATGCCCATTGAGATGCGCATACCAGTCAAAATAGTTGGCGCAGCTGCTGGCAGAATTACCAGAAATGCTTTGCGTAATGGGGAAACTTCCAGAGTTTTGGTAACGTTCAGCAATTCTTTTCGAACATTAGCCACACCAAATGCGGTATTGAGTAGCATTGGCCATACAGAGCAAATAAAGATGACAAAGATTCCGGATATGGATGAGTCTTTAATTGTATAAAGCGCAATTGGCATCCATGCTAATGGCGAAATTGGCTTCAGTATCTGTATGAATGGATTAAACGCTTCATATGCCAGAGGCGACATCCCTATGAGAAATCCAAAAGGAATGGCGACCAACATTGCCAATAAAAAACCAAGCCCCACACGAGCTAAAGAATAAGCTAACTGTATGCCAATTCCTTTATCGTTTGGTCCATTGTCATAGAAGGGATGCGCAAGTTGCTTATAAAACGTATCCCCCATCTGCGTTAGTGTTGGAAAGCCTGATTTTTCTACAGAAGTTCCACCCCCCTGCCCCATGAGCGCCTGATACTCACTTGAACCCACTGGGGTTACTGGAGTAGCAACAGCTTTGGGGGTGGTTGCAATATGCCAAATAAGTAAGGCAAATAGCAAAATCGCAACCGACAGAATCGCCCCTCGAACCCTAATAGATAACTTTTTCATTAATTTTCTTCTTGCTTACGCCTTATTGGACGGAAAAGATTTTAGGTACGCAGCGGGCTGACTTGGGTCAAACTCTTTGCCCATAATCTTCACCTTCTTGTATCCAGACTTTGCCTGCTCCGGAATGACAATTCCTGTCTCATTCATATACTTTTTGGCATCAGTGAGCAAGAATACTTTCTCGGAAATATCCTTGTAATTCACATCACCCTTCACATATCCCCAGCGCTGCATTTGAGTCAGCATCCAAGTAGCCATGGAATACCAAGGAATTGGGTTGAAATCTATTCGGTCAGGAACATTCTGAATATTGCCAAGTCCATCTGCATATTTACCTGTTAACACTTGCATCACAACAGTTTCTGGTTGATTCAAATAGTTTGCAGGTGATATCACCTTGGCAATCAGCGGTCTGTTACTTGGATCGCGAGCCATAGTTGAAGCATTGAGTACGGCACGATATAGAGCGGCGAAAGTATTGGGGTTCTTCTTAATAAATTCTTCGGAAGTTCCAAATGCACAACATGGATGCCCATCCCAAATATCTTTGGTCAGAATATGAATAAAGCCAACTTCATCATAAACAGCACGTTGGTTAAAAGGGTCGGGCCCTAAGAAGCCATCAATATTTCCTGCGCGCAAATTAGCAACCATTTCTGGCGGTGGGGTGACACGAATCTGAATATCTCTATCGGGATCCAAACCTGCTTGAGCAACGTAATAACGCAGCAAGAAGTTATGCATGGAATATTCAAATGGAACTGCGAATTTCATTCCCTTCCATTTTTTAGGGTCACGATTATCTTTATGCTTATTAGCTAATGTGATCGCTTGTCCGTTCACATTTTGGATTGTTGCGACGCGCATTTGAGAAGGATCCGATCCCAATCCCATGGACATCGAAATTGGCATTGGTGACAAGAAATGGGATGCGTCATGCTCCTTATTGAGCATCTTGTCTCGAATTAAAGCCCAGCCAGCGGTCTTATTCAATGTGACATTTAAGCCTTGCTTCTTATAAAAACCCAATGGGTCAGCCATGATGAGAGGCGTTGCGCAGGTAATGGCAATAAAACCAATTTTTAAATCCGGTTTTTCAAGGGGCGCCTTTTCTTGCGCCATTGCCTGCAAAGCACCAACGGGCAGAAAACCGGATAGCGCACTCATTGCACCGCCAGTACCAACCGCCTTTAGAAAAGCACGACGTCGACTTTCTTGGGGGAATAATGCTTTAACAAGACTCGCCTCGACAAAGTCGGAACTCATTTTCTCTTCATCAATTTTTGCTGATAGGTCAAGCGCATGCTCGGCATCAGATGCATGACGTCCACAACTACAGCGACTACTAAATAGGGGTCTATCAGGGTCAAACGGGCGATATGAATTCATTGACATCTCCTAGGGGGTTTTGTTTTGATTCAGCAAAAATCGATGTTTCATTTTTAACAAGATGTACTGGGTTAACCCTAGCGATATGCACCAATAAATTTCAGATAGGAGACTTGTGCACCAAAATAGTATTTCACTAATCTAGGCATGTGAACCAAGGTTTCATATTGCCTTTTGTACATACCTAGTGCTTTGGGAATAGCTGGTAAAGATGGCTTACCGATGCCAGCAAGAGGGTGTCGACTAAAACTGGATAAAAAGAGAAGTTAAAACTATCGACCCCCGCCCTTACTACAGTCGCCAAAAAGAATGCTGATAGATGAATGCAACCCGAGAAATAAAGCCCCAAAAGAGTGCCAAGCATTTCGACAGAAACACCTAAAGTCAACGTTGGGAATAAATAGGCACAATGGATCTACTGATAAATGAATTTAAGATACGTCATACATTCATATTTAAAAGCCAAACGTCATGGAGATACAAATGGAGCAAAAACTACCTCTACCCCCTTTTACAAAAGAGACAGCTATTCAAAAAATCAGAATGGCCGAAGATGCCTGGAATACCCGTGACCCTGAAAAAGTATCTCTGGTCTATACCGAAGATACTGTTTGGAGAAATCGGGCAGAATTTCCACAAGGGCGCGAGCAGGTAAAAGAGTTTCTTCGCCGCAAATGGGCCAAAGAATTGGATTACCGATTAATAAAAGAACTTTGGGCATTTACTGACAATCGAATTGCAGTGAGATTTGCTTATGAATGCCGTGATGACTCCGGCAACTGGACGCGAAGCTTTGGAAATGAGAATTGGGAATTTAACGAAAATGGCTTCATGATGCGTCGTTTTGCCAGCATTAACGACCTGCCAATTAAAGAAACTGAGCGGAAATTCTTTTGGCCACTCGGCAGAAGACCGGATGATCATCCAGCTCTGAGCGACTATGGCTTTTAAAGCATGTCCCTTTAAATAGCCAATCCATCTACGTAGTCAAATATCCCAAATACTCCAGTTGAGAGTCGGTGGCGAAGCTTGAGTCCAAGACACTGGATATTTTCTGACTCCAACACCAAGTCGACTCCATATGAAAGCAACTATAAAAATAATGGTGACACCCACCATTACAGTTATGCCGAGATGAATGAAACTTGCATGTGCTTGGATCATGATTAGTGGGTTAGCACCAGCAGGAGGGTGTACACACCGAAGCATCAATAGGATTCCTATCGTTACAACCAAAGCAATGACGTAGACCCAAAAGGCATCACCGAATAACTGATAAGCCAATATTCCCACCAAACTACTAATAAGATGCGCCCCAAATACTGCTCTTGGTTGCGCAGCAGGAGCAGTAGTCAGTGCAAATAAAAAGAGTGTGGTTCCACCTAAGGAGGCCAATAGAAGTGGGGAATTGGCTTTTGTAACCCATAAGGCCAAAGTAATCGCTATCGATGACCCAAACAATACCCAAGCTAAACGCAACATTAAAGTTTTCATAGCTCGATGATAGCCATAAAATATCGAGGTAACGTCACCAAGCGTTTAATGGCTACTAAGGATAAAGACCCCTCATCTCCCTAGCCTTTAGAATGCGCTCGCAGCCCACTATAAAGGTGGCGGTGCGTAAAGATACATTGTTAGTTTTGGCAACATAACTAATTCCCCTAAAGGCATCAGTCATAATTTTGTCTAGTCGCTGATTGATTTCTTCTTCAGTCCAGAAAAAGCTTGAAAAGTCTTGCACCCACTCGAAGTAGCTCACCGTTACACCACCTGCATTGGCAATGACATCAGGCACAACAACAACACCTTTCTCTTGCAAAATATCATCTGCCTCTGGTGTAGTTGGTCCATTAGCGCCCTCCACAATTAATTTAGCTTGAATGGACTGGGCATTTAATTTCGTAATTTGAGATTCCAGTGCGGCAGGAATCAAAATGTCGCAAGGCGCTGACCAAAAGCTATCGACTGCAATGGATTCACCTTCAAAGCCTTTAATTTCATGCGCAATAGAAACATGCTTCAGCAAGTCAGGCATATTAAAGCCATTGGGATTGTAAAGAGTGGCCGAGTGATCCTGAATTGCTACTATTTTTGCCCCTGATTTAGCAAATAAGCGTGCTGCCTCTCCACCCACATTACCTAATCCTTGAATAGCAATTCTGGCTTGAGTAACATCACACCCCATATCCTCATAAGCTTCTTTAGCGACTACAAATACACCCCTTCCGGTTGCATCTCTTCTACCCAAACTACCGCCTAAGGCAATAGGTTTTCCTGTAACCACTCCGGTTGAAGTGTGCCCCTGATTGACAGAGTAGGTATCCATCATCCACGCCATGATCTGCTCATTAGTGTTGACATCTGGCGCAGGAATATCTTTTTGTGGGCCAATCATCATATTGATCTCACTGGTGAATCGACGAGTCATTCTCTCCAACTCGCCAAGAGATAGTGACTTAGGATTCACTCGAATTCCGCCCTTGGCGCCTCCAAAGGGAACATTGACTACGGCTGTTTTTATGGACATCCAAGCTGAGAGCGCCATCACTTCAGAAAGAGTCACATCGGGGTGGTAACGAATTCCCCCCTTACCTGGTCCACGAGAAAGATTATGGTGAACTCGGTACCCCTCATAGTGGGAAATCGTGCCATTATCTAATTCAATCGGCACATCAACAATTAATGTTCGCTTTGGTCTTTTGAGGGTTTCGACCCAACGCGATAGATGTCCAAGATAAGGGGTAACGCGATCCACCTGCTCTAGGTAGGTGCCCCAGGCACCTAGATTATCCGTCTGAAGATAAGAGGCTACTGAATGATTCATTTACCGTTCCTAGCATGATTGTGTCACTGAATTTATTTATCCTATGTTACGCCTACTACCCCCACGGATAAATATATAAACTAAACACGCGTTGTAGTAGGGGTAATAAATGGCAATACATGAGCTCTATGCCGGAGTAATATTGAAACCGTCCCATGTGTAGTATTGTTAAATTCGTGCGCTCAGAATCTGACTTTAATTTCTACTCTGAATTACCAGAGCTACCCCATTTTCTTAGTCTGCTGGATCCCACCTCCTTCCATTTGGCACCAAATGACTGGTCGGTTCTCATAGCAGATGTCGAAAACTCAACTCAAGCCATTGAAAAGGGCTTGTATAAAGAAGTTAATGTCTTAGGCGCCTCAACCATTGTCACAGTAAGTAATGCATGTAATGGCGCTTCATTTCCATTTGTATTTGGCGGAGATGGCGCTACTTGCCTCATCCCTAACAGCCACGTTCAGCACGTAGGGGCTATATTAGCCACCTTACGTAATCACGCCCTTTTACACATGGGTCTAAAACTCCGCATTGGATTTGTGCCGATTTCGACTCTTCGAGAAAAAGGTGCAGATATCAAGGTAGCCAAACAATGTTTACCAGCAGGCTTTAAATTAGCGCATTTCACTGGTGGTGGTGTGGCGCTTGCTGATCAATTAGTCAAAGAGCAAATTGACACGTATGGCATACCAGCTCAAGAGAGTAGTCAAAAGGTTGATGTAGCAGGCTTAGAGTGTCGCTGGAATGATGTCCCGTCTGTCAATGGGCAAGTCATGACACTCATTGTTCAGCCCAAACAGTCCGATCTGAATGAACTAAAACCACTTTTAGATTTACTCAATCGATTCATGCCTTTGGCCAATCCCGTGCGTACTGATAATCTTCCAATCAATTGGCCGCCGCAACATTTGGGTGCTGAACTAGCTATAAAAATAGGGAATACCTGGCGCTGCTGGTGGACCAAAAAATATCTACTATGCTGGACATGGTTGCTCAGCAAAATCATGGCGAGAACGGTGAACGATGCCAAGTCGCCCGCTGGCAAATATTTTCAAGAGGTCGGTGTGAATACGGACCACTTTAAGGTTGATGATTATTTACGTACAGTACTCGATCTCAGTGAGGAAAATTCCAAAGAATTAGAGGCACTACTGGTTCAGCTTCAAGCTGAGGGAAAGTTAAATTATGGCATTCACTATAGTAACCGCGCCTTAATGACATGCTTTGTTAGCTCACTTGAAAAACATATTCATTTAATTGATGGCGCAGATGGTGGATATGCCCATGCAGCTTCGAGCTTAAAAGGCATCAAATAAACATTTGGAACAACTAAAACCTTAGACAATTTTTGATTTAAGGATTGAGCCTGGCGTAATTTAGAATCAGCTTGATATCTTCGGGATCAATTTGACTGGGGCCCATGAATGGATTGTTATAAATTAAAATCAAAAAGAAGATGAGCCCCAATGATATGGAAAGCAACGAAATCATAAACATATGCAATCGATTACTTTTCATAGAATATAAGCATTGATAAAACAGAAAACAGAAAGCGCCTAGCCCTAATGATAGGAACATTGGCGGATCAATAAAAGATTTTGCACTCAAGACACGACTGTTGCGCAATGTCCGGTAATTTCCCATGAGTCTCAACATTTCTTGTTGAATCGCTAACTCACCAAAATTACTAGGTTTAAATTGATGTATCAACCTACTGAACTCATTTAAGGTATTTAAAGCTGGGAGGTCATTTTGATTTTTGACCATCTTAGGCCATTCTTGAGTAATGACCTCTTCCATGTATTGTCTTAATAGCTTTCTACCTTGCTGCCTAATTTCGGGCGGATATCCATCTAAAGAAGTGTAAATTCCATACACAGCTCCCCCTTCTTGACCGACAGTTTGACTGACGCTGTTGTAGTTTTGCCAAGTCCCAATGGTTACAAACGCAAGAATAAGCCCGAAAAGGATTCCTAAAGCATCGGAAAAAATTTCACCAAATTCAGTGTGATCAACAAATGTCAGTGAAGAAAATAACTTTTTAGCAATAAAAAAGGTGCCTAAACCAAGGGCAACAAAAGTTAGTAGAACCAATATCAATAATGTAGAAGCCGATGAATTTTGAATGATCTGCAACATGAAATAAATTCCCCTCAAGTAGGAAAATCCTAACACAGGTACATATCAACTAGATAGTAGATTGGCTCTAATAGAAAAACCACCCGCAGGTGGTTTAACTACTACAAGAAATGAATGGACTAACTAAGGTCGAACATACAAATCTTTACCATTCTTAATCGTCTTCACGATTTGAATATCCTTAATTTCCATTGGATCCACTTTCAATGGATTGCGATCTAGCACCACCATATCTGCGAGCTTTCCAGCCGTAATAGAACCCTTTGATGCCTCTTCTTTGTACTGATATGCAGGCACAGAAGTAAAGCCACGCAGAGCTAGGTATGGATCGATTCGTTGATCAGCACCTAAGGTTTGGCCATCATAAATCTGACGGTTGACTGCAGTCCAAATCGTGAATAATGCACTTGGTCCAGAAGATGGAGTGTCATTATGAAGTCCAAACTGGAGACCTTTTGAATGGGTCAAATTGAGCGGGACCATATTGCTAGCCCTCTCCTCACCAAGAATTTTTTTATACACATCACCATACATCCAAATGTGATTAGGCATATATTGGGGCAGGATTTTATTGGTCTTGTATTGGTCTAATTGATCATCACGAACAAAAAATGAATGCGCAATCAATGTTCTACGGTCCTCAGTAACTCCCGTTTCCTGAATGGCTTTAGCAATACCAGCAAGAGCCATGTCAATACCAGCATCGCCATTGGAGTAGCCGTAGTACTGAATATTTTTCTCGTAGGCTAACTTTGCATAATGATCAACCAATTGCTGAGATGCAACAGCCATGCCGCGCCAATCCTTTGGGAAACCAGTGGTATCGGTATAAGGCTTGGAGAAATATGCAAAACGCAATTGCGGTGCGCCATCCGTTGAAATCAAAATTCCGGCTACCTTAAAACCCCCATCGCCCTTGGTATAGACCCCAAATGGATAATTTTTATTAGTTGCCAATAATTGATCAACCACTTGATAGGTTGGCAAGGCAATCAAGTCCAAGCTGATCACATTGCGATCGACTGCCTGACGCATATTACGCATATCATCCAGTGTCACTTCATAGCTTTGTGCCGTAGTAAATCCATTGGATGCATAAATCTTTTCAGCCTTACGAAAAGTTTCCATAGTTAAGTCACGAGAATATTTACCAAACACCTTTGCTGTCGCATAAAAATTAGGATCACCAATTAATTCACCGGTTAGTTTTCCAGTTTTTGGATCGACAGGAATCATTCCTTGCGCAACTTTAGTGGCTTTGGTAATGCCTAGTTTCTTTAAGCCTGCTGAGTTAACGATGCCAGCCAAAGTAGAAATGTTATTAACAAATACCGGCTGATTCGGAAACGCATCGTCTAACTGAGCAATCGTCAAAGGACCATCAGTCAGAAAGGCGTCCGCATACTCAGTACTAATAATCCAGCCATTAAATGGCTTGGCCTCGGCTTTCAAGCGGCCGATTAATTCTTGAGTTGTGTGAGGAGGCTTTGCTGAAAAATATCCAAGATTGACGCCCAGGGTATTCTGAGCAATCAATGTAAAGTGGCCCCACGCATCAATAAATCCTGGAATTAAGGTTTGACCTTTTAAATCTAGCATAGTTGGATTGGCATCGGCCTTGCTTAAGGCATCTCGCAAATTGCCGGTAAAGACTATCTTCTTATCTTTAACAACGACCGCCTCAACATACTGTGGTTTATCACCTTCCATGGTGAGGATATCGCCATTGAAATATACCGTTGCATTTTCGGCAAATACCTGAACTGAAGTTAAAAGGAGAAAGGCCGTGAAATAGTTTTTGAAATTTTTCATTATTGGCTTATTTGCAACACAGGAGAGGGAAAAACTTTATATAGATTATAGAAGAATCGAGCTATCAAAGAATAAGGCTTTACACTTTCAAATCTTCTCCCACCCTAGATAGAAAAGTCATCCCATAATATGACTTTGATAACAAAGGTCTTTTATTGACCGTAAGCAACTCTTCATCACCTACGCACCACAATTCAAAAGTAGTTCATTGCTCAAATGGCGGGCCTATATGTTTATTGGGGTTGCAATAGAAGATGCATAGAGATTGATTACAGACTCAGTAGCACAGAAAGAAAAACGACTTAGGAATTCCTCCCTAAGTCGTTGTGTCCTACCCGAGACATAGTTTACGTTTTATACCGGACACATACTTTACAGTTTTTGGCATAGGAGGGACCACTCTATGCCGTGGAATGAAAGTACGAAGATGGATGAAAAGCTGAAGTTTGTGTCTCGTTACCTCGATGGCGAGAAGATTGCTACCCTGTGTCAGGAGTTTGGAATCTCCAGAGTGACTGGCCATAAGATCATTGATCGCTATAAAGACAGTGGCCTAGAAGCCTTTACGGATCGCAGTAGACGACCCTTTCGGCAAGCCAACCGGCTGCCCTTCCAGGTCGAGCAATTGATCGTGAATCTGAAAAAAGAGTTCCCCACCTGGGGCGCTCCTAAACTGCGAGACCGCATCCACACCCACTATCCGCAGCTAGTTTTGCCAGCTAAGAGCACCGTACACGCTGTACTGGATCGCCATGGCCTAGTCAAAAAGAAACGGCGCCGGTATGGCAAGCTTGAAGGTACCGCATTAAGCAATACTCAATCCCCTAATGCCCTATGGTGCGTAGATTACAAAGGCGAATTTATGTTGGGTAACAAGCAATATTGTTATCCCTTAACGGTGACGGACTATGCCTCTCGCTTTTTGATTTGCTGTGAAGGTTTAGAGAGCACCCGTGAGGCGCAAGCCTTTACCGTCTTTGAGCAACTCTTTAAGGAGTATGGCCTGCCAGGCTCTATCCGCTCGGACAATGGGGTGCCCTTTGCTAGCCCCAATGCCATTTATGGTCTGAGCAGTTTGTCAGTTTGGTGGCTCCGCTTAGGGATTGGCATTGAGCGCATTAAGCCGGGTAATCCTCAGCAAAATGGCCGGCATGAGCGCATGCATTTAACGCTCAAGCAAGCGACGACTAAACCACCCGCCAAAACACTGTTGCAACAACAAGATAAGTTCGAAGACTTTATCTATGAGTACAACTATGAGCGACCCCATCAAGCCTTGGAGATGAAAAAACCTGCGCAGCTCTATACCCCATCAAGTCGAAAATATGAAGGATTGCCAGATGTCAGTTACCCCTTCCACGATAAAACAGTCACTGTGACTAAATGCGGCAGGATCTGTCTGGGCAATCAAAAGATCCACTTTAGTACCGTGTTCGCTGGTCATGACGTGGGCCTGCGCCAAGTCGAAGACGATGTGTGGTTAGTGAGCTTTATGGATTACGATATGGCTTACTTTGATATGGAGTCTCACAAGGTTAGTGCCCTAGAGAATCCATTTGGTCCCAAAGTATTGGGGGTGTGATTGGTAAATGTGTAAACCATGTGGTCGGTACCGGACGTAAAGCATGTGTCCGGTACGGACCTTGATTTCATTGGTGGGCCCACCAGGACTTGAACCTGGGACCAAAGGATTATGAGAGCAGACACCCAAGGTAGACCCTTATAAAAAGGGGGTCTGCGGGTGGTCAGTGTCGGTGTGTAAGAAAATGTGTAAGTAAATTCATCGATTTAAAGGAGGTAGCCTCTCGGTCTTTGGTTTTCGAAACCAAAGGAATTTTGGAGCAACTATCTAACACTTCGTTGCTCCAAAGACCTCTTTAAGAAATTAAGTGTTACTTTAAGTAACACTTGTAAAGCGATGGGCAGCTAACGACCCATAGGAGACATTCAAGCTATTGAATTTTTTCCAGTGCAGCCTTTGCAAAAAGAGCGTCTTTAAATCGGGTATTTTTACCATTTGACTGAAGAAATACCATAGCGATATTTCTGCCCTTAATTTTTGCCTCCATAACCAAGCATCTTCCAGCTGCTGCAATATAACCCGTCTTTTGCACCAAGACATCCATGATTTCATTGCGGACAATCGGGTTGGTGTTTACAAATGGCTGCGGTGCATGGATGCCATCAACAACATTGAATTTTTCTGTTGTTGAGAATTCTTGAATCAAGGGGTAGAGCATAGACTCCTGCAATAGGAGAACTAAATCCTGCGCTGTAGAAACATTCTGTGGGGAGAGTCCAGTAGGCTCAATGAAGTGGGTATGCGCCATTCCAAGCTCTTTTGCCTTTAGGTTCATGGCAGCAACAAAAGCCCCCGTTCCCCCTACATATGATCTTGCCAGAGCATTGATCGCTCTATTTTCTGATGACATTAGACCAACTCTCAAGACCCTCATTCGACTTATTTCCGTCCCCACCTTGAGTTTCCATTTTGCGCTTGATTGCCGGGCAATATCTTCACGCTCAATCCTGAGTGGCTCAGCTAGACCTTGACCGGACTCCAAAACAACTATGGAGGCCATTAACTTAGATATTGAGGCAATTGGTGAGATGGCTAAAGAATTTCTATCAACCAACACCTCCCCGCTATCAACATCAACGACATAGGCAATATTGGAATGGAAATCCTCTGCCTGGCGACCCTTTGCAAATACAGGGGCATCAGTAAATGTTAGCGCTAGTGCGCAGGCTATCAATAACTTATACATATGTTTGCTTATTTCACCAATACTTAAATGGGCGCTCGGTTTTAGTATTTGTTCCAATCGTCTTTATCTTCCGCTTGCAGTGTGGGCATGTCAGCCCATCCCATAAAGTGAGATGAGCATTAGAACCGCATGTTTTGCCAACTGCAGTGCCCGACGATTGATCAACTATAACTACAGGATCGGCAATGGAATCAATATGCAGCTGTCATCATTGCATCATCCTCCCGTCTCAGATT
The DNA here is from genome assembly GCF_018881605.1 of Polynucleobacter sp. UB-Tiil-W10. GTDB lineage: Bacteria > Pseudomonadota > Gammaproteobacteria > Burkholderiales > Burkholderiaceae > Polynucleobacter. The sequence goes on from NZ_JACVPZ010000001.1 coordinate 474,326, forward strand.
TTAGAATCTGAGAAAAGCGACTTTTTGCATATTGAATACGCATTTGCCTTTCTTGATTAGCAACTCCTATAGTAATTCGCTTATCAATCAAGTCTTTGTATATAGCATCAATATTTGTGTAGAAATTGGTATACACAGCTAACAAGGCTGGGGAAGGTAGTTCATTTGTAATATCTCGACATTTCAAGGTGGACTCTTTAAATCTTATCAATACAGCTGCTTGATCGAAGGCAATCTTGTCGCTTGAATTAAATAACTCTTTTGCGTTTGGACTCTTCTCCGTTAGCACCAAAATATGTTCATCAACATACTTCGCATCCTCTGACAGATTTACCTCAGCAATACATGAGGCGATCTTTTTCTGTACTTCATTAACTTTAGCAATCGAGACGTTATTACCAGGCTTGTTAGTCGGCGCTTCATTTGTGGCGCATCCTGATAGCAAAATTGCAAGCAATGCAATACCGCGATAGATATTTTCCATGATGATCCTTTTGTTAAAAAAGCCCCAAAAACTCCTTTGAGTTCAGGGGCAAGGGAGAACACTGTAGATTAAATAGTGGAGAGGCTTAATTCAGATAAGGCGTCAATTCGATGCAACTCTTCTTCCGGAGATGTCAGCAGATGCTGACCCAATAACACGGAAGCAGTGATGATTACTATCGCAATCAATGCGACAAGCCTAGGATGCAATCTAGCAAGAACCAAAACCTCAGAGATTCGATCCGTTGGTTGATCTCCCTTAGAGACAGCTCGTTGCCAATCTTGATAAATGTGTTGTTCAAAATGGGTAGATGACTCTTGCACTTCGATTTGATCTAACACTTTCTTTAAATGTTTTTTATCATTCGCTCGCATGAGATTCACCTTTTTCTAATTCCATCTTGAGTTTCAACTTAGCCCTATATAACAATTGATCGACGCTATTCTTATTCATACCCATTGCCAGACCAACTTCTTCTGCCGTCATATCTTGATAGGCCCACATCAACATCGCCATTCTTTGTTTGCTACTTAAAACATCCATTGCCTTTTTAATGCTTTCTGGGCTGACGCCCTCTGCGATACTCCACTCAATCTCTTTTATGGGTTGATGCTCAATCTCATCAAACTCCTCGAAGAATCCCTTATTAATACTTTTGATCCGATCCAAACAAAGATTGCTCACGATTGCGTAAAAGTACGTAAAAAGTCCCGACTTTCCCGCAAACGAATCGGCACTTTTCCACAAGCGGATAAAGGCCTCTTGTACGACATCTTCTGCGTCTTCTTTGTTGCCAAGCATCTTCCAGGCCAAGGAATATGCGGGGGAACTCAGTAGGTGAATGACTTCTTTTGACGCCTTGGAATCCCCCGCTACAGCTCCTTTTAATAAAGCCTGCTCGATGCGGTTTTGCTTACTAGGAAATAAAGTCAAACTGATCCTTAATTGCTCATTGGCTTATTCCAATGTTCTTTTTCGTGAGGGTGCGTCTTCATCCACTCTTCACGCTCTTTTTTCATTTCAAGGCGCTCTTCTGGCGTCATTGCGGCAATCATAGCTTTGCGGTTCTCGCGTAGCTCTTTCTTTTGTTCTGGAGTTAACGCCTTCCATTGGGCATGCATCTTCTCGCGAAGTGCTTTACGCTCTTCAGGACTTAAGGCTTTGAATTTTGCATGCAGTTTTTGGCGATACTCACGGCGCTCTTCTGGTGTGGCTTGTTTAAATTGCTCTCGCAAATCCTTGGACATTTGCAGGCGTTGCTCAAAGCTCATATTAGCAACTACCTGGGGATCTTGCGGCTCTGGTAAGGCGGCGCTGGCAATGCTAATGGTACTCACCATCAACACACTAGCCATAATTAGACCTTGCATCGTTCTTTTCATTTACATCTCCTTGCTTGTTGTTACTACTTAGACGCGGGCGCCTATAGAAAACTTACGACCAAGACAAAATAATTATTTTCTTTTTAGAGTAAGTATTTTCCAAAATTACTGTCTAACAAGGGTTAAGGATATCCAGTTGAGAGAAAAATGAATCGAGCCATCATGCCATTGCGCTCAATTATCTTGAGTTTTCTAGTTTTAGTAGCAATTTTGCCCATTAAAGAGTCTTTTGCTCAATGGGGCGGATCCCAAGGCTCTGGAATCCCAGGAATGCCTGGAATGCGAAGGGGTGCCGGGCGCAATGCCTCTAATCCCGACTCTTCCAGCACATCGGCAAATACCCATATCTCAATGCCTACTCCAGGCTCACATCTGCTGACTTATGAGCAAATCGAAATTGGATTGTCTCGCCTTGAGGAAAGTCTTAAGCTAACACCCGAACAAAGCAAGGCTTGGAACAATTTCGCAATAAAAGTAAGACTCTATGCAAGTGATGTTGCCAAAGAAAGGGCTAAATTGAATAACGATAGTTCCGCCACTATTGATGGCCTGAAATTTCTAAACCAATCTACCGAAGATGCAAAAAATCGATATACCAGCTTAAAAGAGGTAGATGAGACTGCCAAACCGCTTTACAAACTATTGAGTGCTGAGCAAAAGGCATCTTTTGATAGCAAAGTACCTACTTTTATTAATGCAAGCCCAAAAAGGCTGGCGCCAAGCCAACCAAACTACAACTTGCCAGAACTCGGTGGATCACCATCGCCCAACCAAAACCCTGGGTCAGGTACCTTGCCAGGCTACATTCGCCAGTAAATGCGTAACCCCAACAATCTAAGTGGTCATATTCTGCCGACTTCAGGCGCAATGCTTGGGGTATGCATGACCGTTATCAGCATTGTGAAGCTAACCCAAACAAACCGAGGTATTGGCTATTGGGTAGATGACCTCCTAGCCCTAGATACCCTCATCTTTCTAGCAAGCTCTATCTTTTCATACCTATCCATTCGAAGCAATTCAAAAAAGGTTTATTTTGAAGATATTGCGGATAAGTTCTTTATGCTCGCATTGCTCTGCATGGGTGCTGCAGTCTTACTCCTGACATACGAAATTGTGTAGTCAGTGCGATGGCTGCGTCTGGCAGTAAGCAGGCCTTAAATATTAGACACAACAATCTACAAGTAGTTCATTGTTTCAACGGCAGACCTATATGTTTATTGGGGTTGCCATGGAAGATGTGTGAGGATTGCTTACACACTTTGTTGCACAGAAAGAAAAACGACTTAGGAATTTCTCCCTAAGTCGTTGATTTCATTGGTGGGCCCACCAGGACTTGAACCTGGGACCAAAGGATTATGAGTCCTCTGCTCTAACCAACTGAGCTATGGGCCCGTTAGTCTTTGGATCAGTCTTCCTCGAGGAAGGTCTTGAGTTTGTCGCTGCGGCTTGGGTGACGCATCTTACGAAGAGCCTTAGCTTCAATCTGACGGATACGCTCACGGGTAACGTCAAACTGCTTACCAACTTCTTCGAGAGTGTGATCAGTACTCATCTCAACACCGAAACGCATACGCAATACTTTTGCTTCACGTGGAGTTAATGAATCAAGAACATCCTTTACTACGTCGCGCATAGAGTCGTGTAATGCTGCTTCAGCTGGAGCTAATGTATTGCCGTCTTCAATGAAGTCACCCAAATGAGAATCCTCATCGTCACCAATTGGTGTCTCCATAGAGATTGGCTCTTTAGCAATCTTCATGATCTTACGAATCTTATCTTCAGGAATCTCCATCTTCAGCGCTAAAGTTGCAGCATCTGGCTCATGACCAGTTTCTTGCAAAATCTGACGGCTGATACGGTTCATCTTATTGATCGTCTCAATCATATGAACTGGGATACGGATAGTACGTGCCTGGTCAGCAATCGAACGAGTGATCGCCTGACGAATCCACCATGTTGCATAGGTAGAGAACTTATAGCCGCGACGGTATTCAAACTTATCTACCGCCTTCATCAAGCCGATGTTGCCTTCTTGAATCAAATCCAAGAACTGCAAACCACGGTTGGTGTATTTTTTAGCAATCGAAATAACCAAACGTAAGTTGGCTACTGTCATCTCACGTTTAGCTTCGCGGGCACGCTTCTCACCAGCGATCATTTGCTTGTTTACTTCTTTTAATTCTGGAAGTGGAATAACAACATTCTTTTGAATATCGATCAACTTCTGTTGTAGTTCTTGAATTGCTGGAACATTACGCTGCAAGAGTGCGCTATATGGCTTGTTCTCTTTGAGCAACTTTTCAGTCCAAGTCAAATTCATAGACATCTTAGGGAAGTCTTTTAATACTTCACTACGATTAACGCCGACTTTGTCTACCAATAGGCTAACGATGCCACGTTCGAGCTTCCAAACTTGGTCCACTTGTGAGCGCATCGTATCGCATAACTTCTCAACACTCTTCGCAGTTAAACGGAAACCCAGTAACTCAGCACGAATCGCTTCTTGTGCTTTCAGATATGCAGGGCAGTTATAACCATCTTTATCGAAGGCACGACGCATCTTGTCAGCTTGTGCACGAACAATCGCAAATTTCTCCAAAGAAATCTGCTTTAACTCTTCTAACTGTTTGGCATTAGCTGTAGCAGCACCGCCGCCACCGCCGCCGCCTTCGTCTTCGCCACCATCTTCTTCGCCTTCTTCGGCATCCGGATCAATTTCTGGCTCTTCAGGTCCAAGCTTAATATCTTCTGCGTTGGGATCAACCAAGCCATCAACAAACTGGTCGATCTCCATCTCGCCACTAGCAATCTTGTCAACGTTGTTCAGAATCTCGGCAATCGTTACAGGGCAAGCAGCCAAAGCCATGACCATATCTTTGAGGCCAGCTTCAATCTTCTTCGCAATAACAATCTCGCCTTCGCGAGTCAACAAATCAACCGTACCCATCTCACGCATGTACATACGTACTGGATCGGTTGTGCGACCAAACTCTGAGTCCACTGTGGAGAGGGCTGCCTCAGCCTTTTCTTCAGCCTCTTCTTCGGAAGCTGCAGCTTCTGTGTTGTCAGACAGGATTAGGGTTTCAGCATCAGGAGCCTGTTCGTAAACAGTAATACCGATATCGTTGAGCAAGCTGATCAAAGTCTCCAATGCATCTGCATCAGATAACTCATCGGACATTACGTCATTCATCTCGCCATGGGTTAAGTAACCTTTGGACATACCCATCTTGATCAGAGTCTTCAAGCGAGCACGGCGTAATTCTTGTTGCTCTTCTGTGCCCAACTGCTGTGCTGCAAATTCTTTTAAAAGCGCCTTCTCTTTGGCCTTACGCTCACGGGCTTTTTGACGGTCAGTTAAAACTGGTTCTGCATTTTCTGCAGGAGCATCAGCCTTAGCTTTGCGGCCGCGCTTCTTCTCATCCTCAGCCGCTGGCTCCTCAAGTTCAGCAACCTTGGCTTTTTTGTCTTTGGTTTCTTTTGTTTCTTTAGCTAGCTCAGCCTTAGGTGCAGGTGCTGCTTTACCTTTTTTTACTGGCTCAACTTTGACTTCTGCTTTTGCAGGAGCCTTAGCAACTGGCTTCGCTGGTACTTTTGCAGCTGGCTTTGCAACAGCTTTTGTTGGTTTTGCTGGTGCTTTAGCTGGTGCCTTAGGTGCTGGTTTTGCAGCAGCCTTCACTGGTTTTGCTGGGGCCTTCGCTTTAGCGATTGGTTTTGCTGGTGCTTTAGCTGGCGCCTTAGGTGCTGGTTTTGCAACAGCCTTCACTGGAGACTTCGCTTTAGGGGCTGGTTTGGCAGGTGCCTTTGCTTTGGAAACTGGTTTAGCTGCAGCCTTTACTGGCTTTGCCGGAGTTTTTGCTTTAGTCGCTGGTTTTGCAGCGGCTTTGACTGGTTTAGCTGGAGCTTTCGCTTTTGGAGCTGGTTTTTTGGTCTTGGTATTCGGCATTTATTAGCACTTACTCACATTACTGTTATTGATATCGACTGAAGAAACACAGCCCCGCGTTACGCACTTACTCACTTACCCCAAATTTCTTCAAAATAAAGCGCAAGTGGCTGAATTAAATCGGTTTTTTCTTGGGAACAGAGGATTATAGTCGATTGCGACTTTTTTGACCCCGTATTACCTAAAGATATGGGGTAATTTCAGTGAATTTCTAGGTGTATTTACAGAAATTCTTAAGAGAATTTCAGCTTTTCGCCCAATTCACGATATCGAGCTCGATCCTGCTCGGTGGCAGTGCTTCCAGCGATCTTTTGGGTAATTTCGGTCATTTCTTGCTTCAAGTGGAGTAACTCTAGCTTCTTGAATGCCCCCTCAAGATCAGCAGCCGCACCTTCCAGCTCCAAATCAGAGCCCATTACGCGATTTCTCAGGACCTCGTACAAGGGAGCTAACTCACTACGGGAGAGTTGATCTTGGAACATCGCAAATGCTCCAGCACCTGCAATCGCTGGTTTACCCCCTTCACCTGGAATAAATTCAACTAAATCACACTGCGCCAAAAGATCGCTCATTAAAGCATGGGCTTTTGCAGATCTTTGTTCGGCCGCCTTTAATGCGAGTGTGCGCTTATTCGCATCCAAGGCTTTTCCTAGGTGCGGAAACTGAATGATGACGCGCAGCATTTGTTCAGCCAAATCCGTTGGCGCTTTAGGAGGTTCAATATTTTGAGTGGCAACCCGCTTTGCGGATCCCTTAGATGCTTGCCAAGGGGCACCCTGCCTATTGCTCGAGAAATTATTTTGATTAACTTGATTACCTTGCCCACTTTGGGTCCGCGCTTGCACTGGCTGATAAGTTGTTTGACGCGCAGGCGCTACCGTTAAACCACAAAATGCTTCGAGTTCTGCTGGAGTCGTATTCGTGCGAATCGCTAACTCGCGCAAGATTTGTGTGCGCAGTGCAATCGGGGGCATCGATAGTAGGAGTGGCTTAGCCGCATGATGGGTATGAGCTCTACCTTCAGGGGTGGTTTGCTCATGACCTTCGCTAACCACTTTAAAGAAAAAACTGGAGATAGACATTGCTTCTTTGATGACCTTCTCAAAAGCAGGAGCGCCATAGGTGCGCACATAACTATCGGGATCATGCTCAGTCGGCAAAAATAGGAAACGAATTTCTTTATCGTCTGACATTAATGGTAAGCAAGCTTCAAGCGCACGTTGCGCCGCACGTTGACCGGCGGAATCACCATCAAATGAGAACACCACTTTATCGGTTTGGCGTAGCAACATACGCACATGGTTTGCGGTGCAAGCTGTACCTAAGGTTGCAACTGCATTCGGAAATCCTAATTGCGCTAAGGCAACGACATCCATATAACCTTCGCACACCAAGACATATTCTTGTGCGCGAATCGCTTGTCTTGCTTCAAATAATCCATAGAGCGTGTTGCCCTTGGAGAAGAGTGGCGTTTCTGGAGAATTCAAGTATTTTGGTTCGCCCTGATCGAGAATGCGCCCACCAAAGCCAATCGTTTGACCCTTGGGATTGCGAATGGGGAACATAATGCGATCACGAAAACGGTCATAACGCTTCACGGGCTGACCGCCTTCAGATTGCTCACTCTGAATAAGTAAGCCACCCTCTAATAAAGTTTTAGCCACCTCATCATTGGAGTAGGTGCCAAATACCGCTTCTAAGCCCTGCCAGCCATCGGGTGCATAACCAAGGGCATAGCGCTTAGCAATCTCACCAGTAAGTCCACGACCCTTCAAATACTCAACAGCCCTTGTGTTGCCTTTGAGTTGCTGGCGATACCAATCTGCAGCCGAACTCATCACCTCACTCAACGCCATTGCTTGCTGCTGTCTTGCTACATCATTCGCAGTACGCTCTTCACGAGGTACATCTAAACCTGCAGAACGCGCTAAATCTTCAATAGCATCAACATAACCAAGACCAGAGTATTCCATTAAGAAACTAATGGCAGAGCCATGAGCACCACAACCAAAGCAGTGATAGAACTGTTTAGTTGGGGATACTGAAAAAGAGGGGGATTTTTCTGAATGGAAGGGACACAAACCTTGAAAGTTTGCGCCCGCTTTTTTTAACTTAACGTGTTGCCCAACCACATCAACGATATCAACCCGATTTAAAAGATCGGCAATGAAGGATTGTGGGATGAGTGCCATGTGGCTAGTATGAAAGAATTTTTCTTTCTTGGGGAGCCGCTTTCATTACTTACTTCGCTAGCGCGGCTTTTACTAAGCCAGAAACTTTACCCATATCTGCTTTGCCAGCCAATTGAGCTTTCAGTACGCCAATGACTTTACCCATATCTTGTGGGCCTACAGCACCAGTAGTAGCAACTGCAGCGGCCACTGCAGCTTCGACTTCAGCATCAGATAACTGCGCAGGCAAGTAAGTTTGTAGTATCGCCATCTCGGCAGCTTCAATTGCTACCAAATCATCGCGCCCTGCTTTTTCAAACTGGGAGATCGAATCTTTACGCTGCTTCATCATTTTTTCAACAGTAGCAACCACACCAGCATCATCAATCACAATGCGCTCATCTACTTCACGCTGCTTAATTGCTGCCAACAAAAGACGGATTGCTCCTAGGCGCTCAACTTCTTTTGCGCGCATGGCGTTTTTCATATCTTCGGTAATTTGATCTTTTAGACTCATGGCTTTATTCCTAGTATTGAATACAGAACGTTGAACGTTTATTTAACAATAGCGATTAAAAAGCAAAAACCCGCTGCGTTTCACCGTCAGCGGGTTTCAAAGCTTCTCGGTGAAGAGAGCTTTTAAATTCTATTAGTAAAGCTTCTTAGGCAACATTTGGCTGCGAATACGCTTGTAATGGCGCTTAGCAGCTGCGGCCTTCTTACGCTTACGCTCAGCCGTTGGCTTCTCGTAAAACTCGCGTGCACGCAAGTCTGTCAAAAGGCCATTTTTTTCAATGGTGCGCTTGAAACGGCGCAATGCCACTTCAAATGGTTCGTTTTCGCGGAGGCGGACTGTAGTCATACTTATTTAACTCGTATATGCTCGATAGATATCGAAAAATTAACTGAATTGCGATTCTAGCACGACCAAACGAAAAAATGATTGTTTTAGGAATAGAAACTTCTTGTGACGAGACCGGGGTGGCTTTATACAACACCATTCCTTGGGAAGAGGGCAAACCGGCCTGCCAGGGCATACTGGGGCAAGGTCTGCACTCCCAGATCGCCATGCACCGGGACTATGGGGGTGTTGTCCCCGAATTAGCCTCCCGAGACCATATTCGCCGTGTTTTACCCCTTTTAGACCAATCTTTAGCCCAGTCTGGCCTCCAATTAACCGATATTGATGCCGTGGCATTCACTCAAGGCCCTGGACTGGCTGGTGCCCTGCTAGTAGGAAGCGCGTTTGCCAAATCCCTAGCCCAAGGCCTTGATTTACCCTCTATTGGGGTACACCACCTCGAAGGACACCTACTTTCCCCGCTTTTGGGACAAACAGCCCCCCAATTTCCATTTATTGCCCTTTTGGTGTCTGGTGGTCACACCCAGCTCATGAAAGTCTCTGGAATTGGTCAATACGAACTGCTGGGCGAAACTTTGGATGACGCAGCGGGAGAGGCTTTTGATAAAACAGCCAAATTACTTGGCCTGGACTACCCAGGTGGAGCGGCAATCTCAAAATTGGCGGAGCAAGGTCGTCCAGGCATTTTTGATTTACCAAAACCAATGCTGCATTCTGGTGATTTAGATTTTTCTTTCTCCGGACTAAAAACTGCCGTTCTGAATCAAACCAAAAAATTTGCCGAGAAAAAGATTGATGATGCAAATGCGATTGCGCAATTTCATGCGGATCTTGCTAGAAGCTTTGTCGACTCGATCGTTGCGGTGTTGATAAGTAAATCAGAGAAAGCACTCAAACAAACTGGTTGCAAGCATTTGGTGCTTGCAGGTGGTGTTGGCGCTAACTTACAACTTCGTACCGCACTCAATGACAAAGCTAAGCGCAATAACTTTGAAGTACATTACCCACCACTTGAACTCTGTACTGATAACGGAGTGATGATTGCTTTTGCTGGTGCACTACGCTTGATTGAAAAAAATAATGGCTCCACAACTTCTGGAGCCTTTGATATCAAACCCCGTTGGGATTTGCAAAGTAATAATCTGAAATAGATTTATTGTGACTTATTTGTTGGTGCTTATTTCTGGTGGCTGATTCGGGCGAATGCACTGTGGTTATGGATGGACTCAAAGTTCTCAGCTTCAACCACAAAAGAGTGAATGCGCTGATCTGCCTTGAGATTACCGGCCACATCACGAACCAAGTCTTCTACAAATTTGGGGTTGCTATAAGAATGCTCAGTCACCCATTTTTCATCAGGACGCTTTAGTAAGCCCCATAACTCACTGGATGCTTCACTCTCTGCAGCTGATACCAAATCCTCCACCGTCATTTTAGTTTCAGCATCCAGCACCACTGACATAGTCACATGTGAGCGCTGATTGTGCGCACCAAAATCAGAAATCTCTTTTGAGCAAGGGCACAAGCTCATGACTGGAACTTGTGCACGCAAACCCAATTCAATCTCCGTACCGCCATTGGCATTTTGTTTGGCAGTAGCCATCCAAGTCACTTCGTAATCCATTAAGCTTTCAACGCCAGACACTGGGGCCGCTTTTTTAACAAAGTGCGTATAAGTAAATTGCACATGTCCTTCTTTGGCATCAAGCAATGGCAACATCTCGCGCACCATTGCCACTACTGAAGTGCTATCGACAGCAATATCTTGTTTTTGTAGCAAAGCCATGAAGCGCGACATATGAGTGCCCTTCACATGCGCAGGCAAAGCGACATCCATCTCGAATAGCCCTACCGAAGGAAAATTACCCGTTTTGCTACGAATAGTGAGTGGATGACGTACGCCACGGATACCTACCTGCTCAATTGGCAAAGCGCGCTCATCCCGAGTTGATTGCACATCAGGCATTGCGCTTGGCTTTAAAAAAGCGGGGTTCATGTCATTCATAGCTCTATTTTCAGGCAAAACTGGCTTATTTGCCTACAAGCGCTGAATTTACGGTCAATATTGCAGGAAAACGTTGTTTGATAGAGTTGGCAATACCTTCTACATCCAAGCCACACTTGGTCATCAACAGACTGTAGTCGCCATGTTCAATAAATTGATCAGGAAGACCTAATTGCAAGAGGGGTTTATTGATGCCGAGATTGGATAGTGCTTCTAGGCAAGCGCTACCAGCGCCACCAGCAATGGCCCCATCCTCAATGGTCACAAAATAATCGTGATCAGCGACCAGTGATTGAATTAAATCCACATCGAGTGGTTTAACAAAACGCATATTAGCTACCGTTGCATCAATACCTTCCGCCACTTCGAGCGCAGGATAGAGCAAAGTACCAAATGCCAATATCGCCACACGTTGGCCAAGGGGCGCCGTTGATTTGCGACGAAGCTCGCCCTTACCCATTGGTAGAGTGCGCAGCTCTTTAGAAGAAATGGTGCCTACACCAGCGCCCCGTGGATAGCGCACTGCGCTTGGATGGGGTTGATGGAAAGCAGTGGTTAATAAGTCGCGACACTCTGCTTCATCCGCTGGCGTCATCACCAGCATATTTGGAATGCAACGTAAGAATGGAATGTCATATGCGCCAGCGTGCGTTGCGCCATCAGCGCCAACGAGTCCGGCACGATCTAGCGCAAACAATACTGGCAAGTCTTGCAATGCCACATCATGAATGAGTTGGTCATACGCACGCTGCAAGAAAGTAGAGTAAATCGCCACTACTGGCTTCATCCCCTCGCATGCCATACCAGCCGCAAAAGTGACCGCATGCTGCTCAGCAATGCCAACATCGTAGTAACGCTTAGGGAAATTCTTCTCAAACTCAACTAAGCCCGAACCTTCACGCATCGCTGGAGTGATGCCAACCAATAATGGATCTGCGTGTGCCATGTCACATAACCATTCACCAAACACTTGAGTGAACGTTTTCTTGCTAGCAGTCGATTTTTTGACGCCCTCTTCAGGATTAAATTTACTTGGGCCGTGATAAAGCACTGGATCCGCTTCGGCCAACTCATAGCCCTGGCCTTTTTTAGTTACCACGTGCAAAAACTGTGGGCCACGCCCTTCCAAAGCCAAGCGACGTACGTTTTGCAGCATCGGAATCAAGGCATCCAAATCATGGCCATCGATCGGACCGAAATAATTGAAACCAAATTCTTGAAAAATCGTTGATGGGGAGACCATGCCTTTGGCATGATCTTCAAGACGTTTAGCAAATTCACGCAAAGGTGGTGCAATTGATAAAACACTATCAATGCCTTTTTTAGTCGCAGAGTAAATATTACCGCTGAGTAATCGAGCTAAATGTCGATTAAGCGCTCCTACCGCAGGCGAGATCGACATGTCGTTATCATTCAAGATCACTACAAGCGGCAAGTCGTCATACACACCAGCATTGTTCATAGCTTCAAAAGCCATCCCGCCTGTCATGGCGCTATCTCCAATGACAGCTACCGCCACATGTCGCTCACCTTTCGTTTGAAAAGCGCGAGCCATACCCATCGCCGCTGAAATACTGGTTGATGAATGGCCAGTACCAAAAGCATCAAACTCACTTTCAGAGCGATGTGGGAAACCTGATAAACCCTTGTACTGACGCAAAGTATTCATGCGCTCACGACGACCAGTCAAAATCTTGTGTGGATAGCTTTGATGGCCCACATCCCAAACGATTCGATCTTCCGGGGTATCAAATACATAATGCAAAGCAATAGACAACTCCACCGTTCCCAGGTTTGACGATAGATGTCCGCCTGTCTTAGAAACAGAGTCCAAAACAAACTCACGCAACTCATCAGCTAAAGCGGGCAGCTCTTCGCGTGATAGTTTTTTGAGATCGTCGGGGGAATTAATGGAATTTAAAGTCATTGAACCTAAATCATTTGTACTAATGAATTTCTCTTGTATTTATTCTCTTGCATTTGTCTTGTATCTTGCTTATTTGCCGCGATTGACAACTAAGGAAGCCAAATCCTTTAACGCCTGTGCTTGCGCACCAAAACTATCTAAGCTAGCAATTGCTGTTTCTTGTAACTCTTTAGCTTGCTTCTTTGCATAGTCTAAACCCATCAAGGTCACATAGGTCGGCTTATTCGCCGCTGCATCTTTGCCAGCCGTTTTACCCAAGGTTTGACTATCGGCGGTGGCATCAAGTACGTCATCCACAATCTGAAACGCCAACCCTAGGGATTTTGAATAATGATCGAGATTCATCATTTGCGCAGGGTCAAGGTTGGCAGCAATACCGCCCAACTCAACAGCACATGACAAGAGGGCACCAGTCTTCATGGCATGCATTTGCTTTAAGCCTGGCAGATCTAATTTTTTACCCACACTTTCCAAATCGATAGCCTGACCACCGGCCATGCCGCGCGAGCCTGAGGCCGCAGCTAAAACGGCAATCATTTTGAGGCGCACTTGCGCATCACAGTTTGCATTAGCCAGAATTTCAAAGGCGCGAGTTTGCAATGCATCGCCAACTAATAATGCAGTTGCTTCATCAAAGGCTTTGTGAACTGTAGGGCGACCACGTCGTAACTCGTCATCATCCATGCATGGCAAATCATCGTGCACTAATGAATAAGCATGAATACATTCAATTGCCACTGCAGCCGTATCCAAAGACTCGATAAGCGCTTCACCTTGATTATCGCCAAGCTGACCAGAAGCGTAAACCAATAGAGGACGTATACGCTTACCGCCGCCCTGCGCCGCATAGCGCATTGCCTCGTGCAAACGATGGGGAGTGGTTTTTGCCGAATCAAGCAAGCGATCTAAGGCCTGCTCAGTTCGCTCAGAGTGAGCAGTTAGCCACTCCTGAAATTGAAAATCAGTACTCAATTAGGCCTCGAACACTCGAACCTGTTGTTCAACCTGAGCCAACATTCCTTGACAGTGCTTGAGCAATGCCGCGCCACGTTGATAGGCAAGCAAGGTTTCTTCTAATGAAAATTTGCCGGATTCCATATCGGAAATAAGCTTCTCCAGCTCTTTTACGGCCTGCTCATAGCGTAAATCGGGGTCGATTTGGACCTCAAGACCGGGTTTTTGACTCTCTGACTTCTTGGCTGGCATAAGCTGGTTTCCTTCGTATTTCCCACACGGATAGCCCTACATATTAAAGCGAGAACCCCCTTGGATGGGTATAATCCATCCCTTCCTTTCCAATATCGATCCGTCGATGGTTGGATTGGTTATTCCGCTTAGCTTCGGCTGACGTTTTCGGGGGTGGGGAGAATGACTAATCTGGCTACCGCGCAGAAGCTTGCGCCGTCCAATCTACAACTGCCGGTTTCGGCATATTTTGACGCTGATTTATATCAGCGCGAAATTGAACTGCTTTTTAAGCAGGGGCCTGGCTATGTTGGACACGAACTCATGGTGCCCGAAATTGGCTCCTATCAAACATTAAGCGCAGAAAACGAAGGTCGCATCCTCGTACGCAACGAATCTGGCGTAGAACTTTTATCAAACGTTTGTCGTCATCGCCAAGCGTTAATGTTGAATGGTCGCGGCAAAGCCGACAATATTGTTTGTCCTTTACATCGCTGGACCTATGACTTAGGCGGCAATTTATTAGGCGCTCCGCATTTTGAAGATAAGCCTTGTCTAAATCTTGGTAAATCCCCCTTGCAAAATTGGCAGGGGCTCCTGTTTGAAGGTCCACGCGATGTTCGTAATGACTTCGCCAAACTGGGCGTTGCTGATGATCTCGAGTTTGATGGGTATGTACTCGATCATGTTGAAGTACATGAGTGCAATTACAACTGGAAAACATTCATCGAGGTATATCTCGAGGACTATCACGTTGTCCCATTTCATCCAGGCTTAGGTAAGTTTGTTTCTTGTGAAGATCTACATTGGGAATTTGGTGACTGGCATAGCGTACAAACTGTAGGCATTCATAAGGATTTGCAAACTCCAGGATCGCCAACGTATCGCAATTGGCATGAAGCAGTACTTCGTCAATTTGACGGCAAAGCCCCACGCCATGGGGCTATTTGGCTGACCTATTACCCCAATGTGATGGTGGAGTGGTATCCGGGCGTGCTCTGCGTCTCCACCCTTCATCCTATGGGAGTCAACAAAACGCGCAATATCGTAGAGTTCTACTATCCAGAAGAAATTGCCTTATTCGAACGTGAGTTTGTTGAAGCTGAACGTGCTGCATACATGGAAACTTGTATTGAAGATGATGAAATTGCCGAGCGTATGGACAAAGGGCGCGCAGCTCTACTAGCTCGCGGTATTAATGAAGTGGGTCCGTATCAAAGCCCAATGGAAGATGGTATGCAACACTTTCATGAGTGGTATCGCCGTGTGATGAATTTTGAAGGCGCATAATCTAAATAGGTTTTACAGTTCCCTAAAGACATCGAACAATCCAACAACTATTTCTCACTAAAAATAGGAAGCATCATGACTCCTCTAATCTCAGCAAACCAGTTAGAAGAAATCATTAACAGTGGTGAGAATGTATTGCTCTGTGATTGCCGCTTTGACTTAGTAGATCCACTGATCGGCAAAAAGTCTTACGAAGAAAGCCATATTCCTGGTGCTATCTATGTCGATCTGGATAAGGATCTTTCAGGCAATAAGACTGGCAGCAACGGTCGCCACCCTCTTCCGAGTCCGGAGGCTTGGGCACAAACCAAGACTCGCTTAGGGATCAGCCCAAACACTTTAGTAGTTGCTTATGACAAACAAGGCTCCGTATATGCCAGCCGCTTGTGGTGGATGCTCAAAGCCACAGGGCATGCCAATGTAAAAGTGCTGGATGGCGGCTTAGATGCTTGGAATGGCCCTATGGGCACCATTCCTAGGATGCCAACTCCTTGCGCCCAGGCTATTGGAGTGATGCCTTATGCAGGACTGGTTCTGGTTGATGAAGTTGTGGGTAACCTACAAACCCAGAAAAACAAAGTTATCGATGCGCGTACGGAAGATCGCTTTCATGGTCAAAATGAAACGCTAGATCCAGTTGGTGGACATATTCCTGGTGCACTGAATCGCTTCTTTAAAAATAATCTCAACGCAACCGCTTTTAAAACTCCTGAACAGCTCTTCAAAGAGTTCTCAGAATTTCTTGGCCCCATTAAAGCTTCCGAAGTCATTCATCAATGCGGATCTGGCGTTACTGCTTGCCATAATATTTTGGCGATGGAACTTGCTGGATTTAAAGGCTCACGCCTATATGCAGGCAGCTGGAGCGAGTGGTGTGCAGACCCCCAAAGGCCTGTTGAACTATAAGAATAGTAATCTGTATTAATGCAGCAAAGATAGCAGGATCACAAATCCTACGCCACAAGCAATGAGCACTGTTTGACGTAAAGACTCAACCCAGTGCGGGCGACGATGCATTTGTGGAATGAGATCACTCACCGCAATATAAATAAAACTACTAGACGCAATCACCAGCAAGTAAGGCATCGCTGCATGCGCACGCTCTAGGAAGAAATAGGCGAGTACCCCACCCACTACAGCTGATAAGCCGCAGATAAAGTTGTATAGCAAAGCGCGTGCGCGTGAGAAACCCGCATTTAACAACACTATGAAATCACCTATCTCTTGTGGGATCTCATGAGCAATGATCGCGATCGCAGTAAAGAGGCCAAGCTGATAATCTGCCATAAAGGCTGCGGCAATCAAGATACCATCCACAAAATTATGAATGCCATCACCAACTAAAATCATCCACCCACTACGCCCAGCATTTTCAGCATCATGGCCATGGTGGTGATGGTGCCCATCGCCTTCGTGATGGTGGTCATGGCGCAATAAAGCAATTTTCTCAAGCAAGAAAAAGCCCAATAACCCAGCAAGCAAAGTAGCAAACAAGAGCTGGGGTTTTGCCCCCTCCATACTAAATGCCTCGGGCAAAGAGTGAAGTAAAGCGGTTGCCAGCAAAATACCGACAGATAAACTGACCATGTTGTAGACCATCTTGGACAGCATGGCCAAGGAACAGCTTGCAGCAACTAGGACGCTAGCAGTACCCGCTAAGGCAGTAACCAAAAGAATACTTTGTAAAACTGTCATTGCGATTACGCCACTCCCATTTTCTTAAACCAGGCAATACATTTTTCCCAGCCGTCTTTTGCGGGACCTTCACGATAAGAGGCGCGATAGTCCGCATGAAATGCGTGTGGCGTATCTGGATACACCTCAAACTGACAAGCCTTAGCAGCGGGATTTTTAGCAGCTGCCTGCGCTAGAGCGGCACGCATCTGATCAACACTTTCTAGTGAAATACCAGTATCGACTGCGCCATATAAACCCAGGACCGGGGCTTTTAAATCTGCAGCAATATCTACCGGATGACGTGGGTTGCCTTCTGTTTTTTCTCCAATGAGACGTCCGTACCAAGCTACACCTGCATGCACTTGCGGTAAGGTGGCAGACAACCAAGTGATGCGACCACCCCAACAAAAACCAGTTACGCCAACCCTTTTGAGGTCACCGCCATTTTTACCGGCCCAAACTAAAGCAGCCTGTAAATCATTAAGGACCTGCGAATCTGGAGTTTTGGCCACAATATTTTGCTGAATCTCCGCTATCGTTCCATAGGTATTTGGGTCGCCAGCGCGCGTAAAGAATTCTGGTGCGATTGCTAAATATCCTAGCTTTGCAAAACGTCTTGTGACATCAGCAATATATTCATGCACACCAAAGATTTCACTTGCCACAATAATGATGGGCAAAGAGCCTTTCGCTTTTTCAGGTCGTGAGACATATGCGGGCAACTGAAAACCGCCTACCGGAATCATTTCCTCGCCAGCCTTTAGGCCGATGAAGTCTGTTTCAATAGCAGCAGCCATCACAGGATCTGAAGCAGCCACAAATCCAACCCCAATAGCAGTTGCGCTAATTGCTGATGTCTTCATAAAATTGCGTCGACTGTTTTGCATCTCTTTACTCATGATTTTGTCTCCTGGCTTGTAATTCTCATTCAATCCTTAATGTGCCTCTTCCCAATTATCGCCAATCCCAATACTAACTACTAAAGGTACCTTTAGCTGGGCAACATTGCACATTAAACCGGGTAATTTAGCTTGCACTATCTCAAGCTCATCGAAAGGCACATCTAGAACCAACTCATCATGAACCTGCAATAGAAGCTTGGTCTTGAGTTGCTCC
Source organism: Polynucleobacter sp. UB-Tiil-W10 (assembly GCF_018881605.1). Classification (GTDB taxonomy): domain Bacteria; phylum Pseudomonadota; class Gammaproteobacteria; order Burkholderiales; family Burkholderiaceae; genus Polynucleobacter. The sequence goes on from NZ_JACVPZ010000001.1 coordinate 492,371, forward strand.
TTTTCGAGCCAATCCTCCACGGCAATCATTGCTAGCTTGATTAGGTCTGCAGCAGTACCTTGCATAGGAGCATTAATTGCCGCACGCTCAGCCCCTTGGCGACGCGGACCATTAGAGCCCTTAATTTCCGGCAACCAAAGGCGTCGTCCAAAGACTGTTTCCACGTAACCATTTTCTCTAGCCTCGAGGCGTGTGCGCTCCATATATTGAGCCACTCCTGGATACCGATCAAAGTATTTGGCTATATAGTTTTGCGCAGCAGAACGCTCAATACCTAAGTTACCAGCCAAACCAAAAGCACTCATGCCGTAGATGAGGCCAAAGTTAATGACCTTGGCATAACGACGTTGCTCAGAATTGACATCATCCAAAGCAATGCCAAAGATTTCTGCTGCGGTGGCTTGGTGAACGTCTTTGCCTTCTCTAAATGCAGTGAGTAGATTTTCATCTTCAGCAATGTGCGCCATGATGCGTAACTCAATCTGAGAGTAATCCGCAGACAATAACTTGCAACCTTCTGCCGGAACAAATGCTTCCCGAATACGACGACCCTCTTCTGTGCGCACAGGAATATTTTGCAAGTTTGGGTCGCTTGATGCGAGGCGACCTGTCACTGCAGTGGCTTGAGAAAAGTTCGTATGTACGCGCCCAGTTTTAGGGTCAGCCATGCGTGGGAGCTTCTCAATATAGGTGGACATCAATTTTGCTAGGCTACGGTAATCCAGAATGCGTGCTGGTAATGGATAGTCTTCCGCCAACTTCTGTAACACTTCTTCATCAGTAGAGGGTGCACCTGATGGCGTCTTTTTAATGACCGGAAGCTCAAGTTGTCCAAATAAAATTTCTGCGATTTGCTTAGGTGACTGGATATTAAAAGGCTGGCCAGCCAACTTATGGATCTCGCCCTCAAGCTCAAGCAGGCGTTTGCCCACTTGCTGCCCTTGTTTAGACAATAGCGCGGAATCAATCCGAATACCATTGTGCTCCATAATTCCCAATACTCGCATGGCTGGCATCTCTACTTTTTCGTAGATATAAAGCAAGCCTGGACTTTCTTGAATCTGCGGCCATAACTCAAGATGAAGGCGCAAGGTAATATCGGCGTCCTCTGCCGCGTAGTCCGTTGCAATCTTTAGATCGACTTGGTCAAAGCCAATTTGATGAACCCCTTTGCCACACACTTCTTCGTAGCGAATCGTTTTCATTCCTAAATGACGCTCGGCAAGGCTATCCATATTGTGTGGAAGATGTGATTCGAGCACATATGATTCCAGCAAGGTATCAAATGCAATGCCTTTTAAGGTAATGCCATAGTTTGCAAAGATGTGGGCGTCGTACTTTAAGTTTTGCCCTACCTTTAAATGCGTTGCGCTTTCTAACCAGGGCTTCATGCGGGCCAGAACCAGATCACGGTCAAGTTGCACTTCGCCATTGCGATGAGCTACAGGAATATAGCAAGCCTCTCCAGGAGTAACCGATAAAGAAATTCCAACGAGCTCTGCCGCAAGCGCATCAAGACTAGTAGTTTCGGTATCAACCGCCGTTAACGGAGAAGACTCAATCTTTTTTAACCATCTCTCTAGGCCGGCCTCATCCACTACACATTCGTAGTGACGTTCGATTGCATCATGTGAGTCCCGAGTTTCTTGGGATAAATCTTTAGTGGGCGAGATGGCAATCACACGCGTCTTTTTTGCCCTATCAGAATTTTCTTCAGGATTATTTGAGATTGGGCTGCCTGCCAAATCAAAGCTTGCTGGCTCGCCCTTATTCTCTGGGCTCGTGAGCTGTTTTTCTACGTCACGTAACCAAGTCTTAAAAGCATAACGCTCAAACAACTCACGCAGCAAAGGAGCATCTTCAGACTTCGCATGCAGGTCATCCAAGCTTGGCAAATGGGGCGATAAATCACAATCCGTTTTTACCGTAATCAGTTGGCGTGCTTGTGGCAGCCAAGGAAGAGTAGCGCGCAAGTTTTCACCAACTACACCTTTGACTTGATCGGCATTAGCCATTAAGTTATCCAGATTGCCAAATTCTGCCAACCATTTGTTTGCAGTCTTTGGTCCTGCCTTAGGAACTCCTGGAACGTTATCAACGGCATCGCCAATAATGGATAAATAATCAACAATCAACTCAGGTGGTACGCCAAACTTTTCTTTCACACCTTCGATGTCTAGCTTTTCATTCGTCATCGTATTAATGAGAGATACCGAAGGATTGACCAATTGCGCCAGATCTTTATCGCCAGTGGAAATAATAGTTTCCCAGCCCGCTTGCGTAGCTTGGCAAGCTAAAGTTCCAATCACATCATCCGCCTCCACACCGGAGACCATTAAGACCGGCCAACCTAATGCCTTCACCATGGCGTGAATGGGTTCGATTTGTTTAACCAAATCTTCGGGCATGGGGGAGCGATGCGCTTTGTACTCTGAATACATCTCATCGCGGAAAGTCTTGCCTTTGGCGTCAAAAACACAGGCTATATGGTCTGCTTTGAGCTCGGAGCGGGCCCTGCGCATCATATTCACCATGCCATAGATAGCCCCAGTGGGCTCTCCAGCCCCATTTCTGAGGTCTGGCATAGCGTGGAAGGCGCGATAGAGGTAGCTAGAGCCATCTACCAACAAGAGTCTATGTTTAGTCATACCGCAATCGTACAATCTAGTTGTGAATTGCCTACAGGTCTGGTTAAGGAACCATCCGAGAGTAGGCTTAAAAAGGTGAAAAAATGCATTATTTAACGAACTTAATTAGCCACTCAATGAGTCAAAGCCTCGTCCCAATGGGCTTTTTTGTGATTTTTGGACTTTTTGGCATTACCTCAGCCCAAGCTCAGAATAACAGCCAAGCACTGAGCCCATCCGAATTAAACCGCATTAATAATCAGCCGCTTGCGCCAGCCGTCAGCGCCACTGGCGTCCTAAACACTCCCGAGCCAAGAAAGCCAAACTATCAATACAAGGATAAAAATGGCACTACGGTTACAGAATATAAGGACGTCAATTCACCGACCCAAGTTGATGTGAAAACACCCTTCACTAGCTATGAGATGGCGCCACCCACATCAGTTATGCCTGGCCCCCCAAAAGAAACTGATCTGATTAGCGTTCCTAGCATTAGCATTCCTTTTAAATAAGATCTACTGAATTAGTTTATGGCTGTATTTACTCCGATCGAGCTTGAGGATATTTCCCAATGGATTACTCAAGACTTTGATATTGGTCAGGCTAGTGAAATCCGCGGCATTCACGGCGGCATTGAGAACTCGAACTTTTTCTTAGACACCATTCAAGGTGGTCAGAAACAAGAATATGTCCTAACCATCTTTGAAAGACTCTCTGCGGAACAACTGCCATTCTATCTAGAGCTAATGCGCCATTTAGCGAACAAAGGCATACCCGTTCCCAAGCCTATTGAGAATAAACAGGGAGAAATCCTATTTACCCTCAAAGGTAAGCCAGCAGCTATTGTTACCAAGTTACCTGGTCTATCAAGACTTCAACCAGAAGTGAATCATTGCGCCCTTGTGGGCGAGATGCTTGCGAAGATGCATTTGGCAGGAAAAGATTTTCCTAAGGCACAAGAGAATCTTCGCAGTCTTGCTTGGTGGCAAAAAACCATTCCCCAAGTACTGCCGCACTTAAATACATCGCAAAAAGAATTAATTAGTCATGAGTTAAAAACGCAAGAAGCGTTCTTTTCCTCGGGCGCCTATGATGGCTTGCCACAAGGCGCCAGTCATTGCGATCTGTTTCGCGACAACGTCTTATTCGATCCAAAAGGAACTGACACTTCTAGCGATCACTTAGGCGGTTTCTTTGACTTCTATTTTGCCGGCACTGATAAATGGTTATTTGATATCGCCGTGACTGCAAATGATTGGTGTCTTGCTGACAACAAACAAGATTTAGATCCAGCCCGCCTCGATGCATTCATGAAGTCCTACCAAACGGTTCGCCCATTTACCCTAGAAGAGCAAGCCAGTTGGACTCTCATGCTTCGTGCAGCAGCATTACGCTTCTGGGTCTCTAGGCTATGGGATTTCTATCTACCAAGAGATGCGCAAATGCTGACACCTCATGACCCTATGCACTTTGAGGGCATTCTTTTAAGTCGTCGATCACTATGAAACTGAATTCCGTAGCACCTAAAGAAGGTTACACCTGGATTAGGCAGGGCATGTGGCTCTTCAAACAGAATCCTTTGGGCTTCTTGATGCTGGTCTTTATGTATGTATTTGCAGCTCAATTGGCTGTCGTTGTTCCAGTCATCGGTGTTTTTGCTGTGCTCCTGATTACGCCAACTCTCTCTGTTGGCTTTATGACTGCTTGTCGTCAAGCTATTCAAAAAGAACGCATTCGGCCAATGGTCTATTTGGTCGCACTTCAGTCAAGCCCGATTATTCGCAAAAGAATTTTGCAACTAGGTTTGGTATATGCCAGCTTGATTTTGCTGCTAAGTTTTATCTTAAGCCTCTTGGTGGACTTTGAATTACTGCTTCCATTAATGACCAGTGAAAAGACGATTACCCCCGAAGCACTGCGTCAGGTTTACTTGGTGCTCTTCTTCGGAGCAATGCTGTATGTGCCCATAGGTATGCTGATGTGGTTCTCACCAGTATTGGTCGCATGGGCTGATATGTCTGTACCACAAGCACTATTCTCTAGCTGCTTAGCGTGCTGGACCAATAAAGCAGCATTCTTTTTGTATCTCTCTATTTGGGGTGCGATCCTGATTGCCATTCCACTGACAGTCGGAATGATCTTTGATGCTCTCGATCTGGGGCAAGCAGCCTCCTTCATCATTGCCCCCATCTCCATGGCGGGATTGACGGTGATGCATTGCTCTTTCTATGCAAGCTGGAAAGCTTGCTTCACAGAAGATGAAGTGGCACTTCCTGTTTAGACGACTTTTCAGTCGATCGCAGCAAGCTTCGCAATACTCAGCTGTAACCACTTAATGCCGTGGCGCTTGAAGTTCACTTGTGCGCGTGCATCAACATCTACACCCTCAAGACCAGTCACGCGCCCCTCACCAAACTTAGTGTGGAACACATTTTGTCCAATAGTGAATGGATAATTTCCACGAGGAGGAGAGGCCAATCTTTTTACTTCCATTGATGCTGAGCCAACACGCTTAGCCGGTCTCTGTCGCTCTGAACCAGAATCAAAAAAATCATTGGATTCATATTCGCGTTGACGGGTATAGCCATCCTGCCAAGTAGCTCCTGTTCTTGAGTTGCTACCACCACCCCAGCGCGCATCTCTTGCTTTGGGAGTAAGCCACTTCAATGAATCAGATGGGAGTTCCTCCAGAAAACGAGAAGGCATGTTGTAGCGCACTTGGCCGTGCAACATCCGTGATTGGGTATGGGAGAGATAAAGACGCTCCTTGGCACGCGTAATCGCTACGTACATCAGGCGGCGCTCTTCTTCCAAGCCGTTCTGCTCATTAACGCTGTTCTCATGGGGAAATAAACCTTCCTCAAGGCCAGTAATGAATACTGAGGTGAACTCTAAGCCTTTGGCAGAGTGCACTGTCATTAATTGCACTGCATCTTGACCGGCCTGGGCCTGGTTATCACCCGCCTCTAGTGAGGCATGGGATAAGAAAGCCGCCAAGGGCGAAACATCGACGACACCTGGAGCATTCTCGCCAGGCAACATCGCAGCCGCAGCATCCTGCCCATAACCTTCTTCAGCAATAAATGCAGTTGCAGCATTAATCAATTCTTGCAAGTTCTCAACGCGATCCTGTCCTTCACGCTCTGAGAGATAGTGCTGAATCAAACCGCTATGCTGAATCACAAATTCGACAGTTTCTGGCAATGTATTGTGACGAGTAGCCTCACGCATGTGATCCACTAAGCGCACAAATCCACCCAGGGCAGCGCCAGCTTTTCCTTCCAAGGAAGAAGCTGCTAAATACAAAGAACATTGCTGTGCTCTAGCGGCATCTTGGAGCGCTTCAATTGACCTTGCACCAATTCCGCGAGTTGGGAAATTCACCACTCGAGAAAATGAAGTGTCATCATTCGGATTCTCCAGCAAACGTAAATATGCCAGCGCATGTTTAATTTCAGCGCGCTCGAAGAAGCGTAAGCCACCATAAACACGATAGGGAATACCTGCAGAAAATAAAGCGTGCTCAATAATGCGTGACTGGGCATTGCTGCGATAGAGTAAGGCGACTTCTGTGCGCTTGATGCCGCTATTTACTAAAGCCTTGATCTCGTCAACCAGCCAAGCAGCTTCTGCATGATCGCTAGGTGCCTCATAGATACGGACTGGCTCGCCATGACCAGCATCGGTTCGCAAGTTTTTACCAAGGCGTTCTGAATTGTTCGCAATGAGGTGATTTGCCGTATCTAAAATATGGCCGTGCGAGCGATAGTTTTGCTCTAGCTTCACCATCAAAGGGTGATATTGCTTTTCATAAAGGCGCATATTTTCAACATCTGCCCCACGGAAAGCATAAATACTTTGATCGTCATCGCCGACCGCAAATACGGAACTGCTACCCATACCGCTGACATTGATTCGGCTGGCGTCATGCCCTGATAATAATTTGAGCCATGCATATTGCAAGGCATTGGTATCTTGAAACTCATCAATCAAGATATGGCGAAAACGTTCTTGATAGTGCGTCCGAATAGCTTCACTATGCTTGAGTAATTCATAGCTGCGCAATAAGAGCTCAGCAAAATCAACAACACCCTCGCGTTGGCATTGCTCATCGTAAGCAGCATAAAGTTGTGCCATCTTGGCCTGGAAGTCATCCCCAACGGCTAAATCTTTTGCACGCTGACCACGCTCTTTGGCATGAGCAATAAAGTATTGCAGTTGCTTTGCGGGATACTTCTCATCATCGACCTTTAATCCCTTTAAAAGGCGCTTAATCGCTGAGAGCTGATCTTGAGTGTCTAGGATTTGGAAGGTAGAAGGTAAACCTGCTTCTTTGTGGTGGGCACGCAATAAACGGTTACAAAGGCCATGGAAGGTGCCAATCCACATCCCACGCGTATTAATCGGCAACATGGCACTCAGACGGAGCATCATCTCTTTGGCGGCCTTATTGGTGAAGGTTACCGCCAGGACGCCAATCGGGGATACCTGACCGGTCTGAATCAACCAGGCTATACGGGTAGTGAGGACGCGGGTCTTGCCGCTCCCTGCCCCAGCCAAAATCATGGCTGATTGGGCTTGGCCAGTTTCATTTACGGGCGGGAGGGTCACTGCCTCGCGCTGTTCTGGATTGAGGTTCGCGAGCAAGTCTGAGTACATCAGCCCAATTATAATTTGCCTCTTATGCCAAATGCCTCAAATACCCCTAATTCTCCAGCGACCAGCTCAGCGGACGAGCTCGCCAAATCCTATGAACCCGCCCCGATAGAGGCCTACTGGGGCCCAGAGTGGGAACGCCGGGGTATTGCCGACTCCACCATGGACGAAAGTAAGGGTGATTTTTCTATTCAACTTCCCCCGCCCAATGTCACTGGCACCCTTCATATGGGCCATGCCTTCAATCAAACCATCATGGATGGGTTGATACGTCATGCGCGTATGACAGGTAAAAATACTTTGTGGGTGCCCGGCACCGATCATGCTGGCATCGCTACTCAAATTGTTGTTGAGCGTCAACTGGATGCACAAAAAGTTTCTCGTCATGATCTAGGTCGTGAAAAGTTTTTAGAAAAAGTGTGGGAGTGGAAGGAAACTTCTGGCAATACGATTACTCGACAAATTCGTCGCCTAGGCGCATCGATTGATTGGGGTAAAGAATATTTCACCATGGACAGCAAAATGTCCAAAGCAGTGGTGGAGGTATTTGTGCGCTTGCATGAGCAAGGCTTGATCTATCGCGGTAAACGTTTAGTGAACTGGGATCCTGTTTTAGGAACTGCAGTTTCCGATCTGGAGGTAGTGAGCGAGGAAGAAGATGGCTCAATGTGGCACATCCGCTATCCATTGACTGACGGCTCTGGCCATCTCACTGTTGCCACCACTCGCCCAGAAACCTTGTTGGGCGATGTTGCCGTTATGGTGAACCCAGAAGATGAGCGCTATAAACACCTCATCGGTAAAGCGGTGAATCTACCTTTATGCGAACGTCAAATACCGATCATTGCAGATGATTACGTTGATTTGAACTTTGGCACCGGTGTCGTGAAAGTAACCCCTGCGCATGACTTTAATGACTACGCAGTAGGACAACGCCATCAACTTCCAATGATCAACATCCTCACTTTGGATGCCAAGATTAATGAAAATGCTCCGGTCGCTTATCAAGGCCTGGAACGTTTTGCTGCGCGTAAACAAGTGGTTGCCGATCTGGATGCAGCAGGTTTACTAGAAAAAGTTCAGCCACATAAATTAATGGTGCCGCGCGGTGATCGCACGCAAACGATTATTGAGCCAATGCTCACAGACCAATGGTTTGTGGCGATGTCTAAGCCAAGTCCAGATAACAAATATCAACCAGGCTCATCTATCGCTGGCGCCGCATTGGATGCAGTGACTAAAGGTGATATCAAACTTGTTCCAGAGAATTGGATTAATACTTACACCCAGTGGCTAGAAAATATCCAGGACTGGTGTATTTCTCGTCAACTCTGGTGGGGTCATCAAATCCCCGCTTGGTATGGTGATGATGGACAGATTTTTGTAGGGCGCTCTGAAGAAGAAGCTAAAGCGAAAGCTGCTGCAACTGGCTATACCGGCAAACTTAATCGCGACCCCGATGTCCTTGATACCTGGTTTAGCTCTGCCCTCGTCCCATTTAGCTCTTTGGGTTGGCCAGAAGAAACTCCGGCCTTAAATCACTTCCTACCCTCCTCTGTCTTGGTCACAGGCTTTGACATCATCTTCTTCTGGGTAGCGCGCATGGTCATGATGACCTGCCACTTCACTGGAAAAGTGCCATTCCATACCGTCTATGTACATGGCCTTGTGCGTGATGCTGAGGGTCAGAAGATGAGCAAATCCAAAGGGAACACTTTGGACCCAATCGATTTGATTGACGGCATCAAGATTGAGGAGTTAGTAGGCAAACGCACTACTGGCCTCATGAATCCAAAACAGGCTGAGAGCATCAGCAAGAAAACCAAAAAAGAGTTTCCGGATGGTATTCCGGCTTTTGGTACCGATGCTCTGCGCTTTACTTTTGCATCCCTCGCCTCACTTGGACGCAATATTAACTTTGATCAAAAGCGTTGCGAAGGCTATCGTAATTTCTGCAATAAGCTTTGGAACGCCACACGTTTTGTTCTCATGAACTGCTCTGGTAGCAATGAAGACAATGGCTTTGCCCCTTGTGACAACCAATGTGGCCCCGAAGGCTATTTGGATTTTTCACCTGCAGATAAATGGATCGTTTCCCAACTACAAAGAACTGAAGCTGAGGTAGCCAAAGGCTTTGAAGCTTATCGCTTTGACAATATTGCCAGCAGTATTTACCAATTTGTTTGGGATGAATATTGCGATTGGTATCTAGAACTTGCCAAGGTGCAATTGCAAACTGGCACGCCAGCGCAGCAACGTGCTACTCGCCGCACCCTCTTGCGTGTTCTGGAAACGATCTTACGCATGGCGCATCCATTGATTCCATTCATCACCGAAACACTATGGCAAACCGTTGGGCCCAAGTCCGGCAAAGATCTGGCCAAGCAAGACAAGCAGACGATTGCGCTACAACCCTATCCCGTTGCTCAACCTGAAAAGATTGATGAGAAAAGTGAAGCTTGGGTAGCGCAGATTAAAGCCATAGTGGATGCCTGCCGTAACCTGCGTGGAGAGATGCAAGTTCCTCCTGGCCAAAAAGTGCCGCTCTGGATTTGTGGGCCACAAGCATTCTTAGAAAAAACAACGCCTTATTTAATGGCGCTCGCCAAGCTCACTGAAGTCAAAATCTACAGTGATGAATCTGCTTTAGAAAAAGATGCCCCAGATGCGCCGATTGCCTTAGTAGGCGATATTAAGCTCTTGCTCAAGATTGAGGTCGATGTTGCAGCCGAACGCATTCGTCTAAGCAAGGAAATAGAGCGCCTAGCCAATGAAATCAGCAAAGCTAAGGGCAAATTGACTAATGAAAGCTTTGTGGCGCGCGCTCCAGCAGAGGTTGTTGCTCAAGAAAAACAACGTCTTACCGGCTTTGAGCAAAATCACGAGAAGCTTGTTGCACAATTAGACCGTCTAAAGTAAACCGTAGCCCAACAAAGCGATTGGAAGTTATATGCCATTAAGCACTAAAGCAGTTACGAAAGCAGTTTTTCCAGTCGCCGGTTTAGGCACACGTTTTTTGCCAGCAACCAAGGCAAGCCCAAAAGAAATGCTGAATGTAGTCGATAAGCCGCTTATTCAATACGCTGTTGAAGAGGCAATTGCCGCCGGAATCACAGAAATGATTTTCGTTACTGGACGCAGTAAGCGCGCCATTGAAGATCACTTTGATAAAGCTTATGAACTTGAAGCTGAGTTGGAGGCTAAAAATAAACAAGCTTTATTAGAGATCGTTCGCAGCGTCAAACCTAGTCATGTCGATTGCGTATATGTGCGCCAACCTGAAGCGCTTGGCTTAGGGCACGCAGTTTTGTGCGCAGAGAAATTGGTTCGTGATGAACCATTTGCTGTGATTTTGGCAGATGATCTTTTAGATGGACAGCCTCCTGTTCTCAAGCAAATGCTCCAAGTGTTTGACGAACAAAATGGCTCAGTCATTGCGGTAGAAAAAATTGATCCCGCAAAGAGTAACTCTTACGGGATTGTGTCTGGCGCTGAAGTCGCCAAAGGCATTTATCGCCTCAACGGTATTGTGGAAAAACCCGAACCAAAAGATGCGCCGTCTAATTTGGCGGTCGTGGGGCGCTATGTTCTTTCATCAAACATCTTCAGCCATATCCGCAACCTTAAGCCAGGCGCCGGCGGCGAGATTCAACTTACTGATGCGATTGCTTCTTTGTTAAAAGAAGAGCCAGTATTTGCTTATGAATATGATGGAGTGCGCTATGACTGCGGTAGCAAATTAGGCTATCTCAAGGCTTCCGTAGAGTTTGCTCTGCGTCACCCCGAAGTATCGACTGACTTTGCTGCTTACCTTAAGAGTCGATCTTTAACCTAACCACTATTTGGTTGAAACAAAAAAGGCAGAGAATCATCTCTGCCTTTTTTGTTATCGCATACGGCGCACGATCTATGGGCATGCAAGCTTGGGAATTTAGACTACCTGCGCTTCATAAAGAAGACCAATACATCACCTTCAGTAGTGCTTGCAAGCAACTCATTACCAGTTTGCTTAGCAAAAGCAGGGAAGTCATGGGCAGCGCCTGCATCAGTTGCCTTAATCTTTAAGACTTCGCCTGACTGCATGGTTGCCAAAGCTTTTTTGGTGCGCAAGATAGGCAATGGGCAGTTCATGCCAATCGCATCTACTTCTGCATTAAAAGCAATGTTTACTAGTTCGCTCATTTGCTTGCTATCCAATCCTTGACGCCATCTAAAGCCGCACTTAACTTGCTAGGATCCGTTCCTCCAGCCATCGCCATTTCCGGTTTGCCGCCGCCTTTACCACCCACCTGCTGAGCGACAAAGTTCACGAGATCGCCTGCCTTTACTTTACCAATCGAATCGGCTGTCACACCGGCAATCAAACTGACTTTATCGCCTTGAACTGAGGCCAACACAATCGCAGCAGTTTTCAACTTTGCCTTCAGGGCATCCATAGTTTCACGAAGCACGCCGGCATCGGCGCCATCAATTCGAGCAGCTATCACTTTAAGGCCATTTACATCAATAGCTTGTGCTGCTAACTCATCACCTTGGCTAGCCGCTAACTTAGAGTTCACTTTTTCTAATTCGCGTTCGGCTTGGCGCAGACTTTCTTGAAGTTGAGCAACACGATTTACTAAATCGCCTGGATGGGTTTTGAGAATCGCTGCGGCTTCATTAATCTTGTCTTCTAAGCCTTGCAAGAAATGCAATGCGTTATTGCCAGTCACCGCCTCAACACGGCGAATGCCGGCAGCAACACCGCCTTCAGAAATAATCTTCAAACTACCGATATCGCCAGTACGACCAACATGGGTGCCGCCACATAACTCTTTAGAAGAACCAATCTCCAGCACACGTACCTCATCACCATACTTCTCACCAAAGAGCATCATGGCGCCAGTCTTTTGCGCGTCATCCAAGGACATTACCTTGCCTGAAGTTGCCGTATTTTCCAAAATCTCTTGATTCACAATATCTTCAATGCGACGAAGTTGCTCGGCAGTAATAGGTGCGTTGTGCGTAAAGTCAAAGCGAGTCTTAGTGGCATCCACCAAAGAACCTTTTTGTTGCACATGATCACCCAATACTTCACGCAATGCTTTATGCAGGATATGGGTAGCGCTATGGTTACGCATCGTATCGGTTCTTTGTTGGGTATCAACCAAAGCATTGATTGAGTCACCCACTTTGAGCTCACCCTCCAGGACTTCACCCTGATGACCAAAAACGTCAGCCTGAATCTTGAAGGTATCTTCAACTGCAAAACGGATACTTTCATTGCGGAGCTCGCCTTTATCGCCAACCTGACCGCCAGATTCAGCATAAAAAGGGCTGTTATCCAACACGATCACGGCGGCATCGCCAGCTTTGACGGACGGCACAGCTGAACCATCCACATACAGAGCAGTCACTTTGGCGCCCTCATGTTTTAGGGTGTCATAGCCATGAAACTGGGTGGGCGCACCTTTGTAGTCTAGGCCTTGGGCTACCTTGAACTTGCCTGCAGCCCTTGCTTGATCGCGCTGCTTTTGCATCGCCACTTCAAAACCATCGGCATCAACGGTCACGCCACGTTCACGACAAACGTCAGCAGTTAAATCCAATGGAAAACCAAAGGTGTCATGTAAGCGGAAAGCTGTTTCACCGTCCACTACTTTTGCACCGCCAGATAAAGCGCCGTCCAAAATTTCCATACCGTTAGCAATGGTTTGGAAGAAACGCTCTTCTTCTTGCTTAATCACTTCGCCCACTTTGTCCTGCGCAGCGCGCAATTCTGGATATGCTTCGCCCATCTCTTTTACAAGCGCAGGCACCAACTGATAGAAGAATGGCTTGCGTGCGCCCAGCTTATAGCCGTGACGAATCGCACGACGGGCAATGCGACGCAATACATAACCACGCCCTGCATTACCTGGAATGACACCATCAACCACAATGAAGCTACAGGCGCGGATGTGGTCAGCAATTACCTTCAGTGAAGGACTTTGTGCATCACAATTTTCACCGCCCGCTGCATCAACCGCCTCTTTGGAGGCCTTGAGAAGATTGACGAAGAGGTCGATTTCATAATTAGAGTGAACGTGCTGCAAGACTGCAGCAATACGCTCAAGACCCATGCCTGTATCAACGCTAGGCTTAGGTAATGGATGCATTACACCCGCCTCGTCACGGTTAAATTGCATGAAGACGTTATTCCAAATTTCAATGAAGCGATCGCCATCTTCGTCAGGACTACCGGGAGGGCCTCCAGGAATATGGGCACCATGGTCGTAAAAAATTTCAGTGCAAGGACCGCATGGTCCTGTGTCACCCATCATCCAAAAATTGTCTGATGCGTAACGCGCACCTTTGTTATCCCCAATCCGAATGATGCGATCAGCAGGCACACCAATTTGTTTATTCCAAATGTCATAGGCCTCGTCATCTTCGGCATATACGGTGACCAGGAGCTTTTCTTTGGGCAACTGAAATACCTGGGTCAATAAATCCCAGGCAAATTGAATGGCGTCTTTCTTGAAATAGTCTCCAAAAGAGAAATTACCCAACATTTCAAAAAAGGTGTGATGACGAGCTGTGTAGCCTACGTTATCCAAGTCATTGTGTTTTCCACCGGCCCGAATGCACTTTTGGGCAGTCGTAGCGCGGTTATAAGGGCGCTTATCAAAGCCCAAAAACACGTCCTTGAACTGGTTCATACCTGCATTAGTAAATAGCAGGGTTGGGTCGTCCCCCGGCACTACTGGGCTGGATGGGACGATTTGGTGGCCTTTTTGGGCGAAGAAATCCAGGTAAGCCTGGCGAATTTGGGAGACTTTCATGCGAATAATTATCGCATTGGCACTAGCCTAGGGCAAACGCTAGGTAAGAAGGCCCAAACCTGCCTTACAATCCGTCAACATCAATAAAAATCGGCATTTAAGTCGACAACAAGGAGAGCAACTTGAAAATTCGCAATCAACGGGATTTTGGGGCCGGAATCATGTACATGGTTATTGGCCTCTTCTTCACTATCATGGCCACCCAGTACCCAATGGGCACTGCCGCTAAAATGGGGCCAGGCTACTTCCCTTTCTTTCTAGGCATTCTGATGGCTCTTTTGGGTCTGCTAGTACTAGTAAGATCTTTGAGAGCGACAGCTGCGATCGAGTCTATTCCAAAATTTAACTGGCGCGTTATTGGCTTGATTACAGGCTCAGTTGTTCTATACGGCGTTCTTTTGCCAACCATGGGCTTTGTTGTAGCAGTCTTTGTTTTGGTATTTATGTCAGCAAGCGCAAGTCATGAATTTCATTGGAAAGGCACTTTAGTAAATGCCACATTTCTGATTATTTTTACTTATTCAGTGTTTGTTTTGGGACTGAAATTGCAGTTCCCATTACTGCCTTTCTTCTTACAACAATAACGAGCCGGGATACTGAAAAATGGACTTATTTGCTAATTTAGCCCTCGGTTTCGATACCGCATTTACTTTACAAAACTTGTTGTACTGCCTGATTGGCTGCGTATTGGGCACCTTAATTGGTGTATTACCTGGTTTAGGCCCTATTGCAACGATTGCAATGCTCCTGCCAGCTACGTATGCCTTGCCTCCAATTGCTGCTTTGATTATGTTGGCTGGTATTTACTACGGCTCACAGTATGGTGGTTCTACAACAGCAATTCTGTTAAACATCCCAGGAGAAACGTCTTCGGTGGTGACGGCGATCGATGGCTACCAAATGGCCCGCAATGGTCGAGCCGGTGTTGCATTGTTCACCGCCGGTATGGGCTCATTCTTCGCTGGTTGCGTAGCAACTTTAGTGTTAGCCGCCTTTGCTGCGCCACTTTCTCAGTTGGCATTTAAGTTTGGCCCTGCTGAGTACTTCTCACTCATGGTCTTAGGCTTAATTGGCGCAGTTGTGTTGGCGTCCGGCTCTTTGATCAAAGCAATTGGCATGATCGTTTTGGGTCTCTTGATGGGCTTGATTGGCACGGACGTGAACTCAGGTGTATCACGCTATGCGTTTGATATTCCTGAGTTGAGCGATGGTATTGGCTTCGTTGCAGTTGCGATGGGTGTATTTGGTTTCGCAGAGATCATGGGTAACCTTGAGAAAACCGATGAGGACGAAGGCTTCTTAAATAAGATGACCACGATGATTCCTACCAGGGAAGACGTCAAGCGCATGATTCCTTCAATCTTGCGCGGTACAACGATTGGCTCTATTCTCGGAATTCTGCCAGGTGGCGGTGCAGCACTTGCTGCTTTTGGCGCTTACTCGGTTGAGAAAAAATCATCTAAGTACAGCCATGAGTTTGGTAAAGGCGCCATTGAAGGCGTTGCCGGTCCTGAATCGGCTAACAATGCTGCTGCCCAAACCTCATTCATTCCACTGCTCACTTTGGGTATTCCACCAAATGCCGTAATGGCTTTGATGGTTGGCGCGATGACTATTCACAATATTCAACCAGGTCCACAAGTAATGACTAGTAACCCAGCTTTGTTCTGGGGTCTGATCGCTTCCATGTGGATTGGTAATGTGATGTTGATTCTTTTGAATTTGCCTCTCATCGGTATCTGGGTAAAGCTCTTGAAGATCCCTTATCGCTTCATGTATCCAGCCATTCTGGTGTTCTGCTGTATCGGCGTCTATACCGTGAACAACACTGTGTTTGACGTATACGTAACAGCTGCCTTCGGCATTATTGGTTACCTCTTCTTTAAGCTAGGTTGCGAACCGCCCCCATTGCTTTTGGGCTTCGTACTTGGACCTATGATGGAAGAAAACTTCCGCCGCGCATTATTACTATCCCGTGGCGATTTCACTACTTTCTTGACTCGCCCACTTTCATTGGGCTTACTGATCGCAGCAGCCCTCTTGGTGGTGATCGTAGCCTTGCCAGCGGTGAAGAAGACACGCGAAGAGGCGTTCATAGAAGATTAATTCTTTCTCGCCCTCCCAGAAATGAGCCCGCAGCAGTTTGCGGGCTTTTTCTTTATGGGTCTCGGGGTTTTCTCTACAATGTGGCTATGTCCCAAGATAGCAAACCCCCTAAAGCAAATACCGGCGCTGTAGCCGAGCCATCCAACTTTTTGCGTCAGATCATTGATCATGATTTAGCAAGCGGTGCTTTTTCTCGGCGTACGAATTTAGCGGGCGAACCCATTCCATCAATCATCACCCGTTTTCCACCTGAGCCAAATGGCTACTTACATATCGGTCATGCTAAAAGTATTTGCCTAAACTTCGGTTTAGCCGCTGATTACAATCATCAAGCTGGCGGTGCGCGCTGCAATATGCGCTTAGATGACACCAATCCCGTCAAAGAAGATGTGGAATACGCTGACAGTATTTTGGATGCAGTGAAATGGTTAGGCTTTGATTGGGGCACCAATCTGTATCACGCAAGCGACTACTTTGACAAACTCTATGAGTTTGCAGAGATCCTCATTCAGAATGGCAAAGCATATGTAGACAGCCAAAGCGCCGATGATATTCATACCAATCGAGGGAACTTTGGCCAAGCCGGAAAAAATAGCCCTTATCGCGATCGCAGTCCAGAAGAAAATCTGCAACTGTTCCGCAATATGTGTGACGGCAAGTTCAAAGATGGTGAGCACGTACTACGCCTAAAGATTGATATGACTCACCCAAATATTGTGATGCGCGATCCCGTGGTTTACCGCATTCGCCATACCGATCATCACCGCACAGGCAGCAAATGGTGTATTTATCCTCTCTATGACTTCACACATTGCATCTCTGATGCGCTAGAGAATGTCTCCCACTCTATCTGTACGCTCGAGTTTGAGAACAACCGTCCGCTATATGACTGGATTGTGCATTCCCTAAAAGAGCTGGGCGTATTTAAAGATCCAGTACCGCATCAATATGAATTTGCACGACTCAACCTAACCTACACTATCACCAGCAAGCGCAAGTTATTGCAGTTAGTTGAAGAAAAGCATGTTGAGGGCTGGGATGATCCACGGATGCCAACTATCGTCGGTATTCGTCGTCGCGGCTACACCCCAGAAAGCATTCGCTTGTTCTGCGAGCGCATTGGTGTCTCTAAAGCCGATAGCTGGATTGATATGAGCACGCTAGATCAAGCGCTACGCGATGATCTAGAAGCAAAAGCGCCCCGCGCTACTGCAGTTTTAAGGCCGCTCAAACTCGTTGTTGAAAATTTTGACGCCTCAGCAAAAGAGGCTTGCTCTGCTCCACGCCACCCCAATCATCCTGAATGGGGTAATCGTGAATTTAACTTCACGCGCGAACTGTGGATTGAAGCGGATGACTTCATGCAAGAACCGATTAAGGGATTCTTCAGGCTTTATCCACCAATTGGTGATCAGCCTGGTAGTCGCGTACGTTTACGCCATGGCTTTGTAGTGGAGTGCACTGGTTTTGAAACTGATACTCAGGGCAATGTGACCCAAGTCAATGTGACCCACTTCTCTGATAGTAAGAGCGGCACGCCCGGCTCAAACAACTACAAGGTGAAGGGTAATATCCATTGGATCAGCGCTGCTGAGGCAATTCCAACCGAGGTGCGACTCTACGATCACCTCTTTAGCGACCCTCATCCAGATAGTGGCGATAAGAATTTCTTGGATGCAATCAATCCAAACTCCATGCAAACGATTGCTGCGTATTTAGAGCCGTGCATGAAGGATACGAAAGCAGAAGATCGCTATCAGTTTGAGAGACACGGCTACTTTGTTGCTGACAAGAATGATTCCAAGCCTGGTAAGCCGGTATTTAATCGAACTGTGGGCCTTAAAGATTCTTGGAAATAGTCTTCAAAAAATGTCCTACGCTGGGATAGCGTAGCGGTGTTTTGAGTTCATGCAAACGAGTGTTAGTTACCCTGCGTGATTCACGCATAAATGACCAAAGCATTGGGCTAACGATTTTTTTCAGCTCGCTTCCAGGCAAACGAGCCGGTCTTTCCAACCCAAAAGCATCAGCTACTTCATCGAAATAATCACCCATTTTGGTTTCACCACCATCACAAGCGTTAATGATGCGCTGGGGTTTGCCGTGATAGACCGCCGCACATACCAGCCGCGCTAAATCATCACTGTGAATGTGGTTTGAGTAAGCGTCCTCTTCTGGCAGGAGCGCCGGAGTTTTTGCCTGCAGTCGGTCAATCGGCAGACGGTCAGCAGCATAAATCCCCGGAACACGCAGAATGGTTAAAGCCACTCCATGGGCAGGAGCCCATAAACGGAGCGCCAGCTCGGCATCCACCCTTCTTTTAGCCCGCTCACTTTGAGGGTTAACTGGGCTTACTTCACTTACCTTGCCGCCCTGATGATTCCCATATACGCCTGTAGTACTGATATAGATGAGGCGCCTGACGGCACTGGAGCCTTGGGCTAAAATTCTAAGTAGGTTGCGGGTTCGGCAATCACGATTTCCACCATTTTGAGGTGGTGCCAAATGAATGACGGTTTGAGCTAAACCGCTAAGGCGCCACAAGGACTCTGGATGATCCAGATTACCCAAAATAGGAATCGCGCCAACCTCCCTCAACTCCTGAAAGCGATTCTGTTGAGAAGTGAGTGCATAAACACGATGGCTTCGTGAAAGCTGTTTAGCCACCCGAAGACCAATATCTCCGCAGCCAATAATCAGGATTGAAGGTTTACCAAAAGAGTGCATAAGTGACATCGTAACGATTTATTGAAAGGAATGAGAGTGTCTTATCAAGTCACGCTCAAAACGAGCGGCAAACAATTTACCGTCAATCCAGATGAAAACCTTCTGGAGGCTGCTCTTCGTCAGGGTGTCAACCTACCTTATGGCTGTAAAAATGGTGCTTGCGGCTCATGCAAGGGAAAAGTGTTAGAAGGTCAAGTGACTCATGGTCAGCATAGTGAAAGCGCTCTGAGCAAGGTTGACGAAACAGCAGGCGGTGTTCTATTTTGCTGCTCCCACCCTCAATCAGATCTGCTAATAGAAGCACGTGAAGTTCAAGGGGCTGGTGATATTGCGATTCGTAAAGTACCTTGCCGCGTGAATACCATTTGCAAGCCTAGTAGTGATGTAGCCATCCTCAAGCTCCAGCTTCCCGCTGCAGAACGCTTTCAGTTCCTGGCTGGACAGTATTTAGAGTTTCTACTCAAAGATGGTCAACGCCGCGCTTACTCCATTGCAAATGCACCCGAGCAAGAAGGCCCGCTTGAATTACACATACGCCACTTACCTGGTGGCTTATTTACAGACTTTGTCTTTGGCGCCGTCACTCCAGCTTTAAAAGAAAAAGATATCTTGCGCTTTGAAGGTCCATTAGGCAGCTTTTTCCTAAGAGAAGACTCTAAAAAACCAATCATCTTTGTTGCTGCTGGCACAGGCTTTGCCCCCATCAAATCGATCATCGAACAAATGCAGGCAAAGAAAATAAGCCGTCCGATTCACCTTTACTGGGGTGGACGTCGCCCAAGCGACTTGTATCTAAATGAATTATGTAAATCCTGGGAAAAAGAAATTGCCCACTTTAAATATATCCCTGTGATTTCCGATGCTTTGGCAGAGGACGCATGGCAGGGTCGCACTGGCTTTGTGCATCAAGCTGTCATGGCAGACCATCCAGATATGCAAGATTTCCAGGTTTATGCCTGTGGCGCCCCAGTGATGGTAAATGCTGCCAAGAATGACTTCTCGGCCAAATGTCAGCTACCTGAAGATGAGTTCTATGCGGACTCCTTTACCAGCGCAGCTGATTTGGCAACTGCATAAGTAAGTCCTGCGCCATAAATCTGTTTCAGTTGGATAATAGAACCCTTATTTACCCTAATTAACTTATCACCTCAACTCAGAATGAATAAGCCAGCTCAAGCCATCGATACCCATTCAGTCATGTTTATTACCCAACGCCCAGAGGTGACTATGGTCGAAGGTAAAGGTTCATGGCTAATAGACAACAATGGCAAACGCTATTTAGACTTCTTGCAAGGGTGGGCCGTGAACTGCTTAGGTCACTGCAACCCAGGAATGATTGAAGCCCTCAATTTGCAAGCCAAGAAGCTGATAAATCCAAGTCCAGCGTTCTATAACGAGCCAATGATTGGTTTATCCAATCTACTTACCCAAAATAGCTGCTTTGACAAAGTCTTCTTCGCCAATAGTGGAGCTGAAGCCAATGAAGGTGCGATTAAATTGGCACGTAAATGGGGTCAGCTAAACAAATCCGGCGCCTTTGAAATTATTACGTTTGATCACAGCTTTCATGGCCGCACATTAGCAACGATGAGCGCTTCAGGCAAGCCAAACTGGGACACGATGTTTGCCCCACAAGTAGCAGGCTTTCCCAAAGCAGATTTAAATGATTTGGAGTCCGTTAAAAGACTGGTTACTGACAAAACTGTTGCAGTCATGCTTGAACCTGTTCAAGGTGAGGGTGGCGTGATCCCAACTACTCAAGAATTTATGCGTGAGCTTCGTCAGTTCACCAAAGAAAACAACATCCTATTGATTGCTGATGAAGTACAGGCCGGCTGTGGACGTACCGGCTCCCTCTTTGCTTATCAAAATTACGGTATAGAGCCAGACATCATGACCTTAGGCAAAGGCATTGGTGGTGGCGTACCCCTGGCAGCGCTACTGGCAACCGATGCAGTAGCTTGCTTTGTACCAGGCGATCAAGGTGGAACCTACAACGGTAACCCACTCATGACTGCTGTAGGCATTAGCGTGATTGAGCAATTATTGGCTCCAGGATTTTTAGAAAACGTCAGAGCCAAAGGTGAGCTACTCAAGTCTGAATTACTGAAGCTTTGTGCAGAATTTAATCTCGAGGGCGAACGTGGCGAAGGCTTACTACGTGCCCTAATGCTGGGAAAAGATATTGGTGGAAAGTTAGTTGAACTGGCGCGTGATCGCAGTCCTGAAGGCTTACTGATTAACTCCCCAAGACCAAACTTATTACGTTTTATGCCTGCCTTGAATGTATCTGATGATGAAATTCGTCAGATGTGCAATATGCTTCGAGAGCTAATGAAAGAAGTGGCGTAAGATCGCCACCCAATAATCCTATCTACTCACCTAGATAGGCAGTCCTCACCCTTGGATCTTCTAGCAGCTCTTTCCCAGAGCCGCCAAGCGTGATTAAGCCGCTATCCATGACATAAGCGCGATCTGACATCCGGAGGGCAAGGCGCGCATTCTGCTCCACTAGCAAAATGGTTATGCCACTGGCAGATAAACTCCGAATCACATCAAATATGGTTTCGACCATGATGGGTGACAGTCCCATAGATGGCTCATCGAGCAGCATTAACTTAGGCTGCGCCATCATTGCCCTACCCATAGCAACCATTTGCTGCTCACCACCTGAGAGAGTCCCAGCCAACTGAGATAGGCGCTCCTTTAATCTCGGGAAATACGAATATACCTCTTCGAGCTTGCGCTCGATTTCTTTAGCATCTGACTGTAAGTAAGCGCCCATTTGGAGGTTTTCCAAAATAGTCATGCGCTTAAATACGCCACGGCCCTCAGGCACCATACCTAAACCTAAGCGAACCAATTCGTAAGCTGGCAACTTTTTAGTTGCATGATTTGCAAAATCAATCTCGCCAGCGGAAGGTGTTAATAAGCCAGCAATAGCTTTAAGACTAGAACTCTTCCCAGCGCCATTTGCACCAATCAATGCAACGAGCTCGCCATGATTGACATATAAATCAATTCCTTTAACAGCATTAATTCCACCATAAGAAACCTTGAGATCTTTTACCGTCAAAAGGGCACTCATCAAACAGCCCCCTGACCAAGATAGGCTCTGATCACTTCGGGATGTACTCGTACATCCGCAGGTTTTCCTATGGCAATGACTTTTCCGTAATCTAGCACTGTCAGGCTATCGCAAATCCCCATTACTAAACTCACATCATGCTCAATCAACAGGATCGTTTTACCATCAGCTCGGATGCGCAATAACAATTCGCGAAGCTCTAATTTCTCAGTTGCATTCATGCCAGCAGCAGGCTCATCTAGCGCCAAGAGCTTGGGCTCAGTAGCCAGGGCTCTCGCAATCTCTAGGCGACGCTGATGGCCATAAGAGAGATTGCGTGCCTGCATATTGGAAAACTCACTGAGCCCTACATAAGCGAGTAGCTCGAGAGATTTTTCTCGAATCACCCTCTCTTCGCGCACGGTAGATGGAAAGCGAAAGATTGCGCCTAATAGACTAGATTTTGTACGGCAGTGACATCCCACCATCACATTTTCAAGAACAGACATTTCGCCAAAGAGACGAATATTTTGAAATGTTCTAGCTAAACCAGATTTAGTAACTTCAGATACCGACTCTGGAAAATACGCTTTGCCATCAAACAAAAAGATCCCGGAATCTGCAGGATATAAGCCGGTAATGACATTAAAAAAGGTAGTCTTACCGGCACCATTAGGGCCAATCAAGCCAACAATCGCTCCTTGCGGCACTTGTAAGCTGACAGAGTCTAGCGCCTGCACACCGCCAAAACGTTTAGATACATCAGTCACGTCTAATAACAAGGAAGCGGTCATTTCCCACCTCCGTGCTTTTGCCATATGCCACCTGGGCGATAGAGCATGATCAAAATCAAGGCTAGCCCATAAATTAATTGGCGGATGACCTCAACATCAACAATCACATGACCAAACAGAAACTGCTGAACTGGTTGTGCAATGCCACGCAATACTTCTGGAAATACCGCCAAAAGAACGGCACCTAAAATCACGCCTGGAATATGACCAATCCCCCCAAGGACAACCATAGCCAAAACTACGATGGATTCCCATAGAGTAAATGATTCAGGGGAAACAAAGCCCTGAAAAGCAGAGAACAATACGCCCGCTACTCCAGCAAAAGAGGCGCCAATTGCAAAGGCAAGCAACTTCATATTTCGCGTATTGATGCCCATCGCCTTGGCTGCGATCTCGTCTTCACGAATCGCAATCCACGCTCTTCCTATGCGCGAATCTTGTAAATGCAAACAAACAATGGCTACCGCAATAGCTAGCAATAAAAATAAATAAAAAACCAAATACAGACCTGGAATTTGGATGAGGCCGAGGTCTAAGGGCTTGTTAAATGGGATACCAAATAATTGAATTGGATCAATCCCAGAAATTCCTTTGGGACCATTGGTGAGATTTAAAGGACGGTCTAAGTTATTCATGAAGATCCGAATAATTTCACCGAAACCTAGGGTGACAATCGCTAAATAATCGCCGCGCAACTGAAGCGTCGGCAAACCTAAGATCAGCCCAAATAAGGCGGCCAAAATAATTGAGAACACCGCCACCATCCAGGGTGAAAAATGCATCCCCTCTGGAAAGGTCGCTGCAATGGTTTCAAACTGAGTAGGCAGATGAGGTGAAGCCAATAAAGCAAAGCTATAAGCGCCCAAGGCATAAAAGGCAATGTACCCCAAATCCAATAGACCAGCAAAGCCCACCACGACATTTAAGCCCAGAGCTAGAACGATATAAAGCAAGGCAAAATCGAGCACCCGCACCCAATAGTTGCCACCGCCAGCGCCGACCACCCAAGGCAAAAGAACTAATGTGAGAACTCCAAGCCACAGGTATACGGAGCGACTCAGGCGATTGGTAGCAAGGATCTCAAGCACGGTCTGAAACCTTCTCGCCTAATAAACCGGTGGGTCGCAATACCAATACCAAGATCAACACTAGGAATGCAAAGATATCTTGATAGTTGGAGCCGAAAACTCCACCAGTGAGGTCACCAATATATCCAGCACCCAAGGATTCGATCAAACCTAGAAGTAAACCTCCGAGCATCGCACCTTGTAAATTTCCGATGCCACCAAGAACCGCAGCAGTGAAGGCTTTAAGACCAGGAATGAAACCCATATAAAAATGCACGTTGCCGTAATTACTCGCAATCATGACGCCCGCTAGTCCTGCTAATGCACCACCCAACATAAAGGTGATTGAGATCACACGATTTGGATTAACACCCATCAGCGCAACAATTTGTGTTTGCTCAGCAGTTGCCCGCATCGCCCTGCCAAGCTTTGTTTTTTCAACCAAGAACAATAAGCCGGACATGACCGCCAAAGCCACAACGATAATCACGATTTCTTTACCGGTAATCGTGGCGCCACTTCCCCATAAATCAATTGGACTAGAGGGTAATAATTGTGGATAAGTCATGGGATTGCGTGACCAAATCATCATGGCAATCGTTTGCAGCAAAATTGACATGCCAATTGCCGATATCAAAGGCGCCAAACGTGGTGCATTTCGTAAGGGGCGGTAAGCAATTCTCTCAATCCAATAACTTAATCCTGCGCAAACTGCCATCGTCACAGGCAGTACGATTAAAAGCGTTAGCCAACCTGGCAAATCACTGGTTAAATTCAGAACCAAGCGCAATAGCGATAGAGAAACCATTGCGCCAATCATCAACACTTCGCCGTGTGCGAAATTAATAATTCCTAACACGCCGTACACCATGGTGTAACCCAGAGCAATTAAGGCATAGATGCTACCAAGCACTAAGCCATTAATGATCTGTTGAAGAAGGATATCCATGGGGTTGAGGATTGATGAAGTCTTAATAAAAAAATAGCACCGCATTAGCGGCGCCATTTGTTATTGAGGAGACATTACATCTTAATGACTTCAAGAACGTTTTTCTTTTTATCCTTGAAGTCGTACAAGGTGATGACACCTTCTTTCATATCGCCTTTGTTATCAAAAGCAATATTGCCTACCAAGCCTTGCATTTTTGTATCAGGCATTACAGCCAAAATCTTTGCGGGATCGGTTGAGTTTGCACGCTTCATAGAATCCACTAAGACATAGACAGCGTCATAGGTAAAGGGCGCATAAATCTGTACATCAGAGTTAAAGCGCTCCTTATATCGCTTCTGGAAGTCAGCGCCTTGAGCCATCTTCGATAACGCCATACCAGCTTCAGAGCAAGTCACATTCACTACAGCCTCACCAGCCAATTCAGCAAGCTTCTCGGTACACATGCCGTCACCGCCAACCACCTTCGCCTTAATACCCAACTCAGCCGCTTGCTTCGCTAATGGGCCGCCAGTAGCATCCATGCCACCATACATGATGACATCGGGCTTACTGCCTTTGATCTTGGTCAAGATTGCCTTGAAATCAGTAGCCTTGTTATTGCTCGCTTCACGAGTTACCACTTTCATGCCAGCGGCTTTAACCGTTTTCTCAAATTCGTCGGCCAAACCTTTGCCATACTGGGTCGAGTCATCAATAATCGCTACAGTCTTTGCCCTCAAAGTATTCACAACGTAATTAGCAAGCGCTGGGCCTTGTTGGGCATCCGTTGCCACCAGGCGATAGGTTGTCTTAAAGCCTTGCTTGGTGTAATCAGGGTTAGTTGCTGATGGAGAAACCTGAGTAATGCCTGCATCGCTATAAATACGGGATGCCGGAATACTTGTTCCAGAGTTTAGATGACCCACCACACCCACTACCTTGGCATCTACTAATTTTTGTGCAACCTGGGTAGCCGTCTTTGGATCTTCAGCATCATCCTCGGGCACCAAAGTCAGAACTATTTTTTTTCCATCAATCGTTAAGCCTGCTTTGTTGATTTCTTCGATTGCAAGACGAGCGCCATTCTCATTATCCTTGCCCAAGTGAGCAATAGGTCCAGTAAGCGGGGCAACGTGTCCAATCTTCACTTCAACGCCATCGATTGGAGATGCGGCAGACTTGTCCCCAGCTTTGCCGCAAGCAACCAATAGCAAAGCAGAGGCCGCCAAAGCAAGAGTGCTTCTTGCAAAAGTAATGCGTGAACTGATCATGTGCGGCTCCTCGGTTATAGATAGATACTTCAATCAACTAAATTTTTTGGCAACGAAAAGGTAACGTCCTCGACTACACCATCAAGCGCACGCACGCTTCTTGGCCCAAACTCTTGTATGCGACTGACAATAGACTGGGCCAAGCTTTCTGGTGCAGATGCTCCTGCGGTTAAACCCACCCGTTTTTTACCAACAAACCATTCTGGCTTGAGCTGCTCAGGGGCATCCACCATGTAGGACGGAACACCGAGCTTTTCAGAAAGTTCACGCAGGCGATTCGAGTTCGAGCTCGTCGCACTTCCCACCACAATAACCACCTCAACCTGAGGTGCCATGAATTTCACAGCATCCTGACGATTCTGAGTGGCATAACAAATATCTTGTTTACGGGGCTGAACAATATTGGGAAACTTTTTGGTTAGCGCTTCAACAATTTCTTTCGTCTCATCCACTGAGAGTGTTGTCTGGGTAACAAATGCAATCTTTTCGTCAGGCGGGAATGGCAAAGCGCTCACATCGCCCAGTTTCTCGACCAAGAAAACGCCTTGTTTCACTTGCCCCATAGTGCCTTCAACCTCAGGGTGCCCGGCATGACCAATCATCAATACCGTAAAGCCGTCTTTACACATTTTCACAACTTCAAGATGAACCTTGGTGACCAAGGGGCATGTAGCGTCATACACCTGCAGGCCTCGCGCTTCGGCATCCTTACGCACTTCCTGAGAAACACCATGAGCGCTAAATACAACGATGCCGCCTTGCGGAACTTCATGCAATTCGTCGACAAAGACTGCGCCCTTATCGCGCAACTCATTGACTACATAAGCGTTATGCACAATTTCATGACGTACGTATATAGGTGCGCCAAAACGATCGAGTGCCTCATTGACGATGTTGATCGCACGATCTACGCCCGCACAAAAACCACGCGGCTGCGCCATCAAAATTTCTGCGTTATTGAAATCACTCATGGTTTACAAAATCGCCACAATCTCTGCTTCAAAGCTTACAGGCCTTCCTGCCAAGGGATGATTAAAGTCAAACCATGCACCATCTTCATTAATCGATTGCAATACACCCGCGTATTGAGCCCCTCCTGGCGCATTGAACTCAATCACATCACCAGGATTAAATTCCACATCGTCATCACGACCTTCCTTAAGCGCTTTCAGGGATACCCATTGCACTAAATCTTCTTTGCGCTCGCCAAAACTTTCTTCAGGAGCAAGAATCGCACTTTTTTTCTCACCAACACATAAGCCCAGCAAGACACTTTCAAAACAAGGAGCAAATTGTCCAGACCCCATCAAAACCGTCGCAGGACGATCGATAAAAGTATTGATGTAATCCTCCCCATTGGGCAAAGTGAGCCGATAGTTGAGAGTCAAATAGGAATTAGGCAAAACGGTAAGCTTAGTCATAAGGTCATTGTATCTAGGCCTGCGCTAGCTGTGCACTCTCCGATTACGGACTGGCCAAAAAATGAGCAGCCTCGAGAAAAGGTACGCTTATACGGCGCTACAGCTCTTTCCGATGCCGAGCTACTTGCCATCTTTCTGCGGGTCGGGGTAAAGGGCAAAAGCGCTGTTGCCCTAGCCAAAGACCTCCTTCATCATTTCGGAAGCCTTCCCCGACTTTTAGCCAGCACCCCTGAAGAATTTACCCGAATTCATGGCATGGGGCTCTCTAAATGGTCCCAAATTCAAGCGGCCTATGAATTAGTTAAACGCAGCCTAGAAGATGGTCTTAGCCAAGACCCCATCTTTTCATCACCTAACAACGTTAGAGAGTTCTTGCAGGCCAAAATTGGGCGCCTTCCCCATGAGGTCTTCCTGTGCCTCTACCTGGACTCACGCCTTCACCTAATTGAATGCGATGAGCTTTTTAGAGGATCTATTACCCAGACAGCCATCTACCCCCGGGAAATACTCAAGGAAGCCCTTGCCAAAAATGCCAGCGCCCTAATCGTGGCTCATAACCACCCTAGCGGCAACCCATTACCAAGCGATGCAGACCAAGAACTCACTAAGTTATTAGCAAATGCCTTACAACTAGTAGATATTCAACTCCTGGATCACTGCATTGTGAGTAGTAATGGTTTTTTCTCTTTTTCAGACTCCGGTCTTATGAATAATGGGAATAAATGATAGTGAATACTAACTTTTAACTCTATATTGCACCGAATCGCACGTTTTATTTCTAATTACCTCACAACAAAGCCATTTAGGGCTAGCCCAAAATGGGCTGGGACTGATACAATCTTCTTTTTTCGCAATTAATGGAGTTATGTCATGGCAAAAGTTTGCCAAGTCACTGGGAAGAAGCCGATGGTTGGCAACAATGTATCCCATGCAAACAATAAAACGAAGCGTCGCTTTTTGCCGAATTTGCAAAATCGTCGTTTTTGGGTTGAATCTGAAAACCGTTGGATTAGCTTGCGCTTAACCAATGCTGGTTTGCGCGTTATCGACAAGAACGGCATCGATGCTGTGTTGTCTGATCTACGTGCACGTGGCGAAATTTAAGGAGCGCACAAATGGCTAAAGGCGGCAGAGAAAAAATCAAGTTAGAGTCATCAGCAGGTACTGGTCACTTCTACACAACTTCAAAAAACAAGCGTACGAAGCCTGAGAAAATGGAGATCATGAAGTTTGATCCAACCATTCGCAAGCACGTTGCTTACAAAGAAACAAAGCTGAAGTAAGGTTTTCATTCGTATCGATTCGATACTTACTCCCAGCAAATAAAAAACCCGCTACATCAGCGGGTTTTTTATTGCCCAGAAATTCTTACGGGCAATTAGTTTGCGCTTATTCTTTAAGCGTAACGACGCAATCTCAAAGAGAACTCACGTAGACTCGTTAAGCCACTATCTTCAGCGCGCTGACACCAAGCGTGTAACTGGGAGAGTAATTGCTCTTTGGTTGCGCTAGAACGACTCCAAATGGCCTGTAGATCCCGGCGCATTTCAATCATCTTGTGCAACTGCGTATTACTTGCCATTAGTTCTTCGAGCTTTGCTTTTTCTTGTTCGGTTAAACGAGTTTCGTCTTTAGCCAACCAAGTACGAGCATCACTGAGATGTGCCGCCAAGACTTGCATGTGTTGCACTTCATTGCTGAAAAAACTGCGCAATGTCTTGCTATAGCGCGCCATGATTTCATAACGATTCGCGATGATAGCTTCAAGCGTGTTTTCATCGGCTGGACGCAAATCGCTTAATACTGGCTTGGGTGGAGTCTTCTTCACAGTAGCCAAACCAACAGCACTCATGATCTGGATGTACATCCAGCCAATATCAAACTCGTACCATTTATTCGATAGCTTCGCGCTTGTTGCAAAAGTGTGATGATTGTTATGCAACTCTTCGCCACCAATCAAAATACCCCAAGGAATAATGTTTCTAGAAGCGTCTTCGCAATCAAAATTGCGATAGCCCCAATAGTGGCCGATACCGTTAATAACGCCTGCAGCAGTAATCGGGATCCACAACATTTGTACTGCCCAGACAGTCAACCCAACTGCACCAAACAAAAGCACATCGATGATGAGCATGATGGCAACACCCTGCCAAGAGAATTTAGAGTAGACGTTGTTCTCCACCCAGTCATTTGGAGTGCCATGACCAAATTTGTCTAAAGTCTCTTGATTGGCGGCTTCTTTTTTATAGAGCTCAGCGCCACGTGAGAGAACGGTATTGATCCCTAAAATCTGCGGACTATGCGGATCGTCAACTGTTTCACATTTGGCATGGTGCTTACGATGAATCGCAGCCCATTCTTTAGTCACCATACCGGTAGTTAGCCAAAGCCAAAAACGGAAAAAATGAGAAACAATAGGATGCAGATCTAATGCACGATGCGCTTGGCATCGGTGCAAGAAAATAGTTACCGCAGCAATGGTGATGTGGGTGACTATCAAGGTGAAAACGATAATCTGCCACCATGACCAGCCCAAAGCGCCATTCGCAAGCCAATGGAGGAACAAATCAAAACCTGAAACTGTATTCAAAAGAGTATCCCTAAGGAGATCTAAAACTCTATTTTAGTTCTTTAGAGGCCTTCTTGTTTTTGACCTTAATCTCTTTTTGAGCGTCTTTTTCTGATTCAAGAACTGGGGCTGCGGCCTTTTTCTGGAATACGGCTCCAAAGAAGCCATCGGTTCCATGAATATGGGGCCATAACTGCCACCAAGGATTATCCGTACTGCAACCTAAAGGTAATTTATCCTTTGGAAACAATGGTTTAAGAACTTCTGCAGCTGGAACAGCCTCAAATTGTGGGTGTTTTGCCAGGAAATCCTCGGCAATGGCTTGATTTTCTTGGGGCAGGAGGCTACAAGTGGCATAGACCAAGCGTCCGCCCGGTTTAAGCAGGCGAGCTGCAGAGGTAAGAATGCTCATCTGCTTCTGATTTAGCTCTAAGACTCCCGTTGGGGATTGGCGCCACTTGAGGTCTGGATTGCGTCGCAAAGTACCCATACCACTACAAGGGGCATCTACCAAGACCCGATCAATCTTGCCAGCCAAGCGTTTGATCTTGGCGTCATTTTCGCTATCAATCCACACAGGATGGACGTTGGAGAGGCCACTACGAGCCTGCCTAGGCTTCAAATTTGCTAAGCGGCGCTCTGATGTATCTAAAGCGTACAAACGCCCTGTGGAACGCATGAGCGCTCCAATTGCCAAAGTTTTTCCACCGGCTCCAGCACAAAAGTCCACAACCATTTCACCGCGCTTTGGCGCCAGTAAATATGCCAAGAGCTGACTACCCTCATCTTGGACTTCAAACATGCCCGCTTTAAAACCGGCTGTATTTTGCAAAGCAGGTTTACCCATAATGCGCACACCATCAGGTGCGTATGGAGTTGGGATGGCTTGATAGCGACCACCTAATGCATTCATTTGCGCAAGTAACTCCTCGCGATTGGTTTTCATGGTGTTCGCACGCAAATCCAAAAGCGCTGGATGCATTAATGACTTAGCCAGTTCTTCGCGAGTTTCTTCACCAGGATATTTACCAAATGCATCCCACAACCACTCGGGCAAATTATTCCGCACGAGGGGATTTAAGGCAGTCGGATCAACCGTTGCAAAACGTTGCAACCACTCATATTCACCAGGCTTTAGTACGTGAGCCAAGTCAGCAATTGCACTCTCTGCACGATTAGCAGAACCCAACCCACCTTCAGACAAGGCAGACAGCAAACCCAATAGGGCTAAGCGTCTAGCCTGTGAGCCTTCACCACTCGAGGCAAATTGAGAGAACTCATTTTTACGACGCAAAATAGCAAACGCACTCTCCGCTATCAGAGCGCGATCACGATTTCCGAGTTGCGGTTCAGCCCGAAAATACCGACTCACTACTCTATCAGCTGGTTGCTCAAAACTGAGTAACTCCGGAAGTAAACGCTCAAGGTGAATTGCATGCTGCGGCAATGCTTTAGCATTTGAATAATTCTTTTGACCTTCGGGCGCAATTAGATTGCCACTGGCATTGCGACGTTCAGGGCGACGTAGCGGATCTTTCGATTTCGCTGCGTAACTTTTATTGGGGGCTAGTCTGCTGCCAGATCTGCGGGGTGGACGTTCTGCACTCATAATTTAAAAAATTGCGACTCCGGGGGTTGTAACTTCACTTGATTACCTTCTATTCGCAATCGTCCATCGAGGAACCATTTTACGGCCCGCGGGTAAATTTGATGCTCAGCAGCCAAAACTCGGGCAGCTAGGGTGTCGGGATCGTCGCCTTCAAGCACTGGAACTGAGGCCTGGCAAATAACAGGTCCTTCATCCACGCCCTCATTCACAAAGTGGACTGTGGCGCCATGCTCCTTCACTCCCGCCTCCAAAGCTCGCTCATGGGTATGCAAACCAGGGAAAGCAGGCAATAAAGCTGGATGGATATTGATCAATCGCCCCTCAAAATGGCGAATAAATTCTGGGGTCAGAATTCTCATGAAACCTGCAAGAACTACCAAATCCGCTCCTAAAGCATCAATCTGCGCAATTAAGGCGTTATCAAAGGATTCGCGGGTCGGGTGCGCCTGATGGTCAATGACAAAGGCCGGAATACCCTGCAAGCGAGCAAAATCAAGGCCCTTAGCTGCTGAGTGATTGGCTATGACCCCGGCAAATGTGACCGGCCATTGCTCTTTTTGAGCTATTTTGACAATGGCCTCGAAATTGGATCCGCGGCCGGAGATTAAGGTGACGATAGAAGGCATGCCCACAATATAATTGATGGCTACCCTGAAAGCGATTTTGTGAACGTATTCCGTGGCCCCACCCAGTTTTCTGCAGGACCAGCTTGTGCCTTAACCATCGGTAATTTTGATGGCGTGCACAGGGGTCATCGCGCCCTGCTGAATGAACTTATTAATGGAGCTAAGGATCTAGGCCTGGTCAGTTGTGTCATGACCTTTGAGCCGCATCCAAAAGAATTCTTCTCCCCTGAGCAAGCTCCACCCCGCATTCTGAATTTGCGCGATAAGTTAGCTGCTTTTGCTGACCTCGGAATTGATCGCGTTGTTGTGGAACATTTCAACTCAGCTTTTGCAAAACTTTCACCCGAAGAATTTGTTTCGGAAATTATTGTCAAAAGACTGAATGCAAAATGGATCTTGATTGGCGATGATTTTTGTTATGGCGCAAAACGTGCTGGTAACTTTGCAAGTCTCAAGGCTGCTGGTGAACGGCATGGCTTTGAGGTATCGAGCATCCAAACTATTCATGAAAATGGTGAGCGCATTTCTAGTTCTGCGCTACGTGCCGCGCTAGCTTGTGGCGATATTCAATTGGCTGAAAAATTATTAGGTCGTCCTTATGGAATTTCAGGCCATGTTATTCATGGCCAGCAACTCGGACGACAGCTTGGTTTTCCTACTTTGAATTTAGCAGTTGCCAATCATCTCCACCATCGCAAACCAGCAACAACTGGCATCTTTACGGCACAGGTTTTAGGTCTAGCAGATAAACCTCTTCCTGCGGTAGCTAGCTTGGGCGTAAGACCAACAGTGGAAGATGAAGGCAGAGTTTTGCTTGAGACTCATATCTTTGATTACAACGCAGATGTTTACGGAAAAATTATTACCGTAGAACTATTAGAAAAAATCCGTGATGAGGCGAAGTACCCAGACCTCGAAACCCTTACACAAGCGATTGCAGCAGATGCAACGCATGCCAGAAATTATTTCCAGAAAAAAGCTTATGTCTGAAAAAGAAAACTCATATCCCGTTAATCTACTAGATACCTCCTTTCCAATGCGAGGGGATCTAGCTAAGCGTGAACCGCAGTGGGTTGCCGGCTGGCAAAAAAATAAGCTCTATGAAAAGATTCGTGCAGCCCATGCAAACCAGCCTAAGTTCATCTTGCATGATGGCCCTCCTTATGCAAATGGAGACATTCATATTGGCCATGCAGTTAATAAGATTCTGAAAGATATGATCGTCAAGTCACGCTGGCTTATGGGCTTTGACTCTGTTTACGTTCCTGGCTGGGATTGCCATGGCATGCCAATTGAAATTCAGATCGAAAAAGAATTTGGTAAAAATTTACCAACTGCTGAAGTGCAATCTAAAGCGCGCGCTTATGCTCATGTTCAAGTAGAAAAACAGAAGAAAGATTTTGAGCGCTTGGGCGTATTGGGGGACTGGAATAATCCCTATCTCACCATGAACTTCCGCAACGAAGCTGATGAAATCCGAGCACTGGGCAAGATTTGGGAAAAAGGTTATGTATTCCGTGGATTAAAGCCGGTGAACTGGTGTTTTGATTGCGGATCTGCACTTGCTGAAGCCGAGGTGGAGTACCAAGATAAAACTGACCCAACAGTGGATGTCGGTTTTGCATTTGATGATGCGCAACGCCCACAACTTGCTAAAGCATTTGGGTTGGCTGAACTGCCGAATAAACCAGGTCAGATTGTTATCTGGACTACAACGCCTTGGACGATTCCCGCCAATCAGGCAATGAATGTTCATCCAGAATTAACTTATGCGCTGGTCGATGTTGGTGACAGGTTATTAATTCTAGCTAAAGATCGTGTTGAGACTTGCTTGCAAGACTATGGCCTGGAAGGAAAGGTAATTGCAACTTGCCAAGGCGCTCAATTAGCAAATATTTCTTTCTGGCATCCGCTAGCACCATTGCATGAGGGCTATAAACGTCTCTCACCAATTTATCCAGCCGAATACGTCACGCTAGATACCGGTACAGGCATTGTTCACTCAGCACCCGCTTATGGTGAAGAAGACTTTAAATCCTGCAAGGCTAATAAACTTGCTGACAAAGACATTCTGAATCCGGTTATGGGGAATGGTGTTTATGCCTCCTGGTTGCCACTCTTTGCAAATGAGTACATCTGGAAAGCAAATCCAAAAATTGTTGAGGCTATGCGCGAAGCAGGAAGTCTCCTGCGCGACAAAACATATACCCACTCCTACATGCATTGCTGGCGCCATAAATCGCCCATCATTTACCGTGCAACCTCACAATGGTTTGCGAGTATGGATAAAAAGCCATCGGATGGAAATCCTAGCCTGCGCGAGACTGCATTAGCAGGAATTGATAACACTGAATTCTTCCCAGCGTGGGGCAAACAACGTTTAAGTAGCATGATTGCCAATCGCCCCGATTGGACTTTGTCACGCCAGCGTCAATGGGGTGTTCCGATGGCTTTCTTTGTTCATAAAGAAAGTGGCGAGCCACACCCACGCACAGTGGAGCTTCTCGAAGAAATTGCTAAGCGCGTAGAAAAAGAAGGGATTGAAGCTTGGCAAAAATTAGAAGTTGCCGAGCTGCTAGGCGAAGAAGCAGCGCAGTACGAAAAGAATCGAGACACTTTAGATGTCTGGTTTGACTCTGGTACAACGCACTGGCACGTCATTCGCGGTTCTCACCGTGACGAACTGCTCACTGCAGATGCAGAAACCCCAAATGGGCGCCTGGCAGATCTCTATCTCGAAGGGTCAGACCAGCATCGCGGTTGGTTCCACTCCTCGTTGCTAACCGGCGCCATGCTCGATGGCAAGCCGCCCTATAAAGCACTCCTTACGCATGGCTTTACTGTCGATGGCCAGGGTCGCAAGATGAGTAAGTCTGTAGGTAATGTGATTGCACCTCAACAAGTTGCTGACAAACTCGGTGCTGAAATCATTCGTCTTTGGGTGGCCTCAACAGACTACTCCGGTGAAATGACTATCTCGGATGAGATTCTCAAACGTGTTACTGAAAGCTATCGTCGTATTCGCAATACTTTGCGCTTCTTGCTAGCCAATCTATCGGATTTTGATCCCAGCAAACATACAATTCCTGCCGATCAGTGGCTAGAGATTGATCGCTATGCAGTTGCTCTTGCCAATCAATTACAGAACGATGTTGAAGCGCATTACAAAGCATATGAATTTCAGCCTGCAGTTGCTCGCATGCTAACTTTCTGCTCTGAAGATTTAGGTGGCTTCTATTTGGATATCCTCAAGGATCGTCTCTATACGAGTGCACCTGATTCTCCGGATCGCCGCGCTGCTCAGAACGCTTTATTCCATATCACTCGCAATCTCTTAAAGTGGCTATCTCCATTCCTATCCTTCACGGCTGAAGAGGCTTGGAAAGATTTCCCGCATGGCACTGGAAGCAAGCCTGCAGAATCCATCTTCATGGAGGAGTTTGGCAAGTTCCCCGAAATTGCTCACGCCAGTGAATTACTCGCTAAATGGGCTCGTATCCGTGAAATTCGCTCGGAGATTACCAAAGCAATTGAAGTTGAACGCGAAGCAGGCAATGTAGGCTCATCATTACAAGCCGAGCTCACAATCAAAGTTGGTGATGTGGACTTTGCAATTCTGCATTCACTCGAGGATGATTTGCGCTTTGTAACAATCACCTCTAGCGCCAATATTGAGCTTAGCAATGAGGGGTTAGCAGTCTTCGTGCGAGGTAGCCAATACAAAAAATGCGGTCGCTGCTGGCATCACACTAAAGATGTAGGAAACAATGCCGATCATCCTGAATTATGTGGTCGCTGCATTAGCAACCTATTTGGTGATGGTGATCATCGCCTTTTTGCTTAAGTAGTCACTATATGAAAAGTCTGACTCTACTTCGCTATCTTGCAATTGCGATCATCGTGCTATTGCTAGATCAACTCAGCAAGTGGTCGGCACTGAGTAATTTACAAATGGGTATGCCTGAACCAGTTCTTCCTTTTATGAACTGGTTACTACTCTTTAACCCAGGCGCAGCATTTTCATTTTTGGCGCAAGGATCTGGTTGGCAACGCTGGTTCTTCACCATTCTGGGCTTGGCAGCATCCATCTACATTATTTGGCTCCTTTATAAAAACCAAAGCGACAAGCTACTCTGCATTGCCCTTAGCTTGATCTTGGGTGGCGCCCTAGGGAACGTCTTGGATCGCGTGATGTATGGTGCTGTAGTCGATTTTATTGATGTGTATTACGGCAACTGGCATTGGCCAGCATTCAATATTGCCGATAGCACCATTTGCATGGGGGCAGCCCTCATTATTTGGGGTGAACTACGCAAGTCATTTGGCAAATCTGCCCAATCCCATTAAGCTGGCGCCATGCAATCACTTTTAAACAAGAAGATCGTTCTCGGCATCTCTGGCGGCATTGCAGCATATAAAGCCCCTGAGCTTGCACGCCAATTGATGCAAGAGGGCGCCTCTGTGCAAGTGGTGATGACTGAGGCTGCACAGCAATTTGTGACGCCCGTGACAATGCAGGCTCTCACTGGCAACCCAGTTTATTTGAACCAATGGGATAGCAGCATTCCAAACAATATGGCACATATTGAGTTATCGCGCTCTGCAGATGCCATCCTGATTGCCCCTACAAGTGCCGATCTAATGGCCAAGCTTTCTCTAGGTTTAGCTGATGACTTATTGACTACCCTTTGCCTTGCAAGAGATTGCCCCCTGCTACTCACTCCAGCAATGAACAAGCAGATGTGGGAG
Organism: Polynucleobacter sp. UB-Tiil-W10; assembly: GCF_018881605.1. GTDB lineage: Bacteria > Pseudomonadota > Gammaproteobacteria > Burkholderiales > Burkholderiaceae > Polynucleobacter. Next base: position 529,394 of record NZ_JACVPZ010000001.1, read on the forward strand.
CATGCCGCTACCAAAAGAAGTGCGAAACGACTTTTGGAGGATGGCGTTACTCTCTTGGGTCCTGCCAGTGGCTTTCAGGCTTGCGGCGAAGTGGGCATGGGCAGAATGCTCGAACCCTCAGAAATTACCGAACAGGTCATTGCCTTCTTTCAGAAAAAATCTTTGGCTGGCAAAAAAGTATTAATTACCGCAGGTCCCACATTTGAAGCAATTGATCCAGTGCGCGGGATTACCAATCACAGCTCGGGCAAAATGGGTTTTGCTATAGCAAGAGCGGCTGTTGAAGCTGGCGCCCAAGTACATTTAATTGCTGGGCCATGTGGCCTAGATACGCCACTCTTGGCAACTGGACAAATCACCCGTACCAATGTGGTCAGCGCTAAAGAAATGCACGCAGCCACCCTTAACGCCCCCGACAGCGATATCTTCTTTGCTGTAGCTGCGGTTGCTGACTGGGGTATCGCTAAACCGGCCAAGGATAAGATCAAACGCCAAGGCAATCAAGCGCCGAACCTAGAATTTGTTGCTAACCCAGACATTCTTCTCGATGTTGCTAAGGCAACAAAAACTCGGGGCGGCAAACCTTACCCCTATTGCGTTGGCTTTGCAGCAGAATCAACCGACCTAGAAAAACATGCCAATGAGAAGCGTAAGCGCAAAGGCATTCCGATGATTGTTGGCAATATTGGCCCCGATACCTTTGGTAGCGACCTTAACCAAATGGTTGTTATCGACGCAAGTGGTAGCAAAAAAATTGCTAAGGCTGAAAAACTGCAATTAGCACGCCAACTAATCCAGCTAGTGGCCAAGAAAATCTAGGTTAAATTCTTTTTAGTTTTTTTATTCTTCACATTTATTCCCTCGCTTTAGGAAATTTCATGCAATCCCTCCAAGTAAAAATTCTTGATGAACGTATGCGCGACCAGTTGCCAGCTTATGGCACTCCTGGAAGTGCTGGATTAGATCTTCGTGCCTGCATTGATGAAGCGATTGAGATTGCCCCTGGCCAATCTGTGCTTGTGCCTACCGGATTGGCAATCTACGTTGAAGATCCGCGTTATGCTGCTTTTATTCTGCCGCGCTCCGGCTTAGGCCATAAGCATGGCATTGTGCTTGGCAATCTTGTTGGCTTAATAGATTCTGACTACCAAGGCCAGTTAATGGTGAGCACCTGGAACCGTGGCTCCACTCCATTCAAGCTTGAGCCGATGGAACGTTTGGCTCAACTGGTAGTAATGCCGGTGCAACAAGTGGAACTCAAGGTCGTGGAAGAGTTCACTGAAAGCAGTCGTGGTGCTGGTGGCTTTGGAAGCACGGGACGCGCCTAATTCAAAAATTCTAATGGGCGGTATTGAGGGCTCTTTTGCGACTAAACGCTAAGGGCAGAAAACCTAGCAGCAAACCTCCAACCCCCATCATGATCGTAAATGCATCAAAGGTGGGGATGCTATAAATGGCAACGAACACCATGAATGCGCCTGAAAAACTAGGCCAGATGACATAAGCCATAGCTGGCCCGAAACCCGCTCTTAGCTTATTCCTGTAATGCCATGCACAAGCAAAGCCAGTCAGGCTCATATAAAAGCAAATCTGAAATCCAATTGCCAAAATAGAGCTGGTCAAGATAGCCTTCACTGAAGGCATAAAGGAGGAGGAAAAAAGCAATACCACTCCTAAAAACCAAATCACAAAAGTAGCCACCCAAGGCGTCTTATATTCGTCATGCACTTTTGCATAGACTGGATGCAACATGCCATCTCGCGCCATTGCAAACATACTGCGACTGAACTGCAAAATCTGAGTTTCTATTGTTCCAACCGTACTAAATATGGTGCAAAAGACCGCAAGGTAGCTCCAGGGGGCTGGGAATAATTTATTAGCGATTGCAAAAAGTACATTGGTACCAGATTCAGCAATTTCACCATCAGTTAAGACCATTAAAACCACAACCATCATCAGCACAAAGAAAAGCATCATATTCAGCACAGCCCAAAATGCCCCCTTGCCTGCAGCACCATCTGAATTTTTTGATCCACCTTTACTCTCTTCGCTTAAATTCATGGTGACATCCCAGCCCCAAAAGAAGAAGATGGCAGTAAGCGCGCCCGTAGCAAATAGTTGTGGAGAAAATGAGAGTGGAGAAATCCATACAAAAGAAGGTGGGTGCGCTGGATTTGACCAGTAACTAATGATTCCTGCAGTAATCAGTGCAAATAAAATTACTGTCTCAAAAAGAGTGAGAGTGATCTGCATAAAGCTTGAATGTTTTATTCCGCGACCAACAATCAACGAGACAACCGTCAACCAGACGACCGCTATTACTGAAATTAGCTGGGTATTTTCTGCCTGATCAGGCGCAACCAGTAGCAAGGTAGAGCTGGCCGCAGGAATGGTTGCCGAAACCATAAAAAAAATAGAGGCAATCAATAAACCCCAACCAGCAAAGAATCCCCATGTGGGTCCAAAAACATGCCCAACCCAAGCATAGGCAGCACCAGCATTCGGCTGAATTTTGCTCAAATGAATAAAAGCTAAAGTGATCCCAAACATGATGAGACCACAATACAAAATACTCCCAACAGATAAAACACCAACCGAAGCCACGATGGCAGCACTAGTTACAGCGACACTAAAGGCGGGCGCAGTTCCCGCAATGCCCATGATGATGGATTCAAATACGCCTAGTGAATTTTTTGCCAAAGCATCGGATGAACTCATATATGGAAATATTGGGTTATTTGCCTAAAGAAGAGATTCTATTCTTAAATAATATGAACCGTCGACTTAGGATTCACACCTTTGGGGTAGCTATAAAAAAACCACCCGTAGGTGGCTTTTTTATCAGTCAATACTGCTTACTTACGAATATGTGCCTTACGTGCCGCATCTTGTGACATGCCGGCACCAGCACCTTCACGAGACTCTTTTTCAGCGGTAATTTCTTTACGGCGCTCTTTGCAAGAGCCGGCAATTTCTTGCAATGCCTTACGAGCCCGAGCAGCAGAAGCTTTAATGCCCTTACCTTGAAACTTTTCATTTTCAGCTTTGTAAGTTTCAAAAGCTTCTAGCAATTTATCGTGATGGGACATATTTTCCTTTTTGGTTTGTATTTATTTAAATAAATTAGGTCGTTAAATTTCTTCAGCCGGCGCCACATCAGCTTTGGTACGCTTTCCAGGTAAAACAGGAGCCTCAAAATTCAAAAGTACTTTGCCGTCAGCGTCAATATCGACATCCACATGACCGCCTTGAGCTAGCTTGCCAAATAGAAGCTCGTCAGCAAGCGCCTTACGCACAGTATCCTGAATAATGCGTTGCATTGGACGCGCACCCATTAAGGGGTCAAAGCCATGCTTAGCTAAATGAGCTCGCAATGCAGGGCTAAAAGTAGCGTCCACTTTCTTCTCGTGAAGCTGCTCCTCTAACTGCATTAAGAACTTATCAACAACACGCATGATGATAGATTCATCGAGTGCTTTAAAGGAAACGATGGCATCCAAGCGATTGCGGAACTCTGGAGTAAAGAACTTCTTGATATCCGCCATCTCATCACCAGACTCGCGCGCATTGGTAAAGCCAATGGTTGACTTCTGCATTGCCTCAGCACCAGCGTTCGTTGTCATGATAATGATCACGTTACGGAAATCAGTCTTCCGACCATTGTTATCCGTCAAAGTACCGTGATCCATCACCTGTAAAAGGATATTGAAAATATCTGGATGAGCCTTCTCGATCTCATCTAACAAGAGCACGCAATGGGGCTTCTTATTCACAGCCTCAGTAAGCAAGCCGCCCTGATCAAATCCCACATAGCCTGGGGGCGCACCAATCAAACGGCTCACCGCATGGCGCTCCATGTACTCGGACATATCAAAACGCAAGAGTTCAATACCAAGAATATAAGCAAGCTGTTTTGCAACCTCAGTCTTGCCAACGCCTGTTGGTCCAGAGAATAGGAAAGAACCAATTGGTCTATCAATCTTTCCAAGACCAGCACGAGTCATTTTGATGGCGCTGGCCAAGGCTTCGATAGCTGGATCCTGACCAAAGACCACACTCCTAATGTCGCGATCCAAAGTCTGTAACTTGCTACGATCATCCACCGTGACGGATTGTGGCGGTATGCGCGCAATCTTAGCCACAATCTCTTCAATCTCAGGACGGCCAATGGTTTTCTTCTGCTTAGACTTCGGCAGAATACGTTGGGCTGCACCAGCTTCATCAATTACATCAATAGCCTTATCAGGCAAATGACGATCATTGATATAGCGAGCAGAAAGTTCTGCAGCAGCAACCAAAGCACCAGCCGCATACTTCACGCTATGGTGCTCTTCGAAACGTGATTTCAAGCCACGCAGAATTTGCACTGTTTGGTCTACTGTTGGCTCTACCACATCTACCTTCTGGAAGCGACGCGATAAAGCTGCATCCTTTTCAAAAATTCCACGATATTCGGTAAAGGTAGTTGCGCCAATACACTTGAGTTGACCATTAGACAGTGCAGGCTTCAATAAGTTGCTTGCATCTAATGTTCCACCAGAAGCTGCGCCAGCACCAATCAGCGTGTGAATTTCATCGATGAACAAAACACCATGAGCATGGTCCTTTAAAGACTTCAGAACACTTTTCAAGCGCTGCTCAAAATCTCCGCGGTATTTGGTACCCGCTAAAAGAGCGCCCATATCTAAAGAGTAAACAGTGGCATTAGCCAAGATATCAGGCACATCACCTTTAACGATTCTCCAGGCCAAGCCCTCAGCAATAGCTGTCTTACCTACACCAGCCTCACCCACCAATAAAGGGTTGTTCTTGCGACGACGGCAGAGCACCTGAATCACCCGCTCTACCTCACTCTCACGACCGATCAAGGGATCAATCTTGCCTTGACGGGCCAACACATTCAGGTTTTGCGTATATTGCTCAAGAGGACTTTCTTTGCCGGAAGAGCTAGATTCCTCAGTCTCCTGGGAAGGCTCAACGGGTTTCACATGCTCGGACTGATCCTTACGTACACCATGGCTAATGAAGTTCACCACGTCTAAACGTGTAACGCCCTGTTGTTGTAAGAAATACACCGCATGAGAATCTTTTTCACCAAAGATGGCTACCAATACATTTGCACCAGTCACCTCTTTCTTGCCATTCGATGTTGACTGCACATGCATGATGGCGCGCTGTATGACTCGCTGAAATCCTAGCGTAGGTTGCGTATCAACCTCATCATTACCTGGCACTACAGGTGTGTTGTCGTTAATAAAGTTTTTGAGTTGAGCGCGTAGCTCTGCAATATTGACTGCGCAAGCCTTTAGGACCTCTACCGCAGTAGCGTTATCCAGTAAGGCTGCGAGCAAATGCTCGACTGTGATGAACTCATGTCGCGATGCCCTTGCGTCAACAAACGCCATATGCAAACTCACTTCTAATTCTTGGGCAATCATGCTTCCTCCATAGTGCACTGTAGTGGGTGACCCGCTTCACGGGAGAGTTCAATAACTTGATGCACTTTCGTAGCAGCAACATCGCGGGTAAATATTCCACAAACGCCTTTGCCAACTAAATGTACTTGTAACATGATGCGTGTAGCTGTTTCGTGATCTTTATTAAAATACTCCTGAATTACCATCACCACAAATTCCATGGGTGTGTAATCGTCATTCAATAGTAAAACTTTATACATCGATGGCGCCTTAACTTGCTCGACCTGTTTTTCGAGAAGAATAGTGTCCTCAGCATATGGATTGCCGGGGTTGCCAGTAGTGGGATTTTTTGGTGCGCGACTCATGAGAAACATTCTAAACACAGATATCCAAACCTTAATTTACTAGGGTCTTGTTGCGAAAACCACGCAAAAACCCCTCTTAAACCTATATTGGGGCATTTTTCTATAAAAAAAGGGGTATTTAATGGGGGGTAGGTGCATATAACTCCTTGACACCCCTCGAAAAAGGGCAAACAATCAGGGGGTAGGCTTCAAGAGAGGTTCTATTTAGGCGTGTTGTGGATTGAGACTGATTAAAAAGTATTTACCCTCATCACGGTTGTTTTAAGTTTATGTAATGGAGTTCGCATGGCGACCGGAATTGTTAAGTGGTTCAATGATGCAAAAGGTTTTGGCTTTATCAAACCTGATGATGGTGAAGAAGAGTTGTTCGCGCATTTCAGCGCAATTACTATGCCTGGGTTCAAAACCCTTAAGGAAAACCAAAAGGTAACGTTTGACATTACCCAAGGCCCTAAAGGCAAGCAAGCTACTAATATCCAAGCGGCTTAATAGTCCTTAGATCATTATTAAAAACCCAGGATTCGTTCCTGGGTTTTTTTTCGCCTGCAATTTACCTCACTTAGAATGTTAAGCATGCATACCCATCAAAATCTCCTACGCATTCTATTTGCGGCCATTCTTTTTGCTAGCTCAAGCTTTGTACTGGCACAGGTCAATGTTGGCCTACCCACTATTGAATTGAAAGCAGGGATCTACCGTATTCAGGCTGAACTGGCCGATACCCCAAAGGCCAGAGAGGTCGGCCTCATGAATCGCACCAGCATGCCAACCAACTCAGGCATGCTATTTATTTTTGAACAAAAAGCTGGTCATTGTTTCTGGATGAACAACACCAAAATTCCACTATCGATTGCGTTCATTGCAGATGATGGCAAGATTGTGAATATTGAAGAGATGCAGGCTGAAACCACTAATAACCACTGCCCTAAAGCGGCTGTACGTTATGCGCTTGAGATGAACAAGCAGTGGTTCTCTGAACGAGTACTCGTACCAGGCAGCGTGATTAGCGGCTTACCCAAAAGGTAGCACTCTTCTCTAGTTTTTTAATATGAACTGGGCAGCTGCTTTTACAAACTCAGGTTCTTTTTGATTAAAGCCGTGATAAGCCTTTGAGCCACAAACATCCCCCTCACTGATGCCGCCGTCTATTTGAATAAATTGAGATACAGCTTGCTTCGGTCGACTTTCGATGATTCGCTCAGAAGTGACAAATGGTGTGGAGGCACAACCATCATCCACATGATGAATAGCTAGTACCGGTACTTTGACATCTGAATCTACCATTGCGGATCTATAGGTTCCGGCAACAATAACTCCGGCTATTAGTTTTTCTTTTTCTTTTCCGCCGTTAACAAATTCAGTAACGCTGACCGTACCCATGCTGTGACCAAAAATCCACACTGGTAAGCTGAGCTTGTCTCTGTAATAACTTACGACATTCAAAATTCTTTGCTGATGGTCTCGGATGGAACGAGAATTACGCATGCCTGCCCCTAAGTCGTATGGCGTGTCGACCAAGACAGAATCTATTCCATATTGAGCCCAGAGATCTTTAGACCTAACAAAGGTATGAAAGTTGGTGGTTGAACCATCGTCCCGCAAATTTAGAACCCCGCCGCCACCGGGAAATAACAAGACAACTGCTTTGGCATTTTTAACTGGACTCAGCAAAGTTCTGGTGGGGGCATCATCCTTGTATTGAACATCGAAAACCTGCGAGTAAGCAATGGGGGATGTGAGCACCCCAATAGCAACAATAATGTGAACTAGCTTCATTTATGAATTCTTGCATATTTAGGACACAAAAAAACCACCCTCAGGTGGCTTTATTCGAAACATCTTCTAGTTACTCAAAGTGGCAAACGTAGTGCACCGGTTGCTCAGCGCGAATAATGAAGTAACCGCCCTTTTCTACTTCCCAGCTTTGACCGGCCTTAAATTCTTGCTCAGGGGCGCCGTTGATGCTGACAAAAGCGTTGCCATCAACTACTTCCATGATCTCTTTAGTGCTTAAATCAAAACGCAAGGTGCTGGGCAATACAACGCCAACCGACTTGCGAACACCATTAGGCAATGTCACGGTGTGAGAAACACACTTGCCATCAAAAAAGACATTGGCTTTCTTACCTACGGAAACTTGATCAAATTGCATGCTGATTCTTTCTAATCTATTTGGTTCTAATTTATTGTTTGTTTTTTACTTCTATTTATTTCTGAGCACGCTTACGTCTTGCGGTTTCAGCAATGCGCATACGTAAGGCATTGAGCTTAATAAAGCCGCCAGCATCTGCTTGGTTATATGCGCCGCCGTCATCATCAAAAGTTGCGATATTTTGATCAAACAAGGTATTTGCTGAATCGCGTGAAATCACCGAGACAGAACCCTTATAGAGCTTCAAACGAACAACCCCGTTTACAGCCTGTTGTGTGTGATCAATCAAAGTTTGCAGAGCTACGCGCTCTGGTGCCCACCACAAGCCGTTGTATATCAAACTTGCATAGCGTGGCATCAAATCATCCTTCAAGTGAGCCACTTCGCGATCCAATGTAATGCTCTCGATGCCGCGATGCGCTTTCAGCAGGATTGTGCCGCCAGGGGTTTCATAGCAACCGCGACTCTTCATGCCTACAAAGCGGTTTTCCACGAGGTCAAGGCGACCGATGCCATGTTTACCACCAATACGATTTAATTCAGCCAATAACTCATGTGGCTTATAGGCTTTGCCATCAATTGCCACTGGGTCGCCCGCTTTAAATTCGATCTCAATAATTTCTGGGGCATCTGGAGCTTTCTCTGGGGAAACCGTCCAACGCCACATTGACTCTTCTGCTTCAGCATTTGGGTTCTCTAAATGACGGCCCTCATAACTGATATGCAAGAGATTGGCATCCATTGAGTAAGGTGAACCGCCTTGCTTATGTTTCATCTCAACCGGAATGCCATGCTTTTCTGCGTAAGCCATCAACTTCTCACGTGAGAGCAGATCCCATTCACGCCAAGGAGCAATGACTTTAATTCCTGGCTCTAAAGCGTAGTATCCCAACTCAAAGCGAACTTGGTCGTTACCTTTGCCGGTGGCGCCGTGCGACACAGAGTCAGCACCAGTTAAGCGGGCAATTTCAATTTGACGCTTAGCAATTAATGGGCGAGCAATCGATGTGCCCAATAAATATTCGCCTTCGTAAATCGTATTAGCGCGGAACATGGGGAATACAAAGTCACGCACAAACTCTTCGCGCAAATCATCGATAAAAATATTTTCTGGTTTGATGCCAAATTGCAAAGCCTTGGCACGTGCCGGCTCAAGCTCTTCTCCCTGACCTAGATCGGCGGTAAAAGTCACGATCTCGCAGCCATAAGTATCTTGAAGCCATTTCAAGATCACGCTTGTATCAAGACCACCGGAATACGCTAAGACTGCTTTTTTAATATCAGACATGTTTTCTTTTTCAATCAAAAATTAACTAGAAACTTACCAAGACAAATTTACAAAAAATTAATCCAAGCGCCCACAGAGCAAATACTCCATTAAAGCCTTTTGAACATGTAAACGATTTTCCGCCTCTTCCCAAACAATGCTTTGCGGACCATCAATTACGCCAGCCGAAACTTCTTCGCCACGATGCGCTGGCAAACAATGCATGAACAAGACATCTGGCTTAGCTAAGGACATCAATTCTTCATCAACCATCCAATCCTGGAAGGCGTTCATACGGGAAGTATTTTCATCCTCATAACCCATGCTGGTCCAAACATCAGTAGAAACCAGGTCAGCACCTCTGCATGCATCCTTCGGGTCAGCGCAAATCGTCAAGTGTTTTGCAGAATTGGGTGTCAGACGTGCAGCATCCAATTGATAGCCCTCTGGCGCTGAGAAGCGCAACTGAAAATCTAAACATTCAGCAGCCTGAAGCCAGGTATAGGCCATATTATTAGCATCACCTACCCAAGCTACTGTCTTTCCCTGGATCGGGCCACGAGCCTCTACAAAAGTAAAGATATCAGCCAAGACTTGGCATGGATGAAATTCATTTGTCAGGCCATTAATGACTGGTACGCGTGAATTAGACGCAAAACGCTCAATGATGTCCTGGCCAAAGGTACGAATCATGATGATGTCCGTCATCCTTGAAATCACCTGAGCGGCGTCCTCTACAGGCTCACCACGACCTAACTGAGTATCTCGAGTGTTTAGGTATACCGCATGGCCGCCAAGCTGATGGATGCCGGCCTCGAAAGAAAGACGGGTACGTGTGGAGTGTTTCTCAAAAATCATCGCCAAAGTTCGGTCATGCAAAGGGTGCCAAGTTTCATAGCTCTTGAACTTAGCCTTGAGCCAAGCTGAACGCTGAAGCAAATAGTCATACTCTTCACGAGTCAGGTCAGAAAACTGCAGGTAGTGCTTTACCTTACCGGGCACTTGAGGCTTTGCCAGCGATGTCATAGTTGAGCTTTCTACTAAAGTTTTGGCTTGCATTTTTTTCTTCATACTTTCGGCTGCACGAAAATAGATCCTAAAGTCATCTTACGGCCAACTCAGGCTGTTAAGCTAGAGGGCTTAGTAATACTATTTTTCACAACCATCATTACGCGAACTTGAACCACAAAAAGCTTTTCATTCAAGGCATTACCACTTCTGGCAAACCATTTCGGCCCAGCGATTGGGCGGAGCGTCTGTGCGGGGTAATGGCTACTTTTCGCCCTCCCGGTGATTCCGGGGACCCTCGCTTCACTTATTCGCCCTATGTCAGACCAGTGCTTATTGCAAAAGTGAAATGCGTTGTTATTGATACCAGGCTACGGGACCTAGATCCCAGAGCGCTAGACTTTGTCATGAACTTTGCCAAAGACAACAGCCTACCGATTGAAGAGGCATGTGAGTTCAACCCAACAGCCCCATCCCAGCCTTAAAAACAAAAACCCGCTCTGATGAGGAGCGGGCTTAGGTCGAAACTACTTCGACCAGCCTAAAACTAAAACTATATTACGCTGCCATCGCCTTAATAGCTGCAGACAAACGTGACTTCTGACGAGATGCAGTATTTTTGTGAGCAATCTTTTTGTCAGCAATCTTGTCGATTGTTGCTTGCGTTGCAGCGAAAACTTTCGCAGCAGCAGCTTTGTCACCAGTTTCAATTGCTTTACGAACCGCCTTAATGGAAGTGCGGAGCTTAGAACGCAAACTGGAGTTATGTTCGTTTTGTTTTACTGCTTGGCGTGCACGCTTGCGCGCTTGTGCTGTATTGGCCATCTTTAAACCTTGCCTCTATAAATTGCAAAATGCGATTAGTTAAAAATCTTGCGGACTTGCCAGATACAGAAGCAAGCTCGCCAAAACCCAAGATTTTACCTTAAAGGGGCAAAAAAGCCCAGCCGACCGATAAATAGGTGAAAATCGGCTCATGAACCTGCTTTCTGCCGCTGCCAAGGTTAGCTCCCTAACCATGCTGTCCCGTATTACGGGCCTGCTCCGGGAGACCCTGATTGCCCGTAGTTTTGGGGCCTCCGAGTGGACAGACGCCTTTAATGTGGCTTTTAGGCTACCGAATTTACTGCGTCGACTCTTTGCCGAAGGAGCCTTTTCCCAAGCTTTTGTGCCCATTTTGGGAGAAATCTCCAGCAACGGGGATCAAAAACAGGCCCAAATCCTCGTAAATGCGGTCTCTACCCTCTTATTTTGGGCTTTGCTGCTCACGGTATTGGTGGGCGTGATCGGCGCCCCAGCCCTCATTTTGATCATCGCCACAGGCTTTAAAGGTGGCCCAGCATATGACGCCAGCGTTGTAATGACCCGAATTATGTTCCCGTATATCGGCCTGATATCACTGGTTTCGCTTTCGGCTGGTATTTTGAACACATTCCAGCGTTTTGCTATTCCTGCCTTTACCCCGGTTCTCCTCAATCTGGCATTAATCGGGAGTGCAATATTTTTAGCGCCCCATCTTGATCAGCCCATTTATGCCCTGAGCATTGGCGTTCTCATTGGCGGTGTTTTGCAACTAGCCATACAAATTCCCGCTCTGTCTCGAATTGGCTTATTGCCTCGTATCGGTTTGCTGCCGGGTGCCATTAAAGCGGCCGCCGCCAATCCGGACGCAAGACGAGTGTTGCGTTTGATGGGGCCGGCGGTATTTGCGGTTTCAGTTGCACAAATCTCCCTCATCATTAATACGAATATTGCTTCACGACTGCAAGCAGGAAGTGTTTCCTGGCTGTCTTATGCGGATCGCTTAATGGAATTTCCTACTGCCCTCCTTGGTGTGGCCCTGGGTACCGTGCTTTTACCCAGCTTAAGTAAAGCCAACGCCAAAAATGATTTAGTGCACGCCGGTGAACTACTGCTTTGGGGATTGCAGCTAACATTTTTACTAGCAGCGCCATGCGCGCTTGCTCTATTTATCTTTGGGGAGCCGCTGGCGGCTGTCTTGTATCACTACGGCAAATTTAATGCGCTGGATGTCGTGATGACACAACGCGCATTGGCTGCCTATGGAGTTGGACTCATCGGTTTGATTCTTGTGAAAATTTTGGCTCCTGGCTTTTATTCTCGTCAAGATATCCGCACCCCGGTCAAAATTGGATTGCTCGTATTAGTAGCTACTCAGTTAGCCAACCTAGTCTTTGTACCTTGGCTTGGACATGCTGGGCTTGCTCTATCAGTGGGCACGGGCGCATGCCTGAATGCCACCCTCTTATGGGTTGGCCTTCATCGACGCGGCGCCCTACCTAGCTCCGCTTGGGCCAAGTATCTAGGTCAATTATTTCTGGCGCTCATTCCCTTTGCAGCAGTGCTTTTTTATGCTGCCGGTGCGCATAATTGGATTGAACTTCAAGCCGAACCATGGCTTCGTATTGGTTTACTTGCCTTGTGGCTTGGTATTGCCGCCATTGTTTACTTTGCGTCCCTCGCTTTAGTTGGAATTCGCTGGCAAAAATTCTTGCGTCATGCAAAATAGCTTGTATGCCAACACAACAACTCGACTATTTCACCTCCCTAGTTGCCGAAGATGAACACTTCCCCTTAACCGAGGGAGCGATCGCTGTCGCACAACATGCCTATCCCGATCTAGACGTTCAGGGTGTACTGGATAAGCTTGATCAACTGGGAAACCAATTAAAGTCGCGCATCACCCCAGATACTTCGCCAGTTCAGCGCTTACAAATTCTCAAGCATTTCTTTTATACCGAGTTGGGCTTTGGCCCAAACCCAAATGATTTTTATGCGCCTGAAAATTCGTACCTGCATTACGTTCTTGAGAATCGCAGGGGTATCCCAATTTCATTAGCGATCCTGATGATGGAGCTCGGAAATCAAATTGGACTCAAGATTCGGGGCGTTTCATTTCCAAATCACTTCATGATGCGCATCTCTTTGCAACAAGGTGAAGTAATCATGGACCCGCTCACCGGAGAATCACTCTCCAAGAATCAGCTTCAAGAAATGCTCGACCCTTACTTAGATGCCAAGGGTTATCGCGGCGAACTCAGCTTGCCTCTCAATCTCTTTCTGAGGGCTTCTAGCTCAAGAGAGATTCTGTCGCGCTTTCTGAGAAACCTCAAAATGATTTACTCAGAACATGAGCGCTGGGAGCGTTTATTGGGCATTCAAGAGCGCCTGGTGATTCTTCTACCAGACTCCGTTGAGGAGATTAGAGATCGAGGATTAATCTTTGCGCAGCTAGAATATTTACGCCCAGCTTTAGCGGATATGCATCGCTACCTAAGCGAAATGCCAGAGGCTGAAGATGCTAGCGATATTCGCGAGCATATAGCCACCCTCGAAAGCCAAACCAAGCTGCACTGAAGTCAAATTGCTTTGACTTCAGTTGTTTAGATATTTAGTTTGTTATTTTTTCTTGCGCTGAAAAATTTTGTAGGCAGCTGCGAATAAAACTGGCACGGCAGCAGCACCAACTCCAACCAGCACAATCACATTGAGATTCTGGCGAATGATGGGGATATTGCCGAAGAAATATCCTGCTATGACTAAGCCAAAGATCCACAAGGCTGCGCCAGTGATATTGAATAACTGAAAGCGTGAGAAGTTCATCTCGGACACACCAGCAATGAAAGGAGCAAAAGTGCGAAATATCGGCAAGAAGCGCGCGAGGATGATGGTCTTGCCGCCATGCTTTTCATAAAATGCGTGGGTCTTTAATAGGGCGCCCTGATCAATCCAGCGCGATTGACTACTAAAGACGCGTTTGCCAATCCAGCGACCAATAAAATAATTCACGGTATTGCCTGCGACCGCAGCAACTAATAAACCAATGCACAAGGTCCAGATATTGAAATGCTCGCTAGCGCAATAGGCGCCCGCGATAAATAAGAGCGAATCACCTGGCAAGAAGGGTGCAACCACTAAGCCGGTTTCTGCAAAAACAATGGCAAATAGGAGGCCATAGGCCCAAGGGCCATATTGCTGAATCACCACATCTAAATGTTTATCAATATGTAGCAATAAATCACTAATTTGCAAAAGGGTATCCATCGACTCGCTCTCTAACTTATGGGTTGTTGCGGATATTAACAGGCTCTTATAATCAGGTATGCCAACTGAACCCTACATTCAGCCTATGCATGCTCCAGATGAAGTCTCAACGCTTTGTATTGTTGGACCTACTGGCGCAGGCAAAACCCATCTCGCCATGTCCTTGGCTGAGTATGCAAAATCAATTGGTCAAACACTTGAACTCATTAGCATGGACTCTGCATTGGTCTATCGCGGCTTGGATATTGGCAGCGCCAAACCAACTAAGGCAGAACAAGCTGCGGTTATTCACCATCTGATTGACATCATCGACCCCACTGAAGTGTATTCAGCGGCACGTTTTGCTAATGATGCAAAGCGTCTTTGTACGGAGATTCGTGCGCGGGGAAATATTCCGGTTGTTGTTGGCGGCACCATGTTGTATTGGCGTGCGTGGGCGTATGGCCTCTCATCACTTCCTCCAGCAAATCCAGAAATTCGCGCTCGTTTGGATGAAGAAGGTAAAGCCATTGGCTGGCCAGCAATGCACGACAAGCTTGCCAAGATTGATCCTGAAACTGCGGCTCGCCTAAAACCAAATGACTCCCAAAGAGTGCAACGCGCTCTAGAGGTTTATGAAATTACTGGCAAGCCGATGTCCATATTATTGGCCGACTCACCCAGTGAAGATGGCAGAGAAGGTTCAGCGATTCCATCATGGATCAAGTTAGTTTCGCTAGAGCCAAGTGATCGCAAACGCTTGCATCTGAACTTAGAAAAACGCTTTGATGAAATGCTTGCCGCAGGATTTATGGATGAAGTCAAAGCGCTTCGTACGAATACTGGATTACACGCAGATCTTCCAGCCATTCGTTCGGTAGGCTATCGCCAAGCCTGGGAATTTCTCAATGGGGAAATTGATGCTGAAGAGATGCGCTACAAAGCATTGGCTGCCACTAGACAACTTGGCAAGCGGCAGCTCACATGGCTGCGTGCAATTGAGGGAAGAAAAATATTTGACCCCTTCAACCCCGAAGAGCTGAAGGCGGCCTTGGATTACTGCAAGAAGAATTTAATCAGGTAAGTAGGCTGGCAGCTTAAATAACGATAGTCTGTGGTGCGTCTTTCGGACGCTCAACGACTTCACCAACAGTCCATGCCTTGAGGCCCTGAGAAGTTAATGACTTGATTGCTGCATCTACTTGGTCAGGCGCAACAATCACCACCATACCGATACCGCAGTTAAATACGCGAACCATCTCTGCATCAGCAACGCCACCCTTCATTTGCAACCAACGGAAGAGCTCCGGCATTTGCCAGCTATCGCGATGCAGCACTGCTTGAGTATTTTCTGGGAGGACGCGCGGAACGTTATCCACTAGGCCGCCGCCAGTAATATGCGCCATTCCTTTTACATTGATTTCAGAAATTAATTTCAGCAGAGGCTTCACATAAATTTCTGTCGGAGCCATCACTACATCGCCTAATGAGCGACCACCCAAATCATCGCTTGGCTTAGCACCGGCACGTTCAATAATCTTACGCACCAATGAGTAACCATTCGAATGCGCGCCACTGGAACCAATTGCCAATACTGCATCACCCGAAACAATTGTTGCGCCGGTAATGATTTTGGATTTCTCAACCGCTCCCACGGCAAATCCCGCTAAGTCATATTCGCCTGGTGGGTACATGCCCGGCATTTCTGCGGTCTCACCGCCGATTAATGCGCAACCAGATAGTTCGCAACCCATGGCAATACCGCCGACAACAGTCGCCGCAGTATCTACAGTCAACTTGCCGCAAGCAAAGTAATCTAAAAAGAAAAGGGGCTCAGCACCCTGAACCAGGATGTCATTCACACTCATCGCCACCAAGTCTTGACCGATGGTTTCATGACGATTCCACTCGAATGCCAGCCTTAGCTTGGTACCGACACCATCTGTGCCAGCAACCAAAACTGGCTCTTTGTAGCGCTTGGGCACCTCAAAAAGGGCTCCAAAGCCACCAATTCCGGCTAAAACGCCCTCTCGCATGGTTTTCTTGGCCAGCGGCTTAATGCGGTCAACCAAATCGTCCCCAGCATCAATATCGACGCCAGCATCACGGTAGGAAAGGCCTTTTGAGGAAGAATTAGTAGATGAAGTCATGTGAGCGCTGGAATATTAGTAAAAAATGCGAGTAGATCAGTAGAATCATTGAATTCTAGAGGATTACTTGTAATGGCTGAAATTTTTACCCCTTTTCTGGCTGCATTCATACTGGCCTACATCCTGCGGCCTGCTTTTCTATGGCTGGAAAGAAGGCGCTTACCCGCATCTTTGGCTGCAGCTCTCACCGTTGTTCTAGGTCTGGCAGTCGTAATTGCCATTGTGAGCCTATTTGTTGGCCTTCTTAAAACAGAAATTCCCCTAATCAAAGCCCAGCTCCCAGGATGGATCTCAAATACCCAGGCATGGCTGGGACCTAAATTAGCTGAATTTCATATTGATGTTGATTGGGGTACTTTAAAAAATACAGCCTCGCAAAAAATTTCAGAGCATATTAGTGACAATGCTGACTCACTGATGAGTACCACGATAGACACGGTACTCATGTCGGGCAGCTCGGTTATCACTGGCTTTGTAAATTGTGTATTAATTCTATTTGTGATGTTTTATTTACTGATCGATTGGAATCAGTTTTTTCAGTACATTAAAAATTTAGTGCCTAAGCGTGCCCAAGAAACTGTTCACCATCTTGCAATGCACACGGATGGTCTACTCTCTCAGTACCTCAATGGCATGGTGATTGTTGTTTCCATCATGTCTGCTTTCTATAGCATTAGCTTGAGTTTGATTGGTATCAAAGGTGCGGTTGCTTTGGGTATTTTTACCGCCTTAATGATTGTGATTCCTTATATCGGCATTACACTGGGATTCACGCTTGCTATAGTCTCGGCCCTTCTTCAATTTGGTCCAGGCTCACAAATCATCGGTGTACTAGTCATCTATGGAATTGGGCAATTCCTAGAAGGCTTCTTCTTGACGCCGCGCCTAGTTGGTGAGCGCATTGGCCTGCATCCTGTTGCCGTCTTGTTTGCGTTGCTTTTCTTTGGCAAACTCTTTGGCTTCTTTGGCGTATTGCTCGCCCTGCCAATTAGTGCGGTCAGCTTAGTCTTAGTCCAGTACTTATGGTCTATTTATACGCAAAGCGCTTGGTATCAAAAGTAAATCTGGTAGTAATGAATACACCCTCACTTCCAAAACAATTTGCGCTTGATATCAGTCATTCGCCTAAAGCGAGTTTAGAAAACTATCTTCCTGGAAAAGATCTTGCTTTAATTTCTGCGCTACAAGATATTGAACGTTCTTGGAAAAGAGGTGATGCTCAAAGCTCTGAGAACCCCTTAAATCAACGTTGGATTTATTGGTGGGGACCAGAAGGCTCTGGACGATCTCATTTAATAAATGCCGTTGGAAATGCAGCTGATTACGCTGGTTTAGAACATATCGCCCTCACCCCATTCGAGCCCACCTCCTGGGTTCGCCTTGAAGAGAAGATGGGCACAATCTCCGAAAGCACTACCCCGTCAGTGATTACCGTAGATGATGTTGATCGTTTAGACGATCGTCTCGTTGGGTCGCTTTTTCGTATCCTCAATGTGGTTCAGGCTAGCAAGGCGATTCATATTTTTATGGCCGGCAAGGCTTCCCCGGCCAATTTGAAGCTTCGGGAAGATCTACGAACCCGTCTGGGCTGGGGTCTGATCTTTCAGACACAACTTTTGGACGATGATGAGAAAATACAGGCATTAGAGGAAGCGGCCAAAGCACGGGGTCTTGTTTTATCTCCCGATGTGTTGCCGTGGTTATTAAGCCGGTTTTACCGAGATATGCCCAGCTTAATGGCTTTGATTGATGCATTGGATGCCTACTCACTTGAAACAAAACGTGCTGTCACTTTGCCTCTTGTACGAGAGCTTTTGCAGCCTAAATAATTTATTAAATATTTCATTCGTGACTCAGTTAGCCCTTTTCGATTTAGACCACACTCTTTTGCCCTGCGATAGCGATTACGAATGGGGTCAATTTTTGGCTCGCATTGGAGTTGTGGGTAGCGAATACTACGCACGACAAAACGAACGCTTTTATCAAGACTACAAAGATGGCAAGCTCGATATTCATGAATTTTTACGCTTTGCCTTAAAACCACTTTCAGAGCATTCTCGCGCGCAATTGAAAGAATGGCATGACGCATTTATGAAAGAAGTGATTAACGGTCAGATCCGACAAAAGTCGATTGATCTTGTAAAGCGTCACCAGGATGCTGGAGATCTTTGCTGCGTCATTACCGCTACCAACAGTTTTGTTACGCGCCCCATTGTTGAGGGTTTTGGCATTGAGCATCTAATTGCTACAGAACCTGCTACCGCAAATAACGAACCCTTAGCTAACTATACCGGCCAAGTCAAAGGTATTCCGAATTTTCGCGAAGGCAAGATTCAGAATTTGCATGACTGGCTTTCATCTCAACAGTTGTCTTTAGATACTTTGTCTCATAGCTATTTCTATTCTGACTCGATGAACGATCTTCCTTTACTCGAAAAAGTAAGTCATCCTGTTGCCACCAATCCAGATGATCGCCTTCGCAACGAAGCCAAGCAGCGTAACTGGCCCATTCTTGAATTGTTTGCATGATCACTAAATTTATTAAACGTATTTTGCGGCGCGACCCCATGGTCAAGCACACTCAGGCCAATAACACTGGCGCTCCAAAACGTATTCCAAAAAAAGCACATCGTATTGATCCTCACTTGCTCTCGAAGAACGCAGTAAAGGTGACACATACATTGCAGCAAGCTGGCTATGAGGCATTTATTGTTGGGGGCGCAGTTAGAGATCTTGCCCTAGGCATCAGCCCAAAAGATTTTGACGTTGCAACCAATGCAACGCCAGATCAAGTACAAAGACTTTTTCGTAAAGCGCGCCTAATTGGTCGCCGCTTTCAGATTGTGCATGTCACCTTTTTTGGTAAAGGTCACCCTGAAATCATTGAGGTATCGACCTTTAGAGCCCTATTGGATAATGCCGGAGATCATGTGGCTGAGAGTGGCCGGATCCTACGAGATAACGTCTGGGGCTCTCAAGGCGAGGATGCTGCAAGGCGTGATTTCACAATCAATGCGATGTATTACGACCCTTCTTCCGAAACCGTTCTTGACTATCACGGTGGAATGGCTGATATGCAAAAGAAGACCTTACGCATGATTGGTGATCCGGCAAAGCGCTATCGCGAAGATCCCGTTCGCATGCTTAGGGCAGTTCGCTTTGCAGCCAAAACTGGCTTTGAACTAGACAGTGCTACACGTGCACCCATTGCAAAGTTGGGCACACTCTTAAATGATGTGCCTTCAGCCAGACTTTTTGATGAAATCCTAAAGCTCTTAATGTCAGGCTACTCCTGGTCAGCAATCCAGGGACTAAAAGATGCCGGTCTGCACCACGGTCTACTCCCGCTACTAGATCACATCCTGGATAAGGGTGAAGAGTCTAAGGGGGCTAACAACTTTGTAAAACTTGCTTTAGCCAATACTGATGATCGCATCCAATCTGGCAAAAGTGTTTCTGCTGGATTTTTATTTGCCACCCTACTTTGGCCTGACTTACTGAAGAATTGGAAAGCCAATTCTGCCAAAGGAATGGCTAATATTCCCGCTTTGCAAGATGCGATGGATGACACGATTGCAACGCAAAGTAGTGGCATGACCATTCAACGTCGCTTTGAAAGCGATATGCGCGAGATTTGGTCAATGCAGCCCCGCTTTGAGAGACGCGTAGGTCGTTTTCCCTTTCGCTTGATCGAATCCCCTCGTTTTAGAGCGGGTTATGACTTCATGTTGCTACGCTGTGAAACTGGAGAGCTAAATCCAGAGATTGGCCAATGGTGGACAGACTTTATTGCAGCAGACCCCGCAAGACAAGACGAGCTAATGGTTAGCGCCAAAAATGAATCCGGCAACAGCCCAAGCCCTGCCAAAAGACGGCGCCGTAGAAAGCCAAAATCAGCAGTGCCCCCAGAGAGTGCGGCAAGCTAAGCAGACTTAGAGAAAATTCAGTAAAGTAGTTTCATCTCTAGTTTGGAAATTTATGGCACGGGTATATATTGGATTTGGTGGCAATATCGGCGACACGCGTCAGCTTATTACTGATGCCATTGTTTGCTTGGCATTGCGGTCTGAACTACAAATTTTGGCAAAAAGCTGTTTTTACCAAAGCGCTCCTGTTGAGGCTACGGGCGGCGATTACATTAATGCCGTCATTGAAGTTGAAACCGAGTTAAGCCCATATGGTCTTTTGTACGTTTGCCAGGCTATCGAACAAGAATTTGGTCGTGAACGACCATATGCAAACGCTCCTCGGACACTCGACCTCGACATCCTTTCTTTTGAAGGGGTCACTCAAAATGAAACAGAGTTAATGCTTCCGCACCCCAAAATCATTGAGCGCTCTTTTGTACTCCTACCCCTCCTGGAAATAGCGCCTGATCTCTTTTTACCCAACTGGGGTGAACTCAAAGCCTATTTACCTAACGTAGCCCACCAAAGAATAGAGAAACTCCCCTGCAGAAACTGCAATTGCGGAGAAAAAAACGTTTATAGCCAAACGGCTCATTAATTCATTAAACTCTCGCCATGGGTTACTTACAGGGCGACAAGCCAATCACAATTACCAAGCTCCTCGCAATGCATGCTGAGGGCGAAAAGATATCTATGCTCACGGCATATGATTCAACTATGTCAGCGCTTCTAAATCGCTGCGGAGTTGAAACTATTTTGATTGGTGATTCACTGGGTAACGTGATTCAAGGACATTCCAGCACAACACCAGTCACCGTAGAGCAAATGGCGTATCACACCGAATGTGTCGTCCGCGCCAATACTCATGCATTTATCATCGCCGACCTGCCATTTGCGAGCTACGGCGATCCCGTGCAAGCCTTAGAGTCGGCCGCCCATTTGATGCGCGCTGGCGCGGATATGGTGAAGCTCGAAGGCGGAGGTGAATGGCAAGTTGATGTGATTAGTCACTTAGTAGAGCGAAGCGTTCCTGTCTGCGCTCACTTAGGCCTGCTACCACAATCCGTTCATGTCTTAGGCGGCTACAAAGTCCAAGGCAAATCCAAAGATGCCGCTAGCATCATGCTTGAGCAAGCGCTTTCATGCCAGGCAGCTGGTGCTCAAATGGTGGTGTTGGAAGCCATCCCTTCATCACTAGGCGAAAAGATTACAGCAGAACTTCACATTCCAACCATTGGCATAGGTGCTGGGCCAAATTGCTCTGGTCAAGTATTGGTTTTACAAGATATGTTGGGCATTAGCCCTGGTAAGCCACCGAAGTTTGTCAAAAACTTTATGGATGGTCACCACTCTGTTGAAGCAGCTATTAAGGCTTATGTACGCGAAGTGAAGTCCGGGAAATTCCCCGGACCCGAACATGGTTTTGCTGGCTGATTGCTAGCCAGCCCAAGTCCCGCTAATTTTTAGCTAAAGAAACTCTTTACGCCGTCAAACCAACCCTTTTGTTGGGGGCTGTGTTTGTCGCCACCTGACTTTAGACTGTCATCAAACTTTTGCAGCAATTTCTTTTGCTCATCCGTCAGCTTAATCGGCGTTTCCACCAAAACATGCACAAAAAGATCGCCAACCAAGGTGGAGCGTAAGCCTTTAATCCCTTTATGACGTAAGCGGAACGTCTTACCAGTCTGCGTACCCTCTGGAATTGGGAACTCAACGCGCCCGGAGAGAGTTGGAACTTCAATTTCGCCGCCGATAGTAGCTGTCGCAAATGAGATTGGCATTTGTACATGCAAATCGCTGCCATCACGCTCAAACACTTTATGAGGCTGTACGCGCACCTCTACATAGAGATCGCCAGATGGTCCGCCGTTAATGCCAGGCTCGCCATTGCCAACTGAACGAACACGCATACCATCATCGATGCCCGCCGGTATTTTGATCTCCAGTGTTTTTTGTTCTTTATGTTTTCCACTGCCATGGCAAGTTTTACACGGCTTAGGAATGTACTCGCCAGTGCCGCGGCATTTTGGGCATGTTTGTTGCATGGAGAAAAAGCCTTGTTGCACACGCACCTGTCCATGACCATCACAAGTCGTGCAGGTCTCAGCCTTTGACCCAGGCTCAGCGCCAGTACCATGACATGGCTTGCAATTACTCCAGCTAGGTACACGAATTTGAGTTGTATACCCTTCGGCAGCCTGCTCAAGACTGATATCCATGTTGTAACGTAAATCTGCACCTTTGTAGACTTGGGGGCCAGCGTGCCTGCCACCGCCTTGACCAAAGATGTCGCCAAAGATGTCGCCAAAGGCATCGGCAAATCCGCCGCCGCCAAAACCACCCCCACCAAAACCACCACCCATTGATGGGTCAACGCCAGCATGTCCATACTGATCGTATGCAGCACGCTTATTAGGGTCTGTTAGGGTTTCGTAGGCTTCTTTTACTTCTTTAAATTGGGCTTCAGCCGTTTTGCTATCGGGGTTGCGATCTGGGTGATGTTTCATCGCCATCTTGCGATAAGCCTTTTTCAACTCATCATCACTGGCACCTTTTGCTACACCAAGTACTTCATAAAAATCGCGTTTACTTTTAGGCACGGCCTATTCCTCTCAACAACCTGAATGACACAAGTCGGCACGAGGCCGACTTGTTGTTTAAGTACATCAAAACTACGTTAACGAATATCTGATTTCAGAATTACTTCTTGTCATCAACCTCTTTAAAGTCAGCATCCACAACATCTGCGTCAGGAGCAGTACCAGGAGCTGCGCCACCAGGAGCGGCACCTGCAGCAGCGCCACCAGCTTTAGCTTGTTCAGCAGCCATGACTTTTTCGCCTAGCTTCTGACTTGCCTTACCCAAAGCTTCTGTTTTTGCTTCAATCGCTTCTTTATCACTACCTTTGATTGCTTCGTCTAAGTCTTTAAGGGCTGCTTCAATCGCCTCTTTTTCGGAAGCTTCTAAGCTAGCACCATGCTCTTCAAGAGCCTTCTTGGTGGAGTGAGCTAAGGCATCCGCAGTGTTGCGTGCAGTGACCAGCTCAAGCGCTTTTTTATCTTCAGCAGCGTTGGCTTCAGCATCTTTAACCATCCGTTGAATTTCTTCTTCGGTTAAGCCTGAGTTTGCCTTGATCGTGATCTTGTTCTCTTTACCAGTGGTTTTATCTTTTGCTGTTACATGCAAAATGCCGTTGGCATCAATGTCGAAGGTCACTTCAATTTGTGGCATACCACGTTGCGCTGGAGCAATACCTTCAAGATTAAATTCACCGAGCAACTTGTTTGCAGCGGCCATCTCACGCTCACCTTGGAAGCACTTGATCGTTACGGCCGGCTGATTATCTTCAGCAGTGGAATAAACCTGTGAATGCTTGGTTGGAATCGTT
This sequence comes from Polynucleobacter sp. UB-Tiil-W10, assembly GCF_018881605.1. Taxonomy (GTDB): domain Bacteria; phylum Pseudomonadota; class Gammaproteobacteria; order Burkholderiales; family Burkholderiaceae; genus Polynucleobacter. The sequence continues at coordinate 553,093 of NZ_JACVPZ010000001.1, forward strand.
GTGTTCTTTGGAATCATCTTGGTCATTACACCACCAAGAGTTTCGATACCCAATGACAATGGGGTAACGTCCAAGAGCAATACGTCTTTACGATCGCCAGACAGCACAGAACCCTGAATTGCGGCACCAACAGCAACCGCTTCATCTGGATTAACGTCTTTGCGTGGTTCTTTTCCAAAGATTTCTTTTACTTTATCTTGAACCGCAGGCATACGAGTTTGACCACCGACCAAAATTACGTCGTCAATGTCAGCCACGTTCACGCCAGCATCTTTAATCGCAGTCAAGCAAGGGCCAGCTGTACGGTTGATTAACTCTTCAACCAAAGACTCTAATTTGGCACGGGTTAACTTCAAGTTCAAATGCTTAGGACCGCTAGCGTCAGCTGTCACATATGGCAAATTAATTTCGGTTTGTTGCGCAGATGACAATTCGATCTTGGCTTTTTCTGCGGCGTCTTTCAAACGCTGCAATGCCAAAACGTCTTTACTCAAGTCAACGCCTTGTTCCTTCTTGAACTCGGCAATGATCCAATCAATGATGCGTTGGTCAAAGTCTTCGCCACCCAGGAATGTGTCGCCGTTGGTAGAGAGCACTTCAAACTGCTTCTCACCGTCAACGTTAGCAATCTCAATAATGGATACGTCGAATGTACCGCCGCCCAAGTCATACACAGCAATCTTGCGATCCACTTTGTCTTGTTTGTCTAAGCCGAATGCCAATGCAGCAGCTGTTGGCTCATTAATGATGCGCTTGACATCTAAGCCAGCGATACGACCAGCATCTTTAGTAGCTTGACGTTGGCTGTCATTGAAGTAAGCAGGAACAGTAATCACTGCTTCAGTCACTTCTTCGCCGAGATAGTCTTCAGCGGTTTTTTTCATTTTGCGCAAAATTTCAGCGGACACTTGTTGTGGCGCCATTTTCTTGTCGCGTGCTTCAACCCAAGCATCACCATTATCAGCAGCAATAATTGAATAAGGCATCAAGCCGATGTCTTTTTGCACTTCAGGATCAGTAAATTTACGGCCCATCAAACGCTTCACGGCGTAGATGGTGTTTTTAGGATTTGTTACTGACTGACGCTTTGCAGGCGCACCAACCAATACTTCACCATCTTCAACATAGGCGATGATGGATGGAGTTGTGCGACCGCCTTCGGCATTCTCGACGACCTTAGGTGCATTGTTTTCAACGACTGAAACACATGAATTTGTGGTTCCTAAGTCAATTCCGATAATCTTTCCCATAATTGCTCCAAAAAATTAAGTTGCTTTGTTTTACTAATGAATATTTCGATACCCAGTAAATGGGGTCTAAAAAGGGGATTTCAAGGGGATAAATAGCAAAAAAGGCAGAAATCTGCCTTTTTTATGCCTTTTTGGAGCTTTCCCCTTACTTTTTAGCTTACTTTGGGGCACTAACCGTTACCAAAGCTGGTCTCAGAACCCGGTCGGCAACGGTATAGCCCCTCTGAAGCACCGACACCACGGTGTTGGAATCTTGCTCAGAAGGAACTGAAGCGATTGCCTGGTGGTGGTGAGGGTCAAATTTATCCCCAATCGTAGGGTTAATTTCAGTCATGCGACCTTTCTCAAAGGCGGATAGCAACTGCTTGAGAGTAATTTCTAAGCCCTCTTTAAAGGCTTTGGCATCACCGGCATCTGTGCTCAATGCTGCATAGAGACTATCCGTAACCGGCACTAAATGCTCTGCAAAGCTTTCAATTGCAAACTTATGCGCTTTGGCAATATCTTCAACAGCACGACGGCGAATATTTTCCCCTTCTGCTTTTGCGCGCAAGAAATTATCTTGTAACTCGCCAATCTTTTGATTGAGTTCATCAATCTCTTGTTCTGGTGTTTTAACAGCAGTGGGATCAGCGGCTGCCGCTTCATTCACCTGAGAATCTGCAGAAGCATTTTCTTGCTCTGGGGACGGGTTTTGATTTTCTTGTGTCATGGACGCTATTTTACTTTTCTATAAAGATGGCTATTAGTTTGTAATATGGGGTCAATTGTTTCGATTTCAAGACTTCGTTCTTTCGGCTAGCTCAGCCCTTTCATTGCGCTTCGCCAATTCAATATCAGACTCCACCCCTAAGGACCAGCCCTGCAAATGATGGTGGGCGATTTGGCTGAGAGCCTCAATCCACTTGGGGTTACTGTTTAAGCAAGGAATATAGCGATAGTCTTTACCGCCATGTTCCAAAAAGATTTCACGGGCTTCCATAGCAATCTCTTCCAGTGTTTCCAAGCAATCAGCCGGAAATCCTGGGCAGAAAATATCGATCCGTTCGCAACCTTCCTTAGCCAATTTTTCAATGGTGGGGGCTGTATAGGGTTTTAACCATTCGGCCTTACCAAAGCGAGATTGAAAGGTCACAATATATTGACCGGGCTCTAAGCCTAAAGATTCGCCGAGTAAACGACCAGTCTTCAAGCACTCGCAGTGATAGGGGTCACCCTTCATTAAATTGCGTTTTGGCAAGCCATGAAAAGACATCACAAAGCGATCACCTTTTGCAAAATCGGGTCGCCCATCCACATCCCAACTCGACAATACCTGATCTCTTAATGCATAAATATAGGCAGGGTTGTCGTGATAGTGCTTAACTAAACGCAACTCAGGTTGATCGCGCCAAGTGCTGAAGATACGAAATACTTCATCAAAGCTAGATGCTGTTGTAGTAGCTGAGTATTGGGGATATAAAGGTATTAGTAATAAACGCTCCATGCCCTGCGCCTTCAGGCTCTCAAGGACTGACTGGGTAGATGGCTCACCATACCGCATCGCCAAGTCAACTAAGACTGTATGGCCCTCATTCGCAAATTTCTCACCCAACTCTTTTGCTTGCAAGCGTGAGTAATGCATTAATGGTGAACCTAATTTTGGCAACCAGATAGAGGCGTATTTTTTTGCAGAAGCACTGCTTCGAATGGGCAAAATAATGCCATTCAAAATGCACCACCAAATAATGCGAGGAATTTCTACTACACGTGGATCAGAGAGAAATTCTTTTAAATAAGCGCGCACCGCTTTGGATGTCGGAGCCGATGGTGTCCCCAAGTTCAATAGTAAGACTGCAGTTTTGGAAGCGCGTAGATGCGGGTTCTGATTCAAGATGTTCTGTCTCTAGTAATGAGTTATAAATAAATAAGGGTTTGGGTTAGGAACTTAAAGCACCTGATAATAATTTTGAGGTTATATCCACAATGGGTATAACTCGGTCATACGCCATCCGCGTCGGCCCAATAACGCCAAGCGTCCCCACCACCTGACCATCAACGCTATACGGGGCGCTAATGACGGCAAGATCCTCATAAGGCAATAAGTCACTCTCACCGCCAATAAAGATTTGAATACCATCGGCATGACTTGATACATCAAGTAATTGCATGAGTACTGATTTCTGCTCCAACATATCGAACATCTTGCGCAACTTATCCAAGTTAGAGCTTAAGTCTCCGACATTGAGCAATCGTCGCTCGCCCGAGAGCACCATGTCACCGCGACCCATATCGTAATCAGCTACTCCCGTTTGCAAAGCTAAAGCCATCAAGCCGGAGATATCTGCACGCAAATTATCTAAATCGGATTTCAGATGCATGCGCACTTGATCAAAGCTTTTGCCAGCAAATTGGGCGTTAATAAAGTTACCCGCCTCAATGAGTTGACTGGGGGTGTAATCCTGGGTTGTAGGCAATATCCGATTTTGCACATCGCCTTCTGGTGTAACCATGATGAGCAATATCTTGCCTTCACCCAAACGCAAAAACTCAATATGTTTGAAAACCTGAGCTCGCTTAGGTGTCATTACCACCCCTGCAAAGTGGGTTAGGTTGGACAAAATCTGTGCTGCCGAGTTGAGAACCCTTTGTGGCGAATCAGGCAAAAGGCCTTTTTCAACCTCTCGAGCTGCCATCGCCTCCAATGGGCGGACAGTCACCATCGTATCCACAAAGAGGCGATAGCCCCTTGGGGTTGGGATGCGGCCAGCAGAAGTATGGGGGCTGGTGACCAACCCCATGTCCTCTAAATCCGCCATCACATTGCGGATAGTGGCTGCAGAGAGGTCTAAACCCGAGAATCTAGAGAGCGTACGCGAGCCAATAGGCTGACCCTCCTCGATATAGCGCTCGATGAGGGTTTTTAGTAGTGCGCGGGAACGTTCATCCATGGTGGAAGGGATTTTATGCCTATGGTTTAATCGTTATATGTTAAGCCCATCCCCAAATTCCACCAAGAAGGCATTTAGCCGGATCGCGCTTGTCGGCAAATACCAGGCAGACGGGATCGAGGAACACCTCAAAGATCTGGCAAAACTGCTTAAGGGGCTAGGGTGTGAGGTATTTTTGGAGGCAGCCACGGCAAAGCATGTTGGCTTAAAAGACTTCCCCACCGAAACTGCCGAGAATTTTGCTGGGGCAATCGATTTAGTCGTTGTTCTGGGTGGCGATGGAACAATGTTAGGCATTGGTCGTCAACTCGCAGGCAGTAATGTGCCGCTAGTCGGAATTAATATGGGTCGTCTTGGTTACATGACCGATATCCCCATTCAGTCCGTTCAAGCCACCCTTCCCAAAATTATTGCAGGTGAATACGAAGCCGATACGCGCACTTTGCTCGATGCCGTAGTTCTTCGTGACGGCAAAGAGATCAATCGTGCGTTAGCACTCAATGACGTCGTTGTAAACCGCTCTGGAATTTCTGGAATGGTCGAACTAGCAGTTCACGTCAACGGCTCATTTATGTATAACCAAAGATCCGATGGTTTAATCGTCTCAACCCCTACCGGCTCAACGGCTTACGCACTTTCAGCTGGTGGACCTATTTTGCATCCCCATGTTGCAGGTATTTTGCTAGTGCCCATTGCGCCACACTCGCTTTCTAATCGGCCAATCGTCTTGCCACAAGATAGCGTCACTGTGATTGAAGTGGTTAATGGACTCGAGGTAATTGTGAATTTTGATATGCAATCGCAAACTAACTTGCAAAGCGGTGACAAGATTGAAGTACGTCAATCCGATAAAACAATTGCCCTTTTACACCCCAGCAATCACAGCGACTACAAAACTTTGCGTGAGAAATTGCATTGGAATGAATACCCATCGACTTTCTGATGTCGAGCTTTTTGCTACGCTAATACATGCTTCAAACCATCTCACTTCGTGACTTTGTCATTGTTGACCAGCTAGAGCTAGATTTCTCTAGCGGCTTTACCGTGCTCACCGGCGAAACTGGCGCAGGTAAATCCATTCTGCTTGACGCTCTTGGCTTGGTCCTAGGTGAACGCGCAGATAGCAGCCAAATACGTGAAGGCAGTAACCGCGCAGAAATTTCTGCACTCTTTCGCATTGAACCTGAATTAGTCCAATCTTTTGGTCAATGGCTTGATGAACAAGGGTTCCCTTTGGAAGATGATGGCCAAAGTCTATTACTTAAAAGAACCGTAGAAAGCAGTGGACGAAGTCGGGCCTTTATTAATGGCAGTGTTGCGACATTGGTGCAATTACGCGAGGCAGGTGACCAATTAGTGGATATTCATGGTCAACATGCCCATCAACTCTTGCTCAAGGGCGGTGCTCAACGGGAGCTTTTAGATCGTCATGCCGGACTATTACCGCTTGCTACTGAAGTAGCGCAGGCATTCAAAATACTTTCGGATTCTCGTCGTCGTCTAGAGCAAGCAGAAAATGCAGGCCAAGATGTGGAACGCGAGCGTGAACGTCTTGAGTGGCAACTAGAGGAGCTTAATGAGCTTGCTCCACAAGAAGGTGAATGGATCAGCATTCAAAGTGAGCATGCACGCTTAGCAAATGGTGCAAAGCTGATTAGTGGCTGCCAAGAGGCAATTGAAATCTTGAGTGATGCCGATAACTCTCTTGAATCTTCACTGTCCAAAGTATGTGCCAATGTTGGCGCACTAGCAGAACATGATCCGGCACTAGTTGACATCAACCAAGCTCTAGAGTCTGCAACCATTCAGCTCGATGAAGCTATTCATGGCCTCAATCGCTACTTACAAAAGATTGACCTTGACCCCGCTAGGCTTGCCCAAGTTGAAGAGCGCATGCAAGCATTGCACAGTACAGCCCGAAAATATCGCGCCGAAGTAGACGAGCTCCCTGCATTACTGCAAAAAACTACTGAGCGACTTGAAGCTTTAACTGCCTCCCAAAATATTGAAGCGCTTAGACAGCAAGTCCAGCAACAGGAAAGTGCTTATTTAAAGCTCGCTAAACAACTCTCACAAAAACGTGAAAAAGCGGCATCTGATCTCGGGAAATTAGTAACAGATGCAATGCAAGATTTATCTATGGCTGGCGGTCGCCTAGAGATTGCTCTAACACCTCTCAATGAAGGTGGTTCCCACGGTCTTGAGCAAATTGAGTTCCTAGTTGCAGGCCATGCCGGTAGTACCCCACGGTCACTAGCAAAAGTAGCATCAGGCGGTGAGTTAGCGCGTATTAGCTTAGCAATCAGCGTCATCACTAGCAAAGCCTCATTTACACCAACTCTCATATTTGATGAAGTGGATGCAGGTATTGGAGGTGCAGTGGCTGAAACAGTTGGCAAGCTCTTGCATCAATTGGGTCAATCGCACCAAATATTATGTGTGACTCATTTACCTCAGGTTGCTGCCCAAGGCAATCATCACCTCAAAGTTAGCAAGTCACAAAGTGGTGAAAAGACTGTTTCGCAAGTGCAGATCTTAGGCAGAGCCGAACGAGTTGAAGAAGTAGCGCGCATGCTTGGTGGCGCCACCATTACCGACACCACACGCCGTCATGCTCGTGAGTTGCTAGAGCAAAACTAGGCCCTGCCTCCTAATCGCTATTAGAAGGTGCCTTGAATATCTCCAGCCATAGCGCTTGCACTGCGTCTCTTGCAGCAATCAGTTCAGGCTCATTCTCTAAATGAATGCGGGTTTTCTCAGCACCATCCAAACGCAAACGATGTTGACGAGACCTCATTAAGCGATAGGCATCTCCCACAGAATGGGCGGCTTGCTCGGTAATTAAGCCTACATCACCAGCGATACGTAACAAAGCAATATTACCCAGATTACCAATCAGTTGAGAATGCTGATGGGCATATGCTAAGACTAGAAACTGGACAATAAATTCAATATCGACCATGCCGCCTGCATCATGCTTTAAGTCAAATTCGACGTTGGCATTGGGATGACCCGCATGCACCTTGCGACGCATTTCTAGAATCTCAAGTCGCAGCTGATCAACATCTCGCGGCTGACTTAATACCTCTGAGCGAACGGAATCGAAAAAGGCTTCCACAGCCACACTTCCAGCAGAGAAACGAGCCCGGGTTAGCGCTTGATGCTCCCATACCCAGGCGGCGTTATCACCTTCACGCAGTTGATATTTTTTAAAGGCCTCCGCGTTCGTAACTAAGAATCCAGCAGAGCCATTCGGACGGAGGCGGGTGTCAATTTCGAACAAACTACCTGTTGAGGTAAATGCAGTGAGCCAATTAATCATCCGTTTTGCAAGCAAGGCATAGATTTCCTGCGCAGCATAATCAGACTCATCTGCCTGATATAAAAATATGATGTCCAAGTCAGAGGCATAGCCCAATTCCTTACCGCCTAACTTGCCATAAGAAATAATGGCAAAAGGTGGATTCGCATCAGCGGGAAGATCAAATTTTTTGGCGACGCTTGGCCAAACACGCTCAAAGGTAGCCTGCAAAATTAAATCTGCCAGAGCAGATAAATGATCGCTCACACGCTCTACCGGTAAGGCTTTTTGTATACCGATACCTAGATCGGTCAATAACGTAATAAAAGTTTCGTTGTGATGGGTGACTCGCAAAATATCCATTGCCTGCTCAGAACCATCACCCTGAGCCATCACGTCATCAAGTTGCATATTGAGATTTGAACGCACCTCTGACCAATATTTTTCTGGATCCTCAATTAACGCCCTCTCTGATTGAGCGTTCAACAAATGATCCAATAAATGGGGGTGACGCGTGAGATATAAAGCACCCCATTGCGAGGCCTTGAGTAAATCCAGAACATTAGAAAGGGCTCTAGGGTACTCCGACAAAATGGCAAGATAGGCACTACGTCTTGCAATTGCTTCAAGCAAGTCAAAAAAACGTAACAGCGTTTTATCAGCATGCGCAGGAGATGCACTTTCAATCTGCAAACTCTCTGCTGCCTTACACATTAAGTTATCAAAAATTAACCGGCTTTTTTGCGGCAATAATTTTTGTTTAGGGCTATCAATCCACGCCCGCCAACGAACATGGGAATCAGGAAAAAATGTCTGGTCGGGCGCCCAGTCTAGAGATAGAGGCGCCATCTCCAGACGGGCACCATCATCTAATAAAAACGCTTTTTCAAATAACTGCGCAACATTATTTTGATGGCGCTCTAATTCGGCCATAAAAGTATCTACCTGGGAATTTTGTCCCTGCATCGAAATCGCCAAACGTGAGCGTGCTGCTCCATCCTCTGGAAGATAGTGGGTCTGCTGGTCATCCCACACTTGAATACGATGCTCTAAGCGTCTTAAGTAAACATAAGCTGCTTGCAAGACCTCGACTTCGTGAGCAGGCAAAATGCCACACTGCTTAATCAGCTCTAGGACCTCTAAACTTGGTCGCACTCTAAAGCGGGGATCCGTACCACCTCGCATCAGTTGAAACATTTGTGCCAGAAACTCAATCTCCCGAATGCCGCCGCGCCCCAATTTAATATCTCTTGATCGACCTTGATGACCCGAGGATCTCTTTTCAGCTTCCGCCTGAATCTGCGCGTGTAAATCACGAATGGAGGCAATCACACCGTAATCCAAATGTCGGCGATATACAAAGGGTCGAATAAGTTGATCAAGCTCTTTTTGACAGTACGCAAAATCGGGAGATTCTGGTAATGGTGCAATTAATCTACCTTTAATCCAGGCGTAACGCTCCCACTCCCTGCCCTGCACCATGAGATATTCTTCCAACATATCTAGACTGCACACTAACGGTCCAGAATCCCCATTAGGACGAAGACGCATATCCACCCTAAATACAAAACCATTGGCATCGTGCTCAGCAAGCAACTTAATCAACCGTTTACCCATGCGAGTAAACCACTCGTGATTAGACAAACTCTTAGGACCACCAGTAGTCTCGCCCTCATGCTCGTATAGAAAAATTAAATCAATATCTGACGAGAGGTTTAACTCAAGGCCGCCTAATTTACCCATCCCGACGACCATCAGAGGCATCTCAGATTGTGTTGAACTACTCCAAGGCAGGCCAAAACGATTTTTGAGATCTTCACGGATAAAAGCAATCGAAGCAGAAACTGCTAATTCAGCAAAATGGCTAAGTGCTTGGGTAACCTCTTGGAGGTCAGCCATACCATTTAAGTCTCGAAATGCCACCCATAGCATCAGACGCTGCCTTGCCAAGCGGAGATTGGCCATCCATAGAGCCTCATCTTGCTCATGGGCTAGGCAATCGACACCACAGTCTTTTAATAAATCTCTAATACCCTGAGAATCGACTTTTATCTGCCCCTGCATACGAAGCCATTCAAGCCATTCGGGGCGAGCACTTAGCCAGCGTCGCGCATAGGTCGAGTGTTGCTCTAAAAAATCGATTTGTCGGGAAAAATCATCCATTCCCCCATCTTAATCCGACCCCAAGACTCAAGCCAGAAGCTTGGCGATCAAGCTAAGCCTGACGGATAATAGAGCTCATGCTGCAAAAGTTCATCCCGCCTCGCCTCAAGAGCGTGCTTGCTAAACGTCCTCAAGGTTCGAGTGGGGCTTGGCGTAAGCGTGCCCTGATTTTGGCCGGTATTGTTGCGGCAGTATTTGTGCTCGGACATATTGGAGTTCGTTTTGTACTTTGGCCTCAAATTGAGAAATCCAAAGCCTCGGTTGAAAAACTGATCAGCGCTCGAATTGGCGCTGAAGTTTCGATGGACTCTCTCCAAGTTTCGTGGACAGGGATGAGGCCTAATTTTGAAATTGAAGGTTTACGCTTCAACGGTCCAGATAAATCACAGCCATACTTATTTGTTCAGAAAATTAATGGTCAGTTAAGTTGGGCATCTTTTTATCACCTTGCGCCGTATTTTTATGAACTCAATATTACAAATGCTGAAATTTTTTCGCAACGTAATAAGAAAGGCATCGTTACCGTTGCCGGCGTTTCGATTGATGGAAATTCGAATGACTATTCTGCAGAGAATTGGCTCTTCGCTCAAAATGAAATTCACATCAGCAATGTCAAACTATTTTGGGATGATCAACTCAAGAAAAAAGCAATCACGACAATCGATATTCAAAGTCTTTCTCTTAGCAATGGCATTCGCAGTCACCAGGGCTCGCTAAGCGCCGTCACGCCTTGGACCAAAGGTCCGCTCACACTTGATATTGATTTAGTTCATCATATCGGCGGCCAAGCTGGTAATTGGCGTAACTGGATTGGAACAATTTCCTGGAATTTAAATGAACTCCAGCTTAGTCAAATAGCCAGTGAGTTTTCCCTCACACTAAATACTCTTGAGGGAGTCCTGAACTCCAATGGAAAACTAAAAATTGACAACGGCAAGCCTGATGGCGGAGAAATTAATCTCGCCGCTGATAACTTAACCATCCAGTTATCTAAAGATGAAGATGCCATTGCACTTGGAAGATTAGAAACCAATCTAGTTCAAGAAACTGACAGTGGCTTGATCTCCGTTACAACCAAGACTTTTGCGTGGCGCGATATCGATAGTCCAAAATCTACCCCACTAGAACATTTGAGTCCAATGACTTTCCGTTGGAGACCCCCTGCTGGAGATGGGGAAATTAAAGAGTTTGGTTTTTCATCGCCAAAGATACTGGTTGAAGATGTTGCCTTATTTGCCCTTAATCTTCCGTTATCCAAAAAAGTACACCAGTGGATTAAGGCCTCGAAAGCAGATGGTGAATTACAAGATTTAGATATTAATTGGGCGGAAAGTAAATCACCTTTATCGGCCCTCAATATTCCTGGTGGCTGGTTTAAGACAAACAAACTAGACTTTACTGTAAGCGCCAAACTCATTGATTTGAGCTTTATTGGCATCAATAAATCAATGCCTTCTGTATCAAAGCTTTCAGGCTTCCTCACTGCCGACCAAAGCAAGGGCAGCTTCTCAATTGCATCAAATGATCTCGAAGTTGAGGTGAACGACTTGTTGGTGGACCCCAAAATAAAACTGGACAAAGCCAGCGGTCAAATTTCTTGGTCGAAGCAAAAAGGAAATTGGGTCATTAATGCAAAACGGTTAGCTCTTAGTAACCCCGATATATCAACAACGCTCAATCTAAATTACATCATTGGCGAAGCTAAAAAGCCTGACTACATGACTCTAGATATGGATTTTAGTCAGGCCAATCTTAAAACTGCCTATCGTTATTTGCCGATTGGCATGGGAAGTGATGCCAAGACCTATTTAAGTAAAGCCTTTGATGCAGGCAGTATTCAAAAAGGTAGCCTGCATATTCAAGGAGATCCCAATGAAGTGCCCTTCCCCAAATCGAGTACTGCAGACTTCACCCTCAAGCTCCCGATTACTGGCGCTACTTTCAGTCCAGTGCCTGCCTCATCAGCTGCGCAAGGTGTTTGGCCCGCCTTCAATAAGGTGAATGGCGTCGTTAACATGAAGAATGCCAACTTCACAGTAGATATCGATCAAGCAAACTACAAACAAGTTGCTCTCAGTAAATTTCATGCAGAAATTCCGAGTGTTATTGCAAAGCAATTAATACTGACAGTCAATGGCGAAGCGCAAGGTGATGCACCGCAACTGCTGGACTATTTATTTGCCTCGCCTGTTGGCAAGAAGCAGATTGAACTTGAGAAGAATCTCAAAATAACGGGGCCAACCAACTTAAGTTTGGACTTAAAGATTCCACTGACCGGTAGTGGAGATACCAACGCAGATGTTCAATTAAGCTTTCCTGGTAACAGAGTGCAATGGGCTGACTTACCACCCTTTGAGAATCTCAAGGGAATGATACGAATTACTGAGGTTAATCCGGAATTTGAAAATATCACTGCTAATTTTCTTGGTGGTGCCATCAAAATTTCAAGCACAGCACCCAACCAAAAGGGCCAAAGCTATAACATCTCGGGGGATGTTTCAGCAAGCTTTATCAAAGACTACTTTGCTAGCGATAGTGCCGTACAAGCATTTCCAATATTGCAGGCATTGAGCGGAGTAGCTAAATATGATGGCATTATTAACTTCAACAAAGGGAATAGCGAAACCAATCTGAAAATTGATATGCGGAACTGGGGTAGTACTGCCCCTGCGCCTGCTAAAAAGCAGATTGGCACAGCAATGTCAGGCCAGCTTAATCTCAAAACTTTTGCTAAAACCAAAACTAGTTCAAGCCGTTTCTCTTGGGATGGAAAAATAGGGGATGCCTACTTTATTCAGGGTGAAATAGCGAGCGACGATACCATTCGTCATGCTGTTGGCATTGGAACGCCCGCGATTCCACCTCAACAAGGCTTTCAGCTTAACCTTGTAAGTAATGAGCTGAACTTAGATGTCTGGCAAGAATTTTTGAGTCATCAAAATAGAAAAAAATCTGCGCCTAGCTCTAGCTCTATCTCCAACAATACAAATAGCATTCAAGTTTCGGCGCAAGTTAAGCAATTAACATTATCTGATCGCATTTGGCAGGACTTAAATCTGGTGGCAACCAATAAAAATGCCGCTTGGCAATTGCGCTTAAGAGGATCCCCTCAGATTACCGGCAATATTCAATATCAACCCGCCAATCAATCTCAAGTTAGCAGCCTTATCAGCGGGCGACTTGCGCGCCTCAAAGTTCCTGAATCAATCATTGCCCCGCCTCCTACGCAGCAGGATCAAAAAAATCCAGCCAGTAAAAATACACTTGAGCCAGGCTCTATACCTAGTATTGATTTAACTATTGACGACTTTGATTGGAAAAAAGCGCAACTTGGTCAGGTAAAAATTAAAACTAATACCACTGGCAATGCTATCAATATAGATTCCATTCAATTTAGCAGCCCACAGGGCAGCTCAATCATTAATGGCCGTTGGGTTGGTGACACATCCAATACGCCTGCCCACACAAACTTAAATGTTGATTTGGAGATTAAGGATGCTGGCCAGATTATTGGTCATTGGACCAATCAAAAGTCAGTGGAAGGTGGGCAAGGAAAATTAACTGTGAATGCCGAGTGGGACGGATCTCCGTTTGATCCAAAATATGACACCCTTGCAGGCAAAGCAAATCTGAATCTAGAAAAAGGGCGCCTTCTAGAAGTGAATACCAGTAGCGCAAAACTACTCGATGTTCTGAGCTTACAAAGCTTGTTTCGATTTGCCACGTTTGACCTAAAAGGAAGTCTAGGAAATATTGTTACTAAAGGCACTCCATTTAATACTATTGATGCCTCTTTTGATATGAATGCCGGCATAGCCCAAACCAAGCAATTCACGATGGGTCTAGATCAAGCAAGGGTAGCTATGACAGGACAAATCAACATTCCCAAGCAAACACAAGATTTGCGGGTCACTATTTTTCCGACAATTGATGCAACAGCGGGCTCTTTAGCTGCGTTTGCTATTAACCCTATAGTAGGGCTTGGTGCATTAGTTGGACAGTACTTGATTACCAGCCAGATCAATCGCAACTTTCAATCTGACTATCTAGTACAGGGATCTTGGGATAACCCGGAAGTGATCCCACTTGATCAGAAGGGTCAACCAATCGATAGCAAAACTATTGATACGATTCGTAGCAAGGAGTTGCTAAAAGAGCAAAACAAGCCAAGCAGCAACACCACAGGACCACAAAACAATCCGAGCAATCCAAGCAGTCCCAATAAAACCGCCAACTAACACTAGCGAATACAGCATGAGCACATCAGCAAGTAATGCAGAACTTAAGGTTGCCTCCATCCAGATGGTCTCTACTCCTGATTTGCAGGAGAACTTATCTACCGCAAGTAGACTCATCGCTACTGCCGCTGCAGATGGTGCTCAGCTAGCTGTTTTGCCAGAGTATTTTTGCTTAATGGGCCTTAAAGATAAGGATAAGGTGCGCGCAAGAGAAAGCGCTGGAAGTGGGCCCATTCAAGAACACCTTTCCCAAATTGCTCAAGAAAATAATCTTTATTTAGTTGCTGGCACGATTCCACTGGAAGCGAAAGACCCCAATAAGGTGCTTAATACAACTCTTGTATTTAATCCTGCCGGTCAGCAGATTACTCGTTACGACAAAATCCATTTATTTGGCTTTCAAACAAGCACTGAGCGCTATCAAGAGTCCGAAACAATTGAAGCTGGCAATGCGCCGGGTCTTTTAAAGATTTCAATTAACGGGAGTGATTGGACGTTTGGTTTGAGCATTTGTTATGACTTACGCTTCCCAGAACTCTATCGCGCCCTAGGCCAAGTGGACTGCCATATCATTCCCGCTGCGTTTACCTACACCACTGGCAAAGATCATTGGGAGATCTTGCTACGCGCCCGAGCCATTGAAAATCAATGCTATGTTTTGGCATCTGCCCAAGGGGGAATGCATCAAAATCAACGTCGTACTTGGGGTAACAGCATGCTGATTGATCCTTGGGGCGATATTATGGCCAACCTCCCCGAGGGAGAGGGCTTTATTTCTGGGGTTTTGTGCAAAGATAAATTAAACGAGGTACGCTCTAAGTTACCCGCACTTACACATCGCAAGCTTTAAAGAAAGATCTGCTGAATCACATGAATGCACCAGAAGCACTATTTCCCGCTAATTGGACCAAAGCCAAAAAGCAAGCAGACCTCATTAAATTAGCCAAATCTATCTTGCTTGAGCCAACTGGTCTATCAGAACAAGATCTGCATCACACCTTTGGAAATCTATTTACCCATCGCCTCGATGATGCAGACCTTTATTTCCAGCATACTCGCAGCGAAAGTTGGAGTCTGGAAGAGGGAATCGTTAAATCAGGTAGTTTTAATATTGACCAAGGTGTTGGCGTACGCGCCATCTATGGCGATAAGACTGCCTTTGCCTACTCAGATGAAATTAACTTAGAAGCCCTAAATAAAGCAGCTAAAGCTACTCGAGTAATTGGTCCTGAGGGCGGTAAGCAAGCGGTTGCGAGCAAACTATTTAATACCGTATCGAATAAGCTCTATTCAGATATCAACCCTTTAGATTCACTGCAGCCCAAAGAAAAAATTGCGCTACTTGAAAGTATTGAGCGTCGCGCCAAAGCGCGTGATCCGCGCATCATTCAAGTCATGGCAAGTTTAGCTGGGGAGTTTGATGTCGTTTTAGTGGTGCGCGCAGATGGCTTATTGGCTGCTGATGTGCGTCCGCTAGTGCGCGTGTCAGTGCATGTTATTGCCGAACAAAATGGTCGCCGTGAATCAGGATCCTCTGGCGGCGGCGCACGGCATGACTATCTTTACTTCGATAACGAGCTCATTAATCGTTATGTTGATGAAGCGGTTGATGGCGCTTTAGTTAATCTCGAATCTCGCCCTGCGCCTGCAGGCCCAATGACAGTGGTGATGGGGCCTGGGTGGCCTGGCGTTTTGTTGCACGAGGCAGTAGGTCATGGTCTCGAGGGCGACTTTAATCGCAAAGGTTCTTCTGCTTTTGCTGGTCGAATTGGTCAACGGGTAGCAGCCAAGGGTGTCACCGTGGTTGATGACGGCACATTGTCTGGGCGTAGAGGCTCCTTGAATATTGATGATGAAGGTACACCAACGCAATGCACCACCTTAATTGAAGACGGCATTTTGAAGGGCTATATCCAAGATAGCCTGAATGCCCGCCTGATGAATATGCCCCTTACAGGCAATGGTCGCCGTGAAAGTTTTGCTTCTCTACCGATGCCGCGCATGACCAATACCTATATGCTTGCCGGCAAAGATGATCCCCAAGAAATTGTCGCCAGTATTAAGCGCGGCTTATATGCAGTGAATTTTGGGGGTGGCCAAGTGGACATCACTAGCGGCAAATTCGTTTTTTCTGCTTCAGAGGCTTACTGGGTGGAAAACGGCAAAATCCAATATCCCGTTAAAGGCGCCACCATTATTGGTAGTGGACCAGAGTCTCTAAAACAGGTATCCATGATCGGAAATGACCTCAAATTAGACGGTGGTGTGGGGGTTTGCGGCAAGGAAGGGCAAAGCGTTCCGGTCGGGGTTGGACAGCCCACCCTCAGGATTGACAGCCTGACTGTAGGTGGGACTGCCTGATATCAGCTAATTACGGCTTAAAATAGCCGGATGAGCCAACAAAATACGAATCCCGCTAATTGGTACTCCGCTGTCGACAAGACTTCGGATACTGACGATCAACGCATTGACAAAATTTCTGTTCTGCCTCCGCCAGAGCATTTGATTCGCTTCTTTCCAATTTCTGGAACACCGATTGAGGCGCTGATCAGCAAAACCCGCAAAAAGATCCGTGACATTATCCATGGCAAAGATGACCGCTTACTCGTCATCATCGGACCATGCTCAATTCATGATCCAAAAGCAGCGCTGGAATATTGCCAACGTCTCTTAGCTGAGCGTGAGCGTTTTGCTGGCGAATTGGAAATTGTGATGCGTGTTTATTTTGAAAAGCCGCGCACTACTGTTGGTTGGAAAGGTTTAATCAACGATCCGTATTTGGATGAAAGCTATCGCATCGAAGAAGGTCTGCGCCTTGCTCGCCAAGTGCTGATGGAAATCAATCGCCTTGGTATGCCAGCTGGTAGCGAGTTCTTGGATGTGATTTCCCCGCAATACATTGCTGACCTTATTTCTTGGGGGGCAATTGGTGCGCGCACTACTGAGAGTCAAGTACACCGTGAACTTGCATCCGGCCTCTCTGCACCTATTGGTTTTAAGAACGGCACCGACGGCAACATCAAAATTGCTACTGATGCGATTCAAGCAGCTGGTCGTCCACATCATTTCTTATCTGTTCATAAGAATGGTCAAGTTTCTGTTGTGGAAACTAAAGGCAACAAAGACTGTCACGTAATTTTGCGAGGCGGAAAAGAGCCAAACTATGAAGCTAAATATGTACAGGCTGCCTGCTCTGAGCTAGAAGCAGCAAAGCTTCCAGTCAGTTTGATGGTTGACTTGTCGCACGCTAATTCAAGCAAGAAACATGAGCGTCAAATTGTGGTTGCTGATGATGTGGCACAGCAAATTGAATCTGGATCACATCAAATTTTTGGTGTGATGATTGAAAGTCATTTGAATGACGGTGCTCAGAAATTCACGCCAGGAAAAGATGATCCCAATAAATTGGAATACGGCAAGAGTATTACTGATGCCTGCATTAATTGGGATGACTCAGTAAATGTACTCGAGCGTCTTGCAACTGCCGTTAAAAAACGTCGCAGCCAGAAAAAATAATGCAGAAGTAATTTAGTAGTACTGCAGTTAAAAGAGACTAATTTATTTAGTCTCTTTTTTTTCGTGCTTCCACAGTACGTCGGAACCACCAGCGGTACGATTCAGAATACGTGCAAGCACAAACAGGAGATCGGATAAACGATTGACGTATTGGCGAGGCGAGTCATACAAAGGCTCTTCCCAACCCAGGCGAACAATCGAACGCTCCGCTCTTCTGCATACGGTGCGGCAAACGTGCGCTTGTGCCGCAGCACGTGTACCACCAGGTAGGATAAATTCTGTTAACGGAGGCAATTGCGCATTGTATTTTTCAAGCCAAACATCCAGCTGTGCGACATGCTCGGGTTTAAGTAGCTTGTAATTCGGTATGCAAAGCTCACCACCCAAATCAAATAAATCATGCTGCACTTGCAAAAAAAGCGCATGTAATTCAGAAGCTATGGGTGCAGGGATCTCTTCGGTCATCAAAACGCCAATTTCCGAGTTCAACTCATCAATATCGCCCATGGCACAGACCCGCAGGTGATCTTTCTCTACGCGGCTGCCATCTCCTAAGCCAGTCATTCCTGCATCACCCGTTCTAGTGGCGATTTTTGATAGTCGATTTCCCATAAACCTAATTATAGGTAAATGGCTAAAATGATTCTTATGAATATGGTGACCCCACCCCCCGAATTAGCCGCTATTAGCGCCCTTCAGACCAAACTGGTTGCAGCCTTGCGGCCAATCTTGCCGGAACATGCCCTTCTATGGGAGCCGGAAGACACCATCCCCTACGAATGTGATGGTCTGGCAGCCTATCGCCGGATGCCTTTGGCAGTGGCTTTACCTGAAACCGAAGACCAAGTCGCCCAAATTTTGAAGATTTGCTATGCAATGCAAATTCCAGTGGTGCCTCGTGGATCTGGAACCGGGCTCTCTGGTGGCGCAATGCCCCTTTCCCAGGGGTTGGTACTGTCTTTAGCTAAGCTTAAGAAAATCATCAGTATTGATCCATTTACCCGCACTGCAGTAGTTCAGCCTGGTGT
The DNA here is from genome assembly GCF_018881605.1 of Polynucleobacter sp. UB-Tiil-W10. Taxonomy (GTDB): domain Bacteria; phylum Pseudomonadota; class Gammaproteobacteria; order Burkholderiales; family Burkholderiaceae; genus Polynucleobacter. The sequence continues at coordinate 571,519 of NZ_JACVPZ010000001.1, forward strand.
ACGCAATCTCGCCATCTCCGAAGCTGTCGCGCATCTTGGTTTGTACTATGCACCAGACCCCTCCTCTCAAATTGCTTGCTCGATTGGTGGCAACGTCAATGAAAACTCTGGAGGCGTGCACTGCCTTAAATATGGTTTGACCCTGCACAATGTTCTGCGTGTGCGTGGAATACTCATGAACGGTGAGATCGTTGAATTTGGTAGCTTGGCACCAGATTCTCCTGGGCTTGATTTACTGGCGATCATGATGGGTAGCGAAGGTATGCTTGCAGTGGTTACTGAAGTCACCGTCAAATTAGTGGCTAAGCCAAAATTGGCTCGTGTGATTATGGCAAGTTTTGACGATATTGAAAAAGGTGGTAACGCAGTTGCTGCCATCATCGCAGCCGGCATCATTCCTGCTGGTTTAGAGATGATGGATAAGGCCACGACGCGTGCTGTAGAAGAGTTTGTGCATGCTGGCTATGACTTAGAGGCTGCAGCCATTTTGCTCTGTGAATCTGATGGCACACCGGAAGAGGTTGCTGAAGAAATCGAGCGCATGACCAAGGTACTCGAAGAAGCTGGTGCAAGTGGCATTCAGATTTCCCAAGATGAAAGCGAACGTTTAAAGTTTTGGAGTGGTCGCAAGAATGCTTTTCCGGCTGCAGGTCGATTGGCGCCTGACTACTATTGCATGGACGGCACCATCCCGCGCCGTCACATTGCTACTCTGCTCAAGCGTATTCAGGGCATGGAAGAGAAATATGGCCTTGGCTGCTTAAATGTATTTCATGCAGGTGATGGCAATATGCATCCACTTATTTTGTTCAACGGCGCCGATCAGGATGAATGGCATCGCGCTGAAGAATTCGGTACTGAAATTTTGGAAGCCTGTGTAGAGCTCGGTGGCACTATTACTGGCGAACATGGTGTTGGCATCGAAAAAATTAATTCCATGTGTGTACAGTTTGGCGAGGGCGAGCGGGAATCTTTCTGGGGCGTGAAGAGCGCATTTGATCCAAAGAAATTACTCAACCCAGATAAAGCAATTCCAACCTTGAATCGCTGCGCAGAATATGGTCGCATGCGCATTAGCGGCGGCCAATTGCCTCACCCAGAATTGGAGCGCTTCTAATGAGTCACTCCCACCCACAAATCAACGCATTTCGAGAGCAAATTCTGAATGCCGCAAAGAACAGAACTTCGCTTTCAATTGAAGGTGGCGGCACTAAATCCTGGTACGGAAATCCAAATAACTTTACCAAGCTAGAAACACGTGCCTACTCAGGAATTTTGGAATATCAACCAGAAGAGTTAGTGATTACTGCTTGTGCCGGTACTCCACTCAAAGAAATTGAAGCCGCTCTCACAGAAAAAAATCAGACGCTGCCTTTTGAACCACCCCACTTTGGTGAGAATGCAACCTTTGGTGGCGCAATTGCTGCCGGACTTGCTGGTCCAGGACGAATCACTGTTGGTAATTTCCGCGACTTTGTATTGGGTGCTCGCATCATCGATGGCAAAGGTCAGGATCTTTCCTTTGGCGGTAAAGTGATGAAGAACGTTGCAGGATATGACGTCTCTCGTTTATTGCCGGGTTCTTTGGGAACGCTTGCGCTTTTATTGGAAGCCTCAGTCAAAGTATTGCCAAAGCCTGCTGCGACCGTAACGCTACGTTGCCAGATCCCCCAAGATAAAGCCTTAAAGATTCTCAATGAATGGGCTGGGCAGCCACTGCCACTATCTGCAAGTTGCTGGATAGGTTCTGCCAAAGGCGGAGATGGCGAACTTACCTTCCGCCTCGCAGGTGCAGCAGCTGCCGTAAAAGCTGCGATTCCCCTCATGGGTCCATTGGTGAATGCTATTGAACTTAATCATGAAGTTGCAGAACATTTCTGGAATGATTTGCGTGAGCAAAAAGTTTCTGCGTTTGCTAATCTTGGTGGCGATCAAACCCTTTATCGCTTAGCGCTACCTGCTGCCTGTGGGCCAATTACTATCGCTAGCGCTGCCGATGAAATTATTTTGGAATGGCATGGCCAACAACGGTGGATTAAAGCGCCTGGTGATGAGGCTAGCTTTAAAGCAATTAAAGCATTAGCCAGCTCTCATGGAGGACATGCGGCTCGCTTTAGACAGGGCGCAAATGTAGATCCTAGCCATCAGCGCTTTACTTTACTATCAGAGCAAGCTCATTCCAAAGCCCTTGAGGCAGTGCAAGATCGCCTGCGATCAGCCTTTGATCCCGCAGGTGTATTCGCCACTAAACGTCTTCCATAAGTCTTTATATGCAAACTCAACTCGCCCCTCAATTTGCCAACACACCGGAAGGTATCGAGGCAGCCCGTATTCTGGGCAAATGTGTTCACTGTGGTTTTTGTACTGCCACCTGCCCTACATATCAACTGCTTGGTGATGAGTTAGATGGTCCACGCGGCAGAATCTATCTCATTAAGCAAATGGCTGAAGGTCAAGCCCCCACCGAAAAGACTCGCTTACATTTAGACCGTTGCTTAACCTGTCGCAATTGCGAAAGTACTTGTCCGAGTGGCGTGCAATACGGCAACCTAGTGGATATAGGTCGCAAATGGGCAGAAGAAAATACGCCTGAGCGTCCAGTCGGTCAACGCCTGACTCGCTGGGCCTTAAAAGAAGGTTTAACTAAACCGGCTTTATTTAATTCAGCAATGGCCTTGGGTCGCCTAGTGCGCCCATTAATGCCGAGTGGCATTAAACGCAAGATTCCGCTGACTATTAACAAAGCATTAGCCAACTCCACTGATGCATATGCAAGGCCTACTACAGCACATCAGCGCAAAATGGTTTTGCTTGAAGGTTGCGTGCAGCCTGGCATGCTCCCGAACATCAATTCAGCAACAGCGCGTGTGCTCAATGCGTTAAAGATTCAACTAGTTAGCGCGTCCAATGCCACTTGCTGTGGAGCGCTACGCTACCACTTGAATGATCAAGCTGGCGGATTAGAGAATGCTAAGCAAAATATTGATGCATGGTGGCCTTTGGTAGAAAGCGGCGTAGAGGCCATTGTGATGACGGCATCAGGTTGTGGAGTGATGGTGAAAGACTATGGCCATCTCTTTGCAGCTAATCCAGCCTATGCAGCCAAAGCAAAGAAGATTTCTGAATTAACAAAAGATATCTCCGAAATACTGCCTTCCTTACAAAATGAGCTAGTTCAACTCTTAGGTACCGACCCAAAACCTGGTGTGGTATATCACCCGCCCTGCACTTTGCAGCATGGTCAGCAAATTCGCGGCAAGGTTGAGGGGTTACTTTCAAGCATTGGTATTGGTGTGCGTTTATGTGCCGATAGCCATCTTTGCTGTGGATCTGCCGGCACTTATTCAGTTACTCAACCAGAACTATCGGAACAACTCCGCAAAAATAAGTTAACTCACTTAAATGCAGCGTGTGAAGAGTCTGGGGCAGAAGTAATTGTTTCGGGAAATATTGGCTGCATTACCCATCTGCAGCAAGATGACACTCCAGTAGTCCATTGGATTGAAATCGTAGACCAAATGCTCAGCAAATCTTCTAAGGCCGCATGAACTCCATTGTTGTAAATCTCATGCAAGTCAGAGCACGAATTGAACTTGCGGCTTTAGCAGCAAAGCGTGAGCCCGAAGAAATTGAGCTCCTTGCGGTTAGTAAGACTTTCCCAGCTTCGGCAGTTGAGGAGGCTATGCATGCCGGTCAATCTGCCTTTGGTGAAAACTACGTCCAAGAGGCCGTTGAAAAGATTGAGAAGCTTGCTAAATTACGTCCTTGGTTGATTTGGCATTTCATAGGCCCGTTGCAGAGCAATAAAACGAGAGAGGTGGCGCAGCACTTTGATTGGGTTCATAGCGTAGATCGCCTCAAAATTGCTGAACGCTTATCCACTCAACGGGGTGAGTTTCCTGAGTTATCACCCCTGCAGGTTTGCGTACAAATTAATATTAGCGAGGAAAATAGTAAAAGCGGCGTTTCCCTGGGGGAAGTTGAAGAACTTTGCAATGCCATTAGCTCTTTGCCAAACTTAGTTCTCAGGGGCTTAATGGCTATTCCAGAACCCAGCCCAGACCCGATTGAGCAGCGCAAGGCTTTTGCGGCTGTTCAAGCTTGTTTTACGAAGATCCAAATCACTCACTCGACTGAACTGGGGTACCAATTCTTTGACACCCTATCAATGGGCATGTCAGATGATTTAGAGTCTGCCATTGACGAAGGTAGCACTATGGTCCGTGTTGGTACGGCCATTTTTGGGAAGCGCGATAAGATTAGCAAATGAGCATAAACAAAACCTCGCAAAATAATAGCAACACCCACATTACCTTTATCGGTGGCGGCAACATGGGGCGCGCGCTCATTAGCGGTCTGCTTGCAAGCGGATTTGAGCCAAATCAAATCTCTGTTGTTGAAGCAAATGCTGTAACCGCCCTGAAGTTGCATGAAGATTTTGGCGTACAAGGAATTGGCACATTAGAGCAAATCGCTTTTGACTTCTCCAAAAATAATGTTGTTGTCATGGCGATTAAGCCTCAAGATTTCAACGTAGTTGCCAAAGGCTTAGCAGCGAAGTTAAAACATGCCAGCGCACCCGGTCCATTGATTCTGAGTATTGCGGCCGGCATTCGCTTGAAGGATATGAGCCGCTGGTTAGACCACACGCGTTGTGTGCGCGCCATGCCAAATACTCCAGCCCTCATTGGTAAAGGTATCACCGGTCTATTTGCAGATGCCGCAGTAAATGATGCTGATCGCGCTTTATCTGAAATGATTTGTAATGCAGTAGGTCAAGCTGTATGGGTAAGCGAAGAAAAGCTGATGGATGCAGTGACTGCTGTTTCTGGTAGCGGCCCTGCTTATGTCTTTGCATTTCTAGAGGCAATGCAGTCTGCTGGTGAGAAGTTAGGTCTTGATTCAGAGACTGCGCGTAAGCTTGCATATGCCACACTTGAAGGTGCAACGCAGTTAGCCCATAACTCCGATGAACATGCTGGCGTTCTGCGCGAAAGAGTAACCTCTAAGGGAGGCACTACTGCTGCAGCACTTGATGTGATGAAGCAGCAAGGTTGGAACGAGATCTTAGAAAAAGCCATTGATGCCGCAAGTCAACGCGGCAAAGCTATGGGGGATGAGTTAGGGCAGAGCTAGTCCCAACACAATTCCGAGAAATAAAAATCCACCTAGCCAGTTGTTATGGCGAAATGCTTTAAAACAATTTTCTCTATTACTAGTAGATACCAGCTTTAGATGATAGATCGCACAAGTTAATGCTGCGAACCATCCCACTAGAAAATAATTACTTAGACCAGCTAATTGCGCAACCCATAACTGGCTCACGAACAAAATGCCGTAACTTATTGCAATTGCAAGTACATCATACTGACCAAAAGTAATGGCAGATGTTCTCAAACCTAAGCGCAAGTCATCATCACGATCGACCATGGCATAGGCAGTGTCATAGGCAATTGCCCAAAAGATATTCCCCACAAATAGAATCCAAGCCTCTAGGGGGATGAAATCCAGAATCGCCGCATATGCCATGGGAATGCCGAAGCCAAAGGCAATCCCTAAGACCGCTTGGGGCATAGCAAAAAAGCGTTTAGTGAAGGGATAGATAAAGGCAACCAATAAAGCAAGCACTGATAGTTGCTTCGTGAATACATTCAAAGGTTGAATCAGTAAAAAAGCAATGAAGGCTAATGTGCCAGCTACCGCAACGGCCTCTTTACCCGAAATTTTTCCACTGGTAACTGGGCGCGCTTGCGTTCTCTTCACATGGCGGTCAAAGTCACGATCAGCATAATCATTGATTGCACATCCTGCGCTGCGCATCAAAAAGGTGCCGACAGTAAAGATCAGCAAAATAGATACATCAGGCATACCGCTGCTTGCCAACCAAAGAGCCCAAAGCGTAGGCCATAAAAGCAAGAGTGTGCCAATAGGCTTGTCCAACCTAATGAGGTAGCAATATGAAATGAAACGCTCTCTTAAATTCATAGTGCAATTATCAAGCTTTTAGAAATTCCGCACGAGATCCAAGCCAGCGCTCTAAATGACGCTCCACTAAATCTGCGTGCTCAGCAAGTAAGCGCTCTGCCGCCTGCTGGGCTAACTCAATCAACCAAGCATCCCGTTGCAAATCTACAAAACGCAGCATGGCATCACCCGATTGTTTGGCACCAAGCAATTCACCAGGGCCACGCAGTGACAAGTCGCGCTCAGCAATCACAAACCCATCCGATGTCTCTCGCAAAGTTTGCAAACGCTCCTTAGCAGCCAACGAGAGTGGCTCGGCATACATCAAAATACAGACTGAATCTGCGGAGCCTCTCCCTACGCGCCCACGCAACTGGTGAATCTGAGCATATCCAAAACGCTCGGCATGCTCAATCACCATCAGCGCCGCATTGGGGACATCAACGCCAACCTCAATCACTGTAGTTGCTACCAAGAGTTGAATTTCGTTCGATTTGAAGGCGGCCATGACTGCCGCTTTTTCTTCTGCTTTTAGTCTGCCATGCACCAAGCCAACTTTAAAGTCAGGCAAAGCTTGTGTGAGTTGTTCAAAACTCTCAACTGCTGTTTGCAATTGCAGGACTTCAGATTCCTCAATAAGAGGACAAACCCAATACGCTTGTAATCCTTTAGATAACCAACTTTGCAAACCACTAATGACCTCATCACGACGACTAGCTTTAACGACTTTAGTAGCAATCGGTTTTCGTCCAGGAGGTAACTCATCAATTACGGAAACATCTAAATCAGCGTAGTAGGTCATCGCTAAAGTGCGTGGGATGGGAGTAGCAGACATCATCAACTGATGACAGTAAAACAATTCTGAGCCAACGCGTTGCTGAATTTCTAAACGCTGTCTCACGCCAAAACGATGCTGCTCGTCAATCACCGCTAGACCTAACTTAGCAAAGCTGACGCTCTCCTGAATGAGGGCATGCGTACCAATAATTAGTTGGGCTTTCCCATTCTCAATAGCTTCTTGCGCATGTCTTTTTTCTTTAACCTTTAGACTTCCTGATAGCCAAGCGATCTGAACCCCCAAAGGCTCAAACCATTCTTTCATTTTGAGGTAATGCTGCTCAGCCAAAATCTCAGTAGGGGCCATGATGGCGGCTTGATAACCATGATCCATTACCCGAGCCGCGGCCAAGGCAGCTACCACAGTCTTCCCGCTCCCCACATCCCCTTGCAGGAGGCGATTCATGGGGAAAGATTTGGAGAGATCATGACTAATTTCTGACCAAACACGTTCTTGTGCTTGAGTTAATTTAAAGGGTAAGACTTTTAACAATCCCTCTTCAAAACTTTGCTTCTTTTCTTTTGGAAAACTTGGCGCATGCCGTTCTCGACGAATCGCATGAGCTCTTTTTAAAGAGATTTGTTGCGCAAGAAGCTCTTCAAATTGCACCCGACGCCACGCGGGATGGGTACGGTCTAGTAAAGCCTGGGTATTAGCATCGGCGGGCGGTTGATGCAAGTAGGTAATAGCCGCTTGTAAGTTGGGCCAGTCATTGCCCGGCAACATCTCGACCATCAGTTTTTTGGGTAAGAACTCAGCCAAGCTATCTTGCAGGCTTGGGTCACGCAAGGCTTGCGTAACTGCCTTACGAATAATAGTTTGCGAGACACCAACGCTTGCAGGGTAAACAGGGGTCAAACTAGCAGGCAAAGGAGCATCAGGAGCTACAGCTCGCACAGTAGGATGCACCATCTCTGGACCCTGAAAACCCTCGCGCACCTCACCGCGCACTCGGATATTGACGCCTACTGCCATCTGCTTTTGTTGGCTAGGATAAAAATTGAGGAAGCGAAGATTTAAGGTTTCAGTGTCATCCTCAATAGTGACGACCATTTGCCTTCTTGGCCGAAACAAGACCTGATTACGGATAACTACCCCCTGAGTTTGGGCCGAGTTAAACCTACCCTGAGCAATAGCCTCCTCAATGGTGAGCAACTCCGTCTCATCCTCATATCGGGCTGGCAAGTGCAAAGCAAGGGCCATAGGGCTGTCTAAACCCATCTTTTGGAGTGTGCTTGGCGCTTGTTTAGTAGTCATCGTTAAAATCTAATACCTGATGGTAATGCTATGCAACTCTCCGACTTTAATTACGAACTTCCTGCCGAACTAATCGCCCAACATCCCTTGGCGAATAGAACCGATAGCCGCCTCTTAGAGGTAAAGGCTAGCGGGCCAAATCACGTTCAATTGGTAGATCTACAGTTTAAGGACATTCTGAGCCTTGTTCAGCCTGGGGACTTATTAGTCTTCAATGACACCAAGGTCATTCCCGCACGCCTGCATGGTAAAAAGGAAACTGGCGGGAACGTTGAATTACTCATTGAACGCATCAGTGGCGAAAAACAGGCTTGGGTACAGATAAGGGCATCTAAGGTGCCAAAAACTGGCACCACCGTTCATGTCCATAATCAGGCTGGCGAAACCTTCCCCGTGGAAATGATTGGGTACGACGGACGTTTTTATGAAGTTCGCTTTCCTGAGAATGTTTTTTCTTTACTTGAGCGCTTTGGTGAGCTACCTCTTCCGCCATACATCGAACATCAACCTGACGGCGAAGATGCACAGCGTTATCAAACGGTTGTTGCTAAAAATCCAGGTGCCGTAGCGGCACCTACAGCTGGCTTACATTTTGATGAAGCGATCTTGCAAGAACTTCAGCAATTGGGCGCTAAACAAGCAACCGTCACATTGCATGTGGGCGCAGGTACATTCACACCTGTGCGCGAAGAAGATCTCTCAAAACATAAGATGCACTACGAGTGGTTCTCCATTCCTAACGAAACTTTGCAAGCAATAGAAGCAACCAAGAAAAATGGTGGCAGAGTGATTGCGGTAGGCACCACCAGCCTGCGCGCCTTAGAGAGCCAGGCGGCTAGCGGGCAAAGTAGCGGCGAGACCAATCTTTTTATTACTCCGGGATATCAATTTAAAACCGTAGATTGTTTGTTAACAAACTTTCATCTGCCAAAATCTACTTTATTAATGTTGGTTAGTGCTTTTGCTGGAATAAATAACATTCGCGCTGCTTATCAACATGCCATTCATCAGAAATATCGCTTCTTCAGTTATGGAGACGCGATGTTTCTTTGCCGACTCGAGAATACAAAGCCATGACCAAACCCGTTCACTTCAACATTCTGGCGCGCGACTCACAAAGTCCCGCCCGCCTTGGGCAGCTTGATCTCCCGCACGGCAGTGTTCAAACGCCGATCTTCATGCCAGTAGGAACCTATGGCACGGTAAAAGCAATGACGCCGCGCGACCTGAATGAAGCCAAGGCACAAATTATTTTGGGCAACACATTTCACCTTTGGTTAAGGCCCGGACTGGACGTTGTTAAGAAGCATGGGGGCTTGCATCGCTTTATGGGCTGGGATAAACCCATCCTCACTGACTCAGGTGGTTTTCAAGTATTTAGTTTGGGTGCATTACGCAAGATTTCTGAAGAAGGCGTCACCTTTGCCTCACCAATTAATGGAGACAAGTTATTTATGTCTCCAGAAGTGTCAATGGAAATTCAGGCGGTACTCAATAGCGATATTGCCATGCAGTTTGATGAATGCACTCCGTACGAGATTAAAGGGCAGCCCACTTCCGAAAAAACAGCACGTGCCTCACTGGAGATGTCCTTACGCTGGGGCGATCGCTCCCTCAAGCGATTTCGTGAGCTCAATACTGGCAATGGTCTCTTTGGCATAGTACAGGGCGGTATGTTCGAGAATCTTCGTGAGTTCTCTTTAGATGCCGTTAGTCAGCAAGGTTTTGATGGCATTGCCATTGGTGGTCTCTCGGTTGGAGAACCAAAACCCGAGTTTGAGCGCATTCTCAATTTCACCGCACCAAAACTGCCAGAACACATGCCTCATTATTTAATGGGCGTTGGCACTCCAGAAGACCTGATTTTGGGTGTCAGTCTAGGCATTGACATGTTTGATTGCGTCATGCCTACCCGAAACGCCCGAAATGGTTGGCTCTTTACACGCTTTGGTGACCTTAAGCTACGTAATTCAGGATATAAGGACGATGATCGCCCTGTTGACCCTACCTGCGCCTGCTATACCTGCCAAAACTTCACCAGATCCTATCTAAATCACCTCCAAAAGGCCAACGAGATCTTGGGGTCACAGCTCAACACCATCCACAACCTGTCTTACTACCTCCAGCTCATGACTGAGGTCCGTGAGGCCCTTGGAAAAGACCGCTTTAGCGCTTATCGCGAGGAATTTCATAGTAATCGCCAGCGTGGCGTTGAGCCCGGACAGGACTAATAGCCCTACAGGGGGCAAAACCCCCTGCAAATCACCTCCCAAGCCCCACACAGTTTAGAATTGCGGGTTACGACCCAAGATTTACAGGTCGAAAAATTCGGCAGTTTTTAATTGGTAATTAATGGAGGTTTTGTATGTGGATTAGTAACGCTTTTGCCCAAGCTCCTGCAGCGGGCGCAGATTCTGGTGGCTTAATGAGCTTCCTACCTTTGATTTTGATGTTTGCAGTTTTGTACTTCATCATGATTCGCCCACAAATGAAGCGTCAAAAAGAAACTAAAGCAATGCTTGAGTCATTAAGTGTTGGCGATGAAGTGGTGACTGTTGGCGGCATCATGGGCAAAGTAACAGCATTAAAAGATCAAGTAGTTACTGTTGAAATTTCTGCTGGTACTGAAGTACAAATGCAAAAAGGCGCCATCACTACAGTATTACCAAAAGGTACGCTGAAGTCTGCTTAATGCATCCGCTCAATTTGTTTGTTTAAAAGTATCTCAATATGAATCGCTACCCTCTCTGGAAATATCTAGTCATCGCAGTTGCACTACTGATCGGCGGACTATATTCATTACCCAATTTCTATGGTGAGGCACCTGCGGTTCAAGTCTCGTCTGCCAAACCAACCATCAAGGTTGATTTGGCAACGCAGGCTCGCGTAGAAAAGATTTTGACAGAGGCTAGCATCAATAACACCGGCATCTTCTTTGAGGTTGCTGGTCATGTGGGTTCCATCAAGGTACGTTTTAATAACACTGATATTCAGTTACGTGCGCGTGACCTTTTGCAACAAAAACTCAATGTGGATCAAAACGATCCCAATTACACCGTTGCATTAAATTTGCTGTCCAATACACCGAGCTGGTTAAGCGCAATTAACGCGTTACCAATGCCACTAGGCCTTGATTTGCGTGGTGGTGTCTACTTCCTCTTGCAAGTTGACATGAAGGGCGCAGTTCAGAAAAAAGTGACCTCCTTGGCAGGCGATATCCGCAGCCAATTACGTGATAAGAGCATTCGTCATCAAGGCATTGAGCGTGGCGCTGATTTCATCTCTATTAATTTCGGTAGCATCGCTGATGCTGAAGCGGCTCGCAGTGTATTGCTAACGGCCCAACCAGAACTCATCTGGCAAGTAAAGCCTACCGGTCTATCACCTAAAGTGGTTGGTGAATTTAAGCCGGCCGCATTAAAAGAAATACAAGATAACGCCGTTAAACAAAATATCATCACCCTGAATAAACGCGTGAATGAGTTGGCGGTTAAAGAGCCAGTAATTCAACAGCAAGGTGCTGAGCGTATCGTGGTGCAGTTACCTGGCGTACAAGATACAGCTCGCGCCAAGGACATCATTGGTCGCACAGCAACATTAGAGTCTCGCTTGGCCGATCCTTTGGTTTCTACTATCGGCTTAGGTGAAACCCCTCCTCCAGGCATGGACACTTTCCGCTTTGGCGAAAACCGTTTAGGCGTATTTAAAAAGTCAGTGATCTTCAGTGGTGATCGCATTACCGATGCAAGCGCTGGCTTTGATCAAAACCAACGTCCTGCTGTAAATATCTCACTAGACTCTGCTGGCGGTCGCGTCATGCAAGAAGTGACCCGTGAAAATATTGGCAAACCAATGGGCATGATTTTGTTTGAAAAAGGCAAAGGCGAAGTACTCACCATCGCCACCATTCAAAGTGAATTTGGCGCTAAGTTCCAGATTACCGGTCAACCCACCACTGAGAGCGCTAATGATTTGGCTCTTCTATTGCGTGCAGGCTCTTTAGCTGCGCCAATGGAAATCATCGAAGAACGTACTATCGGCCCTAGCCTTGGTGCAGAAAACATTGAGAAGGGCTTTAAGTCTCTCTTAATTGGCTTTACTGCTATCGCAATCTTCATGATGGTCTACTACCTACTGTTTGGCACTTTCTCAGTTGTCGCTTTGGCAGTGAACTTACTCTTGCTGATCTCAGTGCTATCCATGCTGCAAGCTACGCTAACCTTGCCAGGTATCGCGGCGATGGCCCTAGCCCTCGGTATGGCGATTGACTCTAATGTGTTGATTAACGAACGTATTCGTGAAGAGCTGCGTAATGGCGCTTCACCGCAAACGGCAATTGCTGTTGGTTTTGATAAAGCTTGGGCAACGATTTTGGACTCGAACGTAACGACTTTAATTGCCGGTCTGGCATTGTTAGCGTTTGGATCAGGCCCTATTAAAGGCTTCGCAGTCGTTCACTGCTTAGGTATTCTGACTTCAATGTTCTCGGCTGTTTTCTTCTCACGTGGCCTTGTTAACCTCTGGTACGGCAGACATAAGAAGATTCAAAAACTCGCTATCGGCCAAGTTTGGCGCCCACAGGAGAAATAAGCCATGGAATTTTTCCGGATCAAAAAAGATATTCCCTTTATGCGCCATGCATTGGTGCTCAATGCGATTTCTTTAATTACCTTTTTAGCTGCAGTCTTTTTTCTCTGGCATAACGGTCTTCACCTCTCCATTGAATTTACTGGCGGCACAGTCATGGAAGTGAGCTATCCACAGACTGCTCCATTGGACTCTATACGCACTAAGGTCGAGAAACTCGGCTATGCAGATACTCAGATTCAAAACTTTGGTAGCTCACGCGATGTGATGATTCGCCTGCCCTTGCAAAAAGATGCTGAAGGGAAGTTGATTTCTTCTGCCGACCAAAGTACTGCAGTGATGCAGGCGCTCGATCCCGAAACAACTGGCGTGAAACTTCAGCGCGTAGAGTTTGTTGGCCCACAGGTTGGTCAAGAACTCGCTTTTGATGGTTTAAAAGCGCTGATTTTTGTGATCATTGGTATCGTGGTGTATCTCTCCTTCCGCTTCGAATGGAAGTTTGCAGTTGCCGGCATCATTGCGAACTTACATGACGTTGTCATCATCTTGGGATTCTTTGCTTTCTTCCAATGGGAATTCTCCCTCTCCGTGTTGGCAGCAGTTCTAGCAGTTCTGGGTTACTCAGTAAATGAATCCGTCGTGATCTTTGACCGTATTCGCGAAAACTTCCGAAAATACCGCAAGATGAATACCCGCGAGATTATTGACAATGCGATCACCAGCACAATCAGTAGAACAGTAATTACCCACGGCAGTACAGAAATGATGGTTTTGGCAATGCTAGTCTTTGGCGGGCCCACACTCTTCTATTTCGCCTTAGCGCTGACCATCGGTATTTTGTTTGGTATCTACTCTTCAGTTTTCGTTGCTGCCGCACTAGCCATGTGGCTTGGTGTTACACGCGAGGATTTAGTGAAGGGCGATAAAAAGCCGGATGACAATGCCCGTAACGATGACCCTAACTACGGGGCACGCGTTTAAGCTAGTGCAAGTTTTGCTGATCAAGGGCAGCTAAGATTCTCTTAGTTGCGCCTTGATGTTCTACTGAATAAGACCTAGCAGCGGCACTCATCTTTGCCAGCTCGGCAGCATTCAACAGTAATTCTTTCAAGGCCTCCATCAAGGCAACCGGTCCACTTAGAATTAAATCTCCCCCAATACGCTTAGCAGCACCGCTTTCAATAGCATCTAAAGCTGCCTGCTGAAAGTTATAGGTATGCTCACCCAGCAAAACTGGGCAGCCAGCGGCACATGCCTCAATGAGGTTTTGGCCGCCAAAAGGCAAAAGACTGCCGCCCATCAGCACTAGGTCTGAGGCACTGTAATACAAAGGCATCTCACCCATAGAGTCACCCAGAACCACATCTAATCCAGCGCACTCACTCGGAATGCCGGGCCACTCACTGCGACGGCGAAACCTCAAGCTAGCACTATTGATCTGATCCGCCACCTCCGTAAATCGCTCTGGATGGCGTGGCACTAAACAAAGCAAGGGAGGAGTTATAAATGCATTGTTTAAAAGTAAATCTTTCCAAGCCTTCAGAATGATCGCTTCTTCCCCATCACGCGTACTAGCAGCACATACCATCAAGCGATTAGCCGAATGTAATTCTTTCTTCCATTCTTCACCTTGAATAACTAATTGCGGGTCAAGTGGAACATCAAACTTCAGATTGCCAGTAATAACAATATTTTTAACGCCTGAGCTACGATACCGCTGGGCATCAAATTCAGTTTGCGCCAAAATGCCTGCAAAAGCTTGAAATAATGAACGCCCTGCTTTACCAAATTGATTTACACGTCGCGCGCTTCTCTCGGATAAACGTGCATTAACCAAAAACAATGGCAAGCCCATATCTTTGCAACGAAAGACTACTGTTGGCCAAGCTTCGGTTTCCATAAAGAGTCCAAACTTTGGCTGGAACGATTTTAAGAAATGCTCTACTGACCAGCAAAGGTCATAAGGCAAATAAACTTGTCGAATTTGCCCAGAAGCTATCTCCTTAGCAAATAACTGTTTACCGGTGCGGCGTCCGTTCAAAGTCATATGTGTGAGCAAAATGGATTCGCCCTTCGCCAAATAGGCTTCGATCAAAGGCTGAGCTGCGCGGGTTTCGCCCACTGAAACCGCATGAATCCAAATAGCCCCCTGAGTGATTGGCTTGCTATAGCCAAATCCTAGACGCTCCGGAATGTGATGCAAATAAGAGAAAGAGTGACGGGCACGCCAAGCTAGGCGAATAAATGCTAAGGGCAGCAAGAGATGCCATAGCAGTTGGTAAGCAGCAAACCAGGTCTGGGGACGCGCCCCATACTCTGAATTGGTAGTCAAACTCACTTTTTGAGTCGTTCGGTCAACTCGACCGCCTTACCTAAGTAAGAAGATGGGGTCATCTCCAGCAAACGTGCTTTTGCATCATCGGGAATCTTCAGGCCACGAATAAAGGTTTGAAGATCTGCTTGATTAATGCCTTTGCCGCGAGTGAGCTCTTTTAACTGCTCATAGGGATTCTCAATTCCGTAACGGCGCATCACGGTTTGTACTGGCTCAGCTAACACTTCCCAGCATGCGTCCAAATCAGCAGCAATCGCCGCAAGATTAACCTCTAACTTACCAAGTCCACGTAAGGCGCTGTCATAAGCCAAGACGCTATGACCAAATGCAGGTCCTAGGTTACGTAATACAGTTGAATCAGTCAGGTCACGCTGCCAGCGAGAGATCGGCAATTTTTCAGCAAGATGGCGCAGTAATGCATTAGCAACACCTAAGTTACCTTCAGAGTTTTCAAAGTCAATTGGGTTTACTTTGTGCGGCATAGTAGAAGAACCAATCTCACCTGCTTTAGTGCGCTGCTTGAAATATCCAATAGAGATATAAGCCCAGAAATCACGATCCATATCCAAGAGAATCGTATTAGCTCGCGCAATTGCATCAAAGAGTTGGGCCATGCCATCGTGCGGCTCTATTTGAATGGTGTAGGGATTGAAGGTTAAACCTAGACGCTTCTCAACTACATTCTTTGAAAAATTTTCCCAATCAAAATCAGGATAAGCTGATATGTGAGCGTTGTAATTACCTACCGCTCCATTCATCTTGCCGAGCAAGGGGGCCGCAGCAATGGAGTCAATTGCGCGCTCTAAACGCATCGCGATATTAGCAATCTCTTTACCCAAAGTACTTGGTGAAGCTGGTTGTCCATGAGTGCGAGATAACAAAGGTACTTTAGCGTGTTCAATTGCAAGATCAGTCAGTACTGAAAGTACTTTTCTGAGTTGAGGTAAGAGCACTTCATCACGAGCACCGCGCAACATCAAACCATGTGAAGTATTGTTAATGTCTTCTGATGTACAGGCAAAATGAATGAACTCACTGGCTTTTAGCAAATCAGGGCGACCTGCTACTTTTTCCTTTAAGAAGTACTCCACTGCTTTTACGTCGTGGTTGGTTACCGCTTCGATGTCCTTAATACGCTGAGCATCGGCATCAGAAAAATTCTCTGGAAGTGAAAGCAAAAAAGCTTCGTCAGCAGCGTTAATTTTTGGCACATCAGGAAGGCCGGCAGCAGCCAAAGCCAAAAGCCAATGAATTTCGACAAAAACACGTTGACGCATAAAAGCGGCTTCGGAAAGCCAAGGGCGCAAAGCATCTAGTTTTCCGGCATAACGGCCATCTAGGGGTGAAAGGGCATTGAGGGTTGAAAGCGGCTGACTCACGAATATTGCCTTTGCATTGAATATGTCAATAAAAGCTGATTTTAATGCGTTCCGGTGTACAGCAAACCCCAAATAGGATCGCTATACTTGAGCCCATGAAACTAATCGGATCCCTCACCAGCCCCTATGTACGTAAAGTACGCATCGTTTTTAATGAAAAAAAGGTCGATGTTGACCTCGAATTAGAGAATGTCTGGGCTGCAGACACCAAAATAAGCGTTACCAACCCCCTAGGGAAGGTTCCTTGCCTCATTGCTGACGACGGGGAGGCCATCTATGACTCCCGCGTCATCGCCGAATACGCTGATGGCCTGAGCCCCGTAAGCAAGCTCATTCCTGCAGAAAATCGTGAGCGTGCTGCGGTGAAAACCTGGGAAGCGCTAGCAGATGGAATTATGGATGCTGGCATTTTGGCTCGTTTAGAGCGGACTTTGCGCCCAGCAGAGCAACAAAGTCAAACTTGGTATGACCGTCAAATGGGCAAGATTGATGCCGCACTTCGTGAAATGTCCAAACAGCTTGGCGAGAATACCTGGTGTCATGGCAATCAAATCACATTGGCAGATATCGCTGTTGGTTGTGCTATCGGATATTTATTGTTTCGTTTCCCAGAAGTGAAATGGCAAACTCAATATCCAAATCTAGATCGTCTTTATCAAAAATTATTGCAGCGATCTTCTTTTATAGAAACTGAACCACCAGCCGCTTAATTAACCTGCAGTTTAATTAAAAATGCCAATCAAAACTGATTGGCATTTTTGTATCCGCTATTTGGTAATGAAATTATGCTGAAATAATTCCGCCACCCAAGCAAATATCTCCGTCATAGAGAACGGCAGACTGTCCAGGTGTAACAGCCCACTGCGCATCTGGAAAACTCAATTCAAAACTCAGGGTCTCATTGCCCGCACTCAATGTGCATGCTGAGTCTGCTTGACGATAGCGCGTTTTAGCAGAATATTTTCCGGGTGCAGGGGAAGCACCAGCAACCCAACTTGCATCCATAGCAGCCAGCCTGTTAGCCAATAGCCATGGGTGTTCGTGGCCTTGGGCTACATACAAGGTGTTATTAGGAACATCCTTACGCGCAACGTACCAAGCATCACCATTGCCATCTTGACTACCACCCAAACCAATGCCTTTACGTTGACCTAAAGTAAAGAAAGCCAAGCCCATATGCTCACCAACCGTCTTACCCTCTGGCGTTTTAATAGGACCAGGTACGCGAGGTAAATAGCGATTTAAGAATTCCCTAAAAGGACGTTCACCAATAAAACAAATTCCGGTGGAGTCTTTCTTTTTTGCATTATGTAAACCAATTTGTTCTGCAATTTTTCTGACTTCAGTTTTTGGAATTTCACCAAGAGGAAACATCACGTTTTTTAGTTGTTGCTGCGTTAGACGATGCAAAAAATAACTTTGATCTTTGCTGGCATCGACTGCTTTTAATAATTGCACTTTGCCGCCCTCATGACGAACACGTGCATAGTGGCCTGTTGCAATAGCATCAGCACCTAAACTCATGGCGTGATCTAAAAAGGCTTTGAATTTAATCTCGGCGTTACATAGAACATCGGGATTAGGCGTTCGCCCTGCAGCGTACTCGCGCAAGAAATCGGCAAATACGCGCTCACGATACTCGGTGGCGAAATTCACTGCTTCAACGTCGATCCCAATCATGTCAGCCACTGACACCACATCTAGCCAGTCTTGACGGGCAGAACAGTATTCGTCGTTATCATCATCTTCCCAATTTTTCATAAAAAGGCCAATAACTTCAAAGCCTTGCTCTTTGAGCATCCACGCTGCAACAGACGAATCTACCCCTCCAGACATGCCAATAACGACTTTCTTGGGTCGGGAAGATGGTATTGAGGAAGAATTGAGCTGGATCATCAAAAAATGCGAGAATTCAATATAAGCTGATAGACCACATTGTAGAAGTCTTGGCCCAAATTCACAGGATTTTGGGTAAAAACCAAGCAATTGGACTTAGGGGTAAGTAAATAGGCGCAATTAGTCCTATTTAACTAAAATAGATTTTTTATAAATTTTGCTTTTGGAGACATGCCATGCGCATAGGAGTGCCACTGGAAACAAGGCCCGGGGAAACTCGAGTAGCCGCCACACCAGAAACCGTTAAAAAACTCATCGGTCAAGGTCATACCGTCGTTATTCAAAAAGATGCCGGGGTAAAAGCTAGTCAACCTGACTCCGCATACGAGGCTGTAGGTGCAACCATTGGTAGCGCTGCAGATGCATTTGGTGCGGAGATTGTTCTTAAAGTACGCGCGCCCGAGTCAGCTGAACTTAAACAGATCAAATCCGGCGCTGTTCTTCTGGGCATGCTCGATCCATTTGATAACGACATGATTGCAGCGATGGCTGCACAAGGCGTTACTGCGTTCTCTTTAGAAGCTGCGCCACGCACAACACGCGCACAAAGCATGGACGTTTTATCTTCCCAAGCAAATATTGCTGGATACAAAGCAGTGATGGTTGCCGCAAATGAATATCAACGCTTCATGCCAATGCTGATGACTGCTGCGGGAACTGTTAAAGCAGCTCGCATCCTGATCTTGGGTGCTGGTGTTGCAGGCTTGCAAGCGATTGCTACTGCAAAACGTCTTGGTGCCGTGATTGAGGCATCTGACGTACGTCCTGCCGCTAAAGAGCAAATCGAATCATTGGGTGCCAAGTTTGTTGATGTTCCTTATGAAACTGATGAAGAGCGTGAAATCGCTCAAGGTGTTGGTGGCTATGCCCGTCCAATGCCTGAAGCGTGGATGAAGCGCCAAGCTGCCTTGGTTGCAGAGCGTGCGCAACAAGCGGACATCGTTATCACGACTGCATTGATTCCTGGACGTAAACCCCCAGTTCTATTACATAGCGATACCGTTGCTAATATGAAACCAGGCTCGATCGTGATCGACTTAGCTGCTGGTAAAGGTGATAACGGCTCAGGCAACTGCCCTTTGACACAAGCAGACAAAGTGATTGATGTGAATGGCGTAAAGATTGTTGGCTACACCAATTTAGCTAGCATGGTTGGTGCCGATGCTTCTGCACTCTACTCACGAAACTTACTCGATTTCATGAAACTCATTGTGGATAAAGATGCCAACTTAGTTATCCCGACTGATGATGACATTGTTACTGCTTGCTTAATGTGTCGTGATGGCCAAGCCATCCGCAAAAACTAAGGAAATACTATGGATCTCGCTGCCTTTCAAAGCATCCTCACCGTTCAAAACATTACCGTGTTCGTATTAGCTATTTTTGTTGGCTATCACGTAGTTTGGAACGTTACCCCAGCATTGCATACGCCTTTAATGGCGGTGACCAATGCCATCTCCGGCATCATCATCGTTGGCGCATTACTGCAAACTGAAATTATCGGTGGTGATGAAATCACGCTCACCAGCATCATTGGTGCTGTAGCGGTATTCCTCGCATCTATCAATATTTTTGGTGGCTTTATGGTCACTCGTCGCATGCTTGAAATGTTCAAGAAAAAAGCTCCTAAAGCTGATGCGGCTGGAACCAAATAAACCCAGAACAAGACCAATATAGAGACCAAAACTATGTCAAACATAACCGCTATTTCTTATCTCATTTCATCGGTGTTGTTCATCCTCGCTTTGCGTGGCTTATCTTCACCAACCACTTCACGCCAGGGCAATACCTTCGGCATGATTGGTATGTTGTTAGCAGTCATCACCACTTTCTTCATTCCTGATTTCAAACCCGTTATCTCTTTGATCGGTGTTGCAATCGTGGGTGGCGCCATCATTGGAACCATCGCCGCGAAGCGCGTGCAAATGACCAAGATGCCTGAGTTGGTTGCTTTGATGCACTCCTTCGTAGGTTTGTCAGCGGTATTAATTGCGATTGCTGCTGTATTTAATCCAGCACATGACCATACAGGCGCCCAGAAGATCGAACTTTTCATTGGCGCGTTTATTGGCGCTATTACCTTTACTGCATCTGTGATTGCATTTGGTAAGTTATCTGGCAAGGTTAGCGGCAAGCCTGTGAGCTTTGCTGGTCAACACTTACTGAACTTAATCTTGGCTGTTTCCATGGTGGGCGCTGGTATTGCTTACTACATGGGCGATAGCCACGCTGCTTTCTTGGCGATGTGTGCCATTGCCCTGGTATTAGGCGTGACCTTGATCATCCCTATTGGCGGTGCCGATATGCCAGTAGTTGTATCAATGCTCAATAGTTATTCTGGTTGGGCTGCGGCTGGTATTGGCTTTACCTTAAACAACCCAGTATTGATTATTGCTGGTGCTTGCGTAGGTTCATCCGGTGCGATTCTGTCTTACATCATGTGTAAGGCGATGAACCGCTCCATTCTGGCTGTATTACTTGGTGGTTTTGGCGCTGAAGCTGCTGCCGGCGGTGCCGATGATGGCGGCCCTAAGAATTACAAAACAGGCTCTCCCGAAGATGCAGCATTCCTCATGGAAAATGCTGACACAGTGATCATTGTTCCCGGCTATGGCTTAGCAGTTGCCCGCGCTCAACACGCTCTAAAAGAATTGACTGAAAAGTTGACTCATCATGGCGTGACTGTGAAGTATGCGATTCATCCAGTAGCAGGTCGTATGCCTGGTCATATGAATGTCCTCTTGGCTGAAGCTGAAGTTCCATACGATCAAGTATTTGAGATGGAAGACATCAATAGTGACTTTGGTCAAGCTGACGTAGTGCTAGTGCTTGGCGCTAACGACGTGGTGAACCCTGCCGCACGTACTCCAGGTAGCCCAATCTTTGGTATGCCAATCTTAGAAGCATTTAAAGCTAAAACAATTATTGTTAACAAGCGCTCTATGGCGGCTGGTTATGCTGGCCTAGACAATGAACTCTTCTACATGGATAAAACCATGATGGTCTTCGGTGATGCGAAGAAGGTCGTTGAAGATATGGTCAAGTCTGTTAGTTAAGCTTTTCATACTCAATAAATGACCGCCTTCGGGCGGTTTTTTATTGTCTCAATAGCTTAGGCATTGCCAATAAAAAACGCCTGGTCTTTTGAACCAGGCGCTCTTGTTTCTACAGCTAGATAGCTGAGGAAATTAACGGCTATTACATCATGCCGCCCATTCCACCCATACCACCCATGCCGCCCATATCAGGCATGCCACCAGCACCAGACTCGTCTTTTGGAGCGTCGCAGATTGCGCAATCGGTTGTCAACAATAAGCCAGCAACAGAAGCTGCATTTACCAATGCTGTTTTTGTTACCTTAGTTGGATCGATAACACCTTGTGCAACGAGGTCACCATATTCACCAGTAGCTGCGTTGTAGCCGTTATTGCCTGTACTTGCTTGTACTGCATTAACAACCACACCAGCATCTTCACCGGCATTGCTAACGATCGTACGCAATGGTTCTTGCATAGCGCGCAATACGATGCTGATACCAGCGTCTTGATCAGCGTTATCACCTTTCAAGCCCTTGATACCTTGCATTGCACGAATCAAGGCAACACCACCGCCAGGAACAATACCTTCTTCAACGGCTGCACGTGTTGCATGTAATGCGTCGTCAACACGAGCCTTCTTCTCTTTCATTTCTACTTCAGTAGCAGCACCAACACGAATCACAGCAACACCGCCAGCCAACTTGGCTACACGCTCTTGCAATTTTTCTTTGTCGTAGTCGCTAGTAGCTTCTTCGATCTGAACACGAATGTTCTTCACACGAGCTTCAATCGCTTTAGCATCACCAGCACCGTCAATAATGATGGTGTTTTCTTTGCCTACTTCGATACGCTTCGCTTGACCTAAGTGCTCAAGAGTTGTTTTCTCGAGTGTGAGGCCGATTTCTTCAGCGATTACTGTACCGCCAGTCAAAATCGCAATATCTTCCAACATGGCTTTACGACGATCACCAAAACCTGGAGCCTTAACAGCACAAGTCTTGATGATGCCGCGAATGTTATTCACAACCAAAGTTGCCAAGGCTTCGCCTTCAACATCTTCTGCAATGATCAACAATGGACGGCCAGACTTAGCTACTTGCTCGAGTACTGGGAGCAAATCACGGATGTTGGCAATTTTCTTGTCAAACAAGAGAACATATGGGCTTTCCAGTACGGCAACTTGCTTTTCTGGTTGATTGATGAAGTATGGAGAGAGGTAACCGCGGTCAAACTGCATACCTTCAACAACTTCAAGCTCATCTTCTAAAGACTTGCCATCTTCAACAGTGATAACGCCTTCCTTACCTACTTTTTCCATTGCTTCTGCAATACGCTGACCAATGCTATGGTCGCTGTTTGCAGAGATAGAACCTACTTGAGCGATTTCTTTAGTAGTGGTGCAAGGCTTGCTGATTTTTGCCAGTTCTTCGATTGCGGCTGTAACAGCCTTGTCGATACCGCGCTTCAAGTCCATTGGGTTATGGCCTGAAACTACATACTTCATACCTTCACGAACGATGGATTGAGCCAAAACAGTCGCGGTAGTTGTACCGTCACCAGCGATGTCAGCAGTTTTGGAAGCAACTTCCTTAACCATCTGTGCACCCATGTTCTGAAGCTTATCTTTGAGTTCAATTTCTTTTGCTACGGATACACCGTCTTTAGTGATTGTTGGTCCACCAAATGAACGCTCGATCACTACGTTGCGACCTTTTGGTCCCAAAGTTGTTTTAACTGCATTAGCAAGAATGTTTACGCCTTCAACCATCTTGGTGCGAGCGCTATCTCCAAATACAACGTCTTTTGCTGCCATGATTAAATTCCTCTCTTAAATACCGAAATTACTTCTGTACAACAGCCATGATGTCGTCTTCACGCATCACGATGAGTTCTTCGCTGTCAACTTTTACTGTTTGACCTGCATATTTACCAAACAACACACGGTCGCCTACTTTGACGTCGGGTGCATTTAATTTGCCGCTGTCATCGCGCTTGCCTGGACCTACTGCCAAAACTTCACCTTGATCAGGTTTTTCAGCTGCAGCGTCAGGAATGATGATTCCGGAAGCAGTTTTTGATTCTTGATCTAAACGCTTGATGATTACGCGATCATGTAAGGGACGCAAATTCATCTCTTCTCCTATGTTAGTAAGTGTTAACTATTTAATTAATCTATATAAATCAAAGATTTATAAATTCCTCACATGAGAGCTGATGGCAATTTACGAATAAAATGCCCTTTTAGCACTCGCATGTAGGGAGTGCTGATTATATAGGTCTGTTTCCTGAGATTTCAAGGGTAGATCGCCATAAATTCTTTAAGGATTTAGCCCTTATCTATAATTTGGACAGGGTCGTAGGGCTTTTCCTACAGATAAATCAGCCCAAAGCCCTTACCGCTCCAATCTGTCCTGCCTAGACTGAACAGTCACCGATTGGAGAATCCTGATGAGCCCGAAATCCCGGCTGTACACGCTTGTAAAGGCATGGAAGAACAAACCCTTCCAAGAAGTGCGAGACGCCTGTGGCGACCCCTGGCTTGGCCTTAGTAACCAAGCGCTTGAAGAACACCAATCCTGGTCCAAACGACAAGCGATTAGTCATGAACCCATTTTTAACTGCAAGGGAACAAAACTGACAGGCTCTTTATTTAGACCACTTCTTACTGCTTCTGACATGCAATTACTACGCCTTTTTATGGAAGGCTTAGACACTATTGCGTATTGGTATCGAACTGGTCGCTTTATTCCTGGCATTTTGCCAATACCGACACATGTCTTAGCCTCCAACGGATATGTGGATGCAATGAGTGAATTAATTCTGAACTCTCGACTACCGGTTGGACTAGTGGCCATTGGGATTCAAAATATTCCTGAGTCCGACACAGCCGATGCTTGCAAGGAAGGATTGTTGCGCTTACGACGGCTTGGCGTTTTGCTGCATTTCCTCAAATTTACCGGAAGCATTGAGGAGTTGCAGTGGATTACTGATTTGCAATTAGAAGGGGTACATATTGATATGGGTCAGCTTCGTGAGCGTGAACTGACAAGTGATGCTCTATCCCAATTGAGACAGTCACCCTATTCACCTACCCAAATTTATGCCAGCAATATTGCATTGGTAAAGGACCTCGAAAATGCCTCCACCCTTATTGCTGACCACTCTTATGGCAGCCTCATGATGTCGCCTTTAAGCCGCCATCAGATGCTGCAAATTAACGATAGTCGTATCGCTAAAGCTATCTTTTCGCTTCACCCTCATCAACACCCAAACCAAAACGGAGACAAGTAATGAGAAAACGCGTGATGTTGGTAGATGACCATCCAGCAATGCTGATGGCTCTTAAAAGTATGTTGCAAGACCAGTTACTCTTTGAGATTGCAGGGCAAGCCCAGAATGGCGAAGAGTGCCTCAGATCCATGAAGGAGGTTAATCCCAATATGGTGATTTTGGATCTGGATATGCCCAAGACGGATGGCTTTGATGTTATCCGTCGTATTGGACTAATGTATCCCGAGGTTCGCATGCTGGTTCTCTCGAGTATGGATGAAGCAGTTTACGGCGGCAGAGTTCGCTCCTTAGGCGGGCATGGTTTTGTGAATAAAACTGCTGGGGCTGATGTCATCCTAGCTGCTTGCGTTGCGATCTCTCAAGGCTATAACTTTTTCACCCATGGAAAAAATGGCAATAGCTCACTGAGTGATAACGATAAGCTGGCGCTAATCTCGGATCGTGAGTTGCAAGTCATGAAGTACTTAGGCAAAGGCAATACTAATCAACAGATATCTGACATGTTGCATATCAGCAATAAGACTGTAGCAACCTACAAGACCAGAGTCTTTGACAAGCTAGGTATTAACAATATTGCTGACCTCATCTTGTTCTGTCGCATGAATAATATTATCGAAAGCTAATTCAGCATGCATCGATCCATCATCCGTATTGCGGTCTGCATCCTGTTCAACGGGGTACTTGGCAATGCATATGCAAATTTGCTGGGTCCAGTCGAGCAAGAGTGGATCGATGCCCATCCCATAGTGCGTTTTAGCATTCATGAAAAATATGCCCCGTATTTAGAAGCCACTGAAAGGGGCGAATTCGGAATTTTTCATAGCGTGCTAAGCAAGTTGGGTGAATTTACCAAGCAAGAATTTCTACCAAAATGGCGCAAGAACGATAAAGAAGGGTTGCAACAGCTTGCCAATGGGGAGGTGGACTTCATCATTGATCCGCCATCATTAGATGATGAATACCTCAAGTTTGGATCTTTATCAGAGGCAATCTTCTGGGGTCAAGATGCAGTTCTGACAAAACGCTCAAAAAACGATACCCCCATTGACCCAATCAATATTGCCTACTTTGACCGTGGATTTAAAAACCCGCCAATACCCCATCACCCTCAAGCCAGTATTTCTAGTCATACCGAGAAATTGGTTTTTGATCTTCTCAAAAACGATATTGAAGCGCTTGTCTTACCGCTTCGGTTAGCGCGGCAACTCATTGCAAAGTTAAGCCCAGATCAGTTACAAGTCGATGGGCTCTATAGCAGAGAGCCATTTGAATATCGCTGGCTTATTGCCCACCAGGATGCAGCTTTGCATGGTGTACTGGAGCATTTTCTACGTAACTTAGATCCAATCGCATCACGCCAACTTTTTAGCATCAACACCTCCACTTTGGAGGATTGTCCTTTATCTCCTGAAAACCATTTGCCTTGGCTCTCTACTCTAGGAATCCTCTTGCTAGGATCTTACTTAATCTGGCGCATGCATCAAAAGCAATCCCTGCAAAAACAAGAGGTGCAAGAACTAATGTCATCCAAAGAGCAGGCTGAAAATGCGAATGCTGCAAAGTCTAACTTCCTAGCAACCATGAGCCATGAAATCCGCACCCCCATGAATGCTATTTTGGGTGTGCAAGAGCTATTGCTCACCAGCCCACTTCCAGCAAATGAAAAAACCTTACTTAAAAGCGCGCATTCCTCTGCAGAATCTCTCTTGGGAATCCTCAATCAAGTTCTAGACCTCTCAAAGATCGAGGCCGGAAAGCTCACACTCAATATTGAACCTTGCAATCTCAATACCTTGATTGATAACATTGATTCAGCATTTGCAACCGTTGCTCAAAGGCAAAATCTCAAACTACATACCTCTAAAGACCCACGTATTGCAGAGGTCTTAATGCTTGACACCTTGCGCTTGCGTCAAGTAATACAAAACTTAATTAGCAATGCGATTAAATTTACTGATAGTGGTGAAATCTATTTCTCTATTAGCGTGCTTGCAGATGATCATGCTGGCCAGCTGATTGAATTCAGGGTCATCGATACGGGCATTGGCATGGGTACAGAGGAGATCGCAATCGCCCTTCAAGCCTATGAGCAAATTCCAGGCAATGCCGAACAGCGCAATGGAACCGGTCTTGGCCTAACCATAACAAACCACTTAGTCACTTCCATGAATGGCCAACTCTACTTTGAGAGCGCCCCTGGCTTTGGTAGCAATATCCATTTTTGCCTTGCATTCCCACGCACCAGCATTGCCGCAACTAGAACCTTAATGCCAGAACATACCAATGTCTCTAGAAAGCTAGTATCGAAGCATCCTCAAAATAATGGGCGCCTTTTACAAGCCCTAGTAGTCGAAGATCATCCTGCTAGCCGTCAAATTATTTCTCTCCAACTTCAGGCTTTAGGTATTGAGGCATCCGTTTGCGATAACGCCAGCACTGCACTGGCTTTGATCAGCCAAAATCATTTTGATCTTCTTCTAACAGATCAATCTATTCCCGGAATGCAGGGATCAGATCTTGCCAAGTGTCTGCGGGATAAGGGCTGTCGAGATCTCATCATTATTGGAATTACTGCGGATATTTATGCACTAGACTCTCGCCATCAATTCTTGGAGGCCGGCATGAATGGGGTCCTAATAAAACCCTTGAGCCTCATGACTTTAGAGAATGAGCTTTCGCGATATTTCCAGAACGAAGGATTGCCTGATAACACCTCGTCCATTAGGGTCCAAGAAGAATATTCGTTTGATGCCTTCGAAAATCTCTTAAGAAGTAGCCCAAAATATATTCTGGTCATCCTAGAGGAAATTAAAAAGGTTCATGATGAGACCCTTTTCTCACTTAAAGATGAAGCAATAGATGAGGCAAGCTTTAGGGTCCTGGTACATAAGGTCAAGGGAGGGGCCCAACTAGTCAGTGCTACAAAATTTATTCAAGCATGTGAAGCTTTGGAGCAAACAGGGATGCTGGACCATCGAATCCAAACCTTTATCCATTTGCTTGAAGAGCAAAATCAAATTATCAGCGGGTATCAAGCAAGATATTCAAAGCTTTAATCTTTGGCACGATACACCCTCCTGTAATGTGGGTTTATCCTATGGGAAATGCGCCCTTACATCTCACATTCAGCCTTCTTTATTGCAAGCTTCTGTTGGCTAGCCAGCTCTTTCGCCGCTGCCAATGAAACCGCGCCCCTCAGTATCCCTAAGGTTGTAGTCAGTAGCCTAGAACGCAACCAGATTCCTCTCGATACTGTCAGTATTTCAGTTGTGGAAATCGAGCCTGGAAGTCCTGGAAAACATGTCGCCAAGAAAATGTTGGATTGGCGTGGTATCGAGCCAATGAACCCAGCCTCAACAATGAAGCTATTAACTACGCTTACTGGTCTGGATATATTAGGCCCCCAATACCGTTGGCGCACTAATGTATTCACCGATGGCGTGATACGTCAAGGCACCCTCAAGGGTAATGTGTATTTGCAAGGTACCGGTGATCCGAAGCTGGTTCCCGAAGAGCTTGCAAAGATGATGAGAGAACTTCAGGGTCTGGGTATTCAGAAGATAGATGGTAATTTATTCTTTGACCGCAGCGCTTATGCGCCAAGCGCAATGGAACACAACACTATTGATGGTGAATCCTTACGCGCTTATAACGTTCCACCAGATCCTTTACTGTATGCATTTAGAACGCTTTCGTTTCAGCTAAGCAAGTCACGCACTGCTGACTTTATCGACATCAGCTACACGCCAGCGCTTTCTCAACTGAAGGTATCTAATCAAATGCAATTGGTTGATCGCTCATGCGATAACTGGAAAAGTAATATTCGTTTTAATTTAGATCCAGAAGGTATAACTAACACTGATCAACCTTTAACCGCAGAATTCTCAGGCGCATTTCCCAGCTCCTGCAAAGGAGTGAACTTTAATGTTGTAGCACTAGATGCCAATACCTTTTTAACGCAAGGCTTTGCTGCCGCCTGGGAGTTGGCTGGTGGCACTTGGGTACGGCCACCAGTTGGAAAAAATGGCAATGTGCCGCTGGCAGCAAGATTGCTGCTTCAGTTTGAGGGCATTGCACTGGCTGACGATGTTTTGGATATCAATAAATATTCCAATAACGTGATGGCACGCCAACTGCTATTAACCCTAGCCTTAGAAAAAATGGGGAAACCTGCTACTACTGCCAATGGAGAACTCGTTATTCAGAGTTGGCTTAAGCAAAATGCTCTAGATTTTCAAGGTCTAGTGATTGAGAATGGCTCTGGTCTATCTCGTAATGAAGCAATCTCCGCCAGCCAGATGAATCAACTCTTATTAACCGCACGTAATCTACCGGTAGGCGATATTTTTTATAATAGCCTGCCAATTGCGGGTACAGATGGCACGATGAGAAATCGCCTGATGAGTCAGCTTCGCAAGTTTTTGCATCTAAAGAAAAAGCCTGAAGCCAGAATCAAAACCGGCTCGCTAGCAGATGTACGTGCAATCTCGGGTTATGTTTTAAGTAAATCTGGAAAGATGTATGCAGTAACTTCGTTCATCAACCACCCCAATGCTTGGAGGGGACTAGAAGCCCACGATCAGTTGCTATCGTGGCTATTAGAAGATGGACCAGACCCAAAGCATGCGCGCTGAAGACGGTCTCTAACGCCGTCCCACTCCTCGCCTGCTGGCGGTTCAGGAAATAAAATCAAATCCCAACCTTGCTGATCTAGGTCGCGCAAAGTTCGGTACAAGCGATTTGCAAAAGCAGCGCTATCACTAGGAACTTCTACCTCTTCAAAGTGCGCCGAAGGATGCCCATCCTCACTTAAGGAAGATTCCGAATCCCACACCGCTACAGCAACCCTCGATTTAATATCTGGAAACTCGCTCAAGGCATCTAAGACACGACCGGAAGCATATAGACGCAAAGGAGTGGTTGGTGCGTAATGGGCTTTGAGACTTCCAGATACTCTAGGAAAATCATCCATTGCTTCGTTAGCCTTTGCCTCGCCAAGTAGATAAACTTTTACACCGGTCTTAGCAAAGATCTCACTCGGAGTAATCGCACCAGGCCTTAAAAGCACGGCTTTATCACCAGATGATAAGTCAATGATGGTTGACTCAATACCTACTTCACAATCACCACCATCTAACACCATCAAATCCAACATACCTTCGAATTCATGACGGACATCAGCAGCACTGGTGGGTGATACCTTGCCAAAACGGTTTGCCGAAGGCGCTACAACACCGCTTTTAAATTTACGTAATAGCTCTTGGGCAATTGGGTGAGAAGGTGCACGAATGGCTACCGTATCCTGACCGCCTGTTAGCTCATTCAAAACGCTTTTATCTTTTTTGAAAACCAAGGTTAATGGGCCAGGCCAAAATGCATTAATCAACTTTAGCGCTTCTTCAGATAAATCTCTTACCCATGGTGCTAGCAGAGCAACCCAATCAATTTGGGCTTGATCAAATTTATCTGGTGCAGCTAAGTGAACAATTAAGGGATGATTTGATGGGCGTCCTTTAGCGGTGAAGATTTTCTTAATGGCTTCAGGGTTCTTTGCATCAGCGCCCAAACCATAAACCGTCTCAGTAGGAAATGCGACCAAACCACCGTCACGTAAGCTTTGTACTGCTTCGTTAATCACTGCAGATGAATGCAGTGGGGTACTGTCGCTGGACATTCTAGGGCTCTATCCCTAATTCAGTGGCAACAGCTGCACAATTTTGGCGAGCCTCATTGAGGGCTTCACCTAAGCAGTTAATATGCCCCATTTTTCTACCAATACGTGGCGCAGACTTGCCGTAGAGGTGCAACTTGGCATCAGGATGAGCCAGTACTTTATTCCAAGCAGGTTCACGGGCTTTATCTTCGCTACCCTCAAACCAAAGATCGCCTAACAAGTTCAGCATGGATACTGGAGCTAACTGACGGGTGTCGCCTAAAGGAAGCCTAGCCATTGCCCTCACCTGCTGCTCAAACTGACTGCTCACACATGCATCCATTGTGTAGTGGCCAGAGTTATGGGGACGTGGAGCAATTTCATTGGCAATGATATCGCCGTTTTTGAGGACAAAGAACTCTACACATAGAACGCCAACGTAATCAATCTTGCGAATGAGTGCCTTCGCTGCATCAATGATTTTCTTTTCTTGAGCGGGCTTGAGAGACGGAGCCGGCACAGTCGAGGTATGCAAAATACCATTGCGATGAATATTTTGAGCTACTGGATAGGCCACTACAGCATCATCATAGCCACGCACTACCAAAGCAGATACTTCAAAATCCAAATCCATGCGCTTTTCAAGTACGCACGGCACGCGGCCGAATTCATTCCATGCGGCATTCAATTCTTCTGAGCTATAAACAGTTGCCTGACCTTTGCCGTCGTAACCCATGCGGGCAGTCTTTAAAATTCCAGGAAAAAGGTCGGTAGGGGTGTGTGCAATGTCTGCCTCATGTTCAATCACAAAGCTTGGTGCCGGGCCAATATTGGTTTCTGACTTCCATGTGGCCAAGAAATTTTTCTCAGCAATACGATTTTGAGCTAGAGAAACACAGCTACTGCGTGGTGCCACAAATACACCCAAAGACTCTAATTCATCCAATGCTTGAGCCGGGACATTCTCGAATTCAGTACTCACAGAGGAGCACAGGGCAGCCATCTCGTTTAAAGCAGCACTATCAGTGTATTCAGCTTGAATAAATTTTTCCGCAATAGATCCAGCGGGACTATCAGAGCCAGGGTCGAGCACGCAAACCTTGTAGCCCATAGCTTGGGCAGCCTGAGTAAACATCCGCCCCAATTGACCACCACCCAAAATTCCTAAATACGAACCCGGCAAAATGGGTTCCAGACGATCTGCCATGTAATTAATATCCCGGCAGATTCATTGAACGTGCAGCGTCAGATTGCTTTGCACGGAAATCCTCTAAGCGCTTAGCCAAATCGGTGTCGTGCAAAGCTAAACCTGCAATCACATGCAAGGCAGCATTTGCTGCGCCGGCTTCACCAATCGCAAAAGTAGCAACCGGGATACCTTTAGGCATTTGCACAATAGAGAAGAGAGAATCTTCGCCGCGCAAATATTTACTGGCAACAGGAACGCCATAAACAGGAACAATGGTTTTTGAGGCAAGCATGCCTGGTAAATGCGCTGCGCCACCTGCACCAGCAATAATGGCCTGCAATCCATTAGCTTGGGCATTTTCAGCATACTGAAACATATCGTCAGGCATACGGTGCGCAGAGAGAACCTTAGCCTCATGAGCTATACCAAACTGCTCGAGCATTTGAGCGGCATGCTGCATGGTGTCCCAATCTGAATTGGATCCCATCACTATTCCGACGATTGGCTTCTTACTCATTTACTTCTCCAAATGCCTTATAACCATTAAGAATTCTATTATCCCTGACTCAAGAAGTTTCAGTAAGACGGGTAAGCGCTTCACGATACTTTTGGGCAGTCTTATCAATCACATCTGCTGGCAATTGCGGCGCAGGGGCTGTTTTGGGCCATAACTTGCCATCTACCATAGCGGTTTCAAGCCAATCACGGACAAACTGCTTGTCATACGAGGGTGGATTTGAGCCCACATAGTAGGTTTCAGCAGGCCAGAAACGAGAGGAATCTGCCGTCAGGATCTCATCCATCAACACCAATTGCCCATTAGCATCTAAGCCAAACTCAAACTTGGTATCGGCAATGATGATTCCGCGAGTAGCAGCGTATTCAGAGGCTTCTTTATATAAACGAATACTGACCTCACGAATTTGATTGGCCAACTTTTCACCAATCAATTCAATTACTTTTTCAAATGAAATATTTTCATCGTGCTGCCCAAATTCAGCTTTAGCGGCAGGAGTAAAAATAGGCTCAGGTAGTTTTTGTGCATTCTCTAAGCCTTCCGGCAAAACAATGCCGCATACCTTGCCTGTTTCTTTATAGTCTTTCCAGCCACTTCCCGCCAAATAACCGCGCACCACAGCTTCCACTAGAATGGGCTTTAAACGCTTAGCCACAACTGCTCGACCTTTGACTTGCTCAACTTCATCAGCTGATACCACGGTAGCAGGATCAATCCCAGTCAAATGATTCGGAATAACGGCTGCCAATTTATCAAACCAAAAATTCGCCATTTGATTGAGAACCACACCCTTCTCCGGAATAGGCTCACCCATTACCACATCAAAGGCGGAAAGACGGTCAGTAGTAATCATCAACAACTTGTCATCATCTAATGCATAAACATCGCGCACTTTGCCTTTGGACAGCAAAGGCAATGACTTAATAGAGGTAGCGTATAAAGCAGGCATATTTAAATCACTTCACAATTTGAGTTAATTTTCCGCTCTTATATAGCTCAGCCATTTTCTCTAAAGAAATCGGTTTGATTTTGGATGCTTGACCAGCAGAACCAAAAGCCTGGAAGCGTGCAATGCATACCTTCTTAGCAGCTTCACGGGCCGGCTTCAAATAATCACGTGGATCAAACTTAGATGGGTTTTCAATGAAGTAACGGCGAATCGCACCAGTCATCGCCAAACGGATATCGGTATCAATATTGATCTTGCGCACACCATTCTTGATGCCTTCTTGAATCTCTTCAACAGGAACGCCGTAAGTTTCT
Organism: Polynucleobacter sp. UB-Tiil-W10; assembly: GCF_018881605.1. GTDB lineage: Bacteria > Pseudomonadota > Gammaproteobacteria > Burkholderiales > Burkholderiaceae > Polynucleobacter. The sequence goes on from NZ_JACVPZ010000001.1 coordinate 604,726, forward strand.
TTCATATCGCCACCGAATTCACGAATCTCGGCAAGCAATTCTTGTGGAACACTGGAAGAGCCATGCATCACTAAATGGGTATTTGGAATACGCGCATGAATTTCTTTAATACGATCAATTGCCAATATATCGCCAGTAGGCCTCTTGCTAAACTTGTATGCCCCATGGCTAGTACCAATCGCAATCGCTAAGGCATCACACTGGGTTGCCTTGACAAAATCGGCCGCCTGCTCCACATCAGTAAGCAACTGCTCACGGGTCATCTTGCCATCAGCACCATGACCATCCTCTTTATCCCCCTGCATAGTCTCAAGAGAACCCAATACACCCAACTCAGCCTCAACCGTCACTCCGATTGAATGAGAGAATTTCACCACCTCTTTAGAGACATCTACGTTGTACTCATAACTGGCAACAGATTTGCCATCAGCCTCCAATGAGCCATCCATCATTACGCTAGTAAAGCCACTCTTGATCGCTGCCATACATACTGCTGGGCTTTGGCCATGGTCTTGGTGCATTACTACAGGAATATGCGGATAAGCCTCTACTGCAGCAGAAATTAAGTGACGCAAGAAAGCTTCTCCAGCATATTTACGTGCACCTGCTGATGCTTGCATGATGACTGGAGAATCGGCTTCATTCGCCGCCTCCATAATCGCAGTTACTTGCTCTAAGTTATTCACGTTAAATGCTGGCAGGCCGTAACCGTTTTCAGCAGCATGATCCAAGAGTTGTCTTAAAGATACTAAAGCCATGATGTTCTCTTAATTAAATAGTAATGATGTTAAAAATAAATCTGCCTTCAATGTGAATTACTTCACATGAATAATTTTGAGAGTATTGGTTCCGCCGGGCTCGCCCATAGGTTCGCCAGAAGTCAGCACAACAGTGTCACCCTTCTTAACTGCACCTACTTTTTTCAAGCATGCCTCAACCTCTTGCAGTGCGGTATCACGATCTTTTGTATAGTCCAAACCAATTGGAGTGACATTACGATAGGTGCTTAAAGCGCGCTGGGTAGCAATCTTAGAAGTCAATGCAAAGATCGGCACATGAATATTGTGACGACTCATCCAAATTGCTGTTGAGCCGGAATCTGTCAATGCAGCGATCGCATTGGCGTGCAAGTGGTGGGCTGTAAATAGTGCGCCTAAGGCAATAGTTTGATCAATACGCGCAAAAGTTTGATCCAAAAAGTCGGTCTCCAACTTGACGGGGTCTGATTTCTCAGCCTCAAGGCAAATTTCTGCCATAGCCTTAATGGTTTGAACTGGATACATGCCAGCAGCCGATTCAGCCGACAACATCACGGCATCAGTACCATCCAACACAGCGTTAGCAACGTCGCTCACTTCAGCACGTGTAGGTACTGGAGCATTAATCATGGACTCCATCATTTGCGTAGCAGTGATCGTAAATTTATCTGCCTCACGTGCCCACTTAATCATGCGCTTTTGCAAAGCAGGCACTGCAGCATTGCCCACCTCAATTGCCAGATCACCTCGAGCAACCATGATGCCATCGCTCTCAGCAATAATACTTTTAAGTGCTACTGGCTCAATTGCTTCAGCACGCTCTACCTTAGCAATCGTCCTTACTTTACCAACGCCATACTTAGCGCTAGCTGCATCGGCCAACTTTCGGGCATAGGCCATATCCGCACCGTCTTTAGGAAAGCTGATAGCCAAGAAATCAACCCCCATTGCAATGGCTGCATCTAAATCAGCAATGTCTTTTTCAGTAAGTGCAGGTGCGGTTAGACCACCACCAGCACGATTGATGCCTTTGTTATTGGAGAGTGGTCCACCCTGCTCAACGATGGTAAAAATCTCTCCACCTTTAACATTCTGAACCGTTAGAACAACTAAACCATCATTTAATAAAAGACGGTCGCCTGGCTTTACATCACCAGGCAACTCTTTGTAATCAAGACCTACTTTGGTTTGATCGCCGAGCTCACATGCCACATCCAGAGTAAATTTGTCGCCTTCTTTCAGAAGAATTTTGCTATCTGCAAATTTACCTACGCGAATTTTTGGGCCTTGCAAGTCAGCCATGATGCCGACTTCTTTACCGACCTCAGCTGAAATTGTGCGCACTAAATCGTGACGCGCTTTATGGTCAGCAACAGTACCATGAGAGAAGTTCATGCGCACAACATCTACGCCAGCACGGATCATGTCACGCAAGACTTCAGGCTTTTCGGAGGCAGGCCCTAGGGTTGCAATGATCTTTGTTGCTCTCAACATATTTAGTCTTTCGCTCTTTCAGCAAGTACTGCAAAGGCTGGCAAAGTTTTACCTTCTAAAAACTCCAAGAAGGCACCGCCGCCAGTAGAGATGTAATCCACTTGATTCTCAATACCGTACTTCGCAATCGCCGCCAAGGTATCACCTCCACCAGCAATAGAGAATGCAGGTGAATGCGCAATGGCTGCAGCTAACATTTTGGTGCCGCCACCAAATTGATCAATTTCAAATACGCCTAATGGGCCATTCCAAACAATCGTGCCGGCATGAGCAAGCATGGTTGATAAGCGTGCAGCTGTCTTCGGACCGATATCCAGAATCATGTCATCGTCTGCAACTTGATCTGAAGACACGCGATTCGCACGCGCCAATGGAGATAATTCATTGGCAACCACTACATCTTCTGGAATCGGCACATGAGCGCCACGCTTTTCCATGATCTCCATAATCTCCCTGGCTTCATCAACTAAGTCAGGCTCAGCAAGCGATTTACCAATTGGCAAACCTTTAGCCAGCATGAACGTATTAGCAATGCCGCCCCCAACAATCAACTCATCCACTTTCTCAGATAAGGCTTTTAGGATGGTGAGCTTGGATGACACTTTAGAGCCTGCAACAATAGCAACCAGTGGACGTTTTGGACTCGCCAATGCACGGCTTAATGCATCTAACTCTGCAGCCATCAAAGGACCAGCACAAGCGACTGGTGCGAACTTTGCTACACCATATGTCGTTGCTTCAGCGCGATGAGCGGTACCGAACGCATCATTGACATAGACATCACACAATGCAGCGATCTTTTTAGCCAATTCATCGTTATTCTTTTTCTCGCCGACATTGAGGCGACAGTTTTCTAGTAACACTAGTTCACCTGGATTAACTTCAAATCCCCCATTCACCCAATCGCTAATCAATGGAACTTTGCGATTCAGTAAGCTGGCGATACGATCGGCAACCGGAGCCAAACTATCTTCCGGTTTAAATTCACCTTCTGTTGGGCGACCCAAATGGGAAGTCACCATCACAGCTGCCCCAGCGTCTAAACACATCTGAACTGCCGGCATCGATGCCCGAATACGCGTGTCTTCAGTAATATTTCCAGCTTCGTCTTGGGGAACATTGAGGTCAGCACGGATCAGCACCCGTTTACCCTTTAATTGTCCTGACTGGGCTAGTTCGCTTAAACGCTTAACTTTAAATAAGGATTCCGGCATGAGTTTGGGTAAATAAGATGGTTTATGGGGAAAGTCCCATTCTAAAGGCTCTGGTCTAACAACCCCCGAGGATCGGAGCCAACAGACTTTCCTGCCTGCTCTACAATAAGGACTTAAACGCATTCTGGGCCGGAAGACCATAATCCACCTGCCTAGAGCCTTGCTTAATCAGCTTTTACAGATACTTAACTGACACAAAAGGTAGAAAAAATGTCGATGTCCGACCGCGATGGCTTTATTTGGACTGATGGGAAGTTAATTCCATGGCGTGAGGCCAATGTTCACGTGTTAACCCATAGTCTGCACTACGGAATGGGCGTGTTTGAGGGCATCCGAGCCTACAAAACCCCCCAGGGAACCGCTATTTTCCGCCTTCAGGAGCACGTAAAGCGCCTTTTTAACGGCACCAAGATCTTCCAAATGAACATGCCTTTCAGCTCAGAAGAGATCTCCAAGGGCATTATTGACGTGGTAAACAGCAATAAGCTCGAAGCCTGCTACATACGCCCAATTATCTTTATTGGCGCCGAAAGGCTTGGAATCTCCCCTAAGGGCAACAGTATTCATACCTCTATCGCCGCCTGGGAATGGGGTGCCTATTTAGGTGAAGATGGCATCAATAAGGGCATTCGGGTTAAAACCTCCTCTTTTACACGCCACTTTGTTAATTCTTCATTGGTTCGTGCCAAGGCATCTGGCTACTACATCAACTCTATTTTGGCCAACCAAGAAGTGACCGCCAATGGCTACGATGAAGCTTTATTGCTTGATACCGAAGGTTATGTTTCTGAAGGCTCTGGCGAAAACCTCTTTATGGTTCGCAACGGTATTGTGTACACGCCTGACTTAGCCTCTTGTTTAGATGGCATCACTCGTGACTCCATTATTCAGATTGCAAAAGACCTTGGATATGAAATTCGCGAGAAACGCATCACCCGCGACGAAGTTTATTCTGCTGATGAAGCTTTCTTCACTGGCACAGCCGCTGAAGTTACTCCAATCCGTGAATTAGATGATCGCACGATTGGGGATGGCAAGCGTGGCCCCATCACTGAAAAAATTCAGAAGACCTATTTCGATGCGGTGTACGGCAGAAATGATAAATACAAATCTTGGCTCACTTACGTTAAGTAATTTCAGCAATTAGGAAATAGGATATGACTCAAGCTCAAGTTGTTATGGTGGACGGCAAAGACTTACCTCTTCATTGCCCCACCAACAAAACTCCAGCATGGAACTCGCACCCGCGCGTTTTCTTAGACATTACTAAAACCGGCGAAGCCAAGTGTCCTTATTGTGGCGCAGAGTACAAGCTCATTCCCGGCACTGAGCCACACGGTCACTAAGCCTTGTCAGCACCCCTCGGGGTGCTGAGTCGGGATACATTACATGCACGGTATTCTGATCATCGCCCCAAACTGGATTGGGGATGCTGTAATGACTCAGCCTTTGCTGGCAAATATAAAAGAGCAATATCCAGAATCAAACATTGATGTACTAGCCAGCAATTGGGTGGCGCCTATCTATCGGGCTTGCTCAGAAGTTCACGAAGTAATTGAAGCGAAGTTCGAGCATAAGCAATTGCAATGGGACTTGCGCAAACAGCTAGCAAAAAAACTTGCAGTAAAAAAATATCAAGCGTGTTTTGTATTGCCCAATAGCTTTAAGTCAGCATTGATTCCCTGGCTCGCTAATATTCCTTTTCGAATTGGCTATCGTGGCGAGTTGCGCTTTGGATTAATCAATCTCCCCTTAGATAACCCAAGCAAAATAAATCGCCCGCCCATGGTCGAGCACTATCTTGCGCTGAGCCAACTGCTTGGCAAAGATCAAGCATTAGCAATAAGTAATAGCCTGACACCAAAGTTAAATGTCTCCCCTATAGCAAATCAATCTGTGCAGGCAAAATTGCAAAGTGCCCAGATTGATCCTGCAAATATTTACGTCATGTGCCCAGGCGCCGAATATGGTCCAACCAAGCGCTGGCCAACAAGTCATTTTGGAGAACTGGCGCAAAGGTTAATTTCCAGCAACCCAAATAATCAGATCATTCTTTTGGGCAGCAAAGGTGATCACGCACTTGCCCAAGAAATTCATTCCCAAGCCAAGCAAGATGGCCACATCCATAATTGGTGTGGAAATACCTCACTGGATGAGGCGATTGCCCTGATTGGTACAAGCAAAGCAGTGATCAGCAATGACTCAGGTCTAATGCATATCGCAGCAGCCCTCAAAACACCTCAAGTAGCCATTTTTGGCTCAAGCGATCCAGCCCATACCCCGCCTTTATCGGAAAAGGCTAAAGTGATTTGGCTAAACCTACCGTGCAGCCCATGTCATAAAAGAGAATGTCCATTAGGCCACCTCAATTGCTTAAACGACATTCTCCCCGAACAAGTATTCGCTACACTGAATACATTGCAGTCATAAACTAGGAAAAGTTAGCCATGACCAAACTTGCCAGACTCTTTCACAGTGCAGATGATGTAGTAGAGGCATGGCGAGATGCCTTACGTCATCGCGACGTTCAAGGTGCGCTGGATATTTGGCTTGATGATGATTCCATTACCTGCGTTCTCCCCGAGGGTCATCGTCTCAGTGGACATGCAGAAATTCGGGAGGGCTTAGAAAGACTGCTCACTAAGCAGCCTTTATTTTTAGAGCCAATTGCTTGTATTAGCCATTCTGTTTTAGGTGCTGCAGTATATGACACCACTGAAGCTGTTCATCTTCGCCCCGATCAAGTTGAAGCAGAATTTTTTCTAAACATTACGCTCGTGCTGTTACAGGATAGTCAAGGTTGGCGAATTGCCCACCTGCATGCCAGCCACTCTACTGAAGAGACTTTCGACGCTCCTTCAACGCCACACGGCTTGCATTAAATCCATGGATGATCAAGTGCTTCGGTCACTCATGAAGTGGCCAAATGTGCCTGATTGCTATGGCTGGCTTGCTTTAGATCGCCGCGGCTATTGGCGCATGCGCGATGAGTTCACTCAATTAAATAATCTTCCTGGCCAGATTATTCAACATACAGCTTTAAATGAATTTATCGCACGCAACTATGCGTGCAATGAACTCGGAAAATACTTTTTCCAGAATGGGCCGCAGCGCGTTTTTATTACCCTAGATACCACCCCTTGGATAGTGAGAATGATTCCCGACGACAATGGCCCACATCTCATCAATCAATGCCATCAAATCATGGAACCCACTGCCGCGCTAAGTGATGAGAATGGCAACATTTATATTGTTGGTAATGTAAATCAAAATATTTGCAACAGCAATGACAATGGCAAAAATCAGTTGATTAAGAGCAATAGTCAAACCATTGCTTTGTTACATGATCATGATTTAGATCATTTTTCTGAGCTAGCCAAACTACGTGAAGAAGCTTGTAGTTTTGGAGGATCTTGGACTTGGCAAGGAAAACAATTGTTCCTAGATCCCATTCACTCTCAAGAATTAGCGTCTCGCTTTAACTACATTGCAAAACCAAAGCCCTAACTTGGCATTTGCTTGCCCTGCTCCTTGAGCTCATCTTGATACTGCCGTTGCATTTCCCGTAAACGAGCATCAATACTAGAGCTTTGATAAAAATCAGCCCCGCCAGCAGAACGTGCAATTCTAAGCTGCTCAATTGCCGAAGGCCAAGCACCTTCAAGAGCATATTTTTCACCAAGCGCGTAATGACGCATGGGCACATTCTTAGCCTGATCGTAGGCTTTAGATAATAAGGTCCACCAGACTATTTCATTAGGCTGAGATCTTGTGCGAGCCTTTAACCATGCGATGGCATCATTTGTGCGGCCGAGATTTAACTCCGCATTAATCATGGCGGCACCTGCAGCATAAGACTGAGGATAGGCTCGCAAAGTAGCTTGGGCTATTTGCAACGCCTCTTCACCCCTACCTTTAGCTAGGGCAAGTTCGGATGCGGTGATATCCAATGAAAGGCTTTGTCTTTGGATCGGAGATCCTGGAGCGCTTGCCTTCTGGGCCAAATTGCGAGCTTGCTGCAAATCGGCTTCTGCCTGATCTATTTTTCCTTGACGTTGCGCAATTAAAGCCAGACCATAGAAACCTTCTAACTGCTTACCAATAGGCTGTTGTTTGCTCAAGCTATCAAAGGTATTTTTTAAGTCATACATTCCACTAGAGGTACCCGCTTGCTCCATGCGTGCCCGTGCCTTAATAAAATAAAACTCTACGGATGTAGGGACGTTACGTGATAAGGCAGTACGGGCCCTATCTTGCATGTCGGCAATACGATCTGTTGTCAGCGGATGAGTACGGACATATGAAGGTACGCCTTTATCCATAATGCCCGTAGCTTTTTGTAAACGCTGAAAAAATCCTGGCGCACCATTTACATCGTATCCGCTGGCATCCAAGATCTGAAAGCCAACACGATCAGCCTCACGTTCAGCATCCCTGGAATAGGAAAGCTGATTACTAATTGCTGCCGCTTGGCCACCTTGCATTAGGCCAGCGCCAGCCTGAGGATTCCGGGACATCGCCAATGCACCAAGAACCATACCTGCAATGGCAATCATCATGTTCGTAGTTTGCTTATCCATCTGACGAGCTAGGTGGCGCTGCAATACGTGGCCTGTTTCATGGCCCATTACAGAAGCTACCTCAGAATCCGATTCCGCACTCACAATGAGGCCCGTATGAAAGCCAATGAATCCACCAGGCAATGCAAACGCATTAATAGTGCTATCTTTTACCGCAAATACTTCGAAGTTGTAAGCGCCGCTTCCCTGTTCATTGGCACCTCCAAGCTGTAACTTCCTGGCGGCCTGCAATAAACGACGTTCCATCTGATTTAAAAAATCATAGATCGGCAAGTCATTTGAATAATCGGGATCTGGACGAATCTGACGCATGATCATTTCGCCATATTTACGCTCGTCCACTCGACTCAAGGAATCACCACCTGGATCACCCATATCAGGCAAAACAATATTAGGCTGACTCTGCATGGAACTGCGTGTAGGCGCATTAGTGGGGCGAGCATCGGGAGACTGCATAGCCCTCCCAATATTCTGAATAGCGGCAGAGTTACCCTCTACAGATACATCGCCAGCAGGAGCAGCATATGCAGGTAATCCAGAGCAAGTCAGCCCCACCATCAGCTGAACAGCTAAAGTGCGGCGTAAAAAAGAGGTTTTTGTAACAGACTTTATGTCTTGCATCTCTATATGGTAAAACTTATCCCATGAACAAACTAACTCATTTTGATGCCAGTGGGCAAGCTCACATGGTAAACGTTGGTGATAAGCCTAACACCCACCGTATGGCCATTGCTACCGGCAAGATCACGATGCTTCCTGAAACCTTCCAAATGGTAGAAGCTGGCTCCCATAAAAAGGGGGATGTCCTCGGTATTGCCCGAATTGCAGGGATACAGGCATCTAAGAGAACTTCTGACCTCATCCCCTTATGCCACCCGCTAGCGCTAACTCACGTTAGCCTTGAATTTCAAACCAACCCTCAAGAAAGCAGTATTACCTGCCAAGTCAGAGCAGAGACCACTGGGCCAACTGGCGTTGAAATGGAAGCTCTCACCGCAGTCCAGGTTGCCCTGCTCACAATCTACGATATGTGCAAAGCTGTAGACCGTGGCATGGTGATGGGTGATGTGAAGCTGCTTGAGAAGAGTGGTGGCAAGAGCGGAGAATGGAAAGCGGAGAAGTAAGCGCTAACCTATAAAACAATAACGAGAGAATAAAAACACTCTTGGCCTAATCCTGTCCTTCTTGGAGAGGTAAATGGCAACATTTCGCAACCGTAACGGTAAGTGGCAAGCACGAGTTCAAACCAAAGGCCACGCTGCCCTAAGTAAAACCTTTATCAATAAAGTAGATGCCGAGCGTTGGGCTAAGCAGATTGAAGTAGAAATACAAAAAGGCAGCTATACAAATCTGGTCTTGGCTGAGCGCACAACTTTCGCCGAAGTCATAGAGCGTTACATAGCTGAAGTATTACCTACCATGCGTGGAGGCAAAGCCGACTTCATTCGCTTAAAGGCACTTGCAAGGCGTCCAATAGCAAAGCTGAATATGGTTAGCCTCACCCCTCAAAAAATAGCCCAGCACAGGGATGAACGTCTTAAAGAAATAGCACCAGCAACGGTTATTAGAGAGTTGTCTTATTTTTCTTCCATCATCACCTATGCTCGCAAAGAATGGGGCATCAACATCAATAATCCCGTAGCACTGGTAGCGAAACCTAAGAACCCACAAGGAAGAAGTCGCATACTTGATGCTGCCGAAACTAACGCATTATTTGAGACATTGAGGCCAATAGGACGGCGTTCAATATGGATACTACCTTTGGTGAAGTTGGCATTGGAAACGGCTATGAGGAGAAGTGAGCTGCTAGACCTACGCTGGGATCATGTTGAGCTTGGGCGGCGCACGATATTTTTACAACTCACCAAAAATGGCACAAGCAGAACGGTGCCGCTATCAACCCATGCAATCCAAATCCTTTCTGAAATGCCACGCAGTCTTGATGGAAGGGTCTTTCCAGTTACGCACGAAGTAGTGTCACAAGCATTTAACCGAGCAAGACAACAGGCCGGGGTGAAGGACGTTAGATTTCATGATTTAAGGCATATGGCCATTACAAGACTTGCAGAAAAGCTACCTAACTTGATTGAACTTAGCGCCGTTAGCGGTCACAAAAGCTTGGCCATGCTCAAAAGGTACTATCACCCAAACCCCGAGCTGCTTGCAGCGAAGTTGGGGTAAAAGCAACACTTTTAAGGACTTAAGCGAGCTTTCTAAATTGGATTTTATAATAGCGATTGCTCACTAGCGCAGCCAGATCTTTTTTAGACACTTAAGGTGACGAGCTAGTAGACGGGTTTTATATCGCCAAGCGATCCATAGCCGACAAACGTAGTACCAATTCATTAACCCGGATTGGAGTTTGTTGGTAAACCCCGGCAGCTCCATCCAATTAGGAGCTGTTATGGAAAAAGCAATAACCACTGTAATAACAAATCAACAACGGATTGAACTCGTCTATCAGGCCGTGATAGCGCTTGAAGCCCAAAACTGGGCACACATACGAAATTCACAAAATTCACTAGTCGCTGCCATAGAAATTCTTGAGGCTGTAGAAGAGGTAATTCATTCCAAATATCCGACACACACTGAAGGTGACCGTAATGAATTATGAGAACAATATACTTTCACATCTAATTTTTGATGCCAGTAAACCCGAAAACAATATCTACCAAGTGCTAAGTCAAATTGACCCCGGATGCTCCCGTAGCGAATGGATGCAAGTTGGCTTTGGCTGCATCGACCATCTTGGGGAATTAGCTCAAGAGCCTTTTTCTGACTGGTCACAAGGTTGCTTGCATGAGAAATATGATTTTGGCAACTCTCCCCCATCTAATTACAGCCTCAAAGATCTTGAAAGCCAGTGGGCAGATTGGATCAAGCGTCATGCGGCGGGTAAAACTGGCATTACGTTTGGTACGGTCAAACATATTGCCAAAAGAAATAGCGGCCAACAACCTGAACCCACCAAACTTACTGTCATAAGTAGAACATCAGGTGGCATAAGTGCAAAAGAATTGGCCAACAAAAAGTTTCCGCCCCTAATTTGGGTGGTTCAAGACATACTTCCAGAGGGTTGCTATTTACTCTCAGCGAGACCAAAGGTTGGAAAGTCGTGGCTGGCACTTCAATGCTGCATAGCCGTTGCTTATGGAAGCCAAACCCTAGGCAAGGAAGTGCAAGCAGGAAAAGCTATCTACTTAGCACTTGAAGACAACCAGCGAAGGCTGCAAGGTAGGCTGAAAATCATGCGCCCCCAAGGCTACTCAACCGATAATTTGATTCTTCATACAGAGTGGCCAAAATTAAATGATGGTGGCTTGGAGGCATTAGAGAAACTCATTATTTCTGAATCACCAAGACTTGTCGTCATTGATACTCTGGCTAAAGTTCGCCCATCTATGGGCAGAAACTCAAACCTGTACGAAAGTGATTATTCAGCCGTAGCACCGTTAACTGGATTGGCTAATAAATATCGGTGCTGCATCTTGGTGGTTACCCATAATAGAAAAGGTAAATCTGATTCCGATGCGCTGGAGCAGATAAGCGGGTCTCTTGGTTTATCGGGGGCAGTAGATGGGGCTCTCGTTATCGATGGCATTAGATCGGATAAACAATATAAATTGAGTCTGATCGGCAGAGACATACCCAATGATGATGAGCTGGCTATTAGCCGTCAGGAAAATGGGGAATGGAAGATTCTCGGGGAAGCGACGCAGGTATTTATTAGCGCTGAAAGAAAAGAAATTACCGATGTCCTTAGGCTTCACCCAGCAGGACTAAAGCCAAAGGAAATAGCCGAGATCATAGGAAAAAAACAGCCAACCGTACGTAGACTCTTAAGTTCAATGGCCGTCGATCGGCAAGTCCAAAGTTCTGCTGGTACCTATACATTAATAAGTAGTAACTCGAGTAATAACGAGAATATCGATAACTCTAGTAACACCGGTAACTCTAGTCACTTAAGCGGACTGTTAGCATCAATAGACTGGGATAGTTGAGTTACGGAAGTTACCGATTTACATAGGTATACCGTTAAGTGGATAAAGCACTGATCGGTATACCCCCTTTAACTCAATTCAAAATTGTGACAAAACTATGCCATTGCCAGCAATAACTAAATTCGGAGCAAAGCAGTGCCAATGCAAAAGTAAGCGTACAGGTCTTCCCTGTAAAAACTTAGCAGCACATGGCTGCATTAGCTGCAGAATGCATGGGTCACATAAATCACGAAATGTACTCAGAGGCAAATCCCACCCCAACTATAAGCATGGACTTGATACAAACGGGGCGATAGCCGAAAGAAAGAAGAAATTTAAGGAATTAGGAGAGATTGCCATGGGCCTTGGAATTAAAGCTTAATTGCAACTAGTAATATTCCCAATTGTTGAACAAGTCATCATCTTATTTCCTGGCAGCATATAAGTTCTTGGACCCATTTGAGGTGGGAGAGATGGACTACCAGAATTAGCGGATCCGGGCGAATTGTTAGATAACATTCCAAGCCCCATGCCCATCATCGCCACTCCAGCCGCTTGAGATTTTTGCTTGTTATAGGCATCTAGCTGTTGTTGATATTGATCTTGTTGCTGTCGGGCTTGTATTCTTGCTTGGTCAATTTGCAGGCGGCAAGAAGCATATTCATTTGTTTGCGGCTTAAAACCATAACGTCGACACGTTGCCTCATCAGGATCATTGGGATTAATTGGAGAATTGCTCGATCCCCTATCTACAAGTTCTAGTACGCAATTTGCAAATGCTTCAGTCTTTTTCTTAAAACCAATATCAGAACATGTTTTTTCCTGCTCAGAGGTATCAATTGCTCTTGCTAAATTAGTATTAAAAAGTAGCAGTAGGATTAGCATATACTTTTTATTAATAACCACTTTTATCACCCTCATGATGTCTATAAAAAGCTCTTTTGCGATTCTACTCTTGATCACTTTGAATGGATGCTCTGGCGTTCGCATACAAGATTCCGGGGGGTCTGACTTCACATACTTTTTTGATCTAAAAGTAGATTCAGGGTGGATTGATGGAAAGGCATCGGATTTATGCTATCGAAAAGGTTACGGAAGCTATAACTTAGTCAATTCTTCAGATGCCTCGTTCAATCACTCTAGAACATACAGATGCTCGAATCCATTAAATCAGTCATTACAACAACCATCTTATCAACCATCTATTCAGCCACAGAAGACCTCAATGGATGAAGCAAAAAGAAAATGTGTTGACTTGGGCTTTAAAGCAGGAACAGACGGCTTTGGAAACTGTGTATTGAAGCTAACCAAATAACTCTTCAAAACTCGTCCCTATTGTCATGTCGAATATTTGACATCACCCCATAAGTTTTGTGATGTGGTTACAAAATCCTGATCTATATACATTGAAGGGCTTGCCTGCATTTGGGTGGGTATGGGATGGGTGGGGGTTCGATATTCCAATATGAAGAAGCAAAACCGCTTTGTGATATTCTTTTTTTCAGGCCTAACACTGTCCTTTTTGGCCTAACTTTTAACCTGATAGGTTTGGGTTTAGTTTGTTTTAGTTTTTCTTAGTTCATTGTTTTTATTGGGTTTCTCACCGCAGTCCAGGTTGCCCTGCTCACAATCTACGATATGTGCAAAGCTGTAGACCGTGGCATGGTGATGGGTGATGTGAAGCTGCTTGAGAAGAGTGGTGGCAAGAGCGGAGAATGGAAAGCTGCTTGATTTTGCCAATGACCCTAGATAAAAGCCGCTTCATGAGCGGCTTTTTATTTGGAAGTCTATTTACCAATCCTGCATTCTGAAGGCAATAACTGAGAAATAAGATTTGTCTCAGTAGATCTGCATGACCATCCACCAGCCCAACTTGCCCCTTCTGGTTTGGATAAATCAATCGGCTTCGGAGAGTTAGCATCAGGCTCATTTGTTGGAACTAGATGAAGTGTATTTTTGCCCTCAGGCGCTACGCTGACTTGATAGTCAATTGCAATCGCACCTGATGGAGTCACCTCAATTAACTTGACGCTACGGGTCGGGGTAAATGTAAACGATCCATGTGTCGCATCATCCATAGGAACAGTCCCTCTGCTAGCAAATGCCTCAGTCACCGCAAGCTTGGCACTAGACGATAAATTCATACCCTCCACCACCCTACTTCTCGCTATGTAATCCTGATACTGTGGCACCGCCACTGCAACCAAGATGCCAATGATGGCCACTACAACCATCACCTCAATCAAGGTAAAGCCTGCCTCTTGATTGCTTTCTGCATTTTGAATATCTTGAATCCCATTGCTTAGCTTTTGCATATTTTCTGCCTCCTAAAGTGAAATACTGCATCATCCGTTTTTGCGCAGATACTCACAAGGAAACTGGCAACAAAAAAGCCGGCATATACGGCCGGCTTTTCTGATTTGATGCGGAGAAATTACGCCGCTTCTTTATGCTTGTTCTTCTTTTTGAGATAAGTGCCAACTAAAAGAACAATGGCGACTCCAATGCCCTCAAAAATCATGTGTGCATCTTCAAATGCAGCCTGCATAGACTCTTTAATTGCTGGATCTTCAACTAGCATACCGCCTGCCAAAAGACCCAATAAGCCAGCGCCCAAGGTAATGATGATGGGGAAGCGATCCATTACTTTTAACAGCATGGTGCTACCAAAGATGATCAACGGAATCGAAAGGCCGAGGCCAATGATTAGGAGGGCTAAACGAGTTTCTTCTGGGCCTTTTTGAGCAGCCGCAGCGACTGCAATAACGTTATCCAAACTCATAACCAAGTCCGCCACCAATATTGTGCGTATCGCACCCCATATATTGGAGTGGCCATCCATCTCAGCCTCATCATCGCTATCTGCCAATAATTGCACGCCAATGTAGACCAACAAAATAGCGCCAACGATTTTCAGATAAGGAAGGCTGAGGAGTTGTACCGCAGTGATTGTCAAAACAACACGCAAAATAATAGCTGCTGCACTACCCCAAAAGATCGCCTTTTTTTGTTGATTGGGCGGCAGATTGCGTGATGCTAGCGCAATCACCACAGCGTTATCACCCGATAACAAAATATTCGCAACAATAATTGATAAAAGAGCAGCCCAAAATGCTGATCCTGAAAATACTGAGAAATCCATCATGTCTCCTACGTGCTTTATTTTTATTTTATGTTTTAACTACTACCTACTGCCAAAAAAAGGATGCTGGTTTAACAGCATCCTTTTACTGATTACTAATTACAACATGGCTTTCAACAAAGCAGCCATTTCTGATGGATTCTTTGTTACTTTGAAGCCACACTCTTCCATCACGGCAAGCTTGGCATCTGCCGTATCGGCACCACCAGAAATTAAAGCACCTGCGTGACCCATACGCTTGCCTGGAGGCGCTGTTACGCCAGCAATAAAGCCAACTACCGGCTTCTTCATATTGTCTTTGCACCAGCGGGCAGCTTCAGCCTCATCTGGACCACCAATTTCACCAATCATAATGACAGCGTCAGTCTCTGGATCTTCATTGAACATTCTCATGATGTCGATATGCTTCAAGCCATTGATCGGGTCTCCACCAATACCAACTGCTGTGGACTGACCTAAGCCAATAGCTGTCAACTGACCAACCGCCTCATAAGTCAATGTACCGGAACGACTAACAACGCCGATGCGACCTTTCTTATGAATATGACCAGGCATGATGCCGATCTTGATTTCATCTGGAGTAATGATCCCTGGGCAGTTAGGACCAAGCAATAGAGTTTTCTTGCCACCAGCAGCTTCTTTTGCATGCATCTTGTTTCGTACTTCCAGCATGTCCCGGACAGGGATGCCTTCCGTAATACAGATCACGAAGTCGAGGTCAGCTTCAACAGCCTCCCAAATTGCAGCAGCAGCGCCAGGAGGCGGAACATAAATTACAGAAGTAGTTGCGCCAGTTTGCTGGGCAGCTTCTTTAACAGTTCCATAAATTGGAATGTTAAAAATGGACTCGCCAGCTTTTTTAGGATTTACACCCGCAACAAAACAATTTTTGCCGTTTGCGTATTCCTGACATTTTTCTGTATGGAACTGACCGGTCTTACCAGTAATACCTTGTGTAATAACTTTGGTGTTTTTATTGATCAAAATAGACATATCGAAATTCCTGGATTATTTGTTTTTGGCAACAGCAGCAACTACCTTAGTAGCGGCTTCAGCCATTGAATCGGCGCTAATGATTGGCAAACCGGAGTCTGCAAGAATTTTCTTGCCCAACTCTTCGTTTGTGCCCTTCATACGCACAACCAAAGGTACCGTAAGGTTGACTGCTTTACATGCAGTAACAACCCCGTCAGCAATAACGTCACAACGCATAATGCCACCGAAGATATTTACCAAAATCGCTTCAACACTCTTGTTCTTCAACATGATCTTGAATGCTTCAGTAACTTTTTCTGCTGTAGCACCACCACCAACGTCCAAGAAGTTTGCTGGCTCACCGCCGAACAACTTAATCGTGTCCATAGTTGCCATTGCTAAGCCTGCACCGTTAACTAAACAGCCAATATTGCCGTCCAATGAGATGTAAGCAAGGTCAAATTTAGAGGCTTCGATTTCAGCAGCATCTTCTTCGTCGATATCGCGGTAAGCAACGATCTCTGGATGACGGTACAAAGCATTTGGATCAAAGTTGAACTTTGCATCCAAGGCCTTGATTTTGCCGTTACCTTCAAGAATCAAAGGATTGATTTCAACCAATGAAGCATCAGTATCCCAGTAAGTCTTGTACAAGTTCTTAAATACATCACGAGCCATTGGGATAGATGCTTCAGGAACTCCAATACCTTTAGCAACAATGTCGCAATCAGCATCTGTCAAGCCGATCATTGGATCAACAAATACTTTGATAATTTTTTCTGGATGAGATTCAGCAACTTCCTCAATATCCATACCGCCTTCGCTTGAAGCCATGATCACATTCTTTTGTGTGCCACGGTCTGTAACGATACTGAAGTAGTACTCTTTTTTAATATCAGCGCCATCTTCAACGAGGAGGCGATTTACTTTTTGACCTTCTGGTCCAGTTTGATGTGTCTTGAGCTGCATGCCCAAAATTTCAGAAGCATATTTCTTCACTTCGTCCATGCTCTTAGCCAATTTCACACCGCCGCCTTTGCCGCGACCACCGGCATGAATCTGCGCTTTCACAACCCATACTGGACCACCGAGTTTTTCAGCAGCTTTCACTGCCTCATCAACACTAAATGCAGGGATGCCGTTAGGAACTGGCACATTAAATTGGCGAAGAAGTTCTTTGCCTTGGTACTCGTGAATTTTCATAATTACTCCGAAACGGTATCTTTTTTAGTAAGCGATGAGGATTAGTAAAACCGATGTCGCCACAATCTCATACTTACTCTAAAAACTGGCTAAATTTGCCAAATTTGAATAAATGCGAACGGCTTGACCGACTTCATAAGTCTATCATGCTGCAACGCCGCAAATTGGGTCTGCTGATCCGTAATTGCCCTAATCAGGGCTCTGGCCACCAACCACCTTAGCAACCACTTCAGAGCTAAAACCCTTGGAAGCCAAAAATCGATACTGCCTAGCTCTCTCCTTTTGATCTTGGGCGCGTACACCGTATTTCCTGGTCCAAAGATCAAAAGCGCGCTGAAATTCCGTCTCTTTAAGGACTCCAAGGAGCTTAGCCGATTGTTTGGAATCCACGCCTGCTCTGTCAAGCTCATCGGCAATCTTTCTCATGCCATAGCGCTCGCTCCGGCGACGCACTAAGGCTTCCGCAAAGCGCTCATCTGATAACCACCCGCGAGCCTCAAAGTCCTCCAAAACTGCCTCAATTTGAGAAATCCTGGCTTCAGCCGATTGCTCAGCCTGCTCACCACCTAGCTTGCCCCATCTAGCCTCTGATTCGGCTAATTTTGCAGCCAAACCCTTCCGGCTATATTCCCGCTGCGACAAAAGGCGCAAAGCCCGAGCTTTGAGACTCGGGCTTTGTTTGACCTTCTTGTTGCTACCTAATTCTGACATTGAATTATTCAACGTGGTTATTCGACTTCCTCTTCCTCGCTCAACACATCAGTTACTACTGCTGAGCCAGATTTAACGCCTAACTTCGCGCGGATTTTTGCTTCGATATCTTTAGCAATGGCTGGGTTCTCTTTTAAAAACTCACGCACATTATCTTTTCCCTGACCAATACGATCACCGTTGTAGCTATACCAAGAGCCTGACTTTTCAACAAGATCAGCCTCAACACCCATATCAATGATTTCGCCTTCTCTAGAAATACCGGCGCCGTACATGATGTCAAAGATCGCTTCGCGGAACGGAGGAGAAACTTTGTTCTTCACAACCTTCACACGGGTTTCATTACCCACAACCTCATCACCCTTTTTGATGCTACCGATACGACGGATGTCTAAACGCATAGAAGCGTAGAACTTCAAAGCATTACCACCAGTAGTAGTTTCTGGGGAGCCAAACATGACGCCGATCTTCATACGGATTTGGTTAATAAAGATCACAGTAGTGTTGGTACGCTTGATCGCACCAGTCAACTTACGCAAAGCCTGACTCATCAAGCGAGCTTGCAAGCCCGGTAAAGAGTCGCCCATATCGCCTTCGATCTCTGCCCTTGGAACCAAAGCGGCAACTGAGTCGATCACGATCAAATCAATGGAGCCAGAGCGCACTAATGCGTCTGCGATTTCTAAAGCTTGCTCACCAGTGTCAGGCTGAGAAATTAAAAGATTATTTACATCCACACCCAAGCGTGATGCGTACTGCACATCCAAGGCGTGTTCCGCATCAATAAATGCGCAAGTCCCACCAAGCTTTTGCATTTCAGCAATCGCATGCAATGTCAAAGTCGTTTTGCCAGAAGATTCTGGGCCGTAGATTTCAATTACGCGACCACGCGCAAGACCACCAACTCCAAGGGCGATATCTAAACCGAGTGAACCACTGGATACCACCTGAATATCTTGACTAATTTCAGCATCGCCCAATCGCATGATTGAACCTTTGCCAAACTGTTTCTCAATTTGTGCCAGCGCCGCTGTAAGCGCTTTTTGTTTGTCTCCGCTCATTCCTTCAAATTCTGAAGAGGCTGATTGCTTTTTGTTATCCAAGGCCATTTTTTATTCCCTTTTCACTATGTACTGGGCTTTTTCCCGAAGTTTTATCTACTGTGTAACAACTTAGGAGTTACTGTATATAAAAACAGTAGTCTTTGCAAGCGACTTTTAAACTGAATTTACAGATTCTTTACTAGTCTGCCCTTGATTGGCTCGGTCCCAGTAGAAAAAGAGGGGTATGGCGACCGCCCAGGCCAATCCCACAAGGATAAATCCAATCATTTCGCCGCCAGGAACCCAAGATCCAGCCCCCATCCGAATCCCAGCCTCGTAGGACATGGGTCCGGCAATACCCCCTAAAACGGCCCCTAAAACAGGTTTACCGCGTAACCAAGTCAAGGAACTATTAATAGTGGTGGCTACCAACACCCATAAGACCCACATCCAGAGTGGTGATAAAAATGGTGAGGGCCAATCGTCCCGAAAATCCAGATAGCCCAAATGCATGATGAGAGAATCAGCAACCAATCCAAAGGCAAAAGCTTTGAATAAAAGGCTTATTTCTGTTTTTGGTGAAGGTGAACGCCAGGCATGAAAAGCGATGTAGGCCAAAGTCCCAATTACCGCCCAAACCACATCTTTATTGGCCGCGCCCAATACACAGGCAAACCAACCAAGCTGGAAAATAACAAAGTTCCAAAATTTAGCCATATACCTAGCAACCTAAGAAAAAGGCCACTGCCGAGGGGCAATGGCCTTTAGATTTGGTGGCGAATCAGGGATTTGAACCCCGGACCTGCGGATTATGATTCCGTCGCTCTAACCAGCTGAGCTAATTCGCCGAGTTCTATATTTTAGCGTAATTAAGTGCCATCGTCTAAATATAGTGAACTGTAAAGCCCATACACGCTTGCATGTATGAAAAGATAGCTTACAGGGCCCCACATTGCATTCAAGACGGTTATACCCATAAACATAGAAAAAATGAGGTAGCCTAATAGGCCGGTCAAATATATTTATAAATAAGGATTCACAATTGTCTCGAATGAATTCAAATACAGAAAGGTATTGGCTCAATAAAGAAAGACTCCGGATTTATCCAAGAATTATTTTGGCCATCCTCCTCTTATGCACCCTTGGAATTTATTTATTTATCAGGCTTAACGGGGATTCCTTTTATTACGAGAATGATTACAGTATTTTTTGGACAGTTTCACGCCTGTCACTAGAAGGCAAAAGCATCCTTGCATATGACTATCTATTTTTATTAGATAAAGTGAGGGAAATTGCCCCCGTTGTCAAAAGTCGCTGGTTTTATTTTCCCACCTATGACTTATTTATTCTACCCATTGGCTTATTACCTTATGGCGCCTCCTACCTGCTTTTTATGGCGACCACCTATTGTGCTTATGCCACTGTTATTTGGCGTATCTTGCCTTACAAAGAAACAATGTGGTGGCTTGCTGTTTTTGGTGGGGCTTGGATCAACCTTCGGTTTGGTCAAAATGGTTTTATCACAGCAGCCTTAGTTGGCGCAGCATTAATGAACATTAATAAAAGACCTGCTATATCAGGTATCTTCATTGGACTGCTCACGATTAAACCGCAGCTGGTAATTTTGTTTCCGGTAGCGCTAATAGCATGCAAGGCCTGGCGCACCTTAATTTTTGCAGTAATTACTGCAGTCCTCTTTCTATCCATAAGTACATACCTTATCGGCATGGATAGTTTAATTGCCTCACTTGACAACATCGCTCAAGCGAGGGCGCTTATAGAGAGCGAAGGCTCAAATGGGTTTTGGCAAATCATGCCAACCTTTTTTGCTTTATGCAGGCTATCAGGTGCACCAGTTTTCACTTCTTATTTAGTACATTATTTTTTTGCTGCCTTTGCGGTACTCTCTACCTGGATTATTTGGAAAAATACCCCTAATTCTGACCTACGTAATGCAACTTTAATCATATGTACATTACTCGTCAGCCCTTATTTACATGTTTACGATCTAACATGGCTAGCACTTGCAATTGCCTGGTTTATAAGATATGGGATGCAGACTGGATGGCGAAACGGAGAAAGAGAGGTATTAATTGGCATATGGATTTTGCCATTTGTAGATGTACCAATCTCAAGATATTTTGATATTCAAATTGGGCCAATCATTGTTTTTTGTTTTTTACTTATTTTGATGAAAAGATATCAAATCAATTTGAGATGTAACTTATCCCCCAACAAATGTTAGTAGGGGAAGCTTTGACTAGCTCAACCTTTATTTAATCAAAAATATACTCACCGCTTCTTCTCGACCATAAAGCACATTAAACTCGATTTTCTTAGCTAAAAATAGTTTTTTTAGCATTTCATCCTTATTCTCAAACACAATCGCAGTTTGCTCGGGGTAATGCGAAAAGGGATCGCTGTTAACGTCTACCGAAACCCCATCAATCTTAATTTGCTTAATAGAACGCTTATAAAGCTTGTCAGGACGTATAAAAATTAAGCGTTTTACATACTTATCTAACACCAACTTTTGATTCTGCTCATTAGTCTTGTAATAGTAAACTAGCTCTTCTTTGCCATTGGCTGTCATATCCCGCTCTTCATCCCACTTGGCGTGAACAATTTGACTCACCATTCCACAAAAAAATACCAAGGCCAATTGGCTAAGCGAAAAAATGGTTTTTGCTTGAAATGAATTTTTCATATACTCATCTTAGCCCAAGCTACACATCTAAAGCAGAAGGCGTAATATTCTCAAATAATGACTGATCTTCGCTCACTGTTTCTTGGTCTAATAATTTTGAGTAGTTGCATGCCCATTTGCGCTTCTGCAGCCCAAATCTTCATCACCAATTACCCATCAGAAGCTAATGCAAAAGTCTTTGTCACCAAATATCCCTCTGAAGCAAACTGTATTGTGTATGACACCCAATACTCGAGCGATAACGAACCTGGCGTCTGGTTCTATACAAAATATAAAAGTGATGCACGTGCCGTGATTTACTACACCCAATATAAATCCGAGGCCGATCTCATTGTGTACTTCACCAAGTACAAGAGTGATGCACGCTGCCGTTACTAATAATTACTTATTTAATCCATGAGACTTCTCTCCATTTCTGCAGGCAAAGTAGCCCCCTTATTTGGCAATCATCACCCTAATTACAAATCTGTTGCCTCTGCGATTCACAAGAAAGTGGTAAGTGATTTCGCAAATCCCACCCCAGTTGAAATCACTTCGCTTGGTGTTCAGGGTGATGAACAGGCAGACTTATCCGTGCATGGCGGAATGGAAAAAGCAATCTATGTTTATCCAGCGGAACACTACATCTTCTGGAATGAACTGCTCACCCGTGAAACCAAGCAACCTACTGAATTGCAACATGGCGCTATTGGAGAAAATTTCACGATCGAAGGACTTTTAGAAACTGAAGTCTTTGTAGGAGATCGACTTCAAATAGGAGATCTAGAATTCGCAGTGGTAAAACTCCGTGAACCTTGTTTTAAGTTCAATGCGAAGTTGGGCTATAAAGGCGCAGCCAAAGCGATGCTTCAAACCGGCTTTAGTGGCTGGTATTTGCGTGTATTAAAAACCGGGATCCTTGCTGGTGGCGCCGGAATTACTTTAATTCCCGGCCCAAGAGAAACCTCTATTGCGCAACAAAATCAAAAGCTCCTAAACAATCGCAACCAAAAGAATTTGTGGGAATAAAAAAACCCGACCATTTCTGGTCGGGTTTCTTATTTGATACAGACTAAAGAATCTTAGTAAATCCGCTTAGTCACGTGCGTAGATATCTACATCTTTGGTTTCTTTAACAAACAGTGTACCGATTACCAATGTCATCGCAGCGATGATGATTGGGTACCAGAGACCGTAGTAAATATTACCGTTTTGCGCTACCAAGGCGAAGGAGATCGTTGGCAACAAGCCACCGAACCAACCGTTACCAATGTGGTATGGCAAGGACATAGAGGTGTAACGAATGCGGGTTGGGAACATCTCAACCAACATCGCAGCGATTGGGCCATAAACCATGGTTACCAAGATCACCAAGTACACCAACAAGAGCAATACAGCAACGTAGTTAATGCCAGCTGGATCAGCTTTAACTGGATAACCCTCTTTATTTAAAGCATCGCGAATTGCCTTCTTGAACTCAGCATCCTTAGCTTTTGCTTCAGCAGGATCAATTCCCTTGGAGGTATAACCAGGGATTTCAACATCACCAATTTTCACAACTGCAGTAGTGCCAGCTGGAGCTGGAATAGTAGTGTAGCTAGCTGAGTTAGATGCCATCACTTGTTTTGCAATGTCGCAAGAACTAGTGAACTTCGCAGTTCCAGTTGGGTTAAATTGGAATGTACATTCAGCAGGATCAGCTGTAATTGTTGCTGGTGCTGTTGCCATTGCCTTTTCTAACGCAGGGTTAGCAAAGTGAGTTAAAGCATTAAATACGGAAACTGGTGTGTTAGGGATGTAAGTAATTACAGCCAACAACAAGCCTCCCATGATGATTACCTTACGGCCAATCTTGTCTGACAAGCTGCCGAACACTACGAAGAATGGTGTGCCGATTACTAATGAAGCAGCAATCAACAAGTTCGCAGTCTTAGCGTCTACCTTTAATACTTGAGTAAGGTAGAACAAAGCATAAAACTGACCCGTGTACCAAACCACCGCTTGACCTGCAACCAGACCAAACAATGCCAAGATAACAATCTTCAAGTTTTTCCATTGACCGAATGACTCTGTCAAAGGTGCTTTAGACAATTTGCCCTCTTCTTTCATCTTCTTGAAAGCTGGAGATTCATTCATGGACAAGCGAATCCATACAGAAACTGCCAACAAGCCAATAGAAACGATGAAAGGAACACGCCAGCCCCAAACGTCAAAGTCTGGACCAGTGAATTCACGTGTGAACAAAATCACGAGCAAGGAGAGGAACAAGCCCAAAGTAGCTGTTGTCTGAATCCAAGCTGTGTAAGCGCCACGACGGCCATGAGGAGCATGTTCTGCAACATACGTAGCAGCACCGCCGTACTCACCACCCAAAGCTAAACCTTGAAGCATACGCAATGCGATCAAGATGACTGGTGCAGCAACACCGATAGTTGCATAGTTAGGCAGAATACCCACGATGAAAGTTGCGCCACCCATTAACAAGATGGTTACCAAGAAGGTGTATTTACGACCAATCAAATCGCCTAGACGACCAAACACCAACGCGCCAAATGGACGCACGATGAAACCAGCAGCAAACGCTAATAAAGCGAAAATGAAGGCAGAGCCTGCATCTAGGCCAGAGAAGAATTGCTTAGCAATAATTGCCGCAAGTGAACCGTAAAGATAAAAGTCGTACCACTCAAAAACCGTACCTAAAGATGATGCAAAAATAACTTTGCGTTCTTCGGCGGTCATTGGGGCTGCTTTAGTTGATGTTGACATCAGTAGCTCCTAACTATTTTTATTAAATAAAAAACAACGGGTCGATTATGCTTTGAAAAAATTCAAAGAAATCCACTAGTTAGGGTAATTCCCCATCAAATAGGATCGGGGTTTTCCCGAGAAATAGCGAAACTGGAGGCAATTACGCAACATGCACTAGCCCAACCTCTAATGCAAGATTGGTGCTTTTATATAGTGAGAATATAAAAACACGCCGTAAAAATGGCGAAGTTAGCGCGTTTTAGTGATAAACATTTTGGGTACGCGCAGATCCCAGAAAATCGCTGATGCACGTAATCCAAAAATTCCTAGCATGCAAATTACAGAACCTTCGACCACATACTGAGGCAAGAAGTTCAATATCAGAACATATGCACAACATCCCAAAGTCACTGGAATGGCATAAAGCTCATGCGACATGATGAGTGTTTTTCTACCCGCCAATACATCGCGTAATAGGCCGCCGCCAATTGCAGTAACAACACCTAAAATGACAGGCGCTACCGGCAGACCATAACCCATACTCCAAGCCTTGTCAGCACCCTGTATACCAAAGAGTGCTGCACCAAAACCATCGATATAAAGCATCCAGCGATAAATTTGTGGTTGAGTAAAGAAAGATTCTGCGAAGAAGGTAATAACGCTAGCTCCTAGTGCAAGCCAGACATAAATCTGATTCTCGGACCAGAAAACAGGGGCCTCTAAAATGATGTCGCGAATAGTCCCTCCACCGATTGCGGTGATGAGCCCAAGCACCAAAACACCAAAGAGATCCACACCCCGATCTGCAATTGCCAAGACCCCTGTCACAGCAAAAGCCATGGTTGCGATGATGCCAATCCAGAAATTAATGTCTTTCATATCAATTAGTCTAATGCACTTTGTCTGAACGCAGTCTTGAATAACCATCCTGAATATACTGTTAGCTATGAGTGCAAATAAGAGGTTGATATGACCTACAAGCTTTATAGCTTTTGGCGCAGCTCCGCTGCTTTTCGTGTTCGCATTGCCCTTAATCTCAAAGGCATGGATTACGAAATCATTCCCGTACATCTCAGCAAAAATGGCGGGAATCAGTTGAGCGAGGAATACGGCAAGAAAAATCCCAACCGCTTAGTACCCGTTCTGGAAGATGGTGAAAAAAGTATTCATCAATCCTTAGCGATGATTGAATATCTTGAAGAGGTGAAGCCCGAACCTCCCCTCTTACCAACCTTGGCTATTGATCGAGCATGGGTACGCGCACTTGCAATGGATATTGCCTGCGATATTCACCCCATCAACAATGTGCGGGTGTTACGTTACCTCATCAAAAAACTAGGCATTAGTAGTGAGGCA
Organism: Polynucleobacter sp. UB-Tiil-W10; assembly: GCF_018881605.1. Lineage (GTDB taxonomy): Bacteria > Pseudomonadota > Gammaproteobacteria > Burkholderiales > Burkholderiaceae > Polynucleobacter. The sequence continues at coordinate 630,616 of NZ_JACVPZ010000001.1, forward strand.
AAGGATGAGTGGTATCAGCATTGGGTCAAGACTGGATTAGAAAGTTTAGAAAAGCAATTAAGCAGTGACGCTAGGGTCGGGAAATTTGCCTATGGCGATCAACCAGGCTTAATTGATCTTTGCTTAGTTCCCCAACTATTTAACGCGCTCAGCGCAAAAGTAGATGTAAGCCCCTACCCAACCCTCATGCGAATCTTTCATGAGTGCATGAAATTACCTGCTTTTATAAACGCCTCTTGGGAAAGACAAATTGATGCAGAGGGCTTAAACCCCGTTGCTCCACCACAGGAATAATGAGAGTGTGAGTAATGAGCTCACGGTTGTAATCAATACCACTCTAGAAATAACGCTACCGTCTGCTTTGTAATACTGCGCCAACATAAAAGGTCCAGTACCAGTAGGCAGTGCACTCAAAATCACAATTGCACTGACCCATAATCCAGGCAAATCTAAAATGGGTGATGCAATTACCCAGGCAATCAAGGGCTGAAGAAAGAGCTTTGCAAAACTAATACCCCAAGCTTGCGTTGGAGCTGCAGTGTTTTTTTGTATGAGAAATAAACCAATTGAAACCAGCGCACAAGGAGTCGATGCTGCCGCCAAGAATGCAATCACTTGTGCAATTGGATCATACAAAGTCAGGCCACTAGCGGCCCATGCCAAACCAGCAACTGGGGCAATTAATAATGGATTAGTACAGAGAGATTTAATGACGCTCAGAACAATCTCATGTGACCTCTTATGCGACAAGATGCCGATCTCAATCAGAACTGTCGCTAAAGCGAACATCACAAACACAATGAAGGTGGAAATAATCGCTGGTGCCAAACCATCTTGACCAAGGGCCAGTGCGCACAAAGGAATGCCCATATACCCTGTATTTGAATAAGAGGCGCTAAGACCATCGAAGCTAGCTGATGCCAAATCTCGACTACGCATGAAGCTCATCAAGAGCACCAGAATAAAAACAATTAAACAGCTTAGAAAAAAAGCGGTAATAAAGCCAGGCTGCCAAAGCGTTTGCCAGCCGCTATTAGCGGCGAAATTAAAGAGTTGCGCAGGTAATGCTAACCAAACAACAAAGCGATTTAGCTCAATCGAAGCGTTTATACCCAGCTTACCCGTCCGCCCTCCAACATACCCAATCAGAATGAGTAAAAAGACTGGAAGAACTACATTAAATACGTAGAGCAAAATATTTAATATGCAAAAGTTAGAGTGTTAGGAAATCTTTTTCAGCGTCTTTACGTAGCGCTGTGCATTTTTGACATAACGTCCGGCGATATCATGAATTCCGGCAATTTGTTCTAGAGTTAGTTCTTTGACCGCTTTGGCAGGTGTTCCTAAAATCATGGAACCATCCGGAAATTCTTTTCCCTCTGTAACGAGCGCGCCCGCACCAACCAAACAGTTTTTTCCAATCTTGGCACCATTCAAAATAACCGCACCAATTCCGATAAGACTACCGTCTCCAATATGGCAACCATGCAACATCACTTGATGACCGACAGTGACATGCTTACCAATGATCAGCGGATAACCTGGGTCGGTATGCAGGACAGAAGCGTCTTGCACATTACTACCCTCTCCGATTTGAATGAGATCGTTATCGCCACGAATAACTACCTTTGGCCAAATGCTCGCATCTTGATGAAGTACAACTTTGCCGATCACTTCTGCGCTCTCGGCAACCCAAGCACCCTCAGCTAATTGTGGGGCGTTTCCGTCTAGTTCAAATATAGCCATGATTCATTATAGGTACGAATCTGGCTATAGATGAATGACCTCACACCAAGAAAGCACTACCAGTTAGGCTCGCGATCTGGGGTAGAGGAAATACGGTGCACACTTAAATCAGCGCCTTCGTATTCCTCTTCTTGTGACATCCGAATACCCAAGAATGCTTTCAGGGCGCCATAAACAACAAAACCGCCGACCAGTGCGATACCCACTCCCAATGCACTGCCCATCAGTTGACCAGTAAAGGTAACGCCACCGATTCCGCCCAGAGCCTTGCTGCCGAAGATGCCTGCGGCCAATCCACCCCAAAGCCCGCATAAACCATGCAAAGGCCAAACACCGAGAACATCATCAATCTTCCAGCGGTTTTGCACCAAAGTAAACATATAGACAAACAAAGCACCAGCGACCAAACCAACAAATAAAGCACCTAAAGGATGCATTAAATCTGAGCCTGCGCAAACCGCAACCAAACCAGCCAGCGGGCCGTTGTATGTAAAACCAGGATCATTGCGACCCACCACCCAAGCAGCCAATGTTCCACCAACCATCGCCATTAGTGAGTTCATCGCAACCAAGCCGCTGATCTTATCAATCGCTTGTGCGCTCATCACATTAAAACCAAACCAACCTACCGCCAAAATCCAGGCACCCAAAGCTAAGAAAGGAATGCTTGAAGGTGGATGAGCAGAGATTTGACCGTCTTTTGTGTAACGGCCACGACGTGCGCCCAGTAGAATGACCGCTGGCAAGGCGGTCCATCCGCCTACCGCATGAACCACTACTGACCCAGCAAAGTCATGAAACTCTTCACCAGTAAAACCTTTAATCCAAGCTTGAATGCCGTAATGTTGATTCCAGGCAATGCCTTCGAAGAAGGGGTAGACAAAACCTACCAATACAAAAGTAGCAATTAACTGAGGATTAAATTTGGCTCGCTCTGCAATGCCGCCAGAAATAATTGCGGGAATTGCGGCAGCAAAAGTCAGCAAGAAGAAAAACTTCACTAACTCATAACCGTTCTTCTCTGCCAACAACTCCGCGCCAGAGAAAAAGTTCACTCCATAAGCAATGCTGTAACCGATAAAAAAATACGCAATAGTGGAAACCGCAAAGTCCACCAAGATTTTGACCAGAGCATTTACTTGGTTTTTCTTGCGTACTGTTCCCAACTCCAAGAACGCAAAGCCGGCGTGCATGGCAAGAACCATAATGGCGCCGAGCAAGATAAATAAGGCATCGCTGCCTGACTTCAAAGTTTCCATGAAATTTCCCCTCTTATTTTTTGCATCATTATGGGGAATTCAATAACCCAAATAAGTGCACAATGCACTTATTTAGTGCATTAATAGGGCTTATTTATGGTTTATCATATTTTTTACACACACCTAAGGGAGAACCCATGAAAAAATTCCTCGTTGCATTAGCCACTTTGGCTGCATTTTCAGGCCTTGCTCAAGCACAAGAAACCATCAAAGTTTTGAGCACGCAAGAACTGGCCAATACCTGCAAACTCCCAGCAAGCCCAGAATCACGTAGCTTTTGTATTGGCTTTACGACTTCTGTTTATGAAACCTATCTAGCAACGCGTCACCCACAACGTGCAAAGCCATTTATTTGCGTTAAGCAACCAGCACCAGCACGCGACGAAGTTATTGCTGATTTCGTGAAATTTGCACAAAGCACTCCACAAGTTGCAGACAAGCCAGCAGCAGGCGTTTTCTTGGGCTTCTTAGGGTCACGCTTCCCTTGCGCTAGAAAATAATCTAAACAACTTAGCCAAACTAATACACATTCAAAGGATCAATTGAGATGAAAAAAATTATCGCAATTACTGCAGCAACTTTAGCAATCGCTGGTTGCTCAAACATGAGCAACACTGAGCAACGCACACTTTCAGGCGCAGGCATTGGCGCTGCAGCCGGAGCTGTTGGTACCGCAATCTTTCACGGCAATCCGATCTGGGGTGCGGTTGGTGGTGCAGCAGTTGGTGCAGCGTCTGGTTACGTCTACGATGCATACAAGAAAAATGAAGGCGCTAATTACAATGCTGGTTATAACGCTGGCAAAAATAATCAGCCAGCTAACGCGCCTAACTAAGGCATCAAACTAAGCTCAAACATTCGACCTTCTCGGGCCGAAGTTTGACAACACGAACCCAGCTTGTATTAATTTACTAGCTGGGTTTTTATTTGAATCTGTCCCGCCAAAGCCTTATGTATTGGGCACTTCTCTGCAATCTCTAGTAGGCGCTCTTTTTCTTCCTCGCTCAAATTACCTTGTAACTGAATTTCACGGGAGAATGTTTCAACGTCATCAGATCTCTCAATATCAACCGTCACAATCGCATTTTCTAATTTCATTTCCTTACGCCCAGCGTACATCTTTAAAGTCATGGATGTACAGGCAGCTAAAGCTGCGCCAAGATACTCATGAGGACTTGGGCCAGTACCCGAGCCCCCTTTAGAAACTTCAGCATCAGATAAAAAATGTAAATCACCAGCAGTTAATTTCTGCTGAAGCGGGCCTTGGCCAAACTGCGAAACAACTTTTCTCATAATGCTCCTAAAAAATATTCTGATAGTTTAAATTTCAGAATGACTTTAACCGGAATGGGATTTGCTTGCTTTTTCTACGATGGGCAATTGCGCATTCTTCCACGCACTAAAGCCACCCGCCAAATGACAAATATTAGGGACACCCATTCTCTTTAAAGTTTGAGTTGCCAATGCTGAACGCCATGCAGAGGCGCAATACAACACCAAACGCTTTCCTTCACCAAATACTGACTTGTAATAAGGGCTATCAGGATCAACCCAAAACTCCAACATTCCTCTTGGGGCGTGTAGGGCATTCGGAATCATGCCTTCTCGCTCTAATTCTCTTATGTCGCGAATATCCACAAATATAGAATTTGGATCATCCAATAACAGCTTCGCTTTTTCCATGGGGAGCGTCTCTATTTCAGCCATTGCCCCCTCAATAAGCTCCTGATATCCAATCTTTAATTTCACCAAAATCCCCTAAATTAACAATGTCATAAGCCCATTAAGCACCTGCTACCATTCTGCTATGAACTTTACCCCTACAGAACTTGGCGCAAGCTTTATTTTTGCAGTTGCAGTGTTGCATACCTTTTGCACGGGATATTTTGAATCTATTGCCAAAAAATCACCACGTCATGCAGGCTTATGGCATCTCCTAGGCGAAGTTGAGATTGTTTTTGGATTTTGGGCAGCCATCTTAATTATTTTCATCTCCCTACAAGATGACTTAAATACTGCTAAAGACTTTTTAAATAAACGCAATTTCACAGAACCGCTCTTTGTCTTTGCCATCATGATTGTGGCTGGCACAAAACCTATTCTTCAAATTTCTACCCAAATTTTGCATGCGTTAGCCAAAGGACTGCAATATGTATTTCGCATCCGAAGCGCTCCCGCTTTATATTTTTTAACTCTCGGGGCTACGCCACTCTTAGGCTCTCTAATTACCGAGCCAGCAGCGATGACCTTGGCTGCTTTTTTATTACGTGATCTAGTCTATCGCCACCAATGCACCAAAACACTGCTATTTGGAACTCTTGGTGTTCTATTTGTAAATATTTCTATTGGGGGTACGCTCACTAACTTTGCTGCTCCACCCGTTCTCATGGTGGCCTCTACTTGGGGGTGGAGCTCAGCTTTTATGTTTAGCAACTTTGGCCTAGAGTCTTGTATTGCAATTTTCATCAATGCCCTCGCTGCCACCCTTCTATTTCATCGCCAACTGATTGAGCCGAACGAAAATAAAAAGGAATCGAAGATTCCATTAGCAGTAATTTTGATGCACCTACTGTTCTTATTTGGAGTAGTTTTCTTTGCACACGATCCTATTATTTTTATGTGGATCCTGCTCTTTTTTATTGGTTACACGACAGCCTATCCAAAACATCAAAGCCCTCTCATTCTAAAAGAAGCGCTTTTAGTGGGATTCTTCTTGGGCGGCTTAGTAGTATTGGGCGCTTTACAGGGATGGTGGCTACAACCCATTCTTGAAATGATGAGCCCCACTGCAGTCTTTTACGGCAGCCTGATACTGACAGCTTTCACAGACAATGCCGCGCTCACCTATTTAGGATCACTGGTGACTGGCACTTCCCCGGAGTTCAAGCTAGCCTTAGTGGGTGGGGCGGTGGCCGGTGGTGGCCTAACGGTTATTGCCAATGCGCCTAATCCAGCAGGTATTGCAATCTTGCGTAGCCACTTCCCCGGAAATACGGTTTCAGCGCTATATCTATTGATTGCTGCCATCCCTCCCACAATCGTGGCAATCTTAGCCCTACGACTGATCTAAGACCTAAATTGAGTTTGGGCAGTAAACTCTGAGCTTCGCCCCCAGCTATAAACCTGAGAACGGCATATGAAAAAGCTCTACATCAAAACCTTTGGCTGTCAAATGAACGAGTATGACTCGGGGAAAATGGCAGACCTCTTACATGCCGACGAAGGCATGGTCATGACAGATCGGCCTGAAGATGCCGACGTCGTCCTTCTCAACACTTGCTCCATTCGAGAAAAAGCAGAAGATAAAGTCTTTTCAGATTTAGGTCGACTACGCGAGCTGAAGAAAACAAAACCAAACTTACTGATTGGCGTTGGCGGTTGCGTGGCCAGCCAAGAAGGCCAACAAATTGTTAGCCGCGCTCCTTATGTTGACGTTGTCTTCGGGCCTCAAACACTCCATCGCTTATCCGACCTCCTTGCAGAGCGACGTAAAACCGGTGTTTCTCAAGTAGATATTTCTTTTCCAGAAATTGAGAAGTTTGATCACTTGCCTGCCTCACGCCAAACGCGGGGCTCCGCTTATGTCTCCATCATGGAAGGTTGCTCCAAATACTGCAGCTACTGTGTTGTGCCCTATACGCGCGGCGAAGAAGTCTCAAGACCATTTGACGATGTACTTACTGAAGTGGCAGGCCTTGCTAGCAAAGGCGTGAAAGAAATTGTTCTCCTCGGTCAAAACGTCAATGCTTATCTGGGCAAAATGGGTGACACCGAAGAAATCGCTGACTTTGCATTACTCATTGAATACATTGCTGAAATTCCTGGGGTTGAGCGTATTCGATTTACCACTAGCCACCCTAAAGAATTTACGCAACGTCTCATCGACGTCTACGCAAAAGTGCCTAAACTTGTAAGTCACCTACATCTCCCCGTACAGCATGGATCGGATGTCATGCTGTCTGCGATGAAGCGTGGCTATACAGCAGTAGAATTCAAAAGCATTATCCGTAAGATGCGTGCCGTTCGCCCTGACCTCACTTTATCGAGTGATTTCATTGTGGGCTTTCCAGGCGAAACAGAAGCTGACTTTGAAAAGCTTTTAAAGATGGTGAAAGAGTTGAACTTTGATAACAGCTTTTGCTTTATCTTTAGCCCACGTCCAGGCACACCAGCAGCCAACCTCAGCGATGACACGCCATACGAAGTAAAACTTAAGCGCCTACAAACCCTATTAGCATTGGTTGAAGGGCAAGCGAATGCAATTAGCCAAAAAATGCTGGGCAATACAGAAAGAGTACTAATCGAGGGTCTTGCAAAAGATGGCATTAATTTACAAGGCCGCGCTGAAAATAATCGTGTGATCCATTTTGCGGCACCCGATCAAGATATTGAGAATCTCATCGGCCAGATAGTGGATATTCGCATTACTGAAGTCCTCAATTACACCCTCAGAGGTGAGCTGGTAGAGGCACATGTCCACTAAAAATAAAACAGCCTCTCTAAAACTGACAATTGATCTGCAATATGCCAGTCCTGCGATTGAGTCCAGCCTCAGCAAAATTGCCTCCCCTGCTCTATTAAAAAAATGGGTCAAGAGCGCCATCACTATTGGCGGTTTAGTTACCCTACGCTTCGTTAATACTGCAGAGGGTAAAAAGTTGAACTTGGCTTTTCGTCAGAAGGATTACGCCACCAATGTTTTAACCTTCCCTTATGAGTTATCCAAAAATACTTTAGTGGCTGACATTATTTTTTGCCTACCAGTGCTGCAAAAAGAGGCTAAGGAGCAAAGTAAGTCACTGAAAGCCCATTTGGCGCACTTAATTGTGCACGGCTGTCTTCATTCCCAAGGTCATGATCATGAATTAGTGCGTGATGCTAACAAAATGGAGGCATTAGAAATCCAAATTCTCCAGAAATTGGGCTTTACTAACCCCTATTCTTGATTTGCCATATTTCTAAGCTATTCTTGCTATATGCCTGACCCCAATAAATCCCTTTTAGACCGCTTGGCTCATTTTTTAAGTCCTGAACCAGCGGAACCTAGCGAACGCCGTCAAGAACTGATCGAAACCCTACGCGAAGCACAATCCGAAGGTTTAATAGATGCCGATGCCCTCTCGATGATTGAAGGTGTTTTTCAGGTAGGGCAATTGTGTGCCCGTGACATTCTTGTACCTCGCGCTCAAATTGACTGGATTGATATCAACCAAGCGCTTCCTGAAATTATCAAGAGCGTGATCGAAGCTGCACACTCCCGTTTTCCAGTATTTGAAGGTAGTCGAGATAATGTCATTGGCATTTTGTTGGCTAAAGATTTATTACGTCACGCCACTGAAAAAGACTTTCAAGTACGCGATTGGTTGCGCCCAGCCGTTTTCATCCCAGAATCCAAACGCCTCAGCGTCTTATTGCGAGACTTTAAAGATAATCGCAATCATTTAGCCGTAGTGGTCGATGAATACAGTGGTGTAGCCGGAATCATTACTATCGAAGATGTGCTCGAGCAAATCGTTGGCGATATTGAAGATGAGCATGATGTTGATGAAGAGGCGGATAACCTTATTGCTTTAGATAATGGTGACATTCGCGTCAAGGGAATTACTGAGCTCGAACAATTTAATGAAATGCTTGGTACGCATTTTGAAGTTGAAGATATTGAAACAGTTGCAGGTTTAGTCATTCAACATTTAGGCCGCGTTCCCAAAATGGGCGAGCTCATTGAGATTGATGGCATTGAATTTGAAGTACAACGTGCCGACCCAAGACAAATTCATATTCTGCTTGCACGACAAATTAATAAAAAATCTGACTGAAATTCACATTGTTAGATTCGCGCCCTTATCAAGCCCGTATGAGCATTAGAATTTTCTTAGTCTTTAGTTTGTTTATATTAGGCGCAAGTCTTGCGGCTATTGCCGAGCTGCCTTACGGCGGATGGATTCAAATACCCGTTTTAAGTCTTCTCTGGTGGCGTCTTGATCATCAACAATCCACCTCCTTAATCAAAAAATTCGCCCTAGGCCTCTCATTTGGCATCGGCTATTTTGTTGTCGGTCTCTGGTGGCTTTACATTAGTCTGCACGATGTTGGCGGGATGAACGCGCTTCTTGCTTGCATGGGCGTGCTTCTACTCTCCGCTTATGTAGCCCTCTATTTTTCCTTAGCAACATTAGCAATTCCGCTGTTAAAAACAAATCGCCTGTCTGGCCTATTTTTGGCATCTAGCTGGGTGCTTGCAGAATTTCTGCGTGGCTACATCTTTACCGGATTTCCTTGGATGGGTTTTGCTGAAACTCAGTTCAATGGCCCATTTGCGCCCATCGCGCCTTTTTTTGGTGGTCTAGCCTGCACCTTCCTGGTGGTATGGACTTCCTGGGAAATTTACCAACTTCGCAAGCATGTACTTTCTAGTGCACTACTGATCGCATCTGTCATCGTTATCACGCAATTTGCCAGTTTCTTTACTTTCACAAAGCCAACTGGAGAACCTATCAGCGTTCGATTGATTCAAGGTAACTTTGAGCAAACTTTGAAATTCAACCCCCAAGCCATTGGCCGGCAAATTGATTTTTATGCAGGAGCAATTACTAAAGAAGCGGCTAATCTCATCATCATTCCTGAGACTGCGTTTCCATGGCCACTTCCCAATTTACCAATTGGCTTAGTCGAGTACTTACAAAATTTTTCAAATAACAGTGGTAGCAATGTTTTACTTGGCTTGATCGGTGAAGTGCCGGGAGAGAGCGGGATGCAGTACTCGAATCGTGCAACCGGGCTCTCTCCAAATACCGCTCCCTATCAATACGATAAGGCCCATCTCGTGCCCTTCGGAGAATTTATTCCTCCAGGCTTTCAGTGGTTTGTCAAAGCCTTTCATGTGCCAATGAGTGACTTCGCTAGAGGGCGACTGGATCAATCACCATTTACGATTGCGCGCAAAGGTCAAGAAGAGATTCATGCTGCCATTACGATTTGTTATGAAGATGTATTTGGTGGCGAATTAGCCTCTCGCATTCAGCAAAGCGATAAGCCAGTAAACCTTCTCATCAATATGACTAATCTCGCTTGGTTTGGAGAGTCGCAAGCATCTACTCAACAGCTTAGACTTTCGCAACTGCGCTCTCTAGAAACTGGGCTTCCCGCCTTACGCGCTACTAATACAGGGATTACTGCGGTTCTCGGCTCTGATGGCAAAGTGCTCCAAGCACTCCCTGAATTTACCCAAGCCACGCTCAGCACCCAAGTCCAGGCCTATTCTGGCAAAACGCCTTATGTAATTTGGGGAAATTTACCGATTTTGGGTATTTCTTGCCTACTGCTCCTCTGGGGTCTGATTCGTCATAGACGTTTTTAAGCATTTTTAACTCCCGAGCGCCCTAGCCATGTAAAATCAACGGCTTAGCCAGGTTAAACATGCTTACTTTTCAGCAAATCATTCTCAAACTTCAAGATTATTGGGACCAACAAGGTTGTGCCCTATTGCAACCCATTGACCTCGAGGTTGGTGCAGGTACATCCCATACTGCAACCTTCTTACGCGCCATTGGTCCTGAGCCGTGGAAGGCAGCTTACGTTCAGCCATCCCGCCGACCAAAAGATGGTCGCTATGGCGAGAACCCAAATCGTTTGCAACACTACTACCAATACCAAGTAGTACTTAAACCAGCCCCTGAAAATATTCTCGATCTCTATTTAGGCTCCCTCGCCGCTTTAGGCTTAGACCTTAAAGAGAATGATGTCCGCTTTGTAGAAGACGACTGGGAAAACCCAACTTTGGGCGCCTGGGGTCTTGGCTGGGAGGTTTGGTTGAACGGCATGGAAGTCACTCAATTTACGTACTTCCAGCAAGTGGGTGGTTTAGATTGCAAGCCTGTTCTTGGTGAGATCACCTATGGTATCGAACGTTTAGCAATGTACATCCAGAATTGCTCGAACGTATATGACTTAGTGTGGGCCGATGGCATCTCTTATGGTGATGTATATCACCAGAATGAAGTTGAGCAATCTTGTTATAACTTTGAACACTCTAATGCCGATTTGCTCTTTGCTAATTTTACTAATTACGAAAGTGAAGCCAAGCGCTTGATGGAGGTTCCATTAGCACTACCTGCTTATGAAATGGTTCTGAAAGCTGCGCATACATTTAATCTGCTGGATGCTCGTGGCGCTATCTCGGTTACAGAGCGTGCAGCCTATATCGGCCGCATTCGCAATCTTTCTCGTGCAGTTGCTCAAGCCTACTTTGAGTCTAGAGAAAAACTGGGCTTCCCAATGTGTCAACGTCAAGCTAAAGCGCAGGCTTAAGCACATCGAGATTTCTGCATTCCATTTATGAGTACATCTAATTCAAAACCGCAATCAGCTACTTTATTGATTGAGGTATTTACTGAAGAACTTCCGCCAAAGTCATTGCGTCGCTTAGGTGATGCATTTAGCGAAGGTATCTTTGCAGCACTTAAAGCTGCCGGCTTAGCATCTGATTTATCCAAAGTCACTGGCTTTGCCACACCTCGCCGATTGGCCGTTCAAGTGACCGATGTTCTTGATCAAGCGCCAGACTTTCCAGTGCGTGAAAAATTACTACCAACTAGCATTGCATTTGATGCTGAAGGCAAAGCCACTCCACCTTTACTCAAAAAATTAGGTGCTCTTGGGTATGCCGATATTGATTTGACCACTTTAGAAAAAGCTGGCGAAGGTAAGAATGAGGCTCTCTACCTGAATGTCGTCGCTAAAGGTGCCGCACTTGCGCAAACAGCACAAGCTGCCCTTGAACAAACATTGAACAAGCTACCCATTGCCAAAATGATGCATTACCAAGTACTGCAGAAGGATGGCCAATTGGCTGATGTGCAATTTGCTCGTCCTGCTCACCGTATTATTGCGCTTCATGGTGGCACCACTTTAAATATCAGCGCCCTGGGTATTGATGCAGCCAATCAAACTGAGGGGCATCGTTTTCTAGCTCCCGGTCTAGTTACCATAACCAGTGCAGACCAATACGAAGTAGATTTGCAATCCAAGGCGAAGATTATTCCTAGTTTTAATCAGCGTCGTGCGCAAATTGAAACTGCCCTTTTGAAAGCAGCTGGTGATGATTTAGTGTTGATGCCAGACAGCCTTCTAGATGAAGTAACAGCTCTCGTTGAGTGGCCAGCCATCTACGAATGCCATTTTGATCAAGAATTCTTGGAAGTCCCACAAGAGTGCTTGATTTTGACAATGCAAACTAATCAAAAGTACTTTGCATTAACAGACAAGCAAGGCAAATTACGTAATCGCTTTTTGATTGTTTCAAATATCGAAACTAGTAAGCCCGATGCCATCATCTCAGGCAATGAGCGTGTTGTTCGCCCACGCCTTTCTGATGCCCGCTTTTTCTTCCAGCAAGATCAAAAGCGCCCATTAGCTTCCCGTGTGGCAGATCTTGGCAAGGTGGTCTATCACAATCAATTAGGCAATCAATTGGATCGCACCAAGCGTGTTCAAGGACTTGCTGTGGGTATCGCTAAAAAACTAGGTGCTGATGAACAACTAGCCTCCCGCGCTGCGGAAATTGCTAAAACAGACTTATTAACCGATATGGTTGGTGAGTTTCCAGAATTGCAAGGAATCATGGGTCGCTATTATTCTACGCATGATGGTGAGAATGCAGAGGTCGCTAGCGCTTGTAGCGAACACTATATGCCACGCTTTGCAGGCGATGCTCTTCCGCAAACCCAAACCGGTACGATCTTAGCAATTGCTGACAAACTAGAAACTCTGGTTGGTATTTGGGGTGTTGGACTTGCTCCTACTGGTGATAAAGACCCTTATGCCCTTCGTCGTCATGCCTTGGGTATTTGCCGTTTGCTCTTAGAAAAAAATCTTTCTCTTAATTTGCCTGAATTAATTGAGCTGGCTCGCGCACAGTTTCCGCAAGCAGACGTACAAGAGAAAGCAAAAGCTGCTGATATTTACGCATTTATTATCGATCGCTTACGTGCCTATTTGCGTGACCAGTCGGTTGCCGGTAAAGCATTTACCAGCGCAGAGATTGATGCCGTCTTGAGTCAAGACCCCGCGCAAATTAATGATTTGATCAAGCGCCTGACTGCCTTACGTGAATTTAATGCTCTCGTAGAAGCTGCTCAACTGGCTGCTGCTAATAAGCGTATTAGCAATATCCTCAAGAAAACTACTACTGCGATTCCTGAAACTTGCTCAGTAACATTACTGCAAATTCCAGCTGAGGTAGCATTGCATCAGGCATTAGAAGCAGTCACCCCCGTACTCAATGGGGCCTATGAACAACGTCAGTTTGTTGAACTCCTGAGATCTCTCGTAGCTTTAAGTGGGCCAATTGATCAATTCTTTGCCGATGTCATGGTAATGGATCCTAATCCTGAACTACGTGACAACCGCCTAGCCCTCCTGCAACAACTTCACCAGAAAATGAATCTCGTTGCCGATCTCGGCAAATTAGCATGAGCACTAGCTCCCCTAAATTAATCATTCTTGATCGCGATGGTGTGATCAATGAAGATAGCGATGAGTATGTGAAGTCGGTAGATGAATGGATTCCCCTTCCAGGAAGTTTGGAAGCAATTGCTTTGTTAAATCAAGCAGGCTATCAAATTGCTATCGCAACCAATCAGTCTGGTCTCTCAAGAGGCTACTTCACAATCACTGATTTGCATGCCATGCACAGCAAGATGGATGCCCTGCTAAAACCATTAGGTGGCCGTATCGACAGTATCTTTTTTTGCCCTCATCAGGACGCACATCAGTGTGATTGCCGTAAACCTGCACCAGGTATGATGAAGGAAATTGCGTTGCGCTACAAGAAGACGGATAGCATCAAGCCACTGACAGGAGTTCCGGTAGTAGGAGATTCATTACGCGATCTTCAGGCTGGGGCTGTTTTGGGCGCTACGCCACATTTAGTTCTAACCGGCAAGGGTGAAACAACTCTTGCAAAAGGTAAGTTGCCAGAAGGGACGCAAATCCATGCTGATCTCCTGGCTTTTGCAAATGCACTTCTAGAGAATAAGGTTTAGACCAATCGTGAAATTGATTCGCTCCATCCTCTTCGCCTTATTTTTATTGGTGTTCACGCCAATCTGGTCAGTGTTGTGCATGATCGCCTTTCCATTTCTAAGCCCTGAAAACCGCTATACCTTTATTGGGCTCTGGAACAAAGTTGTTATCGCTCTATTAAAACCACTATGCGGTATTCATTATGAAATTCGCGGAATGGAAAACATGCGGGCCGTTCTCAATGAACGCGTCATCATCCTGAGCAAACATCAGTCTGCTTACGAAACGATTGCTTACATCGCATTGCTACCAAAACAACTCTGCTTCGTCTTTAAGCGTGAATTACTCTGGATTCCATTTTTTGGCTGGGCTTTAGCATTACTAAAGATGATCCACATTAATCGCTCAAATAAGCAGACGGCAGCGCATTCTGTGGCGACCCAAGGTCGCAAACGTTTGAGCGAGGGCAAATGGATTATGCTTTTTCCAGAGGGAACTAGGACGCCTACCGGCTCAAATAAGCCTTATCGCAAAGGCGGTACACGCCTCGCTAGCGCTACTGATGCCTTAGTTATCCCGATTGCACACAATGCTGGCCGCTGCTGGCCAAAGAATAGTTTTATCAAGCAACCAGGTACCGTCATTTTTTCAATTGGACCAGCCATTAGCTCAAAGAATAAATCCGCAGAGCAGCTCCAAAAGGAAGTGGAAGATTGGATTGAGACTGAAATGCGCGTAATCGACCCCAGCGCTTATCAATAAAACTATCAGAAGGTATTAAATCAGTATTGATTATTGATTTATGAGGCGAGAACCTTAGCCCACTCAATATAGCGATCTACTGAAATATCCTGAGCCCTCGCTTTAAGCTCTGTCTCAGTCAAACGTAATCTATCAACAAAAGCACTCAGGTTGGTACGCAACATTTTTCTTCTTTGAGCAAAAGCTGAGGCAACTACTTTCTCTAAAGAACTCCACTGCACATCTGTTAGAGCAAAATCCCTCCTAGGGATCATGCGCACTACAGCTGAGTTCACTTTAGGCTGAGGGTCAAACGCTTCAGGCGGAACCTCTAATACCAGCTCCATATCGTAGCGAGCCTGAAGCATGACAGATAACCTACTGAAATCAGAGCTCCCCGCCTTTGCAACCATTCGTTCCACCACCTCTGCTTGGAGCATAAAGACCTGCTCATCAATATGACGTGCAGCGGTCACCAAATGGAACAGCAGTGGCGATGAGATGTTGTATGGCAGATTACCGACTACCTTACATAACCCCTTTTTAGTAGCGCAATCCTGAGCCCATGCCAAGAAATCAAACTTAAGGGCATCGCCTTCGATAACCTTTAGGCCTTTAAGATTTTTCTCATTCCAAAATGCCACTAAGTCTCGGTCAATTTCCAGAAGATCCAAGTGATCAAGATTACTGAGCAAAGGGAGTGTTAATGCGCCCAAGCCAGGCCCTATCTCAATAACGTGCATATCAACACTGGGATTGATGAGCGCAACAATCGAATAAATAATTCCGTTATCTTGTAGAAAATTCTGACCAAATCGTTTACGAGCGCGATGCATGTTTTGGTCTTACTTTCTTTGATTAAGCACTAATTGGTAAGCTAAACGCAAAGCCTCAAGCATGCTGCCCGAGTCTGCCACACCTTTGCCAGCAATATCTAAAGCGGTTCCATGATCTACCGAGGTGCGGATGATAGGCAATCCTAAGGTGACATTTACACCATTTCCAAAAGTAACGAATTTAAATGGCGCCAAACCTTGATCGTGATACATCGCAATGAACGCATCCACGTGCGCAATAGATTCAGAATCAAACATCGTATCGCCCGGATATGGGCCTGAAATATTGATTCCACTCCTTTGAGCTGCTTCAATTGCGGGCGAGATCACCTCTATTTCTTCGCGGCCTAAATAGCCTGACTCTCCCGCATGAGGATTTAATCCCGCAATTCGAATATAGGGTTTTACGATGCCGAATTTTTTCTGCAAGTCTTGGTTGACGATTTCAATCGTTTGCAATATGAGCTCATAACTGAGCGCTTGTGGAACTTCTTTTAAAGGAAGGTGGGTAGTAACCAGGGCGACTCGTAGCTCCCTAGAAGTCTTCAATCCCAAGAATCCAACTGGCAAGGGTGCGCACAACATCATCACTACATGAGAGATATGACAACGCTGCGCAAGATACTCGGTATGCCCTGTAAATGGAGTCCCAGCGTCATTAATAATACTTTTTTGAAGTGGTGCGGTCACCATTGCATCAAAGCGCCCTTGCTTACAACCATCAATTGCTTGATCCAAAAGATTGATCACATATTGAGCGTTTTGTGCATTCAAGCTCCCTGGAATTACAGTATCCCCCAGTGGGATGGATTGAATTTGCAATCGACTCGATAAATCTGAGTTCAAGTTATCAGGCAAGATCAATAGCTTGTCATTGCCTAATAAAGTTATTCGAGCATCAGTATGCTCACTTAAAAACCCCAACGACGCAGCAAGAGAAACTTCTGGCCCAATACCGGCTGGCTCGCCAGTGCTTACAACGAGATTAACGAGGGGCGCTGCTTGCGGCATCATCCACGTTCAAAATTTTAACTGTTGCGTTATCACGTAACTCGCGCATCCATTCCTGATAAGCCTGTTCAAACTTTTTTTCACGGATTGCTGCACGTGCAAATTGACGCTGCTTCTCAACAGTAAGCTGACCTTCACGACGATCAATTACCTGAATTAAATGCCAACCAAATTCAGATTTCACTGGGTTACTTACCTCACCAATTTGCAAGCGGTTCATCGCCTGTTCATATTCTGGAACCAGATCTCCAGGCCCCATCCAGCCAAGCTCACCACCATTTGGTGCCGACCCATCTTCAGAGTATTTTTTTGCAAGCTCGGCAAAATCCGCCGTCTTGGCGCGTACCTGATCACGGTATCCCTGCAAACGACGCTCGGCATCCTGATCACTTAAACCGGCACGGCTGCGCAACAAAATGTGACGAGATAAAGTTTGAGTAATTGGAATATTTTGTGGTGCAGCAGATCCAGCATCGGAAGCTGTAGCCTGCTGCGGTGGTGGGCTAGCGCCCGCTGCACGACGATCCAAAACCTTTAGGACATGGAACCCAGCCGGGCTCTTCACAACTGCATTCGCAACCTGACCGCTGCCAGTATTACGAACAGCTTCATAGAATAATTGCGGCAAACGATCGGGCGTACGGTAACCCAACTCTTGAAACTTAATCTTGGGATTTTCTTTGGCAGCCATAGCTCCCAACTGCAAGAAGTCAACATCACCACGAGCATCGCGCAAAAGAGCTTCAGCTTTCTTCTTAGCATCTGCTTGTGCGCCTGCACCAGCTCCAGCATCCACCGGAATAAAAATTTGGGCTACATCAATTTCTTCTAACTCACCCTTAGCGGCGGGTGCTGAACGTTGTGCCCCACCCGAAGTCATCGCTCGAGTTCGGTCTGAAATATAGTTATCAACCTCAGCATCAGAGATCTTAATTTTTCCCTCAATCTCCCGCTCTCTATAGCGAGAAACCAGAATCTCGTCGCGCAACATCTCCTTGTAGCGCTCAAATGAAGTTCCTGAGGTAGCTACCTTGGCTTTAAATTCTGCAAGACTTACCTTATTCTTGGCGGCTATATCGCTAATAATTTTATCCAACTCTTTGTTGGTGACTTTGATTCCCTCTTGATCTGCATTTTGCAGTTGAATTTTTTCTAAGATAAGTCGATCTAAGATCGCTTTTCTCTCTGATCCATCCTCGGGTAGCTTGACGCCCTGCTTTTTAAGTGCGGCAATACGATCGTCAATTTCTTTGCGTGTTACATAGCCTGTATTTACTACCGCAGCCACACCATCAATATTACGAATCTTGCTTTCTGCAACAGTATTCGACTTTGCTGCATCTTGAGCAAATGAAGAAGTTACAAACAACCCAAGCCCAATGAAGATGGCAAGGAGAGCGATTTGTTTAAAGCGATTCATACAAAGCATCATTGATAGTTCTCGTATGTTGAAGGTGGTATAGGCTTGGAGGTAGGCATATATCCAGGAACATTTAGCTTCATGATATCAACTGGATTGCTTCCAGCGCTAGCAAAGCCCCTAAATTCGATCTGGAAGAGCACCTGAGTGGTGGTTATTTGTGAAGTATTCAAGACTTGTGAATAGGCTCCGCGGAATGTCCAGCAATCCCTACTCCACTCCAGAGCTACCAAAGTGTTCAAGGTCTTAGTGGTTAAGGCATCGTAACCCCAGCGGCCTAAAACAGAAACTTCTCGGGTAATCGGCCATTGTCCAGAAATATTGTATTGATCTGTAGTGGTGGATGCAGGAACAAACGCTTGATTATTCTGAACCGAGGCCTGCACTGGAGGGGACCAAACATTGCGGTAGCCAAAATTCAAACTTCTACCTTGTGTTGGACGCCAACTACCTCCAACCGTACTTTGTACAAATTTATTTAACTGGGTGTTGTATTGCCCAAATACATCTGCACTGAAATTACCTAGCAAACGAAGTGAGCCGGATCCCAAAGTGTCAGAATAAGTGGTGGGATTCAAAATCGTGCCGTTCAATCCAACGCGCTGTCCAGTGAACTGCTGCTTTTGAGCCACAGTTACGTTGGCACGCTCCGCTCCGGTATTCGCCTCAATCATGCGACTAGTAAGACCAAGAGTGGCAGCATTGTTATCCGCTATACGGTCGTTACCAATAAAAGTGTTTTCACTAAAGATTTGGGAAACGCCAAAGCCAGCATCTGCCGTATCAAATAGAGGGGTCTGCGCCTGACTCTGATAAGGCGTGTAAACATAAAAAGCGCGAGGCTCCATAGTCAGCAACATATCGCGACCAAAGAAACCTTTTAATTCAGCAGCATCTCTTTCAAATGCCAATGCTGAATCCAAACTAAAGGTCGGTATAGTAAAACCTTGAACTACCGGCGCTCCAGTTGCCGCAAATGGCGTGGCGTTATATGTATTTGACTGAAAACTAACTTTAGGAGTGATGTAGTAGCCTGGGGTCACTTGCGGTAATGCCATTGCGCCTTTAATC
This sequence comes from Polynucleobacter sp. UB-Tiil-W10, assembly GCF_018881605.1. Classification (GTDB taxonomy): domain Bacteria; phylum Pseudomonadota; class Gammaproteobacteria; order Burkholderiales; family Burkholderiaceae; genus Polynucleobacter. The sequence goes on from NZ_JACVPZ010000001.1 coordinate 649,722, forward strand.
ACTGTTCTATCTGCTTGGCTATAGACGCCTGGAGCAGTGGCTGCCAAGTTTCCACCAATGTTGTATGAGAATCTTGTGTAATCAGCAGAAAAAGTGGTTGCCGGTCCTGTTGGCAAGGTAACGTACTTCCCACTGACATCAGCGACTGCTGGAGTCAGACGATTGTTATAAGCAGCCGTAACGTTTGGCAAAATGTTGTAAGGCGCTTGAACTATATTTGTTGGATCTGGTTGCAAGGTTTGAAATGTCAATGCTCTAGCCGACACATTCCAATTACTCAGACTTCCGGTCAAGCCCTTGGTGGTTCCTACCTCCTGACGAAACTGACTCGTTACAGCACCAGCAATACTCTGCGAGAAGTCTGTTGGATATAAGTTATCTGAAACCCGCGCCATATTAGCGTAACCAGTCCAAGAGCCCGGCAGAGGAACCCCGCCAGGAGCAACGCCGCCACTAAATACTTGTCTCTGCTGCCAGTCATAGCGCCAACGATCGGTGCCCGTCTTGTTGTCATGCGCCAGATAATCTCCGACTAAAGTACCGGTGTATTTGGTATCTAGAAAGCGGTAGTTCGCGCCTATCTGCAAACCGCGTTCACTCATGTAGCGCGGAAGAATCAATAAATCCCTATTGGGCGCAATATTGACGTAATAAGGCTGCGTCACATCAAAGCCGTTATTAGAGCTGTATCCAACAACGGGAGCCAAAATACCCGAACGGCGCTGATTTGAGGTTGGTGCAGTGAAATAAGGAACGTAAGCAATAGGTACATCAAAGAAACGCATCACACCATGAGTACCCACCATCTCCTTTTGCTCATTGTCGATTTCTAAGGTGCTGGCCGAAAAATACCAATCCATATTTTGCGGTGTGCATGTGGTGTATGTTGCCTTGTCAAAAACAAAAATATCTGAGTTTTCAATCGTTAATTTTGTTGCAGATCCATTACCACGGGTATCGCGCAGTTCGTACGTAGGCGTCTCCATCTCGCCTTCACGGGCATCTACCTTAAATTTAGCAGTTGGTCCTTTAAAAGTAGTATTACCTTTAGTCAACTCAGCGTTACCCACGAGATCAGCAATGTCAGTATCTGGGTCATAAATAATCTCATCAGCTTTAATGACTCCGCCATTGCGCCGCATTTGAGCGCGACCCTTAAGCTTCATTTGCCGATTCACTACACCCTCAATAGAATCGCTCGAAGTAAAAGTCAGCGCTTTGCTATCGTCTATCGGAATCCCAGTTCTTAGCTGATCATCCAACTTTAAAATGGTGACATTACCGCGATCCGGCAATAAAACTGTATTGGCGTTAGCCTGTGCATTTGGGGGTAATGGAGCCGGTGCTTGAGCGCGTGCGTAGAAGGCAAATTGAAGCAATGCCACCCCCATCATTACGCGCAGGGTTACATACAAAAAAAGAGGGGCGCAAAGGCCGGCGCGACGGCGATAATGACTCATAGATCCAGACCCGCCTTATTATACGAATCGACCATGACTGACTCTCGCTTAAACACCCTCCGCAACTGGCTAAAAGCCCTGGAAGCTAGCTGGCAATTAGATCTCGACTCTTTGGCGCCAGCCTCAGCCGATGCCAGCTTTCGGCGCTATTTCCGAATTGTGTCCAAAAAGCCCAATTTTGGGACTTTGATCGTGATGGATGCCCCGCCCCAATATGAGCCCTTAGATGCCTTCATTCAAGTGGATTTATTGCTGTCAGAAGCAGGTTTAAATGTACCAAAAATCCTCGAGCAAAATCTTGTAGAAGGCTTCTTGCTGATAAATGATTTGGGCACCAAAACCTATCTAACTGAACTCAATAACGAGACAGCTGATCATCTCTACAAAGATGCTACTCACGCATTGGTTTTAATGCAAATGGCAAGCAAACCAGATGTTTTACCAAATTACGATGCAGCGCTATTACAAAGAGAGCTCGATTTATTTCCAGAGTGGTATTTAAGCAAGCACCTCAACGCTGAACTCAATGAGCAACAAACCGAGCAATTGAAAAAATCTTTTGCGCTCATTATTGAAAATAATTTAGCGCAGGCTAAAGTCTACGTTCATCGTGACTACCATTCTCGCAACCTAATGGTCACGGAAAAGAATAATCCTGGAGTAATTGACTTTCAGGATGCTGTATACGGGCCAATTACTTATGATGCTTCTTCCTTATGGCGTGATGCTTATATTGCTTGGCCTGAAGAACGTGTAATTGACTGGGTGATTAAATTTTGGGAAGAAGGCCGCAAGGCAGGGCTGCCAATGCCAAATGATTTTGGACAGTTCTATCGTGATTTTGAATGGATGGGTTTGCAACGCCACCTCAAGGTCTTAGGCATATTTGCAAGACTCTTTCATCGTGATGGCAAAGATGGCTACCTCAAAGATATTCCTCTCGTTTTGGAATACGCGATTGCTACTGCAAACCGTTACATTGAGTTAAAGCCATTGGCTCGTATTCTAGAATCCACTCGCCCAAATCAAGCGTAGTTCACACACCATGAGTCAGCTCAATCGCATACCTTGTTTTTTACTGGCGGCTGGACGTGGTGAGCGTATGCGCCCCCTCACGGATGACTTACCAAAACCCTTGCTCACCATTCGGAACAAATCTTTGCTGAAATGGCATTTAGAGGCGCTAGCAAACGCAAAAGTTGAGGATGTCGTGATTAATCATGCGTGGTTAGGCGAAAAAATTGAGGCAGCCCTGGGCGATGGAGGCCAATTTGGCCTGCATATTCAATACTCTCCCGAGGAAAGCGCTCTGGAAACAGCCGGAGGAATCTGTAAGGCACTTCCGATCATCGCTCCCGAGGACTACTTCTTGGTCATTAACGGCGATGTCTTTAGCCCAAATCTACCCATTACTCAGTTGTTGGAAATGGTGCCCAAAATGCGAATGGACGCCAGCAAGCCTTTGGCCCACTTATTGATGGTCCCCAACCCGGTTCAGCATCCCGAGGGTGATTTTTACCTCCAGGGATCAACGGTTAGTACTGCTGAATCCATTGGCGCCGAGAAGCTCACTTTTTCTGGAATTGGGATTTATCACAAAGACCTCTTTAAAACCCTGGAATTCGGGGCACCAGCCAAGCTCGCGCCATTATTGAGAACTGCCATGGAGCAAAATCAAGTGTCTGGTGAAAAATATCTCGGTCCATGGCACGATGTAGGCACACCACAACGCTTACAAGAGCTCAATGCAGCATATGAATAATTTGAATATTTATCAGCTTCGCAGAAATCAATTAGCAGAACTAATCTTTGCTAAGACTGGTGGAGGGGTCGCCGTCATCTCTACAGCACCTGAGCTGACCCGTAACCGTGACAGCGAGTTTCCTTATCGCCACGATAGTGACTTTTATTACTTGACTGGTTTTGAAGAGCCAGGTGCCACACTAGTTATGAAGATTTTGGGTAATGGAAAAAACTTCCAACTTGAATCTCACTTATTTTGCAGACCCAAAGATTCTGAACGAGAGATTTGGGATGGCATTCGCCTTGGGCCTGAAGCAGCGCCTGAAGCTTTGGGTATTGAGTATGCTCACAGCAATCAAGAATTAGACCAAACACTGGGTAACTTATTAGCTGATGAGGATGCGGTGTACATACGCCTTGCTGAAAGCGCTGAAGCTGATAGACGCTTGCGTCATTGGATGAAACAAGTACGAGGTCAAGCACGATCCGGAATCAATCCACCATCAGAGCTTCATGATGTTGAGGCACTCATTCATGAAATGCGCTTATTTAAAGATGTTCATGAAATTGACATCATGCGTCGCGCAGCGGCTATCTCTGCTCGCGCCCATGTTCGTGCCATGCAAGTCTGCATGCCAGGAATGCGTGAATATCAAATCGAAGCAGAATTACTACATGAGTTCCGCAATAGCGGTGCACAAAGCGTTGCCTACAACAGCATCGTTGCTGGCGGTGCAAATTCTTGCATTCTTCACTATCGTGCAGGCTCAACTGAATTGCGCAGCGGTGAGCTTTGTCTTATTGATGCTGGCTGTGAACTTGATGGCTACGCGTCAGATATCACACGGACATTTCCAGTCAATGGAAAATTTACTGGGCCACAACGCGCCTTGTATGACATTACATTAGCAGCTCAAGAAGCTGCAATTGCGATGACCAAGCCCGGCAATACATTTATGCAGCCACATGAAGCAGCACTCAAAGTGCTTACCCAAGGCTTGTTAGATGAAAAACTACTAAAACTCTCCGACTTAGGCTCGCTTGATAACGCCATTGAGACTGCTGCCTATCGTCGCTTCTATATGCATCGCACTTCGCACTGGCTTGGTATGGACGTTCATGATGTCGGTTCATATCGTGAAGCCACCCAAGATTCTTCAACTGTAGAAAAGCCTTGGCGCATTCTCAAAAACGGTATGGTTATTACGGTGGAACCAGGCCTATATGTCAGACCAGCAGATGATGTAGATGAAAAATTTTGGAATATCGGTATCCGCATTGAGGATGATGCTGTCGTCAATGACTCTGGATGTGAATTAATTTCTCGTGGCGTGCCCGTCAATGCTGATGAGATTGAAGCGCTCATGAAAAACGCTTAAGGCCATCCACATCAAAATGAGTCTACCTAGTTGCGATATCTTGATTCAGGGTGGCGGTCCAGTCGGACTCGCTTGCGCTGCATGGACCTTGCAGAAATTTCCTGATGCAAAAATTACATTACTTGATCGCAATCCCATCAATGACGAGGATTTAGCAGGCGCCGATAGTCGAGGAATTGCACTCTCCCACGGTAGCAAACTTTTACTCGATACGATTCATGCATGGCCAAAAGAGTCTGCCGCAATTCATTGCGTTCATGTTTCACAAGCTGGACGTTTTGGTCGCGCACTCATGACGCGAGAAGAGCTCAATCAAGATGCGCTTGGACATATTATTCGCTATCGCGATATTCACATTACGCTACGCCAAGCCTTAAGGGCTATTCAAGGTAAGAGCCCTCATTTTATTTGGCAGCATATTCATCAAGATGCCAAAGACTTGAGTATTCAAGCCAAATGTATTGTGCATGCTGAGGGTGGTTTATTCAAGACACAAGATTGGGTAGAGTCTGGTCGCGATTATGGGCAGTCTGCTTTGGTGGGTCTAGTTGAAGTAGAAAATGCAGAGCCTCATAAAGCTTGGGAACGCTTTACTGCTGAAGGTCCATTAGCCGTATTGCCGAGTCATTATGGTCACAACATTCTGAATCTTGTTTGGTGTGGTTCACCAGAATCATCGCAGCAGCGCTTGCATCTGAGCGATGCAGATTTCTTGAATGAACTACAAAAAGAATTTGGTTCGCGCATTGGAAAATATCTGAAAGTTCAAGATCGTCGTTTGTATGAACTGGGTTTGAACTATCGCAAAGAAATTGCTAAAGACCATGAAGTATGGATTGGTAACGCCGCCCAAACTTTGCACCCTGTGGCAGGTCAGGGTTTGAATTTAGGGTTACGAGATGCCTTTTTGCTGTCAGAGAAGTTAGTTGGGGTATTTTCCGGATCCACAGAAGAGCAATCTCCAATAGACATTCAAGATGCGCTCCAGGGTTATGCGCAAAGTCGAAAAATCGATCGAGCAACCACCATTGGTCTTACAGACTTCATGGCCAGGGTATTTACATCTAATCTAGCCCCAATTGTGGTGGCTCGTGGATTGGCTTTATCGGCCCTTCAGTGGCTCCCACCAGTCAAAACAGCCTTAGCTCGTCAGATGATGTTTGGCAAGCGCTAAAGCGCTTTAATAGCTTCCAAAATCAAAGTCTTCTCAATTTGATCTAGAGCAAGCATTCTGCCTAAAAAATAGGCAAAAAAGGGTGTGACTATGCTAAAGTGTCATGCTTTCCGCCTAAGCCCCTTTTAGATGAATATTGGTCCTCACCTCCTCGCAAATAAGTTATTTGTGGCTCCTATGGCCGGGGTAACGGACCGCCCATTTAGGCAGCTTTGTAAGAAATTAGGTGCTGGGTATGCCGTTTCTGAAATGGTGGCCTCAAATGCCCTGCTTTGGAAAAGTGAAAAGACGCAACGGCGCGCCAACCATGTTGGCGAATTCAAACCCATTGCGGTCCAAATCGCAGGGGCTGATCCAGCGATGATGGCTGCGGCAGCAAAAATTAATGTAGATCACGGCGCCCAAATTATCGACATCAATATGGGCTGTCCCGCTAAGAAAGTTTGCAATGTTGCTGCTGGCTCTGCATTACTACGGGATGAGCCTTTAGTGCAGCAAATTCTAGAAGCAGTTGTAAATGCTGTTGGAGTCGGACCAGATGCCGTGCCTGTTACTTTGAAAATTCGTACGGGCTGGGATCGCGAACATAAGAATGCAATTGAGATTGCGCGTCTTGCTGAGAAATCTGGCATCTCAATGCTGACTGTGCATGGCCGTACAAGAGCGGATCTTTACCATGGTGAAGCAGAGTATGAAACGATTACTGCGGTCAAAAATAGCGTAGGTATTCCTGTGGTGGCTAACGGTGATATCAACTGCCCAGAAAAGGCAGAGCAAGTTTTAAAGATTACTGGCGCCGATGCCATCATGATTGGTCGCGCCGCTCAAGGCCGCCCTTGGATTTTTCGCGAAATTAATCACTATCTCGAAACTGGTGGCATGCTTCCAACTCCTGAGATCAATGAGATTCAGTCCATCATGAACGCCCATCTCTTGGACCACTATGAGTTCTATGGGGAACATATTGGCCTGCGTACCGCTCGCAAACATATTGGCTGGTACTGCAAAGGTTTGCGTGATTCGCATGCCTTCCGTCAGCGTATGAATACCGCTGACGACTGTAAAACTCAACTTCAAATGGTTAATGACTATTTTGACGAGATGAAATCCCACTCTGACCGCTTGTTATTTTTAGAGGCGGCGTAGCTTTAAGCGTATTTAGTTTTCTTTATTTAATTTTGCATTGATAGATTGTTATGACCAATAAGCACCCGATTACCGAATGTATTGAAACCCAGTTACAGGGTTACTTGAATGATCTCAAGGGAACTGCGCCGACGGATATCTATCAAATGGTATTGGCAGTAGTTGAAAAGCCAATGTTGGAATTAGTAATGCAACATGCTAAACAAAACCAATCCTTAGCAGCCCAATATCTGGGCATTAACCGCAATACCCTACACAAAAAGTTAGTTGAACATCAATTACTCAAGTAAATATTACATATAACAAAGCCATTTTTTAATTAAACCCTTCGAAAAATATGATCCGCACAGCCCTCCTTTCTGTATCCGATAAAAATGGCATTGTGCCTTTTGCTAAAGCCCTCCATGAGCAAGGCATTAAGCTCATCTCCACAGGTGGTACCGCCAAACTTTTGGCAGAAAATAATCTACCTGTCGTCGAGGTCTCTTCATTGACCAAGTTTCCAGAAATGCTGGATGGTCGTGTGAAAACTCTCCACCCAATGGTGCATGGCGGCTTATTGGCTCGCCGAGATTTCCCAGAACATATGGCAGCCTTAAAAGAGCATGGTATTGATACGATCGACATGCTGGTCATCAACCTTTACCCTTTTAATGAGACTGTTGCCAAGGAAAACTGTTCGTTCGAAGATGCGGTTGAGAACATTGACATTGGTGGACCAGCGATGTTGCGTGCGGCTGCAAAGAATCATCAGGACGTCACAGTGCTGATCTCACCGGAAGATTACGCTCCAGTCTTATCTGAAATGAAAGCTAATCAAAACGTTGTTTCTTACAAAACCAACTTAGCTTTAGCAAAAAAAGTATTTGCACACACAGCCCAATACGACGGCGCTATTGCTAACTATCTCTCAGCCTTAGGCGATGACTTGGATCACAAAGCACGCTCAGCTTATCCAGAAACATTGCACCTAGCGTTTGAAAAAGTTCAAGAGATGCGTTATGGCGAGAACCCACACCAATCTGCAGCATTCTATAAAGATATTTACCCCGTAGACGGCGCACTAGCTAATTACAAGCAGTTACAAGGAAAAGAGCTTTCTTATAACAACATTGCTGATGCAGATTCTGCTTGGGAATGCGTCAAGAGCTTTACCGGTAACTCTGGTGGTGCTGCTGCCTGCGTCATTATTAAGCACGCCAATCCCTGTGGCGTTGCCGTAGGAAGCAATGCACTCGAGGCTTATCAAAAAGCATTTAAGACTGACACAAGCTCAGCATTTGGCGGGATCATTGCCTTCAACGTGCCTTGTGATGCCGCTACTGCTGAAGCAGTCTCCAAGCAATTTGTAGAGGTCCTGATTGCCCCAAGCTTTAGCGAAGAAGCAAAAGCAATTTTTGCAGCCAAGCAAAACGTTCGTCTTCTAGAGATCCCATTGGGTACTGCATTTAATGCTTTTGATTTCAAACGTGTAGGCGGTGGTCTGCTCGTGCAATCTCCAGATGCTAAAAACGTTCTTGAAAATGAAATGCGCGTTGTCAGTAAGCGTCTACCAACTCCAACAGAAATGCACGACATGATGTTTGCATGGCGTGTTGCTAAGTTTGTTAAATCCAATGCCATTGTGTATTGTGCCAACGGTATGACCTTGGGCATTGGCGCGGGTCAAATGAGCCGTGTAGATTCTGCACGCATGGCAAGCATTAAGGCTGAAAACGCTGGCTTAAGTCTTCAGGGCTCTGCTGTAGCTAGCGATGCTTTCTTCCCATTTCGCGATGGCTTAGATGTTGTAGTAAATGGCGGTGCCAGCTGTGCAATTCAACCTGGCGGCAGTATGCGTGATGATGAAATCATTGCAGCAGCTAACGAACATGGCATTGCCATGATCTTTACTGGCACACGCCACTTCCGCCACTAGGCAATTAGCCAAACGGAAATCTAAAACGCATATGCGCTGGATAGGTATCGACCCAGGCTTAAGGGTCACCGGTTTTGGCATCATTGATGTCGATGGCCAAAAATTGACCTACGTAGCTTCTGGGACGATTGAAAGCGGAGATCCAGCGAAAGGTCTGCCTGAGCGCTTAGGCGCCCTCTATGCCGGCGTTAAAGAAGTTCTAGAGACCTACCGACCTGAATCTGCAGCAATCGAAGAGGTTTTCTTAAATGTAAATCCTCGTTCAACATTAATGCTGGGTCAAGCTCGAGGCGCAGTCATTGCAGCCCTCGTCTCTGAAAAACTCCCAGTGGCAGAGTACAGTGCCTTAAGAGTCAAGCAAGCCATCGTGGGTACAGGCCGTGCAGCCAAACCGCAGGTGCAGGAGATGGTTAAGCGCCTTCTAAGACTGAATCGTGCCCCAGGTACAGATGCTTCTGATGCATTAGGTGTTGCTATCTGCGCCGCCCATCATGCACAAATGCCTAAAGCAATTACTGCGGCCTTGACCCCCAAGAAACGTAGCAAGTAAAAATACACATCACAGGTTAAGATCTCTACATGATTGGTCGCATTCAAGGCATTCTCGTTTCAGTTCATCCTCCTCGCCTCTTGGTCGATTGCCAAGGTATTGGTTATGAGGTTGATGTACCAATGAGCACTCTGTATCAGTTGCCTCAGGCAGGTCAGAAAATCACTCTACTGACACACTTTCAAGTTCGAGAAGATGCGCAGCAACTCTTTGGTTTTGCCACTGAAACTGAGCGTGAGGCATTTAGACAGCTCATCAAAATTAGTGGTGTTGGTTCACGTACGGCACTAGCAGTACTTTCTGGCATGAGTGTCAATGAGTTAGCTCAGGCGATTGCCTTACAAGAGGCCGGGCGCCTAACTCAAGTTCCTGGCATCGGCAAGAAAACCGCTGAACGTCTTTGCTTGGAACTCAAGGGTAAGCTTGCTCCTGATCTCGGTATTACAGGCGATAAACCTCAAGCTATTGAAGCTAGTAGCGAGGTATTACAAGCACTCCTTGCGCTGGGCTATTCTGAAAAAGAAGCACTCCTTGCGCTCAAGCAAATTCCACCTGATACCAGCATCTCGGACGGCATTCGAATGGGTCTGAAGTATCTATCTAAGCCCTAATAGATAAACACCACTACACTTGCAGCATGGCAATTCATACAGACGACCTAAGCTCTATCCCCGAAGATTTACCAGAAGGTAATGACCGCATTGTGAGTGGCGCAGCAGGTAATGCTGAAGCAGTCTTTGAAAGAGCCCTTCGCCCTAAACAACTCGATGAGTATGTCGGCCAAACTAAAGCCAGGGCGCAATTAGAGATTTTTATTAGCGCTACGAGAGCACGGCAAGAGGCTTTAGATCACGTTCTATTATTTGGACCTCCTGGGCTTGGTAAAACCACCCTTGCTCACATTATTGCCAGGGAGCTTGGCGTTAATCTACGTCAAACCAGTGGCCCCGTTTTAGATAGGCCAGGCGATCTAGCTGCCTTGCTAACCAATTTAGAAGAGAACGATGTTCTCTTTATTGACGAGATTCATCGTCTTTCTCCAGTTGTTGAAGAAATTCTCTACCCAGCGCTTGAGGACTACAGCCTAGATATCATGATTGGCGAAGGTCCTGCAGCACGTAGCGTGAAGATTGATCTCAAGCCATTCACTTTGATTGGTGCAACCACCCGCGCAGGAATGCTGACCAATCCATTGCGTGATCGCTTTGGCATTGTGGCCAGACTCGAGTTTTACACCACTGAAGAGCTCACCAAAATCATTACTCGCTCTGCGAGCCTCCTCAAAGCAAGTATTGATCCCGAAGGATCCATTGAAATTGCAAAGCGTGCGCGTGGCACTCCTCGTATTGCTAACCGCCTACTACGTCGTGTACGAGACTATGCGGAGGTAAAAGGTACTGGCACGATTACCAAGGCCATGGCTGATGCCGCGCTGAAAATGCTTGATGTGGATCCAAGCGGCTTTGATGTGATGGACAGAAAATTGCTGGAGGCGATCTTGCACAAGTTTGATGGCGGCCCAGTGGGTATTGATAACCTGGCAGCTGCTATTGGTGAAGAACGAGACACGATTGAGGATGTTCTGGAGCCTTACCTTATTCAGCAAGGCTACTTACAACGTACATCGCGTGGCAGAGTGGCAACCCGTCAGGCTTATGAGCATTTTGGACTAACGCCACCTAGTGGAAGCGTCAGCATCGATTTGTGAGGATGTGAATTAGCTGGCAATCAGATCAGCATAAGCAATGCATTGCCACTGCCCATCTATTTTTTTCCAAACGCTTAGGCGTGGAGAGTATTCCAGCGAAAGCTCTTTGCCATCACGATATTCCAACGCAGCAATCCAGAAACTCACTATTAAATTATCCTGAACTTCAGTCACCTTAAAATCTTTAAACCGAACGGGGCCGAGATGCATCTCTTTCATTAGGCGCATTGCACTTTCTTTATCGCATGCGCCCTGGGAGCTTACAAATTGACATTCTGGAGCAAGTAATTTCTCTAGAGCTTCCCAGTTTTTGTCTTGAATCAACTTTACCGAAAGTCGCTCCAGATTTTCTGCTTCTACTTCAATACTTTTTTGATCACTCATATCTGCCATCAATTAAGTGAGGGTTACTTTTGCAAACTTCCGTTTACCAACCTGCACGACATAAGTTCCGGCCTCAACTTTTAACTGTTTATCAGTAATCGTTGCGCCATCAATTTTTACACCGTTTTGCTCAATATTGCGATTCGCTTCTGATGTGGATGGAGCCAAACCAGCGGCCTTGAGAAGGTTAGCGATGCCCATTGACCCACCAGCAAGGATCACCTCAGGAATGTCGTCTGGTACACCACCCTTAGCGCGATGATTAAAGTCTTCTAAGGCTTTTTCTGCGGCAGCTTGCGAATGAAAGCGGGCAACGATCTCTTGGGCGAGTAGAACTTTGCAATCTTTTGGATTGCGTCCAGCAGCAACTTCTTGCTTCATGAGATCAATTTCAGACATTGGTCGGAATGACAACAATGTGAAGTAATCCCACATTAAATCATCCGAGATACTTAAGAGCTTTCCAAACATGTCTCCAGCAGGCTCGCTGATACCAATGTAATTACCCTTAGACTTACTCATCTTTTCAACGCCATCAAGACCTACCAATAAAGGCATTGTCAAAATACATTGCGGTTCTTGGCCATACTCACGCTGGAGTTCGCGCCCAACTAAAAGATTAAATTTTTGATCTGTACCACCAAGCTCTAAATCACTCTTTAGTGCAACTGAGTCATAACCTTGCATGAGTGGATACAAAAACTCATGGATCGAAATTGGTACGCCATTGCGATAGCGCTTGGTAAAGTCATCGCGCTCTAGCATGCGAGCAACAGTATGCTTGGCTGCTAATTGAATCATGCCGCGTGCACCCAATGGATCACACCATTCACTGTTGTAACGCACTTCAGTTTTAGAGGGGTCGAGCACCATGCTTGCTTGACGATAGTAGGTCTCCGCATTGATGGCGATATCTTCTGCTGTCAATGGAGGGCGGGTAGCGTTACGACCTGATGGATCGCCAATCATGCTGGTGAAATCACCGATCAAGAAAATAACGGTATGCCCCAAATCTTGCAGCTGACGCAATTTGTTTAAAACAACGGTGTGACCCAGATGAATATCAGGGGCAGTTGGATCTAAACCCAATTTAATCCGCAAAGGAGTCTTGGTAGCTTGGCTACGTGCTAGCTTCTGCACCCAGTCAGCCTCAACCAATAACTCATCGCAGCCACGCTTGGTGACTTCAAGTGCCGCAAAGACTTCAGGGGTCAAAGGATATTTTTGTTCTGGTTTAGCCGTCATGCTGATTCGGATTGCTGATTCAGTTAAATTAGTAGTTAAATTGCTAAAGCATAATTGTCGCATTCCTGAGAGCCACATGAACAAACCATACCCCCTCTATATCGGCTTAATGTCTGGCACCAGCCTAGATGGGATAGATGCCGTTCTAGCTAAGATAGGACCGAATGGCGAAGCCAGTGCTCTAGAGGCTGTCAGCACCCCTTTTTTACCCGAGCTCCGTAAAGCCTTATTTGAGCTTCAAAGCCCCGGCCCAAATGAGCTCCACCGGGAAAAGCAAGCTGGTAATGCTCTAGCCTTGGCTTATGCAGTAGCTGTCGATCAGCTGCTCACAAAAGCCAAGCTCCACCCATCCGCCATCACTGCTATCGGTGCGCATGGACAGACCATTCGCCACCAGCCTCACCTTGGTGACATGGCTTATACGCATCAAACACTCAATCCGGCACTCTTAGCAGAAAAAACTGGCATTGATGTCATCGCTGATTTTAGAAGTCGGGATTTAGCTGCTGGTGGACATGGTGCCCCTTTGGTGCCCGCTTTTCATGCACAGCAATTTTCATCGCTTGATGATTTGGCTATTCTGAATATTGGCGGCATCGCCAATCTCACGCTACTTCGCAAAAACGGTGAAGTGACCGGCTTTGATTGTGGCCCCGGAAATATGTTGATGGATGCCTGGATATATGAACACCAAGGAAATGCATTTGATGAGAATGGCGCCTGGGCATTACAAGGCAAGGTAAATGAAGTGCTACTAGCAAAGATGTTGAAAGATTCCTTCTTTGCCAAGATGCCACCAAAAAGCACTGGCAGGGATGATTTTCATCTGACCTGGTTAAAAGAAAATTTAGGTAATGAGAACTATCTGTCTGAAGATGTACAGGCCACCTTACTTCATTTAACTGCGTACTCGGCCTTAGATGCTTTAGCGCGTCATGCCCCGCAAACCCAGAAGCTAATTGTCTGTGGAGGTGGCGCCAGAAATAATGCCCTGATGAATTTATTCAAAGTAAAGTCGCAGCAGCTCTTCAAACAGCCATTAGAAATTACTACAAGCGATACTGCTGGAATTGATCCGCAACTTGTTGAGGGTCTTGCTTTTGCCTGGCTTGCGTGGGCCCACAAAGAAAAACGGCCAGCAAATTTGCCAGCCGTTACAGGAGCGAAGGGTCCTAGAATTCTAGGCGCTTGCTACCCAGCGTAGTTCAATATTTAAGCGGAGAAAGAAGATCCACAACCACACGTAGTTTGTGCATTTGGATTCTTAATAACAAATTGTGAGCCGTTGATATCTTCTTTGTAATCAATCTCAGCACCCACTAAATATTGGAAGCTCATTGAATCCACCAACAAAGTAACGCCATTCTTTTCAAAGAGCGTGTCATCTTCATTCACAGCATCATCAAATGTGAAGCCATACTGAAATCCTGAGCAACCACCCCCTTGTACAAATACTCGGAGTTTCAATTCTGGATTACCTTCTTCCGCAATCAAGTCAGCCACTTTTGCAGCAGCGTTATCCGTGAACACCAATGGGATTGGTGGCTCAGCTAAATCTTGTGCGGGTTGGGTAGCTAATTCGGTCATGGTTCACTCCTAAATCAAATGGGTATGTCTTATTTTAGGCTTTTAATGCCCAGCTTGCTGAAGGGTCATTATGGCGAAACAGCGATCTGGGTAAGGCCCGTGGTCTCTGGGAAGCCAAACATCAGGTTCATACACTGCACGCCTTGGCCTGAAGCGCCCTTTACCAAGTTGTCCTCAACCACCAAAATTACTAAAGTATCACCGCCGCCTGGGCGATGGATCGCAATCCGAATGCCATTACTACCCCGTACAGAACGTGTTTCTGGATGGCTGCCTGCTGGCATCACATCAACAAATGACTCATCTTTGTAGAAGTTTTCATAGAGCTTTTGGTAATCAACATCCTTACCAGCGTAAGTTAAACGCACATACAAAGTCGAATGAATACCCCTAATCATCGGCGTTAAATGCGGCACGAAGGTCAAACCAATCTGATCATGGCCAGCAATTGCTTTTAGGCCTTGCACGATTTCAGGGAGATGACGATGGCCTTTCACGCTATAGGCTTTGAAGTTATCAGCCGCCTCAGACAATAGCGTACCAATCTCCGCTTTACGTCCAGCACCAGAAGTGCCAGACTTCGAATCCGAAATAATATGATTACCATCGATCAATTGCTTACCACCAGTCGATTTTGGCGAAAGCAATGGAGCTAGTCCAAGCTGCACAGACGTTGGGTAGCATCCAGCCAAACCAACGACGCGTGCCTTTTTAATGGCATCACGATTGATTTCTGGCAAACCATAAACTGCCTCAGCCAAAATTTCTGGGCAACCATGCTCCATGCCGTACCACTTTGCAAATTCTTGAACATCCTTGAGACGAAAGTCCGCGGCAAGATCCAGAATCTTCACATTGTTGGCCAGCAATTCTTTAGCTTGCGCCATGGCAACGCCATGGGGAGTTGCAAAGAATACTGCATCACATTCATTTAATTTAGCTTCGTCAGGCGTTGTAAATTTTAGGGCAACACGACCGCGTAAAGATGGGAACATATCAGCTACCGACATGCCAGCTTCAGTGCGAGAAGTAATTGCGGTGAGCTCTACCTCAGGATGTTGCGCCAATAAACGCAACAGTTCGACTCCGGTATATCCAGTGCCACCTACGATGCCAACTTTAATCATGCCATTCTCCAAAATACCAACAGATGAATTTTATTTCTTTAATACCTAGATTGTAGAAACAAAAAGGGCCGCTTGCGCGACCCTTTCGATAAAACTGAAGCGACTGAAAGAAATTAGCGCTTGCTGAACTGCTTACGACGACGTGCGCCGTGCAGACCAACTTTTTTACGCTCAACTTCACGAGCATCGCGAGTTACCAAACCTGCTTTAGACAGGGTTGGCTTCAAAGCGTTGTCATAGTCGATCAATGCACGAGTAACGCCGTGACGAACCGCACCAGCTTGGCCAGTTTCACCGCCACCAGAAACGTTTACTTTGATATCAAAGGTCGTTAAGTGGGCTGTGAGAGCCAAAGGCTGACGAGCGATCATGCGTGATGTTTCACGAGCAAAATAAGCATCGATAGGCTTGCCATTAACAATGATTTCGCCTTTGCCAGATTTAATGAATACGCGCGCAACAGAACTCTTGCGGCGACCAGTACCGTAATTCCAATTTCCGTAATTAATAGCCATTTGGTTTCCTTAAATCTCTAACGCTTTTGGCTGTTGAGCCGCATGCGGATGACTGGCGTCGCCATAGACTTTTAATTTCTTAATCATGGCATAACCTAGTGGGCCTTTTGGCAACATACCCTTCACAGCCTTCTCTAAAGCGCGACCTGGAAAACGGTCTTGCATTTTGTCGAAGTTAGTCGAGCTAATACCACCTGGGTATCCGCTGTGACGGTAATAAATTTTGTTCAAGCCTTTAGTGCCAGTGACACGGAGCTTAGATGAATTGATGACAACAATAAAGTCGCCAGTATCAACGTGTGGGGTGTATTCAGGCTTGTGCTTGCCGCGTAGACGGAGTGCCACTTCACTGGCGACACGACCGAGGACTTTGTCCGTAGCGTCAATCACGAACCATTCATGCACTACCTCATGGGATTTTGCAGAAAAAGTTTTCATGATTTCTCAAATTGTTATAGTCAAAAAAATTACCCCAACCAAACTACGTCCACCTTGGCCCTGCTTATGTTTGCAAGCTCGCAGATTCTGCAATTTAACTGGTACAACAAATTACCGCTGACCGGCTCGGTAATTCAGTAAAGCCTTGAATTGTAACCTAAAAAAAACCCAGGAACGAGTCCTGGGTTGGAATCCACCTATGTTTGGGTGGAGGAGACACTGGGTGGTAAGTCGCAGTCTTATACAAGACTGACTACCAATGTGGTTATTGTATCCATATATATGGTGCGATGCAAGAAAATTGACCAAAATCAATTTTTTGCTACTTTTGAGCGATTTTCAGAGCCTAACTAAAGCTCATAAATATTGGTAAACTATTGATAATATTGATTAATTTAGTAAGTTAGGGGTCACTACTATGGAATGTCGAGTAAGCTGGTTGGGTAATGGTGGGATGGCCTTTTCTGCAGAAACTGGGAGCGGCCACCTCGTAAACATGGATGGCGCCCCTGAAGCTGGAGGCAAAAACCTGGCTCCAAGGCCCATGGAGCTACTTTTAGCTGGTGCTGGTGGTTGCTCAGCATTTGATGTGGTTTTAATCCTACAAAGGGCTCGTCAGGCGATTAGCGGCTGCGAAGTCGCGCTGCAGGCTGAAAGGGCATCGGATGACCCCAAAGTCTTTACCAAGATCAATTTGCACTTTACGGTGAAAGGAAAAGATCTAGACCAGGCAAAAGTAGATCGTGCAGTAAAACTTTCACATGAAAAATATTGCTCAGCTACCACCATGTTGGCTAAAACTGCGGAACTGACTTACAGCGTCGAAATCATTTCAGAATAAGTGCAGAGTCAATCGATAAGCCGGATTCTGTCGCCCAGATTTGCATCTAGGGGCAATCATTCCTCTAGGCCGTCAGTTACCTGACGGCTCAAGCTCCCTACCCGCAGACTCAGCGGGACGCCTCATCGTCTGCTTACTTGGGATTGCTCCGGGTGGAGGTTACCGCGTTTCACCGTAACTAAATACGCTCGTCTCTGTGGCCCTATTCCTCACGTCGCCGTGGATGGCCGTTAGCCATCACCCTTCCCTATGGAGTCCGGACTTTCCTCCCCCTCAATAAAGAGGCGGCGATTGCCCAATTGACTCTGCGCCTGCAGTCTAACGCAGTCAGGGCAATTTGGCTAAGAAACTAATGAAGTTGAGTTTTTTAAACCAGCGACCAAGCTATCGTTTCACCAGCGCGAAGTGGAACGATCGTGGCATAACCTAATGGCAATTCAGATGGAATGTTTTGCGCTTGCTTTACCAAGGTAATTTTTTTGCTATTCCGTGGCAATGAATAAAAATCTGGGCCAAAAAAACTAGCGAAGCCTTCCAACTGATCCAACTTGCCAACACTTTCAAATGCCTCTGCGTACAAACCCAAAGCATTAAAGGCACTATAACAACCCGCACAACCACAAGCCGTCTCCTTAGCACCCTTAGCATGAGGCGCACTATCGGTACCCAAAAAGAAGCTAGAGTTACCACTAGTGGCAGCCTCTAAAAGGGCAATGCGATGCTCTTCACGCTTGAGTACTGGCAAACAATAATTGTGTGGACGAATACCGCCAGTAAAAATAGCATTACGATTCATAAGCAAATGCTGTGGAGTAATTGTTGCCGCAATAGTATTTTTTCCGCCTGTCATTGCATCTCGTACATAGTGAGCTGCTTGTTTTGTGGTGATGTGCTCAAACACGATTTTGAGGTCAGGAAATTTTTTGCGCAGAGGCTCTAATACTGTATCGATAAATACCGCTTCGCGATCAAAGATATCGATTTCTGAGCTCGTGACTTCACCATGAACTAAGAGCGGCATACCAACAGCCTGCATTGCCTCCAATGCTGCATGGCAGCGCTTAAGATCACTAACACCAGCATCGCTATTGGTTGTTGCTCCCGCGGGATAAAACTTGAAACCAACTATTCCTTCAGCCATAGCCTTACGAACCTCATCCGCTGAAGTATTGTCAGTCAGATACAAAGTCATCAAAGGTGTAAAACTGTTAACGCCCAAGGCATTGAGGTTTGCTTGAATACGATCTTGATAAGCCTTAGCCAAATCCACGGTAGTAATTGGTGGCTTGAGATTCGGCATGATGATGGCACGTGCAAATTGACGTGCAGTATCTGCCAAAACATCCTTCATCACATCACCATCACGAATATGCAAGTGCCAATCGTCTGGCTGAGTCAGTTGAATTTGAGTAGGGCTATTGGACATATTATTTTTCTAGCAAGATGATGCGGAAATCATTCACATTCGTAAGTGTAGGGCCAGTTTCCACTAAAGCGCCTAATTGCGCAAAGAAGCCATAGCAATCATGCGCTGATAAGAATTTCTCTGGCACCAGGCTTTCAGTCTGGCTAGCTTGACGCACGGCGCTATCAAACCAGGCTCCAGCATTCTTTTCGCTGCCATCAATTCCATCGGTATCGGCAGCCAAAGCAGCGAACGCAGGAAGGTCTTTAGAGGCAGCAAAAAGCGAGAGCAGGTATTCGCTACAGCGACCACCACGCCCCTTAATGCCCGCTGGAATGGTGACGGTACATTCGCCACCAGAGATCAAGGCAAGCGGTTTAGCGATTCCTCTTGCAAGATAGTCACGAACTAAACCAGCCTGTTCAATACCAACTTCTCGAGCCTCACCAGTAATTGTGTCGCCCAAAATGATTGGCTCATAGCCCTGTGCATGAACATACTCAGCAGCTGCCTCTAAGCTTTTATAGGCAGTAGCTATGACATGGTTGCTTACTTGGGCATCTACTAAATCAGCGTCTTTTAAGGTCTCTGGTTTTTCTCCCGCCAAACCTTGCTGAAGATGATCTAGTACTGACTTTGGAATGGAGGACTCATCTAAATCGTATTTTTCCAAAATACTGAGTGCATCCAAATAGGTCGAATAGTCAGCAGCACATGGACCGCTAGCAATATCCGCAGGTGAATCTCCAGTTACATCAGAAATTAATAAGGCCTCTACTCGGGCACCACGCGCTATTGCTACTCTAGCTAAGTTACCACCTAAGATTGCAGATAAATGCTTGCGCACCACATTCATTTCTTCGATAGGCGCACCACTCCGCAAAAGAGCTTCAGTAGTTTTGCGCATGTCATCAATAGATATGCCTTCTTGCGGCAAGGTCAGAAGGCTGGAGCCTCCACCGGATACCAATGCAATTAATACATCGCCCTGCTTCAGTCGATTAGTTAATGCTAGAACTTCTTTCGCCCCATCCATGCCAGCCTGATCGGGTACTGGATGTCCTGCCTCAATTATTTTGATATGAGAAGTTGGTGAATGATGGCCATAACGTGTGAGCACAATGCCCTCTAGCATCACTTGTGGCCAATGTACTTTTGCATAAGCCTCTAATGCGCTAGCCATAGAAGCACTTGCTTTGCCAGCACCCACTACTAAACACCTACGCATTGGCTCTTGCCCGACCGGAAATATCTTGGCCAAAAATTTCGGGACAATCACTTGGGGGTCAGCAACGGCAACTGCTGCTGCAAAAGCGTTTTTAAGAACAGCTTCCTTGCTTTCTAGGATAGTAGATGAGGCAGTACTTTGAGTCATCAAGCTATTCTAATCAAGAGTGGCACGTTCTTGCATTTGCCACATTTCAGCATACTTGCCCTGAAGAGTAAGAAGCTCCATATGGGTTCCTCGCTCCACAATCTGTCCGTGATCCATTACCAAAATTTGATCTGCATGAGTAATGGTTGAAAGACGATGGGCAATGATGAGGGTTGTTCTGTTCTTAGCCAAACTCAGAAGTTCTTCCTGAAAAGCGCGTTCTGTTTTGGAGTCTAGGGCCGAAGTAGCTTCATCAAAAATCAGCATGGCAGGTTTCTTGAGGAGTGTTCTAGCAATCGCCACGCGCTGTTTCTCACCCCCGGAAAGCTTTAAACCTCTCTCACCCACCTGCGTCTCATAGCCCTCGGGCAAGCGCTTAATAAAGCCATCAATTTGGGCAGCCCTAGCCGCCTCTTGTACTTCTTCAATTGTCGCGGAAGGATCGCCATAGGCAATGTTGTAGCCAATCGTGTCATTAAATAAAACTGTATCTTGCGGAACAATACCAATTGCTTTGCGCAAACTGGCTTGAGTTACATCCTGAATATTTTGACTATCAATTAAGATTGCTCCTGACTGCACATCATAAAATCGAAACAGCAATCGGGCTAAGGTGCTCTTACCTGCGCCACTTTGACCCACCACTGCCGTAATGGTTCCCGCAGGAATATTGAAACTCACATCGCGCAATATTTCACGCTTAGCCTCATAGTGAAACGAGACATGTTCAAATCGCACATCTGGTCCGTGACTATGATTTTGAACTTGTAGTGTTTTTGCATTTGGGGAATCAGCAATTTCTTTATCAGTATTGAGCAAAGAAAACATTCGATCCATATCGGTCAATGACTGTTTAATCTCTCTATAAATCACACCCAAGAAATTCAGTGGAATATAAAGCTGAATCATTAAGGTGTTCACCAAAACCAGATCGCCCAAAGTCATAGTGCCATTAACGACACCCACAGTGGCGCGCCATAAGATGAGCATCAAACCAATTGCAATAATGAATTGCTGTCCAAGATTTAGGAATGCTAAGGTCTTTTGCGACTTCACTGCAGCAGCTTGATAGCGCAACAAATTCTCATCGTAACGACCAGCCTCAAAAGCTTCGTTACCGAAATACTTCACCGTCTCAAAATTCAACAAAGAGTCGATAGCCTTTTGATTGGCCTTTGAATCCATATCATTCATGGTGCGACGGTAATGGGTACGCCACTCTGTAACCACTATCGTGAAGGCAATATAGAGTACCAATGCTAGTAATGTTATTGCGGCAAACCAAATGTCATATGAATAAGCAAGGTAGCCCAGCACTAAACAGAACTCAATTAATGTTGGCAGGATGCTGTACAAAGAATAAGAAATCAGCGATTGAATACCACGCGTACCACGCTCAATATCTCGGCTCACACCACCAGTCTGACGTGCCAGATGAAAGCTCAGTGCTAAGGAATGCAAATGCTCAAATACTTGGAGCGCTACTTTACGGACGGCATTCTGCGTAACCTTAGCAAATAAGGCTTCACGTAATTCTGTAAATAAAGATGCAGAAATTCTTAATAACCCATAGGCAAGAATAATGCCCAAAGGTACCGCTAGAAGTGCCTGTGGAGAGCTAGCCTTAATGTCCAAAGAGTCAATTAACTCTTTCATGACAATTGGAATGCCTAGGTTGGCAACCTTAGCTGCAACAAGGCAGCTAAGGGCAATCAATACCCGAAAGCGATACTCTAGAAGATAGGGAAGAAGATCGCGAATAACACGCCAATCACCGCGTTGAGGTGTCTTTGATTCTGTGCTACCGTGATGATGCCCCGATGAATGTCTCATCGCTCTATCTTATTCCTAATTCATTATTTGACTTGGCTTAGTTCGTAAAAAATAATCTCAGAATAGCCTCGCCGTTACTGGGAGAAAAACATTTCTGTATAGCCTTTTGATAAGGCAACCACTCATAAGCTACATGCTCTCTTGGGGAAAGCGTGATTGGAGTGTTATCTGGAACCGCCAGTGAAAACCAGTGTTCAATATTTTTAGTGACGCCAGGAGCGTAACGAAAACGCCAATCTGGATAGATTTCATATTCGATCTGATGGTGCATGCTCTGCAATGCATCTTTTGGTAAGCGATCAACGGCAATACCCGTTTCCTCAAAAACCTCGCGAGCGGCCGCAAAAGCCAAATCTTCATTGGGGGCATCAAGACTGCCTGTCACCGATTGCCAAAAGCCCGCACGATCAGCGCGTTCAATTAACAAAACATCCCTATTCGATTTGTAGATTACAACCAAAACCGAAATAGGGATTTTCAAGATGGGGCTAAAAATGCTAATTAAATTGTTTTATGCGGGGGGCGCTGCTTGACGCAAACGGATGTGCAACTCACGCAACTGACGCTCATCAACCGGACTTGGAGCCTGTGTTAACAAACATTGTGCACGTTGTGTTTTAGGGAATGCAATCACATCACGGATCGACTCAGCACCAGTCATCATGGTCACGATGCGATCAAGTCCAAAAGCAATACCACCATGTGGAGGTGCGCCATATTGGAGAGCATCCAACAAGAAACCAAATTTTGCTTGCGCTTCTTCTGCATTAATCTTCAAAGCGCGGAATACCTGGCTTTGAACCGCTTCTTGGTGAATACGTACTGAACCACCGCCAATTTCACTACCGTTCAACACCATGTCGTAAGCTTTAGCCAAGCACTTACCCGGATCAGACTCCAGATACTTCATGTGCTCATCTTTAGGGCTGGTAAACGGATGATGGCAAGCAACCCAACGTGCCTCGCCTTCATCGTAGTCAAACATTGGGAAATCGACTACCCACAATGGCTTCCAGCCTTCAGTAAAGAGACCATGCTCTTTACCCCAAGCAGATTGGCCAATCCGTAAGCGCAAATTACCAATCGCATCGTTTACGACTTTTTCTTTATCAGCACCAAAGAAAATAATGTCGCCATCTTTTGCACCAGTGCGCGTCAGGATGCCTTCAATGGCTGCATCGTGCAAATTCTTCACGATTGGTGACTGCAAGCCATTACGGCCTTCCGCAACCGAATTCACCTTAATCCAGGCCAAGCCTTTAGCACCATAGATACTCACAAATTGCGTGTAGTCATCGATTTCGCTACGACTGATTCCAGCGCCACCAGGAACACATAAGCCGACAACACGTCCACCAACCTGGTTTGCAGCGCCTGAGAAGACCTTGAAATCAACGTCTTTCATCAGATCCGTTAATTCGGTAAATTCAAAGTTCACACGTAAATCTGGCTTATCAGAGCCAAAACGCGCCATACCTTCTGAATATGGCATGGTTGGGAATGGATTAGGAAGCTCAACATTCATAGTCTTCTTGAAAATATGACGAATCATGTTTTCAAACAAATCACGAATTTCTAATTCACTTAAGAAAGCTGTTTCACAGTCAATCTGTGTAAATTCAGGCTGACGATCTGCGCGCAAATCTTCATCGCGGAAACATTTGGTAATTTGGTAGTAACGATCAAAGCCGGCAACCATTAACAATTGCTTAAATAATTGGGGGGATTGTGGCAATGCAAAGAACTGACCGTCATGTACACGGGATGGAACTAAATAGTCGCGCGCACCCTCTGGAGTGCTCTTAGTCAGCATTGGCGTTTCAATATCGATAAAGCCTGCATCATCCAAGTAACGACGACACTCCATCGCTACGTTGTAACGCAAACGCAAATTCTTTTGCATTTGTGGGCGACGTAAATCTAATACGCGATGAGTCAATCGAGTTGTTTCAGATAAATTCTCATCATCGATTTGAAATGGTGGGGTTACAGAAGCATTCAGTATCACTAGGCTATGGCAGAGAATCTCTACTTTTCCACTGACTAAATCGGCGTTCTCAGTACCAGCAGGGCGGGCACGAACAAGACCTTTGATCTGAATACAAAACTCGCTTCGAACTTGCTCAGCAAGAGCAAACATTTCTGGGCGATCAGGATCGCAAACAACCTGTACAAAACCTTCGCGGTCACGCAAGTCAATAAAGATCACGCCTCCGTGGTCACGACGGCGATTAACCCATCCAGCAAGAGTGACTTCTTGACCAATCAGTGAATCGGTTACCTGGCCGCAGGTATGGCTTCGCATTGACATAACAATTTCCTATAAATCAAAAATGGCGTGGCAACTGGGATGCAGTTAAACCACTAGAACTATTGGGAGGAACAGAGCCCATTGAAACAATATGTTTCAAAGCCTCTTCCACACTCATCTCTAATTCAATCGTTTGTGCACGCGGCACGATCATGAAAAAACCAGAGGTAGGATTTGGGGTTGTTGGCAAAAATACGTTGACGTAGTCTTCACCCAATTTGGCGGTGACTTCTCTAGCGGGCGTACCCGTTTGAAAAGCAATCACCCAAGAATCTGCGTGAGGATAACGAATCAATAAAGCCTTACTAAAGGCCTGACCACTACCAGAAAATAAAGTGGATGAAACTTGCTGCACGCTGGAATAAATGGAGCGCACAACCGGAATACGATTAATCTGCTTGTTCCACATCCGAATCCACCACTGGCCAGCAAAACTAATTGCCACTAAACCGGTCAACATAATGACTGCAATCACAATCAAGATACCAACTCCGGGAAGATCGCGGAAATGCTGAACATCTACTGCAGCATCGTGAGGAAGAACTATGATGATGGCGTGCATCACCGATCCAAAAACGCCGTCGAGCAAACCCAAGCCCCAGGCAATCACCCAAACGGTAATCGACAATGGTGCCCAAACGAGGATGCCAGCAATAAAGTATTTTTTCATGTGTTCTGCCTAACCCGCTATTTTAGCGGTTTAGCAGCCAATCAGCGAGAGACTAATAAATGCCTAGGCTGATGATCAAAATTCCAGCCAAAAACCCGCCAGCAAACAGTAAAGCCCCCATTAATAGGCGATCTGTACGCCTTTCCTGGAATAAAAGGGCTTTTAAGGCCTCTAATTCGCTGGTTTGGTCTTTTATTTGATGCTTTCCTTGGGCCAGACTATCTGCAATTAAGCGTGGCAATGTAGGCAGAATTTTGGCCCAAGTCGGCGCCTCTTCCTTTAGACCATCAATTAATCCGCGCCAACCCAATTGCTTGCTTACCCATTTTTCTAGAATCGGCTTGGCCGTTTTCCACAGATCTAGATCTGGATCCAGCTGTCGGGCCAGCCCCTCAACATTGAGGAGAGTTTTTTGCAATAAAGTCAGTTGCGGCTGAATTTCTACTTTAAAGCGGCGTGACGTTTGGAATAAGCGCATGAGCACGATACCCAAAGAGATCTCCTTGAGGGGGCGATCAAAATAAGGCTCGCAAACTGAACGTACCGCACCCTCTAATTCTTCAACACGGGTATTGGCCGGAACCCAGCCTGACTCTATATGCAATTCTGCAACGCGACGGTAATCGCGATTAAAGAATGCCAAAAAGTTCAAAGCTAAATAATTTTTATCCGACTCACTTAATGCGCCAACAATTCCGAAGTCTAGCGAAATGAAACGGCCGAATGTTTCTGGCTCCAAGCTAATCATGATATTTCCAGGATGCATATCTGCGTGGAAGAAACCATACTCAAACACTTGGGTAAAAAATATTTCTACGCCATCCGAAGCTAGCTTTTTAAAGTCAACGCCAGCATCTCGTAATGCTGCAGTTTTACCAATCGAGATGCCATACATTCTTTCCATGACAATCACATTGGTGCGACAAAGATCCCAATACATCTCTGGAATCATTAACTTCTGAGAATCTGCAAATTGTCTGCGCAACTGACTTGCATTAGCGGCTTCGCGCATAAGATCTAATTCATCATGCAAGTGTCTATCAAATTCTGCCACGTTCTCTCGCGGCTTTAATCGACGACCATCCTCAGAAATCTTTTCTATGACTTTAGCCAAGTCATACATCAATGCAATATCACCATCAATTACTGGAAGAATGCCTGGGCGTAGAACTTTAATAGCTACAGCACGACCTTCCCACTCAGGGCGTTTGTCTGTGCCACGAAGTACGCCAAAGTGGACTTGCGCAACAGATGCGCTGGCGACAGGAGTTGCATCAAAGCTAATGAAGACTTCCTCGATCGGCTGCCCTAAATCCTTTTCAATTAAGCGACGTGATTCTTCGTTTGAGAATGGTGGTACCTGGTCCTGTAATTTAGCCAACTCATTGGCAATATCTTCTGGCAATAGATCACGGCGTGTAGAAAGTACTTGGCCAAACTTCACAAAAATAGGGCCCAGTGCTTCTAGCGTTAATCGAATGCGGTCGCCTCTCGGTAAATGGCGCCCAGGAGAAACCCAGCACAATACAGTTAAGAAACCGCGACGAATGCCAGGCTTTAAAAGGTCACGCAGAAGCGGCAATAAACCATAACGCCATGCAGTAAAAAATATAAAAAAGAGACGAGCAATACGACGCACGATTTATTTAGCCTTTTGCTCTAAAAGTTGAATACGTTTTTCCATGCGATCTACTGATTCGCGCAATTCACTTAACTCGGATTTACGAACCATAAAATCCCGTTTATTTAAAAGTACTTTCTTTTCTTCGCTGACATACTCCACCACATTGTCTAGCAAATCGCTAGCTGCAGAGCGAGTGGCCGACACAAACTTTTTGCTCTGTCTGACAGCAAAATTGGCTGGTGCATCACCTACCAGACGAGCTAAATCCTCCTCGTACTCCCAGCGCAATTGTCCCGCTAGACGACCTAATAATTGGGCTAAGTCTGCATCACCAGTAATTTTGACGGCTTTAAATGCCTGCTCTCGCAAAGAGCCTGGGCTGCTGGCCAAGTCACTCAATGCCTTAGTGGAAACCTCCAAGGTGAGTGAAGGGGCTTCGATCTCTTTTAGGCTAGCTAAAAAACCATCGGGCTTTATCTCAAAGCAAAGATTTCCCAAGGGTAGCTGCAGCAAAATGGTTTTGCTTGCATGGCGAGCCAACTCAGCCAAAGCCCAAGGCTCACTACCCAAAACATGATTCAGCCCCCGGCAAGCTGCGCCAGAAGCAATCGTATGGGTAGTCGAAAATTGTGTGTTCATGAGTGTAAAAAACCCGCACTAGTGCGGGTTTTCCGACGGAAAGTACCTTAAGCTTAAACCAACTGGGAGATACCCGCCAGTACCCAGCCGCCAGGACCTTCTACAGGCTTGCTCAAATTCCAGACTTCGGAGAAGTCACTAGCTGGAGCTCCTGGTTGTTCACGGATCATGCCGCTGAACTGAACACTGCAGAAATAATGACCATCGGCTGTTTCGATACCGAGGAGCTGAGCATTAATCGTGACTACATCAGTTTGATTGCTGCCATCAGTGCGGCCAGATAAATCTTGTTGAATCGTGGCAAACATATCAGGCGTTGTAAATTCACGCAAAGACGCAAGATCACCTTGATCCCAAGCTTTTTGCAAAGACACAAAATATTGTTTTGCATTCTCCAAAAATGTTTGTTGATCAAATCCCGGCGGTAAGGTTGACTGAAATACCTCAGGCTCAGAACTCACACCACCGAATGCATTTGCAGCAGGGGTAAAAGCAGGCTCCTGCCTTGGAACATCAACATTACTACGTTGCATGCCTTGGGAAGGCACGTTGGAATTCTGAACAGCACCAGACAGTACTGGCAACATTTTGCGAATAATGAACATAATGACAAAGCCTGCCAACATCGCGATGAGTAAGCCTGTAATTAAAGAAGACGCCGCCTCACCCAAACCGAAATGGGATAAGAGGTAACCAATTCCTAGGCCTGCAGCTAAGCCACCTAAAATACCGCCCATACCACCAAAACGACTAGGTGCAGGAGCCTGTGGAGTTGCAGCCGGTGTCGCAGGTTGAGCTTGCTGTGCTGGCTTCTGAACAGGCGCCGCTTGTTTTTGCATTGGTGCGCTTGGAGCTCGTCCAATACTTCTACCACCACCTAAGCGTGCTGCATCAGCATGACCTACCATTGCAAAAATTAAAGTAAGACTTAAAAGCGTCGCTTTAAAAAAATGTTTATTCATGGTTCTTTACCCCTTCTTATAACTACTTAACTTCTTTAGTTTTTAAGACTTTAAAAACTATACAACTATCAGTATTTAATACCAATATGTAAGGCGACGATACCCCCAGTCATCCTGTGGGTTTCGACTTCATCAAAACCTACTCCCAACATCATTTCCTTGAGGGTTTGCGCATCTGGGTGCATCCGAATGGATTCAGCTAAGTAGCGGTAACTTTCTGAATCCTGTGCAATCTTCTCACCCAACCAAGGCAAAACCTTAAACGAATAAGTGTCATATACAGGCTGTAAAAAAGCATCTGGCTTAGAAAATTCCAAGACTAAGACTCTGCCGCCTGGCTTAATCACGCGGCGCATTTCACCTAAAGCAATATCTTTGTGCGTCATGTTGCGCAAACCAAATGCAACCGTCACCACATCAAAATGATTATTAGGGAAAGGTATTTTTTCTGCATCGAACTGAACGCAAGGCAAAGCCATGCCGCGGTCTAACAAGCGATCACGCCCAACTCCCAGCATGGAGGCATTGATATCGCTTAACCAAACTTGAGCATCAGGATTGCGTCCCCAGTCGGCAGCTTTTGCGAAAGCCGCAGCCAGATCACCAGTGCCACCAGCGATATCCAAGATCTTCTGACCAGGCCGTACATTTGCTCTAGCAATCGTCACTTTTTTCCAAACACGATGCAAGCCGAAAGACATCAAGTCATTCATCACATCATATTTGCTGGCCACCGAATGAAACACCTCGGCAACCTTTCCAGCCTTTTCAGCTTCGTCAACGCTTTGATAACCGAAGTGCGTTTTACTCATTAGTGACTTCCACAAGAATGGCCTGATGCACCGCCTGACTGAGTCATCGGTGTATCGCGATCTAAACCGGCAGCAGCCAATTTATCTAAATGCTCTTTCCATAATTGCTCCTGGTTCTCACACAGAAACAATAAATAATCCCAGGTATACAAACCCGAGTCATGCCCATCAGAAAAACTAGGCTTGAGTGCGTAATGGCCTACTGGCTCTAGATTAGCAATCAAAACATCGCGCTTACCAGTTTGTAATGTTTCTTGTCCAGGCCCGTGCCCTTGCACTTCGGCAGAAGGAGACAACACTCTTAACAACTCAAAAGGTAAGCGATAGGTATCTCCCTTTTCATAAGAAAGCTCCAAGACCTTAGACTGCTGATGCACAACAACATTGCTCGGAATCATTAAACGAGAACCCTTTCAATACCACCTTGGTTTGCTTTGGTTACATAGTCTTGCATCCAATCCTTGCCCAATATCTTTTGAGCCATCTCCACTACGATGTAATCGGCTGTAGTGTCGCTATCAGCATCAAAGCGTGTAAGTCCTTGTAAGCAGGATGGACAGCTAGTCAGCACTTTGACCTCGCCAGTAAAATCACCTTTGCGTAAATCATCGGCGGCTTTTTCCATCTCAATTTGCTTGCGGAAACGCACTTGAGTAGAAATATCAGGACGGGTCACAGCCAATGTTCCAGACTCACCGCAACAGCGATCGTTCTTCAGAATAGCTTTGCCGTCTTCAAGCTGAATTAACTCGTTTACCGTCTTCAATGGATCTTGCAACTTCATTGGGGAGTGGCAAGGATCGTGATACATGTACTTCACGCCTGTGACACCAGAGAGCTTAACGCCCTTCTCCGCTAAAAATTCATGGATATCAATAATGCGGCAGCCAGGGAAAATTTGATCAAACTGATATCCCGCCAACTGGTCATAACAAGTACCGCAGGAAACAACAACGGTCTTGATATCTAAGTAATTGAGAGTATTAGCAACGCGATGGAATAACACGCGGTTATCCGTAATCATCTTCTCAGCTTTATCAAAGTCACCATTACCGCGTTGTGGATAGCCACAGCAGAGATACCCAGGAGGTAGAACCGTTTGCACGCCGACATTCCACAACATAGCTTGAGTAGCTAAGCCAACCTGGGAGAACAAACGCTCAGATCCACAGCCCGGGAAATAAAACACCGCCTCAGTATCTGCAGAAGTTGTCTTAGGATCGCGGATGATTGGGACATAGTTTGCATCTTCAATATCCAATAAAGCACGCGCAGTTTTCTTAGGAAGATTGCCAGGCATCTTCTTATTTACAAAGAAGATGACCTGCTCTTTAACACTTGGCTTACCGACCGTTGCAGGGGGGTGTGCAGTTTGTTGTTTTGCAAATCTACGCAGCACATCATTACCCAAGCGTTGCAACTTATAACCCCAACCAATCATCATCTTACGAGCTAGATGAATTGATTCTGGGCTAGTTGCATTCAAAAAGAACATGGATGCAGCAGTGCCCGGATTAAAGCGCTGCTGACCCATCTTGCGCAGAAGATTACGCATGTTCATCGTTACATCACCAAAGTCAATTTTGACTGGGCAAGGCGTTAAACACTTATGACAAACTGTGCAGTGCGCAGCTACATCATCAAACATTTCCCAATGACGAATTGAAACGCCACGGCGAGTTTGCTCTTCATACAAGAAAGCTTCAATCAACAGGGAAGTTGCGAGAATCTTGTCGCGCGGACTATAGAGGAGGTTTGCACGTGGGACATGTGTTGAGCAAACAGGCTTACATTTACCGCAACGTAAACAATCCTTCACGCTATCGGCAATAGCGCCAATATCACTTTGCTGCATGATGATCGACTCATGACCCATCAAGCCAAAGCTTGGTGTGTAGGCCATGCTCAGATCAGCATGTGGCATCAACTTACCTTTGTTGAAGCGGCCTTCTGGATCAACTCGATTCTTGTAGCTACGGAAGTCTTTGAGTTCAGCTTCTGTTAAATACTCTAATTTGGTAATTCCAATACCATGCTCACCAGAAATCACTCCATCTAAAGAACGGGCCAACTTCATGATGCGATCAACTGCGCGATGTGCGTCTTGCAACATCTCATAGTCATCGGAGTTCACTGGAATATTCGTGTGCACATTACCATCGCCAGCATGCATGTGCAAAGCCACAAATACCCGCTTACGCAAAATATTTTTGTGGATTGCTTCAAGCTCAGCCAGAATCGGCTCAAACGCTAGGCCCCCAAAAATGATGCGCAATTCTGAACGCACTTCTTCTTTCCAAGAGGCGCGCAAGCTGTGATCCTGCAAACGTGGGAAATAAGAATCCATCTCAGTGAGCCACTCAGCCCAACGCCCTCGCACCTTGGCAATGAGTTCCAAGGCTTGCTGCACACGATCGCCCAAGATCTCTGCTGTAGGAATCTCATACTCAGCATCACTCTTGCCAAGGGGTAAAGCACTCTTTTTCAAGAAGGCATCAAGGCCATCAAGTACTTGGAGCTTATTTTTGAGAGAAAGCTCAATATTGATGCGATCGATACCGTCGGTGTATTCGCCCATACGGGGCAAAGGAATCACGACGTCTTCATTAATCTTAAAAGCATTGGTATGACGGGCAATCGCAGCTGTACGAGCGCGGTCTAGCCAGAACTTTTTTCGAGCCTCCGGACTGACCGCCACAAAACCTTCGCCAACGCGTAAGTTCGCCATACGCACTACTTCACTAGTAGCGGCGGCAACAGCCTCTTCATTGTCACCAGCAATATCGCCCAGCAATACCATCTTCGGCAGGCTATTGCGCTTCGATTTAGTGGAGTAACCCACTGCTCTTAAATAGCGATCATCTAAATGTTCAAGGCCAGCCAAAATTGGGCCACCCTGCTTACTTAAACCATCTAAGTAAGCTTTGATCTCCACAATACTTGGAATGGCTTCTCGTGCTTGACCAAAAAATTCTAAGCAAACGGTGCGCATGAATTTTGGCATACGATGCAAAACCCAAGTTGCACTTGTAATCAAACCATCGCAACCTTCTTTTTGTACGCCAGGTAAACCTGATAAAAATTTATCAGTAACGTCTTTACCTAAACCTTCTTTGCGGAAACGCCTACCTTCAACCTCTAATAATTCTTTTTTGAGAATGCGCTCACCTGGTTCGCTATTTCCATCAGACCAAGTCAACTGAAAACGCACCGTAGCCACATCATGGATCTTGCCCATATTGTGTTCAAGTCGCTCCACATCCAACCAATTGCCTTCAGGATCCACCATGCGCCAGCTAGCAAGATTATCTAAAGCCGTTCCCCAAAGAACAGCCTTCTTACCACCAGCATTCATTGCAATATTACCGCCAATACAGCTTGCATCAGCAGAAGTAGGGTCGACCGCAAACACAAGCCCAGCAAGCTCTGCAGCATCAGATACACGGCGGGTAACAACACCTGCGCCAGTAAAGATTGTTGAAACTTCGCGATCTAAGCCTGGTAGTTTCTTCGCTTTTACACCGCCAATATCTTGCAACTTCTCAGTATTAATTACTGCCGACATTGCGTAAAGTGGAATAGCGCCACCGGTATAACCAGTACCACCTCCACGAGGGATGATGGTCAAACCTAATGCAATGCAAGCTTTCACCAAGCCAGGAATCTCAGATTCGTAATCAGGCTTTAAAACAACTAGTGGAAACTCCACACGCCAGTCGGTTGCATCAGTAACGTGCGCAGCACGAGACACGCCATCAAAACAAATATTGTCTGAAGCTGTGTGACGGCCCAACTCCTTGCGAGCGCGTTTACGAATTTGCTCAACTTCCTTAAAGCCATTTTCGAAATTTTCGATGGCGCGATAGGCAGCGCTTAATAGGATATCTACTTGATCTGCAGAATCGCCACTATTGCGCTTCTTCACTTCGCCCAAGCGATGCCATAGTGCATCGATTAATTGTTTGCGACGGTTTGGGCTATCGAGCAAGTCATCTTGCAAGAAAGGGTTGCGCTGAACTACCCAAATATCACCCAAAATTTCAAACAACATCCGTGCCGAACGTCCAGTACGGCGAACGCCGCGCAAGTTATTGAGAACGCGCCATGACTCCTCGCCCAATAAGCGAATAACAATCTCTCGATCTGAAAAAGAGGTGTAGTTGTAGGGGATTTCGCGAAGACGGGGGGAGCCCGCCTCAGCATCCAACAACTGGTTCAAAGCTAATGGTGCGTTCATAGCGACATATTCGATAAATAAGCATTTTAATTGAGTGAACCTGATAGTGGCAGGATTCCGAGAAAGTTGCTCCCTGAAGGGATAAACCCTTGCAAATCTAAGGGCTTAGGAGCCATCCGTGGTACGCTCATTGGATGGCAACGAACTATTTAAAGAAAATTTTATCGGCTCGCGTCTATGACGTAGCCAGAGAAACCGAACTTCAGCCCGCCCCAGAACTGACTAAGCGTTTGGGCAACCAGGTACTTCTCAAAAGGGAGGATAACCAGCCGGTTTTCTCCTTCAAACTCCGTGGCGCCTATAACAAAATGGCCCATTTACCCCCTGAAGCCTTAAAACGCGGGGTAATAGCTGCTTCGGCGGGTAATCATGCCCAAGGAGTAGCTCTTTCAGCAGCCAAAATGAAGTGCAAAGCCGTCATCGTGATGCCAGTAACCACTCCAAGCGTCAAAATTGACGCAGTGAAGGCTCGAGGCGGACCTTGGGTAGAAATCATTCTTCATGGCGAATCCTATAGTGATGCTTTCAAGTATTCCGAGGTTCTTGGCAAAAAACGGGGCTTAACCTTTGTTCACCCCTTTGACGATCCTGATGTCATTGCGGGCCAAGGAACGATCGCCCACGAAATCTTTACTCAATATGAAAAACCCATCGATGCTGTTTTTGTAGCGATTGGTGGTGGTGGTTTGATTGCCGGTATTGGTGAATACATCAAAGCAATTAGCCCAAAAACAAAAGTCATCGGCGTTCAAGCTTCTGACTCTGACGCCATGAACCAATCACTCAAAGCGAATAAACGCATTGAAATGAAAGACGTAGGTTTGTTCTCGGACGGCACTGCGGTGAAATTGGTTGGCAAAGAAACATTCCGAATCTGTAAAAAAGTTGTAGACGAAATTGTTACCGTCGACACAGATGAAATCTGTGCGGCCATTAACGATGTCTTTACCGACACTCGCAGCATTCTTGAGCCCGCAGGTGCGCTCGCCATTGCTGGCATGAAGAAGTATGTAGAGAAGAAACGCATCAAGAAGAAAACCTTGGTGGCTGTGGCTTGCGGGGCCAATATGAACTTTAGCCGCCTACGCTTTGTAGCTGAACGTGCTGACGTTGGTGAGTTCCGTGAAGCAGTATTTGCCGTAACGATTCCTGAAGAGCGTGGCTCTTTCAAGCGCTTCTGTGAATTACTCGGCAAAAGAAATGTTACTGAATTCAACTATCGCATTGGCGATCAAAGTGAAGCGCATATTTTTGTCGGTATCAGTACACAAAAATCAGGCGATAGCGAAGCCATTGCAAAGCATTTCAGAAAAGCAAAATTCGCAACGATTGATCTCACCCATGATGAGTTAGCAAAATCTCATTTACGTCATATGGTTGGCGGACATTCAGCGCTTGCTAAAGATGAATTACTCTACCGTTTTGAGTTTCCAGAGCGCCCAGGTGCATTGATGAAGTTTCTAACCAGCATGGCGCCTAACTGGAATATTAGTTTGTTCCACTATCGCAATCACGGGGCTGACTATGGTCGCATTCTGATTGGTATTCAGGTTCCTAAAAATGAGCAGAAGAAATTCCAAAGCTTCTTGGCAACCTTGGGTTACCCGCACTGGGATGAAACCAATAACCCAGCTTATCGCCTGTTCCTTAAATAAAATTTAATACAGAAGACCAATACTTTCATGTCATACACGCTTACCGGAAAACTCGTCGTTGCGATCTCTTCGCGCGCCCTGTTTGATTTCGAGGAAGAAAATCGCATCTTCGAATCAACCGATGACAGCGCCTACATGAAGTTACAGCTGGAACGTCTTAGTGAGGCCGCTCAAAAAGGGGTGGCCTTCCCACTAGTAAAAAAACTACTTGCCTTTAATGAAGAGGGTGACCAGCGGGTAGAGGTAGTGATTCTCTCTCGCAACGATCCAGTTAGCGGGCTACGTGTATTCCGGTCCGCCGAGCATCATGGATTACATCTTGAACGTGGTGTATTTACTAGAGGTAGGCCGCCGTATCACTACCTGCGCTCCCTACATGCCAACCTCTTCTTATCTGCAAATGAAGATGATGTGCGGGCAACGATTGATGCAGGATTCCCAGCGGCTCGGGTGTATCCAGAATCTAGTAAAACTGCTGAGTCTCATCCAAATGAAATTCGTATTGCATTTGACGGAGACGCCGTACTCTTCTCAGATGAAGCTGAACAAGTCTTCCAGAAAAAAGGGCTTGAAGCTTTTGTTGATCACGAGAGTAAAAAGGTGGACATTCCTCTGCCTCCGGGTCCCTTCAAACCCCTACTAGAAGCCCTACACAGACTGCAACGCTCTACCAGTGAAAATGGTATGCGCATTCGCACAGCATTAGTAACCGCCCGTTCTGCGCCCGCCCACGAAAGGGCAATTCGCACCTTGATGGCATGGGGTATTGATGTAGATGAGGCGATGTTCTTGGGTGGCCTCTCAAAAAGCGAGTTTTTACGAGAATTCGAGCCAGACTTTTTCTTTGATGATCAAACAGGTCATTGCCAATCGGCAGCATCTGTTGCACCAACAGGCCATGTCGTCTCTGGCGTATCCAATCAACCCAAAAAGTAAGCAAGTAGTAACTTAATTCAGTTAATCAAAAATAGTTATGGCAACGTTACCACTCGGACAATCAACGCAATACCCAGATCAGTATGATCCGAGTTTGCTGTTTCCAATTCCAAGAACTGAGAACAGAAAAAAACTGGGGCTTCAAGAGGGTCGATCATTACCGTTTGTAGGTGTTGATATTTGGAACGCCTTTGAGCTGAGTTGGCTAAATCAAAAAGGTAAGCCCCAAATTGCACTAGCTGAGTTTCAGATTCCCGCAGACTCACCGAACATGATTGAGTCTAAGTCATTTAAGCTTTATCTCAACAGTCTAAATAGCGCACGGTTTGAAGATGAGAATGAAGTGAAAGAGCGACTCACCACAGACTTATCTGCAGTTGCTGGCAGCAAGATCACGACACGCATCAATCCAACTGAAGCAGTTTCTAAAAAAGGATTGCAGGAGATGGGTGGCATTTTGATGGATCGGCTCGATATTGAAGTAGACCCCAGTCTGCCAGCAGACCCAAGTTTATTGGGCGTCAACGAATCATTTGGTCCAATCGAGCAGTGCTTGGTCTCACACCTACTGAAATCTAACTGCCCCGTTACAGGCCAACCAGATTGGGCTAGCGTGCAAATACGTTACCAAGGCAGGCCAATTCTGGAAGAAGGGTTGCTGCGCTACCTCATAGGCTTTAGACAGTTAGGTGAGTTTCATGAGCATTGTGTAGAAACCATCTTCACCGATATCAAGCGTGAGTGCAAACCAGAGAAATTATCTGTGTATGCACGCTACACAAGACGCGGTGGCTTAGATATTAATCCCTTCCGCACGGATCATAATTCGCCATGGCCAAAGAATATTCGGCATGCAAGGCAGTAAAGATAGTAAACAATTTAAAAAATAAGTAATTAAAAACCCCTTGTAGGAAATCCTAGAAGGGGTTTTTGCTATAGAACTCACCAGCTAATAACTGATGCACTGCTTAGTAATCATTAAAACGGAATATCATCATCCATTGCGCCGAGTGAGGCAGCGTTTGAGGCTGCTGGAGCACTGTGCTCAGCCGGCTTTGAGCGTGCATAGCTTTCGCCACCGTCACCGCTTCCGCCTACTGGCTTGCCACCGAGCATTTGCATGGTTTCTGCAACGATTTCTGTGGAATACTTTTCTTGGCCACTTGCATCAGTCCATTTGCGTGTGCGCAAACGACCTTCAACATAAACCTGTGAACCTTTTTTGAGGTACTGACCAGCGATTTCTGCAAGTTTCCCAAAGAATGCAACGCGGTGCCATTCTGTGGTTTCTTTCATTTCGCCAGTTTGTTTGTCTTTGTAGCGATCAGATGTTGCTACTGAAATGTTTGTAACTGCGTCGCCGCTTGGCATGTAACGCGTCTCTGGATCACGTCCTACGTTACCTACGATGATGACCTTATTTACCGAAGCCATGTTGTCTCCCGAAGAAAAAATAATACTGTTATTGCTGCTGAAAAATAAACTGCTCGCTTTAATTTAATCCATGAAGCTGCGGTTATGTCTTGGTGGCTACATCCCTCGATTCTGTTGCTCTCGTTGGCATTTCACCCATCGACCAAGCAATTATAAGCCAGCAAACCAGGAGCACTGCACCCATAGCAAAGACCGATAAATCACCATGGCTATCCATCAAATAACCCCCAATTACGGCACCTGAGAAGAGGCCAATCGATTGCGTAGTGTTGTAAACACCCAATGCGGTGCCTTTTGATTCTTTAGCAAAACGCGATACCAGTGAAGGCTGTAAAGCTTCGAGCAGATTAAAACCTACAAAATAAACAAGTAATGCGGTTGCAATCGTCATCACTGAATGTGCTTGCGTAAAGATTATTTCTGCAACCAACAATAAAACAATCGCAATTAGCAAAACGGTTCTTAGCTGCTGCCGCTTCTCACCGTAAATTATCGCGGGTGCCATGAAGACAAATGACAGCAGCACTACAGGAAGATAAATTTCCCAATGAGAAGAGAGCGGCAATCCCGCCTGCACCAACAAACGCGGCACCACCAAGAACATAGCCACTTGAGTTGCATGCAATACAAATACACCCAGATTTAAGCGCATCAAATCTGGTCGGAAGAAAACTTCTTTCAATGAAGCTTGCTGAACTTTTGCTTCTGGCTTGCTAGTGGGTAAAACATAATAGGTAACGAACATCGCAATAACGCCCAACACCGCAAGAACTATAAAAATTCCGCCAAGACTAATCGCGCGATAAATCGGTGCGGCAATGACTAAGGACAAGGCGAACGAGAGGGCAATACTGCCGCCCACCAATGCCATGGCTCGGGTACGAACCTGCTCACGAGTCAAATCCGCTACCCAAGCAGAAATCGCTGCCGAGACAGCGCCAGCACCCATAATCCCTCGACCAATGGCAATCCAGAGCAAATCATCTTTGGCAGCGCAAATTAAGGCTCCAGCCACAAATAGGGATAAGCCCCATAAAACGACCGGTTTACGCCCTATTCGGTCCGATAAACGCCCTAAAGGGATATAAAAACAGGCTTGGACGATATTGAAGATTCCAAGGGTCAAGCCCACCCAAAGGGCGTGTTCGCCACCCGGCAAGCCCCGCGCATGAATGCTGAAGATGGGCAATAGCAAAAACAGGCCCAACATGCGTAGGCCAAAGATGCCTGCTAAGGCCAGAGTAGATCGGAGTTCAGAAGGATTCATGGGAAAGAGCTATATTAACAAGTTACGCTAAAAAAACATGAATAACGAAATCAAGATCCGCGGTGCCCGCACCCACAACCTCAAAAACATCAATCTAGACATCCCTAGAGAGAAACTTGTTGTCCTGACTGGCTTATCGGGTTCAGGCAAAAGCTCCTTGGCTTTTGACACCCTTTATGCCGAAGGTCAACGCCGCTATGTTGAGTCGCTCTCAGCATATGCCCGTCAGTTTTTACAACTGATGGAAAAGCCAGACGTCGACACGATTGAAGGTCTTTCACCTGCAATTTCGATTGAACAAAAAGCCACAAGTCACAATCCGCGCTCTACCGTTGGTACTGTTACAGAAATCCATGATTACTTGCGTTTGTTATTTGCGCGCGCTGGCACGCCGCATTGCCCAGATCATGATCTTCCATTAGAAGCTCAAAGCGTTTCGCAAATGGTCGATACCGTTCTCTCAATGCCAGAAGATACGAAGTTGATGATTCTGGCGCCCGTGGTTAGTGAGCGTAAGGGTGAGTTCGTTGACCTCTTTCAAGACCTGCAAGCGCAAGGCTTTGTGCGCTTCCGCGTGCGCTCTGGTGGGGGCACAGCAAACGTAGCGAAAGCCGAGATTTTTGAAGTGGATCAATTACCAACTCTCAAAAAGAATGATAAGCACTCTATTGAAGTAGTAGTGGATCGCATTAAAGTGCGACCTGATATTCAGCAACGCTTGGCAGAATCTTTTGAGACAGCCTTGCGCCTAGCCGATGGTAAAGCCATGATCGTCGATATGGATACTGGCAAAGAGATGATCTTCTCTAGCAAGTTTGCTTGCCCAGTTTGCTCATACTCCTTACAAGAGTTAGAGCCGCGCCTCTTCTCCTTCAACAATCCGATGGGTGCCTGCCCTTCATGTGACGGCCTGGGTCATCAGTCTTTCTTTGATCCAAAACGTATCGTTGCCCATCCTGATTTATCGCTTGCCTCTGGTGCCATCAAAGGCTGGGACCGCCGTAATCAGTTCTATTTCAAATTACTACAGACACTTGCTAAGCATGGTGGCTTTGATGTTGAAAAGCCATTTGAAACTCTCAATAAGAAACAGCAAGATCTCATTCTCCTAGGCTCTGGTGATGTCACCATTCCATTTGAATATATCAACGAACGTGGCAAGAACAGCATTCGCGAACACGCTTTCGAAGGCATTGTTGCGAACTTTGAAAGACGCTATCGCGAAACCGACTCCATGACAGTTCGTGAAGAACTATCGCGCTATCAGAATGTTCAAACCTGCCCAGAATGTAACGGCAGCCGTTTACGCAAAGAAGCGCGCTTTGTCAAAGTAGGCGAGAAGAAACAATCTCGTGCAATTTATGAGATCAGCGCTTTACCACTGAAAGAAGCTAAAGAATATTTCGAAACCCTTGAACTCAAAGGCGCTAAGCGTGAAATCGCTGACAAGATCGTCAAAGAGATTGGTGCACGTCTACGCTTCTTAAATGACGTAGGTCTGGACTACCTCTCCCTGGAGCGTAGTGCCGATACTCTTTCAGGTGGAGAAGCTCAACGTATTCGACTGGCAAGCCAGATAGGCTCTGGCTTAACGGGGGTGATGTATGTATTGGATGAACCTTCGATTGGCTTGCATCAACGCGATAACGATCGCCTGATCGGCACCCTAAAGCACTTACGTGATTTAGGTAATAGTGTTTTAGTCGTTGAGCATGATGAAGATATGATTCGAGCCTCTGACTGGGTAATTGATATCGGCCCTGGCGCTGGCATTCATGGCGGTGAGGTAGTCGCACAAGGCACACCTGCCGAAGTGGAAGCAAACCCGAACTCCTTGACGGGCGCTTACCTCGCTGGGCGTGAAGCGATTGCCGTTCCAGAAAAGCGTATTCCTGTAAGTGATCGCTTTTTGGAAATCATTGGCGCTCGTGGCAATAATTTGCAATCAGTGCACGCAAAGATTCCAGTAGGCCTATTAACCTGCGTTACTGGCGTATCAGGTTCCGGTAAATCCACTCTAATTAATGACACCCTGCATCATGCAGTCGCTCACCATCTCTATGGCTCGAATGCAGAGCCCGCAGCACATGATGCAATCAAAGGTTTAGAGCACTTCGATAAAGTCATTAGTGTCGACCAATCCCCGATTGGCAGAACCCCACGCTCTAACCCAGCCACTTATACGGGGTTATTTACTCCAATTAGAGAACTCTTTGCAGGTGTTCCTGCTTCGCGCGAACGGGGCTATGAAGCTGGTCGCTTCTCTTTTAACGTGAAGGGCGGTCGCTGTGATTCTTGTGAAGGCGATGGCGTTCTCAAAGTTGAGATGCATTTCTTGCCTGACGTTTATGTTCCGTGTGATGTTTGTCACGGCAAACGCTACAACCGCGAGACCTTAGACATTCGCTACAAGGGTAAGAATATTCATGAAGTGTTGTCGATGACTATCGAACAAGCGCATGAATTTTTTGAAGCAGTCCCCGTAGTGAAGCGCAAACTCAAAACGCTGCTAGATGTTGGCTTGGGTTATGTGAAGCTTGGACAAAGCGCAACCACCTTATCCGGTGGCGAGGCGCAACGCGTGAAACTCTCTCTCGAACTTTCTAAGCGTGATACCGGCAGAACTCTATATATCCTGGATGAACCAACTACTGGTTTGCATTTCCATGACATTCAGTTACTGCTTACAGTGATTCAAACACTAAAGAAACAAGGCAACACGATTGTCATCATTGAGCACAATCTTGATGTTATTAAGACTGCGGATTGGATTATTGACTTAGGACCTAAAGGTGGTGCTGGCGGTGGGCAAATCATTGCTACCGGCACACCAGAAGACGTGGCTAAAAACGAGTTGAGTTTTACGGGTCACTACTTAGCACCATTGCTAACTCGTAAAGCTCCTACTCCTGCAGCCGGCAAAAAGAAGAAATAATTAAGGCAATAACAATCATTGACGTTATTACATTGATCTCAGAGTAATTTAGCCTCGGCTAGATCAGTCGCCTCGGAATTACCTGAGATCACCAAAATATCATTGGCTTCAAGCTGGAGATCTGAAACAGGATCTAACTTCACATAATCTGCGTTTCGACCTTTGCGACGCACTGCCTGAACATTCACGCCCTCCTTCTCCAAGTCAAGCTCTCCTAGAGTTTTACCAATCGCTTGTGAATGCGGCAATAAGGTAATGGCGTGTAAGCGCCAAGATTCATTCGAGCCAAAGTCATCGTCAGCCGAACCCCTAAAGTAGCCCCTCAACAAGCTATAGCGCTCTTCCCTTGCGGTTGTTATGCGACGCACTACCTTCCGCATAGGCACACCCATGATCAGCAAAACGTGGGAAGCAATCATCAAACTACCTTCAATTAGCTCAGGCACCACTTCAGTAGCACCAGCTGCTTGCAACTTGGCGATATCGGCATCATCTCTTGTGCGTACCAACACAGTCATGCCTGGACGCAAGTGTTCCACTTGGCGAAGCACTCGCATGCTAGCAGCAGTATCTGCATAAGTGATCACTACTGCCTTTGCCCTAGAAAGACCCGCAGCGACTAAATAATTTTCACGACTCGCATCCCCATAGACCACATTGTCACCGGCAGCTGCGGCCTCTTTAACGCGGTCAGGATCCAAATCCAAAGCAATGTAAAGAATTTTTTCTTGATCAAGCATGCGTGCCAAACTTTGACCTGAGCGACCAAATCCACAAATAATTACGTGGTTTTCATTACGAACACTTTTGGAAGCAACACGAGTTAATGCAAGTGATTGCAACAACCATTCATTGCTAGAGAAGCGCATCGCAATACGATCGCTGTATTCAATTAGGAACGGGGCGCAGAACATTGAGATTAGCATTGCTGCTAATACCGCCTGACTCAAGGTGGGGTCAATCAGATCTAATCCATCAATTTGATTCAATAGCACAAAGCCAAATTCACCTGCTTGCGCTAAACATAGTCCAGTTCGAATCGAGATGCCAGGGCTTGAGCCAAAGGCTCGTGATAACAAGGCAATCAGGCCAAACTTAAAGATTAGGGGACCAAGAAGCAAAACCAAAACCAGCAACCACTGCTCACGAATGACATTGAAATCAAGCAGCATGCCAATCGTAATAAAGAAGAGGCCAAGCAAGACATCGCGAAACGGCTTGATATCCTCTTCCACCTGATGTCGATACGGTGTTTCAGAAATCAACATGCCTGCTAAGAACGCACCAAGCGCCAGTGATAAACCAAAGTGTTCAGTTAATCCAGCCATGCCCAACACAATCAATAAGAGATTGAGCATGAATAATTCTTGTGAGCGTAATTTGGCAACCAATCTAAACCAATGACTCATCAAACTTTGGCCAATAAAGAAAATCAATACCAAGGCAATGGTGATTTTGATAGATGCTGCAGTAAGCGCTACAAATAAGTCTGAAGGATTTTTTCCGAGCGATGGCAACAGGATCAGCAGGAAGACCACCGCCAAGTCTTGGAACAACAAAATACCCACTACATTGCGTCCATGCTCTGTCTCCAGTTCAGCGCGATCGGAAATCAGCTTGGTCACAATCGCTGTTGAAGACATTGCTAGTGCACCGCCCAAAGCGATCGCAGCGTGCCATGAAATGGGATATATCCAGTTCATCAAAAGACTTGCCGGGACTGCTAGCAACATCGTCAATATGACCTGGCTACCGCCTAAACCAAACACAATGGACCGCATAGCCCTTAACTTGTGAAGATTAAATTCCAGACCAATTGAAAACATCAGGAAAACCACGCCAAATTCAGCCAAATACTTCACCGTTGCCGAATCATTTGCCAAGCCAAGGGCATGCGGACCGATCAGCACGCCAATGGCCAAATAGCC
Organism: Polynucleobacter sp. UB-Tiil-W10; assembly: GCF_018881605.1. Classification (GTDB taxonomy): domain Bacteria; phylum Pseudomonadota; class Gammaproteobacteria; order Burkholderiales; family Burkholderiaceae; genus Polynucleobacter. The sequence goes on from NZ_JACVPZ010000001.1 coordinate 692,960, forward strand.
CAAAATAGGGGGTAAACCAAAATAGCGGAAAATAACCACTCCGGCCACACCCGAGGCCAGGAGAATGAGGGTTAATTGAAGGACTGACGGCATATACTTACTCGATGATAGCTAAGACTCGTGAACGTACCCTAAAGCTTGCGCGCGACACCCTCACTATTGAGGCTGCTGCACTGCACACCATGCGCGATCGCCTTGAAGGCGCCAATGCTGACGCCCTCGTCCTGGCAGTAGAGCTTTTACATGGCTGCAAAGGCAGAATCGTGGTTTCTGGAATCGGTAAATCGGGACATATTGCCCGCAAAATTGCTGCCACCTTTGCCTCAACCGGCTCCCCGGCTTTTTTTGTTCACCCCGCGGAAGCTAGTCATGGTGATTTAGGTATGGTTACCAGAGACGATGTTTTTGTCGCTCTTTCGAATTCTGGTGAGACCGATGAACTTCTAACTATCGTTCCGATCGTGAAACGCACAGGCGCAAAACTCATTGCACTAACTGGCGCTCCACATTCATCCCTTGCCAAGTTGGCAGATGCGCATCTGGACACCAGCGTGGAAAAAGAAGCTTGTCCTTTAAATCTCGCGCCCACTACTAGCACTACTGCGGCTCTAGCCATGGGAGATGCGCTAGCTGTTGCCTTATTAGATGCTCGAGGTTTTGAAGCTGAAGACTTTATACGCTCCCATCCCGGCGGCAGACTAGGTCGCAAGCAATTGATGCATGTCAGCGAGGTGATGCGTAGCCTGGCGGATACACCAAAGATCTCTATCGATGCATCACTACAAGATGCCTTATTAGAGATGACATCAAAAAGAATGGGGATGGTAGTAATCCTCGATGCCAACAAAAAAGTATTTGGCATCCTGACTGATGGTGACTTACGTCGTCTACTAGAAAAGACTACCAATCTAGATGGCATCAAACTGGGAAGTGCAACTACTGCTGATCCTCGCACCATTCCAGCAGAACTACTTGCTGAAGAGGCTATCGAGATGATGGAAAAGCATCGCATTAACCATTTGGTAGTGACTGATGCTAAAGGCCATTTATTAGGCGCCTTAAATCTGCATGATTTATTTGCAGCCAAAGTAATTTAATTTCATTAGTAACTGAGTTCCCTGTTCATGCCTAGTGCCTTCAATACCCACAAAACCAACCCCCTAGCTCAATATCCACAAGCCTGGGAGCGCGCAGGCAAAGTGAAGCTCTTAGTTTTGGATGTTGATGGTGTATTAACAAATGGGCAGGTCTGGATTGGCGCAGATGGCAAAGAATCGCTGAAAGCTTTTGATATTCAAGATGGGTTAGGTATCAAATTATTAGAGCAATGCGGCATTCTGACTGCCATCATTACCGGCAGAAATTCCAAAATGGTTTTGGCACGCTGCGAAGAGCTTGGCATTAAACACGTTCATATGGGTGTTGAAAACAAAGCCATAGCATTAGAAGAGGTGATGAAATCTCTAGGGCTCACTTCAATTGAGTGCGCTGTTATGGGTGATGATTGGCCCGACCTGCAAATGATGAAAAATGCAGGTTTTCGAATTTGCCCAGCACAAGGTCACGAGGCTGTGAAAGAATTTGCGCACCTAGTAACGTCACGCAGCGGCGGTAATAGTGCCGTACGTGAAGTATGCGACCTGATTCTCAAGTCTCAGAATCTTTATGAGGCATTACTCAATAAGGCTTGTAGCTAAGCAATGCAGTTAAATCCTCAGCAAATCAAAATTGGTATTGGTCGCAGCCTATTGCGCCTGATGCCCTTGATTTTGATGGGAGCGCTCACCCTAGCAACCTTTTGGTTGGTCCAAAAAAATACCCCCCCTGAAAAATCCCCCCTTCAACGTGTGCGACTGCATGAGCCTGACTACACAATTAAAGAGGGCGCACTATCGGCCTTAAATGAATTAGGCAGTACCAAATACCGAATTTTGGGTGTCAAGGTCACTCACTACGATGACGATGCCTCTATCGACATTCTTACGCCCCGCATGCGCTTATTTCAAGCCGAGAAAGCGCCTGTTACTGTTAAGTCAGATACTGGACATCTTGATGGTGATCTCACTATTTTGGATTTGTTTGATAACGCCACGATCTTTCGCCCCGCTCAAGAGGCGACTGCATCACAACCAGCTACATTAAGAATGTTAGCTAAGTCTAGTTATTTCAAAGTGCTAATTAATGATGACATTATTGAAACAGATCGACCCATTACCCTTGAGCAGGGCATGTCGATCATGAATTCCACCGATGGTGGCGTCTTCAATAATGTCGAGCAAAGCATGGTACTCAGTGGTCAAGTCAAAGGGCGTATCGAGCGCGCCCCACGGAGCAATCAATAAACATGCTGTCAATTAAATACTTGGTTTCTCGCTCCGTACTCTTGGGCTCTTTTGCTCTAGGGATTTCTGTTGCGACTTCGGCATACGCAGAAAAAGCAGACCAAGATAAACCCGTCATCCTAGAAGCCGAACATGTTTCTGTAAACGACGTTAAACAAGTTTACGACCTTAATGGTCAAGTGCTACTGATTAAAGGCAGCATCATCGTTACCGGCGAAGATGGGCATATTGCAGTGGATCCACAAGGCTATGAATTTATCGACGTTATAGGTAAACCTGAAGCAGTAGCAAGCTTTAGACAACGTCGCGAAGGACTGGCAGATGAATTCATGCAAGGGCGTGGAGCTCAAGTTACCTATGACGCAAAGACCGAGTTTCTGACACTTACCGGCGATGCTAGCCTCAAGCGCTTGCTCAATATGCAAATGCTCGATCAATTGAAGGGCTGGAAAATTGAGTACGATGATGTAAAGCAGTACTATCAAGTCACGCCCCCCAAAGATGCAAAGCCGGATGATTTGCCTTTAGCAAGAGCCCTCCTTTCACCAAGACGAAAAGCAACCCTAGAGAAATGACAGCGGATTTAGCCCAAATGAACGATGCGCCAACATTAAGCGCGCACAACTTGCAAAAACGTTACGGTTCAAGAACGGTAGTTCGGGATGTATCAGTCCAAGTCAGATGCGGTGAGGTCGTGGGATTATTAGGGCCAAATGGCGCTGGCAAAACCACTTCGTTCTACATGATTGTTGGCCTGGTTCCGCTCGATGGCGGAAACATTATTTTAGATGGCACAGACATTACACACCTTCCTATTCATGAGCGCGCTCGAATGGGCCTATCTTATTTACCGCAAGAAGCCTCTGTATTTAGAAAGCTGAACGTAGCTGAAAATATCCAAGCCGTCCTAGAGCTTCAGGTTCAAGGTGGCAAACCCCTCAGCAAGGCTGAGATTGCCCATCGCCTAGATGAACTTTTGGGCGAGCTCCAAATTAGCCATTTACGTAATAATCCAGCCCTCTCTCTTTCAGGCGGGGAGCGTCGACGAGTAGAGATTGCTAGGGCGCTAGCCTCTCAGCCAAAATTTATCTTGTTAGATGAACCGTTTGCCGGCGTTGACCCTATTGCAGTTGGGGAAATTCAACGGATTGTACGATTCCTTCGAGACCGCCAAATCGGGGTACTAATTACCGACCATAATGTCCGCGAAACCCTGGGCATCTGTGACCACGCTTACATCATTAGCGAAGGCAGCGTATTGGCTGAAGGCAAGCCTGATCAGATAATTCAGAACGATGCCGTTAGAAGAGTCTATCTGGGCGAAAACTTCCGGATGTAAGCCCAGTCAGGGTTTACGCTTTTTAAGTAATAAAAATTGCTTTTCCCTCTTGGTTTTCAGCAAATTCGCTGATACGCTGGAGGCTCATGGTTTATTTTCCAAAAAAACAGCACAACAATTTCAGGGGCTTGCTGCGCACCCCGAGTATCGCTATGCGCACGCATCTATAAAAGGAGTCGCTAATGAATTTGAAAATTAATAGCCGTCATGTGGAAGTTACCCCTGCCATGCGCTCTCATCTCGAGGCGGGACTAACCAAAATTCGTAAGCACTTCGACCACGTTATTGATGCGTCTGCCTTTTTGGTAGTAGATAAAGCCAAAGAAAAGGATTTGCGTCAAAGCGCTGAGATCACTATTCACCTGAAGGGTAAGGAATTGTTCGCTGAAGCACATAACGCTGACCTCTATCACGCTATGGACGCGGTGGTTGATAAGCTTGAGCGTCAGGTTGTCAAACACAAAGAAAAGATCCAAGATCATCATCACGAAAAGCATTTTGAGTGATCCCGTTCGTCAGGACACCTATAATCAATTCACATGAATGCCCTGATCAATCTTTTTACTCCCGACTGCATTGCATTAGACGTCCCTGCCAAAAGTAGGGCTGATGCATTTGCAGCCGCTGGAGAACTATTTGCCAAGCAAACCGGTATCGCAGCAAACTCAGTAGTAGAGTTCCTGAACGCTCGCGAAGATTTAGGTTCCACCGCCCTTGGCGCAGGTGTCGCTATTCCCCATGGTCGAGTGAAAGGCTTAAAGCAACCAAACGCTGCTTTTATGAGACTGCAAAACCCGATTGAGTTTGCAGCCCCGGATGGCGAAGCGGTTTCCATCTTGATCTTCTTATTAGTCCCCGAAAAAGCCACGCAACAACATTTAGAAATCCTTTCTTCGATTGCTCAGCTGCTGTCAGATGCCGATGCTCGCCAGAGCTTATCGTCCTCAACAGACCCATTAAAAGTTTGCGAACTTTTACAAAACTGGGGTACGGCAAAATGACTCAGTTACTACTCCTAGAGGGTGTAACTGCTCAGCAAATTTTTGATGACAATGTTTCAGAATTAAAACTGTCTTGGATTGGTGGCCTTGAAGGTGCCGATCGCACCTTCCCACCTGAGGCTGTAAAAGCAGCTGCTGCCAGCTCAGACTTAGTAGGCCACTTAAATCTTATTCACCCCAGCCGCATTCAAATTTTCGGTGAGCAAGAGGTTGACTATCACGCAGCACTAGAGCCAAAACAAAGACAAGAGCAAATTGCTAGCCTAATTTCCAAGACGCCTCCTTGTGTCATTGTGGCCGATGGTAAGAGCGCGGATCCAGACTTACAACTGTTCTGCCAGCGCTCCTCCACACCTTTATTCACCACTGCGATTTCTGCTGCGGAAGTCATTGACCATTTACGCACTTACTTAACAAAAATTGGTGCACCTCAAATCACGATGCATGGTGTCTTTATGGACATTCTTGGCTTGGGTGTACTCCTCACTGGTGAATCTGGCCTAGGTAAAAGTGAATTAGGTCTTGAACTGATTTCTCGTGGGCATGGTCTAGTAGCAGATGATGCCGTTGACTTTGCACGCCTTGGGCCTGATTACATTGAAGGTCGTTGCCCTGTGATCTTGCGTAACTTACTTGAGGTACGTGGATTAGGACTGCTGGATATTCGCACGATCTTTGGTGAAACAGCAGTACGCCGTAAATTAAAACTTCGCCTCAATGTTCAACTCGTTCGCAGAACCGATGGTGAATTTGAGCGTTTACCGCTTGAAACCCAGCATATCGATGTACTAGGGATTCCAATTCGTACTGTCAAAATTCAAGTGGCTGCAGGTCGTAACTTGGCGGTACTAGTTGAAGCCGCTGTACGCAATACTATTTTGCAATTGCGCGGCATCGATACCTTGAAAGAATTTATCGAACGTCAACGTATTCAGATGAATGCTGAAGCCGACACTACTAAATCACAAGGTCGCCTTCTCTAAGCCATGCAAATTAATCTGATTACCGGAATCTCAGGCTCAGGTAAATCAGTAGCCCTGAGGGCTTTCGAAGATGCGGGCTATGACTGCGTAGATAATCTTCCAGTCTCGCTTCTAGAAAACCTCATCTCCACTCTCGAAAAAGAAACGTGTGAGCAGGTTGCAGTTGCTATTGATGCACGACGCGGGCAATCCATTGAATACCTGCCGTCCATACTCGAGAACTTACGCAAACATCATCAGGTAAGAATTGTCTTCTTAAATGCTGATACCAATACCCTCATACAGCGCTTTTCAGAAACACGTCGACGCCATCCTTTATCTACCAATGCCAAGCAGTCACAATCAGCGACACTGATTGAGGCGATTGAAAAAGAACGTAATTTATTGGAGCCCTTACGTGCCCAAGCGCATAGCATCGATACCAGCAACCTACCTGCTCATGCACTGCGCTCATGGATTCAAGATCTCCTCAAAGACAAGCATGTTGGGCTTACAGTTGTTTTTGAATCATTTGGCTTTAAAAAGGGTGTCCCTAGCGAAGCGGACTTAGTGTTTGATGTACGCTGCCTACCAAACCCTCATTACGATAAAGTATTGCGGCCCCTCACCGGTAACGACAAGCCTGTGAAAGAGTTTCTGGAAAAAATTCCAGAGGTGATGAGCATGGAATCCGATATCACCCAATTTATCAACAAATGGTTGCCCCATTACATTGCCGATGGTCGTAGTTATTTAACAGTAGCAATTGGCTGCACTGGCGGTCAACATCGCTCCGTTTATTTAGTAAATCGTCTAAGCGAACACTTTCGCGCCCAAAAAGACCTGATGAACTTACAGCTTAATTTTTTAGATCGTCACCGCGAACTAGACTCAATCGCTGCAGCAAGATCTTAATCGGCTGAGGCAGGCCATAGCGCCCCAACTGATTTAAAGGTACCCACTTAAGATTTGGACTTAGAAATGTCAGCTCCTTTGAGCTGGTTGCCTGCCAAATTTGCATCCACAAGCGACGATGCGTAAAGACATGCTTAATTTCTTCCGTCTGTTTTATGGACTTACATGCCTTTGACAGGGCGGCAAACTTTTCATCAGGCAATGTGGCGGCAAATAATGCTTGCGCAACGATGTCTTCATTCTTTGCACCAAATACTCTGGGCGTCCAAGGCCCTTCCGGTAAGGACCAAAGACCGCCCCAAATGGCTTTACTTGGGCGCTTTTGCAATAGAACAGAATTTCCCCAACGCATCAGCAACATATTGCAATCAAATTCTGGAGACTTTGTCTTGATGGTTTTTTGTGGGAGTAAAAGGACTTGATCGCTTAAATTGGCCTGACAATCTTTTGAGAATGGGCACTTTTTTTCAGAACTGAGACAAACTGGTTTACGTGCTGTACACCAAGTGGCACCAAAATCCATTAGTGCCTGCGTATATACCGGCATATCGGCAGGCTTACTTGGCAACAAATCGATTGCCAAATTCCATAGACGATCATTTACCGCCTTATCTTGTATTAGGCCCTCAATTGCAAATAAACGCGCGAGTATGCGTTTCACATTAGCGTCCAAAATAGGCGCCCGCTCATGAAAAGCAAAAGCGGCGATAGCACCTGCAGTAGATCGGCCAATACCCTTCAATTGCTCAAGCAAAATCGGATCGCTTGGAAACTTACCGCCAAACTCTGTCATCACTTGCTTTGCGCAAGCGTGTAGGTTTCTGGCGCGTGAGTAGTAACCCAAACCAGCCCACTCAGCCAATACCTCATCAACATCAGCAGCAGCTAATTTTTTTACTGTTGGAAATCGCTTCATAAAACGCGGATAGCGCTCAAGGACAGTAGCCACCTGAGTTTGTTGCAACATGATTTCCGAAACCCAAACTGCATAAGGATCTCGATTGCCCTGCCACGGCAAACCTGAGCGCCCACTGGCGCCATGCCAAGCGATCAACTTTTGTGCAAATGTATTGATCAGCGTTTTTGACATTGGGCACAGAAATAAGTGGAACGTTGGCCCTGCACTATCTGGCTGATAGGTGTTTTGCAAACCTTACATGGCAAGCCTTTGCGGTCATAGACTTTGGTTTGGACCATAAAGTGCCCTGGATCACCATCGCTATTCACAAAATCTTTTAATGAGCTCCCGCCGGCATCAATTGCTTTTTTCAGTATCAATCTCACCGCTTGCGCTAAACGAGAACACTGTGGTCGAGTGAGCTTACCTGCCGCCTTGGCCGGATGAATGCCCGCCTCAAATAAACTTTCTGAGCAATAAATATTGCCAACACCAACAACCGCTTGGCCCGCCAACAGAAACTGCTTTACAGCAATACTACGTTTACGGGATGCTTGATATAAAACCTTTGTACCCATTTCGCCAGAAAACTCCGGGGAAAATGGTTCCACCCCAAGCTTTTGTAAAAGCGTAAATTTTTCAATCGGCCCTTTTGATTTGGGATGCCATAAGACCGCGCCGAATTTTCGTGGGTCATGCAAGCGCAAACTCAACTTGCCAAACTCCAACGTAACGCGGTCATGAATCTTCAATGGATCTGAGCTTGGGAGCGCTCGCAAAGTGCCTGTCATCCCTAAATGAATGAGCAAATAGCCCGTATCCATTTCTAGTAAAAGATACTTCCCGCGCCTTTCAATGGCATGCACTTTTTGCCCAGGCAAAGTTTTAGGAAGGCTGGCAGGCACAGGCCAACGCAAGCGTCCATCAATAATCTTGACGGCGCTGACCTTGCGTCCCTCAATATGGGGGGCAATACCTATTCGAGTGACCTCTACTTCTGGAAGTTCTGGCATAAATGGATTGTAGATTCGCGGATTAGAATGTGCTTATGAGCAAATTAAGACTAAAACCTCTTTTAAAGGCTTTATTCCTGTCAGCCTTGACTGGTGGAGTCATTTCATCAGCGTACGCCCAATCACAGCCTAATGGATTAGAAACGGGTGAAGCCGTCTTTGAAGTGCTCGCATCGGAAATCGCCCTTCAGCGAGGTCAGGCCGGCTTGTCCTACAACACCTATCTGGAGATGGCGCGTCAATATAAAGATCCTAGGCTCGCCCAAAGAGCCATGGAAATTGCGATTGCAGGTGGCTCACCAGATTTAGCCATGGAAGCTGCAAAGACTTGGGACGAACTGTCGCCAATCTCGGAGACCAAACCCAAAGAAGTCTTGGTGACTCTTTTGATCTTAGGTAACCGTTGGTCAGACTCAATAAAGCCAGCGATTTCCTTGTTGCGCCAACAAACTCCTGCGCAACAAGAAAATACCCTTTTGCAATTACAAGCTTTGCTTGCCAAGGCTAAAGATGAGTCTGAAGCCTTACGCGCTTTTTATGAAATCGCCTCCACTGTCAAGATCTCACCCAATGATCCTGGATTGCTATACACATACGCCATGTCTGCTGAAAAAGTGGGCCGCATTGATGTGATGGAAAAAATCTTGCGTGAAAATTTACGCAAAAACCCAAATGACGTCAATTCTCTCAATGCTCTTGGCTATTCATTAGCCGATCGCAATATGAAGTTACCAGAAGCATTTGTGCTAATCAGTAAGGCGCATCAACTTTCACCAAAGGATAGTTTTATTTTAGACAGCCTAGGGTGGGTAAATTTTCGCCTTGGTAAAAATGCACTTGCATTAGAGCAATTGCAACAAGCATTCACCATAAAGCCTGAAGCAGATATTGCAGCCCATACCGGTGAAGTGCTGTGGGTTATGAATCGTCATACCGAAGCCGAAGAGGTGTGGCGCCAGGGACAAAAAATTGATGCCAATAACCCAACCCTAAAAGAGACTTTAAAACGTCTAAAGCCTGATTGGACAAGAGATGATCAGGCGGCCAAGGGCTCATGGGATGGGCGCTTTGCCGTCAAGGTGACCGGCTTAACTGACTCACAAAACCAAGGTGGCTCTGGCGGCTTTACCTTGACTCAAGAAGCATTAAAGGATGTTTTAGAGATTCGCAATCCTATGGGTGGGTCTATTGCAAAAATTACTATTACCCCAGGCGAGGCTTCGCTTGAACGCGATGGCAAAGTAGTTACTGAAATAGATGCAGACACCTTGGTGCAAAACACTTTAGGCCTTCCACTGCCAGCGCGTGGACTATCCAACTGGTTAAGAGGCGAAGTGCGCCCTGGTAGCGAAGCAAGTATTGAGAGAAATACCGAAGGTCAAGTCAGCAAAATTAGTCAAGATGGCTGGGACCTGGTCTACACATGGAGCAATACTAATCGCCTTGAAAAACTTATCATGACACGCAGTTCAAACATCGGCTCGATTGATATTCGTCTCGTGTTTGATCGCCCGAATGATTAAACAAAATAACAATGGTGAACCCTGATCAATTAACCCTTCGTTCGCCAGCAAAGCTCAATCTTTTTTTGCATATCATCGGACGTAGAGAAGATGGATATCACCTCCTGCAATCGGTCTTTCAACTCATTGATTGGTGCGACACAATCCATTTAAAAAGAATTTCTGAAAATGAAGTGCGCCGAATTAATCCAATCCCTGGAGTTCCACCCGAACAAGATTTAGTTGTTCGCGCAGCAAATCTTTTAAAAGATTTTTGCAAGATTGAAGCTGGTGTTGAAATTAATCTTCAAAAAGAAATCCCAATGGGCGCGGGCATGGGGGGTGGATCCTCTGATGCAGCCACAACATTGATTGGTCTTAACTCGCTCTGGAATCTCAATCTCCCCAAAGAAACTCTTTGTGCCCTGGGATTAAAGCTTGGGTCTGATGTCCCATTTTTCATTTTTGGCCAAAATGCATTTGTTGAAGGTATTGGCGAGAAAATTCAGGCGATTTCCCTCCATATTCCTGAATTTTTGGTCATATTCCCGAATCAGGGCATTGCAACCGCTAGAATTTTTCAAGACCCCGAATTGACCCGAGATCATGCTCAGATTACAATTGATGGCTTTCTTGCATCGCCCTTGTCATTTCAGTCAAATGACTGTCAGGCAATAGCGCTGCGGATTTGCCCAGAAGTGAAGCAAGCTTTGGATTGGATTACCCAGGCAGTACCGGGCTCACAGCCCCGAATGTCTGGTTCTGGAAGTAGCGTTTTTGCAGTCTTAGACCCTAAGACTGACACCGCAACACTAGAAAATCTTCTACAAAATCTTCCTAAAGGGTGGGTAGGTCGAGTTGTTCGGGGGCTAAATAAAAATCCCGCTTACAATTTGACTTCTTCAGATTGACCTGTAGGGGAATCGCCAAGCTGGTTAAGGCACTGGATTTTGATTCCAGCATGCGAAGGTTCGAATCCTTCTTCCCCTGCCAAAGACTGTAGAAACGATAAAGATAACCTTTTGACCCCACCAAACCCTTAAGACTATGTCCTCCACAAACGCAGATTTATTGACTCTTTTTACAGGCAACGCAAATCCCGTTTTGGCTGAGGCCGTAGCCAAAGAACTTAAGCTCCCAATGGGAAAAGCCTTTGTTGGCCGTTTCTCTGATGGTGAGATTCAAGTAGAAATTCAAGAAAACGTCCGCGGCAAGAATGTCGTAGTTATCCAATCAACCTGCGCGCCTACAAACGACAGCTTGATGGAACTCATGATCATGATTGATGCACTGAAACGAGCTTCTGCAAGTCGCATAACCGCAGTGATTCCTTACTTCGGTTATGCCCGTCAAGACCGCCGCCCGCGTTCTGCGCGCGTTGCCATTTCTGCTCGCATTGTGGCCAATATGCTTCAGTCAGTTGCAGGTATCGAGCGCGTTTTAACTATGGACCTGCATGCCGATCAAATTCAGGGCTTCTTCGATATTCCCGTAGACAACATCTATGCCTCTCCAGTTCTTTTGGCAGACCTAGAAGCGCAGAAAACCAAAAAAGACCTAATCATTGTGTCTCCAGACATTGGCGGCGTAGTACGCGCCCGTGCAATGGCTAAGCAATTGGGCACTGATTTGGCGATTATTGATAAACGCCGCCCTAAGGCAAACGTATCCGAAGTAATGCACCTTATTGGCGAAGTAGAAGGTCGCCATTGCGTCATCATGGATGACATCATCGATACCGGCGGAACCCTCTGTAAAGCTGCTGAAGCGCTTAAGGAGCGTGGTGCTAAGGGCGTTACCGCCTACTGTACTCATGCCGTGCTCTCGGGCGGTGCTGTAGCCCGTATTGCTGCCTCCGAATTGGATGAGCTCGTTGTTACTGACACCATTCCCCTGACTCCAGAGGCAATGAAAGTATCTAAAATTCGCCAATTGAGCGTTGCCCCCATCCTCGCTGAAACCCTTTCCCGCATTAGCAAAGGTGATTCAGTGATGTCGATGTTTGCCGAATAAGCCAAAAATCAACGTTTTACCCCGGTTTTTGGCAGTTTTTAGGCTTTTTTAGGCAAAAAAGTCCTTTCCCACGATATAATCGAAGGCTTTTCTGTTTGGTCGCGAACGGAAATTAACCTTAACTAGGGAATTAATCATGAAAGTAGTAGCCTTTGAAAGAAGCGTACAGGGAACGGGTGCGAGCCGCCGTCTGCGCAATTCCGGAAAAACTCCGGGAATCGTTTACGGTAGTAAAGATCCAGTTTCGGTCATCGAACTAGACCATAACGCGTTGTTCCATGCTCTCCGCAAGGAAGCATTCCACTCATCCATTTTGGATTTGGAAATTGATGGCAAGACACAAAAAGTGTTGTTGCGCGATTACCAAATGCATCCATTTAAGCCATTGGTATTGCACATTGACTTCCAGCGCGTATCCGCGACTGAGAAAGTTCACATGCGCGTTCCATTGCACTTCACAAATGCTGACACATCAGCTGCTGTGAAATTGCAAGGTGCTGTTATTAGCCACATCCTTACTGAACTCGAAGTTTCATGCTTACCAGCAGACTTGCCAGAGTTCATTGAGGTGGACTTGTCTAAGATTGAAGTTGGTCATGGCATTCACGCTAAAGACCTTGCATTGCCAAAAGGCGTTTCTTTGGTATTGCATGTTGAGCAAGAGAACCCAGTTCTTGCTAACGCCCGTATTCCTGCCGTTAAATCTGCTGATACTGAAGCAGCTCCTGCGGCACCAGCTGCGGCAGCTCCTGCGGCCGATGCAGCAAAGGATAAAGCTTAATTATTTAGCTTAATCGCTTTTGTAAGAAGGCCCGCGCAAGCGGGCTTTCTTTTTTCCGCCCCTTCAAGCTCGAATTCTTTTTGGCGAAATACTGTTATATCTTTACACTCTCAGCATGACTAAATTAATTGTTGGCCTAGGCAACCCTGGAGACGAACACGAAGCAGATCGGCACAATGCTGGCTTCTGGTTTATTGACACCCTAGCAAAACAATTAAACGCTCGCTTTGAATCTGAAAAGCGCTTTCATGGCAAAGTGGCTAAAGCCAAATGGGAGGGTGAAGATCTTTATTTACTAAAGCCCAGCACCTACATGAACCTCAGCGGGCAATCCGTTGGAGCACTGTGCCGGTTTCATAAAATAGTTCCTGCAGATATTTTGGTAGTGCAAGATGAGCTTGATCTCAAGCCGGGTACTGCGCGCTTGAAACTCGGTGGCGGTACTGGTGGCCATAATGGCCTAAAAGATATTCAAGCCCATTTAAGTACGCCTGATTATTGGCGTTTACGTTTAGGCATTGGCCACCCAAGAGATTTGGCGGGTGATGGGCGTCCTATGGATGTTGCTGATTACGTATTACGTAGACCACAATTAGCCGAGCAAAAACTCATCGATGCCAGCATTGAAAATGGCTTGCAAATATTGCCGCTCTTTTTAAAAGGTGACACCCAAACCGCCATGATGGAGCTGCACTCCAAGGGCTAAGTACTGAACTAAGCTGCTCAGTTAAGCCGTTTTAGTCTTTTTATTGGCAGTTAAAAGCTTGAACTTCACCATCAATTGGTCTTGGGTTTCAGTGTGCTCTGGATTAAATGGAATGCAGTCCACTGGGCATACCTGGCGACACTGGGGTGCATCATAGTGACCTACGCATTCAGTACATTTATCAGGGTTGATTTCATAAATCTCCAGACCCATGTAGATTGCATCATTCGGACATTCCGGTTCGCACACATCGCAGTTGATGCATTCGTCCGTGATCATTAAAGCCATGGTTTACTTACCAATCTCACTCTTTATTCTGAGTGCCAGAAGCAATTTTCTTGACTAGCCATTTTTCCACTGATGGAAAAACAAATTTACTTACATCGCCACCCATCGAAGCAATCTCACGCACAAAGGTGCCAGAAATAAATTGATATTGATCGGATGGGGTCAAGAACAAAGTTTCAACATCCGGAAGCAAGTAGCGGTTCATGCCAGCCATTTGAAACTCATATTCAAAATCGGAGACCGCACGCAAACCGCGGACAATCACGCGCGCATTATGCTCACGTGCGAAATCTTTTAATAAACCAGTAAAGCCAACGACTTTCACATTGGGGTAGTGACCAAGCACTTCCTTCGCAATATCAATGCGCTCTTCCAAACTAAAGAATGGGCGCTTACTACGACTATCCGCAACGCCCACAATCAACTCTTTGAAAATGCTCGATGCGCGACGCACCAAATCCTCATGGCCACGAGTAAATGGATCAAATGTTCCAGGGTATACAGCAACTGTCATAACGTTCCTAAGGCTTTATCGGCTACAGGCAAGAGTTTAGCCCCTTCCACTCCGAAATAGACAGGCTTTTACTTGACCGGCCTCTAAGTACTTTCCACAATGCCAGTCCGGCAGTAGGGCTTCTACCTCCTCACGGAGGCGGCTAGAGGGAAATTCCACATAAATACCGCCGCCTGAGGAGTCATCGCATACCCTGCCAGCCTCAATTACCGCACGATCTAATAGGCTTGAATCCTGAAATGGAGGATCAATAAAAATTAAATTACTAGAGTGGTCGGCCTGCTGTTTCAAAAATTCAAGGCTATCTCGCTGCAAGATTTCTACTTGCCCAGCGGCTGGAGATGACTGTAATGCAGAAAAATTAGTACTTAAATTTGCACAAGCCTTTTTATCCTTCTCAAGCAACACTACTAAGATGGCGCCCCTTGAGGCAGCTTCAAATCCTAAGGCGCCGGTACCCGCAAAAAGATCTAAGCAACGCAAACCCGTTAAATCCTGTCCCAACCAATTAAACAAAGTTTCACGGATACGATCGGTTGTAGGCCTTAATCCGGGAAGATCCAGAACGGTTAATAACCGACTTCTCCAGTTACCGCCAATGATCCGAACCTTCTTTGGTAGCTCAGCTTTTAGATTCTTGATGGGTTTATTTATTTTTTTGCTCCCAGTACAACAATCTTCATGCGATCCATCGCAAGGTATTTTTTGAATGCAGCATTTACCTGCTCTAAAGTAACCGCCTCAACTTGCTTAGTCCATATGTCCATCGTATCCAGAGGCAAGTCATTCCATGCGATTGAAGATACGTTATCCAGTAACTTGCGGTTGTTATCAATACGTAGTGGATAACCATTCACTAGATTTGCTTTAGCAGCAACCAGTTCAGGCGGAGTGGGCCCATCGGCGATAAATTGAGAGATCGTTGTGCTCATTACCTCTAAAGCCAGCGTAGCTTGGTCACTCTTGGTTTGCAAGCCCGCCTGAAAAATACCGTTTTCTTTTCCGGGTGCAAAGTAACTAAACACGCTATAGGCAAGGCCGCGCTTCTCTCGCACCTCAGACATCAAACGAGACACAAAACCGCCGCCACCCAAAATGTAGTTGCCAACGAGCAAAGGGAAGTAATCAGGGTTGTTGCGGGCTACCGCTGTCATCCCCATCGCAATATGCGCTTGTTGTGAATCGAATGGAATGTAAATTTCCCTCTGCACCAAAGGCTCTATAGGAGAGGGCTCAAGTTCAGGGAGTTTCGCAATAGCTTGGCCTGATTGGGGAATCTGCTTTAACAAAGTCTGGACTATTTCATTTGCTTGAGCGCGGTCAACATCACCAACAATACTGACAATCATGCGATCACTACGGTAAAACTGTCGATGGAATTCTCGTAAATCATTTGCATTTACAGCGCCAATAGATTTCACTGTTGGCAGGTTGGCTAAAGGATAGTTGCCGTAGACTGCTTTTTTAAAACGACGCTCGAGAACAAACTCGGGTTTTGTTTCTGCCTCTAGCAAACTAGTAATTGTCCTTTGCTTCTCACGCTCAACAATTTTTGGATCATAGGTAGGCGCACTCAACATAGCCGAAGCTAGCTGTACGGCTCTATCGCGTAAATCCTCTCTACTCAGGCTGCGAATACGCAAGATGGCGCGCTCACCACCTACTGACAAGCCAATATTCGCACCTAAGTCCGCAATTTCATCAGCAATTTGCGCCTCAGTGAGGATGCCTTTATTACTCTTTACCCCATAATTCATCAAGCCTGCTGCCATATCGGCAAGACCGCTCTTACCAGCAGGGTCATAGAGATCGCCAGCATCAATGCTGACCTCAATATCTAGCATAGGCAAGGCTTTAGTTTGAACCAAATAGGCTTTGGCGCCTTTATAAGAATCTAACTTCTCGATAGGCAAAATGGCATGTGCGTTTCCAAGAAAGCTAAAAGCAAAGAGGCAGAATGAAATACTCTTAATAATGAGATTCATTATTTACCCTCCTTACCCACAGCTTGGCGAGCCTGCGGGTCTAATACGGCAATCGTTAAGCCATCATCAACCAGATATTTTTTTGCTACCGCCTGAACTTGCTCAGGCGTAATAGTTTGCATTTTCTCCAGCATGTAATCAATGTCTTTCCAAGAAAATCCCGCCATGTCAGTACTGCCAATTTCCATTGCCTGACCAAAAATAGAGTCGCGTTTATAGATTTGCTCAGACAGAATGCGCACCTTAATTCTCTTGAGCTCAGACTCTAAAATTCCTTTTTGCTTCAATTCATCAAGCGCCTTGCGAATACTTGCCTGAGCCTGCGCAACTGTTTTTCCCTTGGCCATCGTTGTACCAATCAGAAATAGCTCAGGACCACGAGAGATCATGTCGTATCCCACGCCAACATCATTGACTACCTTTTCCTGTTTAACGAGGACGCGATTTAAGCGTGCATTGTCATAGCCATCGAGCACTGCCGTCAGGAGCTCTAGCGCATAGGGCTCAGGCTCATCCAGCTTCCCAGGCTCTAAACGGGGCACCTTCCAAGCCATAGACAGTTGGGCACTATCAGCCGGCGCCTTAACCTGAGTCTGCTTAATACCTTTTTGGGGCGGCTCAATTTGTGGCTTGCGAACTGGTAATTCATGAGCACTGGCTACGCCATAATATTTTTCTACCAAGCCTAAAACTATTTTTGCATCCACATCGCCGGTGATCACTACTGTTGCGTTATTTGGCGCATACCAACTGCGATACCAATCTCGCGCATCTGATGCTTTCATATTCTGCAAATCATTCATCCAGCCAATGACTGGGTGGCGATATGGAGAACTCATATAAGCAGTTGCCATTAATGATTCATTGAGCAAACTACTTGGATTGTCTTCTGTTCGTAAACGTCGCTCTTCAATGATGACTTGAATTTCTTTTAAGAACTCCGCATCATCAAAATTGAGGTTAGACATACGATCTGCTTCTAGCTTAATGACATCTTCTAGTTTTGATTTTTCAATTTGCTGAAAGTAAGCGGTGTAATCGCGCGAGGTAAATGCATTTTCACGCCCGCCAACGGCGGCTACTAAGCGGGAGAATTCGCCCGCCTTGACTTTATCGGTGCCTTTAAACATCATGTGTTCAAGGACATGCGCAACCCCAGTCTTACCATTTACTTCATCCATTGAGCCGGCTCGATACCAAACCATATGAGCTACCGTGGGTGCGCGATGATCTTCCCTCACAATCAATTTGAGTCCATTACTCAACTGATATTCATGGGTATCCCCTGAGCTAGGGCCGGCAGCCCAAGCAAGCTGAGTAAATGCGAAGAATAGAAAGGAAATTCGGAGTAAATTGGAAAGCATCTGCTAAATCACCATTTCCCAAGAATTAAATTGATAAGATGCAAGGTTTAAATTGTATCGATTATGTTCGGCTTACGTAAAACCCTCGGATCCCTTTTCAAATCAAGCAAGGTTGATGAGACTTGGTTTGAAACTCTAGAAGAATCGCTCATTCAAAGTGATGTGGGTCTACCCACGACCGAACAATTAATGAACAAGCTCCGAAAGGCTGCAAAGTCTGAGAAGGCCTCTAGCCCAGAAGAATTGCAAGCACTCCTCATTCAAGAAGTCGGCTCATTACTGGCTGCTATTGAACCGTCGCCAAACCCGCTGTTTGCAAGCCAAAAGCCTAATACCCCAGAGGTATGGTTGGTTGTAGGGGTAAATGGTGCCGGCAAGACCACGACTATTGGGAAACTCTGCCAACTCTTTCAGTCTCAAGGCAAATCGGTGCTTTTGGCGGCTGGCGACACCTTCAGAGCTGCAGCTCGCAACCAACTGCAGGAATGGGGTGGACGCAATCAAGTTGATGTCATCACCCAAGAAGGTGGTGATGCTGCTGCTGTTGCGCACGATGCGATCCATGCTGCCATCTCTCGCAAGAATGACATCCTTATCATCGATACCGCAGGTCGTCTTGCTACCCAAGACAATCTCATGGAAGAGCTCAAGAAGGTAAAGCGCGTCATTGGTAAAGCACTTCCAGGGGCACCTCATCACACGCTTTTAGTCTTAGATGGCAATACAGGGCAAAACGGCTTAAGCCAAGTAAAGGCCTTTCATGCTGCTCTTGGCCTGACTGGAATCATTGTTACCAAGCTGGATGGCACTGCCAAGGGTGGAGTGATCTGCGCCCTAGCTCATACCTTACAAGATGGTCCAAAACCTGCTGTTTTAGCTCTAGGTAAGGGTGAAGGGATTGATGATTTAGTCCCCTTTACGGCAAGGCAATATTCCTCTGAATTATTCAATTAAATCAATAGGTTATAGACCCTAAAATCCATTAGCACTCTCTTGATAAGAGTGCTAAAATAGAAGTCTATTAACACCTCATATTTATAAGAAAAATGGTTCAAAAGAAATCTGACAAACCGAAATTGCAAACGCTGCCAGTCGCGCAGACTGCGGCGGCGTCTGCATTTCCAATGCTGCCAACTCTTGGGGTTGGCACACTCGATTCATACATTGCGTACGTTAATCGCGTACCGATGCTCAGCGCTGCGGAAGAGTTACATCTTGCGCAGGAGTTTCGCCGCACAGAAAATGTAGATGCCGCTAAAACTTTAGTGCTCTCACATTTACGCCTGGTGGTATCTGTTGCTCGTCAATACCTTGGTTACGGTATTCCGCATGCCGACCTAATTCAAGAAGGCAATATTGGCTTGATGAAAGCCGTGAAACGCTATGATCCAAACAATGGTGCCCGTTTAGTGTCTTATGCAATTCATTGGATCAAAGCAGAGATTCATGAATACATTCTTAAGAATTGGCGTCTAGTAAAAACTGCAACAACTAAAGCTCAACGTAAGCTGTTCTTTAATTTACGTAGCAACAAACCTACTTTGAGTGCACTTACTCCAAGTGAAATAGACGCTCTAGCTAAAGCACTTGATGTCAAAGGTTCTGACGTTAAAGAAATGGAAATGCGCCTTGCTGGTGGAGACGTTGCACTTGAAGGTGATGATAGTGATGATGAGTCTGCTTACGCCCCCATTCAATGGCTAGCAGATAGCTCTCAAGAACCCACCGCGCGTATTGCCAGCGCTGAGGCAGATGCACTTCAAGGTCCTAAGTTAGACCAAGCGCTTATGGCCTTAGATGAGCGAAGCCGGAATATCGTGCAATCTCGTTGGTTGGCGATGGATGCTGAAGGCAATGGTACAAAGACATTGCATGATCTAGCTAGTGAATATGGCATCTCAGCAGAACGCGTTCGCCAAATTGAAACTGCCGCTCTCAAAAAGATGCGCGGCTTGTTGCAGGCAGCCTAAGCAGCGCGAGCAACAAACTGCTTACTCTTTTTACTTCAGCAATTCCTTTAAGTCATGCGCCAAGATCTCTGGGCCTTGAGCGTGCTTAATATATAAACGTAAGTGACCATCGGGATCAAATGCGTAGCTTCCTGCTGTGTGATCCATTGTGTACGAGCCTGGTTTAGTCCCGGGCACCTTCTTGTAATAAATCTTAAAGTCCTTAGTCACCTTCTCCAAGGCGGCTTCATCTGCGGGGCGCAAGCCCAGGAAACGGGGATCAAATGCAGGAACGTACTGCTTGAGAATCTCTGCAGTATCGCGCTCTGGATCCACCGTGACAAAAAGTACCTGCACCTTATCTGACTGAGGGCCAAGAAGGGTCATGACTTGTTGCATCTCCGTCAATGTTGTTGGGCAGATATCAGGACACTGGGTGTAACCAAAGAACATCACCACAACCTTACCCTTAAAGTCCGCCAAGGTCCTTACCTTACCATCGGGATCAAGCAAGCTAAAGTCTTTACCAAAGGCTGTACTGCCTGTGATATCAATATTTTTAAACTCTGGCTTTGGGCTGCAAGCAGTCAATACAAAACAAAGAATTGCTAGAAAGCAAATGCGCAGAAAATTCATATTAATCTCAGAGGAAATAATGGTCTATCAAGAGTGCCGCAAAGAGTAGAGAAAGATAGGTAATGGAAAAGCGGAAGGTCTTTTTGGCCAAAGCGTCACTATATGAAATAAATAGCGCAACCACATAAGCCAAGAACAATAAACCCAGAATAATTGCCGCTACTAAATAGACAACACCGCTCATCCCGTAGATGTAGGGCAGCAAAGTAGCTGCAATTAATATCAAGGTATAAAGCACCATATTGAGTAGCGTAAAGCGCTCCCCGTGCGTTACAGGTAGCATCGGTAAGCCCGATTGAGCATAGTCATCACGACGATATAAAGCCAATGCCCAGAAATGTGGAGGGGTCCACACAAAAATAATCAAAACCAAAAGCCAGGCCTCTGCAGAAAGCGTGTTGGTTACTGCTGCCCAACCTAGTGCTGGTGGCATAGCACCAGATAAACCACCAATCACAATGTTCTGGGGTGTGGCAGGTTTTAGTAGCCACGTATAAATTACTGCATACCCAACAAAGGTAGCAAGTGTTAGCCACATCGTTAAAGGATTGCAGAAATTCCACAAAATAATCATTCCGAGCGACCCCAGAACAATTGAGAAAACAATAATATGAAATGGTGTGACTTCGCCTGTAGCAGATGGGCGCCAAGCAGTGCGCTTCATCTTTGCATCAACAGCCTGTTCAATTAAACAGTTCACCGCAAATGCTGCGCCAGCTAACAGCCAAATACCGACGATGCCGCCAAAGAGCACTGGGTAGGGAACCATCCCAGGTGTTGCCAAGAACATTCCAATGACCGCACAAAAAACGGCAAGCTGAGTCACTCTTGGTTTGGTTAAAACCCAATATTGACGCCAACGTGGCATAGCTACCGGTGCGTTTGCTTGAGGAGAACTCATATTTATGCCATCTTCTTTTGAATGAAAGGCTTCCAAGATGCCCAATAACTCATTCTGACTAAACAGAATACCAAAGCGGCAGACCCAGCAGTGTGCAATAAAGCAGCAAATAGGGGCCACTGAAACACCACATTAGAAATGCCAGTAATTACCTGCAAGGAAAGCACGCCCAGCAAAAGCTTAGCCACCTGACTAAGGCTCGATAAGACCGGTGTTGCAAGCTGCAGAGCCTTCAACCCTAAAGTACCAAGCACCCCCAATACCAGTATTGCAAATAGCCGATGTGCCCAATGAATAGTTTGCAGAGCGATTGGAGAGATAAATTCTCCCTGAGCATTTAGACCCAATTGCCGCCAAAGAGTAAAACCCTCAATCCAATTGGTCTCAGGCCAAGCGCTTCCCAAACAAGTCGGAAAGTCTGGGCATGCCAAGACGGCGTAATTAGTACTTACCCATGCGCCCAAGAAAATCTGAACGAATAAAACGATGAAAGAAAGAGAAAGAAGTTGTGCAGACAGTGGTCGGATTCGAATTGAGCGAACAGCAGAAGACTTGCTCTCCCATGATTGCTGCGCATAGACCGTTAAACAAGCAAGCAAGACTAAAGCCAACATCAAATGAATAGTAACGATAATCGGCTGTAACTTGAGGGTGACTGTCCAAGCGCCAAACGCACCTTGAATACAGACCAATAAAAGCAAGCCAATGCTACCAAGCAGGGGATTCTTGCCTAAAGATTTCAGCTTGGTAAATGCAATAGCCACTTGTACCAAAATCAATGCACCCACCGTCATCGCTAAATAGCGGTGAATCATCTCAATCCAAGCCTTTATGACTGTCACAGGGCCTGTAGGCCAAGCACTTTCAGCGTACCGAATGTCTCCAAGGGCATGAAAGGGATTGGAAGTTCCATAGCATCCAGGCCAATCGGGACAACCTAACCCGGAATCCGTGAGGCGCGTAAACGCACCAAACACAATCAGATCAAAAGTCATGAAGACCAATATCCAATTCAGTTTTTGGAAATAGTCATAGCCTGGCTTTCTCCAAACATAAAGTAGCGGTAGGCCTGCAAAAACCAATGCGATAGCCGCTAACTCTAGAAACAAAATCACGCCTGGCATTACAAATTCTCACCCTTGTGATTTAACTTTAAGAGTTTTTCGAGATCCTTCTTCATGCTCGAGAATTCTTTAGGAGAATTTGTCACAGGGAAATACATCATCTTTGCTGGGCTCGGATCAATCAATTGAATCTGTTGGCCGGCACCTTCTTTGTTTAGCCAAGCCTCAAATTCAGCCTTGGCCTTCAGATCCGCTGGCAGGTCCACTATCTTGAGGCCGGCTACTTTCTCGTCATAAACCTTGGTAACTTCAGGATCAACAAGTTTGCCATCTGTATTGACCCAGACCAGTTGCAAGCGTCCGCTTTCTCTACCCATAGCCACTCTTGTTTGACGCATCAGAAATAATGCCTCAATACATTTCTCATCTTTAATTTGGCACTCACCTGCTGGACGAGCAATTAAAAGAGTCCACTTGCCTTTGACCGGCACATCAAGCCACGCGGCATTAAATTCTTGCGCTGGATAAACGAGCGTGCCCAAATTCGTTTTACCGCCCTCCGGCTTAATAACGTAATAGGCAAAATATGAGGCGATAACCGGAGAGGCGCAAGCGAGCAATAACAACAGCATCTGAATGCGGCCGCGACGCGTGCGCGCATTAATAGCAGATGTATCTATCTGTGACGCTGGAATTAATAACTCTTTATCACTCACCCTTGATCCCCATTCACAAAACCCCGCCGTTTAAATTGCCGCAGACCAGTTACCAACCAAAATAAAAATCCAGCAAAAGCTAAGGCAAACCACTGGAATGCATAAGCATAATGGCGATCGACTCCGCTTGTCAGTGGCGCCCAATCACGCAGCAAGCCATCCTCTGTGCCAACCTCTACCTCACGCAAAATAAAGGGGGCTTGATTCCAACTATGCAGCTTACCTTCAGCCGTTAAATCAAAGTTTTGCTCGATCCTTGGTCCGCTGACAGCTTCGGCGATCTTTTTACTACCCAACTCAAATACCCTGCCAGGATGAGCAAATACAATGCCTTCAATATTGACCACCTTATTTGGTGTTTGCACGGGCGGTAAAGTCTCACGATTTTCGTTATTGCGAGGTGCCCAACCTCGGTTTACCCAAAGAATCCCATCCTTCCCCTCAAGCCTTAAGGGCATCATGAGGTAAAAACCAGACTGCGCTGTAGTGCTACCGCCTGGAGGAATAGGTCTTGGTCGGTTATCCAACCAAATAGCTGACTCTGGAATATATTGTCCACGAGCAATCATGCGGCGCTCACTTGCCTCTTCTAAGGTCAAAGGACCTGCATTTGCGCTCAAGATAGGCATCTTTTGCCTAGCCAGTAAATTGGCTGCCAAAGCAATTTTGGTCTCGGCCCTGCTTAGCTGCCAAATACCAGCGCTGCAGCCGATAGCAACGACCAGCAAGGCTGATACAGTAGCAACTATGCGCTTAGCAATGAGGGCAGTAAAAAGACTATTCAAGAGATTTAAAAATAAGGATTTGAGATGAAGTGGCTTATTCCGATTGTCCTACTAATGATTGTTTTTAGCTTAGGATCAGCCTTGTATTACATGATGAAAGATAGGGGCAATAGCTCGCGAATGGTTCACTCGCTCATGCTGCGTATTGGCTTGTCTATCGCCTTGTTTCTGGGAATTCTCCTGGCCCACTATTTTGGCCTGATTGAAGCTACCGGAATTAAAGTAGGCACCAATTAAAAAGTGCACCCATAAACGAGCACTTAAAAACAAATCGGGGCTTTAAGCCCCGATTTTTATTGAATTACATCCAGTAAACAGCGATGTAAAGTCCTAGCCAGACTACGTCAACGAAGTGCCAGTACCAAGCAGCGCCCTCAAATGCAAAATGATGCTTAGAAGTAAAGTCGCCACGAATCATACGACGCAACACAATCGCCAACATGGTGCCACCAAGGAACACGTGGAAGCCATGGAAGCCAGTCAACATGAAGAATGTAGAGCCATAGATACCTGAAGTCAGCTTCAAGTTCAAAGCATGGTACGCATGGTAGTACTCATAAACCTGGAAACCCAAGAAGACCGCACCCAAGCCTACAGTTGCAGCCAAGCCAATGATAGCTTTTTTCATATGATTTTCTACTAATGCATGGTGAGCAATAGTAATCGTCACACCAGAGCTCAACAGCAACAATGTATTAATGGTTGGAATTGGCCAAGGACCCATGGTTGTAAATTTCTCAACCAAACCAGCAGGGCCATCATTTGGCCAAACAGCCTGGAAATTAGGCCAAATCAATTTGCTCTCAACATCACCCATCCAAGGCATTGCTATATTGCGCGCATAGAAGAGGGCCGCAAAGAAAGCGCCGAAGAACATGATTTCAGAGAAGATGAACCAGGCCATCGACCAGCGATAAGAAATGTCTACGTTGACACCATTCTTACCAGCATTGGACTCTGCAATCGTGTCGCCGAACCAGTTATAAAGCACATACAGAACCCATGCCACACCTGCAAGGGTCAAGGGGCCACCCCAAGACGCATGATTTACCCACCCAGAAATACCAAAGGCAAAAGCAATTAAGCCAAATGCGGCCATTGCTGGATGTCTAGATAGTCCAGGGACGAAATAGTATGGGGTTGAATTGGATGACATCTTATTCTCTCTATTCAATCAAAAAATAATCAATGGGACACAACTACTTTCACTATCAACAGAAGGACGCCCATAAAAATCAAGGCGCCAATAACTCCTGCAATGATAATGTGCACAAAACTTAATGAAGCAACATCTTCCTGCAAACCTGCTTTCTTACGCACACCCAAAAAGCCCCACATCACGGCTTTCATAGACTGCATAAAACTACTTTTCTTTTTCATGAAACCACTTTCGATTTAGGAGCCGGTGGTGTACCACCCAAGCCCAACTCAAAGAAGGTATATGACAAAGTAATTGTTTTTACATCATCCGGCAAACCTGCATCAATCACAAAGACTACCGGCATCTTTTTTGTTTCATTTGCTGCTAGTGTTTGTTCCTGAAAACAAAAACACTCTAATTTCGTAAAAAACTCTGTTGCACTCTTTGGCGCATAACTTGGTATTGCCTGTGCACGCACAGTCCGCCCAAGATTATTGGTGACTTCATAAACAATCTCAGTCATTTCACCCGGATGCACTTCTAAAAAATTCTTCACCGGCTTAAATGTAAACGGACCACGACTATTCGAATCAAACTCAATGGTCACTGTACGAGCATAGTTAACCTGGGTATTGCCTACCTTGTTAGGGCTAAAGGCTCTGACACCATAATCATTCTTACTTGTCACCACATTAATTCCAGTGACCTCACACAAGGCCTTGTACATCGGAACTAAAGCGTAACCAAAGCCAAACATCATTACCGCTGCAATTAAGAGCTTTAATAAAATTTGGCGATTCAGTGATTGAGTTGAAACCATCGTCATCGCAGGATTAACCCAACATACTCCGTTTAATCACAATACCAATAAAAAATGTCACTACGACAGTCAAAAGAATAAAGCCCATCCTGCGATTATTCGCAGCAAGGGCTTGCTTCTCTGAAGGCTTAAATTCCTGCTTCACGCATTTGCTCGGCACTAGGTGGAGTTTCAAAAGTGTGATGTGGCGCTGGTGAAGGTACTGTCCACTCAAGACCTTTTGCTCCATCCCATGGCTTCATCGGTGCTTTTTCACCTTGACCGCGATATGCAGGAAGCACAACGAAGAACAAGAAATAGACCTGCGACAGGCCAAAGCCCAATGCGCCGATTGAAGCAACCATATTGAAATCAGCAAACTGGGTTGGGTAGTCAGCGTAGCGACGTGGCATACCTGCTAAGCCCAAGAAGTGCATTGGGAAGAAAGTGATATTAAAGAAAATCATGGAAGTCCAGAAATGGATCTTGCCGCGAGTTTCATTAGCCATATAACCTGTCCACTTAGGGCACCAGTAGTAGAAGCCAGCAAACATTGCAAACAATGAGCCTGCTACCAACACATAGTGGAAGTGAGCTACAACATAGTAAGTATCTTGCACCCCAATATCAATTGGCGCCATGGCTAGAATCAAACCGGTAAAGCCACCCATCGTAAATACGAAGATGAAGCCGATAGCCCACAACATTGGAGTTTCAAAGGTCATTGAACCTTTCCACATTGTTGCAACCCAGTTAAAGATCTTCACGCCAGTTGGTACAGCGATCAACATCGTTGCATACATGAAGAACAATTGACCTGTTACTGGCATACCAGTTGCAAACATATGGTGAGCCCAAACAATGAATGACAAGATCGCAATAGATGCTGTTGCATAAACCATTGAGCTGTAACCAAACAATGTTTTTCTTGAGAAGGTTGGGATGATTTCACTGACGATTCCGAATGCAGGAAGAATCATGATGTAAACCTCTGGGTGACCAAAGAACCAGAAAATATGCTGGAACATGATTGGGTCACCACCGCCAACAGCGGAGAAGAAAGAAGTACCAAAGTGACGATCAGTAAGAACCATCGTAATTGCGCCAGCCAATACAGGCATCACAGCAATCAATAAATATGCAGTAATCAACCAAGTCCAGCAGAACATTGGCATCTTCATCAAAGTCATGCCAGGAGCGCGCATATTCAAAATGGTTACGATGATGTTGATCGAACCCATGATGGAAGAAGCACCCAATAAATGGAGGGCAAAAATAGCCATGTCCATACCAGGCCCCATTTGTGAGGTCAATGGAGCATAAATAGTCCAACCGCCTGCTGGAGCGCCGCCAGGGACAAGGAATGAGCTCAACAACAAGGTTGCAGCCACTGGCAGAATCCAGAAGCTAAAGTTGTTCATACGAGCAAATGCCATATCAGACGCACCAATTTGCAAAGGCACCATCCAGTTAGCAAAACCAACGAATGCCGGCATGATCGCGCCGAACACCATCACCAGTCCATGCATAGTTGTCAGCTGATTAAAGAACTCAGGGCGGAAGAACTGAAGGCCTGGTTGGAATAATTCCAATCGAATTCCTAAGGCCATCACACCACCAGCCAATAAGCTGACAAATGAGAAGATCAAATACATCGTACCGATGTCTTTGTGGTTAGTTGCGAACAACCAACGACGCCATCCGTGTGGCGTGTGATCATCATGCGCGTGATCGTGTGCGTGATCGTGGGTAGTAGAGACTGTGCTCATGGATTACTCCGGTTTCGTTTTATCTGTATTTGTTAATCTGAATTACTTGCCGCCGCGCGCAGTAATAATCTCTTGGGTCTGAATTACTTCACCCGTTTTATTACCCCATGAATTACGGGTATAAGTAATAACGGCAGCGATATCGCCATCAGAAATTACGCCAGCCCATTTCGGCATAGCATTTTTACCGTTCAACAAAATGTTGTACTGACCTGCTTTAGGACCGTTAACAACTTTGCTGCCATCCAATGCTGGGAATGCGCCTGCGCCTTTACCGTTTGGTTGATGGCAAGCTGCACAGTTCGCTGCATACACTTTAGCGCCACGTTCTTTTTGCTCATCCAAGGTGTAAACCTTAGATGGATCATCGCCACCAGCGCCCATTTCTTTCTTTTTCTCTTCTACCCACTTGGTGTAGTCCTCTTGCGAAACTACTCTTACAACGATAGGCATAAAGGCATGTTCAGCACCACAAAGCTCTGAGCACTGACCGCGGAATGTACCAATCTTGTCGGCTCTGAACCAAGTGTCGCGTACGAAACCAGGGATCGCATCTTGCTTGACGCCAAACGCTGGAATAGTCCATGCGTGAATCACGTCATTAGCAGTTGTGATCAAGCGAATTTTTTTGCCAACAGGAACAACCATTTCATTGTCAACTTCCATCAAATAGGTATTTGATTTAGGTGCCAAGTTATTGATTGCTTCACGGGGGGTAGATAAGGTTGATAAGAAGCTAATGCCTTCACCCTCACCTTTGATGTAGTCGTAACCCCACTTCCACTGATAACCAGTGGTCTTAATAGTGATATCAGAGTTAGTAGTATCTTTCATTGCCACAACAGTTTTTGTTGCAGGCAATGCCATTCCGATCACGATGAGCAATGGAATCACTGTCCAAATAATTTCAACAGTTGTGCTCTCGTGGAAAGAGGCTGATTTATGGCCTAATGATTTGCGGTGTTTCAAGATGGAATAAAACATCACTCCAAAAACGCCCACAAAAATCAATGCGCAAATTACCAACATCATCCAATGCAACCAATGGATCTCTTGCATAATTTTGGTAGCTGGAGGCGCAAAGTTCAGCTGATTAACAGCTGGGCCACCAGGCATATTCTCTGCTGCATGAGCAAAAGCAGTGCCAAAAGCTACTGCGAAATAGAGCGAAGCCCTAGTGACTTTTCCAAATAAATTCATCTTATTCTCTGTTTATTGTCGTGAGCAAAGCAGCAAAAATGCCACAGAATGCCCAAAAAACGATCTGAAGCTAATACTTACTGCCGTGATTATAGGGTTAATTAGGCGCAACAACAAACAGGGTTAACCCAGCTTGATCCAATCTTGGTGAAGGTTTAAATGATAGTAAGCGCTTACACTTAAGCAGAATCTGACCTAGTCTTGCGCCCAATTTGATTTAGATCAATGTAGGCGACGTTGTCCCTCGCCTTTGCGAGGTGCTTTCCGAGAGCCCAAGCGTGCCCATAAACCACCTCTAATGTCAGTTTTTGTGGCAAAACATGCATTTGAGGAAGTTCAAGAGGGTTCGTATGCGTCAATTTCAGAGCGCTAACATCTGCAAGCAATAGCTCGGGCATCTCATAGTCCAGGGTTAAATACTCCATATCCATTACCGGGTCAGAAAAGCGCTCCCCCAGTAATGCATCACCCATATCGTGCATATCCCAAGGACTCAATAAGCTCTTGTGCTTTAACCCAGAAAGCTCCAGCGAGCGCAACTCTTTTCCAGTGTCTGGCCCTAAATAACTAAATGTAATTAAACCGCCTTCGCGCAGGACGCGCCAACACTCCTGAAGGAAATGTTTCGGGTCGGGTAAATCCTGTAACAAAAGATCGCTAAAAACTAAATCAACAGAATTATCTGGAATATCAAATCTTCCAGATGAGGTGAAGTCTTCCAAAGGACTGGCATTACTGGCAAATAAAGATCGCCAATTACTCAGCGCTTTAGCGCGCCACATTTGCAAACCCGAAACACCTGCTTCGGTAATGCTAAAAGTACGCGCTTTTGGGAAACGCTGAGCAAGCATGCCTAAATGTTTGCCAGCAAAATCTGGCACGACCAAGATATCTTTTACATCGAGCTTAACAATGTCTAATTTTTGCAGCATACGATCTGCAATTTCATCCTGTAACCATCTGATGGGCTGGGTCATAGGCTCAGTATACTCAGCGCCCCATGCGATTTCCAGAGAACATTTTTCAAACCATTTGCGAGCATCTTTTGCCAACCGCATGCATTACTTGTCAGAAGTTTCAAAAATTCTCAATTTGCAATAAGTGTCTCATCTCATTAAAAAATGACGCTTTGTTTAACTATCAATGTTGCTACCAATGTGGCATTGCACTTCAGGCCTCTGAATTGGTTCAACAGCGTTGCGCTCCGTGTCAAACTAATCAGCCTCATTTTGATGAAACCTACTGTTTAGATCGCTATGATGGATTGTTACAAAAACCGCTACATGATTTGAAGTACCAAAAACGTATTGCATTTGCCAATGCTCTTGGCAACACATGGAACCTACTTATCGACCCAGAGCAGCAAGATATTTCCGCAGATTATTTGCTACCAGTTCCACTCAGCATTCAAAAGTTAGCGCAGCGTGGCTTTAATCAAAGCTGGGAAATTGCTAAACGGATACGCTGCGGAAAATATATTCAAAAATCACCCTACGTACTCCGGCGTCATCATTATTTTGAGCGCCAAGCAGGAAGCACGCTAAGCAATCGCCATCTAGCCATTCAAGGAATGTTTTATGTGGATCCGAATTCCATTGAGAAGCTGCAAAATAAGACCATTATTATTTTTGACGATGTAATGACCAGTGGCGCAACGCTTAATGAAATTGCGCGCATTCTGAAGGACAATGGCGTATCTCGCGTAATCAATTGGGTGTTACTCAGGGCGATGCGACCAATTTAAAGAGTGTCACATGTTTAATATTGTTTTATTCGAACCAGAAATTCCGCCCAATACAGGCAACATCATTCGCCTATGCGCCAATACAGGGGCTAAGCTACATTTAATTGAGCCTCTCGGTTTTCCGATGGAAGATGCGAAGCTGCGCAGAGCCGGTTTGGACTATCACGAGTTTGCAAGAGTGAAAGTCCACAAAAATTGGGTCCAGTTTTTAAAAGATGAACAACCTGATTCTCAACATCTCTTTGCATTAACCACCAAGGGCTCAGGAAAGTTTCATGAGGGCAAATACTCCCCAGAGGATTACTTTGTATTTGGCTCCGAGACTAAAGGTATTACGGATGAAGTAAGAGACTCCATACCAGCAGAAAATCGTATGCGTCTGTCGATGCAAGATAGCAGCCGGAGCTTGAATTTATCAAATACTGTGGCGATTGTTGTGTATGAAGCATGGCGCCAAAATGGCCTTGCGGGTGGGCAGTAGCAAACTAAACCGAATGCATTGATTACGATTCGATTTTAGGATCACGCCCCATCAGCTTTTTAACAGCATCATGGGGCTTCAATTTAGCTGATAGTACCTCGCCCATCATGGCGGTAATAGGCATCTCGACTCCTAAGCGCCCCGCTAAATCTCCAACTGCAGCAGCACAAAGCACCCCCTCGGCAACATGGCCAAGACCCGCAAGAATTTCAGGCAAAGATTTACCAGCAGCAAGCTCAAGACCTACACGACGATTGCGAGATAGGTCTCCGGTAGCAGTCAAGATCAAATCTCCAACACCCGTTAAACCCATACACGTTTCAGATTTACCACCCGCAGCCTTTACTAGGCGCATCATTTCTGCCAAGCCACGTGTAAGAACAGCGGCGCGAGCATTAAGACCTAAGTCCAAGCCATCACCAATACCTGCGGCAATCGCCAAGACATTCTTAATGGCGCCACCCAACTCCACACCAATCAAATCATCGCTTGAATACACACGCATATTGCCGTGATGAAAAGCCGCCTGAACCGTCTCACAAAGTTTTGTAGATTTACTCGCAATTGTTAAAGCACAAGGCATGCCTGCTCCAACCTCACGAGCAAAACTTGGGCCAGATAAAGCACCATACGAATGCGTTATCCCATGAGAATGGGTTTCGTTTTCACGCGCCACAACTTGATGTGGTAGTAATGCGGTATTTGGCTCTAAGCCCTTGCACAACCAAATGATGTTGAGAGGATGCTCGGCAATCTTTAAAACTTGTGCAATTGTTTCTGCAAGCCCTGACATCGGCGTCGCAATAACCAACAAGTCATTACTAGAAAGTCTTTTAATTGCTAAAGAAAAGTTGTCTTCAAACTTGAGTTTTTCAGGCAACTTAATCCCCGAAAGATAAGCGTGATTTTCACCGCTCTCTTGAATATCTGCTAGTTGCTGTTTACTGCGTGACCATATACAAACATCACCCTCCTGGAGGTGGCGAGCGGCTTGTGCCGCCATCGCCGTTCCCCAAGCGCCAGCGCCAAGCAGTGTCACTTTCATGATCTGTGGGCTCGCTATTAAGACTTAATGAGGAAGGATAATCTTGCTCTCATCAGCGGATCCGCTTTCGCTTGCTGATGCTTCTTGTTGAGCCTGCATCAAACGATGCTCATACATACCGTGGAAATTAATATCATTCAAATGAATCGGCTGGAAGCCTGCACGGCTAATAATGTCAGCGATATTTGCACGCAGGTAAGGATACAAAATCGTTGGGCAAGTAATGCCAAGCATTGGATCAACTTGCTCAGCAGGAATATTGCTAAATTCAAAAATGCCCGCTTGTTTTGCTTCGACTAAGAATAATACTTTTGAATCAACCTTGGCAGTCACGGTAGAGCTTAAGGCCACCTCGAAGATTCCCTCGGCCAAAGGAAGGGCAGCAATATCAATCTCTACCTGCACTTGTGGCTCAGATGCTACCAATAAAATTTGGGGAGAATTTGGCTGCTCAAGCGATAAATCTTTTAGATAAATTCGCTGAATGCGAAAGCCAGGTTCTTTAATTTGTTCGGTGCTTGCTTGTGGTGCAGAAGATTGTTCAGTCATTGCTAACTTTCATTGTATGTTAAATCTATTAAGTATTAAGCCAATAAAGGATCAAGATTTCCCGCGCGATCCAATGCAACTAGGTCGTCATAGCCGCCAACATGGGTTTCGCCAATGTAAATCTGAGGAACCGTGCGACGACCAGTTCGTGTCATCATGATTTCACGTTGGGTAGGATCGCGATCAATCAAAATCTTTTCTAAATTGGTAACACCTTTTTTGAGCAAAAGCTTTTCTGCCATTACGCAATATGGGCAAACCTGAGTGCTATACATCGTTACTGAAGGCATCAATTTCTCCTTACTTCACCAAGGGTAGAGCTGCTGCCGTCCAAGCCTGAACACCGCCGTCTAAAGTGCCTACCTCAGCAAATCCTAGTTTCTGAGCTTCGGGGAGGAGTTTGCGTGACTGGGCGCCCGTTTCACAAACTAAGATTACGGGATGTTTGCGATCTAGCTTCAGCTTTTCAATGGCTGCCGTTAAACCAGCGGCATTAGTAAATTTGGCGCCAGGAAGATGCCCTGCTTTGAAATCGTCTTCCGAACGCAAATCCAGTACATATGCTTTGCGTCGATTAATCCAAATCGTCGCTTCGGTCGGGGACAAGCCTTTTCCCCCAATAAGCGTAGATAATGAGGGTAGGAAAAGCGCTATGCCCGAAACTATCAGAAGGGCAATTAGCGCTAAATTATCAATTTGAGTGAGAAAGTTCATCACCGGATTATAGAATGGCTCTATGAAACAACTTGTCCTTATTCGTCATGGCGAATCCGCCTGGAACCTTGAAAACCGCTTCACCGGCTGGGCGGATGTTGACTTAACCCCCAAAGGGGCAGAACAAGCCTTAGCAGCAGGCGAAAATCTGCGTAAAGCTGGCTATGAATTCGATATCGCCTATACCTCTGTTTTGAGGCGCGCTATTCGTACCCTCTGGCATGTTCAGGACACCATGGATTTAATGTGGCTTCCAGTAGTTCATAGCTGGCGTCTCAATGAGCGGCACTATGGTGCCCTAACCGGCCTTAATAAAGCAGAGACAGCAACGAAGTATGGCGATGAACAAGTTCATATTTGGCGTCGCTCATACGACGTGCGTCCACCCTTGCTCGAAATGGAAGATGAGCGTAACCCAAAAAATGATGCTCGTTACTCCAAACTAAATACCTCCGATATCCCATTGGGCGAGTGCCTTAAAGATAACGTTGAGCGTGTGTTGCCACTGTGGAATGAGTCGATTGCTCCTGCGCTGAAAGCCGGCAAACGTGTTCTCTTAGTGGCACATGGAAATAGCATCCGCTCATTAATTAAGTATTTAGACCAAATGTCTGATGAAGCCATCATGGAAGTAAACGTTCCTAATGGCATTCCTCTTGTTTACGAGTTAGACGACAACCTCAAACCCATTCAACACTTTTATTTGGATTAAAGCAAAAGCGATATGCGCCAATTTCTAAAGAACTTTGCCCTAATAGCCGTTGGTCTTATAGCCGGTGTGGCAGCAACGATCCAGCTCTCTGCGACTGCACAGCAGCAAGTTACCCAGCAAAGCACTCAGCTACCCCTGGACGAACTGCGTACACTGTCTAATGTCTTTGCCCAGATTAAGCGCGAGTACGTTGAGCCTATTGAAGATAAGCAATTATTGACAGACGCAGTGAAGGGCATGGTGAGTAGCCTTGATCCACATTCCACCTTCTTAGATAAAAAAGACTTTTCAGAAATGCAAGAGCAGACTTCTGGAAAATTTGCGGGTCTCGGAATTGAAATTACATCTGAAGACGGTGTGGTTAAAGTACTAAATCCTATTGAAGATAGCCCTGCTGCGCGCGCAGGCCTTCAGGCGGGTGACTTAATTACGCGCCTTGATGACAAACCTGTACGCGGCATGTCTTTAGATAAAGCAGTGCGCACCATGCGTGGCACTCCTGGAACCAAAATTACTTTGACAGTGTTTCGTAAAAGTGAAGAACGAAGCTTTCCAGTAACAATTACTCGGGCAGAAATTAAAGTTCAATCTGTAAAAACAAAAATTCTCGACAACGATATTGCTTGGGTAAGGATCACCAGTTTTCAAGAGCGTACTGTTCCCGATCTTGCTAAGAAATTGACCGATATTGCTAATCAAGATCCAAAGCTCAAAGGCATCATTCTGGATCTTCGCAACAATGGGGGCGGACTATTACAAGGCGCTGTAGGTGTCGCTGCAGCATTCTTGCCACCTGATGCGATCATTGTGTCTACTAAGGGTCAATCTGCGGATTCAAAACAGGTATTTAATGCCACCCCAGCCATGTATCGCCTCAACGAGCCTGGCGATCCTTTAGCAGGCATCCCAGCCATGTTTAAGAAATTGCCTATGGTGGTTTTGGTAAACGCATACTCAGCCTCAGCCTCTGAAATTGTGGCTGGCGCACTTCAGGACTATAAGCGCGCAACCATTATTGGGAAAACCACCTTTGGTAAAGGCTCAGTGCAAACTGTTCGCCCCCTCACCAATGACTCTGCGCTGAAGATTACTACCGCTTATTACTACACGCCGAGCGGAAAATCGATCCAAGCTTTTGGTGTTAAGCCAGATATTCCAGTCGATCAAAATAAAGATGGCGATCCTGATGACGTATTAATTACTCGCGAGATTGATAGTGAAAAACATCTACGCAATAAGCAATCTGCTGAAGACAAGCTAATTAAAGACCGCGAACAACGTCGTCTCGAAGAGTTGCAACGCATTGAAGAAAAAAATGCCAAGAAGACTCCTGAGGAAAAAGAGAAAGAAAAAAATAAGAAGCCTACTGAACTGGGTAGTGCTGATGACTTTATGCTCTCCCAAGCAGTGGCTTTTATTAATGGGCAGCCTGTGAAGCGCTCTTCATCCAAACTCGAATAATCTTTTAATCTCTGCGGCTGGCACATGAATGACGAGCAGTTACTTCGATACTCAAGGCACTTGCTGCTTGAGGAAATTGATGTCTCCGGCCAAGAGAAGCTTCTAAGCGCACACGCATTAGTTATAGGTGCCGGCGGCTTGGGTAGTGCCGCAGCACCCTACCTAGCTGCAGCAGGCGTAGGCCACATTACCCTAATAGATCACGACGATGTAGAGCTCACCAATTTGCAACGCCAAATCATGCATGCTGAAAGTAGCGTCGGCAAAAGTAAAGTGAGCTCTGGGAAAGATTTTCTTCAGCGGCTCAATTCCACCATTCAGATTGAAACTATTCAAGCTAAGGCTACTGCTTCGTTATTAGATGAATTACTCCCAAGTGTTCATGTCGTGTTGGATTGCACAGATAACTTTTCAACCAGACACTTAATTAATGCCGCTTGCGTCAAACATCAAATTCCACTGGTCTCAGGGTCAGCTCTGCAGTTTGACGGTCAAGTCAGCGTCTTTAATCCACGCGATCCTAGCTCACCATGCTACGCCTGCATCTTTCCTCCAAGTGAACAGTTTGAAGAAGTCAGCTGCTCCAGCATGGGCGTCTTCTCACCATTGGTGGGTATTATTGGAGCTATGCAAGCAGCTCAAGCGCTACAAGTCCTAATTGGTTTTGGAGAAACCTTAGTGGGTCGCATGCTGCTATGGAATGGTCGCACGACCCAAATAGATGAAATCCGCATTAGCCGTAATGCAGAGTGTTTAGTGTGCGGCTCCTCACACTAAACAACGTACTTAGCAACGCACCAAGCGATTAAGACAGCAAGCGCTCTAAAGCCTTTGCCTGCTCTTCGGGCTCATAAGCCCTCAAGACTCTAGATACACGTGCCTTTAATAAACCTACATTGGCCTTGAGAATCTCGCGCTTAACCAGCAGCAACTGGCTGAAGTGCATCGAAAAATCAGTCAAACCCAATGCAAGCAAAAGCTTTGTTAACGCAGGATCCCCAGCCATCTCACCACAAACAGCTACAGGCACATTTGCGCGCTTAGCTTGTTCTATGATATTTGCTAATAAATTTAATATCGCTGGGTGTAGAGGATCATATAAATGAGCCACTGCATGATCTGCCCGATCAATCGCTAATGTGTACTGAATTAAGTCATTTGTACCAATAGATAAAAAATCAAATCGATTAATGAATAATGGCAACACCAAAGCAGCTGCCGGAATTTCAATCATGGCTCCGACTTGTATATTTGGATTAAATGCTTTTCCACGTTGATGTAATTGTTGCTTGGCTTTTTCAATCAGCCTAAATGTTTCATCAATCTCTTTAGCATGCGCCAACATTGGAATCATGATGCGCGCCTGACCATGGGCAGATGCGCGCAGTATCGCCCTGAGTTGCGTTAAAAAGATTTCAGGCTCTGTTAAAGACCAGCGAATCGCGCGCAACCCCAATGGCGATGTGCCTGTTTGCGAAATATCACCGCCACCGCCCAGTGCTTTATCAGCACCAACGTCAATCGTTCTAATGTTGACGGGTAAGCCATGCATAAGATCAACAACGCGGCGATATTCTTGGTACTGCTGCTCTTCATCAGGTAAAGCCTGCTTACGGTCCATGAATAAAAATTCAGAGCGGAACAGGCCAACGCCCACAGCCCCCAACTTCACCGCCTGAATCGCATCTTCTGGTAATTCAATATTGGCCAATAACTCAATCTCAACACGGTCAGCCGTTTCAGTTTTTGCATGCTTTAACTGTTGAAGCTTGCGTACTTCTTTTAAAACTTGAGTTTGTAGTTTGCGGTATTCAGCCAGCAACTGCTCATCAGGAGCAACTACTACCACCCCTCGCTCACCATCTAATACCAACCAATCGCCGTGACGAATCATTTCACTAGCGTGTCGCACGCCCACTACCGCAGGAATCTCCATACTACGAGCCACAATAGCAGTATGGGAGGTCTTGCCGCCAAGATCGGTTACAAAACCAGTAAACGCATGCTCTTTAAAACGAAGCATGTCGTGCGGAGCAATATCATGAGCGACGATGATTGAGTCAACCCCAATATCGCTCGTGGGTAAAAAATCAGAATCATTTAAGACGTCTTTTTTCTGCGCATTTAATGCCTTAATAACGCGTTCAGCAACCTGGCGAATATCATTGGCGCGCTCTTTTAAATACGCATCCTCGATGTCTGCAAATTGCTCCAAAAGATCATTGAGTTCAGTTGTTAATGCCCAAGCCGCATTTAATCGTTGTGTACGAATTAATTTAATGGGCTTTTCAGCTAAAGCTGGGTCAGCCAAAATCATGCCATGTACATCCAAGAATGCTGCCATCTCTTGTGGTGCATCTTTTGGCAATCCTTGGCGTAATTGATCAAGCTCTAAACGAACCTGATCAAATGCATCCAATAGCTTTTGGGCCTCAGCCTCTTCTTTGCCAGCCTCAATCAGGTAATGACTCACCTCTAATGCTGCACGTGAAATCAGTACCGCCTTGCCAATGGCAATGCCTTTCGATACCGGAATTCCGTGCAACGCAAATGTCATGTTAGTTACTCGCCTTCGCCAAAGCGGTCATTAATTAATGTAGTAAGCGCTTGCATTGCTTCATCGGCTTTCTCACCAACCGTCTCAAGGGTTACAGTGCTGCCAATTCCCGCCGCCAACATCATCACGCCCATAATGCTCTTAGCATTAATTTGACGCCCATTACGTGACAAGAGTATTTCACAGGGGAACTGCGCGGCCAACTGCGAAAGCTTTGCAGATGCACGAGCATGCAAGCCTAATTTATTAATTATTTCAATTTCTGCTATAGGCATTTTGTAAGGGCCCTTATTTAATCTTGATTTACTTTTGCACCAAGGCGCAAAATTCCGTGCTGTCCACCAGCGAGTGCCTTCTGCGCTAACTCCTCTAAACTCTCTCCTCGATGAGAGATGCAGCGCATCAGCATTGGGAGGTTTAATCCCGCCAAAACAATTACGGGTGCGTTCAATCCCGATAACGGACCGAGGGCCTCCAGCTTAGAAGCTACATTGGCAGGGGTTGCACCCATTACGTCCGTCAAAATCAGGACACCATTACCCGTATTCACCCCGTAAGCGGCCTTGAGAACTCGATCAAAACTCGCCTTGGTATCTTCATGAGGAGGAATATCAACCGCCCGAACTCGTTCAGGCAATACACCAAAAGTGTGTTCAGCAAACCCTAGCATTGCGCTAGCAACTGGTGTGTGAGCCACGATGACAATGCCAACCATATTTATGCCGATGCTTTCTCTAGAGCTGCCAACCAAAATTGCGGGACATTAAAGTCTGTTTGATTGGTAATTTCAACAAAACAAGTAGGGCTCGTCACATTAATTTCAGTGAGGTAGCCACCAATTAAATCTAATCCCACTAAGAATAATCCGCGCCGATTTAAAACTGGCGCTAATTTTTCGGCGATCCTTTTTTCAGTCTCAGTTAAGGGCATTGCCACACCTTTACCGCCTGCAGCTAAGTTACCCCGGATTTCGCTCCCCTGAGGTATACGCGCCAGCGCAAACGGCACCACTTCTCCGCCAATTAAAAGTACTCGCTTATCTCCCTGGGTAATTTCAGGAAGAAAACGTTGGACCATCAAGGTTCTAGCGCCATTCTCTCCAAGCGTTTCTACGATGCTTGCAAGATTAAGGCCATCAGGACCCACTCTAAATACGCCCATCCCCCCCATGCCATCTAAGGGTTTAATCACGATATCTCGGTGAGTTTGATGGAAAAGCTCTACAGCTGCCAATTCACGCGTAACTAAAGTGGGTGGAATAAGATCAGGAAATTCTGTAATGGATAGCTTTTCTGAGTGATCACGAACAGCGCTTGGCTCATTAAATACTTTTGCGCCCTGGCGAACTGCAGCTGATAACAACCAAGTGGTATTGAGGTATTCAATATCAAATGGCGGATCCGTACGCATTAAGACCGCAGAAAAAGAGTTGAGCGCTCGGGACTCAATCTCACCCAATTCAAACCAGGTCGTAGAGCTCGGCTTAATTACCAAAGACTGACAATCAGCAACTACAAAATCGTTTCTCCACAATACATTTTGACTTTGGCAAAACCACAGACGATGTCCCGCTTCTTGCGCAACTCGCATCATTGCGAGCGTGGAATCTTTTTGAATCTTAAAAGAATCAAGGGGATCCGCAATAAAAAGAAGGTTCATTTTTTCTATTGAGAGATTAGTATTTTATTTATGCAGCTTCGGCATTAGGGTCGGTACGCTCTAACTCCAATGATGCAGCAAGTAGGGCCAAGCGAGCAACTACGCCATACAAGTAGAAGCGATTAGGGGCGGCGCTTCCCGGCTTAGCCCCTAGATCAGGCATCGAGTTTTGCTCGAAGGCCAAAGGCACAAAGTGCATTCCTGGTGCATTCAGATTCTCATCTGGTCCACGGTCCGTATGAACGCGATAGAAGCCACCGATGACGTAACGATCGATCATGTACACCACTGGCTCGGCAACCGCTTCATTGACTTTTTCGAAGGTATAGACGCCCTCCTGAATAAGCACATCACTAACTTCAAGACCTTCCTTGACCACACTCATTTTGTTGCGGTCTTTACGATTCAAACCCTTTAGCTGAGAGGGATCATTCACAACCATCACACCCATGCCATAAGTGCCGGCATCGGCCTTCACAACTACATAAGGCTTCTCTTTAATTCCATATTCGCGATATTTCTTGGCTGTCTTTTTCAAGACTTGCTCTACTGCTGTTTGTAGCTCTTCTTCACCTTTGCGCTCGTGGAAATTGATATTCGAGCAACTTGAAAAATAGGGGTTAATCATCCATGGATCGATATCAACCACTTTGGCAAATTTCTTCGCTACCTCTTCATATGCAGCAAAGTGGTTCGATTTACGACGGATATGCCAGCCAGCGTGCAAACCAGGAAGCAAGTACTGTTCATAGATATTTTCTAGAATCGGAGGGATGCCTGCCGATAAGTCGTTATTCAACAGAATCGAGCAAGGATCAAAATCTTTGAGGCCTAAACGCTGCTTCTTAAGACCCAATCGGGCAAGCGGCTCCATTAATAGGCGATTGCCATCCGGCAACTCAATCCAGGTAGGTTTTTTTATTTCTTCCGAGAAGGTGCCTAGTCGAACATTTAATCCAGCTTGACGCAAAATTGAAGACAGGCGAGCTATATTTTGCAAATAAAAAGTATTGCGAGTGTGACGCTCAGGAATTAATAATAAATTCTTAGCTTCAGGACAAATCTTCTCAATGGCAGCCATAGCAGCTTGCACGGCAAGCGGCAGCATCTGCGGGGAAAGGTTGTTAAACCCTCCAGGGAAAAGATTGGTATCAACCGGAGCCAACTTAAAGCCAGAATTACGCAAATCCACTGAACAGTAAAAAGGAGGGGTGTGCTCTTGCCACTCCAGCCTAAACCAACGCTCAATAGTTGGGGTTGCTTCTAGAACCTTTGACTCTAATTCGAGCAAAGGGCCGGTGAGTGCTGTGATGAGATGTGGAACCATTCCACCATTGTAAGATTATTAAAAGAAAGACGCGGGATCCGAGGATCCCGCGCTTAAAACTAGGCAGCCAACCAGGACCGCCCAGTGAGGGGTAAATCTACTGATTAAGACTCGTAGGCAGACTCACCATGTGAGCTGATATCCAAGCCTTCGCGCTCTTCTTCTTCCTTCACACGCAAACCAATCACGATATCGATCAATTTGAAGGCAACGAAAGAAACAACGCCGGACCAAATAATAGTAGTAATCACGCCTTGAGCTTGGATCCACAATTGGCTAGCAATAGAGTAATCAGGAGCAACAGCGTTAGCCACATAATCCCAAATACCAGAGCCACCTAATGCTGGATCAGCAAATACACCTGTCAGCAATGCACCAGTAATACCGCCTACGCCGTGAACACCAAATACGTCCAAGCTGTCATCTGAGCCCAAAATCTTCTTCAGGCCAGTAACACCCCAGAGGCAAACTACGCCAGCAACCAAGCCAATGATGATTGAACCCATTGGGCCAGCAAATCCAGCTGCAGGAGTAATTGCAACTAAACCTGCTACGCAACCAGATGCAGCGCCCAACATAGATGGCTTACCTTTGAGAACCCACTCAGCAACTGACCAGCCCAATACAGCGGCAGCAGTAGCCAAATATGTGTTCACGAATGCCAAGGCAGCACTACCGTTTGCCTCAAGAGCTGAACCAGCATTGAAACCAAACCAGCCGAACCACAAGAGAGCGGCACCAGTCATTACATACACTAAGTTATGTGGCTTCATTGCTTCTTTGCCGTAGCCCAAACGCTTGCCGATTACAAAGGAACCAACTAAACCAGCGATCGCAGCATTGATATGCACAACGGTACCGCCAGCAAAGTCGAGAACACCTTTTTGCCACAACCAACCAGCACGAGCAGTAATTGCTTCGAGTGATGCAGCATCTTTGATGTCATCTGGACCAGGCCAGAACCAAACCATATGAGCGATTGGCAGGTAGCTCAAAGTGAACCAAATCACCATGAATACCAAGATTGCAGAGAACTTAGCGCGCTCAGCAAAAGAGCCAATGATCAAGCAGCAAGTGATAGTTGCGAACACTGCTTGGAATGCCATAAATACGTACTCAGGAATCACAACACCTTTACTAAATGTTGCTGCTACTGAGTCTGGATTCATACCAGCCAAGAAGAGTCGATCTAGTCCACCGACAAATGCTCCGCCTTCCGTGAATGCAAAACTATAGCCATAAATCGCCCATAGCACTGAAATCAAAGAAAACACCATGAAACATTGCATGCAGATAGACAAGATGTTCTTGCTACGTGTTAAACCGCCGTAGAACAACGCCAAACCAGGAAGTGTCATCAACAGCACTAATGCTGTACAAACCATCATCCAAGCAGTGTCACCCTTATTGCACTTTTCAGAGCAAAGTACTGGAGCAGGTTCTGCTGCAGCAGGTGTTGCAGCAGGAGCTGTAACAGCTGGTTTTTTTACTTCATCAGCATGAGCTGGCGAAGTAACGATTACACCAGTAGCGCCAATAGCCAAGGCCATAGCACCACCAGCAACGAGTCGTTTCATCCAAGTTAACATTTTGAACCTCTCTTTAAAGTGCTGACGCGCCGGTTTCACCGGTGCGAATACGAATGACGTGCTCAACTGGTGAGACAAAAATCTTGCCATCACCAATCTTGCCTGTACGTGCAGATTTTTCAATTGCTTCAATCGCACGCTCTAAGATGCCATCTTCAACAGCAGCTTCAATTTTTACTTTAGGTAAAAAATCAACTACGTACTCAGCACCACGATACAACTCAGTGTGACCCTTTTGACGACCAAAGCCTTTAACTTCAGTGACGGTAATGCCCGAAACTCCCACTTCCGAGAGAGCTTCGCGCACTTCGTCAAGCTTGAAGGGCTTGATGATTGCGGTAATTAATTTCATGTGTTTCTCCGTTCAGAGTGGAAATTAGAAAGTTTTGGTAAGGGAAACAACGCCAGTTGCGCCTGCCAAGTTCTTAGAACCCTGGCTTATTGGGCCCATGTAGGCATAGTTATTGCCAACTTTTTGAGCATCAGTG
Organism: Polynucleobacter sp. UB-Tiil-W10; assembly: GCF_018881605.1. Taxonomy (GTDB): domain Bacteria; phylum Pseudomonadota; class Gammaproteobacteria; order Burkholderiales; family Burkholderiaceae; genus Polynucleobacter. The sequence goes on from NZ_JACVPZ010000001.1 coordinate 735,869, forward strand.
CCGATATAGGCTGCTGCCAAGGAAAGGCCGCCGCCAAAGTCTTTAGTAACACCCAATTTCCAATCAGTGTAGTTAAGATTTGGGAAACCTGAACCTGGGTTTTGACCAGAAACATATTGGTAACCAACGTGGGCGTTGATAGCAAGACCCCAAACGCCTGTGTCGTAGTTCACTGTTAAGTCTGGGTAGTAAGACCCTGTGCTTCCAGGATTACCGAACAATGGGCTGACCGCGTAAGAGAACTTAGCAAAGCCCGTTACTGCACCGAAAGTAAAGTTTTGAGCCAAATATAACTCAGTTGTATTTGGGTTTACCTGAGTTTTATTAGAGTAAGTTACGTAACTGTAGCCGCCGCGTGTTGGATATGCATATTGCAAAACACCGAAATCAGTTGCAAAACCTTCGCCGATCAATTCTTTCTTGAAGCCGCCGTAGAAGTCCATCTCGATCGGAGATGTTACACCTGGGTTTTGATCTCCGTTCCAGCTAATGGAGCTGTTCCAGTTACCAATATAGAGACCGCTTTCGTGTGCATAGTCAAAGCCACCTTGAATTGCAGGCTTCATATTTGATTGAGAAATACCACGATAGCGGTAATCACTCACAACAGAAACGTTAGCAGTGATTGGGCTTACTTCTACTTCTGCTGCTGGTTCATCAGCCGCAAATGCTACTGTTGATAGGCCAGCCAACAAAGCTACTGCTGCTGCAGAGATTGCTGTCTTCTGTAAAGTTTTCATGTGCTACTCCTTACTGGTTGAAATAAAAAATGGGTTAAATGTTTAATGCATGGTGCGATCATGAAGGTCAGGGCATTTTTGACTTTGGGCGGATTCCCCGAATTAAGGCTTTTGCACTTTTTTGGTGCTATATATTGCACCTAATCGGTGAATTTAGGGCAATAAATGGGTTTTAACCCCTTTTTGGGCATTTTTACCCATTCAACTTAAAATACGAATGTGTATCTTTTCTGCAACTCTCAATAGAACTGCGAACCCTCATCATGCAAAAACCAGGCGAAATCCTCGAACAAATCCAACGTATCGCAAGTGATATGCAGAACAAGGTTGGGGATGCGATCCGTAATTCGCCAGCCCAAGAGATAGAAAAAAATGTTCGCGCCATGATGAATCAAGGTTTTCAGAAAATGGACTTAGTTACACGCGAAGAGTTTGAACTTCAGACCAAAGTACTCGCAAAGACACGCGAAAAATTAGAGGCGCTTGAAGCTAAAGTAGCCGCCTTAGAAAAACAGTAATCCTCTTGGATGTATTTTCTTCAGATTACTCTGGAGAAAAATCACTAAAGAAGTTTTCATAATCTTCTTTAGTGAAAAAAGTTTTTGCATTTTCTGAACTTGCGCCCGCATGAAGTACTGAAATCTGATAGATCCAGTTATCGCCATTGGATGCCACACGATTAATCCAGCGAACGCGCATGAGCTGCTGAGTTTTCCCATTTGCCTTCAAATACAGGAAATAATCTTTAGTCGGTAAACGTTGGCGATCTGCAGTTTTATAAAATGCGTCTTCAACAGTAACATCGCCGCCAGATGCCTTTGCCCTATCCAACACATTAGCTTGTAATTGCATTAGCAACTGATTTAACGATGGACTTTGATTAGCAGGCAACTGAATAGTGCTGATGGAATAAATAACATCATCAATTTTTACCGCTTCAAGAACCTGCGAAAACTCTTGATCAAGATAGGGAATACGGCGCTCTAGTTTGTCTGGCTTACCAGGAAATAAAGCTGTATATCTTTCTTGGGGAGATTGAACTGTACGCCAATCAAGTTTTGGGCTACAAGCTGCCAGAAAAACCAAAGCCGCTAACAAAGTAGCGGCTTTCAAAATTCCTCTAAACAACTCCCGCTCCATGCGCTTGTTGATCGGCGTGATAACTTGATCGCACCATGGCCCCTACCGCTGCGTGGGAGAAGCCCATTGCATAAGCCTCTTCCTCAAACATCTTAAATACGTCTGGGTGAACATAGCGCGTGACAGGTAAATGATGTCCCGATGGAGCTAGATACTGGCCAATAGTGAGCATGTCAATATTGTGCTCACGCATATCGCGCATGACCTCCAAAATCTCCTCATCCGTCTCACCTAGGCCAACCATCAAACCGCTCTTGGTAGGAATATGTGGAAAGCGCTCTTTAAAATCTTTCAAGAGCTTTAAAGAATGTTGGTAATCGGCACCTGGTCTAGCTTGCTTGTATAAACGCGGGACGGTTTCAAGATTGTGATTCATCACATCAGGTAAGCCGCTGGGCGCATACTCAGCAAAAATATCTAAGGCCTTATCTAGTCGACCGCGAAAATCCGGCACCAATACCTCAATACGAGTGTTAGGCGAAAGAGCGCGTGATTGAGAAATGCAATCGACATAGTGCATTGCACCGCCATCACGCAGATCATCACGATCCACGCTAGTGATCACCACATAATTTAGTTTCAGTGCAGCAATAGTACGGGCTAGATTAGCAGGCTCCTTTACATCCAGAGGATCTGGTCTGCCATGACCCACGTCGCAGAAAGGACAACGACGCGTACACTTGTCGCCCATGATCATGAATGTAGCAGTTCCCTTGCCAAAACATTCGCCAATATTGGGGCAGCTAGCTTCTTCGCAAACGGTTACCAACTCGTTCTCGCGCAAAATCTTTTTGATTTCAGCAAATCGTGAATTATTTGATGCCGCCTTAACTCGAATCCAGTCTGGCTTTTTCAATATCTCATTAAGAGGAATAATTTTGATTGGAATACGGGCAGTCTTCTCACTCGATTTTTGTTTGCGTGAGGCGTCGTAATTGAGGTCTTGGCGCGCCTCGATAGATGGGTTGGTGTCAGGCTTATTTATGGTCATGATGGCATCAGTTGCTTTTGTAAATGCTGCAAAAGCCTTTGGCTAATAGTGTCTATATTGTCCTTGATCCCAAGGGTTTGCATATCGACAGTCTTTAAGCCCTCATACCCACAAGGGTGGATGCGTTGAAAAGCCTCTAGATCAGTGGCTACATTCAAAGCAAGACCATGATAGGAGCAGCTTTTGGAGACTTTAAGCCCCAAGGCTGCAATCTTTGCTCCAAGCCATTCTGGAGGCACTAACGCCTGCTGAGAGACATAAATTCCGGGGGCGCCCGGGTGTCTTTCGGCCTCAACACCAAAATCTGCCAATGTATCAATGACTGCTTGTTCTATGCGTGAGACTAATTCCTTGACGAAAATGCCTAAACGCCTGAGATCTAGCAAAAGGTAGACCACAATTTGGCCGGGACCATGATAAGTAATCTCCCCACCACGATCCACTTGAACCAGAGGTATTTTATTGCTGGGGGAATGCAAGTTACTTGCATCTCCAGCTAGGCCCAGAGTAAAAACCGGGGGATGCTCTAAAACCCAAATCTCATCAGGTGTTTCACTAGTGCGATCTTTAGTAAATGCTTGCATGGCCTCATACGTAGATACGTAATCAGCCAATCCAAGTTGTTTGACTAAAGCCAACATAAATTCAATTACAGAACGATGCTAACGAGGGGATGAGTAGACAAAGTTCGATACAACTCATCTAACTGTTCACGACTAGTTGCAGTAATTGGCAAAGTAATACCCAAATAATTTCCATCCTTAGAGGGGCGCTGCTCAACCTTACTCTCATCAAACGTAGGATCAAATTGTTTTGCAATGTGCACTATTGCAGGAAGATACTCTGGGTTTGCCTTACCCATCACCTTGATAGGAAAAAGTGATGGGTACTCGATTAATGATTTTTCTTCAGCCATATGATCTCTCTGGTTCTAATTACTGACGATGATCTGGCATGCCCAACCAAGCGCCAGTAATGATGTTGCGAATGCAATGTAAACGACGATGAAAGAAGTGATCAGCACCGGGAACCACTTGGACAGTGAGCTCTTGCGGACGCGCCCAATCTAAAACATCAATCAAGGGAATGGTCTCATCCAATTCACCATGAATCAAAATCGTATCAGCCGGAACCTGAGCCAGCGTCCATTTACCAGCGGCACTACCAACCATGACAAGGCGTTCAGCCGGGCGACCCAGATCTGAAAGTCTTTGTACTAAATGGCTACCAACAAAACTGCCAAATGAAAAACCTGAAACCACTAAAGGTAAAGTATTCGCATTGGTAACCCAAGATTGATTTACTGTTGCTTCAAATTCACCCCAGCTTGAAGGTGTTCGCATCCAGTCAGTAACGTGCAACAAATCTTCTAGCTCGCCAACCCCGTCATCATGGACGCCTTCAGTTCCGCCTACACCCCTAAAGTTTGGGCGCACGCTAACGTAACCTAATTGATTAAACGCACGCGCCATGGTTTGAGCTACTTTGTTATCCATGGTTCCACCCATCAAAGGATGTGGGTGCGCAACAAGTGCTAAACCGCGAACTGCAAATGTAGGATCATTTTTTAATTCATCTGGAAGATCGATGGACATTTCCATTGATCCCACAATACCTTCGATATGAATTACTTTAGTACGGCTATTCATAAAAAACTTTCAATTCTTAAATTACTATGCCAATTGCAAGCGCTCTACTGGGCGTCCTGCGATTAAATGCGACTGAATAATTTCTTCAACGTCATCCGCATCAACAAAGGTATACCAAATGCCTTCTGGATAAACAACCATTACTGGACCATCGGCACAACGATCTAAGCACCCAGCCTTATTTACCCGAATCTTTCCTGGGCCCGCCAGACCGAGCTCCTTCACTCTTTTTTTGGCATAGTCAAACAAGGCAAAAGCATTATGCTGATCGCAACACTCTTCGCCATTAGCGCGCTGATTTAAACAAAAAAATAGGTGGTGTGAAAAACTCATAGAAAAATTATATTTATCAATGTTTCGGTTTAAATTCCAAGGCGCTACGAAGCAACCAAATAAGAGCCAAAGGTAACCATACTACTGAAACCCACTGCATCAGCTCATTAAAGTGTAATAAACGTCCTTGATACCAATGTCTTAGCGCCAGTATGAAATATGGATTGTCAGGTAAAACATTGACCGCGATTGTGGTGCCAAGTAGGCAGATCAAAGCTAGCCAAAACTTAGTTCTTAGCTCTAACTGTAATGCCCATCGTAAGAAGATGCTGCTAAGGACCATACCCCAAATTGCACCGGTAGTCAGCCAATTCAAACTAAACTCGGCGCCAAATTGAAGTGCGGTAAACATAATCTTGATCAATACCGTCAGCCCAAGCAGCCCATTAAGAATGCGCCATTGTGGACCCTTAGTGCGCAATCCCAGCGAAAGCAAAAGTGCAATACCTAGCCAAGACAGCGATGTAATGACTGTCTCTTGAATGACATGATTAATTACTAAGGTACCCCAATCAACTGAGCCAAATATGGCATGCCCCCATACGCCCGTGCCAAGCCAGGAGCTTTGCGGGTAAATCTGTGACCAAGGAAACAACAAGAATAAGGCACATGCTGCCCAATTGAGGCCAAACCATTGATCAAAGCGCCGACGAATTGCGCTCCCAGATAACCATTGCGGTCCAAGAGGAATGGCTAATAAGCCCCCCAATAAACCCCCAAAGATATTGGCCCACCAATCCATTTGACTTGGGATGCGAGTAGGCAGCCAAGATTGCAATGTTTCTACGCCCAGTGCCAAGGTGGCACTTAAAACCAGGGCAATCCCAAGCGCTACATAGTTACGCCATCCTGGATAGGCAGCAAACATCACCAAGAATCCGAACGGAATGTAAGCCAAGATATTGACTGACACATCAAATAGAGTAATAAAACGGGGTAAAGGGGCGTCCAACCAGGCCCATGCGACTATGCCGTTCTGAAAATCAAAATCAAAAGGGTTAAGACTGACATATAGGATCAAAAGTGCGTAACTGAGGCTCATAGCCCTAGCCAATGGCATAGCCTGCAGAGGCCATGCCAACTTTCGAGGTCTTTGATCTTTTTGATCCATCCCACAATTCTAGGTCAGACCTTTCTACAATGGCAGAATGACTGCAAATTGCATCCTTGAGCGCGTTACCGAGACCAAATCAACCAACGATGATCTTTTAGCACGCTGGCGCGCGGGTGAACTCATCGACCCAGTGGCTCGTATCGCCCACAAACAAACTGCTGGCAAGGGAAGAGCGGGTCGAGCATGGCTTGCTAACCCAGATGATTCATTGTGCTTTTCTCTCGCATTCCCATTTAAAAGAACGCCTTCTGAACTTAGCGGGCTTAGCTTGTTGGTTGGCTTAGCAGTTGTTGCTGGTATTTCACAGGCTTGCGATCTTAGCGAAGCGAAGCTGCAAGCAGCAGGCCTTCAGCTTAAATGGCCTAATGATTTATTGCTAAACAAGCACAAATTCGGAGGCATCCTCATTGAAGGCGGCCAAGCAAAACCGGGTGATCCTACTTGGATGATTATTGGTGTTGGGATTAACTTACGTAATGCAGAAGTGATTGTAGAAACTCTAGACGCCGGAATTAAAGTAGGTTCACTTTCCGATCTGACTAAAGCACTTCCTGATATCGAATACCTTTGGCTTAAATTAATTGCTTCACTTGAGCAACATCTCACAGAATTTGATCTGCATGGATTTAAGCCTTGCAAAGAGCATTGGATGCAATGGGATGCTTATCGAGATCTGCCTGTGTGCATTTCTGGTGCTGGCAAAGATCCTATTTGCGGCCTTGCAAACGGCATTGATCAAACAGGGGCATTACTATTGCTGCAAGATGACAAAATAATTACCATTCACGCGGGCGATGTTTCATTGCGGATTCAATCATGAGCCTCTATTTATTTTTTGATGTTGGTAATACGCGCCTTAAATGGGCGGCTGTAGAGTCTTCTCAAAATCCAAGCGAGCAACAAAAGAAATTATGGGCTTACTCTGGGTCTATCAGCAGTAAGTCTTTACAGTCAGTAGAACATCGCGCTGAGTTAGCAGACTATATTTCTAAAACATTGCCAAAGCCTGCAGCCATTGGATTCTGCTGCGTTGCTGGCGAAGAGGCAATTACCAATCTCAAGTCATTATTTCCTCAATGGAGTGATATTGAATGGAAGCAATTAAAGGGAGATAGTACTTTCATAGGGATGCGCAGCTTATATCAAGACCCTAGCAAGCTTGGCGCCGATCGCTGGGCTGCGCTGATCGGTGCTCGCGCCCTGTCAAGCAAAAATACTCTAATTGTGAATGCCGGTACCGCTACAACAATTGATTTAATTGGCTCCAACGGCGTACATTACGGCGGATGGATTTTGCCCGGCCTTGAATTAATGCAAACTAGCTTAGCAAACAATACTGCGCAGCTAGATTTAGCTACACGTTCAGCGCACCATGGTTTCGGCGTGTGCACTAATGACGCAATTATTGGGGGCTGTGACGCAGCGCAAGTGGGTGCAATTCTCTATGGCATGCAGCATGCAAAAGAGATCAATATCCCCGTTGAAAAGATTTGGATTGATGGTGGTAACGCAAAGATCCTAGCAAAGGAAATTTCACAAACCAATTTACCGGCCAGGCAAATGCTTGAAGTAACAGAAGGATTGGTGCTGCGTGGTACTTGGGCCTGGTTACTGCAAAATCTTTAAGAACGGATCTTGCCTAATAGGCTTGTAGTCGAGCGCTCATATATAAACGGTATCGCAACGGCTTTGCCGCCCCAACTTTTTACCAAGTGGGTCTCTGCCAAGGTATCGATTTCATAATCACCGCCTTTGACGTAAATATCGGGCCTAATTTTTTCGATTAAGCCGACGGGTGTTTGTTCGGTGAACAACACTGCCATATCTACGCTTTCTAATGCAGCCAATAGAGCCTGACGATCAGCCTCGGTATTAATGGGACGGTCATCCCCTTTACCCAACATCTTTACAGAGGCATCCGAGTTAACGCCCACTACCAAACTAGCCCCCAAAGCACGTGCCTGCGCCAAATAACTAGCATGACCGCGATGCAAAATATCGAAAACTCCATTAGTAAACACTAATGGCCTAGGAAGATTTGCTAAGCGAGCTCCAAGTTGGTCTGGTGGGCAAACTTTGGCTTCGAAAGAGGGTGGTGGCAACTGACTCATAACCCAATATTAATGGCAATTTTGTAATGCCAGCGATATTACTCAGAATGTCTTAGACTTGCCCTCTATCTAGTGAAATTAAAAGGCGCAATATGCACCGCTATCTAATAAATTCCCTCTTTGGCTTATTTGCCCTCCTATCGGGATTTCAGCCTGCTAATGCTGCGACCACTTGCAGCCCCCTGCTCTCCCACACCTTTCCCCGCCTTCAGGATGAGGCGCCGCAAAACCTTTGCCAATATCAAGGCAAGGTTATTCTGGTTGTAAATACAGCCAGCTTCTGTGGTTTTACAAGCCAGTACGAAGGTCTTGAGAAGATTTATGCCAAGTACAAAGACCAGGGTTTTGTAGTGCTCGGCTTCCCGTCCAATGATTTCGGACAACAGGAGCCGGGTAGCAATAAAGAAATTGCTGATTTCTGCAAGAATACCTATGACGTGAAATTCCCGATGTTTGCCAAGAGTACAGTTTCGGGTAATAGCCCAAATCCCTTATTTAAAATGTTGATTGCCAAAACAGGCACAACTCCAAAATGGAATTTTTATAAATACCTAATAGATCGTAATGGCAATGTGGTTGATTCATTTGGCAGTATGACTAAACCAAGTAGCAGCAGTATTACTGGCCCAATTGAAAAGCTTTTAGGAGAAAAAGCTCAGTGAGTAAAAAACGAATTGCCATTATTGGCGCGGGCATCTCTGGATTGGGCTGCGCATATGCCTTAAGACAACATCCTGAGTTTGAAATTACATTATATGAAGCAGGCGACCATATTGGTGGTCATAGCAATACAGTAGATTTCACTTGCAACATCAACGGGGAGGAAGTCACCCATGGTGTAGATACTGGTTTCCTAGTCTTTAATCGTAAGACTTATCCGCGCCTCGTTCGGCTATTCGAAGAAATTCAAGCGCCAATATCCCCTTCAGAAATGTCTTTCTCTGTATCCATTGATGCCTCTGGAAAATCTGGGATAAATAAAAAAATTGAATGGGCCGGTAACGACATTAATTCATTTTTTGGTCAACGATCCAATCTTCTTTCTCCATCATTTTGGAGAATGGCCTATGACATCTTGCGCTTTAATCGCTTAGCTACTCAGCTAGCGCATGAACAAATTGAAGCCGGTCATCTATACAAAGAGCCAGATGAAAAAATTTCTGATTTTTTAAAGCGTCATCGCTTTAGTCAAAGCTTTAAAGAGAATTATTTTCTCCCCATGATTGGTGCCATCTGGTCTTGTTCAGTCGAGCAGATGCTAGAGTTTCCGATTCAAACCATGGTGCGCTTCTGTCATAACCATGGTCTTTTGCAAATCCAAAATCGCCCACAATGGTTGACCATCAAAGGCGGATCACGAGAGTATGTAAAGCGGATTGTTGCTGTACTAACAAAACATCAGATAGTGATTCAGCGTGAGTCTGTTCTGCGTGTAAATACCAATCAGAATGGCAATCAAGTTGAAGTGATTAGCCAGTCTGGTATGGCCCACTTTGATGAAGTGATCATGGCCTGTCACAGCGACCAAACATTAGATTTAGTTCATGGCATTGATCAACAAGCCAGAAATATTTTGGCGGCCATTCCATACCAAAAGAATCGTGCGCTTTTGCATACCGATATTCGCTTCTTACCAGAAGCAAAGCGCTGCTGGGCAGCATGGAACTACACCGCCAAGTCTGGTGACAAACCAAATACAAAACAGCATGTCAGCGTTAACTATCTAATTAATCGCTTGCAGCCACTGCCAGCCCAACTACAAGATACGCAAATTATTGTTAGCCTTAACCCTTCGGAAGAGCCCGATCCAAAACTAGTGCATCAAGAGATTCACTACTCTCATCCAGTCTTTGATATGAATGCGATACAAGCTCAGAAGGAGCTGCCCTTAATTCAGGGATCATCGTCAATTTGGTATTGCGGCGCTTGGACTGGTTTTGGGTTTCATGAGGATGGCTTGCGTTCAGGTGAATTGGTTGCTGAAGCTTTAATTGAAAGCGTTCGACAGCCCATTAAAACTAAACAAGATGTCTAGTTAATGGCGCAAGCAAACATTAACTTTGGAGTAGTAAAACACCAGCGCTTGCGGCCAGCAAGGAATGCATTTGGCTATGGTGTATTTACTATATCCATCCCTATGCGTGCTCGAAGCGCTAATCCCAATTTACTCACACGTCAGGGCTTAAGCGATAACCGCTGGGGACTTTGCGCATTTTTTGATAAAGATCATGGCTTGGGAGAATCCGACAGCCTTGCCTGGATTGAAAAGATTCTTGCGGAAAACCATGTGCAACATGTCGACGGAGAAATTTGGCTTCAGACCTTTCCAAGGGTGTTGGGCTATGTCTTTAATCCAGTAAGCTTTTGGATCTGTAAGCGTGCCAATGGCAAAGTGCAGGCAGTTCTGGCTGAGGTCAACAATACCTTTGGCGAGCGACATTGTTATTTACTGCATAAAGATTCAGGCGAAGAGTTGCGCTCAGGCGAAACGCTCACCAGCAAAAAAGTATTTCATGTTTCACCATTTTGCGCGGTACGGGGTGACTACCATTTCCGCTTCTTATTTCCACAAGATAGCACTAGCGGCATTAAAAACGTCTGTCGTATTGAGTTACATGAAGACGGTCTACCCCTTATCAATACCAGTATCAGCGGCACCAGTCGCCCATTAAGTCAAACCAACCTCATTTTGGCGATGATGCGCTACCCCCTAATGAGTTTAGGAGTGATTTTCCGGATACATTGGCAAGCATTGAAATTATGGTTAAAGGGTGTACCCTTTCATTCAAAACCTAAACCACCCGAACTTGAAGTTAGCAGATGAATCGCCCAGGACAATCCCTTCTCTCTAGACTAAATTTTTCTCGCCCCCAGGAGCGCGTTAACTCCTCACACAAACATCACATTAGCGCCAAGACACTTCTAGCGCTCTTGACCCAACTTAGCAGTGGTCACTTGAAATTAACGCTGCCGGATGGCGAAAAGCGGGAATTTGGAAACCATAGTGATCAATTACTTGCTGAAATTCATATCTTGGAGTGGTCAGTATTTAAAGACATTATGTCGCATGGAGATATTGGTTTTGCTGAAAGCTATATCCAAGGAAAATGGAATACCCCGGATCTCAAGACACTACTTGAGCTAGCGATACGAAATCGAACTATCTTAGAAAAAGCCATCTATGGCAATTGGTACGGATCCATCTTTTATCGCCTGAAGCATTGGCTGCGAGATAACAGCAAAGCTGGGAGTCGCAAGAATATTCATGCACATTACGACCTAGGAAACGCCTTCTATACGCTTTGGCTTGACCCCACCATGAGTTACTCTAGCGCCTGGTTTGCAGAAGGCGATAAGCAAGCTCTAGTTGATGCACAGCGCGCAAAGATAAAGCGCATTCTTAAATCTCTTCAAACCAAGTCTGGAGATCATGTTTTAGAAATTGGCTGCGGCTGGGGTGGAGTGATGGAAGAATCCCTGCGGAGCAATAAAGCGATTACAGGCCTAACTCTCTCAAAAGAGCAAAAGGCATTTGCAGAAAAGCGTTTGCTAGCAGTTCAAGCGGAGATTGTTGACGCCCCCTCTTTTGAAGTGCGATTACAAGACTATCGCGATTGTCAGGAAAAATATGATGGCATCGCTTCAGTCGAAATGTTTGAAGCGGTCGGCGAGAAACATTGGCCTGAATATTTTGAAACGATTGCACATTGCCTAAAAGCTGGTGGTAAAGCCTGCATCCAAACTATTGTGATTGCAGAAGACCTATTTGATCGCTATCGTCGTAATACTGACTTTATTCAACAGTATGTATTTCCTGGAGGCATGCTGCCTTCTAGGGAAAGCTTTAAGGAAAGCGCAGCCAAAGCCGGATTAAGAATCGAACAAGAATTTGCATTTGGCGCCGACTATGCAAAAACTCTTTGCCTCTGGAGAGATAGCTTTAATCAAAAATTGAATGAGGTTCGTCAATTAGGATTTGATGAAGCTTTTATTCGTCTATGGAATTTCTATCTGATGTACTGTGCCGCGGGCTTTACGGAGCGCAATATCGATGTGGTGCAATTTACACTGAGTCACCAACCCTCACCCGCATCTTCTGATGCGCTCAGCGCATGAAACAACTAGGTATCGATCATTTCTCGGGAAAAAGAGTCTGGGTCATTGGTGCTTCTAGCGGCATTGGTGAAGCCTGTGCACAGGCCCTTCTACTCAAAGGCGCCAAGGTTGCGCTTTCTAGCCGACGAGCCGAACGACTGAATCAAATCGCCCTTAATTGTGAAATTGGACAAACCCTCGTTGTTCCACTAGATGTTACAGATGACGTGCAACTCCAGACTGGCTATAAAACTATTTTGAGTGCCTGGGGTGGAATTGATCTCCTCCTTTTTGTATCCGGAATGTATGTGCCGCTACGTGCAGATAATTTTGATATCAAGATTGCAGAGAAAACGATTGATGCCAACCTTTTGGGGCCCATGAGAGCGGTTGCATTAGTGGTGCCAGAGATGCTAAAGGCTCACTCAGGGCATATTGCTATTGTTGGCAGTGTCGCAGGATACAGCGGCCTACCAAAAGCCCTAGCATATGGCCCAAGTAAAGCAGCCATCATCAATTTCTGTGAGAATTTGTATTACGACTTACTACCTACCGGTGTCTGCGTACATATGATCTCACCAGGATTTGTGGCTACAGAAGCTACCGCACAAAATGATTTTGAAATGCCAGCCTTAATTAGCGCAGAAACAGCAGCAAATGAGATATTGATAGGTATTCAGAATGGGGAATTTGATATTCATTTCCCTAAGCGATTCTCAAGATTCTTAAAGTTTCTCCGAATCTTGCCTTATCCAGTCTACTTTTGGATTGTGCGCCGCTTCGTCAAAATTTAAGTAGCGCCAAAGCATGACCTTCAAAAAAGTTATTGCTTGTACTTATCTTTGCGGATTTTATCTTCCAAATAATCCATTACGGCGATTGCTTTAGCTTTAGTCCCCGCAATAGATGGTGAGGTCACGTATTTACCTTGCATCACAATCGTAGGCACGCCATCAATTCGGTAAGCTTCCGTTAACTGCTTAGCGGCACGCGCTTTGGAAACAACTGCGAAAGAACGATAAGTCGCCAAGAAGGTATTTCTGTCAATGCCTTGTGATGCAACCCAATCAGCAATCTCCGTCTCCGTTAGAAGGCGCTTGTTTTCTTTATGCATTGCATACATGACTTTTTCATTGAGCGCATCTCCTTTGCCCATTGCCTCTAAGGCATAGAACAATTGGCTATGTGGCAAGAAGTCATCGCGAAAGGCTACAGGGACTCTGCGAAAGACAACATCTTTAGGTTGACGCTTCACCCAAGCACTAAGCTCAGGCTCAAAGTCGTAGCAATGTGGACAACCGTACCAAAAGAATTCAATAACCTCTACTTTTCCCTTGGTTTCTACCGGCTGCGCAATAGGCAAAATGCGGTAATCGAATCCTTCTTCAATTTTTTGACCTTGCGCTCCAGCAAAGCCACTTAAAGAAAGAAGTGTAAATAAGGTAATGAGTCTTTTACTAAATGAAATCATGATTTACTAGATTTAATTAAAGTTGGTTTAATGCCCATGCCACTCAATTTATCGCGTACTGAGTTACTCTCTTCAGGGCTGTTATATGGACCTACACGAACACGCCAGAGGGTGTTTCCATCGCTCGTCACTTCACTTAACTGCGCCTGCATTCCTTGAATAGCCAAATTGGCTTTTTGCGCATCTGCATCAGCACGTTTTGTGAATGCGCCCACTTGTAAAAAATAAATAGAATCTGCTTTAGTTGAAGGAGTAAGAGCTGAATCTGCAGGCTTGTCGGCCGATTTCTTGCCGTTGACTAAATCACCAATCGGATCTGTTGAAGCTGCGGCAGGTGATTTACCCTGGAGCGGTTTATTTAAATCAACTGGCTCGACAGGAGCAGCCACTTCACCTTCAGCGGGTGTAGCAGAAGGTTTAATAGTTAATGGCAGACTAGGAGCACGCATCCCCGGTCTTTCTTGGGGCGTATTTTTGGAAAGATAAAAGGCGATAACAAAGGCAATACCAAGGCCAGCGCCTAGCCCCAAAATAAAGCCGAGAATAGTGCCGCCGTATTGGGTATTTTTACTATCAACGCGGTTAAGGCGTTTTACGAAGCCAGTTTGCTGATTCGGTGTTTTCATCATTTCCTCATCTTACATCTTCACTCCATGCCTCGCCATTACATCTTTAATGGTGCTGATACCCCGAGTACTTTTAAGCCATTTTGTAGAACCTGGCGGGTTGCTAAAAGCAATGCAAGACGTGCTTGTTTTAAGTTCTGATCGTCAACCAATACGCGATCGGCGTTATAGAAAGTATGGAAATCACCTGCTAAATCACGCAGGTAAAAAGCCAATGCATGCGGAGCTAATTCTTCAGCAGCAACTGTAAGGACTTCTGGATATTCCGCTAAACGACGCAGTAGATGATCGGATGCCTTGCTTTGTAGAAGGGATAGGTCGGCCATAGCCAATTCTGATGCCTGTCCACCCCATTGATGCAAGATTGAACTAATTCGCGCATGCGCATATTGAACGTAGAACACTGGGTTCTCATCGTTTTGCTGCAAAGCTAAGTCAACATCAAAAACAAACTCAGTATCTGCCTTACGCGAGATCAAGAAAAAACGCACCGCATCGCGGCCGCGCTGCAAAGCCAGTTCCCTCTCTTCGGGCGTCATCTCCGGCGTAACACCACCAGACCATTCAACCAAATCACGCACTGTTACATACGAACCAGCGCGCTTAGAAATTTTCACTTCTTCACCATGACGCATCACGGTAACCATCTTGTGCAAAACATATTCTGGATACGTTTTAGGAATATCCCAACCGCGCTTCTTTGCTACGCCCTGCAAGCCTGAACGAACACGGGCAATCGTGCCATGGTGATCGCTGCCTTGTACGTTAATGACTTTGTGAAAGCCGCGATTCCATTTACTTGCGTGATAAGCCACATCAGGAACGAAGTAGGTAAAGCTGCCATCTGACTTACGCATCACACGATCCTTATCATCGCCGTCATCCGTACTCTTTAGCCATAGAGCACCTTCAGACTCATAGGTCTTTCCAATGCTTTGCAAATCACCAACGATTTGGGCAACACTACCATCGGTGTACAAAGAAGACTCTAGGTAATAACAATCAAACTTCACACCAAAGATTTTTAAGTCTATATCTTGCTCATTACGCAAATAAGCAACTGCAAATTGACGTATCGCTTCGATGTCATCTTTAAATTCGGGAGAGGCTTTAAATGTTGCCGCAATCTCCGCAATATATTCGCCGTTATAAGCCTGTTCAGGCCACTTGGCGTCCCCAGGCTTCAGACCTTGTAAGCGAGCTTGAACCGATAAGGCCAAATTGGCAATCTGCACACCGGCATCGTTGTAATAAAACTCACGGTGAACTTGAATTCCCTGGGTTGCCAATAAATTCGCTAAGGCATCACCAAGCGCAGCCTGTCTTCCGTGACCTACGTGTAGTGGGCCAGTTGGGTTGGCTGATACAAATTCAATCATCGCACTTGGGGCAGACCCATCACTTGGGGCAGACTCGCCAAAATGTAATCCCGCGGATAGTATTTCACCCACCACCGCTGTCTTAGCGGCATTACTGAGGCGGAAATTAATAAAGCCAGGACCGGCAATTTCACAAGATGCAATAAGCTGGTTAAAGCCTGCTTGCTGCTGCAAGCGCTCCACCAAAGCTTGTGCCAGCTCGCGTGGATTCAGTTTCCAGGCCTTAGAAAGCTGGAGCGCAATATTACAGGCGACATCCCCATGATCTACAGCCTTGGGGCGCTCAAGACGGGGGGCGGGAGCATCTCCCAACCCGCGTTCTAGGGCTAAGCCTGTGAGCGCATCACTCAGCATTTCGATTAAACGATTTTTATTGGTCGACAACATAGATAAGTGAGTTTATCAGGTGGTAAGCTATCGAAATGATCTATCAATTTCGCTCAAAGGCTGGTCCAGATGTCATCATGCTGGCGGATCTGACTAAACGAATTTTTGACATATTAGGGCGCCCCCTAGAACCCCGCGGCATCCTCACGGTAGAGCAACTCCCAAATCTCATCACCGCGCTTGAAACCGCCATCCTCAAAGATCTTGAGGAACGGGCCAAAGCAAATGAGAACGAGAATGGTGCAGAAAAGCCCAGGCTGGCTGACCGCCTTGGACAGCGTGCCTACCCTTTCTTGGAACTTATGAAGCAGTCTAAAGCCAAAGATGAGCCGGTAATGTGGGGCGTTTAATCCAGTAAGCTCGCTAATTGGCGCCGGGTATCTTCAACACTCTGACCACGACGCTTTGCTAAGTCTTCAACCTGATCAATCGAAAGTTTGCCCACATTGAAGTAGCGCGCGTCTGGGTGAGCCAAATAGAAACCGCTTACGCTAGAAGCTGGATTCATCGCCATCGACTCTGTCAGTGTCATACCGATGTCTTCAGAACCAATCACCCTCAATAAATCTTGTTTGACCTCATGGGCGGGACAAGCTGGGTAACCAGGCGCTGGGCGAATGCCGCGGTATTCCTCGTTGATCATCTGATCATTTGTCAAAATCTCATCGGTTGCATAACCCCAAAGATCAGTTCGAACGCGATGGTGCATTAATTCAGCAAAGGCTTCTGCCAAGCGATCTGCTAAAGCCTTCAACATAATGGCACTGTAGTCGTCATGCTTTGCCTGAAATTCAGCGACTTTCTTTTCAACGCCATGTCCTGTAGTAACCGCAAAACAACCAAGGTAATCAGAGACGTGAGAATCTTTTGGTGCAACATAATCAGCTAAACAACGATTAGGTCTGCGCACACCATCTACAACGGGACGTTCAGATTGTTGACGTAAGTTATGCCACACAAACAAAGGATGTTCACGCGCTTCATCGCTATACAGAACAATATCGTCACCAATCGTATTGGCGGGATAGAAGGCAACTACTGCATCGGCTTGCAACCATTGGCCCTTGATCAGCTTGTCAAGCAACTCTTGTGCATCTGCATAAACCTTGCGCGCCTCAACACCAACAACTTCATCATCTAAGATTGCTGGAAACTTACCTGCTAAATCCCAAGTCTGAAAGAATGGTGTCCAGTCAATATATTTAGCAATATCACTCAGTGCAAAGTTTTTAAATATACGACGACCAATAAACTTCGGCTTCTCTGGAACATAAGCCGACCAGTCAATCATCTCGCGATTCTTACGAGCCGCCTCTAAAGAAATAGTTGGCGCAGCTTTCTTATTGGCATGCTGTTCGCGAATGCGAACATAGTCATCGCGCAAATCTTGAATAAATTTCTTGGCGCTTTCATCTGAGAGCAAGCTAGAGGCAACGGATACTGAGCGAGATGCATCAGGTACATACACCACCGGACCATCGTAGTGTGGGGCAATCTTTACGGCAGTGTGTACGCGCGAAGTGGTTGCGCCGCCAATCATCAAAGGAATTTGACGCTCGCGGAACCAATCATCACGCTGCATCTCCTGCGCAACGTAAGTCATTTCTTCAAGTGATGGTGTGATTAAACCTGATAAACCAACAATATCTGCATTCTCTTCTTTAGCGCGCTTCAAAATTTCTGCGCAAGGAACCATCACACCCATATTGGCTACTTCAAAGTTATTACATTGCAGAACCACAGTCACAATATTTTTACCAATATCGTGTACATCACCTTTAACAGTTGCCATGACGATCTTGCCCTTGGCCTTGGCTTCGCCACCCGCTGCAATATGTTGGCGCTTTTCTTCTTCGATATACGGAATCAAGATTGCAACTGCCTGCTTCATCACGCGCGCACTTTTGACCACTTGGGGTAAGAACATCTTGCCAGCACCAAACAGGTCGCCAACAACGTTCATGCCATCCATGAGTGGGCCCTCAATTACTTCAATAGGTCTACCGCCAGCACCCATAATTTCAGCGCGCAACTCTTCGGTATCGTCCTCAATAAAAGTAGTGATGCCATGTACTAGGGCATGCGTCAGACGCTCACGCACAGGAGCTTCGCGCCATACTAGGTTCTCAACCTGCTTAGCGCCCCCGCCTTTAAATTGATCAGCAATATCTAACAAGCGCTCTGTTGGTGTCTTGCCATCTTTTTCTTTAAAACGATTGAGGACAACATCCTCAACACGCTCACGCAATTCGGAATCAAGGTCCGCATAGACACCCAATTGACCTGCATTCACAATACCCATGTCCATGCCAGCCTGAATGGCGTGATACAAAAACACGGTATGAATAGCTTCGCGTACACGATCATTGCCGCGGAACGAAAAGCTCACATTAGAAACGCCGCCACTAACCTTGGCGCCAGGTAAATTTTCTTTAATCCAGCGAGTAGCATTAATAAAGTCGACTGCGTAGTTGTCGTGCTCTTCAATGCCAGTAGCGATGGCAAAAATATTCGGATCAAAAATGATGTCTTCAGCAGGAAAGCCAATTTCGTTTACCAAGATCTCATAGCAACGCTGACAGATCTCCGTCTTACGCTTAAACGTATCTGCTTGCCCTACTTCATCAAAAGCCATCACCACAGAGGCAGCACCGTAACGACGAATTAAACGTGCCTGCTTTCTGAAGGACTCCTCGCCCTCTTTCAAGGAAATCGAATTAACGATAGGCTTACCTTGAATACATTTCAAACCAGCTTCAATAACGCTCCACTTAGAGGAATCGATCATGATTGGAACGCGTGCGATGTCTGGTTCAGATGCAATCAAATTCAAGAAACGCGTCATTGCCGCTTCAGAATCCAGCATCGCCTCATCCATATTGATGTCGATGACTTGCGCGCCATTCTCAACTTGCTGACGCGCCACAATGAGCGCTTCATCAAATTGATTATTCAAAATCATGCGGGAAAATGCCTTGGAACCTGTGACATTAGTACGCTCACCAATATTGACGAAGCCAACATCAGCAGTAACGTTAAAAGGCTCAAGTCCAGAAAGCTTCATTGCTGGCATTGCTTTTTTCTCTATCTTGCTCATGCTGCTGCCCCTACATTTTCGCGATAGAAAGCACGAGGCTTGCGTTTGGCAACGGCATCTGCAATTGCACGAATGTGATCAGGCGTAGTGCCGCAGCACCCCCCAACTAAATTCACTAAACCATCTTTAGCAAAACCATCTACCAAACTAGAAGTAATTTCGGGCGTTTCATCAAAGCCTGTATCACTCATCGGATTGGGTAGACCCGCATTAGGATAGCAAGAGACTGCCGCATCGCAAATCCTTGCTAGCTCTGCAATGTAAGGGCGCATCAGAGCAGCACCTAACGCACAGTTCAAGCCGAAAGTGAGTGGCTTAATGTGGCGTAAGCTATTCCAGAAGGCTTCCACTGTTTGACCAGATAGAATGCGGCCGGAAGCATCAGTCACCGTTCCAGAAATCATGACTGGCAAACGTTCGCCCGTTTCTTCAAAAAATTCATCTAATGCAAATAAGGCTGCTTTTGCATTAAGTGTGTCGAAAATAGTTTCAACTAAAAATAAATCTACGCCACCAGCAAACAAACCTTCGATTTGCTCGCGATAAGAAGCACGCAAAGCATCAAAGGTTACGTTACGTGCACCTGGATCATTTACATCCGGTGAAATACTGGCAGTCTTTGGTGTAGGTCCAATCGCTCCCGCTGCAAAACGTGGCTTATTGGGAGTGCTATATTTTTCACAGGCCGCACGCGCTAATTTGGCAGAGACTTCATTCATCTCGCGCGCTAAGCCGGCCATTTTGTAATCCTCTTGTGCCACTGAAGTTGCACCAAAAGTATTGGTTTCAATAATGTCTGCGCCAGCATCCAAATACTGCTCATGAATTTTGCTGATAATTTGCGGCTGGGTCAAAACCAAGAGTTCATTGTTTCCCTTGATATCCCCAGGGTGTTCGGCAAAACGGGTATTTCCTGGCATGCCGCGATAGTCGGCTTCGGATAGTTTGTATTGCTGAATCATGGTGCCCATGGCGCCATCCAAAATGAGAATGCGCTGCTTTAATAGCTCGGGAAGCTTTTGACCGCGGGTGTAAGGCTGGGACAAACCATTAGATTGCATTGTTAAACCGGGAATAATCTCTAGAATCCCTTATTCTATTGGAAAAGCCACTTTTCATTTACCCCGGAGCCCTTATGTTTGGAACCATTCCAGAATTTAATCAAAGCCTAGATATGTTTAAAACCATGTGGGGGCAAGGTGCTGCCGGTCAGGCTGGGCAATTCCCCTTCACAACAGATGCCTCTAAGGCTGCTGGCGGCTTTGGTTCAGCCTTTCCTGGCTTGGATGTGGACGAGCTTGAAAAGCGGATCAAGGACCTTAAAAGCGTTGAAAATTGGCTTAATCTGAACCTCAATATCCTTAAATCGACCATTCAAGGCCTAGAAGTCCAGCATGCCACCATGATGGCCCTCAAATCCTTCGGTGATGCTGTCTCAGCAGCTAGCTCAGCAGCAACCGCCCCAAAGGAAGAGTCTGAGACTAAAACGACTAGTGCTAAACCGCGGAAAACCGCAACACGCCGTCGTCGCAAAGCTGGCGATGCAACTTTCCTCGACGAAGTAGGTAATTCAGATGAGCAATAGCCTCACCCATCGCAAATGTGAGTTGATGAATATCTAATTCGCGTTTAAACAAAACCGGCACAAGCTCTCTAGCGTGTGCCGGTTTTTTACATGCGCCCAGAGTATCTGCCAAGCGTTCGTCATGATGTGCTTTCAGTTGTGCAACGCGCGGTCTGATTCCAGTAAATGGTTTGCCATGCGATGGAAGCACTAATGCATCCTCAGGTAGTTCTAAATATTTTTCAATAGAGTCCAAATACAATCCGAGGGGATCTGCATCTGGATCAGCGTCATAAACGCTCACATTCGTGGATATGCGGGGCAACAACATATCTCCAGAGATCAATACCCCTAGCTCTTCACAAAATAGAGAAGCATGCTCAGGGGCATGTCCATAACCCATGATGACCTGCCACGCACGACCACCAATCAAAATAGATTCACCATCCAAAATACGTCGGTACTGACGCGGCACTCCGGGAACCATATTGCTATAGTAATTTGAGCGTGACCGAATTTTTTCTAAATCTTCTACGCCTGTTAAACCATGTCTTTGAAAATGATCTGCAGAACCCCCGCTGCCTGCCCGTGACCCAACTGCAGCGCCACCCTCCTTGCAACTTAACCACTGTGCAGTTAAATAATCTGTCATGGAAATCCACATAGAAACATTCCACTTCTCGCATAGCCATTGCGATAAACCCACATGATCAGGATGCATATGGGTCACAATGACACGCAAGACTGGCATACCTTCAAGCTGGGTAGCAAATACCTGCTCCCAAGCAGCTCTTGTCTCATCATTGGCGATACCACAATCCACAATCGTCCATCCCGCAACACCATCAATTTCGTCACGCAATAGCCATAGATTGATATGATCCAAAGCAAATGGTAGTCGCATCCTGATCCAACGAACACCAGGCGCCACCTCGATGCTGCTACCCACTTCCGGAAGCGCCTCTCCTAAGGGATAATGGACTGCGGATTCAGCACTCGCTTTGTTTTGAGTATTCATGGCTTAGTGTTATTTATTTATTTTTATTTCTAGGTTTGCTTTGACAACAGTTCCATCGCCTTGCATTAATTGGTGTGACATTAACCCTGAAAATGGTTACTGCCGTGGCTGCTATCGTACTTTGTCTGAAATTGCTGATTGGTCAGATCTCACGAATCCTGAAAAGCTCGAGGTTTGCTCACAACTCCCTAGTCGCAAACCCCAAGCACCGCAGTAAAACCAATCTTCATTTCTTTTTTATTTATTCACGTCGACAATTAAACGTCCACGTACATTTCCTGCCATTAATTCTTGTGCGTATTTGATTGACTCCTCTAGCGTAATCTCATGAGAGATTTCATCTAAGGTTTTTAGATCCACCAACTTACTGAGTTGCTCATAGGCAGCGATTCGTTTTGGACGAGGTACAGTCACGCTATTAATGCCATACAAAGTAACACCGCGCAAAATAAATGGCGCAACACTCGAAGGAAAATCCATGCCTTGAGCCAGCCCACAAGCGGCTACTGCGCCATCACTCTTGGTTTGTGCACAAGCATTGGCCAGAGTATGACTCCCGACGCTATCGACTACCGCAGCCCAACGCTCTTTTGCCAATGGTTTGCCAGGGGCCGATAAAGTAGCGCGATCAATTACTTCTGTTGCGCCCAATTTTTTCAAGTAATCTGCTTCAGCCATGCGGCCAGTACTGGCGACAACACTAAAGCCTAGCTTGCTAAGAAGCGTGATTGCAAAGCTACCAACACCGCCGGCAGCGCCAGTGACCAAGACCTCCCCATCACTTGGCTTGAGCCCATGCTTTTGTAGCGACATAACGCATAGCATGGCGGTATAACCTGCGGTGCCAATAGCCAAAGCCTGTTTAGCAGTAAACCCTTTTGGCAACGGAATCAACCAATCAGCCTTTACACGAGCCTGCTGTCCCAAACCACCCCAATGTCCCTCACCCACACCCCAGCCGTTAAGAAGCACCATATCGCCAACCTTGAAGTCGGGACTAGTGCTTTCTAGCACTTCACCAGCAAAATCAATTCCCGGCACCATTGGAAAGCTTCGAACAACTGGGCCTTTACCAGTAATGGCAAGGCCATCCTTATAGTTCAGAGTGGAATACAGGACTTTTACGCGAACATCACCCTCTGGAAGGCTAGCCTCATCGACTTGGGCAAGCTCTGCGCGATACCCTTGTTCATCCTTATTTACTAATATTGCTTTAAACATGTCTCTTCCTTTAAGAACGAGGTATTTCCCCGCAGCAATTGCTTAATAGGTTTATCCTAACGAGCATTGCTGATTATGGAGGTTTCCATGAAAAAAATTCTACTATTAACTACGATTTCTGGCTTGGCGCTATCTGGCTGCTATTCCACCCAAATTAATATGTCCATGGGCAATATGCGCCTTATCACCTCTAGTGCTGCGCCGCAGGATGTCATGGATTTCGCCACCAAGACCTGTCAAGAGGATTTCTATGAAGGCGCCAGCTTTTTATCTAAGGCAGGCAAAGAATATCGCTTTAAGTGCGTAAAAACTGAAGAAAACGAAATCTTGAATCCAATTCCTGGCACAACGATTGCTGCTACAGCAAAAGCTGAAGCCAAGTAAGTAAAGACTAATGACTCCATTTACCTCACAAGAGCTGCGCAAGGGGTTTTCTTCATTTGCCACTGGGGTCACTGTAATTACCTGCCTCGATGAGGAAAACAATTCTCACGGAATTACGATTAGCTCCTTCAATACTGTCTCGCTTGAGCCACCGCTCATACTCTGGAGTCTAAAGAAGCATTCACGTCTAATGCCCTGGGTTGAGCTTGGCAAGAAACACCTGATTCATGTTCTCGAGCGCTCCCAAGAGAATTTGGCAATGCATTTCGCCACAGTGAAGATTGATCAATTTAAGGGAATCGATCACAAGCTCGCAGCCAGCGGCCTTACCCAAATTGATCATTGCGTAGCTTATTACGAATGTGAAACCGTTTGTGTTCATATTGGCGGCGATCACAACATCATCGTTGCCAAAGTGCTTAACTTAAAAAATCATCCTGAACGAGATCCGCTCATTTTTGCGCGCAGTCAATTTATTGGCCTTGATTTCACTGAAACTAAAACCAACTAATTCGAATTAACTTCGTAAGGAAATGCCATGATGCGTTTATGGGGTCGCAAAAGTTCTATTAACGTTCAAAAAGTACTATGGTGCCTTGCTGAGCTTGGGTTAGAAGAAAGCAAAGACTTTGAGCGGATTGATGCAGGTCTGCAATTTGGCAAAAATAACACGCCCGAGTTTCTCAAAATGAATCCAAATGGGCTTGTGCCTACGCTCGAAGATGGGGATCTGGTTCTTTGGGAATCCAACACCATGATGCGTTATTTAGTTTCGCAGTACGACAAAAATGGACGCTTTCCAAAAAGCATTGCAGCTCAATACAGCTCTGAAAAAATGATGGACTGGCAGCTAGCAACGCTATGGCCTCCATTGCGCACTGCTTTCTTAGGTCTCACTAGAACAGCTGAAAAAGATCGGAATTACGACGCTATCTATAAGGGTTATCAAACGACAAACCAAACCCTTGGTTTGCTCGATAACATCCTATCGGCGCAAGATTACTGCTCGGGTAATGAATTTAATATTGGCGATATTGTGGTGGCTTTGTGTGTACATCGCTGGGTTTTGCTGAACGATGCATTTCCAGAAAAAACAGGTCCACGCAGTGAACTAAAAAACGTTGAACGCTGGTTACTGCAGATGAGAACTGAAACCTGCTTTGGCGAGTTTGCTGATAAAGAACTGAATATCGTTAAATAAGTTTTAGCACTCAAGAAGTTATTGTTGCTTGAACTTTTTAGCGTGGTGGTCAGCCCCTATAAATAGGTACATTGCTGGTACTACGAAGAGAGTGAATAAGGTGCCAATCGAGAGGCCTGTAAAGATTACAATACCCATCGATTTTCGACCCGCAGCACCAGCCCCAGAGGCAATCACCAGGGGCAAGACGCCTAGGACCATCGCAGCAGTTGTCATCAAAATTGGGCGCAAACGAACGCTACTTGCCTCAACAATAGCATCGAGCTTACTGCGACCAGCTTCTTGAAGCTCATTAGCAAACTCCACAATCAAAATACCATGCTTACTAATTAAGCCCATGAGCGTAACGAGGCCAACCTGGGTATAGACGTTTAAGGTCGTGAATCCCAGATTAATAAAGATCAAAGCACCGAATAAGGCTAGCGGCACAGAAACCAAAATCACAATCGGGTCACGGAAGCTTTCAAACTGTGCTGCAAGCACCAAGAACACAATCAAGATTGCAAAGAACATGGTGACCAAGAATCCACCAGACTCAGCCATAAATTGGCGTGATGGACCTGCGTAGTCCATTGCGTAGCCATTGGGTGCAACCTCTTTCAAGGTCTGGCGCATGAACTCTAATAAATCTGCCTGAGAAATAAATGGAGTACTCACTCCAGAAATCGTTGCTGAATTCAGTTGCTGGAAATGATTAATCGATTGAGGTACTACCCTTTGCTTAATCGTTGCGATAGTGCGCGCCTGCACCATAGCACCACTCGGAGTACGAATGTAGTAATCCAATATTTGATCTGGGTTTAGACGATCAACTTGTTTTACTTGTGGAATGACGCGATAAGAGCGCCCGGCCACAGAGAAGTAATTTACATAGCCACCACCCAAAGCGGCAGACAGCGCTGCACCAACCTGTTGTTGAGTCATTCCTAATGCTGCAACCTTTTCGCGATCAATTTCCAATACATCTTGTGGCTTATCAATCTTGAGATCAGAATCCACAAAGAAAAAATTGCCACTACGGCGCACTTTATCAAGCACTGCTTGCGATACTTCGTTTAACTGCGCATAAGATTCAGTTGTATTGATGACCACCTGCACTGGCAATCCTTGTGCGCCTGGTAAAGCCGGGAATTGGAAGGCGGCAACGCGTGCACCGGCAATGGTATTCCACTGCTGCTGCATATCTTCCTGGAACTTCGTTGCATTCCGACTGCGCTCGCCCCAATCTTTTAGCAAGATACCGCCAAAGCTAGAGGTTGGACTCGTTATTTGAAAGGCCTGCTCGTATTCTGGCTCTGCAGCAGCAATTGCGTAGATTTGATCGGCATAAGTCTGCATTTGAGTAACTGTGCTGTTCGGTGGTCCTGATGCTTGCATCAAGACAATGCCCTGATCTTCTGTAGGTGCCAATTCAGCACGCGCGGTAGTATACAAATAAGCTACGCCACCCAGCAAGATTACCCCCATCACAATAATGACCTGCCAAGTACTTAATAAATCACGCAAAGTTGTTTGATAACTGTGATGCACCTTATCAAAAACACGATCAATTTTCTGGACGAATGGTGAGGCTTCTTGCTCTTCGGTAAAGATGCGAGAACACATCATGGGTGAGAGGGTTAAAGCAATCAATCCCGAAACAGCTACCGCACTAGCTAAAGTAAAGGCGAACTCAGTAAACAATGCACCTGTTAATCCGCCCTGGAAGCCAATAGGGATATACACCGCAATCAACACTACCGTCATTGCCAAAATAGGGCCGCCTAATTCACGAGCAGCAATTAAAGAGGCTTCTAGTGGAGACTTGCCTTCTTTCATATGGCGGTCAACGTTTTCCACCACGATGATGGCGTCGTCCACTACCAACCCAATTGCCAATACCAAGGCCAAAAGGGTCAGCAAGTTTATGGAGTAACCCAAGACTTGCATTAAGAAAAATGTGCCGATGAGTGATAAGGGCATTGCAATCACTGGTACAGCAACAGCGCGAGCACTACCTAAGAAAAGGTAGATCACCACCGTCACAATGACTAAAGCTTCTAATAAAGTAGAAACTACTTCCTCAATAGAGCTGGTAATAAATTTGGTTGAGTCATAAACAATCTTGCCGGTCATGCCGATGGGTAATTGCTTCTGAATATCGGGCACTACATCACGAACACGTTGTGCCACGTCTAATAAATTGGCTTGAGGCGCAACCTTAATTGCAATAAATACTGAGCGCTTGCCGCTAAAAGCAACGTTGGTGTTGTAGTCCTCGGATCCTAAAGTGACAGTAGCTACCTGGTCTAAATAGACAATATTCACACCGTCTTTTTTAATGACCAACTTACGAAACTCTTCAAGCGTATGTAAATCAGTACCAGCAACTAAGTCAACTGACACCATATCGCCTTTAGTGCTGCCAACCGCTGATAGATAGTTGTTTGCTGACATGGCGCTATAGACATCATCGGCACCAACACCGAGCCCAGCCATCTTCTCGCGATCTAACCAAGCACGTAAGGCAAACTTTCGACCACCAGTGATTTCAGCATTTTGTACGCCCTCAACCGAATCCAGCTTTGGCTTTACAACACGCAATAAATAATCGGTAATGGCATTATTGGGGATTTCATCGCTGTAGAAACCCATATACATCGCGGCAGTAGATTGACCAACCTGCACAGTCAAAATAGGTTGCTGCGCCTGCGGTGGCAACTGATTCTTTACCGCACTAATTTGAGTCTGAATCTGCGTTAATGCCGCGTTTGAGTCGTAGTTCAACTTCAGCGTTGCAACAATGGTTGAAACACCACTCACACTGGCTGAAGATAGGTAATCAATACCTTGAGCCTGAGCTATAGAGGCTTCCAGGGGTTGAGTAATAAAGCCTGCAATCGTTTCAGGATCGGCACCATAGTAGGCCGTAGTAATTGTCACAATCGCGTTTTGCGTTTGCGGATATTGATTTACTGGCAAAGAACCAATTGCCTTCAAACCAAATATCAGCACAAGGGCGCTCACCACCATGGAGAGTACTGGCCTGCGGATGAATATGTCAGTCCAATTCATCTGCTATTTATTCCTGCGGCTTTGGATCAGGTGAGTTTGCTGGCTGCACCTTATTGTTAATAATCAATGGTGTGCCATTTTTGAGCTTAAGCTGACCACTAGTAACAACCGTTACACCTTCATCCACGCCCTTCAGGATGGCAACCTGATCACCACGTGTTAGCCCAGTCGTTACAAATACTTGTTGCGCTTCAAGGGCTGGATTGCCTTGCTTGTCTTTCTTGCCAGTAGGTTTAGCAATAAAGACCGTTGATCCATAAGGGTTGTAAGTCACTGCCGTCTGAGGCAATGTCAAGTACTTCACTTGATCGCCCAGTTTGATATTTACATTAGCAAACATGCCGGGGAGAATTTTTTTATCTGGGTTAGCGAGTTGTGCCTCAACCTGAATATTGCGTGTATTGGTATCAACTTTCGGACTAACAGCTGTAATCTTGCCGGTGAAACTAGCATCTTTAAATGCATCAGTCGTCACTATGACTTCTTGGCCAACCTGAATTAGCTCCGCATTATTTTGTGGCAAGTTGAAGTCTACAAAAATAGGATCCAAGGTTTGCAGCGTTAATAGCTTATCGCCAGGGTTTACATACTGACCCGGATTGATGGAAACAATACCAACACGACCCGTAAATGGCGCCTTAAGATTTTTCTTTGCTACCAAAGCCATCTGTTGCTCTACTTGCGCTTGTTTAGATTTGGCATCAGCAGCGCTTGTATCAAATACGTTCTTGCTAATTGCCTGAATCGCTAGCTGCTGTCTATCTCGCTCATTAATTACCTTGGCTAAATCAGCCATTGCTTTTAAGGAGTTCAACTGGGCAACATCAGAAGCATCGTTTAATTTAATTAGAAGCTCACCTTCTTTGACATCTTGTCCAGACTTTATGGGCACTGTTTGTACCAAGCCGCCGATCTCGGTACTGAGCTCAACACCCCTAAATGCACGTACATTACCAACACTAGTTAACTTAGGCTGCCATTCAGCAGTGGTAATCACCATTGTTGATACTGCTGCAGGAGGCAAACCCATGCTAGAGATGAAATGCTTAATCATGAAGGTCTTCACCTGATTAAAAGTGAAGATCAAACCTAACAATAAAAATACGCCGCAGAGCATGATGGTCATCCGACGCTGCAATGGCTCCATAGCCATCAGCTTTCCGTACGCCTTAGTGTTGCGCCACTTCTGTCCCATGCGCGCCCAAAAAGCTTTGATCTTTCCCCAAAGAGCAATTGCCCTCTCGCGCAATTTCCATTCAATTGCTTTACGTTGCATCCATGCCCACATGGCAA
Source organism: Polynucleobacter sp. UB-Tiil-W10 (assembly GCF_018881605.1). Lineage (GTDB taxonomy): Bacteria > Pseudomonadota > Gammaproteobacteria > Burkholderiales > Burkholderiaceae > Polynucleobacter. The sequence continues at coordinate 764,737 of NZ_JACVPZ010000001.1, forward strand.
GAAACAAAGCAATTAGCTTGTTCTTAATTTTTTCCAGAAGTTTCATTTTGATCTTTGTTCGCTATGTCTTTTGGTTTAAAAGCAGGGCCTTCGCGATTCCACCAGCCGCCGCCGAGTGCTGCAAATAATGCTGCCGTATCCGAGAAGCGAGTAGCTTGTGCTGCAACGGATTTCACTTTTGCTTGTTGATACTGATTTTGGTAATAGAGCACAGCCAGATAACTCGCTGTGCCAAGCTTATATTGCTGCTGCACTAAATCCAAAGTCTCAAAGGCGTAACGCTCTGCGTCAGATGCCGCCTTGAGTGCTTGCGCACCAGTCTCTAATGCACGCAATGCATTTGCCACTTCCTGAAATGCATTTAAGACTGTAGCCTGATATTGAAAAGCCGCCAGCTCATAATTAGCAATCGCGCCACGACGCTGCGCCAATAACTGCCCACCCTGGAACAAAGGCTGCAAGATGCCACCACCCAAAGTCCATAAGGCAGAGTTAGGGCCAAACAATCCGTTGGAGGTTAATGAAGCAGCACCAATGGATCCGGTGATATTAAATTGTGGCAATAAGTTCGCTGTTGCAACACCCACAAAAGCATTCTGCGCCTTTAGCTGAGCTTCGGCGGCACGCACATCAGGACGTTGACGCACTAAGCTAGATGGGACTGATAGGGGCAGCTTTTCTGGTAGATGCAAATTTGTGAGATCAAACTTTGCAATATTGGCATTGCTTGGAATTTCTCCAACCAGTACTGCTAACTGATTGCGTGCAAATGCAAGATTACGTTCGTAGTTAAAGAGATCTACTTGAGAATTGGACACCAAGGTTCGCTGTGAAGTGACATCCACCTTAGAAACCGTACCAATAATCAACTGCTTCTCAGTAACCTCGGCAAGATTGGTTTGAGCCTTCAGGATTTCCTCGGTGGCTTGCATCTGTGCACGCAGGGCAGCCTCTTTAACAGCGCTCGTCACTACGTTAGCAGTTAGTGAAAGATAGGCGCCCTCTAACTGAAACTGCGCAACTTCTGCTTGTGCGCGCGCACCTTCAACCGCCCTTCGAGCCCCACCAAACACATCTAACTTATACGTTACATTGACTGTAGCGTTATATAGGTTATACGTATCAGTTCCGTAGTTCATGCCATAAACGGCTGAAGGCTGTTTCTGTCTTATTGCATTTGCACCAACGCCAATTGCAGGAAAGTACTGCCCACCAATTTGTGCGTTGACATTTTCTTGCGCTGCACGCAATGCCGCATCAGCTGCACCTAAATTCGGATTCTGCTCAAGCGCCTTTTTAATCAACGCATCGAGTTCGGGAGATTTATAGAGCTCCCACCACTGCGCTTCAATATCCGCGCCCTCAACAAACTCTTGATCGCCGCCTCCGGGAACCCCGGGGGCAGTAGTGAGTTTCTTTGACAGAGTAGTTTCTGTATAAGTAGAGGTCTTCGGAGCCTCAGGTTGCTTAAAGTCCGGCCCAACAGCACACGCAGAAAGTGTGCCCGCACAAATTAGTGCAAGCAAATACAAACGGCGAAGCGGAGAGATCGACAGAAACATGGGTTGCAACAAATATCCTCTTTTACAAGAGTTATTTGAACACAAAAAAGCAACTAGGGCTTCGTAAAGCCCTGATTTATCTACTGAAATTTGTTCACAAATTAAGGCGAATGTCAAACGGGCGAAAATTTATTCAACCGTAACACTCTTTGCTAGATTTCTAGGCTTATCAACATCAGTTCCGCGTGCACAGGCTGTGTGATAAGCCAATAGCTGCAGAGGAACTACATGCAAGATCGGCGAGAGATTTCCGTAGTGCTCAGGTAGCTTAATTACATTGATGCCTTCGCTACTGGAAATGTTAGCCCCTTGATCAGCAAATACGTAAAGCTTGCCACCACGTGCTTTTACTTCTTGCATGTTGGACTTAAGCTTTTCCAATAGAACATCATTAGGCGCAACGGTAACTACAGGCATCTTATCTGTAACCAAAGCTAGTGGTCCATGCTTTAACTCTCCAGCTGGATAAGCTTCAGCATGAATATAAGAAATCTCTTTTAGCTTTAATGCACCTTCAAGTGCAATTGGATAGTGCATTCCGCGACCAAGGAACAGCGCATTCTCACACTTAGCAAAAGCGTCGCTCCAAGCAATAATTTGTGGCTCAAGAGCAAGGACTGCATGAAGCGCCTTTGGTAGGTGGCGCAATTCACGGAGCAACTCTTTTTCTTTTTCAGAAGAAATCCTGCCATTGCGCTTAGCAATCGAAACAGCTAAGAGATAGAGCGCTAAAAGCTGTGTTGTAAATGCCTTGGTAGAGGCAACCCCAATTTCAGCGCCAGCCTTGGTTAAGAAATGCCAATCGGTTTCACGAACCATCGCACTACTTGCCACATTACAAATAGCCAAGGTATATCGATGACCAAGACTCTTAGCATGACGTAATGCGGCCAAGGTATCAGCTGTCTCACCGGATTGTGAAACAACCACAATCAATGTTTTTGGATTTGGCACAGTAGTGCGATAGCGATACTCACTCGCAATCTCTACTTGTGTTGGAATGCCTGCAATCTCTTCTAACCAATACTTGGCAACGCATGCAGAGTAGTAACTCGTCCCACAGGCCAATATTAAAATTTGATCAAATGCTTGCCAGTCTTCTGACTTGGCCTCAAATAAACCTGGGCCAAATTCAGCGATGTTGGCAAGCGTGTCGCCAATTGCTCTAGGCTGCTCAAAAATCTCTTTTTGCATGTAATGCTGATACGGGCCTAGATCAACCGAGTCAGCTTGTGCTGGCATCGGCTTAAGCTCTCTTTGCACAGTCTTGCCTGCTTGATCAATTATTTCAACAGCATCAGCTTTAAGAATGGCGACATCGCCCTCCTCCAAATACATCATGGAATGAGCACGCCCTGCCAAAGCCAACGCATCAGAAGCCAAGAAGTGCTCATGATCACCTATAGCAACCACCAGCGGAGATCCAACACGAGCACCCACTAGAGTGCTTGGATTATCTTGAGCGATCACACCAATAGCATATGCGCCATGTAGTTTAGGCAATACTGCCCTTACAGAAGATGCAATATCTTTTTGTCCACTAGCTACATATTGCTGATGGACCAAATGGGCAATCACTTCTGTATCTGTCTCAGACATAAACTCATAGCCAGCCGCTTTTAATTCTGCGCGCAGAGTTTCATAGTTTTCAATAATGCCGTTATGTACAACTGCAATTAAGCCACCAGAAATATGAGGGTGTGCATTTTGTGTATCTGGCTTGCCATGAGTAGCCCAGCGAGTATGAGCGATACCTAATGTGCCGAAAAAATCTTTTCCTTGTTCGCCCAATTCTGCAACACGGGCCGTGGTGCGAGCACGCTCAATAGGATGTTTTGCATCATCGCCATTGATTACTGCAAAGCCGCAAGAGTCATAACCCCTATACTCTAGACGGCGTAAGCCTTCGACCAAAACATCAACAATATTTTCATGGGAGGCTGCACCAACAATACCGCACATTATTTTTTAGCCTTTGCAGTTTTCTTGGTTGCAATTTTCTTAGTAGAAACTTTTTTAACAGTTGACTTTTTTGTTGGCGCTTTTTTAGTAATAATCTTTTTTTCCTGCTTCACAGGGCGCTGCCACTGCATTGAAATTTGCTTTGCTCTAGATACGGTCAACTGATTAGCGGGCGCATCTTTCGTCAGAGTTGTTCCCGCGCCCAATGTAGCGCCGCGACCAACGCGCACAGGTGCAACTAACTGTGTATCGGATCCAATAAAAACATCATCTTCAATAATGGTCTGGTGTTTATTAACACCGTCGTAGTTGCAAGTGATGGTGCCAGCGCCAATATTGACTCTTGAACCAACAATAGAATCGCCGACATAAGCCAAGTGATTTGCTTTGCTATTAGCAGCAATTTTGCTGTTCTTCACTTCTACAAAATTACCAATATGCACATCGTTTGATAAATCCGCACCCGGACGCAAACGTGCATAAGGACCAATTACCGATTGAGCACCAACTTTTGCACCCTCTATATGGCTGTATGCATGAATAGCAACACCCTTACCAACCACACTATTGCGAATCACGCAATACGGACCAATCTTTGTGCCAGCATCCAACGTGACACAACCTTCAAATACACAACCGACATCAATTGATACATCAGTGCCACACTCCAGGGTGCCGCGCACATCGATACGCGCCGGATCCGCAAGAGATACTCCTGCATCCATTAATTGGTTGGCAATATTCAGTTGGTGCGTGCGCTCTAACGCTGCCAATTGATCGCGACTATTAACGCCAACCGTTTCACACTCATCATCGGCTTGTGTTGTACGAATCGGAACGCCATCTTTGACGGCCATAGCAATCACATCAGTCAAGTAATACTCACCCTGTGCATTGCTGGCACGTAAAGCCTTGAGCCATTTCTTCAATGAGCTCGTTGGTAGCACCATGATGCCGGTATTAATTTCTTGAATTGCTATTTGCGCTGGCGTTGCGTCCTTCTCTTCAACGATCCCTGTGACAGAGCCATCAGCATCACGCACGATCCGGCCATAACCAATTGGGTTGCGCAGATTCTGTGTCAACAAAGCCAAAGCAGAATCTTGCCCCCTCACCCCATCAGCTAATTTAACTAATTTAGTAAGCGTCTTCTTCGTAATAAGGGGCACATCCCCATACAAAACTAAGGTTGGCTCTTGCACATCTAGTTTTGGCAAGGCCTGAAGAAGAGCATGGCCCGTACCCTTTTGCTCTGCCTGAAGCGCAGTTGTTACCTTACTAAAGCTTGGGTCTTCCTTGCTTGTATTTAACAAGAATGTTTTTACGTCTGCTGCTCCATGACCAACTACAACTACAGGTCCATTTTTAGCCTGCTTACCCTGCAGTGATAGAGCCGTACTAAGAACATGTTGAAGCAGGGGTTTGCCTGCTAAAGTTTGCAGGACCTTGGGCAGCGCGGATTTCATCCGCTTTCCTTGCCCAGCAGCCAAAATGACGATATTCATAGAGGGGGATTATAAATCCCTTGAATCATGGTTCCGCAGGCTAATTCGTCCAATTCGGCCTCATCAATTGCCTTGTCCCCAGACGATCGGGCAGCAATACCCGATAACTCAGTGGAAATCTCTAGGTTTTTGAAATCAAAGGCTTCTCCATCCATTAAATGGGATGGCACGATGTGATGCATAGATCGGAATAAGTTCTCGACCCGTCCCGGATGCTTCTTTTCCCACTCACGCAGCATTTCTTTCATAACTTGACGCTGTAGATTGGGCTGACTTCCACACAAATCACATGGGATGATGGGGAAGTTCATGTCCGTCGCATAGCGCTCAAGCAATTTTTCAGGAACATAAGCAAGTGGGCGAATCACAATATGTTTGCCATCATCCGAGCGTAGTTTTGGCGGCATAGCTTTTAGCTTGCCCGCATAAAACATATTGAGCATCAAGGTCTCTAGAATGTCATCGCGGTGATGACCTAAGGCAATCTTCGTTGCGCCCAACTCATCTGCTACACGATACAAAATACCGCGACGCAATCTTGAGCACAACCCACAAGTAGTTTTACCCTCAGGAATTACGCGCTTCACAATGCTGTAAGTATCTTGTTCTTCGATGTGATATTGAATCCCTAAACTCTTTAAATAATTAGGGAGTATTTCTGCTGGGAAATTAGGCTGTTTCTGATCTAAGTTCACCGCAACAATTTCAAAATGAATCGGAGCACGTTCACGTAACTTCATCAGAATATCGAGCATGGCATAACTATCTTTGCCACCTGATACACAAACCATCACCCTGTCACCATCCTCAATCATGCCAAAGTCACCAATAGCTTGGCCCACTAAGCGACAGAGTTTTTTCTCCAACTTGTTTTCTTCGAAGACAACTTTACGAATATCACCCATAAGAGTTCTTTTCTAAACTTTATTAATCAAGAAGTCTTAATACGAAATACTTCAACGCCTACTGAGTGGCAGTCGGGATAGACATCAGGCTTTGCTGTGCTAACACGTGCAGCTAATACTTTCGGGTGAAGCAGCATTGCCGTCACGATGTCGTCACAAAAGGTTTCCTGCAAATGAATATGCCCCTGTGAAGCCCTGGCCTTAATGGTCTCACGCATAAAGTCGTAATCCACCACTTCGTCCAACTGATCGTTAGTTGGGGTATTCATTCCCATCGGAATATATAAATCCACATTGAGAATAACCCGTTGCTCTGCTTTTTTCTCAAAGTCATGAACACCAATGTTGATATAGATCTCATAGTCGCGAAGGAATAAACGGCGACAGTCAACAAGAGCAGGATGAGAAAGAATAGCGTGCATAAATATTTGCTTTTTAAAAATACTTAATTGGTTTTGAACATCACATCACGTGATGATGGCAATAAATGCTGTCCACCATCTACATATAAGGTGGTTCCAGTAATGGCGCTAGATTCGGCTAAAAATACTGCTGCCTTCGCAATATCTGTGGGCGTTGAAGATTTTCCTAGTGGCGTCATTTGATGCGCTTTGGAAAAACCATCACTTGTTTGATCGCCTGACGGTAAAGAGATTCCTGGCGCCAATCCAATTAACCGCAGATGTGGCGCGAAATCCATAGCTAGCAATTCAACCGAAGAAAGCAATGCCGCCTTAGACAATGTGTAAGACAAATAATCTGGATTGGGATTAATCAATTTTTGATCTAACAAATGAATTACTGCTGGAATTACTTCTGATTTGTTTGGCTTATTCTTGTGATACTCAAACATGAGTTGAGACAACAAAATTGGCGCCGACAAATTGACCTGCATATGATCTTGCAAGCTTTTCGCACTGAATGGGGTCTTTGAATTTGCGCGGTCATATTCAAAGATAGATGCGCTATTTACTAGGCAACCTAAGCTGGGAAAGGCCTTGGCTACGGCTAAGAATAGGTCTTTAGTAGCGATTTCATTGGCTAAATCCGCCTGAAAGGCCTGAGCCTTGATCCCTAAATCCTGAAGCTCTTGAACGGTTTGGGCTGCCTCTTGGCCTGATCGCCCATAATGAACGGCAACATCCCAGCCCTGACGGGCAAACTGCAAGGCAATTTCTCGACCCAGACGCTTTGCGGCGCCAGTCACTAAAACTGCTTTTCCTTGCTGGGATGGAGGTGTTGAACTAGGGTTCAATTAAATTCTCTTAGACTAGCGAGCTATGGATATTACCTTGACCAGCCTTGAAACGGAGCATAGTGCCCTTCTAAGGGCCAAAATAGCCTCTCAAATCGCTTCAAAGGACGGCTGGCTCCCATTCTCTCGCTATATGGAGATGGCTTTATACGAGCCAGGAATGGGCTATTACAGCGCCGGCGCTCACAAACTAGGGGCTGGTGGCGACTTTACTACCGCACCAGAATTAAGCCCCCTTTTTGGCGCAGCCATTTGCTCCACCCTTCTGCCCGTGCTTGAGGGGCTTCGGGAAAAAGGCATTCCCACTCAAATCTTGGAGTTTGGGGCCGGCACAGGAAAACTCGCCACATCGATACTCGCCCGCCTCAATGATCTTGGATTTCATTTGGACCGTTACGACATCATTGAAATTTCACCTGACTTAGCCCAGCGACAACAAGAAAAAATTGGGGGTCTTCTTCAGCAACTCAATCTCAAAATTCAATGTAACTGGTTAACTGAATTACCCCAAAATTTCAAAGGCATCATTCTGGCGAATGAAGTGATTGATGCCATACCTTGCGATGCCATCATTTATCAAAATGGATTTTGGTATTGGTATGGTGTAGCTTACGAGAATGACAAACTCATTTGGAAATTAGGTTCTCCAGTAGAACAACCATTGCTTCCTGAAAGCCTTCTTGATGGTAATTTCTCAGAAGGCTACATCACTGAACTGCACACGCCAGCAAATGCATGGATGCAACAAGTTGCCAAGCATTTAGAAACTGGCCTGTTTCTCACGTTTGACTATGGCTTTCCTGAAAGCGAGTACTACCACCCACAAAGGCTTGAGGGCACCCTGATGGCCCATCATCGCCATCATGCGATTCAAGATCCATTCTATCTTCCTGGTCTTTGCGATTTAACAACGCACGTTGAGTGGTCACAAATTGCTCGTAGTGCTTTAACTGAAAATGCAGATGATGTATATCTCACCAATCAAGCCGCCTATCTACTGGATGCTGGCATTGGTGACATTGCTTTAGAAATTGGTGACCCTAGTGACCCAGAAAAATTTCTACCGATTTCCAACTCATTGCAAAAGTTATTGTCTGAGGCAGAGATGGGCGAACTCTTTAAGGTCTTTGCGTTTTCTAAGAAATTAGAAGACCTACTGCCAGACTATGTTCTGGAGGATCTACCGGGCCTACGGGGTAGAAATAAACTGTAAAAGTTTAATTAAGCCTCTAAGGCTGCGGTAATCGCAGACAGCCTAGCAGACTCAAATGCACTGCCAATTCGCTCACCATTGGATCGATCTTCCGCAGCGACGCCAGCAATAATTTCTGCAGTATTGATTGCTTGTGTGGCGCGCATTGCGTTGATCAAGGGCGAAACAGGCATTCTCAATTTTTCTGCAAGCTTCAAAAGTGCTTGCGCTCGATCTGGCTTACGCCAAACATCCGCACGGTTAAACCAAGCTAAAACATCTACTGCCCGATAAGAGGTATTCAGATACTTCTTTACCAAGATCCGAAGATCGCTGAAAATTTCACTAAAATCTCGCACTTCAATTGGCATGCGAACACACTCAGCCCATGAACGAATTGCACTGGCAGGCAGATCCATCAAGGTAATTGCACAGCGCTCTTCAATGCTATTTCCAATCAATACAAAATGTGTGATCAATTCCTCGCGAAACAGCTCCTCAGATAGCTTGGCGGTTAACGCAGACGGCAATATGGTGTTGGCAGCGCCAGTGTTTAACAGAACTTGAAATAAATGCATGGGCTTGGAAGCAACTAAGCCCCTGGCTAACTCCTGCCAAATACGCTCTGCTGATAATGCGTTTAATTCCCCCGAGCGAACAATCGCCTTTAAGGCGATAAGTGTTTCATCAGCAACGCTAAATTCTGGAAAACGTGCAGAGAATCGAGCAATTCGCAATAAGCGCAATGGGTCCTCTGCAAAAGCATCTGACACATGACGAAATACTTTGGCAGCCAAATCTTCTTGGCCGTTATAGGGATCAATAATCGGGCCGAACTGCTTTCCATCGGCGCCTACCTCTTGCGCCATTGCATTGATTGTTAAATCACGACGCTCTAAGTCTTGCTCGAGTGTTACGGAAGGATCGGCGTAAAAATAAAAGCCTTTATAACCCTGGCCAGTTTTACGCTCAGTACGTGCAAGCGCATATTCTGCTTGCGTCTCTGGATGTAGAAATACAGGGAAGTCTTTACCAACGGGACGAAAGCCCTTAGCCAACATCTCTTCTACGCTTGAGCCCACCACAACATAATCAATGTCGTTTACAGGCAAACCCATGAGGGTGTCCCTGATGGCGCCACCCACTGCGTAGATTTTCATTACTGCATACCCTCTAGGGTGCGGCGACTCATTTTGAATACTTCCGTCAACGCATCAACACCATTTGCTGGCAAGATATTAGGCAATTGCATGGAGGCAATATTGTCACGTGACATCAATGTTGGGCCCGGCAGAAATTCAAATGCTAATGCTTGTAGATAGCCCACAAAGGCTGGCACAGGAATAATGACACAAGACGTTTTTGCCTTACGTGCCGCAAACTCAACAATCTCTTTCATGGTGTAAACCGTTGGGCCCACTAAGTCATAAGACTGATGAATCGTTTGGGGCATTAATAAAGATTTAACAAATGCAGTCGCAACATCATCCACACTAACAGGCTGGAACTGCGCTTGATAATTTGCCAGGGGCATCGCTGGAAAAATCTTAGTCAATTTAGAAAACAGGTTAATAAACTGATCTTGCGCACCAAAGATGACTGAAGGCCTAAAGATGGTCCAGTCCAAATTACTTGCTCTCACAGCAGCTTCGCCATCGCCTTTGCTACGCTGATACATAGACGGGCCCTGAGAATCTGCTCCTAAGGCACTCATATGTAAGTAGCGTTTTAAGCCATGCAATTGCATCGCAGTAATAATATTTTTTGGCAGTTCCACATGCGCAGCCTTAAATACTTTTCCATATGGCTTGGCTGGCTTGTCGTGCAGCACCCCAACTAAATTAATCACAGCACCATTTGGCTTAATACGCCCACAAAGACTCTGCAGCTCATCAAACTCATGAATATTAGCCTCTTCAACATGTACTTTAGGCAGCATGCGTAGTTCACGTGCGGCTATTAAATGGCTAGTAGGAACCAATACAGAATATCCAGCTAGCTGAAGTTGCGCAGCAATCACTCGCCCCACAAATCCGTTACCACCGATCAAAAGGATGTCATATTTCATGGGAAACTTTCTTTACTTTAGGCAGCAATGATTGGGTTAAGGAAGCTCAGATTGAGTTGCAGCCTTAGGTGTAATAACACCTAAGCGTTGCTTTAAAGATTGCGTCTGGCCGTTCATCACTGATGAATAGTAATTCGCATTAGAAAGGACATTCTTCACATATACGCGTGTCTCAGTAAACGGAATGGTTTCAGCAAAGATAGCGCCCTCTGTAGGGCCAGATAATTTCTCACGCCAAGCCTTTGAGCGAGAAGGTCCTGCGTTATAAGCCGCAGAAGCCAAAACCCAAGAACCATCCAGATCAATAAGAACCATATTTAAATAGTTGCTGCCCAATGTCAGATTGGTATTGGTATCGCTCAGCTTGTCATTGGTGTAATTTGTCATCCCAATTTTCTTGGCCACATACTTTGCCGTATTGGGCATCACCTGCATTAATCCTGATGCACCTACAGAAGATGCGGCATTCATAATGAAACGCGACTCTTGACGAATCAAGCCATAAGCCCAGGCAAGATTCAAATCAATTTGACGCGCAATGGGAGATAGCTCTTCTTTGTAAGGAGTTGGATAGCGCAAACTAAAGTCGTGCTCTTGTTTTGTACGATCAGCTGTATTGACGACCCGGTCATATAAGTTGATGCGCTTTGCATACTCTGCAGCAGCCAACAATTGCTTGTCGGTCATGTTACGTAATTCCCAATTCCATTCGCGATTACCTTCAAAGCGAAGATTCATGGCATATAAACGCTCGCCGCGAATAAAACCCTTGCGGCTCGCCATGGCATCAATCTCTTGCTCAGTCACTTTAGTTTTGGCGGGCGCGTGATTAGGTTTACCCAACTCTTCGCGTGCGAGCTGACCATAAAAGTTATATTGATCTGCAATTAACTCAAAACTATCTTTGGCTTTTGCATCTTGACCTTCGGCTTTTAGCGCCCGACCGTACCAATAAGTCCAAGCTGGATCTTTACTGCGCACGGTAGGATTCATGCCATCAATCGCATTTTTAACTAGGTCCCAATCTTTGGCACGCAAACCTGCACGTACTTTCCATTCCTGTGACTCCACTGAAAGGAGCTCGTTGTATCCAAGCTCTTGTTGTAGGCGGTATGCATCATCTGCATTAGGATCTAATTTCTTCGCTAAAAATTGTCCGATCACACCCCATGCAACAGCTTGATTCTCTTTGCTATAACGCGAAGCATTTTGAGAAAAATCACGATAGGCTTTGGCTGGATCAGCCTTAGCTGCTTTGACAATATCTGCAATAGGATCTTCGCCACCAAGGCGACGGGCCATTGAGTCAAAACCTTTTTCACTAGCAGCGCGGCCAATAGCTTTTGCCTCACTCGGAGACATACCGCCAGCAGCAACCAAAGATGGGACCAATTCTTGGCATGCTTGTCCAAAATAACTTGGATCCAACAATATCGCTCGAGAATCAATAGCCAATTTAGTTGGGTTTTCAGCTTGCGACAATTTGGATAATAAGGAGTAGCACTTCACTTGTGTATCGTCATCTAATACAAACTTGGCGTACTCCGCATCAAAACGCGCCCAGTCCTTACGCTTACCAAGCACCAAAAGCCAATCATTGCGCATACGGTCAGCCAGTGCCGTACCTTGATATTGATTTAAAAAAGCAACTACTTGGGAATCCGCACCATAGTCATTACGCGCCCCACCAGCGCTATCAAATAATTGCGGTTTGATGCGGAAGTAAGCTACATAGTCATCAAATGGGTAATTGGATAAATTAGATGACAGTTGCTGAGTACGGAATACATCATTCTTTTTTGCCGCCTCACGCAGATCGATAAACATACGATCAGTATCGGTAATTTCCGCTGGAGCAATCTTGCTTTCATAAGACTTCGGTAGAGCAGGTTTTTTCAGCTTTTCAGCAAAGCTACTGGACGCAATAAGGGCCAGGCCCAAAATCAGAATTTTGGCCCATTGAAGGTATTTGCTATTTACTATTGCAGACTTCATTCTTGCTATCTAACCCTATCTCTATTTGCAAGGCATTGTGCCCTGCAGCACTTGATTACTATATTCTTTAATTTTCGCCTGATAATGGTCGATATGCACGGTAATTCACCAAAAACTCTTCGCCAAGATTTATTAAAACAACGCAAAGAATTTACTTCTGGGAATAGCTACGCTTCTGCAAAAGCCGGCTTGATTGCAGGTATCAATCATTTTTTAGTCAATGAAGGCAAATCCATTCGCTCAATAGCGCTTTATTGGCCTATTCAAGATGAAATTGATTTACGTCCCGCCTTACTCAATTGGGCGAAGAATGATGCTGGGCGTAAATTAGCACTGCCTTATGCACGTGCCGATAAACACCTTGATTTTTTTGAGTGGCAAGAAGGGGATGCATTAATTCCAAGCGCACACGGCGTTCCTGAGCCTAGTCCAGAAAATACTGCCAGGCCACAACTCATTCCTGACTGCATCCTGATTCCCTGTGTAGGCTGGTCTAGCTCTATTGTGAGCGGTAAAGCGCACTACTGGCGACTAGGCTATGGTGGTGGATATTTTGATCGAACCCTAGCGCAACTCAGAAAAGACAATCCAAACCTCATTTGCATAGGGATTGGATTTGATTGGCAAAAATTAGATGATTCTCAATGGGCGGCCCAAACACATGATGAGCCTTTAGATTTAGTACTGACGGAGTCTGGTTTACTCCGCTAAATTAAGTATTGTTAAGTATTGGCTTTCGTTGTTAAGCCTAAGTTATCTGCAATTGCTAATACTGCATCGGCCTGATTCAGTGAATAGAAATGAATTCCTGGTGCGCCAACTGCTAGAAGTTGATCACATAAGTCGGTTACCACTTCTTCGCCAAATGCCCGAATAGAGGCGATGTCGTCGCCATAAGACTGAAGACGCAAACGAATCCAACGTGGAATCTCTGCGCCACATGCATCAGAGAATCTCAACAACTGACTACTATTTGTGATGGGCATAATGCCGGCGATGATGGGCTGCGTTACGCCGAGATCATAAGCTTCATCCACAAAGCGGAAATAAGCATCGCTGTTATAAAAATACTGAGTGACGGCAGAATTTGCGCCTGCCTTCATTTTTTGCACAAAGAAATCGACATCACTAGCAGGCGACTTTGCCTGTGGATGCATTTCGGGATAGGCGGCTACATCGATATGAAACCAATCACCTGTTTCTGCGCGAATAAATTCAACCAATTCGTTGGCATGATGAAACTCGCCATACTGACCCATGCCAGATGGCAAGTCACCACGCAAAGCCACAATACGCTTCACACCTAAAGCTTGATATTGCTTAAGCATCTCACGCACGCTTTCACGTGAGCTACCAACACAAGATAAGTGAGGAGCAACTGCTGCACCGGCAGCATGAATGTCGCTCACCACTTTTAATGTGCCTGATTGTGTAGAGCCACCGGCACCAAACGTCACAGAATAAAACGAGGGCGTGAGCGTTTCGGAAAACCGCTCACGCACCAGATGCAACTTACTCTCACCTTCAGGTGTTTTTGGAGGAAAGAATTCGACGCTTAATTCCATGATTTTGGGCCTAGATATCTATTGAACGGTGACTGGATTAATAACGATAGTGGTCGGCCTTGTATGGGCCTTCCTTCGTTACGCCAATATAAGAAGCTTGCTGATCTGACAACACAGTTAATTCTGCATTCAGAGTCTTGAGCTGTAAGCGAGCTACCTTCTCATCCAAATGCTTAGGCAAGGTGTAAACACCAATTGGGTATTTATCCGTACCTACTGCATTCCACAATTCAATTTGCGCAATTACTTGATTTGCAAATGAAGAGCTCATGACATAAGAAGGGTGACCTGTACCGCAACCCAGATTAACTAAACGACCTTTAGCCAAAATGATGATGCGCTTTTCAGGCTTGCCATTGGCGGCCGGGAAAATCACATGATCAACTTGTGGCTTGATTTCTTCCCATTTGTATTTTTCAATACCAGCAACATCGATCTCGTTATCAAAGTGGCCAATGTTACAAACGATGGCTTGATTCTTCATCTTTGCCATGTGGTCATGTGTAATCACGTGGTAGTTGCCGGTTGCAGAAACAAAGATATCGGCTTTATCAGCAGCGTAATCCATTGTTACAACACGGTAGCCTTCCATTGCAGCTTGCAATGCACAGATTGGATCTACTTCAGTAACCCAAACTTGAGCAGATAAGGCGCGCAATGCTTGAGCTGAGCCCTTACCCACGTCACCATAACCACAAACTACTGCAACCTTGCCAGCCACCATTACGTCAGTAGCACGCTTGATCGCATCTACCAAAGATTCACGGCAACCATAGAGGTTGTCAAATTTACTCTTAGTAACAGAGTCATTTACGTTAATTGCAGGGAACTTCAAATCACCCTTAGCAAACATTTGATATAAGCGATGTACGCCAGTAGTGGTTTCTTCTGTAACGCCCTTGACTTGCGCTAAGCGTGTTGAATACCAAGTTGGGTCTTGCGCCAATTTGTTCTTAATGGCTGCAAACAAAATAGTTTCTTCTTCGCTGGTAGGGTGATTCAAGCAAGCTTGATCTTTTTCAGCACGTGCACCAAGGTGCAATAGCAAAGTAGCGTCGCCACCGTCATCCAAAATCATATTGGTGTAGCCACCATCAGCCCACTCAAAAATGCGATGGGTAAAGTCCCAATACTGCTCAAGGGTTTCACCCTTGATTGCAAATACTGGTGTACCGTTGGCAGCGATTGCAGCAGCAGCATGGTCTTGTGTAGAGAAAATATTGCATGAAGCCCACTGCACTTCAGCACCGAGCGCCTCAAGTGTTTCGATCAACACCGCAGTTTGAATGGTCATATGCAATGAACCAGTAATGCGTGCACCACGCAATGGCTGTTGTGCCGCGAACTCATCACGAATAGCGATCAAGCCAGGCATCTCAGTTTCAGCGATCGCAATCTCTTTGCGGCCAAAGTCAGCCAAAGAGATATCAGCAATTGCGCAACGAGTTGCTACAAAATTATTTAAATCAGAAACGGTATTCATTAATGCTCCAGCTAAATACGATCCAATGCTGGAGTAGAAACTCGCTAGCCATTGAATCATGGGTTAGCGAGCGCGGTTGCAATTAGCAAACTCCGTTTAGGAGCCTACTCCCTTCAAGCCTGGGGAAGTGCTGGGTCTCAGCATTCCTTGCAACGCTCCTTGAAGGTATGCCGTAATTGTAAACAATTACGGCATATTTCGCCTCAATACACCTACAAACTGCGTATTTCCTGCTTACAGACCTGCTGCTGCACGTAATGCAGTCGCTTTGTCTGTTTGCTCCCAGGTAAATTCTGGCTCCTCACGACCAAAGTGGCCATAAGCAGCAGTCTTACGATAAATTGGACGCAAGAGGTTGAGCATCTTCACGATACCTTTTGGACGTAAGTCAAAGTGCTCAGATACCAATTGAGCGATCTTCTCGTCAGAAATCTTACCGGTGCCAAATGTGCTCACCATGACTGAAGTTGGTTTCGCAACACCAATAGCGTAAGAGATCTGAATCAAGCACTTGCTCGCTAAACCAGCAGCAACCACGTTCTTCGCAACATAACGACCAGCATATGCAGCAGAGCGGTCAACCTTAGAAGGATCTTTACCAGAGAAAGCGCCACCGCCATGAGGAGCTGCGCCACCGTAGGTATCCACAATAATTTTGCGGCCTGTTAAACCGCAATCGCCCTGTGGGCCGCCGATAACGAAACGACCGGTTGGATTAACCAAAAAGTTAATCGCGCCTTTGATCAAATGCTTAGGCAATACTGGTTTGATGATTTCTTCAATCACTGCTTCACGTAATTTCTCAAGGGAAATCTCTTCATCATGCTGAGTAGAGAGCACAACGGTATCGATAGAGTCAGGTTTGCCATCCACATAACGCAAAGTCACTTGTGACTTTGCATCAGGGCGCAACCAGTTCAAACGGCCATCGCGACGCAATTGTGATTGACGCTCAACCAAACGATGCGACAAGTGAATCGGCAAAGGCATAAGCTCTGCAGTTTCGTCACAAGCATAACCAAACATCAGGCCTTGGTCGCCAGCGCCTTGATCTAAGCCGTCATCATGAGCCTTATCAACGCCTTGAGCGATGTCAGGGCTTTGCTTGTCATAAGCAACCAACACTGCACAACCTTTGTAATCGATACCATAGTCAGTATTGTCGTAACCAATTTCACGCAAGGTATTGCGAGCCACCT
Source organism: Polynucleobacter sp. UB-Tiil-W10 (assembly GCF_018881605.1). Classification (GTDB taxonomy): domain Bacteria; phylum Pseudomonadota; class Gammaproteobacteria; order Burkholderiales; family Burkholderiaceae; genus Polynucleobacter. The sequence continues at coordinate 781,428 of NZ_JACVPZ010000001.1, forward strand.
GAATGTAATCAACGTTAGCGTTAGTAGTAATTTCACCAGCCAAAACTACCAAGCCGGTGTTACATAAAGTCTCTGCTGCAACGCGTGCAGTTGGATCTTGAGCCAAAATGGCATCCAAGATGGAATCAGAAATTTGATCTGCTACTTTATCGGGGTGACCTTCAGAAACGGATTCTGAGGTAAAGAAGTAATCGTTTGCCATTGCATATTCCTTTAAAAAATTAACACGATCATTGGGACAACTCGACGTGCCAGGAACAACAACGGCGACGCTTTAGCAGAATTTATGAATCGCCCTGCAAGTTGCCTTAACTCAGCGATAGTGAGATTTTATCCGAAAAATACCCAATTCAGCAAAGTAAGCTGAAATCCACACACTAAGAGCGGCATTGAATATCATTGGGGGGTGCGAAAACTCCTTCTCAAGCTCTGCCTTAGTGCTATTGCCGTACTTCCCCTTGCGCTCGTGCAGGTGATTGGGTCATTTTTAGGCATGCTGGCCTATGTTGGCTCAAAGCAATATCGCTCACTCTTTAGACCTCAATATGAAGCTGTAGTGCGTGTTCGAGGTCTGCCATTCAAGCTCTGGGAAGCAGTGCGCGCCTCCGGAATGCTGTTTTCAGATAGCTTATGGATTTGGCGTAACCCCCAAAAGGCGCTTGCATTGGTAGATGTTCAAAACTGGGATTTGGTAGAGACCGCCATTAACGAAGGTCATGGCTTAGTCATGCTGACCCCTCATCTCGGTGGCTTTGAGATCATTCCACGCGTACTTGCCCAGCATTTTCCAGCAACTATTCTCTATCGCCCCTCACGCCAAGAGTGGCTCAATGAGGTAGTAGAAGAAGGTCGCGCTTATCCCAATATGCATTTTGTGCCAACCAACCTCAATGGTGTGCGCCAAATGACTAGAGCGCTCACGCGAGGCGAAGCGATTGGCATTCTTCCAGATCAAGTACCCAGTGGAGGCGAAGGTGTTTGGGTTCCGTTCTTTGGGCGCCCCGCATACACAACACCATTACCAGCACGTCTTGCCAATCGAAACAACACTCCAGTAGTGATGTTTACCGCCAAACGCAAAGGCATTGGCAGGGGTTGGCTCATGCAGGCAACCCGTCTTGCCCCCCTGTCTGAGGATGCAAGCATTGCTGCTGCAGAACTCAATATTGCGATTGAAAATGCAGTGCTCGTCGCACCTGAACAATTCATTTGGTCATACAACCGCTATAAGCATCCCACTGGTGCAGAATTGCCTCCAAGCAATTAAATAAATTCGTTATCATTTTTGAAATGACCTGGTTACAAAACCTCTTCAATTTCTTAGCGCTCAGTATTTTGCGCCTCTTTGCCTTTCTGCCTTATACGATTACTGTCCATGTTGGCTATGCCTTAGGCTGGCTGGCTGCTCATATTCCAAATAGTCGTACCCACGTAGTAAAGACCAATTTACGTTTGTGCTTTCCTAATCTCAGTGAAAAAGAAATTGATCATCTGGCGATTGAGCACTGGAAATTATTTGGTCGTAGCGTATTAGAAAGAAGTCGCATCTGGCTTGGTAGTGGCAAACAAATTACCGGCATCGTCAAAATCGATTCAGCAATTACCTTAGGGGATCGCAAGCCACGCCTACTGATTAATCCACACTTTGTTGGGCTTGAAGGCGGCTTTATGGCCCTTTCAGTATTGGCTAACCAGCATGACTGGCCACGGGGTGCAGGTCTTTATCAAAACATGAAGAACCCCTTCTTCAATCAAAAAATGATTGAGTGGAGAAATCGCTTTGGCGGAAAGTCAATTGAGAGGCAAAGTCGCCTGCGCGATCTCATACGAGAAATTCAAACGGGTAACTTTATTTTCATTGCCCCTGATATTGACCTGGGACCTCGTGACTCGGTCTTTGTACCTTTCTTCGGCATCCAGACCAACACCATTACCTCTGTCTCACGACTAGCAAGACTCAGCGGGGCTGAAGTGTGTCTTATGACGACTACATTAAATAAAGACCGCAAAGGCTATACCTGCCATATCAGCGAGCCATTACCAAACTTTCCAAGTGATGATGTTGAAAAAGATACCGCTCGCATAAACCAATACATTGAGGAACTTGTTCGAGAAAGACCAGCAGAGTACTATTGGGTTCATAAGCGTTTTAAACATAGGCCTGAAGGCGAACCCAGCCTTTACGATTAAACGGAAATATTTTGAGCACCAATACAAACAACCCAGTACGCAAGCTACGCTTCACCAAAATGCATGGTGCTGGCAATGATTTCATTGTGCTCAACGGAATAGATCAAGATCTGAGTGACATTACCAAAGAACAATGGCAAGGTTTAGCCCATCGTCAATTTGGTATTGGTGCAGATCAAATTCTTCTAGTTGAAAAGGCAACGCGCCCAGATGCTGATTTTCGGTATCGCATTTTTAATGCCGATGGTGGCGAAGTAGAGCAATGTGGCAATGGCTCTCGTTGCTTTGTACGCTTTGTATTAGATCAAGGTCTATCCAGCAAGAATCCCTTACGAGTAGAGGTTGCGCATACCGTCCTTACACTCAAATCCCATGAAGATGGTCAGGTAGAGGTAAATATGGGTGCGCCAATTTTTGAACATAGCCATATTCCGTTTAATGCAAACGGCTTGGCAAGCCTTCAAGAATTTCAGGAAACTCTTTATGCACTTCCACTAAATCATCCTGCCACGCATGACACTTTGGTTGGAGTTCTTTCTATGGGCAATCCACATGCCGTGCAAGTGGTTGGCGATGTCGATAGCGCACCCGTCCTAGAAGAAGGTCCCGAGATTGAAAGGTTTGCCGCGTTTCCTAAAAAGGTAAACGTGGGCTACCTGCAAGTGATCAATCGCAATGAAATCAAATTACGCGTCTTTGAACGTGGCGCTGGCGAAACCTTAGCCTGCGGCACTGGTGCTTGTGCAGCCGTGGTTTCAGGTATCCGTAGGGGCTTACTAGATTCACCTGTAAAAGTACATACGCGCGGCGGAGACTTGCAAATTACTTGGGACGGCGTCTTAAATGATGTTGTTCAATCCGTCATCATGACTGGCCCTGCGGTCACCGTCTTCGAAGGCGAAACTACAATCTAAATGCCGTATTTTTCGCGGTAAGCTTTTACTGCAGGCAAATAGTTTGTTAGTTCAGCATCACTAGAAGAAGTTAAGAAAGACATTAAGCCAGCCAAGTTTGCAATCGTAATTACCGGCAAACCAAACTCTTGCTCTACCGCTTGAACTGCAGATTTATCTCCAATTTCTATCGCATTACCCGAGCGCTCCATACGATCTAGAGCAATGAGAACAGCTGCCGGCTCTGCACCCGCACCGCGAATCAAATCGACTGACTCTCTTACTGATGTGCCTGCTGAAATCACATCGTCAATAATGACAACTCGGCCCTGAACGGGAGCGCCAACCAACATGCCCCCTTCGCCGTGGTCTTTTGCCTCTTTACGGTTATAGGCATAAGGCACATTAATGCCGTTATCAGCCAAAGCGATAGCCGTAGCAGCCGCCAGTGTGATTCCTTTATAAGCCGGGCCATAAAGCATGTCGAACTGAACGCCCGACTCTTGTAAAGCTTTAGCGTAGTAGCGACCTAAGGCGCTTAAACGAGCACCATCATTAAATTCGCCGGCATTAAAGAAATAAGGCGAGAGTCTTCCCGCTTTAGTTTTAAACTCCCCGAAGGACAAAACCTTTGCCTCTAAGGCAAAACGAATAAAGTTATCTTGATTTGAATTATTTGAGCTCATAGGCCTACATGTTACGCATCATTTCCGCGAACCTCAACGGTATCCGTTCCGCAGCCAAAAAAGGCTTCCTACCATGGGCTATTAAGCAAAAAGCCGACTTCATTTGCATGCAGGAGCTTAAGGCTCAGCGCGATGATCTTGAGGATGCCATCCTCAATCCAGATAACCTGCACGGCTTTTTCCATCACGCCGAGAAAAAGGGCTACAGCGGTTGCGGGATTTATACCCCCCATAAACCAGATGAAGTCTTATATGGCTACGGTAATGAAGAGTTTGATGCGGAAGGGCGTTATGTAGAAGCACGCTTTAAAGGGCTTTCCGTCATTTCAGTCTATATGCCCTCAGGCTCAAGCTCTCCTGAGAGACAAGAGGCCAAATATCGCTATCTCGATAGTTTTCTACCGCATCTTATTTCCCTCAAAAAATCTGGTCGTGAAATCGTGCTTTGCGGTGACGTCAATATTGCCCATCAAGAAATTGACCTAAAGAATTGGAAAGGCAATCTCAAAAATTCAGGCTTCTTACCTGAAGAACGTGCATGGCTCACTAATCTTTTTAGTAAAGTGGGCTATGTAGATGTTTACCGCCAGCTTGAGCCAGAGGCGACTGAAACTTGCTATACCTGGTGGAGTAATCGCGGACAAGCTTATGCAAAGAATGTTGGCTGGCGCATTGACTATCACATCACTACGCCTGGCATTGCAGCTACAGCCAAGAAAACCGCTGTGTACAAGGATGAAAAATTTTCAGATCACGCCCCGCTCACTGTGGATTACGACTGGAAGTTTTAAGCAAGAAACAATAGGGGAGAAATTACTCCCCTTCTTTTTTGATCTGCACAACCTTAAAATGAATCGTAACCCAAATGAGAAGCAGGACTGGGGCGCCAATAATGGCGGTGCCATAGAAGAATGCTTGATATCCAAAATTGTCTACAAACACTCCTGAGAAGCCTGCCAACCATTTCGGCAAGAGTAGCATCATGGAGCTAAATAAAGCGTACTGAGTTGCCGAATAGCGGATATTGGTTAATGAGGATAAAAAAGCAATAAAAGCCGCACTCGCGATACCAGAACTGAGATTGTCTGCTGAGATCACCCAAATCAAGCCATGTAAATCATGTCCTTGAGTAGCCAGCCATGCAAACAATAAATTACTGACGGCTGAGAGAACCGCCCCCACAAACAGTATTCGCAAGACACCAAAACGAAGCGTCAGCACACCGCCAACAAAGGCTCCAACCAAAGTCATTACTACGCCGAATACTTTACTTACGGCCGCTACTTCATCTTTGGTATAACCCATGTCGACATAAAACGGATTGGCCATAATTCCCATCACCACATCACTAATGCGATAAATGGCAATTAAAGACAAAATCAAAATGGCATGCCAGCGATAGCGCGTAATAAATTCAGCAAATGGCTCAACCAAGGTTTGGTACAGCCATGCTTTGGCAGTGCGCACTTTTGCCAATTCATATCTTGCTGGTTCTTTACTTAATAAAGTTGTAATCACGCCTATACCAATAGAGGCCGCCATACAGAGATAGGCAAACTGCCACGCACTTGGGTCATAGCCACTGCCTGTTTCAGCACGAGCTGCAAGCCAAAGGACGCCAGCGCCAGCCCAAATCAAAGCCAGTCGATAACCGGTTTGATAAGTAGCTGCTAAGGCAGCTTGATGATCGCTATTAGCCGATTCAATACGAAATGCATCTAAAGCGATGTCTTGGGTGGCAGAACCAAAGGCGACCAAGAGCGCACACCAAACAATCGAGTTCAGTGCAAGCTTAGGATCTAAAGTCGACATTCCAATAAGACCCAGAATGATGATCGCTTGCGCAAAGAGTAGCCAGCTACGGCGGCGGCCAAATAGTTTGGTTAACAAGGGAATTTGTATGCGATCTACAAGCGGCGCCCAAACCCATTTAAAGGCGTAGATCAAGCCAACCCAGGTTAAGTAACCAATCGTGCTTCGATCAATACCAGCCTCACGCAACCAAAAACTGAGAGTTCCTAGAATGAGTAATAAAGGAAGGCCCGCGGAGAAGCCCAAGAACAACATGCGTAAACAAGGCCATTCGAGATAAACCCGAAAGTCTTTTAACCAAGATTGGACTGCAGTGAACACCTTTAAATTTTTACCCTACGCACGACGAATGCGGAATAAAGCGAGGCTGCCAAATAAGTTTGGCATCAAGGTAACTTGATGCCCTTCATGCAGGATGCATTGATCAAGAACCTTCAAGCCGAGACTTGAGGCCAACTTCTCAAAGTCGGCAACAGTAAGCACGCGAACGTTAGGGGTGTTGTACCACTGGTAAGGCAGACTCTTCGAGACTGGCATACGGCCTAGACCAACAGCGAGGCGATGAGACCAATGCCCAAAGTTTGGAAAAGAAATTACTGATTCTTTTCCTACACGCACCACCTCACGCAAAATCTTTTCAGTCTGATGGATGGTTTGTAATGTTTGTGAAAGTACAACCGTATCAAAACTATTATCTTCAAAAAGCGCTAAGCCACCCTCTAAATCCTGCTGAATTACGTTCAAGCCTTTTTGCACGCATGACAGTACACGTGAGTCATCAATCTCGACACCATAGGCATGAACGGGTTTTTGTTTCTGCAAATACTCTAGAAAGCTGCCATCACCACAACCGAGGTCCAACACTTGAGTATTAGGCGCAACCCAATTAGCAATTGCAGCAAAGTCTGCACGCTTATTAAAGTTACTCATTGTTGAGCCTCGCGCATTTGCCTAAAGTAAGCTCGAACTAAATTATGGTAACGCTCATCGTCCAACAAGAATGCATCGTGCCCATGAGGCGCATCAATCTCAGCATAAGTCACTTCACTCTTATTGCTCAGTAAAGACTGCACAATCTCGCGACTACGATCAGGCGGGAAACGCCAGTCGGTTGAGAAGCTCACAACCAAAAACTTGGCACGCACTTCTGCTAAAGCACGATTCAGACTGCCATCGTAACGACGCGCAGGATCAAAATAATCTAGGGCGCGGGTAATGAGTAAATAGGTGTTCGCATCAAAATAAGTTGAAAATTTATCACCTTGATGGCGTAAATAACTTTCAACCTCAAACTCAACACCAAAACTAAAACGATAGTCGTTTGACTCACCATTAGGGCGCTGTAATTCCCGCCCAAATTTTTCTGCCATGTCATCATCAGACAGATAGGTAATATGGCCAACCATTCGCGCTAAGCGCAAGCCGCGCTTCGGAACAACGCCATGTTCGTAATAGTTGCCGCCATGAAAATCTGGATCAGACAGGATGGCGTTGCGCGCCACTTCATTAAAAGCAATATTTTGCGCGCTCAACCTTGGGGTAGATGCCACCACAACGCAATGATCTATCCGCTTAGGAAACTGAATAGCCCAAGCCATTGCCTGCATTCCACCTAAGCTGCCGCCCATTACCGCAGCAAACTTCCGAATACCCAACTTATCTGCCAAACGAGCTTGCGTATTAACCCAATCTTCTACTGTTACAACAGGAAAATCTGCCCCATAAGGCTTACCGGTTGCTGGATTAATACTCATCGGCCCAGTAGAACCAAAGCAAGAGCCTAAATTATTTACGCCTATAACAAAAAAGTGATCGGTATCCACCGGCTTGCCCGGACCAATCATGTTGTCCCACCAACCAATATCTTCTGGATCTTCTGGACTTGGACCGGCTACGTGGTGAGATGCATTCAGAGCATGACAAACGAGCACAGCATTACTTTTATCGGCATTAAGCTTGCCGTAAGTTTCAATGACTAAATCGTAGCCAGACAGCATGGCGCCACTCTGCAAAGGCAGGGGCTCGGCAAAATGAATGGTATTTCTAGAGAGATGTAGCTCGCTCATTCTGACAGGAGAAGACGCAAACTAACATCAGAGGCTTCAGTCGGCAGCTTCTTAAATCCGCTACGGGCAAAGCGATGCCAACGACCCAATACAAAACTCATCAACATAGCAGCGCGGATGCTGACCTCTTCTTGGCCCAACTGCCCCCAGTTACCGCCTTGAGTTTGAGCAATACGTAGAGCTTGCTTAAGAGACGCTTCAACACGGTCTAGCACTTGAGTAATACGCTCTTGCAGACGATCATCTTCTTGCAATAAAGCATCTCCCAATAGAACGCGAGTCATACCAGGATTCTTTTCTGCAAAGAACAAGAGCATTTGCAAAATACCGCGTGCTTGGGCTAGGCCAGACTCTTCCTTTTGATTGATTTGATTAATCAACCCAAAAACTGTTTGCTCAATAAAAGAAATAAGACCCTCAAACATTTGAGCCTTGCTAGCGAAGTGACGATATAAGGCCGCTTCCGAAACCTCAATCTTGGCCGCTAAAGCTGCAGTAGTAACGCGCTCACCCTTAGGGTTTTGCAACATCTCAGCAAGCACTTGCAGGATCTGCAATCGGCGCTCGCCTGGGCGAGGGCGCTTACGAGCCTTGCCAGCATCAGCATTGCTATCGTTGATGTTGGCTGGCTCTAAAGATTCGCGCATGCTTATCTACTTATCTAGAACGGATCATCGTACCGAACGCTTGCTCGGTCAGAATTTCTAACAATAATGAATGCTCAATGCGGCCATCAATGATGTGCACTGAATTCACACCACTCTTGGCTGCATCCAATGCAGACGATATCTTAGGCAACATGCCACCTGAAATAGTTCCATCAGCAAACAGTGCATCAATTTCTCGCGCTGTTAAATCCGTCAACAACTTACCGTCTTTATCCATCACGCCAGGAATATTCGTCATCATGACCAACTTCTCTGCATGAAGGATTTCAGCCATCTTGCCAGCCACCAAGTCCGCATTAATGTTGTAAGCCTGGCCTTCTGCACTAAAGCCAATAGGAGAAATTACCGGAATAAACGCATCGTCTTGCAAGGCTTTAACGACCGCAGGGTTAATTGCCTCAATTTCGCCAACAAAACCGATATCCAGTTTTTTTCCCGGCTCAGTATCGCTCGGGATCATCATTTTCTTGGCATGAATTAGTCCACCATCTTTACCGGTCAAGCCAACAGCTTGGCCGCCAAAGTGGTTAATCAACATCACGATATCTTGTTGCACTTCACCGCCAAGAACCCATTCAACCACTTCCATGGTCTCTTCATCGGTGACGCGCATACCCTGAATAAAAGTACCCGTCTTACCAATTTTCTTGAGGGCCTCGTCAATCTGTGGGCCGCCGCCATGAACCACCACTGGGTTCATGCCAACCAACTTCAACAAAATGACATCGCGTGCAAAACTTTCTTTCAGACGCTCTTCAACCATGGCATTGCCGCCGTACTTAATCACGATCGTTTTACCGTGATACGCGCGGATATAAGGCAAGGCCTCAGCCAAAATCTCTGCCTTTAACAAAGGAGAGATATCACTAATAGTTGGTAAATACTTAGTCATCGCTACTTAAAATTTATTCGCCAAATAATTTTTGACGGAGTTCACGACGCTCTTGAGCCTCAAGAGATAAATTGGCTGTAGGCCTTGCAATTAAACGGTTTAAGCCAATCGGCTCACCCGTTTCTTCGCACCAACCATAATCACCAGACTCAATGCGAGCCAATGCTTGCTCTACTTTTTTGAGCAACTTGCGTTCACGATCACGGGTTCGCAATTCCAATGCATGCTCTTCTTCAATCGTTGCACGATCAGCGGGATCAGGAACCAAAATATTTTCACGAAGATGCTCTGTCGTCTCAGACGCATTCTTCAGAATGTCATCCTTGAGGGTCAGTAATTTTTGACGGAAAAAATCTAACTGGGCAGCATTCATGTAGTCCTTGTCGGACATTTTGAGCAATTCGGCTTCAGTTAATGGAGCGCCTTTTGCAACCTTAGGGCTCGCAGCCTTGCTACTAGCTTTTGCAGCTGTTGCTGGTTTTGTTGCTGTTTTTACCGTCATCTCATTCTTCCTTGATTTGAAGCATTATTGCCTCATTCTGCCAAACTTTTACGGCCCTTTTATTAATATTTATCAATATGGGCTGTGGCGGCGGATTGTAACCGAATCTTGCTAGGCCAAACATCCCTCAAGCCCAGCCAATAGGGTGTCTTTAGGTAAATCGATGCCTATGAAGACCATCCTAGTTTGCTTGGGTTCTACACCCCATGGACCAGCCAAATCGCTGCCCATCATCTGATGAACCCCCTGGAGCACTACTTTTCGGTTGCTACCCTTCACATAGAGCACCCCTTTATAGCGCAGCATCTTCTCTCCAAAGACCTCCAGAATGCCCCCAAGGAAGTCTTCCAGTTTTTTATGATCAAAGGGTTTATCACTACGAAAAACGAAGGATTGAATACGGTCTGTATGCCCAGCATGCCCATGATGATGCTGATCATGACTGTGGTCGTGCCCGCAGGTGCTGTGATCATGGTCATGGCTATGGTCATGGCCGCAATTCTCGTGATCGTGGTCATCCTGCTCCAAGAAATGCGGATCAATATCCAGCTTGGCATTTAGATTGAAGCCTTTAAGGTCCAAAACTGCATTTAAAGGGACAACGCCCTTAGAAATGCCCGTAATAGGAGCCCTCGGATTCATATGCATAAGGCGATTACGCAAAGCATCTACTTCGGCAGGAGTCACCAAATCGGTCTTGGTAATAAAGATTTGATCTGCAAAGCCGACTTGGCGCTGAGCCTCTTCATGCTCATTGAGCTGCTGCTGACCATGCTTGGCATCAACCAAGGTCACTACAGCATCTAATACGTAGTGGTCGGCAACATCATCATCCATAAAGAAAGTCTGGGCTACAGGACCAGGATTAGCAACGCCAGTGGTTTCAATCACGACGCGATCAAAGCTAATCTTTTTATCTTTGCGCTGCTCCCAAAGCTCGTTCAGAGCGTCAACCAGGTCACCGCGAATGGTGCAACAGATACAGCCATTACTCATCTGCACAATGTTCTCTTGATTATCTTGTACCAAGATGTCGTTATCTATATTTTCTTCGCCGAACTCATTCTCAATCACAGCAATTTTTTTACCGTGTTCCTCAGTCAGAATATGTTTAAGCAAAGTGGTTTTGCCGCTTCCTAAGAAGCCCGTCAAAATCGTTACCGGAATTAATGCCATGAATGATCCAATCAAAATCTAAAAGCCACCAATTCCCAAAGCGGGAAACCTTCTATCTTACCGAGTTCCTCAGCCTTTGCCAGCCTTTGCACGCGGATGCGCTTTATCGTATGCCTGAGCTAGGTGTTGAAAATCCAAGGAGGTATAAATCTGGGTGCTGGCGATACTTGCATGCCCCAACATCTCCTGTACAGCCCGTAAATCTTGCGAAGATTGCAACACGTGACTTGCAAAGCTATGACGCATCATATGGGGATGCACATGGGTAGGCAATCCAGCGCGCATAGCTAAAGTACGCAATCTGGCTTGTACGGTACGCGGTGATAGGCGCTTACCAGTCGCAGACAAAAATAAAGCGATGGATTCTTGTGGATAACTTCCAGCATCACGCAACTCTCGCCAAGCAGCAAGAGATTTCATTGCCGGCACGCCAACAGGGACAGAGCGCCGTTTGCCGCCCTTACCTAATACCGTTACTTCAGCAGCATCCCAATCTAACCAACCCGCAGATTCATGCTGACGATCTTTGCTTTGCATCACATCAATCCCTAGTAGCTCTGAAAGACGTAGACCGGAGGAATAGAGTAAGTCAATAATTGCTGCATCACGAATCGATTCCAAATCCTGCTTTTCTTCAGCTTCTTTGACGGCTTGATTAACCAAGGCAAGGGCCTGTTCAACTGACAGGGCCTTAGGTAAGGACTTCAAACGCTTAGGCGCCTTGACGTCATCAACTGGGTTAGCTACCAAGTTGCTAGTGACTTTGCCAGCACGTGCATCTCGCCTTGCATCTTTTTCGGTTAGCCAGTCATACCAACCACGCCACGCAGAGAGCGCTCTCGCAATACTTCTGGAGGATTTCCCCTTGGAATGCAAACGCCCAGCCCAGCGTCGCACATGGCCATTGCTAACTTTTAATAGCTCAATAGAATCTTCAAGGGCAAAATTTTGGAGGTCACTCAGATCCGTGCCGTACGCTTTAAGCGTATGCGGCGAGAGTTGACGCAACACATGTAGCTCATGCAAATACTCTTGCATGAGAGGGTGAAGATCAGTCGCCTTTAGTTTCATAAGCCTGGATACGATCCAAAGCTGCAGCAGTTAATTCGGCGATCTGACGTAAGTAGAAGGCACCCATGTCTGCCGTAAAGCGGGATTCATCTTTACTAGCTAGCAACAACACTGCTGGCGATTGGTTGGCGCCAATGCTCTTGCCTAAGGGCAGACCAATCGCCACCATACTTTGCCATTCTGGATTAATCGTTATTTGGCTTGCTAACAAATCTACACTGGCAGCAGCCAACTCTTTTGCAGAGCCACACAGAGGCGTGTCTACCCAAGGACCAAAAGCAGAGTTGGGTGATAGTAATTGTGCAGACTCTACTTCAAACACCTCAGCCAGACCAGAAGTAATTGCAGCCTCTACATCAGCTTTGTTATTAGCTTTCATTAAGCGCAATAACCAGGCAACTAAACTTTGTTGGGTTTTATCGTTACGACTACCAAAATGCAGCATTTCACTTAAGCGACGATTGAGCTCTTGATTTTGTGTCCTCAATACCGTCATCTGACGCTCTTGTAAAGAAATAGCACGATCCTCATGCGGATGCTTAATCCGAATCTCATTAAAGAGATCCGCATATCGCTCAAAGAAACCTGGGGTTACGCGTAACCACTCAGCAACCAACTCTTCTTGCTCTGCTTGCTTCGGATCAATTGCACTCATGAACTTCTTTCTAAATATATATTTTGTTAGCCAAGCTTTTTACGCAAGAGCTCATTGACCTGACCAGGATTTGCCTTACCTTGCGATGCTTTCATAATCTGGCCAACGAGCGCGTTAAATGCTTTCTCTTTGCCGGAGCGGAACTCATCAACCGATTTCTGATTGGCTGCTAATACTTGATCAATGATCGCCTCAATTGCTCCGCTATCACTAATTTGCTTTAGACCCTTGGCATCAATCACTTGATCCACGGTGCTGATAGCCTTACCTGCGATAGCATCTTCCCAAAGAATCGCAAAGATATCCTTAGCAATCTTGTTTGAGATAGTGCCGTCAGCTACACGCATCAGCAGTGGCGCCAAGTGTCCAGCGTTTAATGGCGCATCTACAGTAGCAATACCAGCGCGATTTATAGAGGAAGCAAATTCACCGGCAATTAAATTAGCAGCTGCTTTGGCCAATGACTTGCCTACGATAGCCAACAACTCTTCAAATACTTTTGCAGTGTCACGATCTTGCGTGAGCAACTGCGCATCGTATGCGCTTAAACCAAATTCGCTTTGCCATTGTTCGCGCAACTGGGCTGGCAATGCAGGCATCTTGCTACGCACATCCGCAATCCAAGCATCATCAATTACTACAGGCAGCAAATCCGGATCTGGAAAATAGCGATAGTCATTAGCATCTTCTTTACTACGCATGCTGCGTGTTTCACCGCGATCAGGATCATATAGCCGCGTCTCTTGAACAACGGTCCCGCCATCCTCAATAAGCTCGATTTGTCGACGCACTTCATATTGAATGGCTTCTTCCAAGAAACGGAAGGAATTCAAGTTTTTGATTTCACAGCGGGTACCAAATTCAGCCTGACCTTTCGGGCGAACAGACACGTTCGCATCGCAGCGGAAGGAGCCTTCCTGCATATTGCCGTCACAAACTCCCAACCACACCACCAAGCCATGCAAGGCCTTAGCATAGGCAACCGCCTCAGCAGCGCTACGCATTACTGGTTCAGTCACGATCTCGAGAAGTGGTGTACCGGCACGATTTAAGTCAATTCCGCTAGAAGGTTCACCATGAGGGCCTGTGAAGTCTTCTTCATGAACGGATTTACCGGCATCTTCTTCCATATGGGCACGAGTGAGCTCAACCACCTTCACTTCATCGCCCACCAAAATTTCGAGATGTCCACCAACAACAACCGGGATTTCCATCTGACTAATTTGATACCCCTTAGGTAGATCGGGATAAAAATAATTCTTGCGCGCAAAGATGCTCGCCGGTGAAATCTTCGCATTCACCGCCAAACCAAAACGAATAGCATGTTCTACGGCTTGACGGTTCAACACTGGCAGTACACCAGGCAAAGCCAGATCAACAGGACATGCTTGCGTATTGGGCTCTGCACCAAAGCGCGTGCTCGCCCCACTGAAAATCTTAGATTGTGTTTGCAGTTGTGCGTGGGTCTCTAGACCAATAACGACTTCCCATTGCATCATGCCACCTCGCTTGCTTGACGCAAATGCCAATCACTGGCCTGCTGATATTGATGAGCCACTTGTAACAAACGGGCTTCCGAAAAATAATTACCAATGAGTTGCATGCCAATAGGCAAGTTATTTCCATTAAATCCACAGGGAACACTCATTGCTGGCAGTCCTGCCAAGTTCGTAGAAAGGGTGTAAATATCTTCCAAATACATTTGCACTGGGTCTTTTGATTTCTCGCCTAAGCGCCAGGCCACATCAGGGGCTACGGGCCCTAGGATGACATCGCATTGATTGAATGCCGCCTGAAAATCAGCTGCAATAATTCGACGAATTTTTTGTGCCTGAAGATAATAAGCATCGTAGTATCCATGACAAAGAACGTAGGTTCCAATCATGATGCGGCGCTTTACTTCTGCGCCAAAACCTTCAGTGCGTGACTTGGCATACATATCATTCAGATCACGATATTCATTGGCACGGTATCCATAGCGCACACCATCAAAGCGACTTAAGTTACTGGATGCTTCTGCTGGGGCTAAAACGTAATACACCGGAATGGATAGTTTGGTTTTTGGCAAACTCACCTCAACCAATATTGCACCTAAATTTTCTAACTGCTTTGCTGCTTCATTAACGGATTTAGCAACATCGTTTGACAAGCCTTCTGCAAAAAATTCTTTTGGCAAACCAACGCGCAAACCTTCCAACGGTTTGGCGGGATTTACATTACCCTCTTTCCAACCCTGATTAAGGTAGCGCCCATAGTCCTCTCCTGAATCAGCCAAGGAAGTGGAGTCGCGCGGGTCATGTGAAGACATCGCCGAGAGTAGTAGTGCGCAATCTTCAGCAGTCTTGCCCATAGGGCCCGCTTGATCTAGTGATGATGCATAAGCAATCATCCCGTAGCGTGACACGCGCCCATAACTGGGCTTAATTCCAGTTAGGCCACAAAACGCAGCTGGCTGACGAATCGAGCCCCCCGTATCCGTGCCGGTCGCAATCGGTGCCAAGCCAGCAGCAACGGCTGCGGCTGAACCACCCGAGGAGCCACCAGCTACGTGAGCAGCATTCCAGGGGTTTAGAACTGGCCCAAAGGCAGAGTTTTCATTAGAGGAGCCCATAGCAAACTCGTCCATATTGGTTTTACCCAAACACACCATGCCGGCACCATGAGGGCTGTTTTCATCCGGTATTCCCAGATTGGCAACGACAGTGGCATCAAAAGGACTCTGATAACCAGCCAAGATTTTGGAGGCGGCCGTCGACTTCCACCCACGGGTTACAAAGACATCCTTATGTGCAACAGGGATGCCGGTCAGCTTACCGGCCTTACCTGAAGAAATAATCTGGTCTGCTTTATTTGCTTGCTCTAAACTTAAGTGAGCATTCACATCAAGGTAAGCATTCCACTGCTTTCCCGCCTCAATGCGGTCCAAAAAGTATTGCGTTAACTCTGTGCTGGAGACCTCTTTTGCAGCAAGTGCTTTTGCCATTAGGGCGATAGGGGTATTGTGCCAACTCATTCGATCACCCTTGGCACCAAGAAGTAGCCTTCCTGCTGAGCAGGGGCGGATTGCATGTTTTCGGCACGATGGTCTGACTCGGTAACCTGATCAGCGCGCATGGGTTGAGCCAAATCACGCAAAAAGAGAATTGGATGAGCCAAAGGCTCAAGACCGGTTGTATCGACCGCCTGCATTTCCTCAACCAAGGAAAAAATAGCCTGTAATTGAGGCAAAACAGCCTCAGCTTCTGCCTGATTTAACTCAAGCCTGGAAAGGTGCGCAATGCGCTGGACATCATCAAGTTTCATGGGGCGCTAGAGTATCATTCCTATATATTTTCATTAACACTTTCTATTTTCCCACTACATCATGTTTGGTTTTTTCCGCAGCTACTTTTCCAATGACCTAGCCATCGACCTAGGAACCGCCAACACCTTAATTTATATGCGTGAGCGGGGTATTGTCCTCGATGAGCCCTCTGTTGTGGCAATTCGCCAAGAAGGTGGTCCAAACGGCAAAAAGACTATTTTGGCCGTCGGCAAAGAGGCAAAAGCGATGTTGGGCCGCGTTCCGGGCAATATTGAGGCAATTCGCCCAATGAAAGACGGCGTGATTGCTGACTTCACCATTACCGAACAAATGCTCAAGCAATTTATCAAGCTTGTGCACGAAAGCAAGCTATTAAAGCCAAGCCCTCGCATCATCATTTGCGTTCCCTGTGGATCTACTCAGGTTGAACGTCGTGCGATTCGGGAATCTGCATTAGGTGCTGGCGCATCACAAGTATTTTTAATTGAAGAGCCAATGGCAGCTGCAATTGGTTCAGGCCTACCCGTGTCTGAAGCTGCTGGTTCCATGGTTGTTGATATCGGCGGCGGCACAACTGAAGTCGGCGTGATGTCACTAGGCGGTATGGTTTACAAAGGCTCAGTTCGTGTTGGCGGCGACAAATTCGACGAAGCAATTACAAATTACATTCGCCGTAACTACGGCATGTTGATTGGCGAACAAACTGCTGAATTAATTAAGAAAACAATTGGCTCTGCTTTCCCTGGCGCTGAAGTGCGCGAGATGGAAGTAAAAGGTCGCAATCTTTCTGAAGGTATTCCACGTAGCTTCACTGTTACTAGCAACGAAATTCTAGAGGCCTTAACTGATCCACTCAACCAAATCGTGACTGCAGTAAAAGCAGCTCTCGAGCAGATTCCACCTGAGCTGGCTTCCGATATTGCTGAGCGCGGCATGATGCTGACTGGCGGCGGAGCCTTATTGCGTGACCTTGATCGCCTCTTGCTTGAAGAAACTGGCTTGCCGATTCATGTTGCGGAAGATCCATTGACTTGCGTGGCCCGAGGTTGCGGGATTGCACTTGAGCGCATGGATAAGTTAGGCGGAGTGTTCTCGCACGAGTAAGCGACATACACGTCGAACAGGGAATTGCAACATAGCGCTCCACCACTTTTCAGACAGGGCATTCCGGCCTTACTTAAACTGATTGTCTGTCTGTCAATCAGCATCGCTCTGATGCTGATCGATTTTCGCTTCAAAGCACTCGATCCAATTCGCAATAATATCAATTGGGTTTTGCGTCCGCTGGAATATGTCATGATGGCGCCACGAAATGCATTCGAAGCAACATCTGAATACTTCACAACAAGATCAACTCTTGACCAAGAAAACCAGGTAATGAAAGTGCGCCAAGCAGAACTTTCATTACTGGCAAATCAATCAGAATTTTTGATGGTCGAAAACCAAAACCTGCGCGAGCTAATGACCTTGCAAAAACAGGTTCCATTCAAAACATTGCCTGTAGAAATTCTGTTTAATCCGCCCAATGCGATTTCACAGCGCATCGTCATTAATCGCGGCAGCAATGAAGGCCTTAAGCTTGGCAACCCAATTGCAAACGATGCAGGAATTCTTGGCCAAGTGGTGCGACTTTATGAGCGCTCTGCCGAAGTATCACTATTAGAAGATCGCGACTTTGCAGTTCCAGTCCAGGTTGCCCGCAATGGCTTGCGTGCAGCGGTTTTTGGGGCGGGACGGGGTAATCCCCTGGAATTACGCTATTTACCCGTTGCCAGCGATCTTGAGGTTGGCGACATCTTGCTAACATCGGGAATTGATGGTGTTTACCCGCCAGGCTTTGCTGTAGCCGTCATTAGCAAAATTGAACGTAACGTCGACAAAAACTCTTCCAATGTATTTTGCGTGCCAGTTGCCGCAGTGAATCGTTATCGTCAGGCACTTGCCTTTTTGTATGACCCACAGTTTGATGCGAAGGCACCAACCTTAAATAACAAATCTCCTTCTGGTGCACCTTTAACCAATACGCCAGGCAGACGTCAAACTCGGGCGCGAGGAATGCAATGATCGATTTCCAGAGCGGCTATATTCTGCGTCCGGTAAATCCGGTCTTTATTTATTTCAGCCTATTTTGTGCGCTGCTACTCAACCTATTACCGATAGGTAATTATGGTTGGGTGCCGGATTGGTTAATTCTGTGCATAGTTTTTTGGAATATTCATCAACATCGTTATGTCAGCGTGATTACCGCATTCATTTTGGGTTTGATGATGGATGTCCACAATTCCGATTTATTGGGCTTACATGCATTCAGTTATTCACTCGTCGCTTACGTGGCCATCTCATGGCATCGGCGTATTGTGGCCCTTACAGTGCTGTCACAAGCTTTGCACCTACTGCCTATTTTCTTATTGGTATCGCTATTTCCAGTACTAGCGCATTGGTTGCTCAGCGGCGAACTCTATTGGTGGGCTTTAACAGGCATCATCCAGGCCTTGGTTGAGGCAATGCTGTGGCCCTTAGCCACTCGCATCTTGCTTGCGCCGCAGCGTCGCCCTATAGATGTTGATCACAATCGACCCCTCTAAGAAGCAGCATGGTTTCTTTTAAAAAACCGGATCTCGACTCATTCCAAGAGCGCATTCATATTGCGACTCTATTTGTCACCTTTTGTTTTTTGCTGCTAATCACGCGTCTGGTATGGCTGCAACTCGTTAGCCATGGAAAATATGCGCTTCTGGCTGAGAGCAATCGGATTGCCTTAGTTCCTGCGCCTGCAAATCGCGGTCTTTTAATTGATCGAAACGGTATCGTCATTGGTCGCAATTATTCTGCGCTTACCTTGGATGTAAATGCTGAAGAGGTAAAAGGGAATGTAGACCAGCTCATTAACGACCTTTCTGAAATCATCGATATCTCCCCCAGAGATCGCCGTAATTT
Source organism: Polynucleobacter sp. UB-Tiil-W10 (assembly GCF_018881605.1). Lineage (GTDB taxonomy): Bacteria > Pseudomonadota > Gammaproteobacteria > Burkholderiales > Burkholderiaceae > Polynucleobacter. The sequence goes on from NZ_JACVPZ010000001.1 coordinate 800,280, forward strand.
CAAAAGATCCCTTGAAGATTCGCGCAATATGGGCACTTTCCCGCTGCGCTCGATGCTCAACGAGACCGAAACGGCGCGCTTTATGGCCAATCGCTACCGCTTCCCGGGAGTAGAAATCCGCGCTAGAAGCTTTCGAGAATACCCATATAACGAATTAGCATCCCATCTGATTGGATATATTGGCCGCGTTTCCCAAAAGGATAAGGAACGCATGCAGGCTGAAATTGAAGGCGCCAAAGCAGATGATCCTGATGCATTACAGGCTTCTTTTTTGCCAGGCATTCAGTACGTCGGCAAGATTGGTTTAGAGCAAAGCTATGAAACTGTTTTACGCGGTGTGCCTGGATACGATCAAGTAGAAATTACTGCGGGCGGCAAACCAGTGCGCACACTTTCTAGCTCGGCATCCGTTCCTGGCAAAAACGTTGTTCTCTCAGTTGATATCAAGCTGCAATATTTAGTTGAGCAACTGTATGGTAATTTCCGTGGCGCATTTGTCGCAATTGAACCAGAGACGGGTGACGTATTAGCATTTGTATCTAAGCCCAACTTCAATCCGAATGACTTTGTTGAGGGCATTGATTCTGTTACCTGGAAAGAGCTCAATGACTCTCCCCAGAAGCCGCTCTACAACCGCCCCCTGAAAGGCATCTATCCTCCAGGCTCAACTTATAAGCCTTTCATGGCGCTTGCGGCTTTAGAAAACAAAAAGCGCACACCATCGCAAACTATTTCTGATCCGGGCTACTTCGACTTTGGCAATCACACTTTCCGCGATGATAAAAAGGGTGGTCATGGCACTGTCGACATGCAAAAGTCTATTGTTGAATCCTGCGACACCTACTACTACATGCTTGCACGTGACATGGGTGTAAACATGATTGCTGATTTTATGAAGCCGCTTGGTTTTGGGCAAATCACTGGAATTGATTTACAGGGAGAGTCAAGAGGCGTATTGCCATCTACTGAGTGGAAGAAAAATACTTTTAAAAAACCTGAGCAACAAAAGTGGTACGAAGGAGAAACCATTTCTCTTGGTATTGGCCAAGGTTATAACGCTTTTACCATTCTGCAGTTAGCTCACGCTATGGCAAACGTTGCCAATAACGGTATCGTCATGAAGCCCCACCTAGTCAAAGCAATTGAAGATCCATTTACTCGCAATCGGGTGCTCACGACACCGAAAGAAAGTTATCGTATTGATCTCAATGCCGAGAATATTGAAGTGATCAAGAAGGCCATGGTCGAGGTTAATAACTCTGGCACATCTGCTGCGGCATTTAAAGGCACCGGATATCAAGTGGGCGGAAAGACTGGGACCGCACAGGTGTTTAGCTTAAATTCTAAAGATTACAAACATGGATCCACAGCAGAATTTTTACGTGACCATGCTTTGTATATTGCATTTGCACCTGCCGATAAACCAACTATTGTGATTGCAATGGTTGTAGAGAATGCAGGCTTTGGTGCACAGTACGCAGCGCCAATTGCACGACAAGCACTGGACTATTACATAGAGGGCAAGTGGCCTAAGGAGATTCCTGAATGGAAAAGAGCCCCTTAACTAAAGTCAAAGGGTTTTTCTTTGCTATCTTTGCTGGCCTAGACCGCCAGCTAGGCCTTATTCTGCTTGGATTAGCGGCTGTTGGCTTTTTTACTTTTTTATCTGCAAGTCAAAATACTCCCGTGCAAATTGCAGATGAACTACGCAACCTCGCACTGTCATTTGTAGTGATGTGGCTTGTCTCGCGCATTCCACCAAAGTGGTTGGAGATGGGTGCAGTTTGGATTTATGGATTAGGCATTGCTCTTTTAATTGCGGTAGCCGTTTTTGGATTAATTAAAAAAGGGGCGCGCCGTTGGCTCAACATCGGCATTGTGATTCAGCCATCCGAGATCATGAAGATCGCAATGCCACTAATGCTTTCTTGGTACTTTCAAAAGCGTGAAGGCATTAAAAAATCTTGGGACTATGGTGTAGCAGCAATCATTTTAGCAATTCCCGTCTTTTTAATTGCACGCCAACCAGACTTAGGAACTGCACTACTTGTTTTTGCAGCCGGACTTTATGTCATTATTTTGGCGGGTCTACCCTGGAAATGGATTCTGCCATTTGTTGGCCTTGGGGTCATAGGCATTCTGCTAATTGTTATTTTTGGCAATACCATTTGCGCGCACGATATTGTGTGGCCTTTTGTACATGACTACCAAAAACATCGTATCTGTACCTTATTGGATCCTACGAGCGATCCCCTTGGAAAAGGATTCCATACTATTCAATCAATGATCGCGATTGGGTCTGGTGGATTTTTTGGCAAAGGCTGGTTTCAAGGAACTCAGGCGCACTTGGAATTCATTCCAGAAAAACATACTGACTTTGTGTTTGCCGTTTTCTCAGAAGAGTTTGGCCTGCTGGGTAATTTAGTTCTTCTTGCGCTTTTCTTTGCCCTAATTAAGAGAGGCCTCGCTATCTCTGCGAGTGCGCCAAATTTATTTACGCGATTACTAGGTGCAACAGTGACTTTAATTTTCTTTACCTATGCGTTTGTGAATATCGGCATGGTGAGCGGCTTATTGCCGGTTGTTGGAGTGCCGCTTCCATTTATTAGCTATGGTGGCACTGCACTTGTTACGCTAGGGTTTGGGGCCGGAATACTCATGAGCATTCATCGTCACCGCCGTTTAGTTCAAAGCTAACTCAATGATTTGCGGTAATTTTCATTGCCTAGATTTTTGAGGAAATAAAAAAGCCCGGCATACCGGGCTTTTTATCAACAAGGGAAAGATTACTTCTTACGCTTGTTAACTGAATCTTTAAATGCTTTACCAGCAGAAAACTTAACAGTTTTAGCAGCAGCAATTTTGAGTGGCTCGCCAGTTTTTGGGTTACGACCCATACGTGCAGCACGCTTACCAGATGCAAATGTACCAAAGCCAATCAGTTGTACTGAGTCACCTTTAGTAACAGCTTTGATGATTGTGTCGATTGCAGAATTCAATGCGAATTCAGCTTTGGCTTTTGAGATCTCCGCGTCGTCAGCAATCGCTGCGATTAGTTCGGCTTTGTTCAAGTGAAGCTCCTTATAGATATTGATGTCAGCGCACATTACGCTTACATGATTTTAACCACAAAAAATTATAAAAATAAAGTTGCGTTACAGCAATTTTTTACTACGCCTACAAATTACTCATCCAAAACAGTGATATCAGAAACAAAATACTCAGTATCGCCAAAACAAGTAGTTGGCAAACCAATGTGTTGCTCATACTTTAGAGCAACTTTTTTCCCTAAATTAGCATTTATTTTTTGCGCCACAGCATCTTCACGCACCGTGAAGAGGAATTTTTCTGACATGGTACCTGGCATGGAAACCATAGCTAATTCACCCTCCCAGGTTTTGCATATGTAGCCACGATTTGAGAATTTCTGAACATACCCTGCGCGCTCACCGCTACCATAGCTCCAATTGAGCATTCCCCAGGTATAGGCTGAAATGCCCACTAACCCAATTAAAACAAGGCTTAAGAGCCACCTTATAAACCTATTCATAAGAATTTCCTTAGTAAATCTCCACACAAACCCGTAGCGGGCCCTTACATCTTCTATCTGAAGTATATGGGCATCCCAGTAGAAGAAATAGTCTATTTAGCGGCAACATACAAATTAAAATAAGAGCAATTACCTCACTTAGATAAAACCCATGGAAATTCGCCACATCATCTTTTTTATTTTTGTAGCATCAGCGATCTATGTTTATTACAGGGGGAAAGTTCGTTTCGGGGTTGTCAGATCTCTGACTGACTACCAAGTACTTTTAGCACCAGTAAACGCACTTTTATATTTATTCTCAAAAGTGAAGCCTGGTGCTTTTATTCCAGTTAGCCAATTTCCTGAGATGCAGCCCATTCAAGATAATTGGGAAACTATTCGCCAAGAAGCGCTTTCCTTACAAGAGGGTGGCTCAATTGCTGCGGCAACTGGATATAACGATATCGGCTTTAACTCTTTCTTTCGCACTGGCTGGAAGCGTTTTCATCTGTGCTGGTATGGAAAAGAGGTGACGTCAGCCCAGGCAAGGTGTCCGAAAACGGTTGCATTGCTTAAATCAATCCCTTCCGTCAAGGCGGCCATGTTTGCCTCTCTGCCTCCTGGAGCGACTCTGGTGCGCCATCGTGACCCCTATGCTGGCTCCTTGCGCTATCACATTGGCTTAGTAACCCCCAATGATCCTAAATGCTTTATTGATGTGGATGGGGAGCGCTATTTCTGGAAAGATGGTGAAGCAGTGATGTTTGATGAAACTTATATTCATTTCGCTGCCAACGAAACAGATCAACAAAGAATCATCTTATTTTGCGATGTCGAGCGCCCGGTTTATACCAAAGCAGTACAACTATTTAACCGCTGGTTTGGGCGCTATGTCATGAGCGCTGCCTCATCCCAGAATGTTGAAGGTGAAAAAGTAGGCTTTGTAAATGTTCTGTTTACCTATTTTTATCAACTGCGTGCACAAGCCAAAAAGTTGAAAGCAAAACATCGCTCTGTTTACTACGTAGGTAAGTGGGTTCTCATTCTAGGAATTTTGTGGGCTATATTTTGGTAGGTCCAGACATGACTTTTAGGGGCTTAATAACTGAACAATTTGCTCTGGACTAATAGGCCCCCAAATTTCCACTCGTTTCTTGCGACTATTTTGACCGGAAACAAATTGAATCTGCTTTTGGGGCACCCTTAATTGCTTTGAAAGCCAGGCCAATAAAAGCTCATTAGCCTTATTTTCAAGCGCTGGCGCCTGTAGAGAAATTTTTAAGCAGCCATCATGCAGGCCAACAACCTTAGTCACCTTTGCGCCTGGTTGGCAATGTAGATTTAAGGTAATTCCGGTGGGGGTTTGTTTTAACCAAATAGGTGTCATTAAAGTACTTTAAACTGAAAGCATGACGATGAAGAATTCTCAAGCTCTAGAACAGCTATTTGCCAATAATCGTGCCTGGGCTGAAAGCATGGTGGCAGAAGATGCCAATTTCTTTAAGCGCCTTGTCTCTCAGCAAGCCCCTGAGTATTTATGGATTGGCTGCTCCGATAGCCGAGTACCGGCAAATGACATTGTGAATTTATTACCTGGTGAATTATTCGTTCACCGAAATGTGGCAAACGTAGTTGTTCACACGGATTTGAATTGCTTGTCTGTTATTCAATTTGCCATTGACTTGCTTAAAGTGAAGCACATCTTGGTAGTGGGTCACTATGGTTGCTCTGGGGTACATGCAGCACTAACCGACAGGCGAGTAGGTCTCGCTGACAACTGGTTACGTCATGTGAAAGATGTACATCAAAAACATGAACGCTATTTGGGCGATATGATTCCAACCCCTAAACGTCAAGATCGACTATGTGAACTCAATGTCATTGAGCAAGTGGTTAACGTATGCGAAACAACTATCGTGCAGGATGCATGGGCACGCGGGCAAGATCTGACGGTGCATGGGTGGGCCTATCGCCTAGAAACTGGCTTAGTAAATGATTTGGGAATGTCGAGTAGCTCCATTGAAGAGATGACCGAACGCTATGCCAAATCAGTAAAGCGCTACGAATCAGAACACAACTAAGTTGCTTAAGTCATTTTTGAACTACCTAGGAGTTGGTTTTCTAGCGCTCCTTTCAATACTCCCCTATAGGCTGTTAGTTTCTATTGGCTACGGTCTAGGCTATATAGCTGCGCGCATTCCGAGCGATAGAAATCGAGTGGTCAAAACAAATCTGCATTTATGTTTTCCGTATTTAAGCTCGGCAGAAATTGATAGTCTTGCCAAAGAACATTGGCGATTGCTAGGGCGCAGCCTAGTAGAGAAAAGTATTATCTGGTGCGGAAGTGCAAAGCAGCTAAGCAATATGATTGAAGTGAAGTCGGCAGTAGATCTCTCCAGCAAAAAGCCACGCATCTTGGTAAATATGCATTTCACAGGAATTGAGGGCAGCATTATCTTGAGTGCGCTCTCCAAAGAAAAGCATTGGCCACGAACCTCAGGATTTTTCCAAAGGATGAAGAGTCCTTTTTTTAATAAGCGGATTGTGGAATGGCGCAATCGTTTTGGTGGCAACTCGATTGATCGGCAGGGCAATGCTAAAGCAATCATTCGAGAAATTCGCAATGGGGACTTCATCATCATTGCGCCTGACATTGATCTAGGTCTCAAGGATTCTGAATTTGTGCCATTTTTTGGGATTCAAACAAACACCATTACTACCATCTCTCGTTTAGCAAGAATTACTGGTGCTGACGTATGCTTGATGACCACTACATTAAAGGCCGATGAATCTGGCTATCTTTGCGAAATTGGAAAGCCTTTAGAAAATTTTCCAGGAACGGATCCCAAGTCAGACACTGCGCGCCTAAACCAATATTTTGAGGCTGAGATTCGACTGCGACCGGCTGAGTACTATTGGGTGCATAAGCGCTTCAAAAACCCACCAGACAGCGGCCCAAGCCCCTATAACCCTTCTAAATAGAGGTTATTTGTCCTATCATTAAGAGATGAGCGAACGTATTGGGCTATTTGCCGATCTCCATAGTAATTTAGAGGCCTTTGAAGCCTGCATGGCTCGTGCTGAAGAACTTGGCGTTACTCGCATGGTATTTCTAGGCGACCTCGTGGGCTACAACGCTGACCCAGCAGCCATTATTGAGCGCATTGCGACCCTCGTAGCAGACAAAAAGGCAATTGCCGTTCTAGGCAATCATGATGAAGCGGTTTTTAAAGATTGCCGCGATCAAATGAATGCTAGTGCTAACGCAGCCATTGAATGGACTCGGTCTCAACTAAAAAATAGTCATGTAGATTTTCTTAAAAATCTACCTCTCATTGTTCAAGAAGAAAATATCTGTTTTGTACATGCTTCTGCACATAATCCGGCTGACTGGAATTACATTACTGACAGCATGAGTGCTTGGCATTGTGTACAAAACTCTGGGAAAAGTTATACCTTTGTAGGTCATGCGCATGAGCAAGCGCTTTTTTATCAAAGCGCCGTTGGAAAACTGATTCGCTTCGCACCACATCCAGGAGATGAAATTCCAGTGCTTCATCATCGTCAATGGGTGGGCGTTGTAGGTTCACTTGGTCAGCCCAGAGATGGAAATCCTGAAGCTTGCTTTGCAGTGTTTGAACCTGAATCTGAAGTGCTTACTTTTCATCGCGCAGCCTATGATTACTTTACAGCTGCTGACAAGGTCCGTCGTGCCGGCCTACCGGAAGATCTGGCAAATCGCCTCATTACTGGCAAATAAAATCGATGGCAATCAACACTGATATTGAAGCGGTAGACGATATATTTCAAGAAGGAAAAGTAGTAGACGGCTTTGTCATGGGCAAGGAAGTGCATCGCGGTGGAATGGCGAGTCTTTTTTCAGCGACTAAGGAAGGTATAGATATACCTATTCTGCTAAAGATTCCGCGAGTTGGCAGAGATCAGCCGGTAGAAAGCTTGATCGGCTTTGAAACCGAGCTCACTATTTTGCGCTCCTTAAAAAGTCCATATGTTCCTAAATATTTAGGATCTGGCAATATGGCGACGCGCCCTTACATTGCCATGGAAAGAGTCGAAGGCAGACCACTAGAGGACTTCATTAAGGAAGGGAAAGTATTTACGATTGATGAGGTCGTCCGTATTGGTGCTGATCTGGCACAAGCGGTTCAGTCGCTGCACTCACAAGACGCCATCCACTTGGATGTCAAGCCTGAAAATATTTTGATTGATGACAAAGGAAAGCTAACGCTCATCGATTTTGGTTTGTCACACCACGCCAGATATCCAGACTTACTTGCAGAAGAAATGCGCAAAGGTGTTGGGTCTGCGCCATATATTTCACCAGAACAAGTGGCCGGAATTCGTTCGGATTCTCGTAGTGATATTTATTCTATCGGCGCAATCATTTATGAATTGCTGACCGGTGAACTACCATTTGGCAATCCGCAAACCATGAGCGGTCTGCGGAGAAGAATGTGGGCCGAACCATTTCCCCCGCGCTCTATTCGCAGAGAAATCCCTCGCTGGCTACAAGAAGTAGTACTCAGATGCTTGGAGCCTCGCGCTGCAGATCGCTATCAAAGTGCTGCGCGCTTACGGCAAGTGTTACGAGATCCTGAGGGCGTTACGCTCACTGAGCGCGCTGACAGAGTTGAGCCACCTAGCTTTTGGCAAAACCTCAAGGGCATGTTCAAGGCTGCAGGTTATGAGCCCTCACCAAGCCCGCGCCCCAGCATGGGTAACTTTGATGCGCCCCTAATGATTGCTGCGATTGATACACGCCAGTCAGATGAAGATTTGCGTGAGCGTATGCAAATTACCGCAAAGAATTTATTGCAGGCCTATCCTGAAAGTCGCTTGGTTTGCTTGAGCACCATTAGTAGCACACCCACCTTCGAAGGCAATCAAGAAAATGAAACAGCGAGTGGAATCGTGCGCGGTCATTTAGTGCAATTGATGGATTGGGCCAAACCACTTAAGCTACCGCCAGAGAGAATTTCTTATCACGTACTAGAAGCACTTGATCCCGCATCCCGCATCGTAGACTTCGCCAAAGACAATGATGCCTCCCTTATTTTGATCGGGGCATCACATAAGTTACCTAATAAGGTAACTCCTTGGAGAACCTCTATGACCAAGATTGTCGAAGAGGCCCCCTGCAGCGTTCATATTGTTAGAACTTAAGCTCAGCGCATTTTGTCTTGCTTTTGATCTAAGATGAGCTCAGGCTCTTGTGCCTCAATCCAGTTATCGCGATTGAGCACGCTAGTTAATTGTTTGTGATCTAGTTCACCAGTCCATTTAGCAACCACAATCGTGGCCACGCCATTGCCAACCAAATTAGTTAATGCCCTCGCCTCGGACATAAAGCGATCGATGCCCAAGATAATTGCCAACCCAGCAACTGGAACATCTCCGACAGCAGAAAGGGTGGCTGCTAACACAATAAATCCACTACCAGTTACACCTGCAGCGCCTTTAGATGTGAGCAATAGCACCAATAAAAGAGTAATTTCCTGCATAAGGGTCATGGGTGTATTGGTTGCTTGCGCAATAAATACTGCGGCCATAGTTAGATAAATCGAAGTGCCGTCCAGATTGAATGAATAACCCGTTGGGATGACAAGACCAACACAGGTTTTCTTGGCGCCCAAGAGTTCCATTTTTTCCATCATGCGCGGCAAGACAGATTCAGACGATGAAGTCCCCAAGACAATCAACAACTCTTCCTTGATGTAGCGCACAAATTTAAAAATATTGAATCCATTAATTTTCGCAATGATCCCCAAGACAATAAATACAAAAAGAAAACAGGTTAAATAAAACGAACCCATTAATTTGCCCAAAGAAAATAAAGAGCCTATACCGTATTTACCAATAGTGAATGACATGGCACCAAATGCGCCAATAGGCGCAAACTTCATGATGACGCCAATCATGTCGAAAAGAACGTGTGATGTTTTTTCAATTAAGTCGAACACCAAAGTTCCCCGACCGCCGAACTTATGTAATGCAAATCCAAACAATATTGCCAAGAAAAGGACCTGTAAAATTTCACCTTTAGCAAATGCATCCACAGCACTGCTCGGGATGATATTCATCAAGAAATCGGTGGTGGTACCCATCTTTCCGGGTCCGGTATATGCTGCAATTCCTTTGGTGTCTAAGCTTGCTGGGTCGATGTTCATGCCTGACCCAGGTTGGAGCACATTAACTACAACCAGCCCGACTACCAAGGCAATGCTGCTCACAATCTCAAAATACAAAAGGGCTAGTCCGCCCGTTTTGCCAACCTTCTTCATATCTTCCATGCCAGCAATACCGATAACTACCGTACAGAAAATAATGGGGGCAATTAACATCTTGATGCCTTTAATAAAGGCATCTCCAAAGGGCTTCATTTCTGTACCCAGGCTTGGGTAAAAATATCCCAACAACACACCAATTACAACTGCTGTAAGTACCTGAAAATAAAGGATTTTATAAATAGGTGGCTTTTTTAATTCTATGGTCATGTCGTTATCCTTTATTTAATTTTTAGCAGGTTTTTTTCATCTTAGCTGAGCCCATATTAACTCCAGGTTAGAAAATAGCCTAGATGCCGGATAATGCAGGGATGGAAGAAAAAGTTCGTGTCTCAAAATTACTCTCAGAGCTTGGTCTTTGCTCACGTCGAGAGGCAGACTCTTATATTGAGCAAGGGTTAGTGACCGTAGACGGTGAAGTTGTTAATGAGCTTGGTACTCGCGCATTTCGCCACCAAAAAATTGAACTGCAATCCGGCGCCAAAGCGCAACAGGCATCTCGCATTACTGTCATTCTGAATAAGCCCGTTGGCTATATTTCGCACTATGATGACGAACAAGAATATCAACCTGCAGCCTCTTTAATTACCGCAGAAAACTACTTTGCTAGTCCACTGGATAAGGGCAGAAGCCCTCGTTTTAATACCAAGGGGTTAGCGCCTGCAGGTCGCTTAGATATAGACTCCACAGGCATGCTAGTTCTTACTCAAGATGGTCGCATCGCTAAATTATTGATTGGCGAAAATAGCCCAATCGAAAAGGAATATTTAGTCCGCGTTGAGGGCATGCTTTCTTTCGAAGATTTAGATCGCCTAAAACATGGCTTATCTCTTGATGGAGTAGAGCTAAAGCCCGCACAAGTTAGCTGGCAAAATGAAGATCAACTTCGCTTTGTATTGCGTGAGGGCCGCAAGCGTCAGATACGCCGTATGTGTGAAATGGTAGGCCTCAAAGTGTTAGGTCTCAAACGCGTCAGGATGGGTCGGATCTCATTAGGCCCGCTTCCTCCCGGCCAATGGCGCTTTGTAAGGCCTGAAGAGCAGTTCTGAAAGGCTTTGCACGCTTATAATTGCGTCCAAACCTAGATTAATCAACGCAGAATTACCATCGAAACTCCTAACTCCAGCACTCCAGGCGCAGAAGTACTTAGACGCCGCAGCTTTGCCATCATCTCTCACCCAGATGCAGGTAAAACAACGCTTACAGAAAAATTATTGCTTTACGCAGGGGCCATTCAAATTGCCGGCAGCGTTAAAGCACGTAAAGCAAGTCGTCATGCAACATCTGATTGGATGGAAATTGAAAAGCAACGTGGCATCTCTGTAGCGAGCTCAGTAATGCAGATGGAATACCGCGACTGCATCATTAACTTATTAGATACCCCTGGACACCAAGACTTCTCAGAAGATACCTATCGAGTGCTGACAGCTGTTGACTCTGCTCTCATGGTAATTGATGCTGCAAATGGTGTTGAATCTCAAACCTTGCGCTTGCTTGAAGTTTGCCGCGCACGCAACACGCCTATCGTGACATTCATCAACAAGATGGATCGTGAGGTAAAACCTCCGATGGAATTAATGGATGAGATTGAAACAGCGCTCGGCATTGAAGTCGTTCCATTTACATGGCCAGTTGGCATGGGCAAATCTTTTGCTGGCGTGATTGACATCGCTAACTCTCGTATGCGCATGTTCAAGGCAGGTGAGGATCGCGTTACCGAAGACTCGCATGCGGTAGTGGATATAAATGATCCAGCTCTTAAAGAACGCCTTGGCAGCGACCTAGAACTCGCTTTAACTGAAGTAGAGTTAATTAAAGAAGCAATGCCAGCATTTGATCTCGAAGCCTTTTTAGCAGGGCGTCAGTCGCCAGTCTTTTTTGGATCGGCCATTAATAACTTTGGCGTACGTGAAATTCTCAATACTTTAGTTGAGCTTGCGCCATCACCAGGATCGCGTAAAGCATTGCAGAGAGAAGTTAGTCCTGCAGAAAACAAGTTCACAGCCGTGGTATTCAAGATTCAAGCAAACATGGATCCAGCGCATCGTGACCGCGTTGCATTTTTACGCATCTGCTCTGGACACTTTCAGCGTGGCATGAAATTAAAGATTTGTCGTAATGGCAAAGAGGTGCGGACGAATAACGCACTCTCCTTTCTATCGCAACGACGCGATATTTTGGATGAAGCCTTTCCGGGCGACATCATTGGTTTGCCCAATCATGGACTACTTCGCTTAGGTGATACCCTCACTGAAGGCGAGCAATTGCAGTTCACTGGCCTGCCATTTTTTGCTCCAGAAATATTCCGTATGGTTGAGTCTGCCGATCCGCTGCGCTCGAAACAGCTGCGTACTGGACTGATGCAGTTGGGAGAAGAGGGTGCGATACAGGTCTTTAGGCCCATGGCTGGTGGCATCATGTTGCTTGGCGCTTTTGGCCAACTCCAATTCGAGGTGGTAAGCCATCGCCTGCAGACTGAATATGGTGCAGAGGTACGCCTTTTACCAGCTCGCTACAGCTTAGCTCGTTGGGTAAGTTCTGATGACCCTGTAGCTCTGAAAAAGTTTACTCAAGAAAATATTCACCGTATGGCAGAAGATGTCGTGGGTGCATCTGTATTCTTAGCATCACACAAGTCAGAATTAGATGTAGCGCAACAGCGCTGGGAGTCCATTCAATTCCACGCTCTCAGAGAGCACGCTGGTCTAATTTATCAATCAGACCTCGCCGGCTAAAAAATCGGGCGCTCAATTTAATTATTTTGTAGCTTTACAGTCAAACACGGCGACTAGCTGGGTATCGCTGCTTCTGAATGAAGCAACCTTGCCGTACTGCTCACAATAAGCATTCGCCTTCTTTGTTAATTGCTCAATTGACTCACCACTACTATTCAAAAAAGTGACGTGGTTAGAATCTGATGCATCGGTATATACCGCAGCACAGCCGCCTAACAAAGATACACAAAACATACTGAACGTAGAAAACTTTAAAAACGCATTCATCACAGATCCTTCGTGTGCAATTTAGGATTCATTAAGCTTTAACTTTTTCATAAGCTTTACAGTGATTTTGCTAGAAAGTGGCTTGTATATCAAAATGCCAACAATCGCAACTGGGTAAGCCACCAGCCATACCTCCAACCAAATCCAAAAGAAATTTTCTACGATGCTAATACGCGCATATGTTGTGGCAAATGTAATCGTTGCAGACATTAAGAAACCCATTACCAGGGCAAAAACCAGATTGGGTAAATTGATCATGCTCACATCATAGCGTCTAAGCTTGTTAACTGTTATTCTGGACTGTGATCACTATTGTGCGCCCTAGACAGGGGAATCTCTTGAGAAAGTCTATGAGATTCATCATTCCATTACTCTAGGAAAATTCCATGGCTGTTGGCCAAAATCAAAGAACCAGAAAAAATGACTCAATGCTCACCAAAACAGGAAAAGCCCGTTTAGGCCCCTTGAATACAGCACAACTTACCAAGTTGTTAGAGTCAAGCACTAAACCCAAAGAGAAGGGCAAAATATTGCGAGCTCTTGGCAAACATAAAGTTGTTGTCGCATAATTAAAAAGCCCCACTAAACGGGGCTTTTTAATTTCATAGCGTATTTGAAAACTATGCCCTTTTCACCAACATTCTTTTTCCCAGCATGACAGTCGATACAACTAACACTGCGAATATTAAGTTCATCACAGTGAGCGAGTCACCAAGCAAAAAGCTAGCCGCCACCAGAGTGCAAAACGGTTGAATTAATTGCACCTGACTTACCCTTGCAATACCGCCAATCGCAAGCCCTTCGTACCAAAAGAAAAAGCCAAGAAACATTGGAAATAAACTCAGGTAGGTAAAACTAGTCCAGGCAACAGCTCCAGCATCTATGTACCCGGGGCTGTATGTCAGCCAGGTCATCACGATATTTAGCGGCAATGAAATGACTAAGGCCCAGGAAATGACGGCGCGTGGATTCATCCTTCTGGAGAGCTCGCCACCCTCTACATATCCAATACAAGCACTGATTCCGCCAAGCACTAGAAGGCCATCAATATAAGTAAAGCTTCCGGAACTTTTAAGGAATGCGTATATAACAACTAAACCAGCCCCTAAAAGTGATACTAGCCAAAATCCTAGCGAAGGCCGTTCTTTAAAGCGTAGAACGCCAATCACCGTTGTAGCCAGCGGCATCATTCCTAAGATTACTGCTCCATGCGACGATGACCCCTGGGTCATTGCCACGGTAGTAAAGATGGGAAATCCAAATACAACGCCCAAGGCTATAACTACAAACTTCACAAAATCAACTTTGCTAGGTGTAGCCTCCTTTTTATAGACTAGATAGGCCAGCGCTACCAGCCCAGCCAAAGTCGCCCTGCCAAAGGCAATGAAATAAGGGCTGAAACTTAAAACAGCAATTTTACTAACTGGTAGCGTTAAGCTAAAAATGAGGATGCCGATAAAACCAATCAGCATTCCTTTGCTTTCTTTATTCACCTTCGCCCTTTTTCTAGTATTGAATTGATTGTATTAACAATAGGCTGAGCGTGGGTTGTAATATGCAAGTACTTCTTATGAAATTAAACGCTCATATTCAGGCCATCTATCTTGCCACCTCCGCTGGTGCGCAGATGAAATCGGTCAGTCATGCCAAGGTCAATGCCGGCTCTGGCTTGGAGGGTGACCGCTATGCCATGAACACGGGCGCATACTCAACCGTCGAACCAATAAAAGTACGTCATATCAGCCTGATAGCTTTGTCAGGTATTGAGACGGCAAATGACTGGCTATTAGCTGGCGATGAGCCCACTTTTGATGGGGCCGAAACACGGCGCAACATTGTGCTTGAAGGAATTTCTGCGTCGGAACTGAATGGCTTAGTTGGACAGCGATTTCAGTTGGGCAATATACAGCTGCTAGGCACCGAACTGTGCACACCTTGTGAAAGGCCCGCCCAACTATTAAATAGGCCAAGCTTCATGGATGCATTTGAGGGCCGTGGCGGCCTTCGAGCAGAGGTTCTCAATTCTGGATCTCTTGCTATTGGTGACAAGCTATTTAAAGAGAATGAGAAATAAGATGATTGAGTACCGCGAAAACGTCATCATTACTGCCGAGCAGGCCATAGAACTTTACAAGCGCTCCACGCTTGGTGAACGCCGCCCCATTCATAACGTTCAGACGTTTGAAGCCATGCTCAAGAACGCTAACCTCACAATTACCGCATGGGATGGAGAATTGTTGGTGGGCATTTCTCGATCACTAACCGACTTTGCCTATGTGGCTTATCTTGCGGATTTGGCGGTTGATCAACAATACCAACGCTCCGGCATTGGTAAACAGCTAATCGAAGAAACTAAAGTGCGACTTGGCCCCGAATGCATGATCGTTCTTTTAGCGGCGCCCAAGGCAAACGAATACTACGAACATATTGGCTTTGAGCACAATCCACGCGCCTGGACACTCAAAAAATAATTAAATCTTTATCATTGCAGCATGACCATCACTCGATTTTGTTTAGTTCGCCATGGTGAGACCGACTGGAATGCGGCACGCCGTCTTCAAGGCCATACAGATATTGACCTCAATGCTAGAGGTCTTGCCCAAGCAGAGCAAATGGCGCGCGCACTAAAGCGAATCAATCTGCAATTTGATGTTTTATATACAAGCGATCTTCAACGCGCAGCAAAGACTGCAGAAGCTATAGAGCATTTATTTAAAACGTCTGCAATAAGCAATGTTGCCCTGAGAGAACGTCACCTTGGCGCTTTACAAGGCCTGACCACTGATGAAGCTCCAGTGCGTGAGCCAGAACTCTGGAAATCCCATCTCAGCAGAAATATTCAAGAGAATTTACGAAGTGGTGAAAGCATTCAACAATTTTCGGATCGCATCAAAAATGTACTTGAAGAGATTCGGGCTCAGCATTTAGGTAAAACTATTTTGTTGGTAAGCCATGGTGGAGCATTAGACATGATGTATAGAATCGCGAGCAATCAACCTTTGGATGCTGAAAAGGCCGTTGCAGTGCCTAATGCCTCCCTCAACTGGATCAGCCACGATGAGCTAGCGTGGAAAGTTGATGGCTGGGCAGACACCAGCCATCTAATAGATTCGGCCCTAGACAATTTAGACCTTTAATAAGCCAGCATGGGCTTATGATAGTGCAATGCGATACTACTTTTCCTTAGCCGCAGCCCTCTTATTTGGGCTTTTAATGCCATGCTCGTCTTATGCCATCAGCGACGTTCCCGATGAACTTCCTGATCGCATTGTTGGGGATATCGGCGCAGCTGTTTACACCTCTAACTTACACATTGGAACCGAAGGCACCCAATCCCTGGTACTGCCTTATGCTTTTTTTGACTATCAACGATTCTTTGCTCGCATAGATGAAGTGGGCATTAAAACTTTTAAGATGGGTTATGGCTACCTTGAGGTAATAGGAAAGATAAACTTAGACACCTATAAAGTGAAGTCTTCAATAAATGGAAATTCAATTAATCGAAGTGATCCAATTCCTCTAGGCTTAGGAACTTTTCAAGAAACACCCATCGGTGGATTTTTTGTAAATGCGTATCATGACTTTGGAAAATCTAAAGGTGCTTTGTATGAATTTTTATACTTCGCCGAAATTGAAACCTACAAAAAAGTGGTGGTCTATCCCCAAGTTGGCATAGAGCGGCAGTCAAGTCAATACGCTAATTATTACTATGGCATCAACCCTGGAGAGTCGACACTTACTGGCTATACAGCCTATACGGCCCCAGCAACAAATAATCTTTTAGCCGGCCTGATGGTAGAAATTCCAGTCGTGGATAACTGGTATATCAATATTTATGGCAAACGCAAATGGATGGGCAGCGGAATCAATAACAGCCCCGTCATGAATCGCTCATTTCAAGACAATATTTTTATGGCCCTCGCTTATCGCTTTAAGTAAACAGCAATTAACAAGCCACCCGTAGGCGGCTTATCTTGCTCAAAATTACTTACCGCCCCTGACAATCTACAGGCATCTCCCACATTGGCTTGCCAGTGTAGTTGCAATTAACGCCAACTGGAGAGGTGGTACTTGCTTGGCAACCACTTAAGACCAAAGCAAACAAAGCTACAGCTAATGTAAAGAATGTTTTTTTCATGTTGTTTTATCTCGATTAAATTAATGTTTTATAGATGCGGATTAATCGACTTAATTATCCGCCAACCAACTTATATAAAACCCATCCCAAGTTCATAAAAACCAATGCAATCAGCGTGAAAAAAGTGAATTTCATTCCCATTACACGCTTGCTGAAATCTGGTGGAGGAGTATTAATACCCTTTGCATGTATCAAACGCCCAATAATGAGCGCGATACCTGGAATAGCAACCAACCACAATGGGGCGCCATTTAATTCAAGGCAAGCAATCAAGATAATTCCAAATGGCACATACTCAGCGAAGTTACCATGAGCGCGAATGGCTCTTTCTAAATCATCATGGCCTCCACTTCCTAAACCAACCTTATTTTTTCTTCTGAGGCCAATGACGGCAAAAGAAAGTTTGATGAAGATCATTGTTAGTAAAGAGGCAACCGTTGCTGTGACCAATAACATTGATTATTCCTTAGATAGCTTCCAACACCTTACTTAAACAATCGCCTTCATAGTTTGGTTTTTCACCAATCTCTTCAAAGGGATGTCCGAGGCGGTTAACCCAAAAAACATCGAAACCATACCACTTAGCCGCTAGAGCATCCCAAGCATTGCTCGATACAAAAAGTACTTCTTCTTTCTTGACTGGGAATGCTTTTAATAGCAGTTCATAGGCCTGTGGGGCCGTTTTAAATAAACGTACATCCTCAATAGTGACTACTTTATCTAAGTAAGGACTTAAGCCATTACTCTCGACTACTGTGGCCAACATCTCTCTACTGCCATTGGACAATATCGCAGTAGAAATACCTTTTCCCTTGAGGGCCTTAAGAACATCGAGGCTGTCGTCAAAGCCAGTGAGCTTGGCATACTGATCCATGAGACGCTTTTCGTATTCGGCAGTGATCTCTAGCCCCATCCGCCTACAAACATAGTGCAAGGAGCGAATGGTTAGCTCCCAAAATGGAAGGTAATACTTACTACCATTTGGGCTGGGGTCGCTCATGGTCACAAGTCGGGTGTATTCAATTTGGCGATCGCGCCACATTAAAGCCAAGGCTTGTCCATGTCCTGGAAATAATTCTTCTGCTAGCTGCCCCATGGAATACACATCAAATAATGTTCCATAGGCATCAAAAGCGATTAGCTTGTACATAAGGCTCCCAACTTGTTAGTAAGAATTCTTATTGTCGTTTAAAAATAGTATTTTTGACGCCCCACACTAGTGATGCCTCAAATAATCAATCACCCAAGCTGGGTCACTGTCGCTTGGGAAGATGGGGTAGTGAACTGCCTCAATCACACCATTATTACTAATTAGTGTGACTCGCTTTAACAATGTCATTCCAGCGGCCACAAAGGTAGGCATATTCAGGGCCTTTTGAAATTGATAATCCTCATCACTAACGATTGGAAATGGCAAGTGAAGTCTATCGGCCATCTCTTTTTGATATTCAGTGGATTGAACACTTAATCCGACAACTTCTGCATTCAATGCTAGAAGCTCTTGATGGTGATCTCTAAATGAACAACTTTGAGGCGTACAGCCTCTTGCTCCAGGAATTTGATCCCAACCATCGGGCAGAGCAATATTAGGCTGCCCTGTCATCGGATAACAATAGATAACCAATTTGCCCTTGATGTCACCAAAATGAATAACCTGACCATTGGTAGCATTTAAAGAGACGTTAGGCAACCGCATTCCCTTTAAATGATTGGTCGAGCCATCGTCTTGTGGAATGGGTAGGCCTGTAGGGAGCTGATTAAGATTGGTCATAGATGCCTACTATACAAAATAAAACTCCTAAATAACCTAGGAAATAAATAAAAAACCGCTCGAAGGTAGTTTTAGTGCTTCATAGTATCTTGGGGCTGAATTCTGTCGCCGCTACAAGGCCATTCACCTTCAATTTAATCCAATTATTGCTTCTATAAAGTTGTGCAAGGGATCATTTTTTTAAACAGGATCAATGTGAGTCATTACGTTCAGAACCGGCAATTGTTTTTTGATTTGATTGCCAGCCTTTAGGGCAATATCGTGTCCAACTTTTACGGTGGCATTTGCATCCACATCAATATGAACATCAACCAAAATCATGTCACCCATCTTTCGAGTTCTTAAGTCGTGAAAACCTCTAACGCCTTCGGTAGATTGAATGATTTCTTCAATTTGTCGATGCTCTTCTTCTGATACCGCCCTATCCATCAAGTCATGCAAGGCATCCCAGCCAAACTTCCAGCCCATTTTTGCCACCATTAAGCCAACGACTAAAGCGCCAATAGCATCAAATATGGGGTGCCCTAATAAAGCACCAACAATACCAATAGAAACCACCAATGAGGAGGCCGCATCTGATCTCGCATGCCAAGCATTGGCCACCAGCATTGAAGAGCGAACTCGCTTAGCCACTGCCAACATATATCTAAACAGTAATTCTTTAGCAACCAAAGAAGCCAGCGCTACATACAAAGCAAGGATTTGAATTTGTCCGGCTGGCACGGGGTTGACAATCTTTTCTCCGGCCTTAAAGAGCATGCCGGCCCCAACTACTAATAAAGAAATTCCTAAAAATAAAGAGGCGGCAGTTTCATATCTTTGATGTCCGTAATGGTGATCCTCATCCGCACCTTTTGCACTATGGTGATTGGCAAAGAGCACCACAAAATCGGCAACTAGATCTGTCGCGGAATGAATACCGTCTGCAATTAAGCCTTGGGAGCCAGACACAATGCCTGCAAATACTTGAGAAACTGTTAAGCCAATGTTAACAACGACGCTAACTAATGTGCTCTTCTTTGCGGCCGCTTGTTTGACGGGCGTTTGTGATTCGTGATCTTCTATTTCATTGTCCATAGACCCATACTTTCAACTCATGATGCCCTATCTCGCTTAACTTACTCGTTCAGTATGATCTCATTAAATGACTAAGTAACGACATTTAAAAAATCATGCCGCTGCGCTTTGATATTAGTCAAAAGGTTTGCTGAAATGGTGTTTGAAATCGCTCAAGACCAAGGCCTAAGATCTTTCAGGCCGATATACCCAGGTAGCCATCAATACAAATGCGACTAATGCACAGCCGCCAGAGAATAAGAAGGCATAGAGTGGCGCTATTGATTCGTATACCCATCCAAAGATGAATGAGGCTGGAAATAGCATTAGCCCCGTAATTAAATTAAACCAACCAAATGCTGTGCCAGCCAATCCCTTGGGCGCCATGTCTGCTACCAATGCTTTCTCTACGCCCTCGGTTGCCGCCTTAAACAATCCATAGATCCCAAACAGTCCAAATATTTGATAGATAGAAATACCCGGCAAACCCATGGCAATATAAAAGAACGCAAAAGCGGCCCAAGCAATCAAAATAAATCGCTTGCGACCAAAAGTATCTGATAGTGCTGATAAAGGGGTGCCGAACAAAGTGGTGATCAACGAGATTGCTGCCCATAGCAATGGAATCTGTTCTTGTGGGACTCCTGCTTCTCTTGCCCTTAATAACAAAAACATGTCTGATGAATTTGCCAAAGCAAAGATTCCAGCCACAACAAGATATCTTTTGAACTGATCAGGCATTCCCTTAAGAGACCAGCTAAATTTACTAGCTTGTGGAACAGCTTCTCTAAGTGGCTCCCGAATACACAAAGCAAGAGCAATGGTAATGAATGCCGGCACTATTGCCCAGAAAAAAATATCTTTGAGCGGAACGCCCATGGATAAAAACATGGTGGCCAGTAATGGGCCAATCACAGCCCCAGCGTTATCCATCGAGCGATGTAAACCAAAAGTAACGCCTCGCTGCTTCTCGCTCACGGTCTCAGCCAACAAAGCATCTCTAGGTGAGCTTCTCAGTCCCTTGCCCATACGATCTGTAAAGCGGATTGCCAATACCCATAGCCATGAGTTCGCCAGCGCAATCAGAGGCCTCCCAATGCCGGCAAGGGTGTAACCCAAAACAATCCAAGGCTTGGCTTTTTTAGTGCGATCAACAATGACGCCTGAGACTAACTTGAAAATACTAGAAGTTGCCTCGGCAATGCCTTCAATAATTCCAAGTGCTTTTGGACCTGCCATTAAAACTGACGCCAAGTACAAAGGCATTAATGGGTAGAGCATTTCGCTCGCAGAGTCATTAACAAAGCTAATGAGCCCAATGAGCCAAACGGTGCGAGGAAGCGAAAGAATTGTTTTAAACATGACAGACTCAATTTAGCACCATAGCTTCTTTTACTGTTGTTTAAAACAACATTCCTATAATGGGGCAACCCTCTAACATCAAAGGTTTATATGGCCTGGATCATTACCAAATATTTATTAACCGCAGGCATGGTTGTATTCATTTCTGAGATAGCCAAGAGAAGCGATCGATTGGGTGGCTTTATTGCGGCATTACCGCTCATGACTCTTTTAACGCTTGTCTGGCTGTATGTAGAGAAGCAGCCGGAAGATAAGATCTCCAATCACGCTTATTACACATTTTGGTATGTGATCCCAACATTGCCTATGTTTCTATTATTTCCATACTTACTCCCAAAAATTGGGTTTTGGATGACTATCGGCATGTGCATAGTGACAACCGTTATATGCTTTGGCTTATTTGCCTTGCTGATGAAGGGCTTTGGAATTAATCTTCTGTAAATAAAAAACCACCCGAAGGTGGTTTTGGAAATTCGTGGTGGCCCGAAACAGAATCCACCAAGGCTGAGGATGTTTAATCCTGCTTAGCCCCTATTACATCTTCACAATTTGCCAGGCGCCATTTAAGAAACCGTCCCCTGTTTTATCTCCTGGCTTAGTGTCTTTAACCCAGAAATAGAGAGGCATGCCTTTAAATGCTAATTGCTTTTTGCCATCATCACGTGTGATAACAGAGTAATCGCCTGATACTGCTGGACTGCCATCAACTAAAAGTGGCGGCCAATTGGCAGCACATGGGCCATTACACATAGACTTACCTGAACCAGCGGTATCTTTGGCAAAGGTATACAAAGTCATATTATTACTACCCACTAACATGCCATCATTTACTTTGGTGTACGGCGCCATTGACCCGCCCATCATCGATGAACATGCAGCCAATGTGGCAGCGGCAATCAAGCCAACCAATATGCTTTTAATTTGATTCATTTAGATCTCCTTTTGAAGTTACCTAAATACTTTACCCCTAATTGATGTTTATCGTGCAACGCCATTAAATACAAGGGAAATGGGCGGGGTCGACTAATGCAGGTGATGCCCAACCCCTATCCCCTAAACATAAAATAAACCGCGCCTAATAAGCAAAGACCCGCCCAAATGTAATCAGTCTTAAAAGGTTCGCCCATGTAGAAAACGGCAAATGGCACAAATACGCTTAGGGTAATAACCTCTTGGGTAATTTTGAGTTGCCCCAGAGAGAAGTATTGAAATCCAATTCGATTTGCTGGAACCTGAAATGCATATTCCAGCAAAGCAATTGCCCAACTTGCGAACACGGCAATCCACCAGGGTTTAGAAGATAGATTCTTGAGGTGGGCATACCAAGCAAATGTCATAAAGACATTGGAAAGGGCCAAAAGCCCAATAAAAGAAAGTGGGCCGAAGATATTGGATGAAATAGGCATAACTGAATCTTAACGAATTCATACAACGCAAAAGAAAAACCGCCCGAAGGTGCCTGTTGTGTTTCTTGGCAGTCCATAACTGGAGACGGCCAGACGACCCCGAAATGTCTAATCCAGCAAAAGCCTATAAGGAGTCATCTTTGATTTCATAAAACCTTTCTTTTGATAGAAAGATTGGGCTTGAGGATTGTCTATATCTGTTAGTAAAGTGATTCGCTTGCAGCCCACGTTTTTAGCTTCGCTAATTGCATAGTCTATTAATTGAGAGCCGATACCTTCGCCCCTGAAGGCGGATAAAACAATCATATCTTCAATAATTGCTACTGTAGAACCTAGTGCGGTTGATTCCGTAAACAGCAGATTAACCATTCCGAATATTTTTTCATTGTCTTTGGCAATCAAAACTATGCCGATCTTTGGATCAGAAATAATTTTGCTCAGGGCGCTGCTTTGGGCTTCCGAGTTAGGCTCAAACTCAGCTTCCTGCTCAAAAAGAGTCTTCAATAACTCAGTAAGGCCAGGAATATCAGAATGGATCGCTTTGGTAAGCCTCATAAATCACTTAATTTCAATTACCCTGAGATCCTGATTGGACCCTATCTTTCAAAGCAGACCTAATGTCTCTATAAATCTGTAGGCCCGCAATAAAGACAAGGGAGATGGATAGGGGCACCACCGAAATATAGCCAACCTTCTTAAAGCTTACTGCTCCAATAATTCCGCCAAACAAGAACATTCCAAAAATGAATGAATGGGCTTTTAGTTTTTCTCTATTGGCTTTGACATAACCAGTCTTATTGGCCTCTTCTGACTTATTCCAATAAATCAGCTTGCCCAGCTCTATCCCAATATCAGTAATTACGCCTGTCATATGGGTAGTTCTAATTTCTGCTCTTGAGGCTTTAGTGACTATTGCATTTTGCAAGCCCATCACAAAACATAACAGGAGCGCAATCGCTGGGACTGTCAAAGGCAGGTACACGTTCAGATTGGCGCCAACCAAACCGAATACCAATAGCAAGATAGCTTCGACTAATAGCGGCAAGGCAAACTCACTATGAATTTTTCTTCTATGCCCCCAATTAACAATAATGGCAGTTGTGGCAGCGCCCAATAAAAATGAGAGCAGGAGTGAGATTCCACCTAAAACAGAAATAAAGTTGCTTAATGCGAGATCGTCTCCAATCGCTGAAATGATTCCGCTCATATGCGATGTATAGCGAGCTATTGCAAGAAATCCCCCCGCATTAACAGCGCCCGCCACAAATGCCATATAAGCGCCAAGCTGAATATTGGTCTTATGAGAGCGCTGAGCGCTAGTTAAAAGCTGAATAAACTGAATTGGCATTGAATCTACATTCTACGACTCAGGACTCTTTGAGCCACTACATCCTGCCCAATGAAAAACCACCCCAAGGTGGTTTAGCTGTTTCTTGGTAGCCGGAGTAACTTCGGCTGCATAGGAGAAGTAACGATTCCTAAGCCCAAAAACGTTTCATCTCTGGAAGGTCTTGCATCCCTCGCTCATAGCCATATTTAATGGCTGGCTCCATGATTGCCGGGTCCACAACACTCATGGTTTTTCTACCAGGCAGCATTCCTACAACAACAAGTTTAGTTTTGGTTCCCCCTGCCTCAAGATCTTTAACCTCCTGCAGAATGGTATTGGGCAAATGATTTAATCGAAGGCCTTCCTTTTCCTGCTCAATGGTATCGGCTAAAGCAACCACGAGAGCCCTTCTTGATCCAGCCACAATATCGCAATGCGTCTCAGTCGAACCAATGCTGCCGTCCATGCAAACACGATCCTTCACCCAAGTTGGGCCAGTCACGCCAGGAGCAGAAGCGCTGGCCGCACATGCATCAACCACCGATACCCCCGAATCTGGCGCAATCACTAAACGTTCAGCGGTATAGCAATCAATCGAGGTGATATACATCTTCCCAGGGATATCTTTCATACCCCCCAGGAAAACTTTAATGTTGGTTTGAAACTTTTCAGATGGAATTGACTTTGCCGCCATCGCCGCATGGCCAATCGCCTGAATAGTATCGGGATTGCCATCCTTAGCATTTAGCCCCATTCTCATGACCCGCTCTTGGCTAGGAGAAAACTTTTTCGTTGGAACTAGCTTAGCCATAATTTTTGGATAGTCGGCCAATAAATTAAATTCTGCGGAGAATAAGTCTAGGCGACCTCCCAATAAAGCGCTACCCAAAACTGCTCCGGCAGATGTGCCAACTACGATATCGGCCAAGCGCAGATCGATGCCATTTTTTAGCAAGGCATGAAAATAGCCAACTAAAAATGAGCTCATGTATTCAGAGCCACCACCCAAAACAATTGCCCTATCTTTTCCTTTCCCTGGGGGATTTTTATAGGGTATTGGATGGGCTAGACCGTCATTCCAGCTAGAGGTAGTTTGCTGAATTTCTTTTGCTTCTAATGCCCTCACCTCTGCGATTGTTTTCTTAGAGGGGATTTGGCTTTGAGCAAGAGCCTGCGGCCCAGCAATAGCTACAGCACCGATAGCAGAAGTTTTCAAGAAACTACGGCGGGAAGATTGCGTCATATCAGCTCCATTGATGAGTAATCAATTTATAGAAGATCCCTTAAGCAAAAGTCCCCTGAAAGTAGTTTTGATGTTTCTTACTGGGCCAAGAATACTCAATCCTCATCTTTACCCCCCTTTGGCTACTGAGCGCATGATTCTCAATAACTCAACATCATGACTCGGTAGACCATCTAGTACACCGACCAGATGAGGAACATCCTTAGCAATTTGGTCGCCCCCATAAAACCTTAATGCCCAATTGGGAAATAATCTTTGATCAATCTCGTCTAGCTCAATTCGATGAAGAACCTTGTGACGATAGTCTTTTTGAATTTTTTCCCAAATGAACAAAACATCTTTTCGCCTTCCTTCAAGAATCTGCGCAAAATGTCCATTTTCATAGAAGAGAGCACCTGTAAGCTCATGATCTACATTCCACTTTCGCGCAACATCAAATAAATGGATCAAGCTTGACAAGCCCATGTCATGAGTTGCTTTACTGATGTAGCTAAGTTCAACTAATTGATTTGGATCATCAGAACTCACTTCTTCCCCTAGCCTCAAAAAATACTCATGAAAAATAGAGTCAGTTTGTTCTTTTCGGCGCAAAGCTAATATGGGCAATAACCCTATCAACCACAAATAAAGAAGCAACCCGAAGATAGTTTTGATGTTATTGGGTAGCTAGGCCAGAATCGACTAATGCAAAGATCTGGCATTCATTCGAGAAAACTCTCTCTCAGAAAAAATGATGATTCAAATATCAATTACAAACCCTACTCTGAACTTTAAAAGAAGTGAAATATTTCCCATTTCTCAGCTTGTCTTTTGTCAGCTCATTGAGGATGGCTAACGGTGAAGAGACGTATAAGGCCCCTATTGTGGGCGATAAAAAACAATGGGGTAAGTTAATCAAAGAGGGTCACGCACATATCACTTCTAATGGTTATTACGGGGTCAGAGCAATGCATCCAAAAGGCGGAAGGCCCGACTTAACTGTTGCTGAGTTTGCTTCTGGGGTCGTTTATATGGCAAATCAAGCTGGTACCAATTGGAGCGAGCCTGATGAAGCAATGCTCAAGGATATTAACAAGCGAATCGCCAAAAAGCTATCAAAATCATAAATGACTAACTGATGCGTCCTTTTTAGGGGGCGCTTCTTGATAGGGGTATTCGAGACCAACAGTGCCCATTACAAAAAACCACAAAAGAAAATAGCCCAACAAGTGGGCTATTAAGATTCTTAGCGGTTCGGGCGGAATCGACCAGGGCTGAGGATGCCTGACGCATGCCGGAATAATTTATTTAATGTTTGAGAGAAGCTCGGGATCCCTAACAAGATTTCTTGCTCCATGAGCATGATCTTCCTTGAAGTCATTCCCGCTGCACCATTTACCAACAGATTCGGCATTCACCTTCAACACTTTAGGATAAACACTCCATGAAACTTGTAATGGAGATCCTTTTTCATTGTAGGAAGGGCCTGTAGTTGATCCAGCATACTCAATCGGTAGGCCAGCATTTTTAGGAATATTTAGCGCCTGTTGATATCCATTAAGCTCACCAGTTTTTGCAAGCGCTTCGAAGTCTAGAGCCGACGGATCATTTACTAATACATAAACCTGCGCCTCAACTCGTAACTGGGGATTGCTAAGCGTTTCGCTCAAGCACGAACCTAAAGTTGGGCCTGGCTTCACTTGAGCTGAGCTGTGAACATAGTGCGCTTCAATTGTGTCGCCAACCGAGAGGCTGCCATGATCCCCTTTGCAGACTTGCTGGGCTAGAGGCTTTAACTCAGCTGGAGAAAGCTTTCCGGAGTACTTGTAGCCAGTTTCATAACCATGACCATCGCCATATCCAGCAAATTCTGTGAACTCACCACCCTTATGCTCTGCATTTTTATGCACATGGATATTGCATAGATTCAAATTTTGGTAAGCAGGCGCGGGATTAAAAAGGCGCTTGTTTGAACCATTTTTGGACCCCAAGTCTCGAGGGGATTGTGGGCCATAACCCTTTCCAATTGTATTGGTGCTCAAGGCGGCATTCTGGGAAGCAAGGGCGATCTCATTACCTGCCACACTCGAATCTCGCGCAAATGCCAGAGAACTAATGGCTGACAATGAAATAACAACTGCTAAAAATTTTGTGCTCATTTTTGAGTTTCCATAAAAGTAAAAACCTCTAAATTGGAATAGGGCGCCAATATGGGTTTAGAGCAATAGAATATTCGCTTTATTATTCGGCTGGAATTAGATTAACCCTAACCGCCCAAAATAAAAAACCACCCGAAGGTGGTTTTGGTATTTATTGGTCACCCAGGGCGAATTCAACCCGGATTTAGGATGCCTGAATTTAGCGCTCACTGCTTGGCGGAAAATACCACTTTCCATTTCGGATGGGCATGAAGGCGCCATTGTCTATGCCCACCTCACTAGCTATAAGCTCATTTGTTTTTTGGTTCAGCGCCAAAATCAGATCGGCATTTTTCTTCAAATCTAGAGCAAGATTATTCACTTCCTGTGGGTCATTTTTGAGATCATAAATTTCAAGATCGTTATTGGTAATTAATGCCTCCATCGTTTTGGGTGTATTGAAGTTATTTGGTCCAAAGTATCTCGAGAAGCGATATTGCCCATCAAAAATGCTTCTTATGGAAGTTCTATTCGAAAAGTTTGGCGGAGAATTTTTGAGCAGGGCCTCTTGAACCTTCGGGTCGGAAGAATTAAATTTCTTCGTATCAACAACCATACTTGCCCACCTCGTATCTTGATAAGACAGCATATCAAAATTAAATAATGAGGCTGAGCGCGAAGAGTCTAATTTAGCTTGTCCAGGATTTTTTAATAACCCTGAAAAGTCTTTGCCCTTTAATCCTTCGCTCGCTTTTTGACGGGCAACTGGATCCTTACCGGTCAGACCAATGATGGTTGGAGTCATATCTACTTGCGAGGTAATTGCCTGACACTCCACTCCACCAGGGTATGCCGGATGAACAATCATTAAGGGCAGGTGGTTTTGCTGTTGGTAGGTTGAAGTACCCTTGCCGCGCATCTGATGATGTCCACCAAGCTCACCATGATCAGCATTAAAAATGACAATGGTGTTTTTTTCCATACCATTCGTTTTAAGCATGTCTAGAATCGCTTCGACTCTACGATCACAATCGCGAATAGCATTGAAATAATAGTTCTGCAAATCTCTCCAGCGACGATCTTCATTGGGCCATTGCCCCACCATGACATCCATAATTTGCTGGTATAGCTTTTGGCCCTTAGGTCTTCCGGGGGCATCAAATGATTGACTCCGCGTGGGAGGCAATGGCACATCATTCCAGGTGGCGCTGTAAATCTCGTCATTAGGAGCTCTGGCAATATGCATTGAGTGTGATTTGCTTTGAATGTTTTCATTCGGCAAATCGGAGTTGAAATACATCACATCATGCGGATTAACAAAATTGACTGCCAAATACCAAGGCTGTCCTTTAGTTTTTAATTCCTGCCCTTGCGTTCTAAACCAAGTGCTAACTGACGATACAGTGACATCGTCATAGTGATACCCGCCCAATGTGGTGTCCGTTAAATCACCCAAGCCAAAATAATCTTTGAACCCATAAGATTCAATTGTTTTTTGATATTGCTTTAGTGGAACATCTAATGGATTAGAAGTTAAATCCATCGTAGCGGATAAATGCCATTTACCCTGATAACTGGCGTGATAGCCTAGCTCGGTTAGGCGATGACCAATTGTTTTTATATTGGTAGATAAATCGCGTTGCCAAATATAGTTTAAGTTATCAGCAATCCCAGTGTGCTGGATGTGTTGACCCGTATACAGAACTGAACGAGCAGAAGAACAAACGCAAGATGCAGCTTGGTGGTTCAAGAAAGTAATTGCTTTTTTCTTAATGGCTTCTCGAGCAGGTACTGGGAAAGGCCATTTGGGGAAAAAATGCTCTTGATCAACCAAGATATAGAGAATGTTATAGCCAGCAGGCGGACTATCAGGCGGCACCAAACTTGCATTTGCAGTCTGCGCAACAGCCCCCATCTCTGGAAGCATGGTTGAACCTAATAATGCGGCTCCCGATCCTAAAAGATTTCGACGGGATGGATTCTTAAGCAAACTATCCTGAGTCATTGTGCTTTTTCCTTGGCAGTCTTTAACACCTACTTTATAAATGAAAAAACCACCCAAAGGTGGTTTTGGTGTTTCTTGGTGGCCCGGGGCGGAATTGACTAGAGCTAAGGATGTCTGATCCTACTTCAATACAGCCTTTACCCTCTTCTTAAGGGAAGGCAAAACCTCTTCCTCAAACCAAGGATTCTTCTTTAGCCAAATATTGTTTCTGGGGCTTGGATGTGGCAAAGGAATCGCTTTGGGCCAATAGTCTTTCCATGCCATTACCGTTTCAGTCAAATTCTCTTTACCGCCTTTGTCTAAGTGCCATGCTTGAGCGTATTGACCAACAATAATAGTTAGCTTGATATTGGGTAGTTGCTCTAATAGCTTGACTCGCCATGTATCCGCACATTCTGGTCTTGGAGGTAGATCGCCTGATTTACCTGTTCCGGGAAAACAAAAGCCCATTGGAACAAGGGCAATCTTCTTATCGTCATAAAAGACTTCTTTATCAATGCCCATCCACCCCCTAAGACGATCGCCACTAGGATCGTTAAATGGAATTCCGGTTTCATGAACTCGACTGCCGGGGGCTTGGCCCACTATGAGAATCTTTGCTGCACTACTAACCTGAATAATGGGTCTTGGGCCCAAAGGTAAATGCTCTGTACACAAAGCACAAGAACGGATTTCTTTAACCAGTCTGGCGAGGGTTTGACTCATCAATTGAGGTTAGGCTATCTTACTTCTTCTATCGTATCGTGAATCAAAGTCTGATCAATAAGAACTTTCATGTCTGACTCATTTTTACGATACAAATCTACAAAGCGATGATTCCACCGAATATCTTCAAATGTATAGGTGTGGTTGGAATGAATTGTTTGTGAAACAGTCTCATCCAAGCCCTTAACGGTTGCTACCAAAGCAAAGTCTGCTTTTGATAAATCTTCTTGGGATAACTTTGATAGAGGACTTTTTTCATCGATTGGATGAATCACAAGCCAAGTTAGGGCCAACATAGGCGTATGGTTGCGGGCTAGACTTAAGTCATATATCCGCCGCATACTTTGGCCTTCTTTGGTAGTCTCTTGTATGAACAGGCTCAACTCTACCTCAGCGCCAATGATGCGGTTATTTCTCTCATTGGCCATCCTAAACATTAGGGCCGGTTGACCCTCAAAATTATTTATTACAGCTGTATTGCTAAAAACCACTCGCGATCTTGGTAATGAAATTCGGGCAAATGCGAGGGCCGCAAACATGCCGACACCCAACAACCCAATCATTGCCTCAACAGTGACCAAAATATGTCCGTAGAGTGTTTGGGGATACATGCTTCCATAACCAATAGTGGCTAAGGTTTGAACGCTAAAGAAAAAATATTCTAGAAACCCAATACCTTTAAGCCCACTAATGGAGTCGCTTTGAAGACAATATAAGAAACCAAAAAACAAATTAATGGCTAAAAATACAATGACGAAAGAAGCTAAAAAACGAGGCCATGTCATCCGCACCACTAAATGATAAAAATCTATAAACGCATTTGAAAACAGTGATGTTGAAGATCGCTTAACAGGCGTAGTCATGAAATTATTTTTATCCATCGAAACAGCTTAACCCATAGCGCCTGCGAGCACATTTAAAATCCTAAGGCATAAATGAAAAAACACCTGAAGGTGGTTTTGGTGTTTCTTGGTTGTCGGGGGGAATCGACCGGGGCTGAGGATGCTTAATCCTACTTCCAGCTAAGGTTCAATTTCTTATGCGAAGCGGCGCAATCTCTCAAATAGAGATTAATAAGGCTTTGATAAGGAATACCCACCTCCTCTGATACAGATTTGAAGTAGTTCACTGAGTCCTCATCCAATCTAATGGTTATAGGCCTCTTGAGCATAGAAGCATATGGGTTTTTACGAGCCTTTGAGAAATCATATTCTTTACGCATCTTCATCACCTTTAATAAGCTTTTGACTCTTTAGGAGTTGCCTTACGAGCCGAAATAATACGAACGACATTACTCTCGCTTCGATAACAATGGCAAACCAAAATCACACGAAGAGAATGGCTTACCCCCAGCAAGATAAATCTGTCTTCATCCTCCGAATGATCGGGATCGGAAATTAACTTAGCACTTTCATCATAAAACACGGATTTCGCCTCTTCAAAAGAAATGCCGTGTTTTTTCAAATTGGCTGAAGCTTTTTTGGGCTCCCATTCAAATCGCAATGAAGTCATATGTACATTGTACATATATCAGTTGGGGTAAGCAACCAAGGTTAAAAATTCTGAATCACGCAACCTTTCCATCCGACCAAATGAAAAAACCACCCTAAGGTGGTTTTGGTATTTCTTGGTGGCCCGGGGCGGAATCGACCAGGGCCTAAGATGCCTAATCCACGGCGACCACAAAATCAATTTCTACTGAGGCATTCTTCGGCAATTGAAATGCGCCAACCGATGTTCTTGAATGAACACCAGCATCGCAAAAGATTGAATGTAAGACCTCAGAGGCTCCATCTGAAACTTCGCTTTGCTGGGTGAAGCTTGCTGAGGACTGAACATAAACAGAAATTCGCAAGATCTTTTGAACTCGATCCAATGAACCCAAATGCTTTAGCAATAGAGCAATGGCTCGCATTACACAAATCTTTGCCGCCATCTGCCCCGCCTCAAGCGTGACATCGGCACCCAAGGCACCCTGAATAACCACGTCATTGCCAACCCGGGGGATTTGTCCACTGATATAGATTGTGTCTTGATGCTGAACTAATGGGCTGTAATTACCCCCAACTTTGATTTCTCCATCAAAGCTATAGCCAAGCTCTTTGGCAATTTGGTGGAAGCGTTCTTCTCTAGTCATATAAGAAAGATTCTAAGGGAGGCTGGAAATAAAAAACCACCCGAAGGTGGTTTTAGTTGTCCTACCCGAGACATAGTTTACGTTTTATACCGGACACATACTTTACAGTTTTTGGCATAGGAGGGACCACTCTATGCCGTGGAATGAAAGTACGAAGATGGATGAAAAGCTGAAGTTTGTGTCTCGTTACCTCGATGGCGAGAAGATTGCTACCCTGTGTCAGGAGTTTGGAATCTCCAGAGTGACTGGCCATAAGATCATTGATCGCTATAAAGACAGTGGCCTAGAAGCCTTTACGGATCGCAGTAGACGACCCTTTCGGCAAGCCAACCGGCTGCCCTTCCAGGTCGAGCAATTGATCGTGAATCTGAAAAAAGAGTTCCCCACCTGGGGCGCTCCTAAACTGCGAGACCGCATCCACACCCACTATCCGCAGCTAGTTTTGCCAGCTAAGAGCACCGTACACGCTGTACTGGATCGCCATGGCCTAGTCAAAAAGAAACGGCGCCGGTATGGCAAGCTTGAAGGTACCGCATTAAGCAATACTCAATCCCCTAATGCCCTATGGTGCGTAGATTACAAAGGCGAATTTATGTTGGGTAACAAGCAATATTGTTATCCCTTAACGGTGACGGACTATGCCTCTCGCTTTTTGATTTGCTGTGAAGGTTTAGAGAGCACCCGTGAGGCGCAAGCCTTTACCGTCTTTGAGCAACTCTTTAAGGAGTATGGCCTGCCAGGCTCTATCCGCTCGGACAATGGGGTGCCCTTTGCTAGCCCCAATGCCATTTATGGTCTGAGCAGTTTGTCAGTTTGGTGGCTCCGCTTAGGGATTGGCATTGAGCGCATTAAGCCGGGTAATCCTCAGCAAAATGGCCGGCATGAGCGCATGCATTTAACGCTCAAGCAAGCGACGACTAAACCACCCGCCAAAACACTGTTGCAACAACAAGATAAGTTCGAAGACTTTATCTATGAGTACAACTATGAGCGACCCCATCAAGCCTTGGAGATGAAAAAACCTGCGCAGCTCTATACCCCATCAAGTCGAAAATATGAAGGATTGCCAGATGTCAGTTACCCCTTCCACGATAAAACAGTCACTGTGACTAAATGCGGCAGGATCTGTCTGGGCAATCAAAAGATCCACTTTAGTACCGTGTTCGCTGGTCATGACGTGGGCCTGCGCCAAGTCGAAGACGATGTGTGGTTAGTGAGCTTTATGGATTACGATATGGCTTACTTTGATATGGAGTCTCACAAGGTTAGTGCCCTAGAGAATCCATTTGGTCCCAAAGTATTGGGGGTGTGATTGGTAAATGTGTAAACCATGTGGTCGGTACCGGACGTAAAGCATGTGTCCGGTACGGACCGATGTTTCTTGGTGGCCCGGGGCGGAATCGAACCACCGACACAAGGATTTTCAATCCTCTGCTCTACCGACTGAGCTACCAGGCCAAGACTTAGAATTATAACGAATTGGCTTAGGGTTCTATCAAATTTCTCTGAGTCGCCCTTGATTGGTGGGTTTTGCTGAATTCTTTGGTGTGGCCGCCCTTATTACATGGGGGCTTAGCTCTCGCCCTTATTGCGAGATGTGTCGATTCCCAAGGCTTTAAGCTTGCGATATAAATGCGTCCGCTCTAGACCCGTGTACTCTGAAATCTTAGTCATGCTACCGCCCATGATTTGCATTTGATGTTCAAAATACGCCTTCTCAAACAAGTCTCTTGCCTCTCTTAGAGGAAGATCATAGTAAGTTTTTGCGATTCCGCTGATGAACTCACCCTCTAGAGGTGCTGCGACTAATTCGACAGCGGTCTGCTTTGGTGCGGCCATAGCGCTAGGGTTTGACTGAACTGCTCGCTCTTGTTCTGGCTCCACATATTTAGGGGAGCTCTCCAAAGCCTTGCTGACTGTCTTCAGAAGCTTTTGTAGGGCAATCGGTTTTTCTAAAAAGTTTAGTGCGCCAATGCGAGTAGCTTCAACAGCGGTGTCAATCGTCGCGTGGCCAGACATCATGACTACTGGCATGGTCAATTGTCCTGTGTTGGACCACTCTTTTAACAAAGTAATGCCATCCGTGTCAGGCATCCAAATATCCAACAAGACTAAATCGGGGCGCATTTGCTCGCGAATAGTACGCGCCTGAATAGCACTCTCTGCAGAGTACACCGTATGGCCTTCATCAGTGAGAATCTCATTGAGAAGCTCACGAATTCCCATCTCATCATCCACAACCAAAATACTAGCCATGCTTAGGCTGCCTCTTTTGCTAGATTCATAAACAATATCGATACTTGCGCACCAATTACTTCTCCATCCTGCATCCGGTTCCGAATTTCAATTCTGGCAGCGTGATCATCAATAATTTTCTTGACCACCGCCAAACCAAGTCCCGTACCTTTGCTCTTTGTAGTCACATATGGTTCAAAGGCTCTTGCCAATATCTTAGCTGGAAATCCAACTCCACTATCACTTATTGTTAATCGCACCGCATTTTGAACTTCGCCATTGTGTTCGCCATAAGGCGCTAATTCCGTTTTAACCTCTACAGGACTATTCGGATGGGGACCTTCTAGAGTGGCATCTTGAGCATTTTGTAACAAGTTATGAATCACTTGCCTTAATTGGGTAGGGTCTCCCATGATTTCTGGGCAACCTGGATCTAACTGGACAAGTAAGGGGCTGCCTTCATAAAGGCCTAAAATTTCTGAAGTAAGGGTATTAATGGAGACTGGCTTTAGTTGTGGTGTTGGTGTCTTCGCAAAATCCCTAAAATCATTCACCATTTCTTTCATAGCTTGTACTTGACCAATAATGGTCTCGGTACTGCGATTAATCATTTCTTCTTGTTCTGGGCTCAACTTGCCCGCAAGCTTATGCTGCAATCTTTCGGCTGAGAGCTGTATTGGAGTTAAGGGATTCTTAATTTCATGGGCAAGGCGTCTTGCTACCTCGCTCCACGCAATCGATCTTTGTGCGCTCACCACATCAGTAATGTCATCAAAAACCACCATGCGCAAGTCACCAGTAAGCTCTGTACCGCGCACAAACAAAGTCACGCCCGGTTCATTTTCAAATTCATTCGTACTGTGTAATTGGATTTGTTTTTGCCACACCGGCGCACTAGCCTGCGCAGACTTTTTCTCTGTCCCACCCTCGCTAAGCACTGCAAGCTTCATGGTTGAAAAGCCTTCTCTGATGGCTCCCTCGAACTCCAGCAAAGCCGGATTGCTGCCAAGGGGCTTCCCATCCAGTTGAATAAGATCTTGATTAAAAATTCGGTCTGCACCTGCATTACTAGAAACAACGTTGTAGTTTTTATCAAAAATACATACGCCTGCAGTAAGACTGCCCAATACACGCTCTAAAAATGCCTTGGATTCTTGCAAAGAGGTACGAGTGTCAGCTAGCTGCCTAGTCATGACGTTAAATTGCCGTGTAAGCATCCCAAGCTCATCGCCAGTATCGAGCTCTGGTTTAGGCGACAAGTCTCCCTGCGCAACCGCTTGAGTACCTCTCAGAAGCATCAAGAGAGGCCGAGCAAGCTGCCTGCCCAATAAAAGAGCCAAAGTAATGGCCACGAATACTGCAAAGAAAAGGGTCAAGGTTAAGGTCCCCACAAACATCTTGCGTAGACCGGTTCGCCCTAATGACTTCTCTTGGTATTCACTATATGCAGATTCAACTGCAAAAATATTCTTCGCTAACGGGGTTGGAATGATGCGGACAAGCTGTAAAAAATACTTATCGTCCACATCTTTACCTGCATCCAATTTGATGTGAATGGGCTTTTTGCGAATAATCGGAACAATTGCCCTAATCCGATAACCACGTTGCCCGCCTTCCGCTTCAATTTGATCTAAAAAGGTAATGCCTTTCTTTTTAAATGCCTCATCAACCACCTCGGCATTAGGTGCAGGAAAATATTTCTTAGGCTTTACTTCGCTGGTGAAGATCAAATCGCGCTGCACATTAAAAAGACTAACTTCTTGAATACCGAATTGATTGCGAATCTTCATCACTGCAGCGGCAACCTGCTCAGTAGTAGTGCCTGGAGGTATCTGCACAATCTGCTCAGCTATAAAGTTACCTTCGCCCAAAATTTCTTCTTGGGCTACTCGTAAAGTAACGCGCCCCAGCTCTAAGCCTGAGTTGAGGGCCGTCTCAACTTTCACGTCAAACCAAGTCTCGATACTGCGTGATACGAACTGTAAAGATACGCCGTACAAAATTAAGCCCGGAACAATACCAACCAAAGCGAAGATCATCGCCAGCTTTGCAATCAAACGCGTACCAAAGTGTCCTCGATACCATCGCACAGCAATGACAGCCACCAAAACCACAATGACTAAAGTTAAGCAAATGCCAATCACCACATTGGCGGCGTATAGCCAAATAAAGTAATTATCAAAAAATTCTGTATTGGATGAGGCGATTGCCAACAACACTAAAAGCAATAGAGCAAATGCACCGATCGCGCCAATCGTGATCGAAATTATCTTTTTGCTCCAAGCCTTTGATGTAAAAAAGCTTGTGTCTAGCAGGGCAGCTATCAGTCTCATCGCTTAATTAGATTGGGGCTATTGGAAGAAAATGGAAAACGATACCAGTCACTCGAAACATTCCAGTCGCGATTATTAAGTGCATTTACCTGGAATGGTTTTGGCAGCTTAGTGAGATCCAAAGTCATGCGAAGGGAGCCCGTATAAGACCTACTGGGGTCAAGTTGGGCATTATCAATGACTCGCCATCCTCCAATACTACCAACTGCTTGCAATGCCTCAGCAATGGTTTTAGCGGAAAAAGTAAAGCCTTCGGATGCGATTCGATACTGCTGTGTCAGTGGCTGAAAAGATAGGCGGGTTTGCCTTTGTACAAGCGCAGATTTTTCATCAAACCAATACCAACGTGCTCGCGATAAATCAAACTCAGTCTGAAAATACAGAACCACGCCCCTTTGCACGGCATCTTCTAATCCTGGTGATAACTCTATCTGGAAGCTGGCATTGAGAAGCCAGTCGTTATCAACCTTCTCTAGCTCAAAGGACTTGATTTTGATGCCTTCTGCGTTAACGGTTGTGGAAAAAAAGCCCAACACCATCAAGCACAGAAAGAGGAATTGTTTAATTCTTCGGCTCATGGCCCATTTTTCTTAAACAAAGCATAGTAGAAACCGTCATTTAACTCGCCAGGCAAAAGCTGCCCTGGAGCGCCTAATCGTACCGCATTGGGGTGCTGGTCAGCAAACCAAATAGCCTGCTCTTCACCTTCTTCAGGAAATATTGAGCACGTTACATACAAAAGAGCGCCCCCTGCCTTGAGCATCTTCCATGCTTGACCCAAAATAGCACGCTGTCTTTCTTGAAGAGCTCTGATATCAGCTTCGCGCCTCAGAAATGGAATATCGGGATGACGAGACACTATTCCCGAAGCTGAACAGGGGGCATCGAGCAAAATCTTGTCAAAAAGAATGCCATCCCACCAAGCAGCCTTTGAGGCATCGCCGCGGAGTACTTTCACCTTGTCGGAATGTAAACGAAGGCGATCAAGGTTACCCCCAATTTTTCCTATCCGGTCTCCATCCAACTCCAAGGCCTGCATTGAACAATCTGCAAGCTCTAATAAATGTGCTGTTTTTCCACCAGGAGCGGCGCAAGCATCTAGCACCAACTCTCCTTCCTGAGGGCTTAATAAGATTGCAGCTAACTGCGCTCCCGCATCTTGCACAGAAACGGCCCCGCTATAAAAACCAGGCAGGTCTGATACAGGCACTGCATCAGACAACAAAAGGGCAGAAGGTAAGTGAATACCGGCCACCTCTTCTATTGGCGCTGCTGAAATTCCAGCGTCGGACAATAGGGATTGATATTGCTCGCGTGTATATTGCCTTGGATTCACACGCAGAATTAGTGGCGCACGCTTGGCTTGTTGAAACAAAATAGATTGCCATGCTTTGGAATAATTACGTTTGAGATTTGCTCGCCACCAAGCGGGTACATACATTGGAATTGGATCGGGTGGAAAACGTTTCTCACCCTCAGGTGGCTGAACCAATAGGCTTACCTTACGCAAGACTGCATTCACCAAACCTTTGGCATAGATTGTTTTGTCATACTCGCCACACGCCTTCACTGCCTGATCAACAATCGTGTGTGCTGGATAGCCTTTACTCTCCCCAATGTCTTGCAAAAATAAGGCTATTGCAACGCTTAATAGATGATCAACTTCGGGAGGCGGCGTCTTTGGAATAAATTCCTTAATCAACTCATGAGAACGGACCCATTTACGCAGAGCGTCAAAGCTCAGACTCTGAACGATCGGTCGCTCATGTGCCTCTAGCTGATCCAGAACCTCTGTAAGAGATCTTCCGCTCATTACCTCGCTGATCGCTTGCGCGGCAATTGTGATTGCTTCAGAAAGCGGGAGACTGCGTGGTGTTTTTTGATCAGTCAAATTAATTTGCTCCGGGATACGTCCCGTTTTTAGCCATACTCATTAAGCGTGCCACCCGCTCTTCAGTAGGTGGGTGGGTTGAAAAAAGTTGTGCGAGGCCGCCAGCGCTCAAAGGATTAAGGATCATCATCTGCGCAGTTTCAGGATGCTGCTCAACTGCTTGAAATGGAATGCCCTGAGCATAGCTATGAATTTTTTCTAATGCGTGTGCGAGCGCCTCTGGATCAGAGCTAATTTCTGCACCACCACGATCAGCTTCGTATTCTCTAGCGCGAGAAATGCTCATTTGAATCAAGCTTGCTGCTATCGGCGCCAAAATTGCCACCATCAAGCTGGCTATCGGATTGTTGGGTCTACCTTCAGAGTCGCGCCCACCAAAGAACATGGCAAAGTTAGCCAATGCCGAAATAGCTCCAGCCATAGTAGCGGCAACGGTCGAGATCAAAATATCACGATGACGAACATGTGCCAACTCGTGGGCCATCACGCCACGTAATTCACGATTGGAGAGAATTTTCAGAATGCCAGTTGTTGCGGCCACTGAGGCATTCTCTGGATTGCGCCCAGTTGCAAAAGCATTCGGAGCATCCTCGTCAATCAAAAATACTTTGGGCATTGGCAAGCCCGCCTTCTCAGACAACTCTTTTACTAACGCATAAAACTGAGGCGCAGATCTTTCATCAACCTGCTGCGCATTGGTCATTTTCAACACCATGGTGTCAGAAAACCAATAGCTAAAAAAATTCATGCCAACAGCCAAGAGCAGGGCCATCAACATGCCTTGCTCGCCGCCCAACATACCACCAACCACAATAAATAATGCAGTAATTGCTGCCATCAAAACAGCAGTCTTTGCAAAATTAAACATTTCTACTCCTTTGCTTGAAAGCGCAACAACATTTCACCGATGCCAAGCGGCTGCAAGCAGGCTTTGGCATCTATTTTTTTACCGCCGGGTTTTTGCATTTCTAAAACCTCAAGCACCCCTTCTCCACATTGAATATATACGCCATCACGACTAAAACCCAGAACATCACCTGCAGTATTGGCAGCACTTACGTCTTTTGAGTCTGCAATCTTTGAATTCCAAAACTTCATTGCTAGGCCATTGAGATTGCTGCTTGCCCCTGGAAACGGATTAAAGGCCCGAATGCGCCGATCAATTTCTGTAGCGCTTAAGGTCCAATCAATTTCCGCCTCACTCTTGAGGATTTTTTCGGCGTACGTAATACCTTCGGTTGCTTGAGGTAGTAGCTGCATTTCTTTGCCTTGCTGCAAAGAGCCTAAAACTTCAACAATTAATTTTGAACCGAGCGACGCCAATCGATCGTGCAAGCTAGCACTAGTTTCATCAGGAGCAATTACAAGATCAGCGACTAAAACTGTATCGCCAGTATCTAGGCCGGCATCCATTTGCATAATACAAACGCCCGTTTTCAGGTCGCCCGATTCAATTGCTCTTTGAATCGGCGCTGCACCGCGCCAGCGCGGTAGTAACGAAGCATGAATATTAAAACTCCCAAATCTACTCGACCTCTCAGTAATGTCCAAAATCTCTTGGGGCAAGATCAAGCCATAGGCAACTACCACCATAGCATCAAACTCTATTGTGGACAATTGATCATATGCCGCTAATGCTTGAGCCCGCTTTTGAGGATCAATACTCGTGCGCCTCAATGTTTCCGGCTGTAACACAGGGATATTGTTTTGTAAGGCAAACTCTTTAACGGGGCTTACCTGGAGATGCATTCCTCTTCCGGCGCGACGATCAGGCTGAGTTAAAGCCAAAACAATTTCATGGCCAGCATCGTAAATTGAGCACATCGCTTGCGCAGCAAACTCAGGAGTTCCAGCAAAGACGATTTTCATTGGTGCGCTTAACGCTCACCCACTAATTCTTTAGCGCGCTTTTTCATTTTTTGCGTAATACGGGTTCGCTTCAGTATTGATAAATACTCAACAAATACTTTGCCTTGCAAATGATCCAACTCATGCTGTAAACAAACCGCCAACAAACCGTCAGCATCAATTTCAAATTCTTTGCCATTGATATCCAAAGCCTTCACTCGGATCTCAGATGGCCTTTCAACTTCGTCATAAAACTCCGGAACAGATAAACAACCCTCGCGCCAAGATTTGGTTTCCGAGCTAGACCAAATAATCTCCGGATTGATAAATACCATGAGTTCATTTTGCTCATCAGATACATCAATCACCACAATGCGCTCGTGAACGTCCACTTGTGTTGCCGCCAAACCAACACCTGGAGCTTCATACATAGTGTCCGCCATATCAGCAACAATTTTCTGAATGCGGGCATCCACCTGCGCTACCGGTTTAGCAACCTTATGCAAGCGGGGATCTGGATAACAAAGGACAGTTAATAAAGCCATTTAAGAATTATCCAACAGAGCTATCAGTCTGTCCTGATTGATCTAATTTCCCCACAGGACAAAATTGGTTTATGCAAATTTCGCCCACTCCATACTCAGTCACCCGAATCGATCGCGGAAGTCCGCACTACCCACCCCGCCTCCAAGATTTATATGATCCGCCGGCTTCGCTCTATATATATGGCGATATTGACCTGCTAAAAATGCCGATGATTGCCATCGTAGGCTCCAGAAGCGCAAGCCTGGACGGCTTAAAAAATGCCCGCCTGTTTGCTCAAGCGCTCTCCGAAACAGGCTTGATCGTCGTTTCTGGCCTTGCAACAGGGATTGATAGCGCCGCCCACCAAGCCACGCTTGGCCTTGGACCAAACCACCACACCATAGCCATATTAGGCACAGGCATAGATGTCGTCTACCCCCGCCAAAACATCGCCCTGTCCAGAGCCATTAGCCAGCAAGGTCTTTTGATATCAGAGCTTCCATTGGGGGCGGGGCCAAAAGCATTTCATTTTCCGCGGCGAAATCGCATTATTGCTGCCCTAGCGCTTGGGGTTGTGGTGGTAGAGGCGGCAGAAAAGTCTGGCTCCCTCATCACAGCCCGTATGGCCGCAGACCTTGGGAGAGAGGTTTTTGCAGTTCCTGGGCCTATTCATAACGCAAATTCGGCTGGTTGCCATCTACTTATCCAGCAAGGAGCGAAACTAGCCTTTAGACCGAATGATGTTCTTGAGGAGCTTTATATTTAAGCAAAAACTGCATTTAAATAGCCTAAAAGAGGGTTTTTATCCTAAAACTGGGAGTTTTGACCTGCTCAAAACTAGCAAAAAATAGAGGTTTTTGGACTTTTCCTAATTTATCGGTTAATAATAAAAAAGGGGTATGCAGCTGGCCAAGTGCAATTTTGGTTTAAATTGGCCATCCGTTTTATCCCAAAAAACATCATTTCTAGCTCAAATTTAGGCAAAACGCGTGGCAACTAAAGCAACTACCAAAAAAAACAGCTCAAAGACTACCGCTGGCGATCATCCAAAGGCGCTCATCATTGCAGAAAAGCCCTCTGTTGCCAATGATATTGCCAAGGCCTTAGGCGGCTTTACAAAATATGAAGATTATTTTGAGAGCGATGATTTCTTAATCTCTTCTGCGGTGGGCCATTTATTGGAAATCGCCGCCCCCGAAGAATTTGACGTGAAGCGTGGCAAATGGTCTTTTGCT
Organism: Polynucleobacter sp. UB-Tiil-W10; assembly: GCF_018881605.1. GTDB lineage: Bacteria > Pseudomonadota > Gammaproteobacteria > Burkholderiales > Burkholderiaceae > Polynucleobacter. The sequence continues at coordinate 842,453 of NZ_JACVPZ010000001.1, forward strand.
AATTTGCCGGTAGTGCCCCCTTATTTTGATTTGCGCCCTATTGCTAAAACAGAGTCGCGCCTTAAGGTATTGCAAAAACTCATTAAACGAAAAGACGTCACTGCACTCATTAATGCCTGTGACGCGGGACGTGAAGGTGAATTGATATTCCGCTTAATTGCACAACATGCCAAGGCATCGCAATCTATTCAACGCTTATGGCTGCAATCAATGACGCCAGCCGCCATTCGTGAAGGCTTTACGAACTTGCGCTCCGATGAAGACATGAAACCACTCGCTGATGCTGCCCGTTGCCGCTCAGAAGCAGATTGGTTAGTCGGCATCAATGGCACACGTGCGATGACTGCTTTTAATAGTAAAAGTGGTGGCTTCTTCCTAACGACAGTAGGTCGCGTGCAGACTCCAACACTTTCTATTGTGGTGGAGCGTGAAGAGTTGATTCGTAAGTTCATCTCCAAGGATTATTGGGAAGTAAAAGCCGAATTCATCGCCGCCGCTGGTGTCTATGAAGGTCGCTGGTTTGATCCGAAATTTAAAAAAGATGTCACCGAACCCGACGCACGTGAGAACCGCCTATGGAGCGAAGCTGCAGCGCAAAGCATTGTTGCGGCATGTCGTGGCAAAAAAGCAAACGTCACTGAAGAAGCTAAGCCCGCTACGCAACTTGCTCCTCAATTATTTGATTTAACGAGTTTGCAACGAGAGGCCAATGCGCGCTTTGGATTCTCCGCAAAAAATACATTGGGTCTTGCACAAGCTTTATATGAGCGCCATAAAGTATTAACGTATCCACGTACCGATGCAAAGGCTCTTCCAGAAGACTATCTCGATACTGTTAAGCAAACCATGGAGAATCTTGCCGAACATTCGCAAGACTATCGTGCCTTCGCTAAGCAAATTCTGCAAGGTGACCCGAAAGATCCAAAATCAAAAGCGGGTTATGGCTGGGTAAAGCCAAACAAACGAATTTTTGATAACTCCAAAATATCTGATCACTTTGCGATCATTCCAACATTAGAAACGCCCAAGACCCTAAGCGAGCCCGAAGCCAAGCTCTACGACTTGGTTGTGCGTCGCTTCTTGGCAGTGTTTTATCCGGCTGCAGAGTTCCGTGTTACCACCCGCATTACAGAGGCATCTGGACACCATTTTAAAACTGAAGGGCGTGTGCTTGTAAATCCTGGTTGGTTAACGGTATATGGCAAATCAAATCAAGCTGATGATGAGTTGGTTCCAGTCCAAGAAGGCGAGTCAGTACAAACCGAATCTATTGCAGCTATACCATTGAAGACAAAGCCACCCGCACGTTATACAGAAGCAACTTTGCTCTCTGCTATGGAAAGCGCTGGCAAATGGGTTGATGATGATGACATGCGTGAAGCCATGGCTGAAAAAGGCTTGGGCACGCCTGCTACGCGCGCCGCCATCATCGAAGGACTGCTCGCTGAAAAATATATGGTTCGCGAAGCTCGTGAACTTATTCCAACCGCAAAAGCTTTTCAGCTGATGACTTTGTTGCGTGGCTTAGATGTTGAGGAGTTAACTCGCCCTGATTTGACCGGCAGCTGGGAGAACAAACTTTCTCTCATCGAGCAAGGCAAAATGAATCGCGATACCTTCATGCAAGAGATCGCACAGATGACTCAGCGCATCGTCAAGCGTGCGAAAGAATATGACAGCGATACCATTCCGGGTGACTACGCCACAATGACCACACCGTGCCCACACTGTAAGGGCCCGGTAAAAGAAAACTATCGCCGTTTTGCTTGTGAAAAGTGCGGCTTCACTATCAGCAAAACCCCTGGTGGACGCGCATTTGAATACCCTGAAGTTGAAGAGTTATTACGCGAAAAAACGATCGGGCCTTTACAAGGCTTCCGCAGCAAAATGGGGCGCCCATTTGCTGCCATTATTAAGTTGAGTGAAATTCCAGAAGACGATAAAGACTATCCGAACGCGGGCTTCAAGCTAGAGTTTGATTTTGGAAACACGCAAGATGATGAAACTGAAGCGGTCGATTTCACGGGCCGTATGGCGTTAGGCGTTTGTCCAAAATGCTCTGGTGCGGTATATGAAGACGGCATGCGTTACGTTTGTGAAAACAATACCGGCCCTAGCAAATCATGTGATTTCAAAACTGGGAAAGTAGTTTTGCAGCAGGAAGTTTCAGCTGAGCAGGTTCAAAAGTTATTAAAAGAAGGCAAAACAGATTTACTAACCAACTTTAAGTCCAACCGCACTGGGCGTGGTTTTAAGGCTTACTTAGCCTTAGATTCAACGGGCAAAATTGGCTTTGAATTTGAAGCCAAGGCACCCAAAGCCGAAGGCGCTGCTCCAGCAAAGAAACGCTCTGGTGCAAGCGCTGCGACTAAGTCTGTAGCAAAACCCAAGCGCGCAAGTAAAGCAAAATCATCCTCTAGCAGCTGAGCACCAATTAGCTTGGCCGCTAGAGCGGACCACAAAATTCCTCTCGACCCCAAGGCCGTTGCTAGAAATATCCCTGGGCGTTGAGTGAGTGCGCCAATGATTGGCAGTCGATCTCCAGCGACACAGCGCACACCAACAAATTCACCCGCTTTTTTTAGTGCGCGAAGATCACCTTCTGGATAATTCACCAAACCCCTCGCTTGCTCGCGATTAAAGTCATCACTTTTTTCTCTTGGAGAAAGGTCATCCTCACCTTCATCAAAACTTGAGCCCACAATCCACCGATAACTACCGTCTTCGAGCAGATCGGCAGGCAAGCAATAACCATCTCCAGAAATCCCCACGCTGGGTAATTTTTTAACCCAAGGATCATTTTCTGGAATTGAAAAAATACTCAGTTGCCCGCGCACAGGTTTAAGGGGCAAACGAATGCCAACGGTAGCCATTAATGACTTAGCCTCCATGGCACAGGCAACAACCACCTTGTCGGCAGAGGTGATTAACTGATTTTCTGCATCAAATAAATACCATTTATTTTCATTGGCCTCTAGGCGATTAACCCGCCTATTCCAAACACCAGTTAGGCGTTCATGATGCTGTAGCAGCCGCTTGCTCGTTTCAAATAAATTTAAGCCAGCTCCTCGCGGTAGCCAAACTCCACTTTGCTGAACACCACAAATCCTATTAGCCTCTTGGGCATCCATGGCAATGGCCATATCTTGTTCAAGACCCAAGGAAAGGAGATGCTCCATCGTTTGAGCATGGTCAAAATTTTTATCTTTTTTGGTTGGCTGAAAAATCCCATGTTGTTGCCAAACATTTTTCCAGCGCGCTTCTGCGAGCAAGAATGCAATGCGGGTTAGGCGCAATAAACGGGGTGAGCCTTTACCAATATGCGGATGTGCAATAGCATAAGCGTGGCTTGAACAGGCAGTGGCTGGGGATGATGCGGCATCAACAATACATACGGCTTTGCCGCGCAAGAGCAACTCATTTGTAATGGTTGCCCCACAAATGCCTGCCCCAATCACCACTATTTCATGGTGTTGGGGTTTGGTCATTTAAATAAATCTAGATAGATAATGGTGATACTTAAAACTTAAGCGTTTAAGCGTTTTTCAATCTTGGTACGCATCTCTGCTAATTCCTTAGGCAGGCGCTCACCAAGATGTTCAAACAATTCTGTATGCAACTTGAGTTCGTTTTTCCAGTCGTCTACCTTAGCGGTAATTACCTTCTCGAACTTCTCAAGAGAAAAGTCTAAGCCCTTCCAATTCATATCGGTATGCTCTGGTGAGATGCCAAATACGGTTTCAACACCTTTTGCTGTCCCATCTGCACGACCCAAAATCCAAGCAAGAACACGCATGTTTTCACCGTAACCAGGCCAGACAAACTTGCCGTCGTCGCCTTTGCGGAACCAATTCACGCAATAGATCTTTGGCAATACAGCACCTTCAGCTTCAAGCTTCTTGCCGATATTGAGCCAATGCTGGAAGTAGTCGCTCATGTTGTAGCCAGCAAAAGCAATCATCGCAAATGGATCACGACGAACTACGCCCACCTGCCCAGTGATAGCGGCAGTTGTTTCAGAGCCCATCGTTGCAGCCATATAAACACCTTCTACCCAATCACGCGCTTCGCTAACGAGAGGCACAGTGGTTGAACGGCGACCGCCGAACAAGAATGCGTCAATCGGAACACCTTCTGGATCGTCCCATTTAGGATCAACGGCTGGATTATTGGTGGCAGCCATTGTGAAGCGAGAGTTGGCGTGAGCAGCTTTGCGGCCAGCAGCACCATCAGCCGGAGTCCAGTCCTTACCCTGCCAGTCGATCAAATGGGCTGGCGGTGTTTCTGTCAAACCTTCCCACCAAACATCACCATCATCCGTTAAGCCAACGTTAGTAAAGATTACGTCTTGGTTTAGAGAGTCAATGCAATTTGGATTTGTTTGACGATTTGTTCCTGGAGCAACGCCAAAATAACCAGACTCAGGGTTAATCGCAAACAGACGTGTCTTGCCGGTTACGGGGTCTTTGCGCGGTTTAATCCATGCAATATCGTCACCAATCGTTGTTACTTTCCAACCATCAAATCCTGCTGGAGGAATCATCATTGAGAAGTTGGTTTTGCCACAGGCAGATGGGAATGCTGCAGCTACGTGGTATTTCTTCCCTTCAGGTGAAGTAACACCCAAAATCAACATATGCTCAGCAAGCCATCCCTGTTCGCGGCCCATGTTAGAGGCAATACGCAAAGCAAAACATTTTTTACCCAATAACGCATTGCCGCCGTAACCCGAACCAAATGACCAAATTTCACGGGTTTCTGGGTAGTGAACGATGTATTTAGTTTTGTTGTTTGGCCAAGCCATATCCTTTTCGCCTGGGCTCAAGGGCTTGCCTACTGTATGAACGCATGGGACAAACTCACCATCCGCACCCAGCTGATCAATTACCGCTTTACCCATCCGAGTCATCAAGCGCATGTTGATTGCAACATAAGGACTGTCAGACAGCTCAACACCGATGTGTGCAATTGGTGAACCAATCGGACCCATAGAAAACGGTACAACATACATAGTTCTGCCGCGCATGGATCCATCAAACAATGGGTTCAATGTTGCACGCATTTCAGCTGGGTTTACCCAGTTATTAGTTGGGCCAGCATCTTCTTGCTTAGCAGAACAAATATAAGTGCGGTCCTCAACGCGCGCAACGTCGTCCGGATCAGATAAGGCTAAAAATGAATTTTTACGTTTAGCAGGATTAAGGCGCTTGAAAACACCAGCCTTCACCAACAGCTCACACAGCTCGTCATACTCTGCCTGTGATCCATCGCACCAACGAATAGCATCAGGCTTTGTGAGAGCAGCAACTTCGCCAACCCACTCAATTAAACGCTTGTTTTTTACATAAGCTGGCGCATTTACATTGATCTGGCCGCTGGTAGTTGAAGTCATATGTTTCCTTATGAAAATTGAATTTTTTAATCCAGCAATTTTATCATTTTGGGTGAATTTTTATCACCACCCCAACAGGGCACAAACCCTCTATTTGCCAATACAAAATTGACTGAAGATTTTGCCTAAAAGGTCATCCGGAAGCAGCTTTCCGGTAATTTCACCTAAGTGCCTTTGGGCCAAAGAAAGCTCTTCTGCAAATAACTCAAGCGAATTGTTGCCATTTGCTGCGAATTTCTCTGATTTTTCAATATGTTCAGCTGCACGCTCAATACAGTCTAAATGCCTTCTACGGGCCAAAATGGCGCCCTCTTGAGAGCCGGCCCACCCCACAAGCTTCAAAATCTGCTGCTTTAGCTGCTCAATTCCAACCCCAGTTTTAGCGGAAATCAATAAGACCTCCCCTGGCGCCGTTTTTAATGGCTCTAGCAGCAAATCCGCCTTATTAAGAACCTCGAGAACGGCGCATTTAGGGGGTAATTCTTTCAAAATCTGGGTTTTTAGATCATCTTGCTGATCGTCCGACTGCACATCGGTTAAAAAAATCACCAGGTCTGCTAGGCGTATGGCATCCCAAGATCTTTCGATGCCTTTTGCCTCTACAACATCTGTTGTCTCGCGTAGACCGGCCGTATCAATAATGTGCATAGGCACACCATCAATGGTGATGCTTTCTTTAACACGGTCTCGGGTTGTGCCGGCGATAGGGGTAACAATTGCCACCTCTTCACCAGCCAATCGATTAAGCAAAGAACTTTTTCCGACATTGGGCGCACCAGCAAGCACCAGCTGAATGCCATCTCGCAAAATTTTTCCTTGCTTAGCCCCAGCACGTAAGGTTTGTAATTTTTCTTTAACTGCAATTAGGCGTTGACGCGCCTGAGCATTTTCTAGAAATTCAATTTCTTCTTCAGGAAAATCTAAGGTGGACTCAACCAAAATTCTGAGTTGAGTAATTTCTTCAATTAAGTGATTGATGTCATCAGAAAATACGCCTTGCAATGAGCGCGCTGCGCCACGTACAGCTGCCTCGCTTTGTGCGTCAATTAAATCGGCAATCGCCTCTGCTTGGGTTAAATCAATCTTATTATTTAAGTATGCGCGGAGAGTGAATTCGCCAGGCTCTGCAATAACAAGACCATCTTCTTTGCCCAACTCGAGGCAGCGCTTCATCACCAACTCAAGGAGTTGTGGACCACCATGACACTGAAGCTCTAAAACATCTTCACCAGTAAAGGAGGCTGGTCCAACAAAATAAATTGCAATGAGCTGATCAATGGCTTCGCCATGTTTATTGCAGAGCGTTAATAGATTCGCCTGTCTTGGAGCTAGTTTTTTTTGAAAGAGGGCGCTTGTAAGGGGGCCCAAATTTTGTCCACTGATGCGAACAACACCAACGCCGGCCTTGCCTGGCGCTGTTGCGACAGCAATGATTGGCAATTTTCTCGTCATCATTGCTGTCTACTTATTACTAGCTTTTTTGCGGCGCGCGAATTACTTAGCGGGCTTTTTTCCAAACATTTGATTAATTTGCCACTGCTGTGCGATGGATAGAAGGTTGTTAGTGACCCAATATAAAACCAAGCCGGCAGGGAAGAAGAAGAACATGATTGAAAAGACAATTGGCATGTACATCATAACTTTCGCCTGAATTGGATCTGGTGGTGTTGGGTTCAACTTCGTTTGCACAAACATGGAGACAGCCATAACCACCGGCAAAATGTAATACGGGTCAGGCACTGAAAGATCGTGGATCCATAAAACCCAAGGTGCTCCACGCATCTCCACTGATGACAACAAAACCCAATACAAAGAGATAAATACGGGGATCTGAATGACGACCGGCAAGCAACCGCCCAATGGGTTGATTTTTTCCTTGCGGTACATCTCCATCATGGCTTGATTCAGTTTTTGTGGCTCGCCCTTGTACTGCTCCTTCATTGCTGTCAAGCGTGGCTGAACTTCCTTCATGCGCGCCATTGATTTATAGCTAGCAGCTGATAGGGGGAAGAACACCAGCTTAATTAAGATGGTCAACAAAATAATTGACCAACCCCAATTGCCAACATAAGAATGAATGCTATCCAAGAGCCAGAAAATGGGTTTTGCAAGAATGGTTAGGTAGCCGTAATCTTTTAACAACTCAAAACCAGGTGCAATCGTTTCTAAAAGGCGCTCTTCTTGTGGTCCAACAAATAATTTAGCTTTTTCAACCACAGTAGAGCCGGCCGCAACCACCCCAAGTGGTGTTTGCATACCAATTCGGTACAGGTTGTTATCAATTCTGCCCGCATAGATATCGCGCGCAACTTTGTCGCCCGGTATCCATGCGCTTGCAAAATAATGTTGAACCATTGCAATCCAAGCCGGATCCCCAGCAGCAACCTGCGTGGGAATGGTGATTTTGTTTTTATCTATTGCTGTGAATTCCAGCTTATTGAATTTTTCTTTGTCTGTGTAAGCTGCAGGTCCAGTAAATGTGCTGGCTGAGAAGGCTCCGCCAAATGGACCAATTTTTTGTTCTTGCGAAGCATCCCGCACTATCTCTGTGTACAAAACGAGTGGGTTCGTATTGTTGCTAGTTTGAGTAACACGATGACCAACGTCCACCACATAACTGCCTGGGTTCAAGATGAAAGTTTTTTCAAGCTTGACGCCATTGCGCTCGCTAGCAAAAACAGCAAATGGTCTACCGGAACCATCTTTACCAGACTGAATTAACTTAAATACGCTTGTGTGATTCGGAAGATCGTTGTTTAAAGAAATTAAACCAGAGCGAGCAAAATATTTATGTGTTGGCGTGTACTGAAACAATTCAACCGGTTTATTTTCTGCCGTTAAGGACTTGAGCAATTTGGCGTCAATAACGTTGGCACCGCTTGCGCTAATTTCCAATACCAATACATCATTTTGTAAGGTGAATTTTTCTGCGCTTTCAATGACGTTGCCACTTACAGCCGGGGCTACAGCGACAACTGGCGCGCCCGATATTTGCGTGGGCACGTCGACCTTATTGCTTGCGGTAGCCTTATCGGCAACCACTGTAGTGTTTGCTGGAGCCCCCCCAAACAAAGATGGCTTGCCCTCATGGACCTGCCAATTGTTGTAGAGCATGAGACCCGACATCGAGAATACTGCCCAAAGAATTGTTTTTTTAAAGTCCATTGATATTCACTTAAGTTGGTGCTTTGTATCTTTTACAGCAGGATCATAACCGCCGTGTGACAACGGGTTGCAGCGCAAAATACGCCACACCGTAAGACCAAAGCTTTTAATAAATCCGTAGTGACTAAAGCAGTCACATGCATATTGCGAACAGCTGGGCACATACTTGCAGTGCATGCCTAAATACGGGCTTAAAGCGAGTTGATATATTTTTACCAACCTAATTGCCGCATTGTTTAAAACGCGCACCTTAAAGTAGTCCTGAAATCTGAGCGCGCAAAGCTTCTTTTTCTTTTTTTCTGAGTCTGCCTCGAGTCTCACGACCAATTGGTTTTTTAAGCTTAACCACCACATCTTTGTTTAATGTATTGGTTTGAGCCGCCCAAATCAATTCGCGGATCATCCGCTTTAAGCGATTTCGATCAACCGCCCTTTTGGCTAGCTTCTTTGCTACTGCAACACCCAAGTCGGGCTCAGCGCCCTCTTGAATAGATGCAACATACATACCCCAATACAAACTTGTCTTGGGGCGTGTTTTTAGTAATTCAGAAATCCTTGCGCTATTCAATGGCTAAATTAAACAGCCAAACGCTTGCGGCCTTTTGCACGACGTGCATTTAAAACTGCGCGTCCGCTTTTGGTTTTCATGCGAATGCGGAAGCCGTGTGTGCGTTTGCGACGGGTTACTGAGGGTTGGTAAGTTCTTTTCATGTTCGATCCCTGGAAAACCAAGTATTTTCCTTGTTGCAGAGCAAAAGGTCAATCTATCTTGACGAATATGTAGGTGTTTTTCTCTATTTTTTCTTAAATTTCTCTTAAATCATTAATTTAAATAGGGTTTTTTCTATTATTCACAAGTTATCCACAGCTTTTCCACGTTTTTGTTGCTTGTGGATAACTTTGGAGCATCGCTACAATGGATCCTCCAAAAATATGAGCAACCTACACAATCCCCCCGCCTTGAATTCAATTAGCCCACTGGGGTTTTGGGATGATGCTATTGGCATTTTATCCCGCGAACTGTCACCCCAACAGTTTAAAACATGGATTCAGCCCCTTACATTATTATCTTTTATTGAAAGTGATGACTCACTAACAATAGGAGCCCCCAATCGATTTAAGCTGGATTGGATTAAAAAGACTTTTGCTGACAGATTCCAAGACCTGGCCTCACAGTATTTTGGGCGCCCCATTAATGTGGGCTTTACCTTGGCGGTCGAAGGCGGCACAACAACAAATACCGCTGACAGTACGGCCCGGGAAGATCCAACCCAGAAGGCTGTTTCAAGCGAAACAATAGAGCCAAGCATCTCTGTTGAAGAAAATGCCTTTGAAATTGAAGATCACTCCAAACTAAATCCAAACCTCACTTTTGAAACATTTGTAACTGGTAAGGCAAATCAACTGGCTAGGGCAGCATCTATTCAGGTGGCGCATAACCCCGGGACATCATATAACCCGATGTTTTTGTATGGCGGGGTTGGTTTGGGCAAAACACACCTAATTCACGCCATTGGCAACCACCTCTTAAAAGAAAAGCCTGGCGCCCGAATTCGTTACATCCATGCTGAGCAATATGTGTCAGATGTGGTTCGCGCCTATCAACAAAAAGCTTTTGATCGCTTTAAGCGCTATTACCACTCACTAGACCTATTGTTAATTGATGATATTCAGTTCTTTAGTGGCAAATCCAGAACGCAAGAAGAATTTTTTTATGCTTTTGAGGCCTTACTAAGCAATAAAGCTCAGGTCATTATCACCAGTGATACCTACCCCAAAGAAATGGCGGGAATAGATGATCGTCTTATCTCTCGCTTTGATTCTGGCTTAACGGTTGCAATTGAGCCCCCCGAACTAGAGATGCGAGTGGCTATTTTGATGAGAAAGGCTATAAGCGAAGGCATTCCAATGAGTGAGGATGTAGCTTTCTTTGTAGCCAAACACTTGCGCTCAAACGTTCGTGAGTTAGAGGGTGCACTAAGAAAGATCTTGGCCTTTGTTCGCTTTCATGGTCGCGAGGTCACTATTGAGGTCGCTAGAACTGCGCTTAAGGATTTGCTGTCAATCCAAAATCGCCAGATTTCCGTAGAAAACATTCAAAAAGCGGTTGCTGATTTTTATAGCATTAAAGTTGCTGATATGTACTCTAAAAGGCGTCCGGCGAACATTGCTAGACCTCGTCAAATCGCCATGTTTATGGCCAAAGAACTCACGCAAAAGAGTCTTCCTGAGATTGGCGAGTTATTCGGTGGGAGAGATCACACAACTGTTTTACACGCTGTTCGTAAGATTGCTGATGAGCGAGCCCACGATGGACAACTAAACCATGAAATTCACGTTATTGAGCAAACCTTGAAAACATAATTTTTGCTTGTGGATAAGGTTGTGGACAACCCTAGGGATAAGTTTGGGGATTGGGTGTGGATAAATTGTGGAAAGATCCAGCTTCATGCAAAAATAGGGTATTAATAAAAAGTTATCCCCTTTTTATGCAGTGCTTATACAAGAGTTTTCCACAGGTTTTTTAGTCTTCAATGTGTTGTTTTATAAAGAGTTTTTGACTTATCCACGGAATTTCAAGCCCTTATTACTATTACTACTAAGATATATACAAGGATTTAAAAGCAATGCAACTCGTTAACACTTCTCGCGATAGCCTACTAAAACCCCTTCAGGTTGTTAGTGGAATTGTTGAACGCAGACACACACTGCCAATTTTGGCAAACCTATTATTCAAAAAGGTTGGAGTAAAGGTTTCATTTATCTCAACGGATATTGAAATTCAGATAACAACTAACGCCAACTTTGGTGTCGGTACTGAGGATGTCACAACGACTGTTGCCGCTAGGAAATTATTAGATATTTTGCGCGCACTACCAGAGGGGCCGGTTTCCTTAAATTTAAAAGATAACCGCATGGTTATACAAAGTGGCAAGAGCCGCTTTTCTTTGCAAACATTATCAGCAACTGAATTCCCGGTGATGCAAAGCGTTGGAGAAGTCACTGCTGCTTGGAAGATGTCACAAAAAAGCTTTCGTCAATTAATTAGCCAAGTACATTTTTCGATGGCCCAACAAGATATTCGTTATTACTTAAACGGCATGTTGTTGGTAATTGAGGGTAAAGAAGTGGTTGCAGTAGCCACCGATGGACATCGTCTTGCGTATTCACAAGTTGAGTTGGCCGAAGCGCCATCCGGCTCTGGTCAAAAACAAGAAATTATTATTCCTCGCAAAACAATACTTGAGTGCCAGCATTTACTTGAAGACTCTGAAGAGTTGTTGGAAATCAGTTTGACCGCCAATCAAGTGAAATTCTCGTTTGGTGATATTGAACTAATTTCGAAATTAGTCGAGGGTAAATTCCCAGACTTCCAGAGAGTAATTCCTAAGGGTCAAAAAAATTCACTAGTGGTTGGCCGTGATGCCTTGCAGTCAGCCCTTCAACGTGCTGCGATTTTGACAACTGACAAATTTAAGGGCGTTCGCTTTTCCTTGTCTCCAAATCGAATCACAATTCAATCAACCAATGCTGAGCAAGAAGAGGCTCAAGAAGAGATTGAGACTGAGTACGCGGGTGATTCAGTAGAAATTGGATTTAACGTCAGTTATTTACTCGATGTTTTATCAAACCTAAAGAACGAAAAAATTCAAATTAGTTTGGGTGATGCAAATAGTAGTGCTGTGATTACTCTACCTGGCTCAGAGAGTTTTAAGTATGTTGTGATGCCAATGCGTATTTAATTTAGAAAAAAATGACTGAAGAAAAAAAAGTAGTAGAGCAGTACGGCGCATCATCGATTCAAATCCTAGAGGGTCTTGAGGCTGTTCGTAAACGCCCTGGCATGTACATCGGAGATACATCTGATGGAACCGGCCTACACCATCTTGTTTTTGAGGTTTTGGATAACTCAATTGATGAAGCGTTAGCAGGGTACTGTTCTGAGATTACAGTAGTTATTCAAACCGATAACTCTATTTCTATTGTTGATAACGGCCGTGGTGTTCCTACGGGCATTAAATACGACGATAAGCATGAACCAAAACGCAGTGCAGCTGAAATCGTAATGACGGAGTTGCATGCAGGCGGCAAGTTTGACCAAAATAGCTATAAAGTTTCAGGCGGTCTTCATGGTGTTGGCGTTAGTTGTGTAAATGCATTATCTAAATGGTTGAAGCTAACCATTAGGAGAGATGGCAAAGCTCACTACATGGAGTTCGCTCGTGGCGTTATTCAAAACCGCAATGTAGTGGATGAAAATGGTGTATTAGTTTCTCCAATTACAGTTACTGGTGATACAGAGCTATCAGGAACCGAAGTTCACTTTTTAGCGGATGAGACAATTTTTGGAAACGTAGACTTCCATTATGAAATTCTCGTTAAACGGATACGCGAACTTTCTTTTTTAAATAATGGCGTTCACATCAAGTTAATTGATCAACGCACGGGCCAAGAAGAAGATTTTGCTTTCTCAGGTGGTGTTACGGGTTTTGTTGAGTATATTAATCAAACCAAAAACGTATTGCATCCCAATATTTTTTATGCTGAAGGTATTCGTCCTTCAGACTTAGGTGGAAACATCACCGCTGAAGTCTCCATGCAATGGAATGATAGTTTTAGTGAGCAAGTACTTTGTTTTACTAATAACATTCCACAACGTGATGGCGGTACGCATTTAACGGGTTTGCGCGCGGCAATGACGCGAGTCATCAATAAATATATTGATGAGAATGAGGTAGCCAAGAAAGCAAAGGTAGAGATTTCTGGTGAAGATATGCGTGAGGGTTTGGCTTGCGTTTTATCGGTAAAGGTTCCAGAGCCAAAATTTTCTAGCCAAACCAAAGATAAATTAGTCTCAAGCGAAGTTCGTGGTCCAGTAGAGGAAATTGTTGCTGAAGCATTGAGCGCATACCTGCAAGAGCGCCCAGCAGATGCCAAGATTCTGTGTGGCAAGATTGTTGATGCAGCACGAGCTCGTGAAGCAGCGCGTAAAGCGCGTGACATGACGAGGCGTAAAGGCGTGTTGGATGGGCTTGGTTTGCCTGGTAAGTTGGCTGACTGCCAAGAGAAAGACCCAACCAAATCTGAGCTTTTCATTGTCGAAGGAGATTCCGCGGGCGGTTCTGCTAAACAAGGCCGTGATCGTCGCTTCCAGGCCATCCTCCCGTTAAAGGGAAAGATTTTGAACGTTGAAAAAGCACGTTTTGACAAAATGCTCGCTAGCCAAGAGGTGGTTACCTTAATTACCGTTCTGGGTACTGGTATTGGCATTGAAGAATATAAAGCAGACAAACTTCGTTATCACCGCATCATCATCATGACCGACGCGGACGTTGACGGTAGCCACATCCGCACCCTTCTATTAACCTTCTTCTATAGACAGATGCCGGAGTTGATTGAGCGTGGCCACATTTATATTGCTCAGCCACCCCTATATAAGGTTAAGTTTGGAAAAAATGAGCAGTACATTAAAGATGACAATGAGTTAAATCAGTTGTTATTAAAGATCGCATTAGAAACAGCCTCACTACAAACACCATCCGGTGAAATTATTGAGGGTGAGGCACTTAATGAGTTGGCAAAACACTATCAGGTGATTCAGTCAATTGTTGATAGGCTCTCTCGCACCATTGATGAAGACGCTTTGCGTGCAATTGCCTCAGGGACACCATTAAATCTGGATACAGAAAAATCAGCGAATGAATCTGCTGATCGACTAAGGGTAGCGCTTGCAGATTCCTTAAATCCCTTAGCCTTGCCACCAGAAATCATTGTGCAAAAAGAAGATCGCACCGAGCGCTTCCGTTTATTGTTGTCACGCCGAATTCATGGAAACTTAAAACTGTCTTCTATCAACTCAGACTTTGTTCATGGTGATGATTATCAAAGTCTTGCAAATGCTGCGGCTGTTTTATCGGGCAAAGTAGTTGCCGGCTCCAAAGTGCGCCGTGGCGATCCTGACAAGAATCAGAAAGAGCAAACAATTGGCGACTTTAGAGCTGCCTTTGCTTGGTTGTTGTCCGAAGCAGAGCGGGTCTTAAGTCGCCAGCGCTACAAAGGTCTTGGTGAGATGAATCCATCCCAGTTGTGGGAAACTACTATGGATGCAAACTCAAGAACACTCTTGCAGGTAAAGATTGAAGATGCGATTACTGCAGACCAGGTCTTTACAACATTAATGGGAGATGAGGTTGAGCCTCGTCGTGCGTTTATTGAAAAGAATGCGCTCATTGCACGTAACCTAGACGTTTAATTTATGACATCCAAAAAATTAAAACCACCTAAGGTGGATCGATCTTCAATTGTTGTTAAATCCTCTCCCATTCATGGGAAGGGTGTTTTTGTTGCGAAGCCGATCAAAAAAGGTCAGGCAATTATTGAATACAAGGGTGAGCGTATTAGTTGGAAGCTTGCTGAAAAACGCCACCCTCATGACCCTAAAGACCCTAATCACACCTTTTATTTTTCACTAGAAGATGGTCGTGTGATTGATGCTAAATACGGCGGCAATGCTGCGCGCTGGATTAACCATTCATGCAAACCCATTTGCGAAACTCGTGAAGACAGTTTTGGTGGTGAGCCACGCGTTTTTATTTATGCAAAACGCGCCCTCAAAGTTGGTGAAGAGTTGTTTTATGACTATTCACTCGATGTTGAGGGGAAGATTACTAAGCAAATGAAAAAAGATTATGAGTGTCGCTGTGGCGCAAAAAAATGTCGCGGCACTATGCTAGCGACAAAAGATAAGTAAAAATAATTTTTTATGTTGTTTGTGACAATTCAAGAACTAGAGGCTGCCATTAACTATTGGCGTAGTCAGTCACCATCAGAGGGTGATGAGTTGCGACTTTGCCTAGAGGCCTCAGCCCTTGCCAAACCATATGCATTAATGATCGTCCAAGGGGCACAGAGGATGCCTGTAGATGTCTTGGATGAGCAGGCTCGTTCAGCTATTGAGCGGTTTCAAAAAATCTCTTAGACACTTTTGATTGTGTGGCTCACAGAGTTTAGGGTTATTGCTATATAAAGACCGACTATCTTGGGGTATTCTCGTATTCTTGCTCCCAAGTAGGGGGTAGAGGGCATGAGATTGCAAGAAATAATATTAAAAACAATTGGACTGGGGAAATCTTTTAAGGGATTTTCTGCGGTTACTGACGTGAACCTAGATGTTGCCCGCGGAACTATTCATGCCTTGATCGGGCCGAATGGTGCAGGCAAGACCACTTGCTTCAATTTGCTAACCAAGTTTTTGGAGCCCAGCAGCGGACAAATCTTATTTAACGGTCTTGATATCACCAACGAGGCACCCGCACAAATTGCGAGGCGGGGCGTTATTCGCTCCTTTCAGATTTCAGCCGTATTCCCACATTTAACTGTGGTTGAAAATGTCCGTGTTGCGCTGCAGCGAGGATTGGGTACCGAGTTCCATTTTTGGAAATCTGGCGACTCTTTAAACGTGCTTAATGAGCGCGCCCTAGAGCTTCTACATGAGGTTGGGTTGGAGGGTTTTGCTCATGAGGAAACCTTGAATTTGTCTTATGGCCGAAAAAGGGCGCTTGAAATTGCAACGACCTTGGCCATGGAGCCCGAGCTAATGCTTTTGGATGAGCCCACGCAGGGCATGGGGCACGAGGATGTGGAGCGTGTAACCGAGTTGATTGATCGTGTGGCCAAGGGCCGCACTATTCTGATGGTTGAGCACAACATGAAGGTGGTTTCTTCAATTGCTGACCGCATTACCGTTTTGCAGCGCGGCTCTGTGCTGGCTGAGGGTTCTTATCATGAGGTTTCAAACAACCCGCTGGTTGTTGAGGCCTACATGGGAAGCCATGGCGGAGACAACCTATGAGCAACATGGCATTAGAGGTTAAGAATTTAGAGTCTTGGTATGGCGAATCCCATATTTTGCATGGCGTCAATTTTGCTGTGCGTGATGGTGAAGTAGTTACCTTGCTTGGGAGAAATGGGGCCGGCAGAAGCACCATTCTTAAAACAATCCTAGGCCTTACTAGCAAAAGAACTGGTTCTATTGAGGTTTATGGCACACAAACCATTTCTATGCCGACTTACAAAATTGCGCGTCTAGGGGTTGGTTTTTGCCCAGAAGAGCGCGGAATCTTTGCCAGCTTAAGCACCGAAGAAAATTTATTGTTGTTGCCAGAGATTGCCCCTGGCGGCATGGGTTTGGATGAGATTTATGAAATGTTTCCAAACTTATACGAGAGAAGAAATAGTCCTGGCACTCGCCTATCTGGTGGTGAGCAGCAGATGCTGGCAATGGCGCGGATCCTGAGGACCGGTGCAAAACTATTGCTATTGGATGAGATCACCGAGGGATTGGCGCCGGTGATTGTGCAAAAGCTAGGTGAAGTTGTTACCAGTTTGCGCAAAAAAGGTTTCACGATTGTGTTGGTTGAGCAAAATTTCCGCTTTGCTGCACCCTTGGCGGATCGTCATTATGTTGTTGAGCACGGAAATGTAGTTGAAGTTGTAAATCAGAACGAGCTTGCTGAGAAAGCGGCTCTATTAAATGAGTATCTTGGTGTTTAGTGGATTTCTATAGGAGACAGCAATGAAGTTAAAGCAAATAACCGCGTGCCTGGTTGCGGCGACCATGTTTGGTTCAAACCCAGTGTTTGCACAAAGCGGATCAAAAGTAAGTGGCGATGTCGTGAAGATTGGCGTATTGACAGATCTTTCCTCAACCTATTCTGACCTGGCTGGCCCGGGCGCTGTGATTGCGGCGAAGATGGCAATTGCTGATTTTTCTAAAGATGGCACTGTTATTGGAAAGAAGATTGAGCTTGTTAGCGCCGATCACCAAAACAAGGCTGATATCGCTGCAAACAAGGCGCGTGAATGGTATGACAAAGACGGTGTAGACGTTATTGTTGAGTTGGTTTCAACCAACGTAGCTTTGGCTGTGATGGAAGTTGCCGAACAAAAGAACAAGATTACTTTGGTTTCTGGCGCGGGCTCTTTAACCATTACCAACGAAAAGTGTACGCCAAACAATGTGCATTGGGCTTATGACACATATGCACTGTCAAATGGCACAGGTAAGGCGGTTGTAAAGCAGGGCAAAAAGAATTGGTACTTTATTACTGCTGACTATGCTTTCGGCGCAGCTCTTGAGAAGGATGCTACGGCCGTTGTGACTGCTAATGGCGGTAAGGTTTTAGGTACCAGCAAACACCCGTTCCCTAATAGCGATTTTTCCTCATATCTGTTGAAGGCCCAAGCTAGCGGAGCTGATGTGGTTGCCCTTGCAAATGCTGGTCAAGACACCATCAATACTGTAAAGCAGGCATCCGAGTTTGGTATTAACAAAAAGCAAACCGTTGTTCCATTGCTAATGTTTATCTCTGATGTGCATTCTTTAGGTCTTCCTGCCGCACAAGGCATGTACCTCACAGAGGGCTTCTACTGGGACAAGGATGATAAGACCCGTGCGTTTGCTAAACGCTTTATTTTGCAACACAAGCGTATGCCAACCATGGTACAGGCTGGCGTTTACTCCTCTGTTTTGGCTTATTTAAATGCGGTACAAAAGGCCGGCACTGATGACACACAAGCTGTGATGAAGGCGCTTAAATCTACCAACATCGATGATGGCCTCTTCAAGGGCAAGATTCGTGCGGACGGCAAATTTGAGCACGATATGTATTTGCTTGAGGTTAAAAAACCAGCCGACTCTAAGAGTCCATGGGATTATTACAATGTTCGTGCTGTAATTCCTGCCGCTGAAGCTACTTTGCCGCTTTCGCAATCGAAGTGCAAGTTGGTTAATAAGTAAGAAACATAGAAATTAAGAATGTTTGAACTTCTCGGAATTACCCCTCAAGGGCTGGTAGCCCAACTCTTGGTGGGGCTTATCAATGGCTCGTTTTATGCCATATTGAGTTTGGGATTGGCCATTATTTTTGGCCTTCTCAACATCATTAATTTTGCGCACGGCGCTCAGTACACCATGGGTGCTTTTGTTGCGTGGATTGGTTTGACGCAAATTAGCCAATGGCTTGGTTTCCCTGATCTGTCTATTAATTATTGGTTTGCTTTAATTGTTGTGCCCCTGGTATTGGCAGGCTTTGGTCTCATACTAGAACGAACAATGTTGCGTCGCTTGTACCATCTTGACCATTTATACGGCTTATTGTTAACCTTCGGTTTGGCGCTCATTATTGAGGGTATGTTCCGCCATTGGTATGGAATTTCTGGTGAGAGCTATCCAGCCCCAGAGATATTGCAGGGCGCGATTCCTCTTGAGTCTCTTGGCATTATCTTGCCCAAGTATCGTGTATGGGTTGTGGTTATCTCCCTGGCGGTTTGCTTCTCTACTTGGTATGTCATTGAAAGAACCAAGTTGGGCGCATATTTGCGTGCCGGTACTGAAAACCCTAAATTACTACAAGCCTTTGGTATCAATGTTCCGCTAATGATTTCCTTGGCGTACGCCTATGGTGTTGGCCTGGCCGGATTTGCTGGCGTTTTAGCTGCGCCGATTTTCCAGGTGAATCCGCTGATGGGTTCAAACCTCATCATCGTTGTTTTTGCCGTGGTGGTGATTGGTGGCATGGGCTCAATTATGGGTGCCATTCTGACGGGCTTGGGCTTGGGCCTTGTTGAGGGCCTTACTAAAGTTTTTTATCCAGAGGCATCTGGCGTTGTGATTTTTGTGATCATGGCTATTGTTTTGTTGATTCGCCCTGCTGGACTTTTTGGGCGGGAGAAATAAACATGAATCCAAAAATAAAATTGTTATATGGCATCTTGGTTTTAATCGCTCTCCTGTTGCCGTTCCAAGACTTCATTTATCTTGTGTTCGCAATGAAGGTGTTGTGCTTTGCCCTTTTTGCTTGCGCATTTAATTTGTTGCTTGGCTTTACAGGCCTTTTATCTTTTGGTCACGCAGCCTTCTTTGGAACCGCTGCTTATATTACGGCGTATTTTTGTAAAGAGGCGGGCCTTTCACCTGAGTTGGGAATAATCTTGGGGGTTTTGGGTTCGGGCGCTCTAGGTTTCTTAATTGGTTCGCTTGCCATTCGCAGACAAGGCATTTACTTTGCAATGGTGACCTTGGCCCTTTCGCAAATGGTTTACTTCTTGGCAGTTCAACTTCCCTTTACTGGCGGTGAAGATGGAATTCAGGGGGTACCTCGCGGATCATTGTTTGGTCTGATTGACCTAAAGAATGACGTCGCCATGTATTACTTTGTTTTGGCGGTTTTCTTGTTTGGCTTTGCTGTGATTATGCGTGCGGTGCATTCGCCATTTGGTCAGGTGCTTAAAGCAATTCGCGAGAACGAGCCTCGTGCGATTTCTTTGGGTTATGACGTTGATCGCTTTAAGTTGATGTCTTTCGTAATTTCTGCTGCCCTTTCTGGATTGGCTGGATCAATGAAGTCTTTAGTATTCCAGTTGGCCACATTGACCGACGTTCATTGGCATATGTCAGGCGAGGTTGTATTGATGACCTTACTTGGCGGAATGGGAACTATTCTCGGGCCGGTGGTTGGTGCCGGCATTGTTGTTGGCTTGCAGAACTACTTAGCAAACATCGGCTCTTGGAGCACGATTGCAACAGGATTCATTTTTGTTATTTGTGTACTAGCATTTCGTCGTGGCGTTGTTGGCGAAGTTGCTGCGCACTTCAAAAACAAAAGCTAATTTCCTTTTATTATTTGCTTTTAGTGCGGCGTGAACTTTAATAGCGCCGTACTCATTTAATTAAAAGAGACCCTCATCGAATTTTCAATTTTCATATGGCCACTGCTTTTAGCAATGGCTTTTTTTGCTGGGCTGGTGGATGCGGTGGCTGGCGGTGGTGGCTTGATTCAGGTGCCCGCTTTATTTGCCGCCTATCCCGATGCTCCCCCAGCAACACTGCTTTCTACAAATAAGGTTTCAGCAGTTGGGGGAACTTTAAATGCTGCAAGAAAATACTTGCGCCATGTGTCGCTGCCTTGGGCAATTGTGCTGCCCGCGATTATTGCTGGCTTTATAGGCTCTCTGATGGGTGCCAATGCGGTTAGTAATTTTCCTGCGGAGCCCCTGCGTAAGGCTTTGCCATTCGTTTTACTATTTCTGTTGCTTTATACCTGGTTCCAACCATCACTTGGAGAATCCCACGCACCGAAAATTCTTGGTCGCTTTCAACAGGTTAAGGGAGCCATTCTTGGTTTAACCATTGGTTTTTATGACGGATTCTTTGGGCCTGGCACTGGTAGCTTTTTATTGTTTGGTTTCGTGCGCTTGTTTGGTTTTGATTTTTTACACGCATCTGCTGCAACAAAATTGGTAAATGTGGCAACCAATCTAGCGGCTATTTTGATGTTGGCCAGCCTTGGACATATTAATTGGCCCCTTGGGTTTGCAATGATGATTGCTAATATTGCCGGCAGTCAGTTCGGCAGTAGATTAGCAATTAAGCACGGCAGCGCTTTTGTGAGAAAGGCCTTTCTGCTTATTGTCAGTGTGTTGATATTAAAGTCAGCCTGGAACGCTTATTTTGTTAATTAAATCAAATACTTAGAAAAATTCTTTTTATTTCCTGGGTATTTTGATAGGTTTTGTTTCACGTGAAACAAACAAAATGCTATGATCATCGCCCTATCTGAGGCAAATCATGCGTTATTCCAAAAGTTTCGATGTCATTGTAGTTGGGGGCGGACACGCCGGGACTGAGGCCGCCCTTGCGTCAGCGCGCATGGGTTGCGACACCCTACTCATTACACATAGCATTGAAAATCTCGGTGCGATGAGTTGCAATCCCTCTATTGGCGGGATTGGCAAGGGGCATCTAGTCAAAGAAATCGACGCTATGGGTGGTGCAATGGCAGCCGCCACTGATGAGGCTGGTATCCAGTTCCGCATTCTGAACTCTAGTAAAGGCCCTGCCGTTCGAGCTACCCGCGCCCAAGGGGATCGCGTGCTTTATAAAGCCGCCATTCGTCGCCGACTTGAAAATCAGCCGCACTTAAGCCTATTTCAGGCTGCGGTTGATGATTTGCTGGTTAAAGGGGATGAAGTCCAAGGCGTAGTTACGCAAATGGGCTTGGAATTTGCTGCCAAAAAGGTGGTACTTACGGCCGGCACATTTCTGGATGGAAAAATCCATGTTGGCTTAAATAACTACGCCGGTGGTCGTGCTGGCGATCCGGCCGCCATTTCTTTGTCTGCCAGATTAAAAGAATTGAAGCTTCCTCAAGGAAGGCTGAAGACCGGTACCCCACCCCGAATTGATGGTCGAACTATCGACTTCTCAGTGATGCTAGAGCAGTCTGGAGACTTGGATCCTGTGCCGGTGTTCTCTTATTTGGGTCGCCCAGAACAGCATCCTAGGCAGGTTCCTTGTTGGATTTCTCACACAAATGAAAAGACTCACGACATTATTCGTGGTGGTTTGGATCGTTCGCCGATGTATACAGGTGTTATTGAGGGGGTTGGCCCACGCTACTGCCCTTCTATTGAAGACAAGATCCATCGCTTTGCTTCCAGAAATAGTCATCAGATCTTTTTGGAGCCAGAGGGCTTAACCACTAACGAGTTTTATCCCAATGGAATTTCTACCAGCCTACCTTTTGATGTTCAGTGGGATTTGGTGCGCAGTATCCGCGGCATGGAGTCTGCAGTTATTGTTCGTCCTGGTTATGCAATTGAGTACGACTTCTTTGATCCGCGCCAACTTCGGCATAGCCTTGAGACAAGGGCGATTGGCGGCCTTTACTTTGCTGGCCAAATAAATGGCACAACAGGCTATGAAGAGGCTGCGGCGCAGGGTATGTTGGCAGGTATTAATGCTGGATTGGCGGCTAAAGGTAGAGAGCCTTGGTTGCCGAAGCGCAGCGAGTCTTATATTGGCGTTTTGGTTGATGACCTGATTACCCGCGGTGTTCAGGAACCGTATCGTATGTTTACAAGTCGTGCCGAGTATCGCTTAAGTCTGCGCGAAGATAACGCAGATATGCGCCTAACCACCATTGGTCGAGAGCTTGGTTTGGTGGATGACTATCGCTGGGAGGTGTTTTGCAGAAAACAGGAGGCTGTTTCACGTGAAACATCTCGTTTGCAAGATATTTGGATTGGCCCAAAACATGAGGCGGCATCCTTGGTTTCTCAGTTACTAGGCCAAGATTTGTCCCACGAATGTAATTTAACTGAGTTATTGAGGCGGCCAGGTGTTACTTATGAGGCAATCACTGCCTTGGGTAATGGTATGTGGGCCCCAGAAACACTTGATGAGGATCTTGGTTTGGCTGCCCAAATTAGCGATCAGGTAGAGATTTCAGTCAAATACCAGGGCTATATCGACCGCCAAGCGACTGAAATCGCCCGTCAAGAACACAATGAGACGTTCCCGCTGCCAGAGTTGCTTGATTATTCGCAGGTTGTTGGTTTATCTAAAGAAGTTCAGCAAAAGCTCAATTTGCATAAACCTGAAACATTGGGTCAGGCTGGCCGTATTTCAGGGGTCACCCCCGCAGCCCTCTCCCTTTTGTTGGTTCACCTCAAAAAAGGTTTGGGTCGCACCCAAGAGACTCATGAGTGAAGGCCTGCTTGCCTTAGGAATTGAGGATCTTGGACTTCAATTGAGTCCAATCAATATTGCTGATTTAGAGCTGTTTCTACAGGAAATGGGTCGTTGGAATCAAGTCCACAATCTCACGGCAATTGAGGGTGAGAGAGACTCTATTAGGCTGCACCTTATTGATTCTATTGCAGTTTTACCAGTATTAAGGCAATTTTTAAATAGCCCATCGCCCAAGATTGCAGATCTCGGTTCAGGGGGCGGCTTGCCTGCAATCCCAATTGCTATTATTCAACCAGAGTGGCAACTTTCCCTAATAGAGGCCATACGCAAGAAGACGGCATTCTTGCAGCACGTACGCGGAAAGTTAAAACTTAAAAATATTGAAGTGCTCTGTGAGCGAGTAGAAGATGCTGCGTTGCAACAACCGGCGCAATTTGATGCCGTCATTTCACGCGCATTTACCAATCTCGCACGTTTTTTAGATTTGTCATTACCTTTCTTAAAGCCTGGTGGTTTGGTGTTTGCAATGAAAGCTAGGCGCGCTGATGATGAAATGAAAGATGTTTGTATGGGCGACTGGCGCTTGGTTGCCGATGAACCTCTTCGTATTCCAAATTTAGCGGTGGAGCGGCGCCTTTTGGTGTTGGCCCCCGTGAGAAAATCCACCCTCCCCTCTTAAGTAAATCCAAAAGTAGCCATGGCCAAAATTTTCTGTATTGCAAATCAAAAAGGTGGTGTTGGTAAGACCACTACTGCTGTTAATTTGGCGGCAGGCTTAGCGGGACTGCAACAACGTGTTTTGTTGGTAGACCTTGATCCTCAAGGTAATGCAACCATGGGTTCTGGTGTAGAAAAGGCGGACTTAAACACCAGCGTATATCAAGTATTAATTGGTATGGCATCGGTTAAGGAATGCGCGCAGCGTTGTGAAAGTTCTGGCTACGACGTACTGCCCGCGAATCGCGATTTGGCGGGCGCTGAAATTGAATTGGTAGATTTAGATTTACGCGAAGTGCGCTTGAAAGAGGCGCTTGCTCAAGTGTCGAATGATTACGATTTTATTTTGCTCGATTGCCCACCTGCATTG
Source organism: Polynucleobacter sp. UB-Tiil-W10 (assembly GCF_018881605.1). Taxonomy (GTDB): domain Bacteria; phylum Pseudomonadota; class Gammaproteobacteria; order Burkholderiales; family Burkholderiaceae; genus Polynucleobacter. The sequence goes on from NZ_JACVPZ010000001.1 coordinate 866,630, forward strand.
TCATTGTTAACACTCAATGGATTGTGTGCGGCAAATGGCGTGATTGTTCCAATGCAGTGTGAATATTTCGCATTGGAAGGCTTATCTGATTTAGTAAACACTATCAAACAAGTGCATGCGAATTTAAATCCTGATTTAGTCATCATTGGTTTGTTGCGTGTCATGTTTGATGCGCGCATGACTTTGCAACAACAGGTGTCTGATCAACTACTTGAACACTTTGGAGACAAAGTATTTAAGACTATTATTCCGCGCAATGTTCGCCTTGCCGAGGCCCCCTCATATGGGCTTCCCGGTGTTGCTTTTGACAAATCATCGCGTGGCGCAAAAGCTTATTTAGAGTTTGGTGCTGAAATGCTTGAGCGCATCAAACACATGTAATTCCAAGAAAGAAAATAAAAGATCATGGTTGCAATTAAGAAAAAAGGATTAGGCAGGGGGCTTGAAGCTTTGCTTGGAGAAAAGACTCAGCAAGCAAACTCTTCTACCGATATCAACCGTCTGCCACTAACAGCTTTGCAAGCAGGTAAATATCAACCGCGTCAAAAAATGGAAGCGGGCGCATTGCAAGAGTTGGCAGAAAGTATTCGTGAACAAGGCGTTATGCAGCCTTTATTAGTGCGCTTGGTAGCTCCCGGAAAGTATGAAATTATTGCGGGCGAGCGTCGCTTTCGAGCAGCAACGATTGCGGGCTTAAAAGAAGTTCCAGTTTTAGTTTCTGGTGCAGATGATCAAGCTGCCGCAGCAATGGCCTTGGTAGAAAACATGCAGCGCGAGGATTTAAATCCTCTCGAAGAATCACGGGGTTTGGCTAGGCTGATTGAGGAGTTTGGTTTTACACATGAGCAAGCAGCAAAAGCTGTCGGCAAGTCTCGTAGTGCGATTACCAATTTATTGCGTTTGGCTCAACTGGCAAAACCAGTCCAAGCCATGCTATTGGCTGGGGACATCGATATGGGACATGCCCGTGCACTTTTGCCTCTTCCGGGCGCTAGTCAGGTTGCTTTAGCCCAAAGAATCTCTGCCCAAGGCCTGTCCGTTCGTGAAGCGGAGCGCATGACTGCTGCTTTGGTTATTGCTGGTGGTCAGATAGGCGACAAAAAGTCTAAGAATAAGCCTGGGAATAAGTCACCAAGTGCGGACCCAGACATGCAGCGTCTAACGCAGGAAATAGCCGATTTAATCGGATTAAGCACTGAATTTAAGCTTAAAGGCAGAGGGGGAGAGCTCAGAATTCGCTTTAGCCAATTTGATGAGCTGGATTCCCTATTAAAAAAGTTGGGTATTGAGTCATAAATTAGGTATAAAAATGTCCCCAAATCCTTTGACATATTGCACTGCACACATTAAACTTTCGGGGCTAAATTGATTCCTCAAAAAAATCAATTTTCCAAGGTGGATGAATGGGATGAACCCGAAGAAGAAGTCATTCGGGTCTACAGCAAGGATGAAATTGTTGCGTTGCAGCAAATCAATGCGACAAAATACCGCGCCCTATCACCATGGAAAATTATTTTGGTTCAAGTCTTGATTACGGCTATCAGCATGTTGTTTTGGTCAATTTTTGGGGGGTTGGTAGGGGTAAGCCTTTATACTCAGTCGGCGTTTTTAGGTGGTTTAATTAGCGTCTTGCCTACAGCCTTGTTTTTAATTAGGTTGGAGTTGGCAAAGAAATCGCAAAGATTGAATCCAGGAAGGTTTTTGGCGGCATTAGTTTCAGGCGAATTTATAAAAATCGCCGTGACATTAATGATGTTTTTAGGGATTGCGTATTTCATCCCTGGCGTGCTTTGGGTCCCCTTGTTGGTGACTTATCTGCTTGCTTTGAAGTGTGTATGGCTAGCGTGGTTGTGGCGCTAAGTAGTGACAATTGAGATTGAAACAAAGGACTAGTTAAGAGATGTCTAGCGAAGTACACCAAGCCCACGAGGCAGCCGAACAAATGACGCCAACGGCGTACATTTCTGAGCACTTACAAAATCTCACCAGCACTGGTGAGCATCAAACTTCTATTGTCGATTTCAGCATTATTAATTTAGATACTATTTTTTGGGCCTCTTTGATGGGTCTCTTAGCAGTATTTATTTTGTTAATTGCCGCACGTCGTGCAACGCCCGGCGTTCCAGGTCGCTTCCAGTGTTTGGTCGAAATGATTGTGGAGATGGTAGATACGCAAGCTAAAAGCATTGTTCATGGCAACCGTACTTTTATTGCCCCTCTCGCGCTCTTCGTATTTTTCTGGATCATCCTTTTAAATACCCTTGACTTGATTCCAGTGGATTGGGTTTTGGGCGTAAATCACTTTATTGGTAATTTTGGCGGTCATGTACCTCATAACCGCATGGTTCCTACAACTGACTTAAACGCAACCATGGGCATGTCCCTATCGGTTTTAGTTTTGGTGTTCTTTTACAGCTTCAAGGTAAAAGGTTTTGGTGGATTTTTGCATGAGCTTATCTCTGCTCCATTTGGTGCAAAATGGTACTTAGCCCCATTTAATCTTGCATTGAACATCATTGAGTATTTGGCGAAAGGCGTTTCCTTAGGAATGCGACTTTTCGGCAATATGTACGCTGGCGAATTGGTTTTCTTATTGATTGCCTTGCTCGGTAGCGTATGGACCTTTAATTTAGATTTATCCCTGTTCGGATTGGTGGGCCATGTTATTGCTGGATCAGCTTGGGCCATCTTCCACATTTTGGTTATTTTGTTGCAGGCCTTTATTTTTATGATGTTGACCTTGGTTTACATCGGGCAAGCGCATAGCCATCACTAAGATTTTATTTTTAACTTACCTCTTTTAACTTCAGGAGTCAGCAACATGCAAGCATTTTTAGCAACTATTCAAGGTTCAACAGCTATCTGTATCGGCATCATCATCGGCCTCGGCGCGATCGGTGCATGTTTGGGTATCGCATTGATGGGCGGCAAATACATCGAAGCTTGTGCTCGTCAACCAGAATTGATGGAGCCACTCCAAACTAAGATGTTCCTTTTGGCTGGTTTGATCGACGCTGCGTTCTTGATCGGCGTTGGTGTTGCAATGTTGTTTGCTTTCGCAAACCCACTGCTCGCAGTTATTAAGTAATTGTTTTGGCGTGGATGACTATAAGGTCATCCAATTGTTCTCAACAATACTGAAAGGAATATCGTGAATCTGAACGCGACCCTATTCGCGCAAATGATCGTTTTCTTCGTCTTATGGTGGGTTGTTGCACAGTTTGTGTGGCCACCGCTAGTTAAGGCGTTAGATGAGCGTTCAAGCAAAATTGCTGCTGGTTTAGCTGCTGCCGAGCGCGGTAAAGAAGCACTCGCATTGGCCAGCAACGAAGCTGAGCAAGAATTAACTAAAGCACGCCAAGAAGGTGTTCAACGTGTCGCTGAAGCTGAAAAACGTGCACAAATGTCAGCCGAAGAAATTCGCGCTAACGCACAGGCTGAAGCTGCTCGAATCATTTCTCAAGCTAAGCAAGATGCAGATCAACAAGTTACTCGTGCACGTGAAGTGCTGCGCGCTGAAGTTGCCCTGCTTGCCGTTAAAGGCGCTGAGCAAATTTTGCGTCGCGAAGTTGATGCAAAAGCTCATGGCCAAATGCTTGATCAACTAAAGGCAGAACTTTGATATGGCTGAATTAGCCACCATTGCCCGTCCTTACGCGGAAGCGCTTTTTCAAAGCGCCAAGCCGGCTGAGCTTGCGGGATGCTTGGAGCAGTTAAATGAATTGGCACAGCTTGCTGCTTTGCCAGAAGTTGCTGCTTTATCAAACAACCCAAAAGTATCCGCCGATGATTTGAGCAAGTTACTTTCTGGCATGGTTAAGACCAAGCTAGATGGCAAGGTTGCCAGCTTTTTGAATCTTGTGAATCAAAACCACCGATTAGCTGCCGTTCCTGAAATTGCTCAACAATTTGAAGCAATGAAGAACAAGAGTGAAGGTGCGGCCGAAGTAAGCATTACCAGCGCATTCCCTTTGGAGGGATCTGCGCTAAATGATTTGTTGTCAAGTTTGAAGAAACGCTTTGGGGGTAAAGAATTGCGCCCAACTATTCAGGTTGACCCAGCATTGATTGGCGGAGTTCGCATTCAAGTTGGTGATGAAGTGATGGATAGTTCAGTTAAGGCACAGTTAGCTCAAATGCAAGCAAGTCTTGGCGCATAAGTTATCCCTATTAAGAACATACGAAATAAGACCCAGGAGTAAGTAATGCAACTCAACCCTTCCGAGATCAGCGAGCTGATCAAAAGCCGAATTAGCGAAATGGGTGTTGACACTCAGTCTCGCAATGAAGGCACTGTAATTTCAGTGACTGACGGTATTTGCCGTGTACATGGCTTATCTGGTGTTATGCAGGGCGAAATGTTGGAGTTTCCGAACAACACCATCGGCCTCGCATTGAACCTTGAGCGCGATTCTGTTGGTGCAGTTGTGTTGGGTGAATACACCCACATTAAAGAAGGCGACCCAGTTAAATGTACTGGCCGCATTTTGGAAGTGCCAGTTGGTCCAGAGTTGCTAGGTCGCGTTGTAAACGCGCTTGGTCAACCGATTGATGGCAAAGGCCCAATCAACACCAAGTTAACTGATTTTATTGAAAAAGTTGCTCCCGGTGTTATCGCGCGTCAATCTGTTAGTCAGCCAGTTCAAACTGGTTTGAAGGCAATTGATGCGATGGTTCCAATCGGCCGCGGTCAGCGCGAGTTGATTATTGGCGATCGTCAAACAGGTAAAACAGCAGTTGCGGTTGACGCGATCATTAACCAAAAAGGTAAAGGCGTTTATTGCGTTTACGTTGCGATTGGTCAAAAAGCTTCCACTATTGCTAACGTTGTTCGTAAGCTCACAGAGCTAGGCGCAATGGAATACACGGTTGTTGTTGCAGCAAGTGCTTCTGAGTCTGCAGCGATGCAATACCTCTCAGCATATGCTGGCTGCACAATGGGTGAATACTTCCGCGACCGCGGTGAAGACGCTCTGATTGTTTACGATGACTTGACCAAGCAAGCGGTTGCTTATCGTCAAATCTCATTGTTGCTCCGCCGCCCACCAGGCCGTGAAGCTTACCCTGGTGACGTGTTCTATCTCCACTCACGCTTGCTCGAGCGAGCTGCTCGTGTAAATGCTGAGTATGTTGAGAAGTTCACCAATGGCGCAGTAAAAGGCAAAACTGGTTCTTTAACTGCCTTGCCAATCATTGAAACTCAAGCCGGTGACGTTTCTGCATTCGTTCCAACCAACGTAATTTCGATTACTGACGGCCAGATCTTCTTGGAAACTGACTTGTTTAATGCTGGTGTACGTCCTGCGATTAACGCTGGTATTTCAGTTTCCCGCGTTGGTGGTGCTGCACAAACCAAAGTAATTAAGAAATTGTCAGGCGGTATTCGTACCGACTTGGCGCAGTATCGTGAATTAGCAGCTTTTGCTCAGTTCGCATCAGACCTTGACGAAGCAACCCGCAAGCAACTTGAGCGCGGTCGTCGTGTTACTGAATTGTGTAAGCAAGCTCAATACAAGCCACTCCAAGTTTGGGAAATGGCCGCTTCACTCTATGCTGTTAATAACGGCTATTTCGATGACCTCGAAGTGAAGAATGTATTGGCATTCGAAAAAGGTTTGCAAGATCATTTGAAATCTAAGTACGCTGACTTAGTTGCGCGTATTGAAGAAACGAAAGATTTGAGCAAAGATGACGAAGCTGCATTGCGCGCCGCCATTGAGGATTACAAGCGTTCTGCCTCTTTCTAAGAGGGCTCGCATAAATCATGGCAAGCACAAAAGAGATACGATCTAAGATCAAGAGCGTGCAAAACACGCGCAAGATCACGAAGGCAATGGAAATGGTCGCCGCATCCAAGATGCGTCGTGCCCAGGAGCGCATGCGTAATGCGCGCCCATATGCTGAAAAAATTCGTGAGATTGTTGCTAACCTTTCCAAAGCTAATCCTGAGTTCCGCCCTGCTTACATGGCAACTCGCGAAGTTAAGAAAGTTGGCACGATTTTGGTTACAACAGATAAAGGCCTGTGCGGTGGTTTAAATACCAACGTACTGCGCTTTATTACTAACCAAGTGCGCGATTTGCAGGAAAAAAATATTGAGATTGTCTATACGGCAATTGGTTCAAAAGGCTTACAGTTTTTGAATCGCTCAAAAGCAAAACTGATTTCTCAAACAATCCAAATTGGTGATACACCCCACATGGATGTTTTGATTGGTGCAATTGTTGCCCAATTAGAAGCGTTTGAGCGTGGCGAGATTGATGCTGTTTATCTGGCATATAACCGCTTTGTTAATGCTATGAAACAAGAGCCTGTTTTAGAAAAGCTTTTGCCTTTGGAGCCTGCAGCATTGGCGCCTGAAGATAAAGTTGGAAATTCTTGGGACTACATCTACGAGCCTGATGCAGAGTCCATTTTGAATGGCTTACTCAAGCGTTATGTTGAGGCAATGATTTATCAGGCAGTTGCTGAAAATATGGCATCTGAGCAATCTGCACGCATGGTCTCAATGAAGGCCGCCTCAGATAACGCGAAGAACGTCATTGGCGAATTGCAATTGGAATACAACAAAACACGACAAGCTGCTATTACTAAAGAGTTGTCAGAGATTGTTGGCGGAGCGGCTGCGGTTTAAGCGGTCAGCGTTTAGGAATACGAAAGAATTCAGGAATTAAAAGCGGAGAAATGCGATGAGTAACGGAAATATCGTGCAGTGTATCGGTCCAGTGGTGGACATTCAGTTCCCACGCGACAAAATGCCAAACATTTATGATGCATTGACATTAGTTGATAGCGGCGAAAAATCATTTGCTGAAAAAGGCTTGACCTTTGAAGTTCAGCAACAAATTGGCGATGGCGTAGTTCGCGCGATTGCCATGGGTGCCAGCGACGGCTTGCGTCGTGGCATGGAAGTGAAATCTACAGGTAAGCCGATTTCTGTTCCAGTGGGCCCAGCAACTTTGGGTCGCATCATGGACGTATTAGGTCGCCCAATCGATGATGCAGGTCCGATTGCAACTGAAGAGCGCCGCGCAATTCACCAGCCAGCTCCAAAGTTTGATGAACTGTCCCCTTCTGTTGACTTGCTCGAAACCGGCATTAAGGTTATTGACTTAGTTTGCCCGTTCGCTAAAGGCGGTAAGGTTGGCTTGTTCGGTGGTGCGGGCGTTGGTAAGACCGTGAACATGATGGAATTGATTAACAACATCGCTAAGCAACACTCAGGTTTGTCAGTGTTCGCTGGTGTTGGTGAGCGTACTCGTGAAGGTAATGACTTCTACCACGAGATGAAAGAATCTAACGTTATCGACAAAGTGGCGATGGTGTTTGGTCAGATGAATGAGCCCCCTGGCAACCGTTTGCGCGTTGCGTTGACTGGCTTGACAATGGCTGAAGCCTTCCGTGACGAAGGTCGTGACATTTTGTTCTTCGTTGACAATATTTATCGTTACACATTGGCCGGTACTGAAGTTTCTGCATTGCTCGGTCGTATGCCTTCTGCTGTGGGTTACCAGCCTACTTTGGCTGAAGAGATGGGTAAATTGCAAGAGCGTATTACCTCTACTAAGACTGGTTCTGTTACATCTATTCAGGCCGTTTACGTTCCTGCGGATGACTTGACCGATCCGTCACCAGCTACCACCTTCTTGCACTTAGACTCCACAGTTGTGTTGTCACGTGATATTGCTGCATTGGGTATTTACCCAGCGGTTGATCCATTGGATTCAACCAGCCGTCAGCTCGACCCACAAGTGGTTGGTCAAGAGCACTATGAAGTTGCTCGTGACGTACAGATGACTTTGCAGCGTTACAAAGAGTTGCGCGACATTATTGCGATTTTGGGCATGGACGAATTGTCACCAGAAGACAAATTGGCTGTGTCACGCGCTCGTAAGATTCAACGTTTCTTGTCCCAGCCTTTCCACGTTGCTGAAGTGTTTACTGGTTCACCAGGCAAATACGTTCCATTGAAAGAAACTATCCGTGGTTTCAAAATGATCTGCAGCGGCGAACTGGATCACTTGCCTGAGCAAGCGTTCTACATGGTGGGTTCTATTGATGAAGCCATCGAGAAAGCCAAGAAGCTCTAATCGAACTCATCTAGGGAAATTATGTCAACCATACGCGTCGATGTAGTAAGTGCTGAGCAGTCTATTTTCAGCGGGGAAGCCAAGTTTGTTGCGCTCCCTGGTGAAAGTGGTGAGCTCGGCATTTTGCGCGGCCACACTCCTTTGATTACACGCATTCGTCCAGGCTCGGTTCGTATTGAAAAAGCCAATGGTGATGAAGAGTTTGTTTTCGTAGCAGGCGGCTATTTAGAGGTTCAACCTGATCGCGTTACCGTATTGGCAGACACTGCAATTCGTGGTCATGATCTTGATGAAGCTAAAGCAACAGAAGCCAAGAAGCGCGCTGAAGAAGCAATGCAAAATCGTGGAACAGACTTTGATATGGCTTTGGCCCAGTCTGAGTTTGCAATGGCGGCTGCACAGTTGGCTGCAATTGCTCGTTTCCGTCGTAAAAAGTAATAGCCGGTCATCTCCTTGTTGTTAAATGATCGGTTTTTAAAGGCCTGCCTGGGCGAAGCGGTTGATCAAACACCGCTTTGGCTCATGCGTCAAGCCGGCCGATATCTCCCCGAATACAACGCCACTCGTGCAAGAGCTGGAAGTTTTTTAGGGCTTGCAAAAAATCCTGCATATGCCACTGAAGTAACTCTTCAACCTTTGGATCGATATCCATTGGATGCAGCCATTTTATTTTCCGATATATTGACCATCCCTGATGCTATGGGTTTGGGTTTGAAATTTACTGCGGGCGAAGGCCCAAGCTTTGATTACCCACTTCGCACTGAAGAGGCGGTAAAAAAATTACGTGTTGCTGATATGGATCAACTGCGATATGTGTTTGATGCCGTCTCAGAAATTCGTAAAGCACTTATTCAAGACGGCAAGCAGCGAGTCCCACTAATCGGTTTCTCGGGAAGCCCGTGGACATTGGCTTGCTACATGATTGATGGGTCAAGTTCGGATGATTTCCGTCATGCCAAAACAATGATGTTTAGCCGCCCAGATTTGCTGCAACATATTTTGGATATTAACGTTCAATCTGTTGCTGCTTATTTAATTGAACAGGTAAAAGCCGGCGCACAAGCGCTGATGATTTTTGACACTTGGGGTGGAATGCTTCCAGACGGCTGGTATCAATCCATGTCTTTGGCAGCGATGCAAAAAGTGATTGCTCTATTACCTCGTGAACATGAAGGTAGAAAAATTCCAGTGATCATGTTTACTAAAGGCGGGGCAATTTGGTTAAATGATATGGCTCAAGCTGGAGCTGATGTGATTGCCATTGACTGGACTATGTCTCTCAGTCGTGCCCGTAAGCAATTGCTTGCCATGAATAAGCCTTTGGCAATGCAAGGCAACTTAGATCCCCTCATTTTGTTCTCAGAACCAAAACAAATTGCTGAGCAAGCAAACCTTCTTCTGGAGGATTTGGCGAGTGCTCCAGCCCTTAAATCCGGCCTGCACCCTCTAGACGGACATGTCTTTAATTTAGGGCACGGGATTTCCCAGTTCACTCCCCCCGAAAGCGTTACGGCTCTGGCGGAAGCGGTCATTACTAGCTCAAGGTCTCTTAGAGCAAAGTCATAATCCTAAGTGATTGCTAACTTGCCATTAAAATTTTTAATGAAAGTTATGCACAGATAGCGACATAATTCGAAATTCAGTAAGATTGCGCTTAAAGGTGAAATTTCACTTTCGTTTACCTTTGTAACTTATTGATTTATAACTAAATTAACTAAAAAGCTTTAAAAGGGTGCAGAAACTAAAAGCTGATAAATTAGCTTATAAATCAAAATCCTCGGATGATATCCACAGACTTATCCACAAGTAAAAATAGAAATTTGAAGTAAATCATGCCTTCTCCAATCGTTGTTCAAGTCGTCGTTGATAAGCCCCTTGCCCAGGGCTTTGACTACTTGTGGGACGAAAAAGATTTGGGGGGCGTGCCGGAGGTGGGGACAATAGTAGAGGTTCCATTTGGACGCAGTTCACTTGTGGGGCTGGTAATTAAAGCAAGCGCTTACTCTGAATATGAGTTAGAAAAATTAAAATGGGTTACTAAGGTTGCACCTCTTCAGCCTTTAGACCCTGCAGTCTTGAGGTTAATGAACTTTGCGAGCCAGTATTACATTCATGCGCTTGGGGAAACCATTATTCCCACCATTCCTCAGATGTGGAAAAAGTCAGAAGACTGGGAAAAGATTCCCAAGAAATTAGCGGTGAATGAAGAAAAGAAAAAGAAAAAAACTCATCTTGAATTGAGCGAGGGATTTATTGATGAAAAGTTTTTGAACGAGGGGCAAAAACTTGCGCTCGATAAATTACGTTTATGTCAAACGAACGAGTTCAAAGCAATACTCTTACAGGGACAAACGGGTAGCGGGAAAACCGCCGTATTTCTGAATTGGTTGAGCGGGATTTTGCAAGATGCCAACGCACAAGCCTTACTTTTAGTTCCTGAAATAAACTTAACGCCACAGTTAGAGCGCAGAGTTCGGGCATATTTTCCTGATAAAAAATTGGTTGTGCTTCACAGTGGAGTGAGTGAAAAAGTCAGGGGCATTGCTTGGTATGAAGCAATGACGGGCAAAGCCCAGATTATTTTAGGGACGCGTTTAGCCGCTTTAACTCCGATACCAAATCTACGCGCCATAGTTGTCGATGAAGAGCATGACCCATCGTATAAGCAGCAAGACGGCATTCGATACTCCGCGCGTGATCTTGCTATTTGGCGCGCTCATGATCTCAAGATACCGATCTTGCTTGCATCTGCTACTCCTTCGCTCGAAACATGGATGGCAGCCAAGGCAGGCCGTTATGAATATATTCGTTTAGATCAACGTGCCCAGGGCGCAAGCTTGCCAAGAGTCCATTTAATCAATACTCGCGATCCACAAACTCAGTTTAGTCCTGGCGATAGTGAGAAGCCAAGGTCAAAAAGTCTGATTACTAAAACTCTTGCTAATGCAGTCAGCCAGAATTTAGAAAATAAAAGGCAAAGCTTAATACTCATTAATCGACGCGGTTACTCACCAGTGCTAAGTTGCGGAGCTTGCTCATGGCTTTCAAGATGCGAGCAATGTAGCTCCTATATGGTGCTGCATAAAGCCGGCGCTCTTGGCAGGAAGTCGGTTTTAAGTTGTCATCATTGCGGTTTGGTTAGAGCAATTCCTAGCCATTGTCCTGATTGTGGAAATGCTGACTTGAAGACATTGGGGCAAGGCACCCAAAAGATCGAAGACTCTATTGAGGAGATGTGGCCCGAAGCAAGAGTCCTGCGGGTCGATACAGACTCAAGCAGAAAAAGTAAGGGCGCCGAAGACCTCTTTCAGGCAATCCACGAAGGCAATGTCGATATTGTTGTTGGGACGCAAATGATTGCCAAGGGACACGATTATCAAAATATTGGCTTAGTTGCGGTCTTGGATGCTGACAGCAGATTGTTCTCACAAGATTTTAGAGCTGCGGAAAGATTATTTGCGCAGCTCGTTCAGGTTGCAGGACGGGCTGGACGCTCGAATAAGGATGGCGAAGCAGGAGGCGCTATTTATATTGAAACCCAATTTCCCGAAGCGGCCGTTTTTCAGTTTTTATTACGCCATGATGTGGATGGTTTTTTAACCTTTACTGCAAATGAAAGAAAAGAGGCGGGCCTTCCCCCTTTTGCATATCAAGCGTTGATACACGCAGAGGCAAAAGTCTTGGATAAGGCAATTCACTTTTTAAATGGCCTAAAAGAATATTTAAAGACCCGGGGCCATATAGCAAATGGACTAAGGGTCTACGATCCAGTTCCAAAAGCGGTCATGCGAGTAGCGGGTTCAGAGCGGGCTCAACTTTTGGTGGAGTCCGAGGACCGTAAAAATCTTCAAGAGATCTTAGAGGTCATGGATCAATATTTGCGAGAAATCTCTCAGGGGCGCATTAGCAAAGAGGGACGCATTCGTTGGTTAATTGAGCGCGACCCCATTGCTATCTAATTTTTTAGGCGCCAGGACCCGAGTTATATTTTTGTAAACTTAAGAGTAGATTTAATTCTGATTTAAGACTCTCGTCAGAAGTTGGCTTGATTTTGAATAGCCAAATGCTATAGGGCTTTTCATTTACGAGTTCGGGAGATGCATCTAATTCTTCGTTGAGCGTAACAATTTCTCCGCTTACTGGTGCATGAATATCACTGGCCGCCTTAACGGACTCTATGACAGCAATAGCTTCGCCTTGTTTTACTTGCTGCCCGATCTTGGGCGCTTGAAAAAACATGACATCACCTAGCGCCTCTTGGGCATGATTGCTAATGCCAACCCATACCAACCCATCATCTTCCTGATCTGCCCATTCATGGGTTTCTGCAAATTTAAATGTAGCTTGGCTATTCATTGTTTTATCCTTTAGGGATATTTTATGCCGACTCCCATAAACTAGCTTTCCTCAAATGATTCATTAATCCGCTTTGTATGTATGCCAATTAAATTAGGAATTGTTCCCGTTACTCCCTACGAGCAAAATTGTTCGATCTTAGTTTGCCAAGAGACCGCCGACGCTGCCGTTATCGATCCCGGCGGTGATATTGAAAAGATCCTCGAGGGCGTTAAGCAGATGGGCGGCAAGGTTAAAAAGATCTTGTTAACCCACGGACACCTTGATCATTGCGCCGCCGCTAAAGATTTAGCTGATCAGTTGGGTGTGCCCATTGAGGGTCCGCAGGAAGATGAGCGTTTTTGGATTGATCAATTACCAGAGCAAACGGTGCGATTTGGTTTTGGGCATGCCAAGGTTTTTGAGCCTGATCGCTGGTTAAATAATGGTGATCATGTTCAAGTAGGCAATGTTGATCTTGAAGTGTTTCATTGCCCAGGCCATACGCCAGGTCACGTTGTATTTTTTGATAAAGAAGATCGTCTAGCAATTGTTGGAGATGTTTTGTTTGCCGGTTCGATTGGTAGAACAGATTTCCCGCGCGGTAATCATGCAGACCTAATCAATGCAATTAAAACGAAATTGTGGCCCTTGGGCGATGACGTGCAATTTGTTCCTGGCCATGGACCAATGTCGACGTTCGGCAGAGAACGAAAAAATAATCCCTACGTTGGGGATGGCACTTAAATTTTTTACTTCAGGTGAAATTAGGTTTTTGCCGAACCGGTACGATGAGTACGGTTGTATAAACAGCTAGCGCAGATCCAGCGTTGCTTTCGATTGCTTGTTGGAATCCATGTGCCACCCTCAAGTCGTTTTTCACGGCTGCAAGAAGAGCAAAATTTTAGGCTCTGGGAGGATTCTTGGGTAGCTGCTGGAGTTGATGTAGTCATGGGCAATCAGGGTAAGGCAAATCTATACAGAAGATCTATTTTACCCGTTTTGTCCCGCCGGAGCTGGGCTGAGCACAACTCGGACTGAATTAGCCGTTTTATTGCCGTCAAAGTCGAGCCAAGCCTTGTTTTCAAAGTCATAGAGCTTGCACTTACGTGCTGTATCGAAATACCAGCTCCAAGAGAATTTTTGCACAAAAATTCGCTCTGGAAGGATGGTTTCCAGGGTTGTTTGGGCCTCTTCCAGACGATAAAGCGGCACGCTCATGTCCACATGGTGGGCGGTGTGCTCCATGATGTGGTGCATCAATTTGCCCCAAATCCAGTTAAAAGTCAGGTGAACCGTTGTTGAAACAAAGGGCTGGGCACGCAACCACTCAGATTTCTTGTCATACCAAGATACCTTTGGATGGGTATGGTGTACGTAGACTACAAAACCAATCATGCCGTTCCAAAACAAGAATGGAACTGCAAATCCAGTGATTAACCCGAGCCAAACAGACTGTCCAGTAGCAATAGCGCCGGCAATGAGGCAGCCGATCCAAATGATTGCAAATGCGGTAACGAGCAAATTGTCTTTTAAGAAGATGGGACGATCGCCAGGTTTATTTTTGGCGTTTGGAAAGTATTCACGTCTCCACCAAATTTCAATGAGATAGTAAAAAACAGGACCCCAGCCACTGCGATAAAGGCGCTCTAAAGCCTTGCGCCATGGGGGAAGCGCGTCATATTCTGATTTTGATAGGGGCGCCCAAACAAAGTCAAAGCCCTTTAGATTGGTTTGACCATGATGTACTACGTTATGACCAACGTCCCACAAGCTATACGGCGTGAGAGATGGCAAGAACGCAATGCGACCCAGCACTTTGTTAAGTTCGCGATTAGGTGTGTAACTTTGATGGCAAGCATCGTGGCCCAAAATAAAGATGCGCCCTGTAACAAAGCCAGCAATAAGGCCAAAAACAAGCTTAAGCAGAACGCTCTCTACAAAGATCGTACCTGCGATGCAAGCTAGCCATAGAAAGGCGTCGATTGCCAGAAGCATGATTGCCCGCCCAGTTTCGCCTTGTGCCATTGGGATTAGCCAGCTTCGAATGATTTTTCGATGCGGTAATGGAGCCTCTGGCGGCAATGGATTGGTTAAGGAGGGCTCTGAAAGGGCTGTATTTAGATGTGTAGACACGATAAGAATCAATAAGTTAGATGCAAATGATAGCGGTTTTCGTGATTTTCCGCATGATGTAAGTCAAAAACCCCTTGAATTTTGGCGCGCCCGGCAGGAATCGAACCTGCGACCCTTGGCTTCGGAGGCCAATACTCTATCCACTGAGCTACGGGCGCTAGTTTAAAGCTAGCTACCCCGCCATTGTAAGTGTCTATAACCTTACTCTCTAGTTATAATCTTGGCAAACAACCCTAAAACCCGTCAAACGATAAATTCTTATGAGCAACGAGCACGGAAGTCTGATTAAGTCCCCAAAACAACTCATCATCATGGTGTTTGCAAGCTTTTTTGTGCCACTAATCATCATTTTGTTGTTAATGGTGTTTGTGAACAATGGCAAGCGCACAGATTCATCAGCCTCTGCAGATCAAATCATTAAGCCGGTAGCTCAGCTTAATTTTAAAGATGCTAGCGAGCCTGCGGCCCCCGCTGTTGCCGCAAAATAAGTCTTCGACCCACGTTTAAAAGCTGGCTGTGTGCCAGCTTTTTTATTTGTATTTACTCACTCTTTGCATCTAAGGCAACTTGGTAAGCCTCTTTTTTGGTGAGACCTAAAGTTTGCGAAAGAACGGCAGCGATTTCTTTGCTGCCTAGATAAGGGCTCAGAGCATTTGCCCACAATATAAGAGATGAATGCTCTGGAGCCTCGTCGCTATTGGATGAGCGCCCTGCTACCACAATAACAAACTCGCCCTTAAGGCTCTCTGCCGTCACAAGCCAATTGGCAACATCTTGCGCTTGAAGCGCTACAAGCTGCTCAAATTTTTTGGTTAACTCACGGCAGACTAGAAGCTGACGATCAGGCTCTAAATTTTTTGCAAGCAACGTAAGTGTTTCTTTTATATGGTGCGGGGACTCAAAAAAGAGGCTCGCTTTTTTACTGCTGGAAATATCCTGCATAAGAGCATCACGCTCTTTGGCTTTATTGGGCCAGAAACCTAAAAATTGAAAGCGCCCTTCTGAGCTATGCATCACAGAGCCTGCTGCCGAGACTGCGCTTGAGACTGCGCTTGCTCCGGGAATGGGGATGACTCTTAAGCCTGCTTTTTGAACCTCATTTACCAGTCTTGCACCGGGGTCTGAGACTCCAGGCGTTCCTGCATCCGAAATGTATGCCCAACGCTCATTGTTAGAAAGATATTGGATAACAGTTTGTGCGCCGGTAATTTCATTGTGTTCATGCAGCGCCAAACATTTTTTATGAATGCCAAATTGCTGGAGTAATGCTGCGCTGTGTCTAGTATCTTCACAGGCAATCCCATCGACCGCATTTAAAACATGTAGGGCGCGCAAGGTAATGTCGCCTAAATTGCCGATGGGCGTAGCAACCATGTAAAGCGCCCCAGCAGGCAAATCCTGCTGTTTTAAAAAATCAAATGAGCTAAGTTCCATAGGGGCTGCCTGAGAAAAGTTGAATAATGACTAAGAGGATACGTTGCTTTTGAGATAAGCTGATTGCTACTGAAATGGGGGCGTCTTTGGCGCATAATATTGTTATGGAAAAAGAGATTAATGAACGTTTGCGTAAGCGTGCCTCCCAGCATTTCTTGGATAGTATTGCTGTTAAGCAAGAGGCTGAAAAATTACTGCCAGAGTCTGTTGCTAGGGGCGTATTGGCAATGGTGGACTGTCTTCGTGCAGGCGGCAAGGTAATGGCTTGTGGCAATGGCGGATCTGCGGCTGATGCTCAGCACTTTGCGGCAGAACTCATTGGACGCTTTGAGAGAGAGCGCCAAGAGTTGGCAGCGATTGCTTTAACAACCGATACCTCAATTCTTACGGCTATTGGAAATGACTATAGCTACGATGAGATCTTTAGTAAGCAGGTTCGGGGGCTTGGAAAAAAAGGCGACATTCTTTTGGGAATTTCCACTTCTGGTAACTCAAAGAATGTTGTTAAAGCAATTGAAGCCGCAAAAAAGATGGGCATCAAAATTATTGCGCTTACCGGAAATGGTGGCGGAAAGATCGCTCAGCTATTAGATCAGGATGATATTCATTTGTGTGCACCATCAACTCGCACCGCCCGCATTCAAGAAACACACTTAGTTCTACTGCACGCTCTATGTGATGGTGTAGATCACGTTTTGCTCGACTAAAAATTATTGTTACCTCAATACAGAAAATACCAAAATGAAAATTTCATCCCTCCGAAGATTATTTCTTGCTACTCTCATCGCATCTCAGATAACGGGTTGCGCAGTAGTTGCTGTTGGTGGTGTAGCGGCAGGGGCAACTGTAATGGCGGATCGTCGCACGCCAGCGGTGCAGGCTATTGATAAGGGCATTGAGTTGGAGGCCGAAAATGCGTTAGCAAAACGATTTGGCGATAACGCACACATTAACGTTACTTCATTTAATCAGAAAGTATTGCTGACTGGCGAAGTAAAGGATGCCGATATTAAGGGTGAAGCAGGCGCTTATGTAAAAGCAATGAAGAATGCGCGTTCCGTCTTTAATGAGTTGATTATTGGACCTAACAGCACCTACACATCTCGCGCAAACGATTCTTATCTTGAGTCTAAGATTAAAACGCAAATGATTTTTACTGATCAGCTGCCATCAAACTCAATGGCTATAGTGGCTGAAGGAAGTAGCATATACCTCATGGGCATCTTGACACAAAGCGAAGCAGAGCTTGCTAAAAAAGTTGCAAGCAATACTAACGGCGTAAAAGATGTTTATGTCTACTTCGACATCATTTCTGTAGACGAAAAAAATCGTTTAGAAAAACAAGGTAAAGCTGATCAAACTCAACCTAATACTCCGCCAAAATTCCAATAATTTTTTATAGATTGGCGATGTTGAAAAAGCTAGCAGCTGTAAAAATAGTTTTACTTTTTGTAGTGCTTGCTTCTTTAATGAATGTTGCGCAAGCGAAGGTTGAGGATGAGAACGCATTCACAATTGCAAAGCAAAACGCTTGCTTGGGTTGTCATGCGGTTAATAAAAAAATTGTTGGACCAAGCTTTCAAGCGGTTGCTGAAAAATACAAGAGCAACCCAAATGCTCAAGCGTATTTAAAAAATAAAATCTCTAAGGGAGGGTCTGGCTCTTGGGGCGTGGTGCCAATGCCGGCCAATGCAAAATTAAGTGATGCAGATTTATCTACATTAAGTAGCTGGATATTACGCGGCGCACCCAACCAAAATTAATGGCTGAAATTAACGCGCGAGATCAGGTCTTCCAAAGAACCACCACCATGCTTGATTGGATCGCTTGAGGTTTTCTTTTAGGGCGTAATCCATGTCGGCCCACTGCTCATTAGCGGCCTCTTCCACAATGGTTCCGGGATTTGCTGGGGGCAACTTAAGGCAAGCATCGGCATCGCCGTAAGCGTACTCAACAGTCATCCCGGCCTTTTGTGCCAAATGCATCATTGCTTTGTTATTAGCTAGGCAATGAACATAGAGGGTCTCAATACGTGTATTGCGTGAATGCACTGCTGAGCGCTCTAAAAGAGCCGTGCCCAAGCCTTGTGAGCGCCCCTCTGGCAATACAGAAACTCCAAATTCAGCTGCTCTTGCCTGACCTTTGTGTTCTGGCAAGTAGGCCAAATGGGCCATGCCAATGAGCTTAAGGTTTAAATCAAACACACCAAAAATGACGTCTTTATTGAAATCAAGGCGTTCAACATAGCGGGCAATAACTTCGTCTGGCGTTTGTGTACCAAAGCGTAAGCGTCTATCGTCATCATTTAATTGCAATAAATGATTCAGTATTTCTTGTCTATATCCGGCGTGAAGTTCGCGAACGGGTACAGCCTGTCCAGCCCTATGGGGGCTTGAAGGTAAGTTATTGTTCGCATTTTTAATATCCATAAGAACATCTTAGCAGGAACGGTGGGAAATTACAGGGTTTTCCCTTAGTTTGTTGGAAATAGGCCAAATCAGTATGAAAAAGAGCCTGTTTTTTTAGCTCATTAGGGCTAAACCCTAAAAAAATCAATAATTTTCAAAAAAAGTTCAATTTATTTTCAAATCCTAAGCCATTGTTTTTATTGGGTTTATTTTAAAAATCAGAAAAATCTTAGTGTTTTTTAAGTAGAAGAGTACGAAAGGTGTTGACGACCCAGAAAAAGTGGGATATAGTCTCACCTCTCTGCTGAATGTTTTACGAAATACGAAACAAGTCAGCCCTCTTTAAAAATTAGTCAACCGATAATTGTGGGTACTAAGTGAAAGCATCAAGTCCTTCGGGACAGATGTAAATAAATAGTACTCATAGACAGTAAAAAGATTTGGTTTTATTACCAAGTCAATTTCTTGAATGAGTGCGACGATCCGCAAGGATCACAGGAATTAAACTGAAGAGTTTGATCCTGGCTCAGATTGAACGCTGGCGGCATGCCTTACACATGCAAGTCGAACGGCAGCACGGGTGCTTGCACCTGGTGGCGAGTGGCGAACGGGTGAGTAATACATCGGAACGTACCTTATCGTGGGGGATAACGCAGCGAAAGCTGTGCTAATACCGCATACGCCCTGAGGGGGAAAGCGGGGGATCGAAAGACCTCGCGCGATTAGAGCGGCCGATGCCTGATTAGCTTGTTGGTGGGGTAAAAGCCCACCAAGGCGACGATCAGTAGCTGGTCTGAGAGGACGATCAGCCACACTGGGACTGAGACACGGCCCAGACTCCTACGGGAGGCAGCAGTGGGGAATTTTGGACAATGGGGGAAACCCTGATCCAGCAATGCCGCGTGAGTGAAGAAGGCCTTCGGGTTGTAAAGCTCTTTTGTCAGGGAAGAAACACCGGCTCTAACACAGTCCGGGAATGACGGTACCTGAAGAATAAGCACCGGCTAACTACGTGCCAGCAGCCGCGGTAATACGTAGGGTGCAAGCGTTAATCGGAATTACTGGGCGTAAAGCGTGCGCAGGCGGTTATACAAGACAGGCGTGAAATCCCCGGGCTTAACCTGGGAATGGCGCCTGTGACTGTATAGCTAGAGTGTGTCAGAGGGGGGTAGAATTCCACGTGTAGCAGTGAAATGCGTAGATATGTGGAGGAATACCAATGGCGAAGGCAGCCCCCTGGGATAACACTGACGCTCATGCACGAAAGCGTGGGGAGCAAACAGGATTAGATACCCTGGTAGTCCACGCCCTAAACGATGCTGACTAGTTGTTCGGGATTTACATCCTGAGTAACGTAGCTAACGCGTGAAGTCAGCCGCCTGGGGAGTACGGTCGCAAGATTAAAACTCAAAGGAATTGACGGGGACCCGCACAAGCGGTGGATGATGTGGATTAATTCGATGCAACGCGAAAAACCTTACCTACCCTTGACATGTCACTAACGAAGTAGAGATACATTAGGTGCTCGTAAGAGAAAGTGAACACAGGTGCTGCATGGCTGTCGTCAGCTCGTGTCGTGAGATGTTGGGTTAAGTCCCGCAACGAGCGCAACCCTTGTCTTTAGTTGCTACGCAAGAGCACTCTAAAGAGACTGCCGGTGACAAACCGGAGGAAGGTGGGGATGACGTCAAGTCCTCATGGCCCTTATGGGTAGGGCTTCACACGTCATACAATGGTGCATACAGAGGGTTGCCAACCCGCGAGGGGGAGCTAATCTCAGAAAATGCATCGTAGTCCGGATCGTAGTCTGCAACTCGACTACGTGAAGCTGGAATCGCTAGTAATCGCGGATCAGAATGTCGCGGTGAATACGTTCCCGGGTCTTGTACACACCGCCCGTCATACCATGGGAGTGGGTTTTGCCAGAAGCCGTTAGCCTAACCGCAAGGAGGGCGACTGCCACGGCAGGGTTCATGACTGGGGTAAAGTCGTAACAAGGTAGCCGTATCGGAAGGTGCGGCTGGATCACCTCCTTTCTAGAGAAAAGATGCTGGAGCTATAGTGCCCACACTTATCGGTTGACAATAAAAGCCACGGGTCTGTAGCTCAGCTGGTTAGAGCACTGTGTTGATAACGCAGGGGTCGTAGGTTCAAGTCCTACCAGACCCACCACCAGCCAGAAACAAGACTTAGTGGGACGTTGGGGGATTAGCTCAGCTGGGAGAGCACCTGCTTTGCAAGCAGGGGGTCGTCGGTTCGATCCCGTCATCCTCCACCATCATCTAAATGTCAAAACTAAGCGAATATTTAATCGTTTAGTTTTGCCATTTATGGCTGTTCTTTAAAAATTTGAGTAAGCAAAGTGTCAAATGTTTCTTTGAGAGGACATTTGACAATGTAATAAGGGTAAAGATTGAATCATCAATCAGTAATATCAAACGAGTTTTACCAAGTTCTTAACAAAGTACTTACAGTTTGGATTACGGCAAACATGTCAGAAGTAGAAGTAAACCTGTAACAGGTGCTAGCAATGGTGCTCGTTATAGGATCAAGTGAATAAGTGCACATGATGGATGCCTTGGCGATTACAGGCGACGAAAGACGTTATAACCTGCGATAAGCCCCGGGGAGCTGGTAAATAAGCTTTGATCCGGGGATTTCTGAATGGGGAAACCCACCACTTTTGTGGTATCCATACCTGAATACATAGGGTATGAGAAGCGAACCTTGTGAACTGAAACATCTAAGTAGCAAGAGGAAAAGACATCAACCGAGATTCCCAGAGTAGTGGCGAGCGAAATGGGAACAGCCTTCTAGTGATATCTCAGTAATTAACAGAATGGAATGGAAAGTCCAACAATAAAGGGTGATAGTCCCGTATGTGAAAATTATTGAGTGGTACTAGGCTAGAGACAAGTAGGGCGGGACACGTGAAATCCTGTCTGAATATGGGGGGACCATCCTCCAAGGCTAAATACTCGTAATCGACCGATAGTGAACAAGTACCGTGAGGGAAAGGCGAAAAGAACCCCGGGAGGGGAGTGAAATAGATCCTGAAATTGTGTGCATACAAACAGTAGGAGCCTCGTAAGGGGTGACTGCGTACCTTTTGTATAATGGGTCAGCGACTTACATTCAGTAGCAAGCTTAACCGAATAGGGAAGGCGTAGCGAAAGCGAGTCCGAATAGGGCGCTAGTTGCTGGGTGTAGACCCGAAACCAGTTGATCTATCCATGGCCAGGTTGAAGGTGCGGTAACACGTACTGGAGGACCGAACCCACTAACGTTGAAAAGTTAGGGGATGAGCTGTGGATAGGGGTGAAAGGCTAAACAAAACTGGAAATAGCTGGTTCTCTCCGAAAACTATTTAGGTAGTGCCTCGTGTATCACTGTAGGGGGTAGAGCACTGTCATGGTAGTGGGGTCCATTGCGGATTACTGCGCCATAGCAAACTCCGAATACCTACAAGTGCAAGCACGGGAGACAGACATCGGGTGCTAACGTCCGGTGTCAAGAGGGAAACAACCCAGACCGCCAGCTAAGGTCCCTAATATATGCTAAGTGGGAAACGAAGTGGGAAGGCTAAAACAGTCAGGAGGTTGGCTTAGAAGCAGCCATCCTTTAAAGAAAGCGTAATAGCTCACTGATCGAGTCGTCCTGCGCGGAAGATGTAACGGGGCTAAGCATATAACCGAAGCTGCGGATCACAGCAATGTGATGGTAGGAGAGCGTTCTGTAAGCCTGTGAAGGTGTCTTGTAAAGGATGCTGGAGGTATCAGAAGTGCGAATGCTGACATGAGTAGCGATAAAGGGGGTGAAAAGCCCCCTCGCCGTAAGCCCAAGGTTTCCTGTTCAACGTTCATCGGAACAGGGTGAGTCGGCCCCTAAGGCGAGGCAGAGATGCGTAGCTGATGGGAACAAGGTTAATATTCCTTGACCATTGTTAGATGCGATGGGGGGACGGATCGCGGAAAGTTGTCCGGGTGTTGGAAGTCCCGGTTCTTGCGTTGGAGATGGCTATTAGGTAAATCCGGTAGCGTAATTCAAGGGCGTGAGACGAGCGAATTTATTCGCGAAGCAATTGGAAGTGGTTCCAAGAAAAGCCTCTAAGCTTCAGTCTAACAAGACCGTACCGCAAACCGACACAGGTGGGCGAGATGAGTATTCTAAGGCGCTTGAGAGAACTCAGGAGAAGGAACTCGGCAAATTTGTACCGTAACTTCGGGATAAGGTACGCCCTGGTAGTTTGACCCTGTACAAGGGGAGGACGAAAGGGTTGCAATAAAAAGGTGGCTGCGACTGTTTAATAAAAACACAGCACTCTGCAAACACGAAAGTGGACGTATAGGGTGTGACGCCTGCCCGGTGCTGGAAGATTAAATGATGGGGTGCAAGCTCTTGATTGAAGTCCCAGTAAACGGCGGCCGTAACTATAACGGTCCTAAGGTAGCGAAATTCCTTGTCGGGTAAGTTCCGACCTGCACGAATGGCGTAACGATGGCCACACTGTCTCCTCCTGAGACTCAGCGAAGTTGAAATGTTTGTGATGATGCAATCTACCCGTGGCTAGACGGAAAGACCCCATGAACCTTTACTGTAGCTTTGCATTGGACTTTGAATCGGTCTGTGTAGGATAGGTGGGAGGCGTTGATAACAGGATGCTAGTTCTGTTGGAGCCAACCTTGAAATACCACCCTGATTTATTTGAGGTTCTAACCTTGGCCCGTTATCCGGGTCGGGAACAGTGCATGGTAGGCAGTTTGACTGGGGCGGTCTCCTCCCAAAGTGTAACGGAGGAGTACGAAGGTACGCTTGGTACGGTCGGACATCGTACCTAAAGTGCAATGGCAAAAGCGTGCTTAACTGCGAGACCGACAAGTCGAGCAGGTGCGAAAGCAGGTCATAGTGATCCGGTGGTTCTGTATGGAAGGGCCATCGCTCAACGGATAAAAGGTACTCTGGGGATAACAGGCTGATACCGCCCAAGAGTTCATATCGACGGCGGTGTTTGGCACCTCGATGTCGGCTCATCTCATCCTGGGGCTGTAGCCGGTCCCAAGGGTATGGCTGTTCGCCATTTAAAGAGGTACGTGAGCTGGGTTTAAAACGTCGTGAGACAGTTTGGTCCCTATCTGCCATGGGCGTTGGAGATTTGACGGGGGCTGCTCCTAGTACGAGAGGACCGGAGTGGACATTCCGCTGGTGTACCTGTTGTTTCGCCAGAAGCATCGCAGGGTAGCTATGAATGGAAGAGATAACCGCTGAAAGCATCTAAGCGGGAAACTTGCCTGAAGATGAGATCTCCCGTAGGTTTAACCTACATAAAGGGTCGTTGAAGACCACAACGTTGATAGGTCGGGTGTGGAAGTGCAGTAATGCATTAAGCTAACCGATACTAATTGCCCGTTAGGCTTGATCCTATAACCAGCACTATTGTGTTGAATGTTTGCCAGATTTAATCTGCATCCTTATTACATGCTTACTCAAATAGAGTTGTTGATTTAATCAGCAACTCGACCCTCTACGCCCGGTGACCATAGCAAGTTGGAACCACTCCTTCCCATCCCGAACAGGACAGTGAAACGACTTTACGCCGATGATAGTGCGGATTACCCGTGTGAAAGTAGGTAACTGCCGGGCACCAATGCGACGCCCAGACCCTTTTAGGTCTGGGCGTTTTTACTTGTGCAAAGCGTTTAGAGATATTGACAGAAACTCCATTTGGAGTCAGAATGTTGGGTTCGCGGAGGGGTGTCCGAGCGGCTAAAGGAGGCAGACTGTAAATCTGTTGGCTATGCCTACGTAGGTTCGAATCCTACCCCCTCCACCAGATGTGCGGGATTAGTTTAATGGTAAAACAGCAGATTTCCAATCTTCGGTCAAGAGTTCGATTCTCTTATCCCGCTCCAGAATTTGTTGCATTAGATTACGCCCATGTGGCTCAGTGGTAGAGCACTCCCTTGGTAAGGGAGAGGTCGGCAGTTCGATCCTGCCCATGGGCACCATGTTAGATTTATTAATTGTGTATTTCGTGTTTGGTTTAAGAGTTAACTAAAGGCAGATTAAAAATGGCAAAAGAAAAGTTTGAGCGGACAAAACCGCACGTAAACGTAGGCACTATCGGTCACGTTGACCACGGTAAAACCACATTGACAGCAGCAATTGCAACCGTGCTTTCTAAAGCATTCGGTGGCGAAGCTAAAGCATATGATCAGATCGATGCTGCTCCTGAAGAAAAAGCACGCGGTATTACGATTAATACAGCACACGTTGAGTACGAGACTGCAAACCGTCACTATGCTCACGTTGATTGCCCAGGACATGCTGACTACGTTAAGAACATGATTACTGGTGCTGCTCAGATGGACGGCGCAATTTTAGTTTGCTCTGCAGCTGACGGCCCAATGCCACAAACTCGTGAGCACATCCTCTTGGCACGCCAAGTTGGTGTTCCGTACATCATCGTGTTCCTGAACAAGTGCGACATGGTTGATGATGAAGAGTTATTAGAGCTCGTAGAAATGGAAGTTCGTGAGCTTCTTTCTAAATACAAATTCCCTGGCGATGACACACCAATCGTCCGTGGCTCTGCTAAGTTAGCTCTTGAAGGCGACGAAGGCCC
This sequence comes from Polynucleobacter sp. UB-Tiil-W10, assembly GCF_018881605.1. Taxonomy (GTDB): domain Bacteria; phylum Pseudomonadota; class Gammaproteobacteria; order Burkholderiales; family Burkholderiaceae; genus Polynucleobacter. The sequence goes on from NZ_JACVPZ010000001.1 coordinate 891,655, forward strand.
ATTGGGTAAAGAAGCCATCATGAAGTTGGCTGAAGCTTTGGATACATTTATTCCTACTCCAGAACGTGCTGTTGACGGCGCATTCTTGATGCCAGTAGAAGATGTGTTCTCTATCTCTGGTCGCGGTACTGTGGTGACTGGTCGTATCGAGCGCGGTATTGTTAAAGTCGGCGAAGAGATTGAAATCATCGGTATCAAGCCAACACTCAAGACAACTTGTACTGGTGTTGAAATGTTCCGCAAATTGCTCGACCAAGGTCAAGCAGGCGATAACGTTGGTATCTTGTTACGCGGTACAAAACGTGAAGAAGTTGAGCGCGGCCAAGTATTGGCTAAGCCAGGTTCAATCACCCCACATACTCACTTTACAGCCGAGGTTTACATCTTGGGTAAAGATGAAGGTGGTCGTCATACTCCATTCTTTAACAACTATCGTCCACAGTTCTACTTCCGTACCACGGACGTAACTGGTTCAATCGAGTTGCCAAAAGACAAAGAAATGGTAATGCCTGGTGATAACGTTTCTATTACCGTAAAGCTCATCGCTCCTATCGCGATGGAAGAAGGTTTACGTTTTGCGATCCGTGAAGGTGGCCGTACTGTTGGCGCCGGCGTGGTTGCAAAGATTTTGGCTTAAGTAGTTTTTATAAAGGGGTGTAGCTCAATTGGCAGAGCGTTGGTCTCCAAAACCAAAGGTTGGGGGTTCGATGCCCTCCGCCCCTGCCACGATTTGAACTGAAAGCAAAATGTCTCATCAAACAGCAAGTCATACTGAAGAAAAAAGTAGCTGGGTCTCTGGACTCGCTGCTTTAATCGTCGTTGCAGCGTTAGTTCTTTACTACACGTTGGCGGATCAATCGATGTTGGTTCGTCTTGCGGTTTTGTTTGGCGGCATTGCAGCTGCAGTTTTGATTGTGGCGATTTCGCCTGATGGGCGTCGTTTTATCGCCTATGCAAAAGATTCTTGGTATGAAGTAAAAAAGGTTGTTTGGCCAACTCGTAAAGAGACAACCCAAATGACTCTAGTCGTATTTGGCTTTGTTCTGATCATGTCCTTGTTTTTGTGGATTGCAGACAAATTGATTGAATGGCTAGTTTTTTCAGTCTTTTTAGGCTGGAAGTGAGTAAAAAATGATTGATTCAGAATTAGCGGTTAACCCACAAGCAACTGGCAATATGCGCTGGTACGTTATTCATGCTTACTCCGGAATGGAAAAAAGCGTGAAAAAAGGGCTTGAGGAGCGAATTTCACGTTCAGGCATGCCTAAAAAATTTGGCCGCATCTTGGTTCCCTCTGAAGAGGTTGTAGAAATTAAGTCTGGTACAAAGTCAGTATCTGAGCGTCGTTTCTTCCCAGGTTATGTCCTGATTGAGATGGAAATGACCGATGAGAGCTGGCATTTGGTAAAAAATACGCCAAAAGTGACTGGTTTCGTAGGCGGTGTTCGTAACCGACCAAGCCCTATTTCTACAGCAGAAGTTGCCAAAATCATGGATCAAATGCAGGCTGGGGTTGATAAACCTAAGCCTAAGACCCTATTTGAAGTTGGCGAAATCGTACGCGTTAAAGAAGGCCCATTTGTTGATTTCAACGGAAATATCGAAGAAGTCAATTATGAGAAGTCAAGATTACGCGTTTCTGTTACAATCTTTGGCCGCGGTACCCCAGTTGAGCTGGAGTTCGGCCAGGTAGAAAAGATGTAAAAACAAGGACTTAGTCCTGGTTTTGGTAGTAAGCAGTTAAGTGGTTAGCAATAACCGAGGAGCGGAGCTAGAAAGCCAAAAACTAGCGAAGCGTTTACTCAACAGCGGTCTTTCCTAATGAGGTTAGGCGCGCTTTAAGGAGCAACACATGGCAAAGAAAATTATTGGCTTTATCAAACTGCAGATACCTGCAGGTAAAGCAAATCCATCACCACCCGTAGGTCCAGCACTGGGTCAACGCGGTCTTAACATTATGGAATTCTGTAAGGCGTTCAATGCTCAAACTCAGAGCATGGAGCCTGGTCTACCGATTCCAGTCGTGATTACAGCGTTCGCTGATAAGAGCTTCACATTCATCATGAAGACTCCTCCAGCAACCATCATGATTAAGAAGGCTGCGAAGATCGAAAAAGGATCACCACGTCCACATACTGACAAGGTGGGAAAAATTACTCGTGCTCAAGCGGAAGAAATCGCTAAAGCAAAAATGCCAGATTTGACAGCAGCCGATATGGACGCAGCTGTTAGAACAATCGCTGGTAGCGCCCGTTCCATGGGCATCACTGTGGAAGGTCTCTAATCATGACTAAATTATCTAAACGCGTTAAAGCAATTCAATCTAAAGTTGATCGCAACAAATTCTATTCATTGGATGACGCATTGAACCTCGTAAAAGAGTGTGCAACTGCTAAGTTTGATGAGTCTATCGATGTTGCTGTTCAGTTGGGTATTGATGCTAAGAAATCTGACCAAGTTGTACGTGGCGCAGTAGTGCTCCCAGCTGGTACAGGTAAGCATGTTCGTGTAGCTGTTTTTGCACAAGGTGAGAAGGCTGAACAAGCTAAAGCCGCAGGCGCAGAAATTGTTGGCATGGAAGAGCTTGCTGAACAAATTAAAGGCGGCAAAATTGATTTTGATATTTTGATCGCATCCCCAGACACAATGAAAATTGTGGGTACCTTAGGTCAAGTATTGGGCCCACGTGGTTTGATGCCAAATCCAAAAGTGGGAACTGTTACCCCTGACGTTGCTACTGCAGTAAAAAATGCAAAAGCTGGTCAAGTTCAGTTCCGCGTGGACAAAGCCGGTATCGTGCACGCAAGTATTGGTCGTCGTTCATTCGAGCCAACTGCATTGAAATCCAACTTGCTAGCATTGCTTGAGGCTTTGAATAAAGCAAAGCCACCTGCATCTAAGGGTATTTATTTAAAGAAGGTTGCCGTAAGCAGCACCATGGGTGCAGGCGTACGCGTAGACCAAGCATCGTTACAGGCAGCAGCTTAATTAGCTTGTAACAAAAAAGAACTTTGGGTCGACTCCTGCTCTTTGAGTGAGAGTCGAACATCAAAGACCGTTGGTGAATTAGTTGCTTGTAAAGAATGAATTCTTAATCGTTACGAAAGTAATAGCCAGCGCAGATGGCGACCCTGAAAAGATTTCACAAGAACCTCTTGTGACAAATGATCAGACGCTGGTGTGTAACCCCAACTGGAAACAGTTGGTTTTTATGGAGTTAAACCGTGCCTTTGAATGTACAAGACAAAAAAGCGATTGTTGCTGATGTCGGCGCTCAATTGGCTGGAGCTCAAACAGTCGTGCTTGCTGAATACCGCGGTATTCCAGTCGAGCAGTTGACAAAGCTACGTGCTAGCGCACGTGACCATGGTGTATACCTTCGCGTTTTGAAGAACACCTTGGCACGACGTGCAGCACAAGGCACTCAGTTTGAGCCTCTTGCTGATTCGATGGTTGGCCCCTTGATCTATGGAATTTCTGCAGATCCGATTGCTTCGGCAAAAGTATTGCAGAACTTTGCTAAGACTCAAGACAAGCTAGTCATTACTGCTGGCTTATATAACGGCAAGTTGTTAGATGTTGCTGGCGTAAAAGCCCTCGCAACAATTCCAAGCCGCGACGAGTTGTTATCTCAGTTGTTGGGTGTGATGTTGGCACCTGTCTCTGCGATGGCTCGCGTATTGGGCGCAGTAGCAGCACAAAAGGCAGAAGGAGCACCTGCTCCTGTTGCAGCACCCGCAGCGGAAGTTGTTGAAGCGGCAGCAGCACCAGCAGTAGTTGCTGAAGCCGCCGCTCCAGAAGCAAGTGCTGAGCCTGCAGCCGCAGCCCCAGAAGCTGGAACAGAAGCAAACGAAACCCCTGCCGCTGAATAAGCGACAGATTAACTATTTAAGTATTAGGAGCTAAAAATGGCGATTACTAAAGAAGAAATCATTGAAGCAGTAGGTAGCATGTCCGTTATGGATTTGAATGACTTGGTTAAAGCGTTCGAAGAGAAGTTTGGCGTTTCAGCTGCAGCGATGGCTGTTGCTGGTCCTGCTGGTGCTGGCGGCGGCGGTGCTGCTGCTGAAGAGCAAACAGAATTCACTGTTAACTTGCTCGAAGCTGGCGCAAACAAGGTTTCAGTAATTAAGGCAGTTCGCGAAATTACTGGTCTTGGCTTGAAAGAAGCTAAGGACTTGGTTGACGGCGCACCGAAGCCAATCAAAGAGGCTGTTGATAAGAAAACAGCTGAAGAAGCTAAGAAGAAACTTGACGAAGCAGGCGCTAAGTCAGAAATCAAGTAATACACACACTGCTGGCGTCTCTCACAAAGGGACGTTAGCCATGTTGGGTTTGACCTTTAGAGGTCAAACCCGATTTCATTTCTGATTGAAATCGGGTTTGCCTTCTGATACGACTGCAGAATGCAAGTTTGGTCGGACACTAAATCGAAACGGTTTAGTGTTGTCCGCCAGTGATTGGTAGTGGCCAATCGCCAAATCTTTGTACAGTCGCTGAATTCGGAGATGAAATGAACTACAGCTTCACCGAACGCAAGCGAGTCCGTAAAAGCTTTGCTAAGCGAGTAAACAACCACCAGGTTCCGTACCTGATCGCAACGCAGCTGGAATCCTACGCTAAATTTTTACAGGCTGATAAGCCGGCAATGTCTCGTCTTACTGAGGGACTTCAGGCCGCCTTTACATCAGCGTTCCCGATTGTGTCTAACAACGGCTATGCACGTATGGAATACGTGTCTTACCAGTTATCACAACCACCATTTGATGTTAAAGAATGTCAACAACGTGGTTACACATACCACTCTGCCTTACGCGCAAAAGTTCGCTTGATTATTTATGATCGCGAAGCGCCTACGAAGGTTAAAGAGGTAAAAGAGAGTGAAGTCTACATGGGTGAAATTCCACTCATGACAGAAAATGGCTCTTTCGTTATTAATGGTACTGAGCGCGTAATCGTATCTCAGTTACACCGTTCTCCTGGCGTCTTCTTCGAACACGATAAGGGTAAGACACATAGCTCTGGTAAGTTGCTGTTCTCAGCACGTATTATTCCTTACCGTGGTTCATGGCTCGATTTCGAGTTTGATCCAAAAGACATTCTTTATTTCCGCGTTGACCGTCGTCGTAAGATGCCTGTCACCATTTTGCTTAAAGCAATTGGTTTAAACAACGAACAGATTCTTGCTAATTTCTTTAACTTTGACCATTTCTCATTGACTGCTAATGGCGGCTCAATGGAATTTGTGCCAGAGCGTTTGCGTGGTCAGTTGGCTAGCTTTGATGTGCTCGATAAGAATGGCGTTGTTGTTATTCAAAAAGACAAGCGTATTAATGCTAAGCACATTCGCGAACTCGAAGCCGCAAAGACAAAAACAATTGCTGTACCTGATGACTATTTAATTGGTCGTGTGGTTGCACGTAATATTGTTGATCCAGATTCTGGTGAAATCTTGGCTTACGCCAATGATGAAATCACTGAAGAAGTATTGGCGACATTGCGCGATGCAGGCATCAAACAATTAGAAACCATTTACACCAATGATTTGGATTCTGGCGCGTACATTTCTCAGACATTGCGTACTGATGAAACTGCGGACCAAATGGCTGCTCGTATCGCCATTTATCGCATGATGCGCCCTGGTGAGCCTCCAACAGAAGATGCAGTTGAAGCCTTGTTTCAGCGCTTGTTCTATAACGAAGATACTTACGATTTATCTCGTGTTGGTCGTATGAAGGTTAATAGCCGTTTGAACCGTCCAGAAATGGAAGGTCCAATGGTTCTGTCGAATGAAGATATTCTCGACTCCATTAAGTCCCTTGTAGATTTGCGTAACGGCAAAGGCGAAGTAGACGATATCGATCACTTAGGTAATCGTCGTGTACGCTGCGTTGGCGAGTTGGCTGAAAACCAATTCCGTGCTGGTTTGTCACGTGTTGAGCGTGCGGTTAAAGAACGTCTCGGCCAGGCCGAAACAGAAAACCTCATGCCGCATGACTTGATTAACAGCAAGCCAATCTCTTCTGCTATTCGTGAGTTCTTCGGTTCTTCACAGTTGTCCCAGTTTATGGACCAAACCAACCCACTCTCAGAGATTACGCATAAGCGTCGTATTTCTGCATTGGGACCTGGTGGTTTGACCCGCGAACGCGCTGGCTTTGAAGTGCGCGACGTGCATCCAACCCACTACGGACGCGTTTGCCCGATCGAAACTCCAGAAGGACCAAACATTGGTTTGATCAACTCACTCGCGCTATTTGCGCGTTTGAATGAGCATGGCTTCCTCGAGACTCCATATCGTAAGGTTTCCAATAGCAAGGTAAGCGATGAAGTGGTTTACCTCTCTGCAATTGAAGAAGCTAAGTATGTGATTGCTCAGGCGAATGCAACGATCGACAAAAACGGTAAGTTGGCTGACGAATTGGTTTCTGCTCGTCAAGCTGGTGAAACTATGATGGTTAGCCCAGAGCGCATCGATTTCATCGACGTTGCTCCTAGTCAGATCGTTTCAGCTGCTGCTTCACTCGTTCCATTCTTAGAGCACGATGATGCAAACCGTGCTTTGATGGGTGCGAACATGCAGCGTCAAGCGGTTCCTTGCTTGCGTCCAGATAAGCCATTGGTTGGTACAGGTTTAGAGCGTATTGTTGCGGTTGACTCCGGCACTGTTGTATTAGCAGCACGTGGCGGTAATGTTGATTACGTTGACGCAAATCGTGTTGTGATTCGTGTGAATGATGATGAAACTGCAGCCGGTGAAGTTGGTGTGGATATTTATAACCTCATCAAGTACACCCGTTCAAACCAAAACACCAATATTAACCAGCGTCCAATCGTAAAAGTTGGCGATCGTGTAGCCCGCGGCGACGTAGTTGCTGACGGCGCATCTACCGATTTGGGTGAGTTGGCTTTGGGTCAAAACATGACTGTGGCATTTATGCCATGGAACGGCTACAACTTCGAAGATTCAATCTTGATCTCTGAGAAAGTTGTTGCTGACGATCGCTACACCTCTATTCATATTGAAGAGTTGTCAGTGGTTGCGCGCGATACCAAGCTTGGTTCAGAAGAAATTACTCGCGATATTTCCAATTTGGCAGAGTCACAACTCTCCCGTTTGGATGAGAGCGGTATTGTTTACATCGGTGCTGAAGTTGAAGCTGGCGACGTATTGGTTGGTAAGGTAACTCCAAAAGGTGAGACTACTCTCACTCCTGAAGAGAAGCTCCTCCGTGCGATCTTCGGTGAAAAGGCATCTGACGTTAAAGATACCTCTTTGCGCGTTCCATCAGGAATGATCGGTACCGTTATCGATGTTCAGGTCTTCACCCGTGAAGGCATTGAGCGCGATGCACGTGCACAGTCAATCATTCAAGAGGAATTGCAACGCTATCGTTTGGACTTGAACGACCAGTTGCGTATTGTTGAGGGCGATGCCTTCATGCGTTTAGAAAAGTTGTTGATTGGCAAAGTTGCCAACGGCGGCCCTAAGAAATTAGCTAAAGGCACCAAGATCGACAAGGAATACCTTGCTGATTTGGATAAATACCATTGGTTCGACATTCGTCCAGCGGACGACGAAGCTGCCTCACAAGTTGAGGCAATCAAGTCTTCTATCGAAGCTAAACGCAAACAGTTTGACGAAGCTTTTGAAGAGAAGCGCACCAAACTTACCCAAGGTGATGATTTACAGCCTGGCGTAACGAAGATGGTTAAGGTCTACTTAGCGGTTAAGCGTCGCCTGCAGCCTGGTGACAAGATGGCCGGTCGTCACGGTAACAAGGGCGTGGTTTCTAAAATCGCCCCAGCAGAAGACATGCCATTTATGGCTGACGGACGCCCTGTAGACATCGTGTTGAACCCATTGGGTGTTCCTTCCCGTATGAACGTTGGTCAAATCTTAGAAACCCACTTAGGTTGGGCTGCTCAAGGTATTGGTAAGCGTATCGACGAGATGGTTCGTGAGCATGCTAAACAAACTGAATTACGCAAGTTCTTCAAGCAGCTTTACAACGAAACAGGTCGTGTTGAAGACATCGACAACTTCACTGATGAGCAGATCACTGTTTTGGCTGAGAATCTCCGCCAAGGCTTGCCATTTGCAACCCCAGTGTTTGATGGTGCTACTGAAGCAGAAATCGGACGCATGCTCGAGTTGGCTTATCCAGAAGATGTTGCTAAGTCTTTGAAGATGACCCCTTCACGTCAGCAAATGATTTTGTGCGACGGCCGTACTGGCGATCAATTTGAGCGTCCAGTAACTGTTGGTGTAATGCACGTCTTGAAACTCCACCATTTGGTCGACGACAAGATGCATGCACGTTCAACCGGACCTTACTCTTTAGTAACGCAACAGCCATTGGGCGGTAAAGCTCAGTTCGGTGGTCAGCGCTTTGGTGAGATGGAAGTCTGGGCCCTCGAAGCATACGGTGCTTCATATGTCTTGCAGGAAATGCTGACAGTGAAGTCCGATGACGTCGCAGGCCGTACCAAAGTTTACGAAAACATCGTCAAGGGCGAGCACACGATTGATGCTGGCATGCCCGAATCCTTCAACGTGCTGGTAAAAGAAATCCGTTCGTTGGGTATTGACATTGACATGGAGCGCAACTGATATGAAAGCATTGCTCGATTTATTTAAGCAAACGCAGGGCGAAGAGCAGTTTGATGTCATCAAAATTGGTCTCGCATCTCCTGAGAAAATTCGCTCATGGTCTTTTGGTGAAGTACGCAAACCAGAAACCATCAACTACCGGACTTTTAAGCCCGAGCGTGATGGTTTGTTTTGCGCCAAGATTTTTGGGCCAACTAAAGACTACGAGTGCTTATGCGGCAAGTACAAGCGCTTAAAGTTCCGTGGCGTTATCTGCGAAAAGTGCGGCGTTGAAGTCACTCTCGCTAAGGTACGTCGTGAGCGCATGGGCCACATTGAGTTGGCAGCTCCTGTAGCGCATATTTGGTTCTTGAAATCATTGCCATCCCGTTTGGGTATGGTTCTCGATATGACATTGCGTGATATCGAGCGCGTTCTTTACTTTGAAGCATATGTAGTCGTTGATCCTGGCATGACTCCTGAAGGCGCGATGAAGCGTGGTCAGATCATGTCTGAAGATGAATACATTGCCAAGACTGAAGAGTATGGTGATGGTGCTTTCACTGCCATCATGGGCGCGGAAGGTATTCGTGATCTCTTGCGTTCGATTGATATCGATCGTGAAGTAGAGACGATTCGTGCTGACTTAAAAGCAACTGGTAGCGATGCCAAGATCAAGAAATACGCTAAGCGCTTAAAAGTGCTCGAGGCGTTCCAGACTTCAGGTATTAAGCCTGACTGGATGATCATGGAAGTGTTGCCAGTATTGCCACCTGAATTGCGCCCATTGGTGCCATTGGATGGCGGTCGCTTTGCTACCTCTGATTTGAACGACCTCTATCGTCGCGTTATTAACCGTAACAACCGTTTGAAGCGTTTGTTAGAGTTGCGCGCACCAGAGATCATCGTTCGTAACGAAAAACGCATGTTGCAAGAAGCGGTTGACTCATTGCTCGACAACGGTCGTCGCGGTAAGGCTATGACTGGCGCTAACAAGCGTCCTCTCAAGTCCTTGGCTGAGATGATTAAAGGTAAGAGCGGTCGTTTCCGTCAAAACTTGTTGGGTAAACGCGTTGACTACTCAGGTCGTTCAGTCATCGTGGTTGGCCCTACATTGAAATTGCATCAGTGCGGCTTGCCAAAATTGATGGCTTTGGAATTGTTCAAGCCGTTTATTTTCAACAAGCTTGAGACTTTAGGAATCGCAACTACTATTAAGGCTGCGAAGAAAGAAGTTGAAAGTCAGACTCCAATCGTTTGGGATATTCTCGAAGAAGTGATTCGTGAACATCCAATTATGTTGAACCGTGCGCCTACATTGCACCGTCTCGGTATTCAGGCTTTCGAGCCAATGCTGATCGAAGGTAAAGCAATCCAATTGCACCCATTAGTTTGCGCAGCATTTAACGCCGACTTTGACGGTGACCAAATGGCGGTTCACGTTCCTTTGTCGCTCGAAGCGCAGATGGAAGCACGTACATTGATGTTAGCTTCGAACAACGTATTGTTCCCAGCTAACGGCGAGCCATCTATCGTTCCTTCACAGGACGTGGTGTTGGGTCTGTACTACGCTACACGCGACAAGATCAACGGTAAGGGCGAAGGCATGGTCTTCGCTAACATTACTGAAGTAGTACGCGCATACGAAGCAGGTCAAGTTGAATTGGCTTCTCGTGTTGCAGTGCGTATTACTGAGTTTGAAATCGTGGACAAGAAGGCAGAAGGCGAAGCGCGTTTTGCCCAGAAGACCAAAATCTATCAAACATCAGTTGGCCGTGCAATCTTGTCTGAGATTTTGCCTAAGGGCATGTCTTTCGAGGAAATTAACAAGCCTTTAAAGAAAAAAGAAATCTCACGCTTGATCAACACGTCATTCCGTAAGTGCGGATTGCGTGAAACAGTTATTTTTGCTGACCGCCTCTTGCAGTCTGGTTTCCGCTTGGCGACCAATGCTGGTATCTCAGTTGCGATCGACGATATGTTGATCCCAACATCTAAAGAGCGCATCATTACTGAGGCATCTGCCAAGGTTAAAGAGTATGACAAGCAGTTCATGTCAGGCCTCGTAACCAATCAAGAGCGTTATAACAACGTGGTTGATATTTGGGGTGCTGCAGGTGATCAGGTTGGCAAGGCGATGATGGACGAGTTGTCGCACGTTGATGTACTCGATCGTAATGGTAAAACTGTGCGTCAAGAATCCTTTAACTCTATCTACATGATGGCGGATTCTGGTGCACGTGGATCTGCAGCGCAGATTCGTCAGTTGGCCGGTATGCGTGGTTTGATGGCAAAGCCTGACGGTTCCATCATTGAAACCCCAATTACTGCGAACTTCCGTGAAGGTCTGAACGTATTGCAGTACTTCATCTCCACCCACGGTGCTCGTAAAGGTCTTGCTGATACAGCGTTGAAGACAGCGAACTCTGGTTACTTGACACGTCGTTTATGCGACGTTACTCAAGATCTCGTGGTGATTGAGGATGATTGCGGCGCCACTAACGGCGTCACTATGAAGGCTCTGGTTGAAGGCGGCGAAATTATCGAAGCATTGCGTGACCGTATTTTGGGTCGTGTATGTATCGGTGACATCGTTCATCCTGATACACAAGAAGTTATCGTTCCGAATGACACATTGCTTGACGAAGATCATGTTGATCAAATCGTTGCATTGGGTATCGACGAAGTTAAAGTTCGTACAGTATTGTCTTGCCTAACCCGCTTTGGTTTATGCGCTAAGTGTTACGGACGTGATTTAGGTCGTGGTGGTTTGGTTAACGTTGGTGAAGCAGTCGGTGTGATAGCTGCTCAGTCCATCGGTGAGCCAGGCACACAGTTGACTATGCGTACTTTCCACATCGGTGGTGCAGCGTCACGTGCTTTGGTTGCAAGCAATATTGAAGCTAAGTCAAATGGAGCATTGAAGTTCTCTGGCACGATGCGCGTTGTTAAAAACGCAAAGGGCGAGCAGATCGTGATTTCACGCTCTGGCGAAGCCTTGATTGTTGACGAGAATGGTCGTGAGCGCGAGCGTCACAAAGTTCCTTACGGTGCAACCCTCTTGTTAAAAGAAGATGCAGCAGTTAAGGCTGGCGCAAGCTTGGCGACATGGGATCCGTTAACACGTCCGATTATTTCTGAGTACGCTGGTATCGCTCGCTTCGACAACGTCGAAGAAGGCGTAACTGTTGCTAAACAGGTTGACGAAGTTACTGGCCTCTCCACTTTGGTGGTGATTGACGGTAAGCGTCGTTCTGCTGCAAGCAAAGGCGTTCGCCCAATGATCAACTTGGTTGATGAGAAGGGCAATGAAGTCATGATCGCTGGTACTGATCATCCAGTAAACATCGGCCTCCAGGTAGGCGCTTTGATTACTGTTAAGGATGGTCAGAAGGTCGAAGTTGGTGAAGTATTGGCACGTATTCCAATCGAATCACAGAAGACTCGCGACATTACCGGTGGTTTGCCGCGCGTTGCAGAATTGTTCGAAGCACGTTCACCAAAAGATGCAGCTGTATTGGCGAAAGTTACTGGAACAGTTTCCTTCGGTAAGGAAACCAAAGGCAAACAGCGTTTGGTCATTACTGATATGGACGGCGAAGCCAATGAGTTCTTGATTCCTAAAGAGAAGCAAGTTCTGGTTCATGATGGTCAAGTTGTGAACAAGGGCGAGATGATTGTGGAGGGCCCTGCTGATCCACACGATATCTTGACTCTCAGAGGCATTGAAGAATTGGCGATTTACATCGTTGATGAAGTTCAAGACGTTTACCGTTTGCAAGGCGTGAAGATTAATGACAAGCACATTGAAGTCATCGTGCGTCAAATGTTGCGTCGCGTGCAAATCACTGATGGTGGCGATACCGCTTACATCACTGGTGAACAAGTTGAACGCTCAAAACTGTATGACGCGAACGATTTAGTGATTGCCGCAGGTAAGCGCCCAGCTCAGTTCGAGAACGTGCTGTTGGGTATTACTAAAGCATCCTTGTCGACCGACAGCTTCATTTCAGCGGCTTCTTTCCAAGAAACCACCCGTGTATTGACCGAAGCCGCCATTATGGGCAAGACCGATACACTCCGTGGCCTCAAGGAAAACGTCATTATTGGTCGTCTGATTCCTGCTGGTACCGGCTTGTCTTACCGCCGTGCACGCAAGGTCAGGGAGCAATTCGAGCGTGATCGCGCTCAAATGATTGCCGCCGAAGAGGAAGCAATGGCCAATATGCCTGTAGAAATCGAGGCTGAAGTTGTTGCTCCTGCTGGGGAGGCTGATCCGAGCTAATTTGGTAATTCTGGCCAGAAATGGCCAGTTTTTTCCTCATTAGGTTGACGGAAAAGGCTGGCCAAGCTAGAATGCTGAGTTCTACTGATTCAGAAGAAGGTCTTTTTGACCTAGAAATTCTCTAAGTCATTGATTTTCTTAAAGAAAGCAACAAAGAAGTACTAACCGAGCTATTTTATGCCAACAATTAATCAATTAATACGCAAGCCAAGATCCAGGCTTATCGTTAAAAGCAAGAGCCCTGCACTGGAAAACAGTCCGCAGCGCCGTGGTGTTTGTACACGTGTGTACACCACTACTCCTAAAAAGCCTAACTCTGCGCTTCGTAAAGTAGCCAAAGTTCGCTTAACCAATGGTTTTGAAGTTATTTCATACATTGGTGGTGAAGGCCATAACCTCCAAGAACACTCAGTAGTGTTGATTCGTGGTGGTCGTGTAAAGGATTTGCCAGGTGTTCGTTACCACATCGTTCGTGGCTCACTTGACTTGCAAGGCGTTAAAGATCGTAAGCAGTCACGTTCCAAGTACGGTGCTAAGCGCGCTAAGAAATCTGCTTAATCTTTCAATAGATTTTTGCTGAAGTATTTGCAGTAAGTCTTCGTTTGTCAGACTTAAAAGACAAGTAAGTGGTTGTTCCGTCTAGGAATCTTCTTAGATAGTAGAGCAACCGGAGCGGATGATTCATGTGAATCATCCCTAACTGAACTGAAGGAGTAGTTATGCCACGTCGTCGTGAAGTTCCCAAACGGGAAATTTTGCCGGATCCAAAATTCGGCAATGTAGAAGTAGCTAAATTCATGAACGTCCTCATGTTGGACGGCAAGAAATCGGTTGCAGAGCGTATCGTTTACGGTGCCTTTGATCACATCGAGAAAAAAGCAAATAAAGAACCACTCGAAATTTTCTCAACAGCTATGGGCAACGTTAAGCCAATGGTTGAGGTGAAGAGCCGTCGTGTTGGTGGCGCTAACTATCAGGTTCCTGTTGAAGTTCGTCCATCACGCCGTTCTGCTTTGGCAATGCGCTGGGTGCGCGAAGCCGCTAAAAAGCGTGGTGAGAAATCAATGGCTCAACGTTTAGCCAACGAATTATTAGAAGCTGCAGAAGGTCGCGGCGGAGCAATGAAGAAGCGTGAAGAAGTTCACCGTATGGCAGAAGCTAACAAAGCATTCTCACATTTCCGCTTCTAATCGCACAGCAAAGAAAAGGTACCAACAGTGGCACGTAAAACCCCTATCGACAAATACCGCAATATCGGTATTTCTGCGCACATTGACGCAGGTAAGACAACTACTACAGAACGCGTTTTGTTCTACACCGGTGTTAACCATAAAATTGGTGAAGTGCACGATGGTGCGGCCACTATGGACTGGATGGAGCAAGAGCAGGAGCGTGGTATCACGATTACTTCTGCTGCTACTACAACGTTCTGGAAGGGCATGGCTGGTAATTTCCCAGAGCATCGCATCAATATTATTGATACCCCAGGACACGTAGACTTCACCATTGAGGTTGAGCGTTCAATGCGCGTATTGGATGGTGCTTGCATGGTTTACTGTGCGGTAGGTGGTGTACAGCCACAGTCCGAAACTGTTTGGCGCCAGGCTAACAAATACAAAGTGCCACGTTTGGCGTTTGTAAACAAGATGGACCGTACAGGTGCTAATTTCTTCAAGGTCTATGACCAGATGAAATTGCGTTTGAAGGCAAATCCTATCTTGATCCAAATTCCTATCGGCGCAGAAGAAAACTTCAAAGGCGTTGTTGACTTGGTCAAAATGAAGGCCATCTATTGGGATGAGGCTTCACAAGGTACAAAATTTAGCTACGAAGAAATTCCTGCTGAGTTACAGGCATCTGCTGAAGAGTGGCGCGAAAAGATGGTTGAAGCCGCTGCCGAAAGTTCAGAAGAGTTGATGGAAAAGTATCTCGGTGGTGAAGAGCTAACTGAAGCAGAAATCAAAACAGCATTGCGTCAACGTACGATCGCTAATGAAATCATTCCAATGATGTGTGGAACTGCTTTTAAAAACAAAGGCGTTCAGGCGATGTTGGATGCGGTGGTTGAATTGTTGCCATCCCCATTGGATGTTCCGCCAGTTCCTTGTGAATTGGAAGATGGCACACCAACAACACGTAAGGCTGATGATGCTGAGAAATTCTCCGCATTGGCATTTAAGATCATGACCGACCCATTCGTTGGTCAGTTAATATTCTTCCGCGTTTATTCAGGCGTAATGAAGTCTGGCGACACTATCTACAACCCAATTAAGGGTAAAAAAGAGCGTGTTGGACGTTTGTTGCAAATGCACGCAAATCAACGTGAAGAAATTAAAGAAGTTTACGCAGGTGATATCGCTGCAGCGGTCGGTTTGAAAGATGCGACTACTGGCGAAACATTATGTGATCCAGAGAGCATTGTTATTTTGGAGCGCATGGTATTCCCAGAGCCAGTGATTTCTCAAGCTGTAGAACCTAAGACTAAGCCTGACCAAGAAAAAATGGGTCTTGCTTTAAATCGTTTGGCTCAAGAAGATCCTTCATTCCGCGTTAAAACTGATGAAGAGTCTGGCCAAACTATTATTTCTGGAATGGGCGAGCTCCATTTGGAAATTTTAGTTGACCGTATGCGTCGTGAGTTTGGCGTTGAAGCAACTGTTGGTAAGCCACAAGTTGCATACCGCGAAACGATCCGCAAGGTCTGCGAAGAAATTGAAGGTAAGTTCGTTAAGCAGTCTGGTGGTCGTGGTCAGTATGGCCACGTTGTATTGAAGCTTGAGCCACAGGCACCAGGTAAAGGTTTTGAATTCATTGACGCCATTAAGGGCGGTGTAGTTCCTCGTGAATACATCCCTGCTGTAGAAAAAGGTATTCGTGAAACATTGAACTCCGGTATTTTGGCTGGCTATCCAGTTGTGGATGTCAAGGCAACCTTGTTCTTCGGTTCATACCATGACGTTGACTCCAACGAAAACGCATTTAAGATGGCGGGTTCGATGGCTTTCAAAGACGGTATGCGTAAAGCATCCCCAGTGTTGCTTGAACCAATGATGGCTGTTGAAGTTGAAACACCAGAAGATTTCATGGGTAACGTAATGGGCGACCTCTCATCACGTCGCGGTATTTTGCAAGGCATGGATGACATTCCAGGCGGCGGCAAGATTGTTCGCGCTGAAGTGCCATTGGCAGAGATGTTTGGTTACTCAACTGGCTTGCGCTCGTTGACCCAAGGTCGCGCCACTTACACCATGGAATTTAAGCATTATTCCGAAGCACCTAAGAACGTTGCTGAAGCAGTTATGGCTGCTAAAGCGAAGTAATTTATCCACATTATTTTGAATATTGACTAGCTAAAGAAAGCAGACAAAAAAATGGCAAAAGAAAAGTTTGAGCGGACAAAACCGCACGTAAACGTAGGCACTATCGGTCACGTTGACCACGGTAAAACCACATTGACAGCAGCAATTGCAACCGTGCTTTCTAAAGCATTCGGTGGCGAAGCTAAAGCATATGATCAGATCGATGCTGCTCCTGAAGAAAAAGCACGCGGTATTACGATTAATACAGCACACGTTGAGTACGAGACTGCAAACCGTCACTATGCTCACGTTGATTGCCCAGGACATGCTGACTACGTTAAGAACATGATTACTGGTGCTGCTCAGATGGACGGCGCAATTTTAGTTTGCTCTGCAGCTGACGGCCCAATGCCACAAACTCGTGAGCACATCCTCTTGGCACGCCAAGTTGGTGTTCCGTACATCATCGTGTTCCTGAACAAGTGCGACATGGTTGATGATGAAGAGTTATTAGAGCTCGTAGAAATGGAAGTTCGTGAGCTTCTTTCTAAATACAAATTCCCTGGCGATGACACACCAATCGTCCGTGGCTCTGCTAAGTTAGCTCTTGAAGGCGACGAAGGCCCATTGGGTAAAGAAGCCATCATGAAGTTGGCTGAAGCTTTGGATACATTTATTCCTACTCCAGAACGTGCTGTTGACGGCGCATTCTTGATGCCAGTAGAAGATGTGTTCTCTATCTCTGGTCGCGGTACTGTGGTGACTGGTCGTATCGAGCGCGGTATTGTTAAAGTCGGCGAAGAGATTGAAATCATCGGTATCAAGCCAACACTCAAGACAACTTGTACTGGTGTTGAAATGTTCCGCAAATTGCTCGACCAAGGTCAAGCAGGCGATAACGTTGGTATCTTGTTACGCGGTACAAAACGTGAAGAAGTTGAGCGCGGCCAAGTATTGGCTAAGCCAGGTTCAATCACCCCACATACTCACTTTACAGCCGAGGTTTACATCTTGGGTAAAGATGAAGGTGGTCGTCATACTCCATTCTTTAACAACTATCGTCCACAGTTCTACTTCCGTACCACGGACGTAACTGGTTCAATCGAGTTGCCAAAAGACAAAGAAATGGTAATGCCTGGTGATAACGTTTCTATTACCGTAAAGCTCATCGCTCCTATCGCGATGGAAGAAGGTTTACGTTTTGCGATCCGTGAAGGTGGCCGTACTGTTGGCGCCGGCGTGGTTGCAAAGATTTTGGCTTAAGTAGTAAGTTTTAAATAGTAAAAATATTTAGCGGTTTGCTAACCGGTGACATCAGTGCTGCTGATGTCACCGTGCTCTTTAGATATATAACGCGGCAGCACCGCAACGCTCTTTGGAATTAATATGCAAAACCAAAAAATTCGTATTCGTCTTAAGGCTTTTGACTATCGTTTGATCGATCAATCTGCTGCTGAAATCGTAGACACAGCTAAGCGTACTGGTGCTGTTGTTAAGGGCCCAATTCCTTTGCCAACGCGTATTGAGCGTTTTGACTTATTGCGCTCACCACACGTAAACAAGACTTCACGCGACCAGATGGAAATTCGTACCCATTTGCGTTTGATGGACATCATTGATCCTACTGAGAAAACTGTAGATGCTTTGATGAAATTAGACCTCCCTGCAGGTGTGGATGTCGAAATTAAGTTGCAATAATTCAGTATTTCCAGTCTTTTCCCTTGTCAAGACTGGTTTTTCAGGATAGAATCTAAGGCTTCACTCAATTATTTGGGCGAAATTTAAGGTTTTATTAGCATTAAAAACGTTGTAACTTATTGATTTAGAAGTACTTTTACTTGTAAATCACTTAAATTAATTTTGCCGACCAATCGAAGTCGGCGTGGAGCATGAATATGAGCTTAGGCTTAATCGGCCGCAAGGTCGGCATGACCCGTCTATTTACGGACGAAGGGGATTCTATCCCTGTAACCGTAATTGACGTGAGCGACAACAGAATCGCTCAAATCAAGACCCAGGCAACTGATGGCTATGATGCTATCCAGTTGGCACATGGCACACGTAGAGCTACTCGCGTTACCAAAGCAATGGCTGGTCACTTCGCTAAAGCAGGGGTGATGGCTGGTAACGGTCTCAACGAATTCCAATTAGACGCAGCAAAAATTGCAGAAATGACGCCAGGACAAGTAATTCCTGCCGAAACTGCATTTACTACTGGTCAAAAAGTGGACGTACAGGGCGTTTCTATCGGTAAGGGCTACGCAGGTACTATCAAGCGTTATCACTTCGCTTCAGGTCGCGCATCCCACGGTAACTCACGTTCACATAACGTACCAGGCTCTATCGGTATGGCGCAAGATCCAGGTCGTGTTTTCCCTGGTAAGCGTATGACCGGTCACTTGGGTGATGTTACCAAAACAGTTCAAAATTTAGTCATCGCACGCATTGATGCAGAACGTAATCTCATCATGGTTAAAGGCGCTATTCCAGGTGCCCCAGGCGGTAAAGTTATTGTTACTCCAGCGGTTAAAACACCGTTGAAGAAGAAATAAGGAGAGCGAATATGGAACTTAAGCTTCTCCAAGACAACGGTACTCTAGGTGCAGGCGTACAAGCTTCACCAGAAGTATTCGAACGTGAATATAACGAAGCATTGGTACACCAAGTTGTAGTGGCTTACCAAGCTAATGCACGAAGTGGTAACCGTGCACAAAAAGACCGTGAGCAAGTTAAGCACACTACCAAGAAACCTTGGCGTCAAAAAGGTACTGGTCGTGCACGTGCTGGTATGAGCTCTTCCCCGCTGTGGCGTGGAGGTGGTCGTATATTCCCGAATTCTCCAGAAGAGAATTTCAGCCAAAAAGTAAACAAGAAAATGTACCGCGCTGGTATGAGATCTATTTTGTCTCAGTTAGCACGCGAAGGTCGTTTGAATGTAGTTGATCAATTTTCTCTTGACGCTCCAAAGACTAAAGTTTTAGCTGATAAAGTTAAAGCAATGGGATTGGATTCAGTCTTGATCATTGTTGATCAGGTTAGCGAGAATTTGTACTTGGCTTCACGCAACTTGCATAAGGTTGCTGTATGTGAGCCACAGCACGCTGATCCATTAGCTTTAGTTCAATACAAAAAAGTATTGGTAAGCAAAGCAGCGATCGCAAAAATTGAGGAGTTGCTGAAATGAGCCAAGTCCGTAAAAACGATCACAACCTGATGAGGGTTTTGCTTGGACCGGTGATCTCTGAAAAAGCCACTATGGTTGCAGAGAAAAACGAACAAGTAGTTTTCCAAGTAGCTCGCGACGCAAACAAGAGCGATGTGAAGCAAGCAGTTGAATTGCTCTTTAAAGTGCAAGTTGACTCAGTTCAAATCGTGAATCAAAAAGGTAAGCCAAAGCGCTACGGCCGTTTTGAAGGTCGTCGTGACCACACTAAGAAGGCCTATGTAAGCTTGAAGCCAGGTCAAGAAATTAACTTTGAAGCGGAGGCGAATTAATCATGCCTTTGATGAAGACAAAACCGACCTCACCAGGTCGTCGTTCAATGGTCAAGGTGGTAAATCCTGACCTGCATAAAGGTAAGCCTTTTGCAGCGTTAGTAGAGCCACAATTCCAAAAAGCGGGTCGTAACAATAATGGTCATATCACTACCCGTCATAAGGGTGGTGGTCATAAGCATCACTATCGTGTTGTTGATTTCAAACGCAACGACAAAGATGGTATTCCAGCAAAAGTTGAACGCTTGGAATACGACCCAAACCGTAGTGCAAATATTGCATTGATCGTGTTTGCTGATGGTGAGCGTCGCTATATTCTTGCTGCTAAAGGGATGACTGTTGGTCAAGCCTTAATGAGCGGTTCAGAAGCGCCGATCAAATCTGGTAATAATTTGCCAATCCGCAATATTCCTGTAGGTAGCACAATTCATTGCGTAGAAATCATGCCAGGTAAAGGTGCTCAAGTAGCCCGTTCCGCTGGTGGTTCTGCAGTGTTGCTAGCTCGTGAAGGTGTTTACGCCCAGGTGCGTTTGCGCTCCGGTGAAGTTCGCCGTGTTTTGATTGACTGCCGCGCCACTATTGGTGAAGTAGGTAACGAAGAACACAGCTTGCGCGTTATCGGTAAAGCTGGTGCAAATCGCTGGCGTGGTATTCGCCCAACCGTTCGCGGTGTGGCAATGAACCCAGTAGATCACCCACACGGTGGTGGTGAAGGTAGAACCGGCGAAGGCCGCGTACCTGTATCTCCATGGGGCACTCCAACCAAAGGTTATCGCACACGTCGCAATAAGCGTACAACTTCGATGATCGTTCAACGTCGTCAAAAACGTTAAGCGATAAGGATAAATAGATATGACACGTTCAGCTAAAAAAGGCCCATTCTGCGACGCCAGCTTAGTAAAAAAAGTTGAAGTTGCACAAGCCAACAAAGACAAAAAGCCGATCAAAACTTGGTCACGCCGTTCAACAATCCTCCCAGACTTTATTGGTCTGACGATTGCTGTGCATAACGGTCGTCAACACGTTCCGGTATATGTATCAGAAAACATGGTGGGTCATAAGTTAGGCGAATTTGCCTTGACCCGTACTTTCAAAGGTCACGCTGCTGACAAGAAAGTAACGAAGAAGTAAGGGGATGATGATGGAAGTTAAAGCTATTCACAAGGGTGCCCGCATTTCTGCGCAAAAGACACGTTTGGTCGCCGACCAAATTCGTGGTTTGCCGATTGCTCGCGCATTAAACATTTTGAATTTCAGCCCCAAGAAAGCTGCCTTCATTGTGAAAAAAGTTGTTGAGTCCGCAGTGGCCAACGCTGAACACAATAAAGGTGCTGATATTGATGAGCTCAAGGTTTCAGCAATTATTGTTGATAAAGGCACTTCTTTGAAGCGCTTTACCGCACGCGCTAAGGGTCGTGGCAATCAAATTGAAAAACAAACTTGTCACATTAGCGTGACCTTGAGTAACTAAGGAAAAATATGGGCCAAAAGATAAACCCCACCGGATTCCGACTCGCGGTAACGAAGAATTGGACATCACGTTGGTATGCAAACAATACTGACTTCGCTAAGATGTTGAAAGAGGACGTTGATGTCCGCATCTATCTGAAGAAGAAGTTGAAGAATGCATCCGTAAGTAAAGTAGTGATTGAGCGTCCTGCTAAGAACGCACGCATCACTATTTATAGCTCACGTCCAGGCGTTGTAATCGGCAAAAAAGGCGAAGATATTGAAGTACTCCGTCGCGAATTACAAAAGCGCATGGGTGTTCCAGTTCACGTGAATATCGAAGAAATTCGTAAGCCAGAGGTTGATGCGCAATTGATCGCCGATTCAATTACTCAGCAACTCGAAAAGCGCATCATGTTCCGTCGCGCAATGAAGCGTGCAATGCAAAATGCTATGCGTCTTGGCGCTCAAGGCATCAAGATCATGTCTTCTGGTCGTTTGAATGGTGCTGAGATTGCTCGTCGTGAATGGTATCGCGAAGGTCGCGTTCCACTTCATACATTGAAGGCTGATATTGATTACGCAACATCAGAAGCTGAAACTACATACGGCATCATCGGTGTAAAAGTTTGGGTTTACAAAGGTGATACATTAGGTCGCGGTGCTGAAGCTCAAGTGGCTGCTCCATCTGCTGAGCCAACTGCCGAAGAAAAGAAAACTCGTCGTGCCCCAAGCAAAACAGCTGCTCGTAAACCAGCTGCTGGCACAGACAAGCCATTAGTTGCTGCTAAGCCAGCAGTAAAGCGTGTGCGCAAGGTTGAAACACCAGCCGCAGATACGCAGAAGTCAGGAGAGTAAGCATGCTACAACCAAAGCGTCGCAAGTATCGTAAGGAACAAAAAGGCCGTAACACTGGCGTGGCAACACGCGGTAGTTCTGTAGCCTTTGGTGACTTTGGATTGAAGGCCGTTGGCCGTGGTCGTTTGACTGCTCGTCAAATCGAGTCAGCACGTCGTGCTATGACTCGTCACATTAAACGTGGTGGCCGTATTTGGATTCGCATTTTCCCAGATAAGCCAATTTCACAAAAACCTGCTGAAGTACGTATGGGTAACGGTAAAGGTAATCCAGAGTACTACGTAGCTGAAATTCAACCAGGCAAAGTGCTCTACGAGATGGACGGTGTTGATGAGCAATTGGCGCGTGAAGCTTTCAAGCTTGCTGCTGCTAAGTTGCCTTTACAGACTACTTTCGTGATTCGCCACTTAGGTTGATCGGGATAGAGATTATGAAAAATACAGAATTAGCTTCAAAAGATCTGACAGCTTTAAATGCAGAGTTAACCGAGTTGCTTAAGACCGGTTTCAAACTCCGCATGCAAAAAGGCACTCAGCAACTCACAAATACTAGCCAATTGGGTAAAAATAAGCGCGACATCGCTCGTGTGAAGACTTTTATTGCCCAAAAGACTGCACAGAAATAAGGAAAAAGGGATATGACAGAATTATCTAAACCCTTACGCCGCACATTAGTGGGCCGCGTTGTTAGCGACAAAATGCAAAAAACTGTGACGGTATTAGTTGAGCGTCAAGTTAAGCATCCAGTGATTGGTAAGTACGTTGGCCAGTCCAAAAAGTACCATGCCCACGACGAAGCTGGCACATACAAGATGGGTGATACCGTTGAAATTGCTGAATCTAAGCCAATTTCACGCACTAAATCTTGGGTAGTGACCCGTTTAGTTGAGGCTTCAAAGGGTATTTAAAGAAATATTAGGGATTTTGGCGAAGTTTTTTCCCAAATCCCTGTTTTACGTAGTAGAATAGAAGGCTTCTCTGGTTTTATTGGAGAAGCAGTGTTTTTCATTAATTCCGGGTTTTAGCTTTCGTTAAAACCCATAGACGGAACCAAGACTGTTTGCCTTTGGCCAATAAGTTGGGGATTAGAAATGATACAAACCGAAAGTAGATTACAGGTTGCCGATAACACAGGCGCCAGTGAAGTGTTGTGCATCAAGGTATTGGGCGGCTCTAAGCGACGTTACGCCAGTATCGGTGATGTCATCAAAGTCAGCGTTAAGTCTGCTGCTCCACGTGGCCGTGTTAAAAAAGGTGATATTTATAACGCCGTAGTAGTGAGAACTGCTAAGGGTGTTCGCCGTCCAGATGGTTCATTGATTAAGTTCGATGGCAACGCTGCGGTATTGCTCAACGCTAAGTTAGAGCCAATTGGCACACGTATCTTTGGACCAGTGACGCGCGAGTTGCGTACTGAAAAGTTCATGAAGATCGTTTCTCTCGCCCCCGAAGTTATTTAAGAGGCTGATATGAAAAAGATTCGTAAAGGTGATTCCGTAGTTCTGTTGACTGGCCGCGATAAGGGCAAGCAAGGAACTGTTACAGCCGTTCTCGAGAACAAGTTAGTGATCGAAGGCGTAAACATTTATAAAAAGAGCGTTAAGCCAAATCCTGCAGCCGGAGTTACTGGCGGCATGATTGACAAGACGATGCCTGTTCACATTTCTAATGTGGCTGTGGTTGACGGTAACGGCAAACCATCACGTGTTGGTATCAAACTCGTGGACGGTAAAAAGCAACGTTTCCTGAAAACTACTGGCGCAACTTTAAGCGCATAAGGGGCACGGAGAAATTATGAGCACACGTTTTCAAGAACACTATCAAGCTAAAGTCGTTGCTGATTTGATCGCCAAATTTGGTTACAAATCTGTAATGGAAGTTCCACGTATCACTAAGGTAACCCTAAATATGGGCTTGGGTGATGCAGTGAACGACAAGAAAATTATCGAAAATGCAGTTGGTGATTTAACTAAAGTTGCTGGCCAAAAGCCTGTTGTGACTAAAGCTAAAAAAGCGATTGCAGGTTTCAAAATTCGTCAAGGCTACCCAATCGGTGCCATGGTGACATTGCGTGGTGCACGCATGTACGAATTTTTGGATCGTTTCGTTACTGTTGCATTGCCACGCGTTCGTGACTTCCGCGGTATTTCCGGGAAAGCATTTGACGGCCGCGGTAACTACAACATCGGCGTTAAAGAACAGATCATTTTCCCTGAAATCGAATACGACAAGATTGATGCCCTCCGTGGTCTCAATATCAGTATTACGACGACTGCTAAAACCGACGAAGAAGCAAAAGCTTTGTTGGCGGCATTCAAATTCCCTTTCCGCAATTAAGAGGCTAACGTGGCAAAACTATCCCTAATTGAGCGCGAGAATAAGCGCGCAAAAACTGTAGAGAAGTACGCTGCCAAGCGTGCGGAACTCAAAGCGATCATTGCTGATCAATCACGCAGCGATGAAGAGCGCTATGAAGCTCGCTTGAAGCTACAGGCACTTCCACGTAACGCAAGCCCGATTCGTCAAAGAAATCGTTGTTCATTAACCGGTCGCCCACGTGGCACATTCCGTAAATTCGGTTTGGCTCGTAGCAAGATTCGTGAAATCGCCTTCCGTGGCGAAATCCCCGGTTTAACCAAGGCCAGCTGGTAAGCGGCGAAAGAATTAGGAGAACTCATGAGTATCAGCGATCCAATCGCCGACATGTTGACAAGGATCCGCAATGCGCAAGCAGTGCAGAAACCCGTAGTCTTGATGCCGTCGTCAAAAGTTAAAGTAGCCATCGCAAAAGTTTTGCAAGATGAAGGCTATATCGAAAGTTTTGAAATCAAAGGTGAAGCAGCTAAGCCAGTGCTACACATCGATCTCAAATACTATGCAGGCCGTCCTGTTATTGAGCGTATTGACCGTGTATCAACACCAAGTCTACGTATCTATAAAGGCCGTCATGACATTCCAGAGGTAATGAATGGCTTGGGCATTGCAATTATTTCAACCCCTCAAGGCGTAATGACAGACCGTAAAGCACGTGCAACAGGCGTGGGCGGCGAAGTTATTTGCTACGTAGCTTAAGGAGCGAAATATGTCCCGCGTAGGTAAATCACCAATTACAGTTCCTAAAGGCGCTGAAATCAGCATCAACGGTGCAAACGTTACTGTTAAAGGCCCATTGGGTACTTTGACACACAACTTGCATCCTTCTGTTGGTTTGAAACAAGAAGATGGCGTATTGACAGTTGTTTTAAATAACGATTCACCAGAAGCTGGTGCACAGTCAGGTACAGCACGTGCTTTAGTAAACAATATGGTTGTTGGCGTAACTGCTGGTTTTGAGCGCAAGCTCAGCTTGGTAGGCGTTGGTTACCGTGCTGCTGCTCAAGGCGAAACATTGAAATTGCAGTTAGGTTTCTCACACGACATTATTTACAACCTGCCAAAGGGTGTGAAGGCTGAGACTCCAACTCAAACTGAAATCATTATCAAAGGTTCCAACAAGCAGCAGGTTGGCCAGGTCGCAGCTGAAGTTCGCGCATACCGTTCACCAGAGCCATATAAAGGCAAAGGTGTTCGCTACGTGGATGAGGTTGTGCATCTGAAAGAAACTAAGAAGAAGTAAGCGAGATTAGAAAATGAATAAAGACGAATCCAGACAAAGACGCGCTAGGCAGACTCGTATTCGCATTGCTGAAGCATTGGCAAATCGCTTAACAGTTATCCGTAGCAATACTCATATTTCTGCTCAGGTTTATAGCCCATGCGGAACCAAGGTTGTAGCAGCTGCTTCAACAATGGAAAAAGATTTGCGCCAAGCGATCAAAAACGGCGGCAACGCTGAAGCGGCAAAACAAATCGGCAAGTTAGTTGCTGAGCGTGCTGTTAAGGCAGGCATTGTTGATGTTGCTTTCGATCGTTCCGGTCATCGTTACCACGGCCGTATTAAGGCCTTAGCTGAAGCTGCGCGTGAAGCCGGCCTGAAGTTCTAATAGGGTTTAGGAAAAAACATGGCAAAAATGCAAACTAAGATGCAAAACGAAGAGCGTGATGATGGTCTTCGCGAGAAGATGATTGCTGTTAATCGTGTAACTAAAGTGGTTAAGGGTGGTCGTATTCTCGGCTTCGCTGCACTCACTGTAGTTGGCGATGGCGATGGCCGCATCGGCATGGGTAAAGGCAAATCAAAAGAAGTTCCAGTTGCTGTTCAAAAGGCAATGGACGAAGCACGTCGCAAGATGATCAAAGTAACTTTGCGTAAAGGTACTTTGCAGCACACGGTTACTGGTCAGCATGGCGCATCACGCGTTTTAATCTCACCAGCTAAAGACGGTACTGGAATTATTGCTGGCGGCCCAATGCGCGCGATTTTCGACGTAATGGGTGTAACTAACGTGGTTGCTAAGTCACTTGGCTCTACAAACCCATACAACTTGGTTCGTGCAACGATTGATGGTTTGAGCAAGATGAGTACTCCTGCTGAAATTGCTGCTAAGCGCGGCAAGTCAGTTGAAGAGATTCTCGGCTAAGACCAAAAGATTAGGAATCTATAAATGACAACATCTAACTCCAAAGTCAAACTGCAATTAGTACGCAGCTTGATCGGTACACGCGAAAGCCACCGTGCAACTGTTCGAGGCCTAGGCCTTCGTCGCATCAATTCAGTTTCTGAATTGGAAGACACTCCAGCTGTTCGCGGCATGATTAATAAAGTTTCTTATCTAGTTAAAGTCGTTGGCTAATAACTAGCAAGTAAATAGGCGAAGAATATGCAACTCAATACAATTAAACCTGCAGAAGGCTCCAAGAAAAACCGTCGTCGCGTTGGTCGCGGCATTGGTTCTGGTCTTGGTAAAACTGCTGGCCGTGGTCACAAAGGTCAAAAATCCCGCTCAGGTGGTTTCCACAAGGTCGGATTTGAAGGCGGTCAGATGCCTATGTATCGTCGTTTGCCAAAGCGTGGTTTCGTGTCTTTGACACGTCGTCATGTTGGTCAAATTACTTTGAACGACTTAGCAAAAATCAATTTGCCAGAAGTTGACCTATTGGTATTGAAGGCTCACGGTTTTGCTAGTGAACAAATCAATGCAGTTAAGGTTATTAAGACTGGCGAACTCAAGATTGCTGTAACCCTCAAGGGCATCACAGCAACTGCCGGCGCTAAAGCAGCTATTGAAGCAGCTGGCGGTAAATTGGTTGAATTGGTTTAATAGGTCTTTTAGTAGATATGGCTTTAGCACCTACCAATAACGCAAACACTGCAGCATCAGGCGGCAAGTTTGGCGAATTACGCCAACGCTTAATCTTCCTGGTGTTGGCTTTGCTCGTGTTCCGTTTAGGTGCTCATATTCCAGTTCCTGGAATTGATCCGGACCAACTGGCACAGTTGTTCTCGGGTCAAAAAGACGGCATTTTGGGAATGTTCAACTTGTTTTCAGGCGGCGCTTTATCTCGCTTCACTGTATTTGCTCTGGGCATCATGCCTTACATATCTGCATCGATCATCATGCAGTTAATGACGATTGTTGTTCCTTCCTTGGAGTCTTTGAAAAAAGAAGGCCAAGCAGGTCAACGCAAGATTACTCAATACACTCGTTACGGTACCGTGTTCTTGGCTACTTTCCAAGCATTGGGTATTTCCGTGGCATTACAAGCTCAACCAGGCTTGGTAATTAATCCAGGCTTGATGTTTGAGTTGAATACTGTAGTGACTTTAGTTACTGGCACGATGTTCTTGATGTGGCTTGGTGAGCAAATTACTGAGCGTGGTTTAGGTAACGGTATCTCCATCATTATTTTTGGTGGCATTGTTTCTGGCTTGCCAAACGCGTTGGCCAGCTTGTTGGAGCTGGTTCGTACCGGCTCAATGAATATTATTTCTGCATTGCTTATCGTTGTTATTTGCGTAGCAGTGACTTATTTTGTGGTGTTTGTAGAGCGCGGTCAGCGTCGTATCTTGGTGAACTACGCTAAGCGTCAAGTTGGTAACAAGATTTACGGTGGGCAGTCTTCTTACTTCCCGTTGAAGTTAAATATGGCAGGTGTAATTCCTCCGATCTTTGCTTCTTCAATCATTCTGTTCCCTGCAACTATTGCTGGCTGGTTTACTTCAGGTGAGCCAACGAATATGTTCAGTAGGATTATTAAGGATTTGGCAGCTACTTTGGCACCAGGTCAGCCTGTGTACACCATTTTGTATGCAGCTGCGATTATTTTCTTCTGTTTCTTCTATACCGCACTGGTATTTAACAGCCGCGAGACTGCTGAGAATTTGAAGAAGAGTGGTGCTTTTGTTCCGGGTATTCGTCCTGGCGATCAGACAGGTCGATATATCGACAAGATCTTGGTACGCCTGACATTGGCCGGTGCTATTTATATGGTTCTGGTTTGCTTGTTGCCAGAATTCTTGGTCTTAAAGTACAACGTGCCGTTTTATTTCGGCGGTACTTCATTGTTGATTATTGTTGTTGTTGCAATGGATTTCATGGCTCAAGTTCAGTCATTCGTTATGCAACAGCAATACGGCTCTTTGATGAAGAAGGCTAACTTTAAGATGGGCGCTTAACTGAATGTCTAAAGACGATGTAATTCAGATGGCGGGAGAAGTTGTAGAGAATTTGCCGAACGCGATGTTTCGCGTGAAGCTAGAAAATGGACATGTGGTTCTAGGGCACATTTCTGGAAAGATGCGGATGCATTACATCCGTATTTTGCCGGGAGACAAGGTGACGGTGGAGATGACTCCTTACGACCTAACGCGTGCCAGAATCATTTTCCGCGCGAAGTAAAGATTAAGAAGTACCTATTTTTTTAGAGGTGAGTTATGAAAGTTTTAGCATCCGTTAAGTGTATTTGCAGAAATTGCAAGATCATTAAGCGCAAACGCGTTGTTCGCGTGATCTGTTCTTCAGACGCACGTCATAAGCAGCGTCAAGGCTGATCTGGTTAATTAAGAGGAAATCTCATGGCACGTATCGCTGGGGTAAATATCCCAAATCATCAACATACTGTTATTGGTTTAACAGCAATTTTTGGCATCGGCACTACTCGTGCTCGCAAAATTTGTGAAACCACAGGTGTTGCAATCGACAAAAAAGTTAAAGACCTTACTGACGGTGACTTGGAAAAGTTGCGTGATGAAGTAGGTAAATTCATTACTGAAGGTGACCTTCGTCGTGAAGTAACTATGAGCATCAAGCGTTTGATGGACTTAGGTTGCTACCGTGGCGTTCGTCATCGTAAGGGCTTGCCTGTACGTGGTCAACGTACTAAGACTAACGCTCGTACCCGCAAGGGCCCGCGTAAGTCTGGCGTGCAACTGAAGAAATAATCAAGAAAGTTTATTGACATGGCAAAACAACAATCCGCTTCTGCAGCTTCACAGCGCGCACGTAAGAAGGTTAAAAAGAACGTTGCTGACGGTATTGCACACGTTCACGCTTCTTTTAATAACACCATTATTACGATCACTGATCGCCAAGGTAATGCGCTTTCATGGGCAACATCTGGTGGACAGGGTTTTAAAGGCTCACGTAAATCAACACCTTTTGCTGCTCAGGTAGCTGCTGAAGTTGCTGGTAAAGCTGCTGTTGAATGCGGCATCAAGAACTTGGAAGTTCAGATCAAAGGCCCAGGCCCAGGTCGTGAATCAGCAGTTCGTGCATTGAACTCATTGGGTATCAAGATCACTGAGATTCAAGACGTAACTCCAGTTCCACACAATGGTTGCCGTCCTCCTAAGCGTCGTCGTATCTAAGCTAGGAAGTTGGCAGTACAAGTTTTAGTAGTTTTTTATTAAAGCCCACTGTTCGCCTGATTTAATGGGCGAACTCACCGTCGGTCGTAAGACTGCGGCAAAGAAAGGAAAGCATCGTGGCACGTTACTTAGGGCCTAAGGCCAAATTAGCACGTCGGGAAGGTACCGACTTATTTTTAAAGAGCGCACGTCGCGCCCTGTCAGACAAGTGCAAGTTAGATACTAAGCCTGGTCAACATGGCCGTACATCTGGCTCAAGAACATCTGATTACGGTAATCAATTGCGTGAAAAGCAAAAGGTTAAGCGTATGTATGGAATTTTAGAGCGTCAGTTCCGTCGTTATTTTGCTGAAGCTGAGCGTCGCAAGGGAAATACAGGCTCGATGTTGCTTCAGTTGTTAGAGTCACGTCTTGATAACGTTGTTTATCGTATGGGCTTTGGTTCTACTCGTGCTGAAGCACGTCAGTTGGTTTCTCACTGTGCAATCTTGCTCAATGGCAGCCCAGTAAATATCCCATCTATTCAGGTTAAGCCTGGTGATGTAGTTGCCATTCGTGAAAAAGCGAAGAAGCAAGCGCGTATTACAGAATCACTCAATTTGGTTGGACAAATGGCACCTGTTACTTGGGTTTCAGTTGATGCAGCTAAGCTCGAGGGAACATTTAAGCAAGTGCCTGACCGCGAAGATATTAGCGGTGAAATTAATGAAAGTTTGATCGTTGAATTGTATTCACGCTAATTAGGCACTCTCAAGGAAAAAATATGCAAACAAATTTGCTCAAGCCAAAGATTATTTCTGTTGAAGCGCTTACCGCCAACCAAGCTAAGGTTGTTATGGAGCCGTTCGAGCGTGGCTATGGCCACACACTCGGAAATGCATTACGTCGTGTACTATTGTCCTCGATGGTTGGTTATGCGCCAACTGAAGTAGCTATTGCTGGTGTTGTTCATGAGTACTCCACATTAGATGGAGTTCAAGAGGACGTAGTAAATCTCTTGTTGAACCTCAAAGGTATTGTATTTAAGTTGCAGTCACGCGATGAAGTTACTATCAATTTGCGTAAAGAAGGTCCCGGCGTTGTTACAGCTAAAGATATCGACTTGCCACATGATGTAGAAATCATGAACCCTGATCATGTGATCGCTCACTTGTCAGCTGGTGGTAAGTTGGACATGCAAATCAAGGTTGAAAAAGGCC
Organism: Polynucleobacter sp. UB-Tiil-W10; assembly: GCF_018881605.1. Classification (GTDB taxonomy): domain Bacteria; phylum Pseudomonadota; class Gammaproteobacteria; order Burkholderiales; family Burkholderiaceae; genus Polynucleobacter. Next base: position 922,579 of record NZ_JACVPZ010000001.1, read on the forward strand.
GTGGTTATGTACCAGGTAACGTACGTCAGTACAGCGACGAAACAACAAAGATTATTGGTCGTATCGTTCTCGATGCTTCATTCAGCCCAGTAAGCCGTGTTAGCTATGCCGTTGAGTCTGCTCGTGTTGAGCAACGTACTGACCTCGATCGTTTGGTAATGACTATCGAAACAAACGGTGTGTTATCTCCTGAAGAAGCTATTCGTCAAGCAGCTAGCATCTTGGTTGATCAATTGGTTGTATTCGCGGCCCTCGAAAGCAGCGAAGTTTCTGGTGATTTAGCACCAAGCCGCTCATCAATGGTTGATCCAATGTTGATGCGTCCGGTTGATGATCTCGAGCTCACAGTGCGCTCTGCAAACTGCTTGAAGGCTGAGAACATTTACTACATTGGTGACTTGATTCAACGTACAGAGAATGAATTGTTGAAGACGCCTAATCTAGGTCGTAAATCTTTGAATGAAATTAAAGATGTTTTAGCGGCTCGTGGCTTAAGTCTTGGCATGAAACTCGAAAGCTGGCCTCCAGCTAACCTCGAGAAATAATTAGAAAGGAAGCATCATGCGTCACGGAAACGGCTTACGCAAACTAAACAGAACATCATCACATCGCCTAGCGATGCTGCGCAACATGTCCAATTCACTTTTGGAGCACGAAGTCATTAAAACGACTTTGCCAAAAGCAAAAGAATTGCGCATGGTTGTTGAGCCTTTGATTACCTTAGGTAAAAAAGACAACTTAGCAAACCGCCGCTTAGCATTCAATCGCACACGTGATCGCGATATCGTAGCCAAACTCTTCACAGAGCTAGGCCCACGTTACGCAACACGTCCAGGCGGCTACCTTCGTATTTTGAAGTTTGGCTTCCGCCATGGCGATAATGCACCAATGGCTTTGGTTGAGTTGGTAGATCGCCCAGAAGTTGATGAAACAGCAGTTGTAGCTGAAGAGGCTTAAGTCTCGCAGTTAGGGTAAAAAGCCAGGCTTCGGTCTGGCTTTTTTCATTTACAGGTTATAAATACAGCATGCCTCAAAACTCCCCAACTAAAACCGATAGCCTTTTGGTGGTTGTCACCAGCCTGCCCAATTTGGAGGCGGCTAGAGCCTTGGCTAGGAGCTTGGTAGACGGCCATCTTGCGGCCTGCGTTCAAATTAGCGAGGGTCTGTATTCCATCTATCGCTGGGAAGGCAAAATTTGTGAAGAGCAAGAAGTGCTTTTGTCTGCAAAAACTGTGCCCCATCTATGGGAAGAAATTTGCAGCTTCATAAAAGAAAGTCATCCCTATGAACTTCCAGAGATTTTGGCTTTTTCACCGAAGCACTGTGAGCAGCAATATGGCCAGTGGGTTAGTTCTGAGATAAATTCGAAGCAATGAGAATCTATTCATTTCTGGCAAAGATCTTTGCCTTACTCCTATTCTTGTCTGCACCAGTTTTTGCTGCCCAAGATTTCTTGCCGCCAGAAAAAGCATTTCGAGCAGAGGCCACTTGGATTGAAAACTCTAATCAAATTGAAATAGAGCTTTTGCCCGCTAAGGGCTACTACATCTATCAAGAATCTCTTAAGTTCGAAGCAGGTATACAGGCCGGAAAGCTAATTAAATCAAGACCTTTATTGCCATTAGGGATAGAAAAGTTTGATGAAACTTTTCAGAAAAAGTTGCAAGTTTACAAAGGGCCCTTCTTGGTGTTTTTGGATATAAAGCCTATTGTTGGAAAGCCGATTCATGTTGAAGTAACTCTTCAAGGTTGCGCTGAAGCTGGTATTTGCTACCCACCAATGACGTTAAAATTTTTGCTTACTGGGCCTGGGGTAAGGGCAGGGCCCATTCCTGATATTTTGGATGCTGCTGCTTCTGGTAGTTCTCAGGAAAATAGTCAATTTAGCTTGACGGATTTATGGCGTGAAAGAGATGATGTCAATGCAATTGGCCGCTTTTTGGAAAGCACTTCAACTACTTATTTATTTCTAGCCTTTTTTGTCTTGGGGCTTGCATTGGCATTTACGCCCTGCGTGCTTCCAATGTTGCCCATTTTGTCGACTGTCATCTTTGGCGCTGAGGGTGGCAAAGCGATCTCTAAGGGGCGAGCCAGCATCCTGGCGCTCGCATATGTATTGGGTATGGCATTGGTCTACGCTCTGGCAGGAGTACTCATGGCAGCCCTTGGCGGGAGTGTACAAAGGGCTTTGCAAAGCCCCTTCGCATTGGCTGCATTTGCCTTATTGCTTCTGGCCCTTTCGGGAAGCTTGTTTGGTTTATATGACCTGCGTTTGCCGCAATCATGGCATCACCATGTCGATAAGCTCGCAGGTCGTCAAAAGGGCGGTAGCGTATTTGGTGCTTTTGCCTTGGGCGGTATTTCTACCTTAGTGGCTAGTCCATGCATAACCGCCCCGTTAGCGGGCGTGTTGGCTTTTATTGCGCAAACCGGGTCCATGAGTCTAGGCGCAGGCTTACTCTTTGTAATGGCCTTAGGAATGGGTCTGCCATTGCTCTTTATTGCCATTGAAGCTCGGATTTTGATTCCATCCACCGGCATTTGGATGGTTTGGTTGCAGCGCACTTTGGGCGTTTTATTGGTTGCTACTGCTGCTTGGATTGCCTCTCCTTTAATTCAGAAAAATGAGCCCGTTGGATCTGTAAAAACGATTAATGGACAAAGTATTCATCAAGTTGGTGATTTATCTTTCGTAGTGATTCATTCCCCTGCTGAATTGGATGCGCAATTAAGTAAAGCTAAGGAAGAGAAGAAATTGGTGCTCCTTGATTTCTATGCAGACTGGTGTATCAGCTGCAAAGAAATGGAAGTTAGTACATTCGCAAACCCAGAAGTGAGTAATGAGCTTAAGCAATTTGTTTTATTACAAGCTGACGTTACTAGAAACAGCTCTGAGAACCAAGCATTGCTTAAACGCTTTGGTCTGTTTGGTCCCCCAGGAATTTTGATCTTTAATCAAAATTTAGAAGAGCTAAAAGATCAACGGGTAATTGGCTATATGCCGCCACAGCGTTTTATTGAACGCCTAAAGAATGTATTGAAAAACTAACGCATCTATAAAGTAACTATTTATTTAATTAGTTATTGGATGCTTTAATTAGACGTGCTGCATCAAGTGCAAAGTAAGTAAGAATGCCATCAGCACCGGCACGCTTAAATGCAAGTAGAGATTCCATCATGACTGCATCGTGATCTAACCAACCATTTTGCGCGGCAGCTTTCAGCATGGCGTATTCCCCGCTAACTTGGTAAGCGTAAGTGGGGTAATTAAATTCTTCTCTTACACGGCGTACGATATCTAAGTAAGGCATGCCAGGCTTAACCATCACCATGTCTGCACCTTCGCTAATATCAAGAGCAACCTCCCGCAAAGCCTCGTCCCCATTGGCGCAATCCATTTGGTATGTTTTTTTATCGGCCTTACCAAGATTTTTTGCAGAGCCTACCGCATCCCTAAATGGGCCATAAAAAGCCGAAGCATATTTCGCTGAATACGCCATGATACGAGTGTGAATCAATTTCTTTTGCTCAAGCGCATCGCGAATTTTTCCAATGCGACCATCCATCATGTCTGATGGTGCAACAATATCGACACCAGCCTCAGCTTGAGTGATGGCTTGTTTTACTAAGATCGCAGTCGTCTCATCATTAAGAATTCGTCCTTGTTCATCCAGCACGCCATCTTGACCATGACTTGTGTATGGATCAAGTGCTACGTCTGTCATGATGCCTAGATTTGGGAAGCGTTTTTTAAGTTCACGAACTGCATTTGGAATGAGGCCGTTTGGATTAAATGCCTCTTTACCTTCGGGCGTTTTTAGTGCGGCATCAATTACTGGGAAAAGTGCAAGAACAGGAATTCCTAAATCCACACACTCTTGTGCAACTGGAAAGAGTTGATCTAAAGATACACGATTAACGCCGGGCATTGAGGCGACCGCTTCTGATTTGCCTTGGCCTTCAAGTAAAAAGACTGGGTAGATTAAATCACTTGGAGAAACACCGTTCTCTTGCATTAAGCGACGCGACCAATCATCACGACGCATGCGACGAGGACGGTGTCCCGGAAAATTAAGCAATGAGTTAACTGGTGATTTCATCTTCTTTAGTCTCTGCTTCAAATAACCATTTAATAACAATATTGTCGGCCTCTTCAAGACCAATGCGTTTGGTACTTGAAAATAATTGTGCCGTAAGTTGCTTAGACTCACCATTGCCATCGGGCAAAGCTGGGTCATATTGTTGCAATTGTTTGCGTACCGCCTCCAAAACGTGTTTGCACTCACTTTTGTTGAGTTTGTCGCATTTACTGAGTAAAACGTGGATTGGCTTGCCAGTAGGAACAAACCACTGAATCATTTGCTGATCCAGTTCTGTGATGCCACGCCTTGAGTCTACGATGAGCACCATGCCCACTAGCTGCTCCCGCTCCTGTAAATAGTCGCTTAGGAGGGCATTCCAGTGGTATTTGGTCTCATGATTCACGGCTGCGTAGCCATAACCAGGTAAATCCACCAAATAAGCCAGAAGGTCGTCCTTGGCAAAAAGGCCGAAATAATTGATATGTTGCGTGCGACCAGGCGTTTTACTGGCAAATGCTAGCCTTTTTTGGTTGCAAAGGACGTTTATGGCGCTAGATTTACCCGCATTTGAGCGTCCAGCAAAGGCTACCTCACGAAGCTGGGTGGCAGGCAGGCAATGGGTGTCATTGACTGTGGTGGCGAAGCGGGCTTGAAAGAGTTTAGACATGTCGAGAAGCTATTGTAAAATCACGCAAAATCATGAAATATCTCATGGTGTTGGGTAAAAAGTTGTAAATGCAGGGCCCAAACACTTTTAGGAATTTTTGCCAAGGTAAACATAATGCGTCAAACCTCTCAAATCTCCAAATTAACTGGCTTACGGGCTGGTTTTGCGGCCCTTTCCATTTTCGCTCTGATCGGCGTATCCGGTACAGTTTTTGCTACTGATGTTGCTGCTCCTATGGCAGCTGCTCCAGAAGCTAAAGCAGAAGTTCCAGGTAAACCCAAGGTTGATCCAGCTGCGGGTGAAGCGCTGTATTCAAATGGCGATGCCACTCGTGGCGTAACCGCCTGTATCACTTGCCATGGCCCTAAAGGTCAAAGTGCGATTGGAACATGGCCAAAGCTTTCCGCTCAGCATGCTGCATACCTCACAAAGCAGTTGAAAAACTTTAAAGAAGGTACTCGCGCAAATCCAATCATGATGGGTATGGCGGCTAATTTGACTCAGCAAGATATGCAAAATATTTCAGCTTTTTTAGCTAAGCAGCCAATCTCCCAGGGCGTTGCTCAAGATAAAGCAACAATCGCTTTGGGTCAAAGCATTTATCGCGGTGGTATTGCAGCAAAAGGCGTTCCAGCTTGTGCTGCCTGCCACAGCCCAACAGGCGCTGGAATTCCTGCTCAGTATCCACTCCTTGGTGGTCAATGGGCTGAATACAATAATGCCCAGTTGCTAGCTTTCCGTGAAGGTGTTCGCACAAACAGCAGTCAAATGACAACGATTGCTTCTAAGCTTTCGGATCAAGAAATGAAAGCAGTAGTTGACTACATCGCAGGTTTGCATTAATTAGCTAAAGCATTCAAACAAAACCCCGCTACTTCAGCGGGGTTTTTTGTTGCCTAAAATTTTATAGAGTTTTTAAATTCTCTCCGACTGCTATTTGTTAATTTGGTAAAACTGTTTCCGATGAAAACAAGTCAGAAGTTTTTTCCCGGGCGCGAATCACGTAAGCATTTTTTCCGTCAACCATAATCTCTGCAGGTTTAGGGCGTGTGTTGTAGTTGGATGCCATTACAAAACCATAAGCACCAGTTGACAGAATAGCCAGAAGATCGCCTTCTTCCACTGCAAGATGACGATCTCTTCCCAGCCAGTCGCCAGATTCGCAAACAGGGCCAACGATGTCATAGGTTAAGGCTTTTGTTGCCTTCTTTTGTACGGGCACTATTCCGTGATGGGCCTCATAAAGGGCGGGTCGCATGAGTTCAGTCATCGCCGCATCAACGATGCAAAAGTTTTTCTCAGCACCAGGCTTGAGATACTCAACCGTCGTTAGAAGCACGCCAGCATTGCCTACCAATGACCTGCCTGGCTCAAGTACAACATCTAAGTGACCAAAGCCGCGCTCAGCCACTCGATTCAATAAGGTATTCGTAAAGTCAGTAATATCTGGGGGAGTTTCATCGCTATAAGAAATACCTAGGCCACCACCAAGATCGAGATGGTGAATAACAATGCCTTCTTTTTTCAATTGCGCCACGAGATCCAATACCTTATCTAAGGCATCCAAATAGGGCGCGGTAGTAGTGATCTGCGAACCAATATGGCAATCAATGCCCACAACATCTATTTGAGAAAGTTGTGATGCTTCACGATAGGTTTTTAAAACCTCGTGATATGCAATGCCAAATTTATTACCCTTGAGCCCAGTAGAAATATAGGGATGGGTTTGTGCATCTACATCAGGATTGACACGTATAGAAATTGGGGCGCGACAGTTGAGCTTTGTCGCAACACGATTAATTTGGTGAAGTTCGGCAATGGATTCAACGTTGATGCACTTAACACCGGCTTGTAGCGCAGCAGCTATCTCATCAGCAGATTTACCAACACCAGCAAAGACTAAGCTTTTGGGGTCAGCGCCAATCGCTAAGGCCCGAGCTAATTCACCGCCGCTGACCAAATCAAATCCGGCGCCCAATTTTTTAAAGCAATCAATTACCGCTAAATTACTATTTGCTTTCATCGCATAGTGCACACGTGCACGGCGCTTACCTTGCGGATCAATGCAAGCTTTGTCATATGCTTGGTAAGCTTCAGTGAGCGCTTTTTTGCTATAGACATATAGCGGCGTGCCAAATTCTTTTGCTAGATCAGCCAGTAGAATTTCTTCGGCATACCAATTGCCGTTGCACTCGGTAAATCCGGATAACTTAGGGAGAGGAATTGCTTTGCTTGTCATTACTTGGCCGATGAAGAATTGCTTGGGCTAGCATAGGTTTGGGGCGGATATAGTTTGCCTTTAGTTTCTGGCTCTGTAGGGGCGGGTGGAGCTGGCGGTACATTTGGTAAATATAGCGGCCCCCTTACCCCACACCCTACAAGGGATATTAGAAGGCTAAAGCAGAGTGTCCTATTAAGAATCGCTATCATGAATGTCTCTAAAACGAATGATTGAATATAGCATGCAGGACTCCGGTATGAATCCAAATAATTCAGACATAGAAGCCATTGATGACAAGCAGTTTTATCAACTGGGAAGTAATTTATTGCAATCTATAGAGGTGGCATTAGAGGCTGCCGATGATGCCTTGGACCTCGATTTGGACGTTGAGCGTCAGGGCGGCAATGTCATCAATATTCGCTTTAAGGATAAAAGTGTCATTGTGGTCAATACTCAGCCACCCTTGCATGAGATTTGGGTTGCCGCCAAATCTGGTGGATATCACTATCGCTGGGCTGGCACTATGGCAAAGCCATTATGGCTCGACACCAAAACAGGAAAAGAGCTGTTGAGCGATCTGACCGAGTTTGCGAGCGCTCAGGCAGGTCAAGCCGTCAAGATTGGCTTAATTTAAGCGGCACCAGTTGCACTTAATGTTTCAATCACCTGGGCGTCATCTACGCTTTTAATCTGGGCTTTACCAATTTTTTCTAAAACAACGTAACGGATCTGCCCGCCCTCGGTTTTTTTATCGACTTGCATGAGCTCCATATAACGCTCTGCGCCAAATTTTGGCGGTGTAATGGGTAAATTCATGGATTGAATGATTTTGGTGAGCCGCTGAACGTCTGCTTCGCTGATGTAATTGAGGCGACGCGATAAGTCTGCCCCGAGCACCATACCGCAACCAACAGCTTCTCCATGCAGCCACTCGCCATAACCCATACCCGCTTCAATCGCATGACCAAAGGTGTGTCCAAAGTTCAGGGTTGCCCGAATGCCGCCTTCTCTTTCATCGGCAGATACCACTGCAGATTTAATTTCGCATGAACGCAAAACTGCGTGCCCCATGGCTTCAGTGTCACAAGTCAATAATGTTTTTGAATTTGCTTCGATCCAATCCAAGAATTGGGCATCGGCAATAGCGCCATGTTTGACCACTTCTGCAAGACCCGCAGAAAGTTCTCTTGGCGGAAGGGTCTTTAGAGTGTTCAGGTCAGCAATGACTGCAACAGGCTGATGAAAGGCGCCAATCATATTTTTACCAAGCGGGTGATTGATGCCAGTTTTGCCGCCAACGGAAGAGTCTACTTGTGCAAGTAGGGTAGTGGGTACTTGGATAAAGCGAATGCCGCGCATAAAGCTGGCTGCAGCAAACCCAGTCATATCGCCTATGACGCCGCCACCCAAGGCAACTAACATGGTTTGGCGATCAGCTCCAAACTTTAAAAGGTCATCAAAAATCAGTTGGAGATTTTTCCAGTCCTTATATGACTCACCATCAGGCAGAACAATTGTCCTAACTGGTTTACCAAAGGTGCTGAGTGTTTTGCTGAGGCGTTCAGCATAAAGCGGAGCAACCGTAGTGTTACTAACAATATAGATAGAGGTCGCTTTTTCACAAGCGCTAAATAAGCTTGCTTGATCAATCAAATCTGTACCAATATAAATTGGGTAACTGCGATTGCCAAGATTAACTTCAAGTGTTTTCATCATAGTGCCAATGTATTTAAGCAGAAAGTTCAAGCTGCATGATTAAGGTGTTGACTAGTTGATTAACGCTGGGCTTTCCAGTCTCAATCACATGGTCGGCAATTTCGCGGTAGAGCGGATCGCGGATCGCATATAAATTCTCTAGGATTTTTTTGGCATCACCGTTTTTAAGTAGAGGTCTTCCCTCGCCACCTTTGGTGCGATGCCAAAGCTCCATTGGGTTTGCATGAAGATAAATGACAATGCCATGCTCACTTAATGCCTGACGATTTTCTGGCAACAGTATTGCACCTCCGCCAGTCGCCAAAATAATGTCTTGCTCAGCAGTAATTTCGCGTATAGCTTGTGCCTCTCTTTTGCGAAATCCATCTTCACCTTCCATTTCAAAGATGACGGGAATTTTTACGCCACAACGCTCTTCAATTACATGGTCGGCATCCAAAAAGCGACGCCCTAATTTTTTTGCTAAGACTTTCCCGACGGTCGACTTCCCGGCGCCCATGAGGCCGATCAGAAAGATATTGTTTGTCGAAGAGTTCACCCTTCGATTTTATTAGGGTTTGTCGAGAACGGTCGGAGTTAAAAAGACAAGTAGCTCTGTTTTATCTTGCAATTTGGATTTATGGCGAAAAAAATGACCAATGAAGGGTATATCTCCTAATAAAGGGATTTTGACTTCATCCTCCCTTTCAGTGGTTTGAAAAATGCCACCAATGATGGCCGTTCCTCCGTTTTCTACAGTCACCTCTGAGCTCAGGCTTTTGGTATCAATCGCATAGCCTTGCTCCGTTTTCATGCCTACAGTGTCTTTGTTAATGCCAACCAGCATTGAAATTTTTCCATCTGGATGGATTTTTGGAAGTACCTCTAAGCGTAAATTAGCCTTTCTGAATTGCAATTTACTGCCATTTTGACTAGACGTTTGGTATGGGAGTTCTGTGCCTTGCTCAATAGTGGCCTTTACTTGGTCGCCGGTCATGATGCGGGGGTTGGAAAGAATCTTTCCCTGACCTTCTGATTCAAGCGCAGAAAGTTCTGCCTGAAGAATGCGACTGGCATTTTTAGAGACCAAGGTAGCGGCCATCGTGGCTGGGTTAAAACCACCTAATCCGGCGCCTCCCAAGTCGATATTGCCAAGCAGCTTTTGATCTACGTTGCCTCCAATGCCATTGGCTTGGTAGCCAAGCTTAACGCCTAACTCTCGAGCAAAGCGTTCATCTGCTTCGACTATTCGAGCTTCAATGAGGATTTGCCTGGGACTATTGATATGGTCTCCTCCGAAGGGCAGGGCGGCATCCTCACGACGAAATTTCTGAAAGGCTTGTATTTCTGCATGGGGCCCAATCCAGTAGATTTCGCCATTGCGCAAAAGTCGCAATCCTCGGCTGGCCAAAATCGAGTGGAGTGCTGTTTGCCAGGGAGTATTTCTGAGGTCTATCGAAACGGTTCCCTTAATGGCCTCACTTAATAAAAAATTGGTGTTTCCCAATTTGGCCATTGTTTGTAAAAGCTCTGTTATTTCAATATCGGTAAATTGCAGGCTGATTGGGCTCAGAAAATGATTTTGTGAGGGCTGATGCCCGGCTGTTACATTGGTTGATAACAGTAGCAGTAGGGCTAACCAAGAGGTGATATGTTTTAAGTATTTCTTGATGCAATCTGGACCGATCTTCATTCGCTTTTCAAGGCCCTTAGAACTAAAGATTTACCTTGGGAATTGTTGAGAGTTACAAGTTCTTTTTCGATATTGCTCAGGCGCCAATCTCCCAAAACCTGTGACCCTTTTTCAAAGCTATGATGGCTTTTCCCCGTATGAAAGTAGGCTTGATGCGAAGTGCCCATTTGGGAGGCACCAAGGTAGCGCCAGCGGCGAAGCTCTGACTCATGAGTGGATATAGGCGGCCTGTTGAAAACTCTGACTTCAGACTTTTTATCTTTTAAAGAGTGAATACTCACTTCTATTTCATCTATTGCAAGATATAGATCATCTTGATCTTGATGAATTTCATCGCGCATTAACGCCATATCCTTTTTTAGATCAGACAACTGCTTTTGAATTCCCTCAAGAGCACTTTGAGATTGGCTATTGAGCGAGTTATAAGCAGCAAAAAAGACAGCAGCTAACGCTATAAAGACCCCAATGAGAATGGCGGGGCTTCCCAATTTTTGGAGTAAATGTTTAATAACAACACTGCTGATGGGCTCAGTAAGGGAGTTGCCTTTGCCTTGGCTTGAGTGCCTAGGTGGGGTGCTTTGCTGGGGAGGGGGTTTACGTATTCCATGGGGATCTGGGATGGCGGGATCATCACCCAGATCACTCAAAATATCATCAAAGGATTGGCTAGAAATATGGCGAGCTGGCATGCCCACATTCTTCTGTTTTAAGGGCTGTAAATCTATCGGTCTGGCTTGAGCCTTATGTCAGAAATCAGACTATTACTGCGAGCAAAACAAGGGTTTTGGAGCTTTTAGGGAAATTGGCTAAGCACCCTATAATTTGGACATATGGCCTTACCTCCAAAAGACAAGCCGCCGCTGAATCAGCGTCCCATTCGCCCATCCGATAGACGTCCTCGGCAGACACGAGGGCAGCCTGGTTTGCCACGCAAAAATTCAAGTAACCCGCTTATGAAGGCCTTGCTGATCATTGGCGTGGTTTTTGCTTTAGTAATTACGCTCTTAATGGGTTATGCCTTTTTGGTGGCTAAGCCCAATCTACCCAAGATCTCGGTCTTAACGGATTACAACCCTAAAACTCCTCTGCGTATTTATACGGCGGATAAGGTCTTAATTGGTGAGTTTGGTGAGGAGCGACGCAAGGTCATCCCATTAAATGAAATTCCCCAAAGTATGCGTAATGCGGTTTTAGCAATTGAAGATGATCGCTTCTACTCTCACGGCGGTGTCGATTACGTCGGAATTTTGCGGGCAGCTGCAACTAATTTGCGCGGCCATCTTTCGCAGGGTGCTTCAACCATCACCATGCAAGTGGCACGTAATTTCTTTCTCAGTAATGAAAAAACCTTTAGTCGCAAAATATACGAAGTACTACTCGCTTGGGAAATTGAATCTCAATTAACCAAAGATAAAATTCTGGAAATCTATATGAACCAGATTTTCTTGGGGCAGCGGGCTTATGGTTTCTCGAGTGCGGCACAGATTTATTTTGGCAAAGAGCTAAAAGACATCACTATTGCAGAGTCAGCCATGTTGGCCGGTTTGCCAAAAGCGCCTTCAGCATATAACCCTGTTAGTAATTTCCGTCGTGCCAAGATTCGTCAAGAGTACATTCTTCAGCGCATGCGCGATCTGGGGTACATCACGCCAGAGGAATACCAAAAAGCGATGATTGAAGAGCTGCATATTCGCGGCCTAGGCAATGAATTTGCAGTTCGAGCTGATTTCCCGGCTGAAATGGTTCGCCAATTGTTATTCACTCAATATGGTGAGGCGATTTATTCACAAGGAATCGACGTTTACACCACTATCTTGAAGGCCGATCAAGATGCGGCCTATAAAGCCGTTCGCCGCGGAATTTTTGAATACGACTTGCGACATGCCTATCGTGGACCTGAAGGTTTCATTAATCTTCCAGAAGATGCTGTGAAGCGTCAACGCGCGATTGACGAAGCATTGCTAGCATACCCACAGTTGGATGATTTGCAATCTGGTGTTGTGCTTGATGTTAAGCCAAAAGAAATGCAGGTCATGATTGCCACAGGAGATACCATTACCATTAAAGGTGAAGGCATGAAATTAGCGGCTGCATCTATTACCGACAGCACTCAACCTAAAAAACGTTTACGTCCTGGCGCTGTAGTACGCCTTCTGTCGGATGGGGGTCTCTGGAAGTTAGCCCAACTGCCGCAAGTTGAGGCAGCTTTTGTGTCTATGAACGCAGAGACTGGGGCAATACTCTCTCTAGTGGGTGGCTTCGATTTCCGTCGTAATCAATTTAATCATGTGACGCAAGCTTTGCGTCAACCGGGCTCCTCGTTTAAGCCATTCATCTATGCGGCAGCCATTGAAAAAGGTTTTACCCCTAGCACTATGGTGAATGACGCACCTTTATCAATTGGGAGCATGGAAACAGGCAGTCAGGCTTGGGAGCCAAAAAACTACGACGGCAAATATGATGGGATGATGCGCTTACGTAATGCTTTAGCAAAATCTAAGAACTTAGTTTCGGTTCGTATCATTCGTGCCATCGGCCCTTCTTATGCCCAGGAATATATTCAGCGTTTCGGCTTTGAACCAGAAAAGCATCCCCCCTACTTAACAATGGCGTTAGGTGCGGGTTCAGTAACGCCGTTACAGATGGCCTCTGCTTATAGTGTGTTTGCCAATGGCGGTTATCGTGTAGATCCATTCTTAATTGACAAGATGGTGGACTCTAAAGGCACCGTCATCTTCGAAGCGAAGCCTTCGCATGCAGGCGAAGATGCACCTCGTGTATTGGATGCTCGCACTGCATTTGTGATGGACAGCATGCTACAAGAAGTTACCAAGACGGGTACTGCAGCCTCAGCGCGTGGTAAGTTAGGACGTAGCGACATTGCAGGTAAAACAGGCACAACGAATGATTCGCACGATGCCTGGTTTGCTGGCTATAACCCTAAAGTAGTTGCGATTGCATGGATTGGTTTTGATAAGCCAGCGAGTTTGGGCGATCGAGAGACTGGTGGCGGACTTGCGTTACCAATGTGGATTTCTTATATGGCGACCGCACTTAAAGATAGCCCTCAGATCTCACGCGAAGTGCCAAGCGGCGTAACGCAAGTCGATGGCGACTGGTTTATTCCAGAATTCTCAAATAATGGTGGTGCGCGCGAACTGCAATAGTTCGTTTTCAACATGGCACGGCAAGCGCGCACAGTAATACCAGGCCAAGCAATGCATGTGATGGTCCGCGGCAATAATCGCGAAACGCTTTTCTTTGCTGATGCAGATCGCCGCATCTATTTGGAGTGGTTACGTGAAGCTGCCAGACAGTTTGCCTGCGCAGTGCACGCTTTTGCCTTAATGCCCAATCATGTACATTTATTAATGACACCCCAAAAAGAAGATTCGCTTGCAAAGACCATGCAGTCTCTCGGACGTCGTTATGCGCAATATTTCAATCAGCAACACCATCGATCGGGGACCATTTGGGAGGGAAGGTATCGCTCCTCTCTAATTGATCCGGATTATTTTTTGCGCTGCCAGCGTTACATAGAACTGAACCCAGTAAGAGCTGGATATGAATCTAATCCCCAAAGTTCTGCATGGACTAGTTTTGCAACGCATATCGGCGGCAACGCCGAGCCTTGGTTAGTAGATCACCAGCACTTTTGGAAGTTGGGTAACACCCCTTTTGAGCGACAGATAAACTGGTCTAACTTTGTAAAAGAGGGCGCACCCCATTGGGAAGACCGCCAAATTACAGAATCGCTCATTCGATCAAAACCTTGGGTGAGCGATATTTATGCAAAAAAACTCTTTAAAGAGGCGCCAGAGACAGCGCTGATTAGACATCGTGGACGCCCTAGAAAAATAAATACAGTAAATTCAATAACTTAGATAGAAAAATTGCACCCTATATTCAAATTGGGGTCTTGAATATTACGACTCTGTCCCCATATGTAGAATTCATATTGGTGCGAGATCTAAATAAATGGGACAGACTCATTTTATTTCTATTGCATCGGTGTGGGTATTCACCTATATTTGATCCTCCAAAAGTAATCAGGCCTTTGTTGCCCCTCGGAAACACTATGACTACAAAATTAAATTCAGATCTTCGCCCAATCGCTCAAGGTTTATACGACCCAAGTAATGAGCATGACGCTTGCGGCGTAGGATTCGTTGCACACATCAAAGGTAAGAAATCTCATGAGATCGTTTCTCAGGGTTTACAGATTCTTGAGAACCTAGATCACCGGGGAGCGGTTGGTGCCGATCCATTGATGGGTGACGGTGCCGGAATCTTGATTCAGATCCCAGATACTTTGTACCGCGAAGAAATGGCTAAACAAGGTGTGACTTTGCCACCTTTAGGTGAGTATGGCGTTGGCATGATTTTCTTGCCAAAAGAGCATGCTTCCCGTTTGGCATGTGAACAAGAATTAGAGCGCACTGTGCGCTTGGAAGGCCAAGTTGTTTTAGGCTGGAGAGATGTTCCGGTAGATGTGAAATTGCCGATGTCTCCAACTGTACAAATGACTGAGCCATTCATTCGTCAAATTTTTATTGGTCGTGGTCGTGACATCATGACAACCGACGCGCTTGAGCGCAAGTTGTATGTGATCCGCAAAACGGCTAGCCATGCAATTCAAGATTTACATCTTAAGCATGGTAAAGAATATTTCGTTGCTTCAATGTCTGCTAGAACCATTGTTTACAAGGGTTTGCTGTTGGCAAATCAAGTGGGTGCTTATTACCAAGACTTGCAAGATAAGCGCACTGTGTCAGCACTTGCTTTGGTGCACCAACGATTCTCTACTAATACCTTCCCAGCCTGGGAATTGGCGCATCCTTATCGCATGATTGCGCACAACGGTGAGATCAACACCGTCAAAGGTAACGTCAATTGGGTGAATGCACGTGAAGGCGCGATTAGCTCACCAGTGCTCGGTGATGATTTACAAAAACTCTGGCCATTAATTTACCCAGGTCAGTCAGACACTGCGTGTTTTGATAACTGCTTGGAGTTGCTGGTGATGTCTGGCTATCCATTAGCTCAAGCCATGATGATGATGATTCCTGAAGCATGGGAACAGCATGCATTGATGGATGACAATCGCCGCGCTTTCTATGAATACCATGCAGCAATGATGGAACCATGGGATGGCCCTGCAGCAATGGCATTTACCGATGGTCGTCAAATTGGCGCAACTTTGGATCGCAATGGTTTGCGTCCAGCGCGTTATTACGTTACCGATGATGACCTTGTCATCATGGGCTCTGAGGCTGGCGTATTGCCAATTCCAGAGAGCAAAATTGTTCAAAAGTGGCGCTTGCAACCAGGCAAGATGTTCATGATTGATATGGAGCAAGGTCGCATTATTGATGACGTAGAGCTAAAGAATGCGGTATCTAAAGCTAAGCCATACAAGAGTTGGATCGATGCAGTTCGTGTGAAGCTAGATGAGGTTGATGCCAGCAAGGCCGACTTGATAGACGAGAAAATGACTATCCGTCCGGCGGCTAAATTATTAGATCGCCAACAGGCATTTGGTTACACCCAGGAAGACATTAAGTTCCTCATGGCGCCGATGGCCATGAATGGTGAAGAGGCTATTGGTTCAATGGGTAATGACAGTCCATTAGCCGTTCTCTCTAATAAGAACAAACCGCTCTACAACTACTTCAAACAATTATTCGCGCAAGTGACCAATCCTCCGATTGATCCAATTCGCGAGAATATGGTGATGTCTTTGGTTTCATTCATTGGGCCTAAGCCGAATTTATTGGATACCAACAATATCAATCCACCAATGCGCTTGGAAGTAAGCCAACCAATTTTGGATTTTGATGACATCACTAAGATTCGTCATATAGGTCATTACACCAACGGTAAGTTCCGCTCATATGAGTTGGATATTTGCTATCCAGCTTCATGGGGTAAAGCAGGTATTGAAGCTCGCTTGGCTTCTTTGTGTGCCGAAGCAGCTGATGCTGTGCGTTCTGGTTACAACATTTTGATCGTGAGCGATCGTCAGGTTGATGAGGCGCATGTGGCCATTCCTGCATTGTTGGCAACTTCTGCTATTCATCAGCATTTGGTGCAAAAAGGTTTACGTACCAGCGTTGGATTAGTGGTTGAAACTGGTAGCGCGCGTGAGACGCATCACTTTGCACTTCTTGCGGGCTATGGTGCCGAAGCCGTGCATCCATACCTCGCAATGGAAACCTTGGCAGAAATGGCTAAGGGCTTGTCTGGTGATTTATCTGCTGAGAAAGCAGTAAAGAACTTTGTGAAAGCAATTGGTAAGGGTCTGCAAAAAGTCATGTCCAAAATGGGCATCTCTACTTACATGTCTTACACCGGCTCGCAGATTTTTGAAGCAATTGGTTTAAATAGCGACATCATTGATCAATACTTCAAAGGTACTCCATCAAATGTTGGTGGCATTGGTGTATTTGAAGTGGCTGAAGAAGCCTTGCGTATGCATACATCTGCATTTGGTAACGACCCAGTCTTAACGAATATGCTCGATGCTGGTGGTGAGTATGCTTTCCGTATTCGTGGCGAGAACCATATGTGGACTCCTGACACGATAGCGAAGTTACAGCACTCCACACGGATTGGTGCCGAGAAGGGCTACCAGACTTATAAAGAGTACGCCAACATTATTAACGATCAAACTAAGCGCCAGATGACTTTGCGCGGTTTGTTTGAATTCAAGATCGATCCAGCAAAAGCCATTCCTTTGGATGAGGTTGAGTCTGCAAAAGAAATTGTTAAACGATTTGCAACGGGCGCGATGTCTTTAGGTTCAATCTCTACTGAAGCACATGCTACTTTGGCAATTGCTATGAACCGTATTGGTGGTAAGTCAAATACTGGCGAAGGTGGTGAAGATCCAAATCGTTATGTGAATGAACTCAAAGGCATTCCAATTAAAAAGGGTGAGACATTAGCCAGCATCTTGGGTAGTGATGTCGTTGAAGCCAATATCCCATTACTAGATGGTGATTCATTGCGCTCGAAGATTAAGCAGGTTGCTTCTGGCCGTTTTGGCGTAACTACTGAGTACTTGCGATCTGCAGATCAGATTCAGATCAAGATGGCACAAGGTGCCAAGCCTGGTGAGGGCGGTCAATTACCAGGCGGCAAGGTTTCCGACTACATTGGCAAGTTGCGTTTCTCGGTGCCAGGCGTAGGTTTGATCTCTCCTCCTCCGCACCACGATATTTATTCGATTGAAGATATCGCTCAATTGATTCATGACCTAAAGAACGTCAATCCAAAAGCTGATGTTTCTGTAAAGTTGGTATCTGAGGTTGGTGTTGGAACAGTTGCTGCTGGTGTTGCGAAGGCAAAAGCAGATCACGTTGTGATCGCTGGTCATGACGGCGGAACTGGCGCATCTCCATTGTCTTCTATCAAACACGCTGGCTCCCCGTGGGAACTCGGTTTGGCTGAAACACAGCAAACACTAGTTCTGAATGGCTTGCGTAGCCGAATTCGTGTTCAGGCTGATGGTCAAATGAAAACCGGCCGCGACGTAGTGATCGGTGCTTTATTGGGCGCAGATGAGTTTGGATTTGCAACGGCTCCATTGGTGGTTGAGGGTTGCATCATGATGCGTAAGTGTCATTTGAATACTTGTCCAGTAGGTGTTGCTACCCAAGATCCAGAACTGCGTAAGAAATTCTCAGGCAAGCCTGAGCATGTGGTGAACTTCTTCTTCTTTATCGCTGAAGAGGCTCGCGAAATCATGGCTCAATTAGGCATTCGCAAGTTTGATGACCTAATTGGTCGCGTTGATTTGTTAGATACCCGTAAGGGAATTGAAAACTGGAAAGTGCACGGCTTAGATTTCAGTAAGATTTTTGCTGAGCCGCAAGTTGCCCCTGAAGTTCCACGCTATCAAGTGCTGACACAAGATCATGGCTTGGCTAGCGCGCTGGACAATATTTTGATCGAGAAGAGTGAGCCTGCAATAGAGCGTGGCGAAAAAGTTTCCTTCATTGTTCCAGTGAAGAACGTAAACCGTACTGTTGGTGCAATGCTTTCGGGCGAAGTTGCGCAGCGCTATGGTCATGCAGGTTTGCCTGACGACACAATTCACATTCAGTTGAATGGTACTGCTGGCCAAAGCTTTGCAGCCTTCTTGGCGCGTGGTATCACTTTGGATTTGGTTGGTGATGGCAATGACTATGTTGGTAAAGGCTTATCAGGAGGTCGTGTCATTGTTCGTGCTCCTCATGAGTTCCGTGGCGATACCGCCCAGAACATCATTGTTGGTAATACCGTTCTTTATGGCGCAATTGCTGGCGAAGCATTCTTTAATGGTGTAGCAGGCGAGCGTTTTGCAGTTCGTAACTCTGGAGCCACTACTGTTGTTGAAGGTACTGGCGATCACGGTTGCGAATACATGACCGGTGGCACAGTGGTTGTGTTGGGTGCAACAGGTCGTAACTTTGCTGCAGGTATGAGCGGTGGTATTGCTTACGTTTACGATGAAGATGGATTATTCGATAAGCGTTGCAACACCAGCATGGCGACTTTGGAAAAAGTATTGCCTACTGCTGAGCAAGTTGCCAAGATGCCTCAGGCCCAATGGCATGCCCCTATTGATGTAAAAGATGGCGGCGAGCGCTTAACTGACGAGCAAATTTTGAAGAGCTTGATCGAGCGACACTTCCGCCACACTGGCTCTGAGCGCGCTAAAGCAATTTTGGCTGATTGGGAAAATGCCCGCGGACGTTTTGTGAAGGTGCTCCCAACTGAGTACAAGCGCGCTCTTGGTGAATTGTGGGAAAAAGCTCAAAACAAAACCGTTGCAGCTTAAATAACTTAATCAAACAGATAGACATTAAGAAAAGATACTAAGGATTAGATATGGGTAAGGTCACTGGATTTATGGAGTTTGAGCGCGTTGATGAAACGTATGAAGTGCCGGTTAAGCGCCTCCATCATTACAAAGAATTTGTTGCTGCTTTAACTGACGAAGAAGCCAAGGTTCAGGGTGCGCGTTGCATGGATTGTGGTATTCCGTTTTGCAATAACGGATGCCCTGTCAACAACATCATTCCCGATTTTAATGACTTGGTATTTCAGAATGATTGGAAGAATGCATTAGATGTTTTGCAATCTACCAATAACTTCCCAGAATTTACTGGCCGTATCTGCCCAGCGCCTTGCGAGGCTGCTTGTACTCTAGGGATTAACAGCACTGCAGTGGGCATCAAATCTATCGAGCATGCCATTATTGATAAGGGTTGGGAAAGTGGTTGGGTTAAACCACAACCTTCTAAAACTAAGACAGGTAAAAAAGTTGCAGTGGTCGGCGGTGGCCCAGCAGGTATGGCGGCTGCTCAGCAATTGGCGCGCGTTGGTCATGATGTGACTGTCTTCGAAAAGAATGATCGTGTTGGCGGCTTACTGCGTTACGGCATTCCTGATTTCAAAATGGAAAAGTGGCTGATTGATCGTCGCGTAGAGCAGATGCAAGCTGAAGGCGTCAAATTTGAGACTGGCGTATTTGTTGGTAAAGAAGCGATTGGTCCTGAAGTAAAAAATTACTCCACTAAGACGGTTTCTCCTGAGCAGTTAATGAAAGATTTTGACGCGGTAGTAATCACTGGCGGCGCAGAACAGCCACGTGATTTGCCAGTACCAGGTCGTGAGTTAGCTGGCGTGCACTATGCATTGGAATTCTTAATTCCTCAGAATAAAGAAAATGCAGGTGACTTTAAAAATGAAATTCGCGCAACAGATAAGCATGTAGTTGTTATCGGTGGTGGTGATACAGGTTCGGATTGCGTTGGCACTTCAAATCGTCACGGCGCAACAAAGATTACTCAGTTTGAATTACTGCCACAGCCCCCTGAAGTAGAGAACAAGCCATTAGTTTGGCCGTATTGGCCAACGAAATTGCGCACTTCATCCTCTCATGAAGAGGGTTGTGATCGCGACTGGTCAGTTGGAACTAAGCGTTTTGAGGGTAAAAACGGCAAAGTTGAGAAATTAATTGGCGTACGTCTGGAGTGGAAAGACGGCAAGATGGCAGAAGTGCCAAACTCTGAATTTGAGATTAAGGCAGATTTAGTGCTTTTGGCTATGGGCTTTGTGTCTCCAGTCCAGCAGGTATTGAATGCCTTTGGCGTTGAGAAAGACGCTCGCGGCAATGCGAAAGCAACTGAAGATGGTCAAAATGCCTACCAAACGAACGTCCCCAAGGTATTTGCAGCGGGTGATATGCGTCGTGGACAGTCTTTGGTGGTTTGGGCAATTCGGGAAGGTCGTCAATGCGCCCATTCAGTAGACGAGTATTTAATGGGGTCTTCTGTTTTGCCCCGATAATATTGGGGATATGAACAATGGTCAGCCAAACTCCTTGGATGTAAGCAAGCCAGCTGCAGGTGAAGTTGTCGTCTCTATTAAAGACGTCAACTTTTCCTATGCTGCAGGTGAGCGGCAGATTTTGTCGGGACTCAATATGGAGTTTCGACGCGGCCAGGTAGTGGCTGTGATGGGTGGTTCAGGCTGTGGCAAGACCACCATCCTTCGTCTCATCGGCGGTCAATACACTGCGCAGTCAGGTCAGGTTATTTTTGAAGGTCAAGACATCGGCAAGATGAGTGGTGCTGAGTTGATGGCGGCCCGTCGTCGCATGGGCATGCTTTTTCAGTTCGGCGCATTATTTACTGACCTTAGTGTTTTTGAAAACGTTGCCTTTCCATTGCGCGAGCATACTGATCTCAGTGAGGAGCTGTTGCGCTCGTTGGTGCTCATGAAGCTGAATGCAGTTGGTTTACGCGGCGCGCGTGATTTAATGCCTTCGCAAATTTCAGGTGGTATGGCAAGACGTGTTGCTCTCGCTAGAGCGATTGCGTTAGATCCGCCACTCATCATGTACGACGAACCATTTGCTGGTCTTGATCCTATTTCACTTGGCATTACAGCGCGCTTAATTCGTGACCTCAATAATGCCTTGGGAGCCACGAGTTTATTAGTGACCCATGATGTCGAAGAAACTTTTGCAATCGCGGATTACGTCTATTTCATTGCGAATGGCCGCATTGGTGCAGAGGGTACTCCTGAGGAATTAAGTCGTTCGACGGATCCTTTTGTCAGACAATTTTTAGATGCAGCGCCAGATGGTCCGGTGCCTTTCCACTATCCAGGAGTAAGTTTGGAAGAAGATTTTGGAGTGAGTAAATCATGACCACGCTTCTGAATCTTTTTGGCGATCTTGGTTTTTTTGTACGCCGCAACTTAAGTAGTCTTGGCTTAGCGGCTCGCATGTTTGCGGCTGTGATCGTACGCTCAGGATTTTTGCTTAAAAGACCACGTTTGGTGATCGATCAAATTCTATTTGTCGGAAACCACTCTTTTGTAATCATTGCAGTCTCTGGATTATTTGTTGGATTCGTCTTAGGTCTACAGGGCTACTACACCTTAAATCGTTACGGCTCGGAGCAAGCACTTGGCCTATTGGTTGCGCTCTCTTTAACTCGTGAATTGGGTCCAGTGATTACCGCATTATTGTTTGCTGGAAGGGCGGGTACCTCATTGACCGCAGAGATCGGCTTGATGAAGGCTGGTGAACAATTGACTGCCATGGAAATGATGGCAGTTGACCCCTTGGGCCGTGTAATTGCACCGCGTCTTTGGGCGGGCATTATTTCTATGCCAATTCTTGCAACCATCTTTACGGCAGTGGGTGTTTTGGGGGGTTATTTGGTTGGCGTCCCATTAATTGGGGTGGATTCAGGTGCCTTTTGGTCTCAGATGCAGGGTGGAGTCGACTTGTTCGCCGATATTGGCAATGGCCTTATTAAAAGCATGGTGTTTGGCGT
The DNA here is from genome assembly GCF_018881605.1 of Polynucleobacter sp. UB-Tiil-W10. GTDB lineage: Bacteria > Pseudomonadota > Gammaproteobacteria > Burkholderiales > Burkholderiaceae > Polynucleobacter. The sequence goes on from NZ_JACVPZ010000001.1 coordinate 944,774, forward strand.
AGCGGTTACTTTTATTGCTCTTTATCAGGGTTATGAGTCTAAGCCTACGCCCGAAGGCGTTTCGCAAGCCACTACCCGTACGGTGGTGATTTCTTCTTTATCGGTCTTAGCGTTGGATTTCTTGCTAACCGCGATGATGTTTTCAAATTAGAAAGAATAAACTGGGGCTCTTATGAGAAAAAGCGCAATTGATGTTTGGGTAGGAGTCTTTGTTGCCATTGGTTTATTGGCAGCACTATTTCTTGCGCTGAAGGTCGGCAATATGAATGCGGTCTCATTTGCCCCTACATACAAAATTTCTGCACGCTTTGATAATATCGGCGGCTTAAAGCCGCGGGCACCCGTCAAAAGCGCTGGTGTAGTTGTGGGCAGAATTGCCAATATTTCTTTTGACGACAAGACTTATCAAGCGACAGTAGTGATGACTATTGAAGATTCCTATAAGTTCCCAAAGGATTCTTCCGCCAAGATTTTGACATCGGGTTTATTGGGTGAGCAGTACATCGGTCTTGAAGCTGGCGGCTCTGATGATATGTTGACTAATGGTGAAAAGATTTCACAAACTCAGTCAGCTATTGTTTTAGAGAACTTGATAAGTCAGTTTCTTTACAACAAAGCAGCTGATAGCGGCCAAGAAAAGGGCGCAGCCAAGTGATGTTGTTCTTTATGCGCAAAGCCAAGATGGTAATCCTGCTTGGTTTAATTGCCATGTCGGTTGGCTGCGCATCCATTCCTGCTGGTGTCGAGCGCTCCCCCCAAGATCCATGGGAGCCATTTAACCGCTCGGTCTTTGAATTTAATGAAGGCTTGGATGCCTACGTTCTAAAGCCAGTAGTTGCTGGTTATCGTTTTGTATTGCCTGAGATTGTGCGTGAAGGCGTTTATAACTTTTTTAGTAACTACAACGACATCTACACTGCGCTCTTTAACTTGCTTCAAGGTAAGCCAGACTATGCCTTTAATGACTTCATGCGCGTGGTAGTCAATACCACTATGGGATTGGGCGGGCTAATCGATCTAGCAACGCCAGGCGGGCTTGAGAAGCACAAAGAGGATTGGGGGCAAACTTTAGGTGTTTGGGGTGTGCCCTCAGGCCCTTATGTGGTTCTTCCATTCTTTGGCCCAAGTAATGTACGTGACACTTTTGGTACCGTGGCTGACTTAGAGTCAGACTATCTATTTAGCTTTGTGAAAAACATTGGCCTACGAAACAGTATTACTGGATTGCGAGTAGTTAATGCTCGAAATACGTACTATGAAGCTGGTGATTTACTGGATGGCGCTGCAATTGATAAATATAGTTTTATAAGGGATGCATATATTCAGAGACGGGCATATCAAATTAATGAGGGTCGTGATGATGAAGAACCTCTCATGCCGGTTTACGAGAATCCATACCAATAGGTAACGTAGCTTGAGATGACTAAAATGAGTTCCAACATAGATAAAGACAGTGGGCGCGAATATGAAAAGCTTTAAAAAAATCTACAGCTTTCTTTTGACAGGCCTGCTCCTTGTAGCTAGCACTGTTTTTGCACAAACCCCCGATCAATCAACGCCACCAGATGCCTTAATCAAGATGGTGGTTACGGATGTGATGGCAACGGTGAAGTCTGATCCCGATATTCAAAAGGGTAATATTCCCAAGGTTGTAGATTTGGTGGAAAAGAAAATTGCTCCGTATACCGACATGCGTCGCACTACGGAAATGGCGATGGGGCCTAATTGGAAAAAGGCAACTCCGGAGCAGCAGGCACAACTCACGATGGAATTTAAGAATTTATTGATTCGCACTTATTCTGGCGCTTTGAGCCAATTGCGTGATCAGACTGTGCAATTTAAGGCTTTGCGCGCAGCGCCAGACGACAAAGAAGTTGTGGTTAAGACGGTGGTTCTGGGTCGCGGTGATCCTGTGCCTCTGGATTACCGCCTAGAGAAAACAGCCAGCGGTTGGAAGGTCTATGACATGAACATCATGGGTGTTTGGTTAGTCGAGGCATACCGCAACCAATTCGCTAACCAAATTAGTCAAAATGGCATTGAGGGTTTAGTGAAGTTCTTGCAAGACCGTAACAAGCAATTGGCCACTGCTAAGCCAGCCAATTAATTCTTAGACATAGACATCATGCCCTTTCTTTTGCCAAAAATAGTAAAGCAAGATAATGCCTTGCAGTTGCAAAAAGAGGGTTTATTAAATAGTCCAAGCTTACGCTCGATTGATTGCTCTGCATTAAAGGATTTTGACTCCACGGTATTAACGGTGTTGTTGGCTTGGCAGAAAAAACTGATGGCTGAAGGCCAGTCTATTTCCCTCGAGCATGCGCCAGAAAAACTAAAAGTCCTTGCTGGTGTGTATGGCGTTACTGCATTGCTGGGTTTGTAATGGCGATGCATTCTGCAATATCTATTCAAAATATATCTAAGCAGTACGGAGTACTTCAAGCCTTAGATGATGTTTCACTCACCATCGAGCCTGGAGAATTTTTCGGTTTACTGGGACCTAATGGCGCAGGTAAAACGACATTGATTTCCATTTTGGCTGGTTTAGTAAAGCCTAGCCATGGCCATGCAGCCATTATGGGAGCCGATGTACAGAAAGGCTTTCGTGAGGCACGCCGCATGCTTGGTGTTGTTCCTCAAGAATTAGTCTTTGATCCCTTTTTTACTGTGCGTGAAACATTACGCTTTCAGTCCGGCTACTTTGGCATACGCAATAACGATGCATGGATAGACGAGATCATGGCTAATCTCGATCTCACTTCCAAAGCTGATAGCAATATGCGCTCTTTATCTGGCGGCATGAAGCGTCGGGTGCTGGTTGCTCAGGCTTTAGTCCATAGACCTCCAGTCATTATTTTGGATGAGCCAACTGCTGGCGTAGATGTTGAGTTACGTCAGTCTTTGTGGCAATTTATTAGTCGCTTAAATCAAGATGGGCATACGATTGTTTTGACTACCCATTATTTGGAAGAGGCTGAAGCCCTATGCCAGCGTATTGCGATGCTCAAGCATGGCAAGATTGTGGCTCTTGACACCACAGCGAATTTATTAAGTCGTTATGGCTCTGTCAAAAAAGATGGTGAAGGTAAAACCGATTTAGAAGAGGTCTTTGTGAACATCATGTCAGGGAACGCCCAATGAAGCATGGCCTCAATCGACCTGCTTTGGAGTATGGCAGTGGTTTCCCAACATTATTGTTTAAGGAAGTAAAGCGCTTTTATAAAGTGGCATTTCAGACAGTAGCCGCTCCCGTTCTTACTGCTGTGCTTTATCTCATGATCTTCGGACATGTGCTTGAAGGCAGGGAAATGTATGGGCGTTTAAGTTACACCGCCTTTTTAATCCCCGGTCTTGTGATGATGAGCGTTTTGCAAAATGCATTTGCAAATACCTCTTCTTCTTTAATACAGTCAAAAGTCACCGGTAACTTAGTCTTTGTTTTGTTGGCCCCTTTAAGCCATTTTGAGTTTTATGCAGCTTATATTTTGGCCGCTGTATTTCGGGGCATAGTTGTGGGTCTAGGTGTGCTGTTAATTACCATCTGGTTTGCAACACCCACTTTGGAGTATCCATTGTGGATATTGGTGTTTGCATTCTTGGGCGCTGCGATTTTAGGAAGTCTTGGCTTGGTAGCTGGTATCTGGGCGGACAAATATGATCAATTAGCAGCCTTTCAGAATTTCATCATCATGCCTGCCACCATGTTGTCAGGAGTCTTCTACTCTATTCACTCTTTACCGCCAGCGTGGCAGGTGGTGTCGCATTTCAATCCCTTCTTTTATATGATTGATGGCTTCCGTTACGGGTTCTTTGGGATTTCTGATAACTCCCCATGGAGCAGCCTGGCAATTGTGTTCTGCTTTTTTATAGTGGTGTCAGTGATTGCTTTGCGTCTGCTACAAAAGGGCTATAAGCTCCGTTATTAATTGTTTACACCCTGGTTTTATTAGGAGAAGAAATGCTACCCACCCCAGAACAAATTGAAAGCTATATCAAACAAGGTATTAGTTGCACCCATATTCAGGTTGAGGGTGATGGACAGCACTTTTTTGCAACGATTGTGAGCCCTGAGTTTGAGGGCAAGCGTTTAGTGCAACGTCATCAATTGGTATATGGCGCAATGGGTGATCGCATGAAGGCAGAAGTGCATGCTTTGTCAATTAAGGCATTTACACCCGAAGAGTTTTCGCAGAATTCAGCAGCATAAAAACGCAGCATTACCCACTACACATTAATTACTAAGTTTTTACTGGAATCGCTTCATGGATAAATTACGAATGGTTGGCGGAGTGCCTCTCAAGGGAGAGGTAGTGATTGCCGGCGCTAAAAATGCCGCTTTACCAATTCTATGTGCTTGTCTACTGACCGATCAACCAGTTGTATTGCGCAATGTCCCCGACTTACAAGATGTGCGTACCATGCTCAAGCTTTTGCAAGAGATTGGCGTCACAGTAGATTTTCCGAGCGCTGGTGATCGTAGTCACATGGTATTGAACGCAGCGGTTATTAAAAGTTCAGAAGCTACTTATGAAATGGTTAAAACCATGCGTGCCTCGATCTTGGTGCTTGGGCCGCTCTTAGCCAGAATGCATAGCGCCAAGGTTTCATTGCCTGGTGGTTGTGCTATTGGCGCTCGCCCTGTTGATCAGCACATCAAGGGATTGAAGGCAATGGGTGCGGATATCAAGATTAAGAGCGGCTATATTCAAGCTGAAACCAAGCCTCAAGAAAGTCGATTGCAGGGCGCTTCTATCTTGACCGACATGATTACCGTAACTGGTACCGAAAATTTATTAATGGCAGCCACATTGGCGTCTGGCACTACAGTTTTAGAAAACGCTGCACGCGAGCCTGAAGTTGGTGATTTAGCAGAGCTACTGGTGAAGATGGGCGCTAAAATTTCTGGTATTGGAAGTGATCGCTTAGTAGTTGAAGGTGTTGAAAAACTGCATGGCGCAGAGCACTCAGTTATTCCGGATCGCATTGAGGCTGGCACATTCTTGTGTGCGGTTGCTGCCACTGGTGGTGAGATCATAGTCAAGCATTGCCGTCCCGATACTTTGGATGCTGTCATTGTTAAGCTGAAAGAAGCTGGTCTACAGATGGAGATTGGTCCTGATTGGATTAAGGCCACGATGCAGGTTCGCCCTAAGGCAGTCAATTTCCGTACATCTGAATACCCTGCTTTTCCGACTGATATGCAAGCCCAATTAATGACTGTGAATGCAATCGCATCGGGTAGTTCAACCATTACAGAAACGATTTTTGAAAATCGTTTTATGCACGTACAAGAGCTTAATCGTTTGGGTGCTGACATTGCTATTGAGGGTAATACCGCGATTGCTCAGGGAGTAGATAAGCTTTCGGGCGCGATTGTGATGGCTACGGATCTGCGTGCCTCAGCCAGTTTGGTCATTGCTGGATTGGCTGCCCAAGGCGAAACCCAAGTAGATCGAATTTACCATTTGGATCGTGGCTATGACCGCATGGAGCATAAGTTAACCCTTTTGGGTGCCAATATTGAGCGCATAAAGTAAGGCTGATGGATAATTAGTCCATGAAATTGACTTTAGCTCTCTCCAAAGGGCGCATCTTCGAAGAAACTGCAGAGATCTTATCCAAGGTCGGTATTGTGCCGCTGGAGGATCCCGAGAAGTCACGCAAACTCATTATCGAGACCACGAATCCGGATGTTCGCTTAATTATTGTGCGCGCATCAGATGTGCCAACCTATGTGCAATTTGGTGGAGCTGATTTTGGGGTCGCAGGGTTAGATGTTCTGATGGAAAAAGGTGCCGATGGTCTCTATGTGCCTTATGACTTAGATATCGCCAAGTGCCGCATGTCTGTTGCTGTCCGCGAGGGCTTTGATTATGCTGCGGCCGTAAAGCAAGGTTCTCGCTTAAAAGTGGCCACAAAGTACGTCAATTGCGCCCGGGAACACTTTGCCAACAAAGGTGTGCACATCGACACGATTCAGTTATATGGGTCTATGGAGCTCGCGCCTTTGGTTGGCCTGGCAGATGCTATTGTGGACTTGGTATCCACAGGTAATACGCTAAAGGCAAATGGTTTGGTTGAGGTTGAGCCAATCGCTGATATCAGTGCTCGCTTGGTAGTGAACCAGGCTTCTTATAAGCGTAAGCGTGCTCAACTACAGCCTATTTTTGAGTTGCTGAAGTAATTAGTAAGCAGAATAGGAAGTATTAATCAATGTCCACCCAAATCAACGTTAAGCGTCTCAATAGCAAGGATGCTGGCTTCAGAGAAATTCTGTTGTCGAGTCTTTCCTTGCCAACTGCCGATGATGAGGCGATAGATGCTGCAGTAGTGAAAATTTTGGCAGCAGTAAAAGCCCAAGGTGATGAAGCGGTCCTCAGTTTTACAAAACAATTTGACCGCTTAAATGTTGCCAGTGTTTCGGATTTAGAAATTTCTCATCAAGATTTGGAGTTGGCTTACAACTCTCTATCTACAGAACAAAAAAACGCCTTGGATATTGCTGCGCAAAGAGTGCGCGCTTATCACGAGAAGCAAAAGATTGAAGCAGGCTGCCACTCTTGGGAGTATGAAGAGCGGGATGGAACACGTCTTGGTCAAAAAGTGACTCCATTAGATCGTGTTGGTATTTATGTGCCAGGTGGTAAAGCGGCTTACCCATCATCTGTGTTGATGAACGCCATTCCTGCAAAGGTAGCTGGTGTTGCCGAAGTCATTATGGTGGTGCCCACTCCTGATGGCGCGCGCAATCCTTTAGTCTTGGCTGCGGCATATCTCGCAGGTGTCGACCGCGTCTTTGCGATCGGTGGTGCACAGGCAGTAGGCGCCTTAGCTTACGGAACTAAAACTATTCCTTCAGTCGACAAAATTGTTGGCCCTGGTAACGCTTATGTAGCTGCAGCTAAGCGTAGGGTTTTTGGCATTGTGGGCATCGATATGATTGCAGGCCCATCTGAAATTTTGGTGCTGTGTGATGGTTCTAGTAATCCAGACTGGGTGGCTATGGACTTGTTTTCTCAGGCTGAGCACGATGAGCAAGCGCAATCGATTTTGCTTTGTCCAGATACTGCATTCATTGAACAGGTTCAGGCAAGTATTAATAAGTTACTCCCTGAGATGCCAAGAGCAAAGGTGATTGAAGCTTCACTCACAAATCGCGCCTTACTAATTCAAGTAAAAGATATGTCAGAAGCATGTGAGATTGCTAACGCGATTGCTGCCGAGCATTTAGAGATTTGCGCTGCTGATCCACGGAAGTGGGCGGATCAGATTCGTCATGCCGGCGCTATCTTTATGGGCAACTACACGAGCGAATCGTTGGGTGATTATTGCGCTGGCCCTAATCACGTTTTACCGACTGCACGTACTGCACGATTCTCTTCGCCATTGGGTGTGTATGACTTCATCAAGCGCTCGAGCATGATTGAGGTAAGCGAAGCCGGTGCTCAAACTTTGGGCACAGTTGCCAGTACGCTAGCGCACGGCGAGGGCTTGCAAGCTCATGCTCGTGCAGCTGAGATGCGCCTCAAGAAGTAAGTTCAACCTTACTTCTTAAAAACTGAATTCAGAATTTCTTTTAAAGCAGCGACAAGTTCGCTGCTTTGTTCACCTGTGCCGATCGTAATGCGCAAGAACTCTTCTATGCGCGCAGATTTAAAGTGACGAACGATGATGCCTCGATCTCGTAGCGCTTGATATAGCTTTGCTCCAGAATGCTTTGGATGGCGAGTAAAGATAAAGTTTGCGGTCGAAGGTAGAGTCTCAAATCCCAAAGCACTCAGTTCTGCGACTAAGGTAGTGCGGGTTTGGATAACCTTGTTAGCAGTTTTCTCAAGGTGCGCCTGATCTTCAATAGCTGCTATGGCGCCGGCTTGAGCAAGACGTCCGAGTGGGTAAGAGTTAAAGCTATTTTTTACTCGCTCTAATCCTTCAATCAAATCTGGGTGACCCACAGCAAAGCCAACACGGAGACCAGCAAGGGCGCGCGATTTGGAGAGTGTATGCACGACTAAAAGATTTTCTGGGCAAGCACTGCCACGCAATAGTGGAATGCAAGACTCGGTTCCATAATCCACATAGGCTTCATCAATGACCACTACAGAATCTTTATTGTGCGAGAGTAGTGCTTCAATTTCTGAGCGAGGGATGGATCTGCCAGTTGGCGCATTGGGGTTGGGGAAAATAATTCCACCATTAGGCACTTTGTAGTCAGCAATCCTGATATCAAATTGATCACCTAGGGCTACAGTTTTGTAGTCAATCCCAAATAGCTTGCAGTAGACGGGATAGAAGCTATAGGTAATGTCCGGAAAATGTACGGGTTTGCTTTGTTTGAGTAGTCCAGCAAATACGTGAGCCAAAACCTCATCTGAGCCGTTACCTAAAAAGACCTGTTTTGGGTCTAAGCCATGTAATTTGGCGATGGCTTGTTTGAGGGCTGCGCCTTCTGGGTCGGGATAGAGACGTAAATCTGAGTTATTTTGACTTTCAATAGCAACAAGCGCTTTTGGTGATGGGCCATAAGGACTTTCATTGGTATTGAGTTTGACCAGCCGCTGCATTTGCGGTTGCTCCCCTGGAACATAAGGGGTTAAGGTTTTAACAACGGGGCTCCAAAAACGGCTCATGAGGGTTCTCAGGTCAAAAAACGGGATGAAAGTGTGGCAATGTCGATATTTAAATCTTCTCTAGGAATGATATTATGAGGCTTCAATCAACACTTCGCCTCGCGGCGCAATGAAGCATGCGGCAAGCCGACGTTACCCGAAACACTTCGGAAACCAAAATTCAGATTTCCATCAATTTGGATGGTGCTGGCAAGGCTGAACTAGCCTCTGGTGTTCCTTTCCTCGACCACATGTTGGATCAAATTGCCCGTCACGGCATGATCGACCTCAAAGTGGTGGCCAATGGAGATACCCATATTGATGATCACCACACCGTTGAGGATGTGGGAATCACTCTAGGTCAAGCATTTGCAAAAGCGGTTGGCGATAAGGCTGGCATTACTCGATATGGCCATTCTTATGTTCCTCTCGATGAAACCCTTTCTCGTGTTGTGATTGATTTCTCGGGTCGTCCAGGCTTGGAATTTAACGTTCCGTTTACCCGCGCTCGTGTAGGTGACTTTGATGTCGATCTCAGCATCGAGTTCTTCCGTGGTTTTGTGAACCATGCCGGAGTAACTTTGCATATTGATAATTTGCGCGGTATTAATGCACATCATCAGATCGAAACTGTATTTAAGGCTTTTGGCCGTGCATTGCGTATGGCTTTGGCTGTCGACCCTCGTGCTTCTGGCTCCATTCCTTCAACCAAAGGCAGCCTCTAATCTAGATTTTCTAGTTGCCCGTTAGATAACAGCAAAGATAGGCTATATTTTGGCGCAAACCATTGCGATCGTGGATTATGGAATGGGTAACCTCCGTTCTGTGTATCAGGCATTTCATCATGTCGCACCCAATGACACTGTATTGATCGCGCATCATCCAGAGCAGATTCGTTCGGCTGATCGCGTTGTGCTTCCAGGTCAAGGCGCTATGCCCGACTGCATGAAACACCTTGAGGAATCTGGCTTATTGGAGGCTTTACTAGAGGCATCTAAAAACAAACCCCTTTTAGGTGTTTGCGTTGGTGAGCAAATGTTATTTGATCAAAGCGCTGAAGTACGCACCAGCGGAAGCGATCAATGGACTCCATGTTTGGGCTTGATTCCTGGTGAGGTGCGTCGTTTTGATTTGGCGGGTAAGAAGCAGCCTGATGGGTCTGCCTATAAAGTACCCCACATGGGCTGGAATCAAGTGCGCCAAGACTATAAGCACCCACTTTGGGATGGCATTCCAGATTTGACTAGTTTTTATTTTGTGCACAGTTACTATGTTGTGCCGCAGCGCAATGAAGACATTGCTGGCTCTACTGAATATGGCACTTGGTTTACTTCTGCGGTGAGCCGAGATAATATTTTTGCTACACAATTCCATCCAGAAAAAAGTGCAGAATACGGATTAAAGCTTTATAAAAACTTTGTTTCTTGGCAACCTTAATTAATTTGATTACTCTTTGCTATGCTGCTGATTCCCGCAATTGATCTAAAAGACGGCCACTGTGTTCGACTCGAACAAGGTGATATGGATAGGGCCACAGTTTTTTCTGAAGACCCCGGTGCAATGGCGGCTCATTGGATTAGCAAAGGCGCGCGACGTCTGCATTTAGTTGATCTCAATGGCGCATTTGCTGGCAAGCTCAAAAATGAGTCCGCAATTAAATCTATTCTCAAAGCTGTGGGCGATGAGATCCCTGTTCAACTGGGTGGCGGGATTCGTGATCTTGAAACCATTGAGCGTTTGTTGGATGACGGCATCAGCACAGTCATTATTGGTACTGCGGCAGTGAAGAATCCGGGCTTTGTGCAAGACGCCTGTACTGCATTCCCAGGGCATGTGATGGTTGGCTTGGATGCGCGTGATGGCAAGGTGGCTACTGACGGCTGGAGCAAGATTACTGGCCATGAAGTTATCGACCTCGCTAAGAAATTTGAAGATTGGGGTGTAGAAGCCATCATATATACCGACATTGGTCGTGATGGCATGCTCAAGGGTGTGAATATTGATGCTACTGTGAAGTTGGCTCGGGCAATTCGTATACCTGTGATTGCAAGTGGCGGACTCTCAAACAATCAAGATATTGATGCGCTATGTAAGGCTGAAGAAGAGGGTGTTATGGGCGTGATTGCTGGCCGCTCCATTTATGCTGGCGATCTTGATCTTGCTGCCGCTCAAAAATATGCCGATGAGTTAACGCTCAAATACGCCAAGAAAATTATCTAGTGTTAACCAAGCGAATTATTCCTTGCCTCGATGTCACTGCGGGGCGCGTCGTTAAGGGTGTAAATTTTGTAGGCTTACGTGATGCAGGCGACCCTGTAGAAATCGCTAAGCGTTATGACACACAAGGTGCAGACGAACTCACTTTTTTAGATATCACCGCAACATCTGATGGGCGCGATCTTATTTTGCACATCATTGAAGATGTGGCATCACAAGTATTTATTCCCTTGACTGTTGGTGGTGGTGTACGTGCTGTTGCTGATGTTCGGCGACTATTGAATGCTGGCGCAGATAAGGTGAGCATGAATTCTTCTGCTGTTGCTAATCCTGATTTAGTTTCTGATGCGGCTGCATACTACGGTTCTCAATGCATTGTGGTGGCGATTGATGCCAAGCAAACAGAGGCTGGTAACTGGGAGGTGTTTACCCATGGTGGCAGAACGGCTACAGGTATGGATGTAGTCGAGTGGGCCAAGGAGGTTGCCAAGCGCGGCGCTGGTGAAATTCTATTGACCAGTATGAATCGTGATGGCAGTAAAGACGGTTTTGACTTACCTTTAACAGCCGCCGTGAGTGATGCAGTTTCTGTGCCAGTGATTGCTTCTGGCGGTGTTGGCAATTTACAGCATTTAGTTGATGGCATTACTAAGGGGCATGCAGATGCCGTTTTGGCTGCCAGCATTTTTCACTATGGCGAGTACACCGTAGGCCAGGCAAAAGAATATATGGCTGCTCAAGGAATTCCGGTTCGGATTTAATCAGAGTTTTTAAGCGCTGATCGCCATATGGGCAATAAAAGCAGATCGATTCTCGCCGGCTGATTTCGCCTTGGCATCTAATCTTGCTAAGACTCTTTTTGGCAAAGAGATATTTACCCTCTCGATATCGTCTGATAGTAAGGCCGGGTCAATCTCGGCAATTGCCCAGATGTATCCCTTGAAATCTTTCTTCTTTTGTAGATCGGTAATGGAGCTGGGCTTCGGTATATCTTCGCCAGCATCTAAAGCTGACTCAATCCAAATCTCAATAGCTTCTTTAGTATTTTCAATAGCCTCATCGATTCCGCTATCTGCGGCTGAAAAACATCCTGGCAAATCAGGAACTATTACACCCCATGCCAACTTATCGTTACCCGGCTCAATCGCAATTGGATATTTCATTGTGATACCTCTATTTAATTCCTGCTTGTTTCAGTAGCTTTTGAACTAATCCAACCCCTAAATCCTTTTTGGGGTGAGGAACGGTAATGTGCCCAACTCTCAGGGGATGATTAAAAACATGATGAGAGCCTTTTGAGTTCCGCAACACCCAACCATTTTTTTCTAACGCTTTAATTAATTCTTTGCTATTCATCTAAGAATTATAAATTCTATACACATCATACACACAAATGGGAGAAGTGTCCATGTGCTTAGGTAGGTTATTTCCTTAAGTCGTGGACGAAAGCTTATTTGGATGGCCCCCAACAATTCTGTCAAAATCAAACAAATGTCAGATATGAATAAAAACTCACAAAACCAATCTTTATTAGAGGCAGTAACTTGGAATGATCAAGGTCTCGTCCCGGTCATTGCGCAGGAAGTAGGAAGCGGTGATGTGCTGATGATGGCCTGGATGAATCGAGATGCTCTTTTAGAAACTTTGCGTTTGGGTGAGGCAGTCTATTGGACTCGCTCTAGACAAAAGTTATGGCACAAGGGGGAAGAGTCCGGCCATACCCAAAAAGTAAAGGAAATCCGCTTAGATTGCGACGGCGATACCATTTTGCTGATGGTTGAGCAAAAAGATGGGATAGCTTGCCATACGGGCGAGCACAGCTGCTTCTTTATGGAATGGGATGCAGTAAGTTCAAATTGGCGCAGGATCAGCAAAGCCTGACTTAAGTAATTATTTTTAGCCTTTATTTACTCTTTGCGATGGTTTAGAATGGTATATACTTTGATATATACCAAGGAGCCAGAATAATGAGTCAATTAGCAAAAGTCTTCATGAATGGGCGCAGTCAGGCAATACGCCTCCCCGCAGCATTTCGTTTCGAGGAAAAAGAGGTATTCATACGGCGCGATGTGAATACTGGCGATTTAATTCTCTCTAGAAGACCTGAAAATTGGGATAGTTTTTTCTTGGCGCTTGAGAGTGCGGATGTTCCGGCAGATTTCTTAAGCTCTGAAGATCGAAATCAAACCCTGCAAGAGCGAGATCCTTTTGACGGGGTGAATGAGTAATGAGATATATGCTGGATACCAATACCGTCAGCAGTCTCATTAAGAAAAATCCAGCAGTAAGTAGGAGAATTGCAAGCTTTCCGATGGAAAGACTATGCTTATCGGTAATTTCTGAAGGTGAGATTCTCTATGGGTTGGCAAAAAAGCCGAATGCAAGAAACCTTCATGTAGCCGTACAAGAGTTTTTAAAGCGGGTGGATGTTTTGGTTTGGGATACTAATGTGGCTGAGCATTATGGTGTTTTGAGAGCCGAGCTGGAGGCCAGCGGTAATGTACTGGGCTCTCTAGACATGCAAATTGCAGCACATGCTTCTCAGCTTGGGGCAGTTCTGGTGACGAATGATCAGGCCTTTAAAAGAATTAAGAAGCTAAAGGTGGAGGATTGGACTGTATAGTCTGAAAAACATATTAATGGACAAAATGCTTAATTCAGGGAAGAAAATAGATGCTGCTTTGACCCATTTAGCCGATGTAGTGGATCAACGTCGTGATGCGTTTAAGGCGGGTAAAGCAGACCCCAAGACCTCCTATACCGCCTTACTCTTTTCTAAGGGCGATGATGGAATCTTGAAAAAGATTGGCGAGGAAGCGACTGAAGCAGTGATGGCAGCAAAAGATGCGCGCAACTCCAATTTGGCGCCTGAGCAGCAAAAGTTGCTAGTGGGCGAAATGGCCGACTTATGGTTCCATTGCCTGATTGCCCTGTCCCAATTTAATTTACGCCCGGAAGATGTGATTGCTGAACTCGATCGTCGTTTGGGAACTTCGGGTATCGAAGAAAAGGCCGCTAGAAAAGCGGCCGGTAAAGAATAAGCCCGGTATAGCACCAGAATAACTACGGAATAAGCATGTCTCACGACCCTAATTGCCTGTTTTGCAAGATTTCACAAGGTTTGATTCCTTCCCAAAAGATTTATGAGGATGAGGAAATCTACGTATTTAAAGATATCAACCCAGCAGCACCAATCCATTTTTTAATGATTCCTAAAAAACATATACCCATGTTGGAGTCTGCGGAAAGCGTAGATGCCCCTTTGCTAGGTAGAATGATGGAATTAGCACCCCGTCTTGCCAAAGAGCAGGGCTGTCGTCCTGGTAAGGATGGTGGCTTTAGGTTGATGGTGAACAATGGTGCGGATGGTGGGCAGGAGGTTTATCACTTGCATTTACATGTGATGGGCGGTCCCCGCCCCTGGAAAAAATAATCCAAGGAGATTAAAAATGGGTTCATTTAGTATTTGGCATTGGTTAATTGTGTTGGTTATCGTGATGTTGGTATTCGGTACCAAAAAATTGCGCAACATCGGACAAGATCTGGGCGGTGCTGTTAAAGGCTTTAAAGATGGTATGAAAACCTCTGAAGAGCCAACAGAAAAAGCTAAGGATCAAATCCAACAAAGTTCTGAGGCAGCAGAAAAGACTGTTGATGTTCAGGCTAAAGACGTAAATAAATAACAAATAACTGAAGCGCGATAGAAACTCATGCAGCTTTTAAACGACTGGTTAAATGATTGATCTCGGAGTTTCAAAGCTTGCGCTGATTGCTGTGGTTGCTTTGGTTGTCGTTGGACCAGAGCGCTTGCCAAAGGTAGCGCGTATGGCCGGTAATTTATTTGGGCGCGCGCAACGCTATATGGCTGACGTCAAATCTGAAGTCAATCGCCAAATGGAAGTGGAAGAATTTAAAAAGTTTCGTGAAGAAACTGCCGCCACTCTTAAAGAGGTTGAAAACAGTATTGGTTCGACGGTTCAAGAGGCTGGTGCCAACTTAAGTGATCAAGCGGATATCTTTGAGACTAGTTTTGAAAAGCCACCGCTTAACGAAAAAGAGGTGCTTCGTAAAAGTCAGCGCCAAGGCCGTAATAGCTGGGGCGTACGCCGTGCTGCAAGGCCAGTTTGGTTTAAACGGTCTGCAGGTATTCGCACTCGCGTGCAATCTGGTGCAGCCAGAATGAAACGCTTTCATCACAGCGCTAGTAAATAATAGTAAAAAGCAAAAGAATAAAAAAATCTACGCATGACTGAAAACAATTCAACTGAAGACTCGGGATTACAAGAAACCTTTCTATCCCACTTATTTGAATTACGTGATCGCGTAATTAAATCAGCGCTCGCAATTATTGCTGTCTTTGTTTGCCTAGTCTATTGGGCCCCTGATATTTTTCATTTATTTGCGCAGCCTTTATTAGAGGCATTGCCTGCTGGCGGCAAGATGATTGTGACGGACGTTACAGGATCATTTTTCGTGCCTATGAAAGTCACCATGCTGGTGGCATTTCTCATTGCATTACCAGTGGTGATGTATCAGCTCTGGGCTTTCATTGCACCTGGACTATATCTGCACGAGAGGAAATTGATTCTTCCTTTGGTGGTTAGTAGCTATTCCTTATTCATTCTTGGTATGGCGTTTGCTTACTTTTTAGTGTTTCCAACAGTATTTAAGTTTATGGCTAGCTATAACGCACCTTTGGGCGCGGAGATGTCTACTGACATTGATAACTATTTAAGTTTTGCCATGACAACCTTTCTAGCTTTTGGTATTACCTTCGAGGTGCCTGTAGTCGTGGTAGTTTTGGTTCGCATGGGGCTTGTTCCTCTGGCTAAGTTAAAGGAAATTCGTCCCTATGTCATCGTAGGGGCATTTGTGATCTCGGCAGTGGTAACTCCGCCTGACGTACTTTCTCAATTGCTCCTAGCAGTTCCGATGACTTTGCTTTACGAATTAGGGCTTCTGATTGCGCGCTTCTATGTGCCCAAGCCATCCGTAGATGAGCCTGAGGCAGATCAATCGACCTCAGCGTCTGCTTGATTCTTAGAAAAAGTATTTTCTAGCCAACTCGTGACGCGATCAAAGCGATAGCGTCTTTGACGTAAGTTACCTTCCAAATCCATCTCTGTGCCAGCGAAGGCCTTGCCGGCAGCCAATAGGGCACGGCGTTGTTGAATGGTTTCAATCTGAATTAATCTTGGTAAGATCTTTGGTAGCTCCCAACGGATATCCACCACTACACAATGCTCATGTTGGAGTTGGCCAACTTCACAAAGTAATAACTCTGCTTTGCTGAAGTTAAATTGATTCGCAATGATGATGCGATGACAGAGTAATAGCCAATCTTCATCTAGCTTATGTTCAGCATGATGATTGATGGCTTCCTCAGCACATTGCGCCAATTCAAACCATTCATTTAATTTAGGGTTAGGGCAGCCCTCTAAAATCTTTCCGAGTAATTCTTTGGCTTCGGGCACGCCTTGCTGATGGGCTTGCCACACCCAATAAGATGCTTGCAATCCGCGAACCCTCTCTTCGCTCTTTTCGCGCTTGCGCCAAAGATTGGCCCCTTTACGAAGTTGGGCTTGTGCATGACCAAGATCGGCAGCGCGATCAAAGCAGCGATCACTCTCATTAGCGTTGTATCCAGAAAATTGGGGGCGACGATAAATTTCACCAAGGGCATACCAAGCATCTCGATCTCCATCTTTGGCTGCAAGCTCTAACCAGTGAGCTGCTTTCTTGAGAGAGGCGTTTGATTTACTCTTCTCCGAATCAAGACCGCCATCCAGCTGAGCAAGACGTAAACCTAAAGTAAGTTTGGCAATGGTTAGTCCTAGTTCTGCCGCTTGAATGAGCGCTTCTTCGTTTTGGTCATCAAGCCAAACTTTCCACAATGAAGAAAGTGCTTCATTTTTTGGTTGCAACTTAATCAATAATTCTTTTGCGCTGCTTGTATAGGATGAATCGCCTTCCGCAAGTTCTTGCAAATATAGTTTGGCTATCTTTTGCATGCCAGCAAAATCGAGAGAAGCAATTTTTTCTATTGGCGCTGATGAAGTCTTCCGTTTGTGCCAGTCAACTAGTTGAGATTGGATTTCTTCATTGATGGGGTTAATTAATAAATTAACAAGTTGCCATTTAGCTGCGATCTGAGAATTAAGATCGCCTCCCGTCTCAGCCAAACTCCAAAAAGAATTCCAGCCAAATTCAAAAGCAGGGGAATTAAATGTTTCGGCCAGGGTAATGGTGGCTACCTGGGCCAATAGATTACAAATTTCATCGCCACCCAAGTTTTTTTCTGCAAGCTGTTGATTTAAAATGGAAAAATAGGATTTTTCTAGCCAAATAAGGGCATTCGCCGGTTGAATTGGGGTTTTAAAGGCGCCTGTCAGATATGCAGACGCTAACATTTGTTGCGCGGAAACATCACCTAAACGGGCTGAACTAAGGATTTTTAAGAATTCGCGACTTGCCATATGACAATTTTGGCATCTAAGGCCCATAAAAGACAGAAAACAAAGGTCCTGTTGCCGAGATACAACGAAGAAAGCCAAAAAACTACCTTTTGACAAGCAAAAAGAGCTCCTAAATACCCTGACCCCCAGTCTAGCGGGGCAAAAGAAGCAAAATTCATAGGTCCCAGTTTTATTTGGGCATTACTTTTAATTTTTGGAGATTTAAAGAATGAAAAAATCGCTATTAGCAGTTGCAGCTATCGGTGCATTTGCATCTGCTGCTCAAGCTCAGTCCAGCGTAACCGTATACGGTATCTTGGACGTTGGTTATGTTGGTGGTAACGCACGTGTTGCTGAAGGCGGAACAAAATCAGCCACTCAAAACACAGTTCAAAAAGCAACCCAGAATTCTTTTGATAACAATGCTGAGTCAACCTCACGCCTTGGTTTTAAGGGCACTGAAGATTTAGGCGGCGGTACATCTGCATTTTTCACTGTTGAATTAGGTTTGGCGCCTTCTGACTCACAGTCAGGCTTCAAGTCCGCTACTACTACTGAAAACCGTCAATCTTTTGCTGGTTTGAAGAAAAATGGTATTGGTGACTTTGCAATTGGTACACAGTACACAGCATTGCACAATGCAGTAGCTGCTACTGATGCTGCTGGTACAAATAACATCCTTGGCGATATGATTTATACATCCGCTACAGCTTCAGCTACCAATACAGGTGCTGGTGTTAAGGATGACAACTTTGCTGCAAACAACGGATTTGGTGCTGGTAACTCATACACAATTCGTGCTAACAACACTTTAACTGTTAACACAGCAACTTTCGCTGGTTTCACTGGTCACGGCATTGTGATTATGAATAACAACAATAGCACTCAGACATCTAACTATGCCAGTTCAAATGGCTATGTTGGTGGTACTAATAACCAAAATGGTTGGGGCTTAGGTCTTGACTATGCATGGAACAAGTTATTTGTTACTGCACAATTGCAACAGTTGAATGCTAAACAAGCTTATAACTCAACTGGTGTGACCGTTGCTGCCAACACTCCTTCTGCAGTAGCGACAGCCTATGGCATCAGCATCTTCGGCGCAGGCCAAGCTTCTACATTGGGTACTAACGTTAAAGACAATCAATACTACGTTGGTGCTACTTATGACTTCGGCATCTTGAAGGCATATGCACAGTACATTAACCGCAAGGTAACTGCACAGCAAGACACTGGTTTCTACGCTAAGCGTACTGGTGAGCAGATTGGTGTTCGTAGCTATATCACTCCAGTAATCGAAGCTTGGGCACAGGGTGGTTTGGGTAAGACTACAGCTTTTGGTGCAAGCAACCCAGCTGCTAATATGACTTCATGGCAGGTTGGCTCTAACTACTACCTAAGCAAGCGTACAAACTTGTATGCTATCTATGGTCAAGTTGGAACTTCAAACGTATCCATCATTAACAGCCAAAATCCATCTAGCTTCAATGCTAGCAACTATGCTGTTGGCGTACGTCACACTTTCTAATTTAACGCTAGCTTAAGCTAGTTCCAGATTAGTAAGGCATCAAAAAACCCCGCTGTGAAAATACAGCGGGGTTTTTATTTATATAACAGGATAATAACTAATCAATTATTATTAGTTAAATGGCTGGTATCTACACCCACCTTGACTCGATCGATCAAAAACTGCTCTAAAGCTCTAATCGGCTCTAAATCATCAAACAAAATAGATCTAAGGACAATAATTTTCTCTTGCACTGTTTTCCTGTAATCTCGGTCTTGTACTAATTTGACAATCAGGTTGATATATTCCGTCTCGTTGTTGGTGATGAGTTCAGACATGTCCATTCTTCTAAGGATTCCGCTAGCTAAGCGACCTCGCAGAAAATGACCTTCTCTCGTAACAATAGGGAGTCCACATTCAATTGCTTGAATAGCGGTATTAAATCCAGAAAAACCAATTGTGTCTAAAAATACATCGGCTTTCAACATTAATCCGTAAAATGCCTCAGTTTTTTGCCATGGAATAAAGTGAATGAAATCAGCAGCATTTAAGTTTTCCCGCTCGAATGCATTTTCCAATCTTTCTTTTAATGCTTCAGACAAAGCCACTTCTTGACTCTGGAAGAAGATAAATTGGCATACAGATAGTTTTTGCGCTATGGATACAAAAATTTGGTCATGCTCAGGGGCGTATTTAAAAGGCGTACCAGGGCATAAAAGTATGGGCGATTCTGCATTTATACCAAGTTCCTGAAGATTAATATTTATTGGGCTTTCAGTACGGGCTGAGTAGTAACAGCCTAAATTAGGGAGTTGAACTAATTTTTCGCTGTAATAATCCTCTGCATTAGTAGGTTCAAATTCCTGGGCTGAGATAAAGTAATCAATGGTCGCCAAACCAGTGGTTTCGGGGTGGCCCCAAGAAGCAAGTTGTAAAGGGGCCAATCGTAGATTAGCTAGTATGCAACTCAATGGGGACATACCAATTTCAGGGTAAATTAAAACATCAACTTCTTTTTCTAGAATTGCTTTGACTGAATCTCTTAGATTATCCAGGTTGTCAGTGAATGAAGTGGCAATTGATTTTGCTAAGATCGTTTCATAGTCGCTGAAACTACTTAAATAAAATACATGAACCTCGAATAAGTCAGGATTGAGGTGCTGTATCCAACCTTTGACAATAGCATTCCATACTGAATGCTCATAAATATGTGAGCTGACTATACCAACTTTAATGCGCTCTCTAGTATTGGGTGCGCTAATTGAAAAATTTTGTCGACTACTCCACCAGGACATTACTCTATGGCAGATTTGACCATACTGATAAATGAGTTCTCTATTATTTATTTCTTGGTAAGCTAAATAAAATGGTTGCCGCCAGCCAATAGCATGGTGGGCATTAGGAAGGGTAGACTCGTCAAGCCATTGATTCAAATTGCTTAAGGCATCCTTAAAAGACTGGCGCATAAGATTGGTAGCATTAAGACTAGATGGTATTTTGTGTATTAAGTTAAAGGTGAGACCCCATTTGGCCTGAGCATTTTTAGGATCAATTTTTAAAGCAGTTTTAAAACAATCTCTTGCCTCTGTATGTCTATTTAAGTTTTCAAGCGCTGTACCGCGATCGATATATCCATCGGCTATGTTTGGGTTCAATGAAATTCGTTTATTAATACAGACCAATGCACTCTCAAATTGTTTAAGCTCCATGTGCACTGCGCTTTTGCATATATATGCATTGATATTATTTGGATTAAGGTCTATTGCCCTATCAAAGCATTCAGAGGCTTCAGTTAGATTGCCTATTTTCTGTAGAATTTTTCCCTGCTGGATATGGTATTCAGCCACTTTCGGATCTAAATCAGTGGCCTTTTCAAAGCAAGCAAGAGCATCTTGTAGGCGAGACAAATCCAGTAGAGCGTTTCCGACATTTATCCATGCGTCAATTTTATTGGGGTTTATTTTGATTGCTCGATCAAAGCAACTTAGGGCTTCATCGTTTTGATTGAGGGCTTTCAATGAAATTGCTTTATTGAGCCATCCCTCATAAAAATCTACATTTAAGCTCAGGGCTTGATTTATTAATGCTAGAGCCTCATCATCTTTTTGAAGTCCTCTTAGGGCTATGGCCTTGTTGAGTAAAGCCTCAGGATAATGCGCATGAATATTTAGCGCCTTATTGAAGGTGGCCATCGCTTCTTCATTTCGATTCAGTGCTAGTAAGCTTTTTCCATAATTTAACCAAGCCTCTGGATTTTGGGGCATTAATTTAATGACTCTTTGATGATGAATTAATGCTTCTTTTTCATTCCCGATGCTTGAAAGTGCTTTAGCTAGGTTATATTGCAGCGAGGGATCTGAGGGCTCGAGTGCCACAGCTTTTTTTAGATATTTAACAGCCTCTACATGATTATCTTGCAAAGCTCGAATGAGGCCAAGAACATGCAGTGCCGGTACATTTTTTGCGTCGACCTGTAGTAGTCTTTTTAGGATGATTTCAGCACTTTGGGTGTTGCCACTTTGGAATGCCTCAATTGCTTGGCTGAGCATTAATTGATATTGTGAATTCATTAAGGGAGTTTAAATGTCTTGGTCATGTTTTTGCGCTAGGATTTTTAGATCTCTTTCAACTTGCTCCAAAACCTCCCCCCATTCTCCGGAGTTTTTTTGTCTATAAAGCCTTACGCTCTTATACCAAGGTGAATCGGCTCGATCTTCAAGCCAGCGCCAACAGGTGTCATATCGATTTAATATCCAAGTAGGCTTTCCGAGAGCTGCTGCTAGGTGTGCGGTTGAAGTGTCGACGGATATCACTAGATCTAAATTGCTGATGAGTGCCGCTGTGTCTGAAAAGTCCTCGAGTTCGGGGACGCAATTAAATAAATTATTTGTAGGCCAAATATTAGACTTGTTTTGTTCTAATTCTGATTCAGCGGGATCTCCCTTTTGAAGGCTATAAAACTCAATATTAGTTAAGTGCTGCAGGCGAGCAATAATTTCAAGAGGGATATTGCGGCGCTCATTAATAGCCCACATTTCAGGTTGCTCTGGCCTGAAGCCACCATTCCATACTAGCCCAACCCTAAGAAGGTGATGCTGGGCTAGTTTTTCCGCCCACATTTTTTTCTTTGTGAGATTAGCGCCTAAATAGGCGTTTGAGTTAGGGATTGATGCAAGCTCAGTTTTAAAAATTAGGGGCAGACTCATTAGGGGGGCCTGAAAAGCAAAATCACTTAAATTGTGGCACTCAGAAATAATTTGAATTTTTTCACTTAAGCTTTCCATTAATACGGCAAGAGTGAGTGGGGTCACAAATGTCACATTTGCACCCAATTTAACTAATTCTGGAATGTAGCGGCAAAACTGAATAGAATCACCAAGGCCCTGCTCGGACCAGATTAGAATCTTCTTTCCTTTTACGTCTAATAAATTCTGCAATCGTGGAATTGAGTTATAGCTGGATTTAAGTGGATTGATTTTGATAAAGGCTCGAGCTTCAAAATTTTGCCAGCCATTGCGAAAATCTCCAATAGTGAGCTCAACTAGAGATTTATTCCAGTAGGCCATGGCATAGTCAGACTTTAGTCGGATTGCTTGATCGTAAGCAGCTATACATTCTTGATGGCGCTTTAATGCACAATAAGAAATTCCGAGGTTATACCAGGCTTGTGCATAGTTTGGCTTTAGTTGAATAGCATGCTGGTGATGTTCAATGGATTCATCGAGGTGCCCCAGGGCAAAGACAACATTTCCTTTATTGGTCCAGGCCTCTGCAAAATCGGGATTTAGTATTAGGGCATGATCATAGAGAGTTAGCGCGTCTTCATGTTGCTCAAGCTCGCTATAGGCCATACCTTTATTAATCCAAGCCTTAGCAGACATAGGACGAAGTGAGATTGCTTTGTCGTGATGTGCCAATGCATTTTCGAAATCTTTAAGATGATTTAGAACAAGGCCCTTATTAGACCAAGCCTCTGCATAAGAGGGATTCAAGGCAATGGCTCTATCGTGGTGCCCTAGAGCTTCTTCATAGCGTTGTAGCTCGTATAAAGCATTACCCTTATTAGACCAAGCCTCTGCATAGGTAGGATTCAGTGCAATTGCTGTGTCATAAGAAATAAGGGCATCTTCAAGTTGCCCAAGCTCAAACAGCAGATTGCCAATGTTGCTATGGGCAATACCATTTTGTGGATTTATCTTTATTGCCGCCTCTAGGTATTTGAGTGCCTGAGTGTAATCTTTACGTTGAGCATAAATAATCCCCAGAAATCTAAGTACATCTGGATTATTTGATTCAATGGATAAAGCTTGCAGGAGCAATGGTTCAGCTGCATCTAAATTCGATTCTCGAAGGTAATCAAGTGATTTATTTAATAAAAATGCAAGCTGGGGATTCATCATCAAATTTTAAATGAATTCCTTCTTCATATGATGGTGGCGATCACTGCGGTATTAAGTTATTCTGAATTGGGAGTTTATTCTTTCAGGCTTTAGAATCAAGGGTTGTAATTGAGTATTTAACTTATATGCAAAAAGATAGCCTAGAAAATTCCTTACATTTAGCCAGGCAGCACTTTCAAGCGAAAGACTATCAAGCTACTGAGTTAGCTCTTGGAGCTGTTCTTGCAGAAAATTCAGATCATGCCGGGGCAAATGAGCTTTTGGCATATATTGCCGCTAGTACTGGTGATGCAGAGCGCTTTCACAGCCTACTTTTAAGAGCCGGCCAGCAGTCAGATTGCTCTGCTCAGGCGCTATATTACTTAGGGTCTTCTTTCCTTGAGAGAGGCCAATTTGAGCATTCCATCCTCTACCTGGATAGGGCCATCAATATGGGGGGTGAATTTTTTGAAGCATTGCATGACATAGCCACAGCTCAAGCTCAAATGGGTGATACAACTTTAGCACTTCAGAACTATACAAAAGCACTTCAACTAAAAAAAGATTCACCTGAGCTGCATTACAACGTAGCTAGGTTATACGATGAGCTTGATCAATTAGATCTCGCTTTAGCCCACTATAAAAATGCAGTGCAAATTGAACCTAGATACGCCGAGGCCTGGTGTAATTTAGGGGTTGACTTGGCTAGACTGCGGCGCTATGAAGAGGCACTTTATTCTTATGAAAAAAGTCTTATTTTGCGTCCGAATGATGCTACAACTTGGTCCAATAAAGGCATTACCCTATGTGCTCTTAAGAAATTTAATGAGGCATTGATAGCATACGACCAGGCCATCAGGTTGCGCCCAGAGTACGCACAAGCCTGGGCTAATAAGGCCTCATCCCTTCATGATCAGAAGCAATACCCACAAGCGATTGCCGCATATGAAGAGGCGCTTAGGCTAAACCCCGGTATTCATTATGTAGCTGGAGAAATGCTACATGCAAAAATGAAAATATGTGACTGGAATAATCTTAATGCTGAGATTAATGATATTCAAGGGGCTATTGCAGCCAATCAATTGGCCTCATCCCCATTTCCTATGGTGGTTGCATCAGCATCGGAGAGTATCAATTTTCAAGTAGCAACGCTCTTTGCAAAAGATCAGTTCCCAGTTTTTGTAAGGCCGAAATTTCATTCAAAGAGTGCGGAAAAGAAGATCAGGATTGCTTACTACTCTAATGATTTTTTCAATCATGCCACAGCCTATTTAATGGCTGAGTTATTTGAATTACATGATCGGGAGCACTTTGAAGTATTGGCCTTTTCTTTTGGCCCAAATACGCAGGATGCAATGCAGGTAAGGCTTCAAAAGAATTTTGACCAATTTATCGATATCAGCGCTATGTCGGATCAAGAGGTAACTGCTTTATCCCGTCGAATGGAGGTGGATATTGCGATTGACCTGAAGGGATACACCACGAATTCAAGGCCTGAAATTTTTGCGCTAGGCGCCGCACCTTTGCAAATTAATTATTTAGGCTATCCCGGTACTATGGGGGCTGAATTTATGGACTACATCATTGCTGACAGGGTGTTAATTCCAGAGTGCAACCAACAGTATTTTTCGGAAAAAATTATTTACTTGAAAAATTGTTATCAGGTAAATGATTCAAGGCGGGAAATCTCGAACAAGAAATTCTCTCGATCTGACTTTTATCTACCTGAAAACAAATTTGTTTTTTGTTGCTTTAATAACAACTTTAAAATTTTGCCAACGACTCTTGATCTTTGGGCGCGTATTTTGTCAAAAGTTCCCAATAGTGTTTTATGGTTGCTTGAGGACAATTTGTTAGCCAAGCAAAATCTCATTTTTCACGCTGAAAGTAGGGGAATTGCAAAAGAGCGATTAATTTTTGCAAAGCGCATGGATCTTCCAGAGCATTTGGCGCGACATCAATTAGCGGATTTATTTTTAGATACGCTGCCCTGTAACGCGCACACCACTGCCAGTGACGCACTATGGGCTGGTTTGCCGGTGCTGACTCAGTTGGGTGAAACCTTAGCGGGTCGAGTTGCCGGAAGTCTTCTAACGGCTATGAGCTTGCCCGAACTCATTGCCCGCAGCCCAGAAAAATATGAAGATTTGGCGGTTGAACTGGCCACAAACCTATTTAAGCTGAAGCAAATCCAAGAAAAGTTGTTGTTAAATAGATTGAGCACCCCATTATTTGATGCAGAACTCTTTACTCGTGGAATTGAGGATGCTTTTATAAAAATTTATCAGCACTACCAAATGGGTCTACCTCCAGAACATCTTTATTTATAAAATTTTTTATGGGCGACTGATTAGTTATTAATCAAATCTGAGCTCAAGAAAAAGTCAAAACTAGTAGATACCCTAGTTTTTGCACTCTTAATGGGATTTAATAGACGTCATTTGATATAAAGTCTGTTAAAAATAGAGTATCGATGAACAGTAGCTTTTTCAACTAAAAATGAACTAATAGTGAGACCTTCAATGAAAAACAATAAATTCCCAATGATTTTTGCAGCTAGCGCGCTAGTCGCTGGTTTGCTGGCTCCTGTCTCATCTCAGGCTGCGAGTGCAACGATGGATAAGATTAAATCCACTGGTGCGGTAACCATGGGCGTACGCGAGTCTTCAATACCAATGTCCTATACCACTGGCGATAGCCGTTTTGACGGTTACCATGTTGAAATATGCCGCATGATTTTGGGTGATATTAAGGATAAGTTGGGCATGAGTACCCTACGAATTAATTATCAGCCAGTGACTTCACAAAATCGCGTTCCTTTAGTGCAAAACGGCACAGTTGATATCGAGTGCGGTACAACAACAAACAATACTGCCCGTGCCAAAGATGTTGGATTTGCAAATACCTTATATGTAGAAGAGGTGCGCATTGCAGTGAGAGCAAACTCAGGAATTACTTCTATTTCTCAGTTGGCGGGTAAGAAAGTTGCAACAACTACTGGTACAACTTCAGTACAGCTCTTGCGTAAGCACGAAAAAGCCAATGGTGTGAATTTTGATGAAGTATTCGGAAAAGACCATGCTGACAGTTTCCTGTTGCTTGAATCTGGTCGCGCTGATGCCTTTGTGATGGATGGCTCTATTTTGGCCGGAAATATTGCGAACTCCAAGAATCCAAAAGACTTTAAAATTGTTGGCGAAGTACTAGCTACAGAGCCAATTGCCATCATGGTTCCTAAAAACGATCCTGAGTTTAGAGCTGCTGTGAATGCTGCTATTGCGAAGATTGTCGCGAACGGCAAAATGCCTGGACTCTGGAACAAATGGTTCTTATCACCAATTCCACCAAAAAATATCGTAGTTGGTCTTGAATTATCTCCGGCAACTAAAAATGCTTGGGCTAATTTGAATGACAAACCTGCGGAAGATTACAACAAGAAGTAATTCAAAAAATAAGTTACTAATATGGCATTAGATTTAGGTGTTTTTTGTAAAAGCACCTTAGACGGGGAAGTAGTTGAACACTGCTTCTCCTCTATTTTTGGGCTTGGCCAAAACGCAGATCCTAGTTATCTAGACTGGTTGATGAAGGCTTGGGGCTGGACCTTAGCGGTAGCGGGTCTAGGGCTCGCGATTGCCTTGATTTTGGGCGCCGTTATGGGCACTCTCAGAACCCTGCCAGACAACGGCAGACTTAGCAGAATATTGGTAAGATTCTCGACTACTTGGGTCGAGTTATTTAGAAATATTCCCGTTTTAGTTCAGGTATTTCTTTGGTACCACGTTATCCCCGCATTTATTCTGCCATTAAAGGCGCTACCCTCCTATTGGTTGGTAAGCATTGCCTTAGGATTTTTTACCTCCGCTCGCATAGCAGAGCAGGTGCGGGCTGGTATTCAGTCTTTGCCCAGTGGCCAAAGAGCTGCTGCAACTGCCTTGGGATTAACTACTCCACAGACTTATCGTTATGTCATATTGCCAATGGCATTGCGTATCGTCATTCCTCCTCTGACTTCTGAGAGCATGAATGTGATTAAAAATTCTTCAGTAGCCTTTGCCGTCTCTGTGCCAGAGCTGACTTTATTTGCAATGCAGGCTCAAGAAGAAACCTCTCATGGCGTTGAGATTTATTTGGCAGTTACTGCGCTTTATGCATTGTCAGCATTCTCCGTCAATCGAGTTATGGCATTGATCGAGAAAAGAAGCCGTATTCCAGGTTTCATCGCCGCATCGAATGATGCAAGTCTGGCTCACTAAAAGGCGATGATATGTTGAGCTTAGACTTAAGTTTCTATAACTGGGAACTCTTCACAAACTATATTGTGAAGGGGTTGTTATTTAGCGTACAGCTCACTGTCATTGCGACCATTGGCGGCATTGTGGTGGGTACCTTTTTAGCTTTGATGCGGCTTTCGGGCAAACCTGCTTTAGTTTATCCCGCAACGTTTTATATCAATACCATGCGCTCCATTCCATTGGTCATGGTGATTCTTTGGTTCTTCTTGCTTATCCCAATGTTGATTGGCAGGCCTATTGGGGCTGACCTATCGGCTACGATTACTTTCATTGCATTTGAGGCCGCCTTCTTTTCGGAGATCGTGAGAGCGGGCATTCAGTCTGTTCCAAAAGGTCAGATTTATGCAGGCGAAGCTTTGGGAATGACCTACGGACAAAATATGCGCCTAGTCGTTTTGCCACAAGCATTCAGAAATATGATCCCTGTCTTCATGACCCAGACCATCATCTTGTTCCAAGATACTTCTTTGGTCTATGCGATTGGAGCCTACGATCTCTTAAAAGGTTTTGAGATTGCTGGAAAAAATTATGGGCGCCCAATTGAGACTTACATCTTGGCTGCAGCTACGTATTTCGTTATTTGCTTTTCACTATCGAAAGCAGTGCGCACTATTCAGGCAAAAGTTGCCATTATTCGTTAATTATTTTTTTGATTGCTACACACTACATAGACCATCATGATTGAACTTCAAAACGTTTCTAAATGGTATGGCTCCTTTCAGGTTTTGACTGACTGCACGACGTCAATCAAAAAGGGGGAGGTGGTAGTGATTTGTGGGCCTTCAGGTTCTGGCAAATCTACTCTTATCAAAACGATTAATGCCTTAGAGCCAATTCAGTCAGGTGAAATTTCAGTTAATGGAATTAGTCTGCGCGATCCTAAAACCAACTTACCTAAGTTGCGTTCTCACGTGGGAATGGTATTTCAGCACTTTGAGCTTTTTCCGCACTTAAGTATTACTGAAAATCTGACACTTGCGCAAATCAAGGTGTTGGGACGCTCGGCTGACGAGGCCAAAACTCACGGGCTAAAATATTTAGAGCGTGTTGGCTTGACTGCTCAAAAAGATAAATTTCCAGGTCAACTCTCTGGCGGTCAGCAACAACGCGTGGCTATTGCACGTGCATTGAGCATGGATCCAATTGTGATGCTGTTCGATGAGCCTACCTCTGCGCTTGATCCGGAAATGGTTGGTGAAGTTTTAGATGTCATGGTCAAGCTTGCCAATGAGGGTATGACGATGTGCTGCGTGACTCATGAAATGGGTTTTGCGCGAAAAGTTAGTCATCGGGTGATCTTTATGGATCAAGGCAGAATTATTGAGGATTGCAGTAGGGATGAATTCTTTGGCAACCCAGATGCACGTTCACCTAGAGCTAAAGATTTCTTATCCAAAATACTTCCTGGGTAAGTCCTTAGGCACTACCTCTGCTATTAGTTGATTGTTTTGGGTTTGGGTCTTTTGCCAGTTTGAACCTTAAGCTCTAATTCTTTATCTTTGCGTAAGATTTTCAGGTTAGCTTCATTACCTGGACCAATTTGAGCAATTTGATTTAATAGCTGTCTTACATCTTTGGTGCTATTGCCGTTGACAGCTACCAGAACGTCACCAGGCTTGATGCCGCCCCTGGCTGCAGGCCCACCCTCTAGCACTCCTGACAATAGAACGCCCACGGTATTTTGAGGAAGTCCAAGTGACTCTGAGAGCTCCTTGGATAAGTTTTGAGGCTCAACCCCGATCCAGCCACGTGTAACGCTGCCATTGTTGAGAATCGATTCCATTACCTGTCTTGCAAGATTAATGGGGATGGCAAAACCAATTCCCATGGAGCCTCCATTATTGGAATAAATAGCGGTGTTAATTCCAATTAAATAGCCGCGTGTGTCTACTAATGCGCCACCAGAATTTCCAGGATTAATTGCGGCATCAGTTTGGATAAAGTTTTCAAAAGTATTGATGCCCACATGATCACGACCTAGAGCAGAAATAATTCCAGAGGTAACGGTTTGACCAACTCCAAAGGGGTTACCAATGGCAAGCACTACATCCCCTACGTGAACGGATTCAATTTTTCCTAAGGTGATAGGCGTGGGTAATTGCTTTACATCAATCTTTAAAACGGCAATATCTGTTTCTGGATCACCGCCAATTATTTTGGCCTTTACTTTTCTGCCATCAGATAGTGCCACATCAATTTCGTCGGCATCACTAATGACATGATAGTTGGTGAGAATAATTCCCTCTGGACTGACGATCACCCCAGAGCCTAGGCTGGAGCTTGGTTCTGAGTCTGGAGGTTGATCCCCAAAAAAGAATTTAAATAAAGGATCTGCCGAATTGCTGCCACTCTCTTTGCGGGCTTTAGGTTTTGTATTTGCCTTGCTCGTAAAAATATTGACGACAGCAGGCATCGATTTTTTGACTGCCTCGTGATACGAGCCGGGACTAATTGCAGAATTATCGTAAGCGCCCTCTCTGAGGGTGACACTCTCCACCATTGAGCCCATTTGCGCGCCCGATATCCAGCCAGGCTTGAGCGTAGCAACAATGAATAATGCAGCCAACAAAATGGTTACTGATTGTGCAAATAGTAACCAGAATCGATTCAACATTTATTAATTAGATGTGCAAATTATTTTTTTAGACTGTCACGAATCTCGCGCAGCAAAACGACATCTTCCGGAACGGGAGGTGGAGGAGGGGCATCCATCAAACGAACTTTATTGACCACCTTAACCATTTGGAAGATAACGAACGCCAGAAGGATAAAGTTGATCGAAATGGTGATGAAGTTGCCATAGGCAAAGATGGGTACACCGGCCTTTTTCAGGGCATCAAAGGTTCTCGGTACGCCCTCTGGGACGTGGCCAAGGACGATAAACAGGTTGGTAAAGTCAATATGACCCCCTAAAAGGGTGGAAATAACAGGCATAACGATGTCATTTACCAGGGAATCGACGATTTTCCCGAAAGCGCCACCAATAATGACACCGACCGCCAAATCAACCACATTGCCCTTTACGGCAAAGTCACGAAACTCCTTTAAAACGCTCATAAATGGCCTCCTTTGAATTTAGATCGAGATTAACCCGAGATTAACCCCATAACTTTCTTGCTTACCCTACTTTTTACTTTAAAATCCTACCTTTAAGCAATTTCCACCCATAAATACCCTTTTTAGGAATTTTGTAAATGAGTGACAAGCCCTGTATGGACAAGGATCGCCGTAATTGGTTGATCGCCACTTCGGCGGTTGGTGGCGTAGGTGCCGCTGCAGCCCTATACCCTTTTGTGGACAGTTTTGAGCCTTCTGAGCGCGCGAAAGCCGCTGGAGCAGCTGTTGAAATCGACATCACTGGTATGCAGCCAGATGAGATGAGAATGGTGGAGTGGCGTGGTAAGCCTGTTTGGGTGGTTCGTCGTACCCCTGATCAGGTTGCTGAGTTATCCAAGATTGATAGCGAATTGGCTGACCCGAATTCATTGCGTGATCCATCTCAATTTACGCCCCCATATGCCCAGAATCAGTGGCGCTCTATTAAACCTGAGTACCTTGTAGTAGTTGGTATCTGCACCCATTTGGGCTGCTCTCCAACGCCTAAATTTGAATCCGGTGCTCAGCCTTCCCTGCCCAACACTTGGCCAGGCGGCTTCCTTTGCCCATGTCATGGCTCTACTTTTGACATGGCAGGCCGTGTATTTAAGAACAAACCAGCCCCAGATAACCTTGAAGTGCCGCCACACATGTATTTGAGCGACACCAAGATTCTGATTGGCGATGATAAGAAGGCCTAAGGAGAGATAAATGGCATTCCACGAAAAAGAAGTCCCAGCAGACGCATCCGCCGCCCAAAAGCTAATGGCTTGGGTTGACTCACGTCTCCCGGTAACTGAAGCATTTAAGCGGCACATGAGCGAGTATTACGCGCCGAAAAATTTAAATTTCTTTTATATTTTTGGCGCGTTAGCTATCGTAGTGTTGGTAAACCAGATACTTACCGGTATTTTCTTAACCATGAACTACAAGCCTGATGCTGCAAAGGCTTTTGAGTCAGTTGAATACATCATGCGCGAAGTTCCGTGGGGTTGGATGATTCGCTACATGCACTCCACAGGCGCTTCCTTATTCTTTGTGGTGGTGTATATGCATATGTTCCGTGGTTTGATCTACGGCTCCTATCGCAAGCCACGTGAATTAATCTGGATTTTTGGTTGCGCAATTTTCTTGTGCTTAATGGGCGAGGCATTCTTCGGTTACTTGCTCCCATGGGGCCAGATGTCCTACTGGGGCGCTCAAGTGATTGTGAACTTATTCTCTGCAATTCCATTCATTGGTCCAGATTTATCCTTGTGGTTGCGTGGCGACTATGTTGTGGGTGATGCAACTCTCAACCGCTTCTTTGCATTCCACGTCATTGCAATTCCATTGGTATTGATTGGTTTGGTAGCGGCTCATATTTTGGCCCTCCATGAAGTTGGCTCAAACAATCCTGATGGCGTTGAAATTAAAGAGAACTTAGACGCCAATGGTCATCCAGTTGATGGCATTCCATTTCACCCTTTTTACTCAGTCCATGATGTGATGTATTTGGGTGGGTTTTTGATGGTATTTGCTTGCATCGTGTTCTTTGCTCCAGAGATGGGCGGTTACTTCCTTGAGGCAAATAACTTCGTCCCTGCAAATCCATTGCAAACTCCTCCGCACATTGCGCCGGTTTGGTATTTCACACCGTTCTACTCAATGTTGCGTGCAACTACAACAAACTTCTTATTGCCTTTATGGATCTTCTTAGCAGTCATTCTTGGAATGTTTGCCCTGAAGACCAAAGACCTGAAGGTGAAGGGCGCCTGTGCTGCAATCGCTCTTGTGTTGGCAGGTGGCTTCTTCTTATTTGATGCTAAGTTCTGGGGTGTTGTGATCATGGGCGGTTCTGTTGTGATCATGTTCTTCTTGCCTTGGCTTGATAAGTCACCAGTGAAATCCATTCGTTATCGCCCACAATTCCATAAATATATTTATGGCTTATTTGTGGTGTGTTTTGTGATCTTGGGTTACTTGGGTATTGAGCCACCATCACCAGTGTTCGAAAAGATTTCTCAGGTATGCACTATTTATTATCTGGGCTTCTTCTTGGCAATGCCGTTCTGGAGCACGCTTGGTACATTCAAGCCAGTCCCAACACGCGTTACTTTTAAGTCCCATTAATTCACGCCTGAGATATTGGCAAAGAGAAATTAGGAATTAGCATGAAACGAATTCTGCAAACTTTGATGGGCATCTGCCAAGCAACAGTATTGGTTGCGGCCCTGGGCTTTGGTGTAAGTGCCAATGCAAATGAAGGTGGCTTCCCATTGGATACGGCCCCGAATCGCGTCAGTAAAAATGCATCCCTGCAAAATGGTGCAAAGATTTTTGTGAACTATTGCTTGAACTGCCACGCAGCTTCTAGCATGCGTTACAACCGCCTACGCGATATTGGCTTGACTGATCAACAAATCAAAGACAACCTCATTTTGACTGATGCCAAAGTAGGTGATTTGATGACCATTTCTATGACACCAAAAGAAGGTAAGGCTTTCTTTGGTAAGAACCCGCCTGATTTATCAGTTGAGGCTCGTGCTCGTGGAACTGATTGGCTCTATACCTACTTCCGTACTTTCTATAAAGACGACACCACTCAGACTGGGTGGAATAACTTGGTGTACCCAAACGTGGGCATGCCCCATGTTCTCTGGCAGTTACAGGGTGAGCGTGCTGCTAAGTTTGAGGAACATAAAGATCCTCATGACGAAGGCAGAATGGAAAAAGTATTTGTGGGTTTTGAGCAGTTGACCCCGGGCACAATGAAGCCACAAGAATACGATGACAACATCGCTGACTTGGTTGCTTTCATGTCATGGATGGCTGAGCCAGTTCAGTTGGAGCGTAAGCGTCTTGGCGTAGTGGTGCTCTTGTTCTTGGCTATCTTCACCCTGTTGGCTTGGCGTTTGAATAAGGCTTATTGGAAAGATATTCACTAATTGAATTTGATGGGTTCTGATGCTGGGACCCGTTGGTGAAAAAGATTTAACGCTGATGTGCGTTTGTTGTATTGAAGTAGAAATTTAAGGAAATAAATTTATGATGGTGTTGTACTCGGGTACTAACTGCCCATTCTCGCAACGCTGCCGCTTGGTGCTTTTTGAAAAAGGCATGGATTTTGAAATCCGCGATGTCGACTTGTTTAATAAACCTGAAGACATCTCAGTGATGAACCCATATGGCCAAGTTCCTATTTTGGTTGAGCGCGATTTAATTTTGTATGAGTCCAACATCATTAATGAATATATTGATGAGCGTTTTCCTCACCCACAATTAATGCCGCCTGATCCAGTGGCGCGCGCTCGCGCACGTCTCTTCCTCTTCAATTTTGAGAAAGAGTTATTTGTGCATGTGGCTGCCTTAGAGAATGAAAAAGGGAAAGCTGCTGAAAAGGTTCATGAAAAAGCGCGTTTAGCGATTCGTGATCGTTTGACTCAGTTGGCGCCAATTTTTGTTAAAAACAAATATATGTTGGGCGATGAGTTTTCGATGCTGGATGTTGCGATTGCGCCATTGTTATGGCGTCTTGAGCACTATGGCATTGATCTGTCTCGCAACGCAGCGGCTTTGCTGAAATACGCTGAGCGTATATTTAGTCGACCTGCTTATATTGAGGCTTTGACTCCCTCTGAGAAGGTAATGCGCCGCTAAGTATTTCTAGCGGTACATTGCTCGTCGGCATGTCTGACATTCCAAGTAACAAGCCCTATCTAATCCGTGCTCTACATCAGTGGTGCACGGATTTTGGTTTTACGCCCTTCATCGCTGTTTTTGTCGATGCTAGGGTGGAGGTGCCTATGGAGTTTGTGAAGAATGATGAAATTGTTCTGAATCTCTCTTTGGAGGCGTGTCATCAGCTTCAGTTAGAAAATGACTGGATTAGCTTTCAGGCGAGGTTTGGGGGCATTCCGAGAAAGATTATGGTTCCTGTCAGCAACGTCTTGGCTATCTACGCTAGAGAGAATGGTCAGGGGATGTCTTTCCCATTTGATCCAGCCCAGGCCCGTGATCTCCATATTGCAGACTCAGCGGATAGCACTCCTGAAAAGCCCAAAACTACAAGACCATCCTTGAAGATTGTGAAATAGGATAAAATATATCCCGTTGCCCCTTTAGCTCATCTGGTAGAGCAACTGATTTGTAATCAGTAGGTGGTCTGTTCGAGTCGGACAAGGGGCACCACCTTTCTTTTTGGCATTTAAAATCTCTAGATGTCGTACAAAAATATCGGTTTTGATGCAGGCTTGATGTCTCTTCGAGGCACTCATATCGCCATTTTTGATTACGCACTTCAGAATCAAAGACTCTTAGGCAATAAATCGACCATTTTTTATGATCGCCGCTCAGAGCAGGTACAGCCCCTTGTTTTTCAAAAATTCCAGCACGAGTTTCAATTAGTTCCATACGATCAATTTAGTGATATTCAGGCAATGCCTGAATTAGGGCAGGTTGACGCTATGTATCTCATCAAGTCCGGCGAGCGAGATGGCTATATGCTTCCGGGCGTCCCCAATTTAATGCACGCTGTGTTCCCGCAAAATATTAAGGAGATGCATGGTGACATTTATGCCTACGTCTCAAAGTGGTTAAGTGATGAGTGTTCTAACGGAAGAATTCCATACGTTCCCCATATGATTGATTTGCCGATAGTAGGCAAATCTCTTAGATCGAACTTAGGTATTTCCGAAAGCGCGACTGTATTTGGATGTTATGGTGGAAGCGATAGCTTTAACTTAGATTTTGTAAAGAAAGTAATTGCCGAGCTTGTTGATAAGCATCCGCACCTATATTTTCTGTTTATGAATATTGATCAATTTATAGCTCACCCCCAGGTGATCTTTCTTCCGGGGAACTCAGATCCAGTATTTAAGTCGAGCTTTATTAATACATGCGATGCCATGATTCATGCAAGAGGAATTGGTGAAAGCTTTGGGCTAGCCTGCGGAGAATTTTCTATGCACAACAAGCCAGTAATTACCTATGCTCTTTCTCCCCAGCGAAATCATATAGATGTCTTGGGGTCAAAAGCAGTTTTATACAAAGGGCCAGATGACCTTAAGAAAATTTTCTTGGACTTCGATCGAGTTTGGCAACAGAAGCAAGAATGGGATTGCTATTCCCAAGAATTTTCACCAGCTGTTGTAATGAAAAAATTTGCTTCTGTATTTCTGGATGAGAAAGCTCTAAAGCAATCAGAAATTGAAATTAGCACCTTAGATAGGGCAGCAGTTCAGGGCAAGCGTTTTAGGAAAAAACTGCGCAGTCTTTCGCGAAAACTCTACCTCTAGAGTTTTGTCTGGATGGATTAATCCAGTAAGGAAACTTTTCGAGTCTCGGGTAGATAGAGAGCAGCAATAATTGCTGCTGCTGCTAAGAAGATGGTTGGGTACCATAGTCCAGCGCTATCACTCTGCCAACGTTGATTTAACCAAGTCACTATTAAGGGTAGTAAACCACCAATCCATCCTGCCGCTAAATTGTGAGGCAGTGTTGCTGCACTATTTCTGGTTTTGGCGGGAAAGAGTTCGGCCAACATAGCCGTTTGTGGGCCAACTACTAATGCAAGAGCTAAAGATAAACTCGTTAGCAATATTCCAATGAAAATGAGATGGAATGTATTGGCTGGGCTATTGAGATATTCAATGCCAATAATTTTAAGTAGTTGAAACGCGGGTAGGATAATGCTGGCGCCCAAGAATAGTCCGCAAACTATTACTGGTTTACGGCCTATCTTGTCTGACAACCAGCCCGCAAAAATAGTAAGCGGGAATAATGCTAGGGTTGCATAAATACTGAGTTGGTCAACCAACTCGGGCGCAAGTTTTACAGAGGTTTTTAGAAAAATCGCTGTATAGACTTGTACGCAAAAGAAAAGCACTGCTCCTCCCGCTGAGACACAGAAGAAAAGTAAAAACATGCGCTTGCGTGTTTGTGGATCTCGAAAATTATTGAGCAGAGGACTTTCAGATTGCTGGTGAGTTTTGCTGAGTTCTAGAAAAATGGGAGTCTCTTCTAAAGCCATGCGTGCTTTAAACGCAATAAGGAGGAGCACAATCGAAATCCAGAACGGTACGCGCCATCCCCACGATTGAAATTCCTCTGGGGAGAGATAGTTTCTCAGGAGTGCAATTTGTAGGGTGGAGAACAGAATGCCAAGTGGACCCATTAGCTGCAAGAAGCTGGTTTTAAACCCTCGGTACTCATTGCCGGCATGTTCTGTGAGATAGACCGCACTCCCACCGATTTCGCCGCCTGCAGAGAGTCCCTGGAGTAGACGCAAGCCAACCAATAAGACTGGCGACCAAATTCCTATTTGCGCATAGGTGGGCAAAAAGCCTACGCTTACGGTTGCTGCGCCCATGAGGGCAATGGTGATCATAAAGACGGGCTTTCGACCAATACGATCGCCCATAGAGCCAAAAAGAGCAGCCCCTATGGGTCTGACTACCATTCCAACGCCAAAAGTCGCTAGGCTGGCTAAAAGGGCTGTATTTAGATCCGTAGAGGGAAAGAAGAGGGGGGCAAAAACTACCGCTAGTGTGGCAAATGTCAGGAAGTCATACCACTCCAAAAAGGTGCCAAAGCAGGCTGCAATGGCTACTTTTCGATAGGAATGAGGATTCTGGGGTGACATTAAGTAATTGATTATATTCAGTTTATTTTATTATTGGAATATATTTGTTGCATAGCAGCAAAAACAACTTGATTTGTCATATTCCTTCAGTTACAGTTTCATGGTGCAGTGCAATATTTAAGGTATCTGAAGTTTTCCATCTCTTAAATCGTGCGCTTAATAGACTAGTTGTACCACTTAATTTCTGGAGAAATACATGAACCAAGACCAAATCACCGCTAAATTGTCCCAAATTAACAGCAAAGGCCTCGAGGCTTCATTTTCTTTGAGCGAAGCTGCTTTGGAAAATGCTCAAAAATTGGCTGAGCTGAACTACGCAGCTTCTAAAGATGCATTGGTAAACGCTCAAGACGGCATTCAACAAGTTTTGACAGCTAAAGATCCAAAGCAAGTTACTGAAATCTTTGCTGCCGATTCTTTACAAGCTGCTGGCAATCAAGCTTTTGCTTACCAAAAGAAAGTAAGCAAAGTATTGCGCGATAGCAATAAAGAATTTGCAAATGTAGTTGATGCAAGCATTGACCAGTTGCAAGATGGTTTCCAAGATTGGATGAATACCGTTACTGCTAATGCACCAGCAGGTTCTGATGCTTTCTTGTCTTCATTTAAAACTGTATACGGTAGCGCATTGCAAGGTTTTGAGCAGTTCCGCGCTGCTAGCAAAGAAGCTTTTGCGACTGCAGAAAAGACTGCTGATCAAGCAATCGAAACTGTACAAGGTCAAATTGCTCAAGTTAAGAAAGCTGCTACACCTGCATCACGTAGCCGTAAAGCAGCTTAATTTGTAGCTGAGTAAGAGTTAGATCTAGTAGTAGGCCTTAAATAAAAAACCCCGTTTAGTGCAAACTAGGCGGGGTTTTTGTTTGAATGTATCTTAATGTCTTTTTGTGTGTCGATGATTCACTATTCAAAGTCAGAAGAAGACTCAATCAATGGAGAAGCCAGATTCTTGGTGGGTTTGACACCTAATTCACGTACCTTTTCAGCGGAGCGGATGAGATTACCTTTGCCGGTTTTAAGTTTGTTGAAGGCATCGTGATAGCTGGTTTGTGCTTGGTCTAGACGTTGACCAAGTTTTTCTAAATCATCTACAAAACCAACAAACTTATCGTAGAGGTTGCCACATTGTTTTGCAATCTCTAATGCATTGCGGTTTTGATGATCTTGACGCCAGAGGTGGGCAACGGTTCTAAGTGTTGCCATTAAGGTGCTTGGGCAAACCAGCACAATATTTTTTGCGAGAGCTTCTTGATACAAATTTGGCGCAGTCTTTAATGCGAGCAAGAATGCCGGCTCAATCGGCACAAACATTAAAACAAAGTCGACTGACCCTACGCCATAGAGGGAGCTATAGTTTTTCCCAGAAAGGCCCTGAATATGTTGGCGTAGAGACTGAATATGTGCAGCCAATCCTTGCTCCGCAGTTACAGGGTCTGTAGTTTCAACATGTCTTGCATAGGCGGTAATCGATACTTTGCTATCGACTACAAGGCTTCTGCCTTCTGGGAGCTTAATTACTACGTCAGGCTGAAGACGTGAGCCATCTGTTTGGGTATGACTGTCTTGTACAAGGTATTCCTCACCCTTACGCAGGCCAGAGGATTCCAAAATAGATTCCAGCACCAATTCGCCCCAATTACCTTGAACCTTAGAGTCACCCTTGAGGGCTTGCGTTAGCGAGCGTGTCTCATCAGACATGCGCAGATTAAGATTGGCTAAACGTTCGATTTCACTTTTGAGAGCATGACGCTCACGGGCTTCATTGCCGTATGAAGTGCTTACTTGCTCTTTAAATTCAGTGAGCTTAGTTTGCAGAGGTTTTAATAGGGCATCTAAGTTAGCCGTATTTTGTTCAGTAAAGCGCTTAGATTTATCTTCCAAGATCTCATTGGCTAAATTTTTAAATTGATTTGTAAGCGCTTCTTTAGCTTCATTGAGCGACTCAATTCTTCCTAAACCTTGCTTACGCTCAGAATCTAACTCTGCCTCTAAGCGGATTGCATTTTGTAAAGCTTGGTCACGTTCAGCGCGCAAACTAAGCGCTAGGGCAATTTCTGTTTGGGCTTGCAGCTCAACACGAGCAAGGGTCGAGCGTAGGTTTAGTGCATAAACTAAAAGGCCTGCGCAAACTCCAAATGGCAGGCCGAATAGTAGAAGAGAGCCTAAATCAAAAGTCATGGCGTCAACAGTTGCAGCAAAAAGTTTGCTTAAGCTTTAACCAGTTTTTGAAGTTCGCCAGACTGAAACATTTCAGTCATGATGTCAGAGCCACCAACAAATTCACCATTGATATAAAGCTGAGGAATCGTTGGCCAATTGGCATATTCTTTTATGCCTTGGCGAATTCCAGCATCTTCTAAGACGTTCACGGTATGGAGTTTTTCAACACCACTAGCGCGCAAGATATTGATGGCATTGCCTGAAAAGCCGCATTGTGGAAACTGTGCAGTTCCCTTCATAAACAATACCACTGGATGGCTAGTAACGATTTCTTTAATTTGAGCTTGAG
This sequence comes from Polynucleobacter sp. UB-Tiil-W10, assembly GCF_018881605.1. Taxonomy (GTDB): domain Bacteria; phylum Pseudomonadota; class Gammaproteobacteria; order Burkholderiales; family Burkholderiaceae; genus Polynucleobacter. The sequence goes on from NZ_JACVPZ010000001.1 coordinate 984,460, forward strand.
TGTCCATATATTCTTTCTACAAAGTTTCTACTACGGCGGTCTTATTGCAAAGACGGTTTGAAAATAAGGTTTGTTTGATTTTAAGACTTAATGTGAAAAAAGGTTATTAAGCTCTATTTTCTGCCTGAGGCGACACGGTAATGGCCGCCCAAATCTAAATGCGTTTGAATGTCGTAAAGGCCTGCTATCTTCATGAGGGCTACTACCGCATCTGATTGGTCAAACCCATGCTCAACGGCTAACAAGCCATTTGGATTCAGGTGATGTTTGGCACCGAAAATAATGTTTTCTAAGCAAGTGAGGCCACTAGAATGGTCGGTGAGTGCTGAAATTGGTTCAAAGCGCAGGTCACCCTGACTTAAATGCGAATCTTGGGCCGCTATATAGGGCGGGTTACTAAGAATGATGTCAAAAGAAGCTCTGTCATCGATCGCCTCATACCAGTTCCCCTGTAAAAACTGGACTTGAGAGGCAACATTTAATAGCTTGGCATTTGTACTGGCAATTTCTAAGGCTTCAGTCGATTGATCGGTGGCGGTAATTTGTGCGCTTGGCACTGCATGTGCAATCGCCAAGGCAATCGCACCCGAACCGGTACCCAGGTCCAGAATTCTTGCTGGATTATTTAAGTGTTGAATTTCGCGCAAACCAATCTCAACCAAGAGCTCAGTTTCCGGGCGCGGTATGAGAACGCCAGGGGCTACGTAAAGTTCAACGTTATGAAAGCCTCTTTTACCCACTAGGTAGGCAATCGGCTCCCCTTGAAGTCTTCTGGCTTCAAGATCTTTCCAGAATGCCATTGCTTCTGCGTGAAGTGACATGTCATCTCGAGAAAGTAGGGCGGAACGTGGAAGTTGGTAATGCTTTTCCAGAACATGGGCCATGAGAATTTTTGCCTCACTGGGGGTAAGGGCTGTATCTCTCAATAGAGAGCGTAGACTTAAATCTTCACTCACAGTTTCAGGTATCGCTTAGTTATGACTTAGTTATCACCAAGAGCCGCAAGGAGCTCTGCCTGATGCTCGGATGCAAGAGCGTTGCATAGATCATCAATATCGCCATCCATCATGGCATCAATTTTATAAAGCGTTAGGTTGATGCGGTGGTCGGTAATGCGACCTTGAGGGAAGTTATAGGTACGAATACGATCACTGCGATCGCCAGAACCAACCAGGGACTTTCTGGTTTGGGCTTCGAGCTGATGCTTCTCGCGTTCGCGGGCATCCATAATGCGAGAAACCAAAACCTTCATGGCTTGTTCTCGGTTGCGGTGCTGGCTGCGATCATCTTGGCATTCAACAACAGTACCGGTGGGTAAGTGGGTGATACGCACCGCAGAATCTGTTTTATTAATATGCTGACCTCCAGCACCAGAAGCGCGGAAGGTGTCGATGCGTAATTCTGCGGGATTAATTTTGACTGCTTCAAGCTCATCTGCTTCTGGCATTACAGCTACAGTGCAAGCAGATGTATGGATGCGACCTTGAGTCTCTGTTTGCGGAACGCGTTGGACGCGATGACCGCCAGATTCAAACTTCAGTCGGGAGTAAACAGACTGGCCTACAAGACGCAAGACTACTTCCTTGTATCCGCCTAAATCCGATTCAGCCGCATTCACCATTTCCACTCTCCAACCTTGGCGTTCGGCAAACCGTGTGTACATGCGCAGGAGATCACTAGCAAAAAGGGCGCTCTCATCGCCACCAGTACCTGCACGAATTTCTAAGAAGACATTACGCTCATCATTCTCATCCTTGGGGAGAAGGAGTTTTTGCAGCACCCCTTCTAGCTCTTCCATCGTAGCTAAAGCCTGCTTTTGCTCATCATCAGCAAAGTCTTTCATTTCAGGATCTTTGCGCATCTCTTCTGCTGCTTGAGCATCTGCCTCTGCTTGCTTGTATAAGCCAAACTGCTCAACCACCTTAGCAATATCGGAATGTTCACGCGTGAGCTTCCGATAGGCATCCATATTTTTGGTTGCTTCTTCAGAGGTTAATAAGGAATTAAGTTCGGCTAAGCGCGTGTCTAGGTGGTCTAGCTTAGCCCGCATGCTGGGCTTCATCTAATGGTCTTCTGGCTTGGAATGCGAGGCGAATAATTTAGGCAACAACTTAATTAGGGCGTCACGCTCAGCGCCATTAGAGTGTTGTAATGCATGGAGCGAACCATGTAAAAATTTATTGGTTAGGCCTTGGGCCATTGCATTGAGAACTTCTTGTGGATCCTCACCGCGCATTAAACGTTTCATTGCACGTTCAAGCTCGAGTTGACGCAATCGTTCACCTTGTTGCTGAATATCTTGAATGAGTGGAACCGCTTTACGGCCTTGCATCCAATGCATAAAGTTACCAACGCGATCTTCAATGATTGCTTCAGCCTGACTAACAGCCGCTTGACGTAAGTTAGTACCAGTCTGAATCATGACTCCTAAGTCATCGACGGTATAAAGGTAGATGTCATCTAATCTGGAGATCTCTGGCTCAAAATCCCGTGGAACCGCTAAATCAATCATCACCATAGGTTTGTGCCGACGCTGTTTCAGGGCGCTCTCCACCATACCGAGGCCAATGATGGGTAGGGATGAGGCTGTGCTGGACACAATAATGTCAAACTCGTGTAAACGTCCAGGTAACTCTGAAAGCTTGAACGATTCGGCTTCTACATCTTGCTCTGATATTGAATCTGCCAGCTCCTGACCACGCTCAATAGTTCGGTTGGCAATGGCTACATTCTTGGGTTTGCGGGCAACAAAATGAGTGGCGCATAAAGTGATCATTTCACCTGCGCCAATAAATAAGATCTTTTGGTCTGAAATTTTTTCAAAGATCCGCTCTGATAGACGAACGGATGCTGCAGCCATTGAAATAGAGTGCGCGCCGATTTCAGTTGAGCCACGAACCTCTTTAGCTACCGCAAATGTTTTCTGAAAAAGTTGGTTGAGATAGGTTCCCAAAACGCCAGCATCATTTGCAGTGCGAACTGCATCTTTCATTTGACCTAAGATCTGGGTCTCGCCAATCACCATAGAATCTAGACCGCACGCCACTCTGAAGGCATGTCGAACAGCATCCGATTGCGGTAGTGAATAAATGTGGGGCTCAAGACTGCTTGGAGCAAGTTGTTGGGTTTTGGCTAGCCAATCAAAAGTAGCCTCATGCAAAAGTCCTGCAGCGCTGGCATCATTGGCAGCGCAGTACACCTCGGTGCGGTTGCAAGTAGACAAAATCGTAGCTTCGGGCAGCCCAGCCTGATTCGCGCCAACTAAATGTTGGCGAAGATCGTGTAACGCTTCTTGAAGAAATTCAGGGTCAAAGGCGACTTTTTCCCGAACGGCTAGCGGCGCTGTGTGATGATTGATGCCGAGTGTCAACAACTTCATAATGGCGATTATAGATTTGATGGCAGCATTAATGGGGGTATCAATGGGGTTTTTGGCTTTTCTGGTGATTGGGGGTATTTCTGGGGCATCCACATGGATTTTTTATCCCGGCACTTCAGCTGGGCTTAGGCCTGGAAAAATCCTCTTCGCCTCCTTGCTTGGGTTTGTTGCAGCGGCTACCAGCTCGTATTTAGGGCAATACTGGGGTCTTTTCCAGTCTGGCCAAATCCTGGAATGGGCAAGTGCTATTTTTGTTTCTTGTGCTTTAGGCTGTGTCTTTACCGCTTTAGCTAAATAGGTCGGTCTGGGGGCTTTCAACCCACTGAATAGGTGAAGCCTTGTGTTCAATTAGCCATTGATTCGCTTGGGTGAAGTGACCACAACTTGCTTTACCTCCAGGCTCCAAAAAAGGCCTATTTGTCTTGTAAACCCCCAAGCCGGATGGATGAGAAGACTGCAAAATATGTTGTGTTCTGCCGCTCTCAATCAGCGGCAATTTAGATTGGGCGTGCCCTCCCCATAACATCCAGACAATATTGGACTTTTGTTTTGCTAATGCGCTAATAAGAAGGTCAATCAAACTCTTCCACCCCAGATTGGTATGGCTACCTGCTTCACCCAATTTGACACTTAAGGCTGTGTTGAGCAGAAGCACCCCTTGTTGAGCCCAGTGATGAAGGTCTCCATTTGACAAGGATCCAAAACCCTCTAGTGCCAGTGCTTTTCTGATATTGCGCAGTGAGCTGGGAAATTCTCGTGAGTTCACTGCAATCTGCGCTGGAATGGAGAAGGCTAATCCTTGCGCCAATCCAGGTGAGTGATAAGGGTCTTGACCAAGGATAACGACTTTTACTGAATCTACAGGACAGAGTTTGAGAGCTTTAAAAAAGTTTTGAGGCTCAGGCCTAATAGAGACAGCATCTAGTGCGAGAGCAGACTGCAAATTTTTTTCTAGAAAATGCCATTCTGTAGACTCGAAATAATCTCCCAGTAATTCACGCCAATCATTTGGAATATCGTCTTTGGAAAATAGCGCTTTCAATTTCGGTCAAGCATCTTTCTTGGGTGTCAGTTCATATTGTTCTGGTATTTGAGCGGACTGTAGCGAGACCATGCGCTCATGCTCAAGATCATCTCGATAAAAAGTGATGCGGGTATAAGAATTTTCGGACAGGCTGGCCAAAACCTTATCCCAGCGTGTGCTGGTTATACGTTGCCCATCAATACTGGCTAGTAAGTCACCAGCTGCTAGACCGGCCGTTTGGGCAATGCCGCCATCAAGAACGTGGGTAACCCTAAGCCAGCCATTGGTATCAGAATGACGCATACCAAATTGAAGTTTAATTTTTTCCAAAGTGGACTGAGATTTTGGTTTTACAGAAATCAGATTTGAGTTAATCCATTTCTGCAGGGGAATATCTTCAACACCAAAAATATAGCGTGCCTTCATATCATTCCAGATTTTGCTAAAGCCATTTCCTAGTAATTCAACAATCAACTCGTCTAGCCCATCTTCTGCAATACCATGGACGCCATGCTTGCGCCAAAGTAAGCGCACAAGATCATCAAGGGATTGTTTATTTTTTGAGAAGGCGCGAATTTGTAAATCGAGACCAAGCGCTATCAAAGCACCTTTACCGTAATAGCTTACGACTGCATTCGGAGTATTTTCGTCTACTTGGTAATACTTAGTCCAAGCATCGAAAGAACTGTCAGCCAAGCTTTGCTTATGGCGTCCAGGGCCGCGCAAGATCCCATTCCAATTATCGGAAACTAGTTTTAAATAAGTTTTGAGATCAATCCGCTTGCTACGCAATAGTTGGAGGTCATCGTAATAACTGGTGAAGCCTTCAAATATCCAGAGCAAGCGAGTGTGATTACGTTTGGATAGATCATAAGGCTGAAAGGCTTTGGGTTGAATACGCTTAACCAGCCATGCATGAAAATATTCGTGACTACATAAACCTAAGAATTCTCTATAAGCAGATTCTTCAAAGAGAATATTGTCTTGAGGAATTTGATCGCGACGACAAAGTAATGCAGTGCTATTGCGATGCTCAAGACCACCATAGCCATTCAAAACTGCGTTTACCAAGAAAAGATATTCTCCGAATGGAGCATGCTTGGTCTCAGGCTCAAACAGATCAATAGTGCTAGTGCAGATTGCCTGTAAATCTTGCGCAAGACGTTTGGTGTCAACAATGTGATTGCATCCCTGTATTGCCATGCGATGAGCAACACCATTCGATTTCCAGTGCACGAGTTGGAACTCACCCATCGCTACTGGGTGATCTAGTAAGTCGTCATAATTTTTTGCCAGGTAATATCCAAATCCAAGATTATCAGTTTTAACTGCCCTTAAAGTGGTTTGTACCGTCCAATGATCTGCAAATGCAAGCTCTGGCGCAGTAATGGCGAGGGAGCATGGCAAGTGCTCTTGCCCCTTTACTGCTATACATAAGCTGGAGGCATTAAAGAATGCCCGTTCGGTATCTAAATATGCTGCGCGTACCGAAGAGTCAAAAGCGTAAACAGTAGTGAGGATTTCTACAGGGCCTTCAACGGGCGACAAATGCCAATGGTCATTATCGATACGCTCGAGAGCAATTTTTTTTCTAGTGCTAGCAATTGAGTAGGCCTCAATCGATTCAATTTGCTTGCTGAAATCCCGAATTAAATAGCTGCCCGGAATCCAGGCTGGCATTTGGAGTACTTGACCATCGGGGGCAGGGTTTGCAATATGAAGCTTGATCCGAAAGCGATGACCATGCAGATCTTCTGGCCAGACCGTATATTGGATTGCAGGTAAGTCGGCAGGATTCATGGTCTTTATTTCAGCGAGCTAAATTTCTTTTCAATATCGGCAATCTGTACTGCCCCAGGAAAGCGGCTGCCATCAGTAAAGAAAAGAGTAGGTGTGCCAGTAATGCCATAGGTTTTAGCAAAGGCCATATTCTTATCTAGCGGTGTGCTGCACTCACCTTTGCCGCTAGGTGCAATACCGTTAATCATCCAGTCTATATATGCCTTGTAGGGATCAGAAGAGCACCAAATTTGTTTTGATTTCTGCGCTGAGTCAGACGATAGGATCGGAATCAAATAAGTGTAGATTGTGACGTTATCGAGCTGCTGAAGAGATTTTTCTAGACGCTTGCAGTAACCGCAGTTGGGGTCAGAGAAGACGGCGAATTGACGACTACCATTACCGCGTACATTTTTGATGGCATTTGCAGGGTTTAAGTCGCTCCATTTAATGCGATTTAAGTCTGCCTGTCTTTGCTCGGTCATATTTTTACCTGACGCAAGCTCAATGATTTCGCCTTGTATGAGATATTTTGCAGAGGCGTCAGTATAAAAAATATCGTTGCCAACCAATACTTCATATAAACCAGAAATGGGTGCTGGAGAAACACTTTTTACCTTTGCATTAGTACCCAACTTCTTTTGAACTTCAGTTTTTATTTGTTGCTCTGGTTGCGCATGAGCTGAGCCAATATAAAGTAGTGTTGCCCCAATAAAAGCAATCGCAGATAAGAATTTATTCAAAATCAATTTCTCCTAAAGCGCGTTCGATTAAGCGCTGTTTAATAAAGTGGCTTTTATTCACTAGACCCAGACCCCAATTACGGAGTTGTCGTTCCGTGCTGCTGCTTGCAGAAAATAATTTCTTGAGTTTATCGGTAACCCACAAGAGAGCGCTGGTATCACCCTGACGCTGTCGTTCATAACGACGAAGTAGTACTAAGTCGCTTGGTGAGCGGAAAGATTCTTTCTTGCCCAAAATATTCAGTAGCACCGCTACATCTCTTAGTCCTAGATTTAGACCTTGCCCAGCTAGAGGGTGCATAACGTGAGCTGCATCCCCAATCAGTACAACCTTTGGAAAGGCATCGGGTCCAATAAATCGCTTGGCTCGAATTTTTCTTAATGGGAATGCGGCTGGCGTAGAGTTAAGAGTGAGATCACCTAACTGTTTAACAATTGCACCATTAGCTATAGAAGCAAATTGACCTAGCCACTGCGCTTGATCGAGCTTTAATAATTCTGCAGCCTGCTCCGGTGAGGTAGACCAAACCATGGAGACTTGTTTGCCGGGCAAGGGAAGCATGGCAATAATATCGCCACCACGTAAGAACCACTGATAAGCAGTTTCTAGGTGTGGGTAGGCGCAAAGCCAATTGGCAACAACTGCACTTTGGGAATAACTTTCTTCACTTGCACTAATGCCAAGTTCGTTTCGAATTGGAGAATTAGCACCGTCGGCTGCAATCACAAGTTGCGCACGAATAGTTCCACCATTTTTTAAATATAGAGTGCTGCCATCGGTATCTACATTGATCTTTTCAACAGCATCACTAATCCGTTCTAATTTATTTTGAAAGCGCGAAGCCTGATCAATGGTGTGTTCGATTAAATTGGATTCTCCAATCCAGGCGAGTTGCGGAGTGCCTGCTTCAAATGCAGAAAGATGGAGTTGATCATCTTTTTCGCCGCGATCACCATAAATGCGCATATCCCGAACGGGTTGCAGACGACTGTGATCGATCGCATCCCAAATATGCAAATGGGCTAATAATTTTTGGGTGCTTGGTGAAAAAGCATAGATTCTTTGACCCCATTGAGTGCCTTGCGGGCTTGGGACGCTTTGCCCTAAATCGGGGGCAATTTCGATAGTATGAAGACCAAGCTGGGCTAGACCTAGGGCGCAAGCCTTACCTGCAATGCCTCCACCAACCACCGCAACATCAACAGTGCGGTTTTGGGGGCTCGGAGGAGAGGGCTTTAAGAGGTAATTTTGGTGAACTTCTGACATAACTCGATGATATCGAAACCAGCCCCTTTACAATACGGATATGTCTTTGAAATGTGGCATCGTCGGCCTGCCTAACGTCGGCAAATCTACCCTCTTTAATGCGCTTACCAAGGCTGGAATCGCAGCGGAAAACTATCCTTTCTGCACGATTGAGCCCAATGTGGGCGTGGTTGAGGTTCCTGACCCCCGTTTAGCTTCCTTGGCTGAGATAGTCAAGCCCGAGCGCATTCTGCCGGCAGCTGTCGAATTTGTCGATATTGCTGGTTTGGTAGCTGGCGCCTCAAAAGGCGAAGGCCTTGGCAATCAGTTTTTAGCTAATATTCGCGAAACGGATGCCATTACCCATGTGGTGCGGTGTTTTGAGGACCCTAACGTCATTCACGTTGCTGGAAAAATTGATCCTATTGCCGACATTGGTGTTATCGACACCGAATTGGCTTTATCGGACCTGGCAACGGTTGAGAAGACTCTAAATCGCTCAAGCAAGGCTGCTAAGTCTGGGAATGATAAAGAGGCTGCCGCCTTGGTTGCTGTTCTCACTAAAGTCCAAGCCCATCTCGATTCTGCTTTGCCAGTACGCAGTTTGAACTTAAATGATGACGAAAAATTACTAATTAAACCTCTGTGTTTGATTACAGCAAAGCCTGCAATGTATGTTGCAAACGTAAAAGAGGATGGCTTTTCAAATAATCCCCATCTCGAAGCTGTTAAGCAGCACGCTGCTAAAGAGAATGCCCCGGTCGTAGCTGTATGCGCTGCAATCGAGGCAGAAATAGCGGACCTAGAGGAAGCTGACAAGATTGAGTTCTTGGCAGACCTAGGCATGGAAGAGCCTGGGTTGGATCGTGTGATTCGCGCTGGTTATACATTGCTGGGTTTGCAAACATATTTCACGGCTGGTGTTAAAGAGGTTCGTGCTTGGACTATTCACTTAGGCGATACGGCACCTCAAGCTGCTGGCGTCATTCATACTGACTTTGAGCGTGGCTTTATTCGTGCCCAGACAATTTCTTACGATGATTTTGTTCAGTTCAAAGGCGAGGCCGGCGCCAAGGAAGCTGGCAAGATGCGTGCTGAAGGCAAAGAGTATGTTGTTAAAGACGGTGATGTATTGAACTTCTTGTTTAACGTCTAAAGCAATCTTATTTTTGCCCAATAAAAAAGCCCTGAAAAGGGCTTTTTGCTTATGTGGCGAGAGAAATTGAGAATTATTAAGCTGCTTTCGCTGCCTTCTCCAAGCATTTAGACATTTCTTCATAGCGCCTCATGGCTAGCTTAGTTGGTAGCACTTCTTTTTTTCGGCCATCGGCATTCGCTGCCATTTTGATATAGCCCAAGGCGCTGAGATTTTTGAGGCGACCGTGCAAAGTAGCTTGTGAGCCTAAGTCAGAAATAGAAATCAAATCACCAACCAAAATTGCCTGCTTTGCGTGAGCGCATGAAACGATTTTATCGAGCAAGCTCTCTTCGATGCAGTCGAGTTTTTTTCCTGGGTTAATGCGATCAATGGCATCAACCAAGTTCAGAAACTTAATGTAGGATGAGGTTTTGGGGGTTGGCATATTTATTGTTTAATGAATATTTACTAACTCTTGAGATAGCGCCATTCTATTCCTAGGATCTAACTTTAGCAATTGATGTGTGTCAATTAAAAAATAAACCATACCCATTTCAATGTCTAAATTATTAAAAATTTTTTCAGAATGGTTTATCGGATGCGTCATTAGTTCGATGGCGTACACATTTCTTTTTTATTTCAATAACTGGATAACTAGCGACATCACATTTGGATTAGGGGTGAGTTGGATTTATTTACCCGCCGGTCTGCGCTTATTTCTCACTCTGATCTTTGGCTTACCTGGCGCAATTGGTATTGCTATAGCTTCATTTTTAATTAGTTATTACGGGGAGTTTCCACATAACTTAATTGTGTGTGTTGGGATTGGTTTGATTTCCGGATTCGCGCCTTACTTAGCCAGATATTTTGTGTTTAGAAATCTTCGGCTTGATTCGGATTTAAGTAATTTAAACCTCCCAAAATTGATTGCTTGTATTTTGATTTATGCTTTGTTAACGGCGGGCCTACACCAGCTATGGTTCTCTATGATGACGCTAGAAAATACGGGCAGCATTAATCACTTTCTAGTGATGTTCATTGGCGATGTGCTGGGCTCGCTACTACTCATTTCTTTGATCAAATATTGCTTAGATCTTTTGAGAAAAGTTAGGAAAATAGCTCGCTAAGGGCGGCGCCTGGATCATTAGCGCGCATGAACGCTTCCCCAACCAAGAAGGCGTTGATTTGGTTGTTGCGCATGAGCTCTACATCAGCGCGATTCAAGATGCCTGACTCTGTCACCAAGGTTTTATTGTTTGGCACCATGGATAGCAGAGAGAGGGTGGTTTGTAGAGTCACCTCAAAGGTCTTGAGGTTGCGATTATTGATGCCGAGTAATGATGTCTTTAGTTCTAGTGCTTGCTCTAATTCGGGAGCATTGTGAACTTCCACTAAAACATCTAGACCTAATTCATGGGCGCAAGCCTCAAGCTCTTTCATTTGATTTAATTCTAGGCATGCCACGATGAGCAAGATTGCATCAGCACCAATAGCGCGTGCTTCATAAACTTGATAAGGGTCTATGGTGAAGTCTTTGCGAAGAACGGGAATTTGGCATGCAGCACGTGCTTGCTGAAGATAGGCATTGCAGCCTTGGAAATAATCTACATCAGTCAGTACTGATAAACAAGCGGCGCCATGTTTCTCATAGGATTGCGCAATAGATGCAGGCAAGAAGTTCTCGCGCAAGACCCCTTTACTTGGGCTTGCCTTTTTAATTTCAGTAATGACACCTGCCTTACCGGCAGAGATCTTGTTTTCAATGGCCTGAATAAATCCTCTTGGTTTCAGTAGCACATCTTCATTGTTAGCCTCGGCTTGCTCACGTTGATTAGCAAGTGAAATTTTCTGCAGGCAACTGGCTACTTCAATCTTTTTGGTAGCAACAATTTTGTCGAGGATATCGCTCATGTCTTCGGAATTATTTAGATTGTGTTGCTATAACAAAAGCGTCTAATTTTTGACGTGCCGCACCAGAGATAATGGTTGCTTTGGCTAGGGCAACGCCGTTGGCAATATCTTTAGCAACCCCAGCTACATAGAGTGTTGCGCCAGCATTGAGACAAACAATGTCACTAGCTGCCCCTAACTTGCCATCAAGCACGTCTAGAACTATTTTTTTGGACTCTGCTGCATTGGCAACTTTAAAGCTGTTGGTAGGGGCGGTACTTAATCCAAAGTCTTGCGGTTGAATTTCATATTCACTTACCACGCCATCTTTGAGTTCTCCAACCAAAGTTGGTCCCTCTAAAGAAATTTCATCTAGACCATCACGCCCATAAACCACTAGCGCATGTTCCATTCCCAAGGCTTGTAGAACACGAGCCTGAATTCCTACAAGGTCAGGATGAAATACGCCCATCAATATCCGTTTGGCATCAGCGGGGTTAGTGAGGGGCCCTAGGATGTTGAAAATAGTTCTAACACCTAGTTGCTTTCGTATAGGTACTACGTTCTTCATGGCTGGGTGGTGGTTTGGGGCAAACATAAAGCCAGCGCCCACTGTGGAGATACATTTAGCGACTTGATCGGCAGACAAAGCTAGATTGACACCAAGCGCCTCTAATACATCCGCACTTCCTGACTTACTGCTGACACTGCGATTACCATGTTTGGCAATCTTTGCACCTGCACCTGCGGCTACAAACATAGCGGCGGTTGAAATATTAAAAGTATGTGCGCCATCACCGCCAGTACCCACTACATCCACCAATTGACTGCGGTCATCAACCTTCACTGAGGTGGCAAACTCACGCATGACTTGTGCGGCTGCAGCGATTTCACCAACAGTTTCTTTTTTAGTACGCAGGGCCACAAGTAATCCAGCAACAAGCTCTGGCGACATTTCACCGCTCATGATGAGACGCATCATCGCCGTCATCTCGTCATGAAATAGTTCCCGATGTTCAATACAGCGTTGTAGGGCTTCTTGCGGTGTAATCGACATAGCGCTATTAGTAAACTTTATTTATTTTGCAAAAAATTCTTGAGCAAAGCGTGGCCGTGCTCAGAAAGAATAGATTCTGGATGGAACTGCACGCCTTCAACCGCAAGCTCTTTGTGGCGTACACCCATGATCTCGCCATCGGATGAGGTTGCGGTTACTTCTAGCATTGCAGGCAAGGAACTTTTCTCAATAGCGAGTGAGTGATAGCGGGTAACCTTAAATGGGTTGGGCAAATTATTAAACACACCTACACCTGTGTGCTGAATGCTATCCGTCTTGCCATGCATGACTTTTTGGGCGCGAATCACATTTCCGCCAAAGGCTTCACCAATAGCTTGATGTCCTAGACAAACACCAAGAATGGGGATTTGACCAGCGTAGCGCTTGATGGTGTCGACGGAGATGCCTGCCTCTGAAGGACTGCAAGGGCCTGGCGAGATGCAAATGCGCGCTGGATTGAGCTTAGCAATATCTTCAACCGCAATTTCATCATTGCGAAAGACTTTTACCTCTTCACCTAGTTCTGCAAAATACTGTACGAGGTTGTAGGTAAAGGAATCATAGTTATCAATCATTAGGAGCATCGAGTCCTCCTTGTACTAAATCTGCTGCAGTCAATACTGCGCGTGCTTTGGCTTCAGTTTCTTTCCATTCGGCAGTTGGGTCGGAGTCAGCCACTACGCCTGCCCCAGCCTGAGAATGCAACATGCCATCACGGATAACACCCGTACGAATGGCAATCGCTACATCCATATCACCCGAGAAAGATAGGTAACCCACTGCACCACCATATACGCCGCGTTTCACAATTTCCATTTCATCAATAATTTCCATCGCCCGAATTTTTGGTGCGCCCGATAAGGTTCCCGCTGGAAAAGTGGCACGAAGCACATCCATATTGCTCATGTTATCCAAAAGATGACCTTCTACCGAGCTCACGATGTGCTGAACATGAGAGTACTTCTCAATTGACATGGAATCGGTTACTTTGACTGAACCCGTTTTGGCAATGCGTCCCACATCATTGCGGGCTAGGTCAATCAGCATCACGTGTTCTGCTATTTCTTTCGGGTCAGCCAAGAGCTCCTTGGCTAAGCGCTCATCCTCCTCCGGGTTTGCTCCGCGATGACGAGTTCCGGCAAGTGGTCGTATGGTGACAATCTTCTCTGAGGCACGTTTTTCTTGGCGTACTAAGATCTCAGGAGATGAGCCTACGATTTGCATATCGCCAAAATCATAGAAATACATATAAGGCGATGGATTAAGTGAGCGCAGGGCTCTATAGAGGGCTAATGGAGAGTCTGTAAATGGCTTGCTAATGCGTTGACCAATCACAACTTGCATGCAATCACCGGCCAAAATATATTCTTTGGTTTTGAGTACTGCCTTTTCAAAATCTTCTGCTTTGAATTTGCGGATGAGATCAGTTTTAGTGCTTGGTAAAGATGCTGGCATATTTGCTGGCTTACCAAGACAAGCAAGTAATTCCTTTAAACGACCCTGTGCTTTTTCAAAGCAATCTGTAATGCTCGGATCTGCATAAACTATCATGTAAATTTTCCCAGCGACGTTATCAATCACTGCTAACTCTTCAGTCAACATAAGTTGAATATCAGGTACACCCAATTCATCTGGTAGTTGATGCTTAGCTAAGCGTGACTCAATGTAGCGAACTGTGTCATAGCCAAAATAACCGGCAAGGCCACCACAAAAGCGTGGCATGTCAGCCTGTAAAGCCACCTTAAAGCGCTTGAAATAAGCATCTACAAAGTCGAGTGGATTATCTGTATTGGTCTCAACAATTTTTCCATCAGTTACCACTTCATTTACTGGTGAAGAAGGTGTGCCAACAGCTCTCACAATAGTCTTTGCAGGTAGGCCAATAAAGGAGAAGCGGCCGAAACGCTCGCCACCCAACACAGACTCTAATAAGTAAGTATTTTTTTTACCAAATGCCTGCGTGAGTTTGACGTAGAGAGATAGTGGAGTCTCTAAGTCTGCTAAAACCTCTTTGATCAGAGGAATGCGATTGAAGCCCTGCTTGACCAGGATATTAAATTCTTCACGTTGCATTACGCTTTTCCTGACTTTCCTAATTCAGTGCGCATCGCTTCGATTACTTGTGCGTAATTCTCTTTTGCATAAATCGCTGAACCAGCAACAAAAGTATCCGCACCAGCTCGCGCTACTTCCGCAATGTTGTCGACTTTAATTCCGCCATCCACTTCAAGACGAATGTGTCTTCCAGTTTCTGCTTGATAGCGATCGAGGCGTGCACGTACTTGAGTGATTTTATGCAGAGTGCTTGGGATAAATGATTGACCACCGAAACCTGGGTTCACTGACATGAGCAATACAAGATCAAGCAATTCCATTGTGTGATCGAGATGGTCAAGCGGTGTCGCTGGATTTAATACGAGGCCTGCTTGACATCCTTGGTCGCGAATCAAGTTCAGGGTGCGATTGACATGGGGGCTTGCCTCGGGATGAAAGCTAATTAAATTTGCACCCGCTTTAGCAAAGTCAGGAACGATACGATCAACTGGTTCAATCATCAAGTGCACATCAATGACTGCGGGCTTGCCATCTTTGCTTGCATATGGGCGAATAGCCTCACAAACTAAGGGGCCAATAGTGAGATTGGGTACATAGTGGTTATCCATCACATCAAAGTGAATCCAGTCAGCGCCTGCCACTAAAACATCCTGTACTTCCTTGCCTAAGCAGGCGAAGTCAGCGGACAAAATGGATGGGGCAATAACAAATTGAGTATTTGAGGATGATTTTTGGCTTTCCATCCCTAGATTCTAGCTTGCAGTTGGCCTAAGGATGGAGCAGAATTCGTGCATGAATCCCCACGAAATGAGCATTACGGTCAAAGCCCAGTACCTTCCTGAGCAATCTGACCCCGATAACCGCCAATTTGCCTTTGCCTACACGGTCACCATTCGAAATACTGGCACAGCCAGCATTCAGGTGATTGCCCGCCATTGGTTCATCACAGATGGGGATAACGATGTACAGGAGGTTCGGGGTTTGGGTGTTGTAGGACAACAGCCGCTATTGCGCTCTGGCGAGCATTTTGAGTACACGAGCTGGGCTACTTTACCCACTCCCGCAGGAACAATGCGCGGGGAGTATTTCTGTGTGACCGAGGATGCCCAGTTCTTTCAGGCCCCTATCCCAGAATTTGCTCTAGTAATGCCTCGCACCCTACATTAACGTAGGGCGTAGTAAATCCTATTTCTTGCCTTTGCCTGTCCAGAGGACGATAAATAACAAAAGCCCCAAGGCAACAGCACCTTCAAAAGCAAACAGTAGCATTGGGTATTCATCGAGTAAATTGGCAATCATGATTTCTAACTTTAAATTAGTTCCTCTAAGTGTATTCGCTATCCTCCTAGCCAGTTTGATTGTGGGGTGTTCCGCGCCTCCTACCCGGGCACCTGGATACCGATCTAGTGGTTCTGGCGCCCCCCCATCGAACTACAGCTCCTCTATAGCGAGTTTTACTGCCGTTTCTTGGCAGGCATTGCCTGGCTGGGAAGATGATGATTTATCTCAGGCTTGGCCTGCTTGGTTAAAAAGTTGCGATGCTTTGCGCAAAAAAAGTAGCGAAGTCAATTGGCGACAGGTGTGCTCTCAAGCTGGCAATGTATCGAGTCGGGATGCACAGGCGATTCGTAAATATTTTGAGAGTAATTTTCAGGCTTATGAAATTCGTAATAGCTCTAGCAGTGACACTGGCTTAATTACTGGTTATTACGAGCCAGTGATGAATGGTTCACAAACCCGCACTAGCACTTACACCGTGCCACTGTATGGCTACCCTAGTGCGTGGCGAAAATCTAAACCCAATCCAGGGCCAACGCGTGCAGAGTTAATAAGTTCAGGAGTGTTAAAGGGGTCCGAAATTGCATGGGTACAAGACCCTGTTGAGGCAGCTTCAATGCAAATTCAGGGCTCAGGAAAAATTCGTCTTGAAGATGGCCGTACTTTGCGTCTTGGTTTTGCAGGAACCAATGATCAACCATTTAAATCTTCAGCCCTATGGTTACTGGATCGTAAAGAAATTACTCGTAGTGAAGCTACCATGCAAGGCATCTCACAATGGGCGAAGCGTAACCCTGGTCAAGTCAATGAAATGCTCAACGCAAATCCACGTTTTGTTTTCTTCAAAGAATTACCAGGAAACGTAGCAGCAGATTTAGGCCCTAACGGCGCCTTGGGGATTCCCCTCACTGGAGAGCGAAGTATCGCGGTAGATTTACAGGCATTGCCGTTGGGCGCGCCTGTCTTTTTGGCTACCACTAAACCATTAAGTAATCAGCCTTTACAGAAGTTGGTGATGGCACAAGATACGGGCAAAGCTATTGTGGGCGGTGTAAGAGCAGACTACTATTGGGGATCCGGAGAATCTGCTGGAGAAATGGCAGGTCGCATGAAGCAAAATGGCAGGATGTGGTTATTGCTCCCACGTTAATTAAATACATATCACCGAAAGAAATTTATGAGCTACAAAACAATTTTGACTGAAGTAGAAGGTAAGGTTGCCACCATTACCTTGAATCGTCCCGAAGTACTAAACGCATTGAATGATCAGCTCATGGAAGAGCTCGGCGCAGCGTTATTGGCTTTTGATGCAGACGACAATATTGGTTGCATGATTGTTACGGGTAGTGAAAAAGCATTTGCTGCTGGAGCAGATATTGCTTCAATGGCCAAGTATGGTTTGAAGGATGTCTATCGCGGGGACTTTATTACACGCAACTGGGAAGAGATTAAAAAAGTTCGCAAGCCCGTAATAGCCGCAGTCTCTGGTTATGCACTTGGTGGCGGTTGTGAGTTGGCCATGATGTGTGACACGATTATGGCGGCTGATAATGCCAAATTTGCACAGCCTGAGGTCAAGCTGGGCATTATCCCAGGCGCTGGCGGCACGCAACGTTTACCTCGCGCAGTGTCAAAAGCAAAGGCTATGGATCTGGCATTGACGGGTCGCATGATGGACGCTGCTGAAGCCGAGCGCTCAGGTTTAGTTGCGCGCATCTTCCCGCAAGCAGATTTACTGAAAGAAGTTAAGGCAATCGCTAAGGGAATTGCAGATATGCCTTTATTGACTGCGATGATGGTGAAAGAAAGTATCAACACCGCTTATGAAACTACACTGACTGAAGGTATTCATTTTGAACGCCGTCTCTTCCATGCTTGTTTTGGAATGAACGATCAAAAAGAAGGTATGGCTGCATTTATGGAAAAACGCCCAGCCAAATTTACAAATTCTTAATTACAGTGATTCAAAAGAATTTAATTTTTTTCTAGAAAGCGTTGAGCTAGTTTGACCCAATAGCTCACGCCTACTGGGATCAAGGAATCATTAAAGTCGTAAGAAGGATTGTGCAAGTGGCATGGGCCCATACCATGACCCGCAGAGCGATGATCACCATCGCCATTGCCTAAGAATACGTAGCAACCCGGTTTTTCAAGCAACATAAACGCAAAGTCTTCAGCACCCATCGTTGGATCGACAGAGCTATTTACGTTCTGCTCACCAACCAATTCACTCATGACTTCTGTGGCAAATTTCACTTCATTTGCATGATTGATGAGTGGCGGATAATTTCTGGAGAGGGTAATTTCAGCTTGGCAATCAAATGCGCCTGCAACATTGTGGGCGATTTCTCGCAGGCGTTGCTCAATCAGGTCTAAGACATCTATAGTAAATGTACGGACGGTGCCACCAATAAAGGCGCTATCCGGTATGACATTGCTCGTTTCACCCGCATGAAATTGCGTAATCGATAAAACAGCAGCATCTATAGGACGTTTGTTACGTGTGATGATGCTTTGTAATGCAAGCACTACTTGTGCACCAGCAAATACTGGATCTGCGCTGTTATGAGGTAAGGCAGCATGCCCACCTTTACCTGTGACGGTGATTTCAAAAGTATTACTTGAGGCCATCATGGGGCCAGAGGTGACACCGAAGTGGCCTGCTGCAAAACCAGGCCAATTATGCAAACCAAACACCGCATCACATGGAAACTCTTTAAAGAGACCATCTTTAATCATTTCATTCGCGCCGGCACCACCTTCTTCGGCTGGCTGGAAAATAAAAATTACCGTGCCTTTAAAGTCACGATGATTTGATAAATATTGTGCAGCGCCCAGGAGCATCGCGGTATGTCCATCATGTCCACACGCATGCATCTTTCCGGGATTCTTTGAGGCATGAGCAAAGTTATTGTGCTCTTGCAATGGCAGTGCATCCATGTCGGCGCGTAAACCAATCATTTTTCCTGGGCCTAAGTCACCATCTAAACGACCAACTACGCCAGTTTTACCCATGCCGCGGAAAACAGTAATTCCCCAGCTAGAAAGTGCTTCTGCTACGAGGTCGGCTGTGCGATTTTCTTCGAAGCGTAATTCAGGATGAGCATGAATATTGCGTCGAATTTCTTGAATAGATTCTGCAGAGTTAGTAATTTCAGGGATTAAATGCATCCCTTTATCTTATCCGAAAGTCTTTTGATATGTCTTTCAAAAGCAGCTAACGCGTGTTATTCCTTGGGTAATTGAATGTGCTTTGCAGCAAAAGTGAGGGCTTCGATGGAATAAGGCCTATTAATGGCTTTTTGAAGTGCTTTTGGGAGGGTTGGAATGAGACCCAAGAAAGGGGCATCAATTCTGGCTTGCAGGGTCTGCAGGTTTTCTTGAAGAAGTGGCATTTCTGTAGATAGGACGTTGGCTACCCATCCAGCAAGATTTAAATTACGTGCTCTGATCGCTTCATACGTCAGTAGGGCGTGATTTATACAGCCTAACTTCATACCCACTACAAGAATGATGGGTAATTTAATTTCTTTTGCGAAAGTAGCTAAATCTTCCTCATCATTTAAGGGAATGAGTAAACCGCCGGCACCCTCAACTACAACGCAATCTGCATGCCTTTGAATATTCTGAAAAGCATCAGTAAGCACACCCATTTCAAGCTTTAATCCTTGACTTGCTGCCACAAGATGTGGAGCGGCAGGCTGATCCAGTACATAAGGGCACAAACTCAACTCATTGAAGCTAGGACCCGAGGCAATGTGCAGGGTTTCTAGATCCTCATTCAGAGTCTCCCCTTTTGCATCACGATAGGTGCCGGCAACTACAGGCTTAAAGCCAATCACTTTAATTTCTTGTGCGCGCAATTTCAGAATCAGCGCGCCGCTGACTAAAGTTTTCCCAACATCTGTGTCGGTACCAGTAACAAAGAAGCCATTCGGCTTAATCATGGACTACCTTTTCATTTACCTCATGCTCAATTGCTTTTAAGGTGGCAATTAATTGACGCAAATCTGCTTCGCTGTGATTGGCAGAAAATGTAATACGCAATCTTGCGCTTCCATTTGGTACGGTAGGCGGACGAATGGCTGGAATCCAATAGCCTGCCTCATCCAACAGCTTGGAGGCAAGTAAGGCATTAGCATTACTGCCCAGAATGACCGGCTGAATGGCAGTGCAAGAGGGCATTTTTTCCCATTGAGAAAAATGCATTTCATCTTGCCAGATGCGAATGAGTTTATTCAGTTGAGTGCGACGATTACGGCCCTCATCCCCTTCAATGATTTCCAGACTCTTTGAAAGAGTGTGCGCTATTGCTGGCGGCGTTGCTGTACTGTAAATAAAAGGACGACCTTTTTGAATCAGCCATTCAATGAAGGTTTCTTGTGCGCAAACAAAAGCACCGCTGACGCCAGCAGCCTTTCCAAGCGTGCCGATATAGATGATCCGATCAGAGCAGATATTTTCTTGCTCCAAAATACCGTGGCCTAACTTTCCCAAAACTCCAAATCCATGAGCATCATCTACTAATAACAGCGCGTCGAATTGCTCAGCAAGCATTAATAATTCTTTCACTGGAGCAATGTCGCCATCCATACTAAAGACACCATCAATAACGATCATCTTTAGAGGATTTTGATCCGCTTTCAGTAAATTGCTTAATGAGTCAATGTGGGTGTGATCGAATAAGGTGACACTTGCTTGACTTTGGGCTGCCGCTAAACGAATGCCATCTATTAGAGATGCATGATTTAACTTTGCTGAATAAATACTGGTGGATTTTTCTGGCGCAAGTCTTGCTAGGGCTGTGATAGCAGTGAGGTTGGTGAGATAGCCAGTGCTAAAAAACAGGGCGCGCGCATTTGGGATATGTTGCTTTTGAAAAGAGGCCAATTCTTTTTCAAGAATCTCATGAGCCATGCTGTGCCCGCTGATAAGATGCGAGGCTCCGCTACCTACCCCGTACTTTTTTCCACCTACAGCAAGTGCTTTGATCAGCTCGGGATGATTCGCAAGTCCCAAGTAGTCGTTGCTACAGAATGCCTTTAACTCACGCCCATCAACGAAAGATATCGTATCGCATGGGGACTCTGTTGCCCTAAGTTTTCGCTTTAGTAATTGCAACTCTAGATCTGCAATTTGCTCTTGGGCAAAAAACAAGGCCTTAAAGGCGTTTTTAGAGCTTGTCATGTCAAGGTCTTCTCAAGAGCGAGTTGTACCGAGTTACCTAATTGAATGGCATCTTCTGGTGACAAAATATACGGAGGCATGACATAGATAGTATTGCCGATGGGCCTGATCAATACACCTTGTTCTAAGCTATTTGCAAACATCTCACGTGCAAAATTTTTGCGATTGCTTAAGTAATCATTTTTAACATCAAATGCCAGAATCATGCCTTGTTGACGCCAGTGCTCAATTCGTGAATCAGCTTTTGCCCATGCAAATGCCTTCGCTAAATCTTTTGAGCGCCCAATATTTTTTTCTAAGACTTTATCTATTTCGAAAATCTCTAGACAAGCTAGTGCAGCAGCACATGCTAATGGGTTGCCGGTATAGGAGTGGGAATGTAAAAATCCTTGCTGTGTTTGATCGCTATAAAACGCTTGATAAATGGAGTCGGTAGTGAGACAAAGGGACAGCGGAAGATAGCCACCGCTAATACCTTTTGAGAGCGTCAAGAAATCTGGCCAGATATCAGCATGTTCACAAGCGAAAAATTTACCGGTTCGACCACAGCCCACCGCAATCTCATCAGCAATGAGATGTACTTCATAACGATTACATAGCTCTCTCACTAGGTGAAGGTACTCGGGGGAGTGCATTGCCATTTGTCCAGCACACTGCACTAAGGGCTCCACAATGATGGCTGAAATATGTTGATGCTCTCTTGCAAATAATTCTTCAAGCTGTTTGGCCGCATGTTTTGCTACATCTTCGGCGCTCTCACCAGGTCTTGCTTTACGTGCATCGGGCGAAGGAATAGTGAACACTTCCTGCAAGAGCGATCCATAGGCCTTCCGAAAGATAGCTACATCAGTTACAGCTAATGCACCCAGTGTTTCGCCGTGATAACCATTCTCTAAGCAGACAAATTTTTTCTTTTGGGGCTTGCCACTGAGTTGCCAGTAGTGGTGACTCATCTTCAGTGCAATCTCTACCGCGGAGGCGCCATCAGAGGCATAGAAGACATGACCCAAATGGTGATTGGTGAGTGCGGAAAGTTTTTCAGATAATTCGACTACCGGTGGATGGGTAAATCCAGCGAGCATGACATGCTCAATTTTTTCTAGTTGTGCAGTAATCGCTTGATTGATGCGCGGATTGGAATGGCCAAATAAATTAGTCCACCACGAACTGATGGAGTCAAGTAGCGCTTTTCCGTTTTCGTCGTACAGCCAAGCACCTTTCCCTTTTGTAATGGCAACCAGTGGAAAGGACTCATGCTGTTTCATCTGAGTGCATGGGTGCCAAACGGCGGCTAGGCTGCGATCAACGAGGGGGGCTTGATTTAAATCAGAAATAACCTTCATGTTTGATATTTGACCACTAGTTTTTCCAAACTCAGGTCTGTATCTGTTATGTTTATGCCTTGAATCCACTCATTTTCTGGAATTTACCCATGCAGGACACTCAAACCGTTGAAAAACCATTAACCCAGTTCAAATCCAAAGCGGATTTGCATCAGGGGGCAAATGCTGGGGTCGAAGCATCTGGCGAGTGGTCAGTAGCTCAAATTGAGGCTTTATTCGCACTTCCGTTCAATGAGTTAATGCTGAAGGCTCAAGAGACCCACAAGTCATATTTCCCTGAGGGTGATGTGGAATTGGCCACTTTGTTGTCAATTAAAACGGGTGGTTGTCCTGAGGACTGCGGTTATTGCCCTCAGGCCGCTCGTTATGACACCGATGTTAAGGCTGAGAAGTTGATGGGCTTAGAAGAGGTTTTGGAGGCTGCTAAGGCAGCTAAAGCTGCTGGTTCTAACCGTTTCTGTATGGGCGCCGCTTGGCGCGAGCCCAAAGATCGCGATATTGAAAAAGTGACAGCCATGATCAAGGGTGTTAAAGCCTTAGGTTTGGAGACCTGCGCCACTTTGGGTATGCTGGAGGCGGGTCAGGCCCAGGCCCTGCAAGAGGCCGGGCTAGACTTTTATAACCATAATTTGGATACCAGCGAGGATTTTTACCGCTCTGTAATTTCTACCCGTGGCTATCAAGATCGCCTAGATACGATTTCCAATGTTCGTGCCGCAGGAATGTCTGTTTGCTGTGGTGGAATTGTAGGTATGGGGGAATCTAGAGAGCAGAGAGCTGCATTCTTGGCGCGCTTAGCCAATTTGAGCCCTTATCCAGAGTCAGTGCCGATTAATCATTTGGTGCCGGTAGCTGGTACGCCATTGGCCGAGCAAAAGCCTTTGGATCCATTGGAGTTTGTAAGAACCATTGCGGTTGCTAGGATCACAATGCCGAAGGCCCGCGTGCGCTTATCTGCGGGCCGTCAGGAACTGGGTAGGGCAGTTCAAGCCATGTGTTTCATGGCTGGTGCTAATTCGATTTTCTATGGTGAGCAACTACTCACTACCGGTAATCCCGAGGCTGAGCAAGACCGCGAGCTTTTGGCAGAATTGGGTTTGAAGACCAAACAAAGTTGCAAAGCAGAGGTTTTGGTCTAGCTTTTTAATATGCCCCCAATAGATCGCCTTATTCTGGAGTTTGATACAGCACTTCGGTCTGTGGTCGGCGGCGCAAATGCTCATAGACCTACTCCAGGGTCTGAGGCAGGAGCTAATACTGGACTGGAAGTTGCTGAACGCAAGCATTCGGCAGGACTCATGCGCGTCAATCATGTGGGTGAGGTTTGTGCACAAGCGCTTTACCAGTCGCAAAAATTAGTCGCCCGAAATCCGGATATTCAGGCGATGTTGGACCACTCAAGACAAGAAGAAATGGATCACCTTGCATGGTGCGAAACTCGTCTACTAGAGCTAGGTTCTCATACCAGTTATCTCAATCCACTTTGGTATGCTGGATCCTTTGTAATCGGCTTGGTAGCTGGCTTAGCGGGCGATAAATGGAGTTTAGGATTTGTTTCTGAAACAGAAAAACAAGTTGAGAACCACTTAGAAAGTCATCTCGAAAAATTACCCAAAGAAGACCAACGTTCTCGTGCAATTGTTGATCAAATGCGCATCGATGAAATTGCTCATGGGCAAGCTGCAAAAAATGCGGGCGGCGCAAATTTGCCAGAGCCTATTCAAAAAATAATGCAGGCAATGTCAAAGGTAATGACCACAACTGCTTATAAAATTTAAGACTGAAATTCGGTTTAATTGGTTAAATTAATTTTTTGATCCATTTTTCAATAATTACTGTTTATAAATACAGTATATTTAGGGATTATCTTGCTAAATAGCTAAGATCTATTCTTAAGTATATTTTCCAAGCCATTGTTTCAAGTAGCTATTTTATTATCAGTATTTTCTCAACACATGACGCTAAGTGTTTGTAAACACTAGAGAAATTCCTAAAAAAACTCTCAAAAACACTTGACCCTCTTATTGCGATCCTCTAAAGTGGGAGGAAGTGTGAAAAAGTGGGGTAAATGGTGTTTCAAGGTGCGTCAGCTCTCAATTTAGATGCAAAAGGCCGCATGTCTGTGCCGGCAAAGCATCGTGACGCCTTGTTGGTGCAGGGTGAGGGCCGAATTACGCTCACAAAACACCCCGACGGTTGCCTACTTCTATTCCCAAGACCAGAGTGGGAAACCTTCAGAGCAAGAGTTGCGCAACTGCCAATGGATGCCCATTGGTGGCGCCGTATTTTTTTAGGTAATGCAGCTGAAATGGATTTGGATAGTGCCGGTCGTGTGTTGGTTAGTCCAGAGTTGCGAGCTGCTGCCGGAATTGAAAAAGAAGTGATCTTGCTCGGCATGGGTAGTCATTTGGAGTTGTGGGATGCGGCTACATACGCCGCAAAAGAACAGGCTGCGATTGCACAAGGCATGCCTGAAGCACTCAAGCAATTTAATTTTTGATGACAGGGTGCCATGAACATAACTCATCGCCCAGTTTTACTGGCCGAGGCGGTGACGGCGCTAGTTGGCGGTCCGCTGATTCAAAATCAAGATGCAGCGAACCAAATTTTGGTGATCGATGGAACCTTTGGGCGCGGCGGTCACACACAAGCTTTGCTCAAGGAGCTAAATCCTGGGGCGCGCATGATTTCATTCGACAAGGATTTGGATGCGATCGCAGTAGCACAACAAATCAGCGATTCGCGGTTGAGGATTGTGCACGACAGTTTTGCACAGATGGATCAGTACGCGGAGGTGGAATCAGTCGATGGCATTTTGTTGGACTTGGGTATCAGTTCACCTCAAGTAGACGAAGCGCATCGGGGATTTTCTTTTCGCCGCGAAGGTCCGCTCGATATGCGGATGAATACCGATCAAGGTTTGACTGCAGCAGAGTGGTTGGAGCAAGCACCGCTAGAGGAAATCACACGGGTGATTAAGACTTACGGAGAAGAGCGCTTTGCATTTCAGATTGCGAAAGCTATTGTAGCTAAGCGCGAAGAAGGTTTGTCGCCAAAAACTACAACTGAGTTGGCCAATCTGGTGGCGAGCGTAGTGCGAACACGTGAAGTGGGTCAAGATCCTGCAACAAGAACTTTTCAAGCATTGCGCATTTTTATTAATCGAGAGTTAGAAGATTTGGAGCTCGGTTTAAAGGCGGCTTTGAAACTATTAAAGCCCGGCGCAAGACTTGCAGTCATTAGCTTTCATTCCCTTGAGGATCGCATTGTGAAGCAGTTTATGCAATCACATGCAAAGGTAGTAGTGCCTCGCGGTTTACCTGTGCGCGAAAAAGATTTGCCACAAAGCGCACTCAAAATTATTGGACGCATTAAGCCAAGTGATAGCGAGGTATCTGAGAATCCTCGCGCACGCTCAGCAATTATGCGCATAGCTGAGAAGCGCATGGATGAATTAGCATGAATCGTGCCACTTTTACTTTGCTCGCATTGCTATTGATTTGCGCTCTTTCATTGGTGGCGGCTCAGCAACGTGCTCGTAAGTTATTTATTCTTCAAGAGCGTGCACAAATTGAAGAGCGTAAATTAAATCAAGATTGGCTGCGTTTGGAGTATGAGCAACGCAACCTTTCAAAATCTGCGCGCATCCGTGATGTTGCACGCAATCAGCTTCACATGTCTCCGATTTCTCCCGAGCGCACTTTGTATTTGAAGGATGCTCAATGAGGCACGTTGGATTCTCTACTACGCCAAATTTAGTATTGCGCCTACCAATGTGGCGCTCGCGTTTGATGCTATTCCTCTTATTCTTTGTATTCATGATGCTGTTGCTTCGTGCGTTTTGGATTCAGGGTCCAGGAAATGCATTCTATGAAGCCAAAGGCGTACGTGGTACCCAGCGTGAATTAGAGTTGCCAGCAAGCCGCGGAAAAATTTTGGATCGCAATGGTCAGGTAATTGCAACCAGCTTAGAAGCTAAATCGGTCATCGCTTATAACGACACAGTCCCAGATGATTTAGCTGCAGATAAAGTGCAAAAGTTGGCGAGGCTTTTACAAATTAGTGAAGCTGAATTGCGCAAGAAATTAAAAGAAGAGCGCAAGCAGGTTTTCTTAAAGCGCCAAGTAGACCCAGCGGTAGCGCAGGAAATTAAACAGTTAGAAATCCCAGGTATTGGCTTGAACAATGAGTATCGTCGCTTCTACCCAGAAGGTGAGGCGATGGCTCACGTAGTTGGATTTACTAACGTTGAGGATCGCGGTCAAGAGGGTATGGAGCTCTCTAGGGAGAAAGAGTTAGCAGGTCATCCAGGTCAAAGACGTGTGGTGGTTGATCGTTTGGGTAGGGTGGTTGAAGATGTTGCCATTTTGCAGTTACCCCAAAACGGTAAGGACCTGAATCTTTCCATTGACAGCAAGATTCAATTCTTGGCTTATAACGCCGTGAAAGATGCCGTTGAAAAGCATCATGCTAAGGCCGGTGGTGCTGTAGTGCTTGATACCCAAACGGGCGAGATTTTGGCACTAGCAAATTACCCCAGTTATAACCCGAATGATCGAAAGTTTTTGACTGGTGAGCAATTACGTAATCGTGTATTGACCGATACATTTGAACCTGGTTCCACCATAAAGCCGCTAACCATAGCAATTGCTTTAGAAAAGGGCGCGGTCAAGCCTGAAACGAATATGGTGATTGGTGCGAAATATTTGGTTGGTCCCAAACCAATTACAGATACGCATCCTTACGACAACTTAACAGTTGCACAAATTATTCAAAAGTCTAGCAACATCGGTACTGCAAAGATTGCAATGAATAATCTCTCTGCTGAAGAGATGTGGGACTTTTATACCGCCGTTGGTTTGGGTCAAGCTCCAAAAATTGGTTTCCCTGGCGCAGTTGCTGGCACAGTGCATCCCTTCAAGAAATGGATGCCTACAGATCAAGCACGTATTGCGTTTGGTTACGGTATTTCTGCTTCACTTTTCCAAGTAGCTCGCGCATATACCGTTTTTGCTCGTGATGGTGAATTAGTACCCTTGACCATTGAGCGTAGCCCAGACTTCAAACCAGGCACTAAAGTGCTCTCTCCAAAAACAGCAATTGAAATGCGCAACATGATGGAAGCGGTTACTGAGCCTGGAGGTACTGCAATTAAAGCGCAGGCTGAAGGGTTCCGTGTTGGCGGTAAGACTGGAACAGCGCATAAGTTAGTTGGTAAAGGCTATGGCAATAAATACCGCGCCTATTTTGCGGGATTGGCGCCAATTAGCGCCCCTCGTATTGTTGTTGCGGTAATGATTGATGAGCCTACTGGCGGAAGCCATTATGGTGGTGATGTAGCTGCACCAGTGTTTTCAACCATTGTGAGTGAAACATTACACACATTAAATGTTTTGCCTGACAGCAAAGTAAAGCAAATGGTATTGCAGGATAAGAGTCCTCAAGAGATTCAAACTGCTAGTGCTCAAGCTCAACCTGTGGTTTTGAAGCGATGAGGGTGGACTTGAAAATAGACACCAATCATTTGATTGACCATTTACATACTCTGGCGAATTCTTCCGCAAAAGTGTGTGCGGATAGTCGCCAGATGATGTCTGGCGATATCTTTTTTGCCTACTCGGTAGGTCATGGCAATGCTTTGCGCGATGGTCGCCAATTCATTCACGCTGCTTTAGATGTGGGCGCGTCTGCTGTAGTCTTTGATCCAGAGGGTATGGACAATCAATGGATTGATCATCCACAATGTTTTGCAGTTGATAATCTTGCTGCAAAAGCAGGTGAGCTATGCGCACAATGGTATGGCTACCCGAGCAAAGAATTAAAAATCATCGGCGTCACCGGTACAAATGGGAAGACCAGTATTACGCAATGGCTATCCCAAGCTTTAGATGCTACCAATCATCGCACTGCAGTTTTAGGTACCTTAGGTACTGGCTTTCCAGGTTCATTAGTACAAACTGGCTACACCACGCCAGACGCACCTAAATTGCAGACTCAGCTAGCAGAGTTGCGCAATTCTGGAGCAAGACAAGTAGCGATGGAAGTGTCTTCGCATGCATTGCATCAAGAAAGAATAGCCGGGACCGAATTCAATTGTGCGGTGTTCACTAATCTGACTCAGGATCATTTGGATTACCACGGCAGCATGGCTGAATATGCCGAGGCAAAAGCTAAATTATTTCACCAAGCTGGTCTTGAGCATGTAGTCATCAATTTAGATGATGCCTTTGGTCGTGAGTTAGCCATGAATTTATTGATGAAAGAGGGCTTGAAAGTCTGGGCATACGCATTATCCCAATCTGCATTCAAGGGCTTTGAAAAATTTGGCGATCGTTTACAAACTATTTATGCAAAAGATGTCTTATTAAGTGGTGCAGGCTATAAATCAAGCTTTATCTGGGGTGGAGTAGGAAGCGTTGAACTACACATTCCATTATTGGGTGAATTTAATATAAGCAATGCACTTGCTGTATGGACGGTATTGCTAACGCAGGGCATTAACCAGGAAGAGGCTGCTAAAAAAGTCAGTCAATTACAGCCGGTACTTGGCCGTATGGAGCTCATTCGCTTGGGCAAATATCAAAAGACAGATGGCTTGTTGGCAGTGGTAGATTACGCACACACTCCTGATGCACTAGAAAAAACGCTCCAAGCATTACGCCCTATTGCAGAACAACGTGGTGGAAAAATCTGGTGCGTGTTTGGTTGTGGCGGTGATCGTGATGCCGGCAAGCGTTCGCTCATGGGTACCGTTGCCGAGCAAAATGCCGATCACATTCTGATTACTAGCGATAATCCTCGCTCAGAAGATCCGCAGGTCATCATGCAGATGATTCGCAATGGCATGAAGGCGGACGCACTAAATATTCAAATGATTGCCGATCGTGCGGCAGCCATAATGGCTGCAATTCGTCATGCTGATGCGTGCGATATTGTTTTGGTTGCTGGTAAAGGTCATGAGACCACTCAAGAGATCAATGGTAAGAAGTTTGATTTCTCTGACCAAGAGCATATTCGCTTAGCGGCTGGAGGTGGAGTCTGATGTCCATCATGACAAATCTTGCGCAAGCCCAGTCCATGTTGCCTGGAAGTACATTGGTTAATACCTCTTTAGAGGCCGCTCGGGAAATACCTATTTCTCGAGTGGGTACAGACAGTCGTCAGATCGATCGTAATGAATTTTTTGTTGCCTTAGTTGGTGAACGTTTTGATGCACATGATTTTTTATCTGATGTAGCTAAGGCTGGTGCTGGTGCCGCTCTCATTAGTTCTCAAGATAAATGCCCGCCAGATCTGCCTGCTATTTGTGTTTCAAATACTCGTATTGGACTAGGAAATTTGGCAAAAGCATGGCGTGCTAATCATCCTATTCCTTTGGCATTGGTTACCGGTAGCAATGGAAAGACCACTGTAAAAGAAATGATCGCCTCTATTTTTAAGGCTGCAGTTGGTGAGCAACATACTTTGGTCACTAAAGGGAACCTAAATAACGATATAGGTTTGCCATTAACGCTATTAAAACTGCGTTCTACAGATCTTCTTGCAGTCGTTGAGCTTGGCATGAATCACCCTGGTGAAACAGCGCAGTTAGCTGCTATTGCACAAGCGAATATTGCATTAATTAATAATGCTCAACGAGAGCATCAGGAATTTATGGCAACTGTAGCGGCCGTGGCTGAGGAACATTCTGATGCTATTCGTGCTTTACCAGTTGATGGTGTTGCCGTATTTCCAGCGGATTCTGAATTTTCAAATGTTTGGCGCCAAGCTGCTGCCGGGCGTCAAGTGATTGATTTTGTACTGTTATCAGCGCAGGGAAAAGCCTCAGCTTCAGTAACTGGGAGTCTATTAAGCAATGGATTGGTACAGATACAAACAGCACAAGGCACCATCGAAGTTCAGTTAAATACTTTGGGTAGCCACAATGTTCGTAATGCTTTGGCTGCAAGTGCCGTAGGAATAGCCGCTGGTGTAAGTCTCGAAAAAATTAAGCAGGGTCTCGAGTCTTTCTCACCAGTTAATGGACGTATGCAAGCAAAGGTGATTGATTCAAATCACACCTTAATTGACGATAGCTATAACGCTAATCCTGATTCCGTAAGAGCTGCTATTGATGCGCTAAAACAATCAGGCAATTTGTCTTGGTTGATTTTGGGTGATATGGGTGAAGTCGGCAATCAAGGTCCAGAGTTTCATCGAGAGGTCGGCGCTTATGCCGCTGAGCAGGGAGTATCAAAACTTTTTTCCCTAGGGGGGCAATGTCAGTTTGCTCTTCAAGGATTTAATGACGCTGTCAGCAAACATGCGACCAAATCTAGCGCAATACATTTTTCCGATATGGATGCTCTGATCGCACACTTAAAAGATGCGTTGCATGCACAGTCTGGCGGTAGCAATCAACATTTAAATATTTTGGTTAAAGGTTCACGGTTTATGCGTATGGAGCGTGTAGTACAGGCCCTGTTAGAGGAGGCTAAAACATGCTCTTAATGTTAGCGCAATGGTTGCAAGATGACTTTGGATTCTTTAGGGTGTTTAACTACATCACCTTTAGAGCGGTGATGGCAACAGTAACAGCATTGTTGATCGGCTTGGCAGCAGGCCCTTGGGTGATTCGTAAATTGGCCGCATTAAAAATGGGTCAGGCAGTCCGCACTGATGGACCACAAACTCATTTAGTGAAAACAGGTACGCCAACAATGGGTGGCGTTCTGATTTTGATTGGCATCTTTATTTCATGCATGTTGTGGGCTGATCTAAGCAATCGATTTATTTGGATTGTGATGATTGTTACTTTTGGATTTGGCTTAGTAGGCTGGGTAGATGACTACCGTAAGGTGGTCTACAAAGATCCCAAAGGAATGGCCTCAAGAGAGAAATTTTTCTGGCAAACCTTAATTGGTTTATTTGCTGCAATTTATCTAGCGTTCTCTGTTTCTGAAGTAAACAACCTCAAAGTATTGCAATTGTTTTACGAGTGGCTCAGAAGCGGATTCGCTTTAGATCTGCCTGCAAAGAGTAATTTGCTGATCCCATTCATGAAAGAAATTAGCTATCCATTAGGTGTAATGGGCTTCATTATTTTGAGCTACTTGGTGATTGTTGGTAGCAGCAATGCCGTCAACCTAACCGATGGTCTTGATGGTCTTGTCATCATGCCGGTAATTTTGGTAGGAGCTGCTTTGGGTGCCTTTGCCTATGTGATGGGTAATGCAATTTATGCAAAGTATCTCCTTTTTCCTTACATTCCAGGCGCTGGTGAGTTAATGATTTTCTGCGGAGCCATGGGTGGTGCTGGCTTAGCCTTCCTTTGGTACAACACACACCCAGCACAAGTATTTATGGGTGATGTCGGTGCGCTAGCTCTGGGTGGGGCGCTTGGCACTATCGCCGTTATTGTGCGCCAAGAAATTGTGCTCTTTGTAATGGGTGGCGTTTTCGTTGCTGAAACCGTCTCAGTCATGCTTCAAGTATTTTGGTTTAAGTTCACCAAAAAACATTTTGGCGAGGGCCGTCGTATTTTTCGAATGGCACCGCTACATCACCATTTTGAATTAGGTGGCTGGAAGGAGACGCAGGTAGTAGTGCGTTTCTGGATCATCACCATTCTTTTAGTCTTAATTGGCTTGTCTAGCTTGAAGTTACGGTAATCCAAAAGTAAATATGTTGATCTTAGAAAACACCTTTGCAAATTCAGCCTTTATGGCTGATGAAGGCTATCAAGCACCACACCGATTCCTGATATTGGGATTGGGTGAGTCTGGCGTGGCTATGGCTAAGTGGTGCTTACGCAATGGCGCAGAGCTACGTTTAGCGGATACGCGAGACCAATCAACATTCACTGAACGTCAAAATGCTTGGTTAGAAGAACTCCGAATTGCTGGACTCAAAGATATTTGTTTTGGTCCTTTGGGTGATGACTTGCTCAAAAATATTGATGTAATTGGCATTAGCCCAGGTTTATCGCCACTACAAGAGCCTACTCAGTCTTTTTTGGCTAAGGCTGAAGAGGCTGAAATTGATGTTTGGAGCGAGATTGAATTTTTTGCTAGAGCTATTTCTTCGTTAAGTCGCATGGCTCAGGCGGAAGAATCTGGCTATAACACTGCAGTATTGGCAATTACCGGCACCAATGGAAAAACAACCACTACTGCATTAACCGGACAGCTCTGTGAGCGTGCTGGCAAGAAAGTGGCCGTAGCAGGAAACATTAGTCCAGCTGCCCTAGAAAAGCTCATGAGTTGCTTGGATCTGGCAGATCACGTTGTAGATATGCCAGACATATGGGTGCTAGAGCTATCTAGCTTCCAATTGACCTATACCCATACATTCAATGCAACTGCAGCAACGATCCTGAATGTTACCCAAGACCATTTGGATTGGCACGGTGATATGCAATCTTACGCAGATGCAAAGTCAAGGATTTTTGGTGTTGATACGGTATGTATTCTGAATCGTGATGATTCTATTGTGATGGGTTTGCTTTCTGAAGAGCAAAAAGCAAATAAATCGATTGTGACTTTTGGCTCTAACCGTCCAGACGAGCAAGGTGCTTTTGGTATAGAGCATGACTTACGTGCAGGTGGAATTGATTGGCTGGTGTGGGCCGAAGTAGATGAAGATGTTGAGCCTAAACCTAAGCGTCGTCGAAAGTCTGCAGTCGTTGAGGAGGATGAGCCATTAAGACTCAAGCGCTTGATTCCAGCCGATGCTCTCAGAATTCGCGGTCGTCACAATGCATTAAATGCCTTAGCTGCGCTTGCCTTAGCGCGTGCTGCTAATTTACCGATGAATGTACTGTTGCATGGCTTACGTGATTACCATGGCGAGCCACATCGTGTACAAAGCATTGCGATCGTTAGAGACGTTGAGTATGTGGATGATAGTAAAGGTACCAATGTTGGCGCTACTGTTGCTGCATTAAATGGTCTAGGTAACAACGAATCAGGGAAACGAATTTGGTTAATAGCTGGCGGTGAGGGTAAAGGACAAGATTTCAGCCCATTACGTGAACCAGCTTTACGTTTTGTTAAAGGCGCCTTCTTAATTGGTAAGGATGGTGCAGCAATAGGTCAGGCCCTAGGCATCGATATTCAGAGCGTGCATTGCGGTGATCTGAAGTCCGCAGTACAGGCAGCGGCAGCTAAAGCGGTATCAGGAGATTTAGTTCTACTATCTCCCGCATGCGCAAGCTTAGATCAGTTCCGTGATTATGTTGAGCGAGCTCAAGTATTTGCTGCAGAAGTTGAAGAGTTGGGAATGCAATTTGATGGAGTTCAGGCATGAACTTAAAAGAGAAATTATTTCCTGAAAATCGCCTTGGACTAAATCGCTTCTGGAGTTTTTCCCGCGGTGGGATTGATAACTTCCGAACTGGCTTGCGAGATGCTGTGTCAGGTGTAGAGCAAACCCGTTCAAGAATGATGGATTATGACCAGTTACTCGTATGGGCAATTCTTTCGCTGATGTTAATTGGTCTAGTGATGGTGTACTCCGCCTCAATTACTTTGGCCGATGGGCCTAAGTACGCTAACTACAGTAGTAATTTTTTCCTGATTCGTCACGTAATTTCTTTGGCGATTGCGATTGGTGTTGGAATCTGGACTTTTAAGATACCTACTAAGGTCTGGGATCGTTATTCGCCAGTGATTTTTGGATTTACTGTTTTATTACTCATTGCGGTTTTGATTCCTGGAGTGGGTAAAGGGGTGAATGGCGCTAAGCGATGGATTCCGTTGGGCTTGATGAACTTTCAACCATCCGAGTTGATGAAATTTGCTGCAGTGATTTTTGCGGCAAGCTATACCGTCCAGCGCCAGGAATATCTTCACTCCTTTGTTAAGGGCATGTTGCCCATGGGCATTGCGGTTGCTCTGGTGGGCGGTTTGCTGATGGCTGAGCCTGATATGGGCGCATTCGTAGTGGTCGCCTTGATTGCATTTGGCATTCTCTTTTTGGGCGGCATTAATGCCAAGTTATTTGGTGGTTTGATTGCCGTTGGTCTGATGAGTGGCGCAACCATGATTGCACTCTCTCCATTTCGTCGTGGACGTATGTTGGCTTTTATGGATCCATGGCAAGTCGACAATGCTGCTAATAAGGGCTATCAATTAACTCATTCACTAATGGCATTTGGCCGTGGTGAATGGTTTGGAACAGGTCTTGGCGGTAGCGTGGAAAAACTACACTACTTACCAGAAGCGCATACCGATTTCATCATGGCAGTAATTGGTGAAGAGCTAGGCTTTGTTGGTGTAGTAGTCATGATCTTCTTGTTTTATTGGATCGTACGTCGAGCCTTCTTAATTGGCCGCACTGCTTTGCAACTAGACCGCAGCTTTGCAGGACTGGCCGCTAAGGGCGTTGCAATTTGGATTGGTTGGCAGGCCTTTATCAATATGGGCGTGAATCTGGGGCTTCTTCCAACGAAAGGTTTGACTTTACCTTTGGTAAGTTATGGCGGCTCTGGAATTTTGATGAATGCTATAGCTGTTGCGATGTTGTTGCGTATTGATTTTGAAAACCGCATCCTCATGCGTGGAGGGAAGCTGTGACAAAACCCTCAATTTTGGTGATGGCCGGTGGTACTGGTGGGCATATTTTCCCAGGCCTTGCTGTTGCCGAATATTTGCGGATTTGCGGTTGGAATGTTTCTTGGTTGGGTAACCAAGCTGGCATGGAATATCGCCTCGTCAAATCTTGCGATTTTCCTTTTGAGTCAGTTGAATTTGGCGGTCTACGTGGCAAGGGATTAAAGGCAAAGTTGATGCTGCCTATCAACCTTATACGGGCATGTTTTCAAAGCTGGAAAATTATGCGCCGAGTAAAGCCGAATGTTGTTTTAGGAATGGGTGGTTATATTACATTCCCTGGCGGTTTAGTCACTAAGTTTTTGAAGCGCCCCTTGGTTTTGCATGAATCAAATTCAGTTGCAGGTAGCGCGAATCGGGCATTAAGCAAGATTGCTATGCGGACTCTCACTGGATTTCCAGAAACAATGGAACGCGCTGAGTGGGTAGGCAATCCTATTCGTGAAGAATTCGATCATATGCTTTTGCCTTCAGTTCGTTATGAACAGCGTCAGGGGCCTTTATCTATATTGGTAGTAGGCGGTAGCTTGGGTGCCGCAGCCTTAAATGAAAATATTCCTGCTGCTCTGGCATTAATACCAGTGGAGTCACGCCCTAAAGTAATTCATCAGGCGGGCGTTAAGCATTTAGCAGATCTGCAAAAACGATATTCCGACTTAGCTGTAACAGCAGATATTCGCCCTTTTATTGATGACATGCCTGCTGCGTATTCACAGGCTGATTTAGTAATTTGTCGCTCAGGTGCTATGACGGTTTCTGAAATTGCAGCTTGTGGTGTTGCGTCTTGCCTTATTCCTTTTCCATTTGCAATTGATGATCATCAAACTGCGAATGCACAGTTTTTATCAAGCGCCAATGCCGCGGTTTTATTGCCACAGCAACTGCTAAATCCACAGGATTTAGCAATGATGATTCAAAACTTAAATCGTACAGAATTAAAAGAGATGGCATTGCGTGCGCATGCCTTAGCAAAACCACACGCTACTCAGCGAGTAGCTGAAGTGTGTGCAGACTGTGCAGGGGTAGGCATATGAAACATATCGTTCAGCAAATTCACTTTATCGGTATCGGTGGTGCTGGCATGAGCGGTATTGCTGAAGTACTGCTCAACTTGGGCTATCAAGTTTCAGGATCAGATTTGGCTGATGGTGCAGTCACTAAGCGTCTTAGAGAATTGGGCGCGCTAATTCATATTGGTCATGACCCCAAAAATATTGGTACTGCCGAGGCTGTAGTGATATCTACTGCCGTTGCAGGCAATAACCCGGAAGTTTTAGCTGCACGCGCAGCGAAGGTTCCAGTGATTCAGCGTGCGGTGATGTTGGGTGAGTTAATGCGCCTCAAGCAAGGTATTGCAATTGCTGGAACGCACGGCAAAACAACTACTACTAGTTTAGTAGCATCAGTTTTAGCTGAAGGTGGCCTGGATCCGACATTTGTGATTGGTGGCAAGCTCAATTCAGCTGGTGCCAATGCACGCCTGGGACGAGGTGATTTTATTGTTGTTGAGGCGGATGAATCAGATGCCTCTTTCTTGCAGTTATTCCCTGCAATGGAAGTAGTGACTAATATCGATGCTGATCATATGGATACCTATCAGCACGATATGGCCCGCTTGAAGCAAGCATTTGTGCAGTTTATTCAACGCATGCCGTTTTATGGCGTAGCAGTACTTTGCATTGATGATGCCAATGTGCGCGACATTATTCCATTTGTATCTCAGCCGGTACTGCGTTATGGCTTATCAGAGGATGCCGATATTCGCGCAAGCAATGTTCGTGCAGAAGGCACTCAGATGCACTTCACGGTTGACCGACGTACTGTACGTAGACATGGCAATAAACCTGGACCGTTAAACGTCACACTGAACTTGCCTGGTTTGCATAACGTTTGCAACGCCTTGGCTGCTATTGGGATTGCGACAGAGCTGGGCGTTGGTGACGAAGCAATTATCAAAGCGCTGTCTGAGTTTGGCGGTGTTGGCCGTCGCTTCCAGCGTTATGGAGAAATTCCTCTAGCGTCTGGTGGAAGCTTTACCTTGATCGATGATTATGGACATCATCCTGTTGAGATGGCTGCAACGCTAGCTGCAGCGAGAGGCGCTTACCCAGATCGTCGCTTAGTCTTGGCATTTCAGCCACATCGCTTCACTAGAACTCGCGATTGCTTCGGTGAATTTGTTCAAGTTCTCAAAAATTTTGATGCCTTGGTATTGACCGACGTATATCCAGCAGGCGAAGCAAAAATTCCAGGCGCTGATAGCAAAAGCTTAATGAAAGCTGCTATTGCTGAAGATAAGAACTCCAAAACCTTATTAAATACGAGTG
This sequence comes from Polynucleobacter sp. UB-Tiil-W10, assembly GCF_018881605.1. Taxonomy (GTDB): domain Bacteria; phylum Pseudomonadota; class Gammaproteobacteria; order Burkholderiales; family Burkholderiaceae; genus Polynucleobacter. The sequence continues at coordinate 1,021,496 of NZ_JACVPZ010000001.1, forward strand.
CGGTTGCCTATGCTGCAAATGTTGTGGACATGCCAGAAATATTGAGTCAAGTTTTAAAAGATGGAGATGTATTAATCACAATGGGTGCAGGATCAATTTCTGCTTTGCCACATACGCTGTCGGAGGCAAAGAATGTCTAAGGTAGGTGCTAATTTGAGTTCTTGGGGTGATCGCGTTAAGTCCAGCTTAGCTAGTTTGGACCTCAATTCTTTAGGTCGCGTTGGCGTATTGCTAGGCGGTAAATCTGGTGAGAGAGAAATCTCTCTTATGTCTGGTAATGGTGTATTAGAGGCTTTGCGCTCAAAAGGGGTTGATGCCCATGGATTTGATACAGGTTTGCGTTGCCCTACCGAATTAGCCAAAGAAAATTTTGATCGCATATTCATTTCTTTGCACGGTCGCTATGGTGAAGATGGAACTATTCAAGGCCTATTGGAATTATTAGGTATTCCATATACCGGCAGTGGTGTGTTAGCTTCTGCTTTAGCAATTGACAAGATTGTGACTAAGCAAGTCTGGATTAGTAATGGACTCGCTACACCTGAGTACGAAGAGTTAACGACTGATAGCGATTGGAATGCGGTTGTCCAGCATTTGGGCTTGCCATTAATTGTGAAGCCTGCCCATGAGGGCTCTTCTTTAGGCTTAACAAAAGTTAAATCAGTAGATGAGTTGCCGGCTGCTTATAAGCTAGCTGCTGGATTGGATAAAAAAGTGATTGCCGAGACTTGCATCATTGGTGACGAGTTAACTTGCCCATTGGTTGGTCAGGGTATGGCGGCAGAAGCTTTGCCGGTGATCAAAATTATTCCACCACAAGCAAATTACGATTTTCATAATAAATATTTCTCTGACGAAACTCAGTACCTGTGCCCGACTGGACTTGCACCTGAAGTCAATGCAGTTGTTCAGGAATTAGCCTTGGCTGCATATAAAGCATTGGGTTGTCGTACCTGGGGACGTGCGGATGTGATGTTGGATCAAAAGACTGGTAAGCCCTACTTACTGGAGATGAATACTTCCCCTGGCATGACTTCTCATTCTTTGGTGCCTATGGCTGCTAAAGCTGCTGGCATTGAGTATGCGGACTTAGTGCTTTGGATACTAAGTCAAACATTGCGGCAAAAAGAGGGCGTTCCTGCATGAGTAACTTCATGGACCGTTTCGGTGAAATTTTCTCGATGCTGATGTCTCCGCTTTGGAATCATTCGGAGCGGATGGAGAAGTTGAGTCGTTTGTTGATGCGTTGCTTTACCGTAATGCTAGTGATTGGTATCTTGGTTTGGCTTAGTCAGCGCCCAGTATTTGCTTTGAAGCAAATTCAAATTGAACCAGTTGCTGGTCAAGTACTAAAACATATTAATAAGCCCATCGTGAAGCAGCAGGTATTAGAAACGGTGCAAGGTAATTTCTTTAGTGTTCGATTGGAAGATGTAAAGCGTGGTTTTGAAAGCATGCCTTGGGTCAGGCATGCGAATGTCCGTCGTGTCTGGCCAAATGGATTGGTGGTGAGTATTGAAGAGCAGAAACCTTTTGGCACATGGGGTGGCGCTGAAAGTCACACCCTCATGAATACCCATGGTGAACTCTTTACTGGGCGTGTATCGGAAGTCGGTGACGATGTACGCATTGTTGATTTTTCAGGCCCTGCAGATGCTGGTAAAGAAGTCATGAGTCTTTATGACAAAGCTAACAATTGGTTTAAGCCGTGGGGCGCAGAGGTAATTAGCCTTGCTCTTACTGAGCGCTATGCATGGCATGTAAGGCTTTCCAATGGGATGAAGGTTGAGTTTGGGCGTGATGAAGAAAGCTCCGATAAAAATTTAACGGAAGAGCGTGTTGCGCGCTTATTTAAGTATTGGCCACAAGTGCAAGAGAAGTGGACAAATCGAGTAGATGCAGTCGATTTGCGATATGCAAATGGTTTTGCAGTTCATCTTGCTTCTGCAAGTGTGAAAAAGAATGATGTAGACGGCAGAAAAAGTGAGTTGAAGCAATGAGGAATGTTAATGAGTAAAGACAATCGCGATATTTTGGTTGGTTTAGATATTGGAACTTCCAAGGTTGTAGCCTTGGTTGCTGAATTAGCTCCTGACGGTCAATTCAATGTGGTTGGTGTTGGCCAAACTGCATCCAAAGGACTAAAGAAGGGGGTTGTAGTCAATATTGAAGCAACTGTTCAGTCGATTCAGAAGGCGCTTGAAGAGGCTGAGGTAATGGCTGATCGCCAGATCGTGCAAGTATTTACAGGTATCGCTGGTAACCATATTGTGAGTTTTAACTCCAGTGGCATGGTTGCCATTCGTGATAAAGAGGTTGGCTCTGGAGACGTTGAGCGTGTTCTGGAGACGGCAAAAGCAATCAATATTCCAACCGATCAGCAGATTCTGCACATCCTCGTTCAAGAATTCATTATTGATGGTCAGGAAGATGTACGAGAACCAATTGGTATGAGTGGCCTGCGCTTAGAAGTAAAGGTGCACATTGTTACTGGGGCCGTTAGCGCTGCACAAAATATTGTGAAGTGTGTACGTCGTTGTGGTCTCGAAGTAAATGATTTGATATTGCAACCTTTGGCTTCAAGCTTAGCGGTGTTAACTGAAGATGAAAAAGAGCTTGGCGTTGTATTGGTTGATATTGGTGGCGGTACAACCGATATTGCAATTTACTGTCAAGGTTCAATTCGTCATACCGCGGTTATTCCAATTGCAGGCGATCAAATTACTAATGACATTGCTATGGCATTACGCACCCCAACGATTGATGCCGAGGATTTAAAGATTGCTCATGGTATTGCTCGTCAAGAGATGGCCGATCCGGCTGCCATGATTGATGTACCTGGTGTTGGTGATCGTGAGCCACGCCCTATGTCAAAGCAGGCTCTGGCAGCAGTCATTGAGCCTCGTGTTGAAGAGTTATTTACCTTAGTAAGAGGTGTAGTGCGTGACTCTGGCTATGAAGACATGGTTTCTTCAGGAATCGTTTTAACCGGTGGCACTGCATTAATGCCTGGCATGGTGGAGTTGGCTGAGCAAGTCTTTTTGCGTCCCGCTCGAATTGGTACGCCTGAATATCGTGGACATTTGCATGAGGTTTTACGTAGCCCAAGATATGCCACCAGTATAGGTTTGCTGATGGAAGGCCAAGCGCAATTGCTCCGGGGCCGTCGCGTTTCTCAATCTGGCGCGTTGCAAGGTGTTATCTCGCGCATGAAGGAATGGTTTGCAGGAAATTTTTAAGGTTTTTTCGTCGTCGTCAATGTAGTACGTATTTACCTAGGAGGGTATATGGAATTTGAAATGTTAGATCAAGAAACAGCTGGCAAGACCATTATTAAAGTGGTTGGAGTCGGTGGCGCTGGTGGCAATGCTGTCCAGCACATGATCCGTCGCGGTGTTAACGGCGTAGAGTTCATTTGCATGAACACCGATGCGGGCGCTTTGCAGCGTTCGGAAGCATCTGTGAATTTGCAACTGGGTTCTAGCGGATTGGGTGCGGGGGCTAAACCAGAAATCGGTGCAGCTTCAGCTGAAGAGGCTCGTGCACGTATTGCCGATACCTTGCAAGGTGCACACATGGTATTTATCACTGCAGGTATGGGTGGCGGAACGGGAACTGGGGCAGCCCCAATCGTGGCTCAAGTAGCCAAAGAAATGGGTATCCTAACCGTTGGTGTGATTAGCAAGCCCTTCGATTTTGAGGGTGTGAAGCGCTTAAAGGTTGCAGAAAATGGGGCCGCTGAACTCGAATCTTATGTAGATTCACTGATTGTTGTGCTCAACGAGAAACTCTTTGAAGTGATGGGTGAAGATGCTGAGTTCGACAAAGCATTTGCTTGCGCAGATGATGTGTTGCATAACGCAGTATCTGGTATCGCTGAAATCATCAATGTTCAAGGTTTAATTAACGTTGACTTTGAAGATGTGAAAACAGTCATGGGTGAGCAAGGTAAAGCCATGATGGGAACAGCTACTGTTTCTGGCATGGATCGTGCGCGCTTAGCGGCTGAAGCTGCAGTTGCATCACCGTTGCTCGAAGGCGTAGATCTATCTGGTGCACGTGGCGTATTGGTGAATATCACTGCTAGCCGTTCATTAAAGTTGTCTGAGACTCGTGAAGTTATGGCGGCGATTCGTGGTTATGCCGCCGATGACGCAACCGTCATTTTCGGTACTGTGTATGACGAGACCTTAGGTGATGCATTACGTGTAACGGTTGTTGCTACAGGCTTGAACAATCCTCAGGCTCGTAAAAACAACCAGCCTGAAGTAGTTTGGAGACAGGCTACTGGTACGCATGATGCAATGCCGACGATGGCAGACCTCAATAGCTTTGCTCCTGCCAGTGCATCAGCGGCAATGAGTAAAGTGAGCTTGGACTCACCGTTAAGTACTAGCGCGGGTTTAGCCTTAACTGGATCTGGTAGTGCTCCAGCAATGGCGGCTCAACCAGCAAGTACTGGCGTTGACTATAGCCAGTATGATTTGCCGCGAGTTTTTCGTAGCTCTCGCGAAGCGACTCCTGCGCCTACATTAGGTGCAGATAGTTCTCCTCAGGCTAAATCCATGTTGGATAAAGGGGCTGATTACTATGAAATTCCAGCCTTTTTACGTAAGCAAGCAGATTAATTGACTGCTTAATACAATAGTTAATTGCGTAATGCCAGCGCGGCGCCCCTCCGGACGACGAATCCCGCGCTTGCGTTGGCATGCTTACTAACAATTATTTATTGGAGATGTCATGATTGCAGTTGGACAAAAATTACCTAACGCTACTCTTTATGAGTTTATGAATGAAGAGAGCGAAGGCTGCTCCTTAGGGCCAAATGCTTTTGAAGTTGAAAAGATTGCAGCTGGAAAAAAGATTGTGTTGTTTGCATTGCCTGGTGCATTTACACCGACATGCTCAGCAAAGCATGTACCTGGTTACGTCGAGCATTTTGATGCGATTAAAGCCAAGGGCGTTGATGAGATTTGGTGTGTTTCTGTAAATGATCCATTTGTAATGGGTGCATGGGGACGCGATCAAAAGGTTGGCAAGAAAATTCGCATGTTGGGCGATGGTAGTGCGGAGTTCACCAAAAAGTTGGGTCTAGAGTTGGATTTAACAGCTCGAGGTTTTGGTGTTCGTTCAGATCGCTATGCCATGATTATTGAAGATGGCGTTGTGAAGTCATTAGACCGCGAAGCTCCTGGTAAGTTTGAAGTGAGTGATGCCGCTTCTATTCTCAAAAAGCTGTAATTCGATTTATTTAAATAACTAACACCCCCTGAATTTAGAAATCTAAACATGATGAAGCAACGCACTATCGCCACTCCGGTTAAGACCGTGGGGATTGGCTTGCATTCTGGTCGCAAGGTGACGATTTCTATTAAGCCTGCACCAGTAAATTCAGGGGTTCAATTTGTTAGAGTAGATACGCCTGAACAGTCGGTTATACCTGCAACAGCTTTAGCTGTATGTGACACAAGACTTGCCTCGGTTATTCAAAAGGATGGCGTCCGTGTTTCTACTGTAGAGCATCTGCTTTCAGCTTGTGCGGGTCTTGGCCTTGATAATTTATTTATTGAGCTTGATGGGGAAGAAGTGCCCATCATGGATGGTAGTGCCGCTTCATTCTTATTCTTAATCGAATCTGCTGGTATTGCAGAGCAAGATGCGCCACGTCAATTTGTGGTGATTAAAAAACCAGTAGAGGTTCGCGAAGGTGACAAGCTTGCGCGCTTAGAGCCATTCTTTGGTTTTAAGTTGGACTTCACGATTGACTTTAAGCATCCAGCTGTTGATAAAACTGGCCAACGGTTTGTGGTGGATTTTGCAGAACAAGCTTACCGCAGTGAAATTGGTCGCGCACGTACATTTGGATTTGCGCATGAAGTAGAGGCATTACGCGAAATGGGGTTAGCTCGTGGCGGTAGTTTGGACAACGCGATTGTTTTGGACGAGCATCGAATTTTGAATAACGAAGAGCTTCGTTATGAAGATGAATTTGTGCGCCACAAAATCTTGGATGCGATTGGCGATCTGTACCTTATTGGCCATCCTATTGTTGGGGCTTATATTGCTGAGAAGTCAGGTCACGCCCTCAATAACGCACTTTTACGTAAGCTTTTGGAAGATCCAAGTGCTTATGAAATCAGCTCCTTTGCTGAAAATAAAGCTCCGGCAGCCTATTCTCAGGAAAGCCAACCCCTCTTTTTTTAAGTGGCACTAAGTGGGCTGAAGTGATCTTTGGCTACTTTGGTTTGTTTTTGAGCAGTTTCTCGATAGAAGAGCGCAAACCTGAGTCTGGGTCTAATTTCTCCAATAGTGACTCCCAAGACTTTTTGGCGACCTCATTTAGTCCTTGTGGTCTCTCGCGCTGAGTAGCTAAACGGGGTTTAACCTCCCATGCAGGCGGGGCCGGTTTCACGCGTACTTTTACTGCCTTGCAGGACAGCCCAGTTTTAGTTAACTCATTGATTAAGCTAGGTAATATTTGCTGTAAGCGGGTTGCGATACTGGCGCTGCTGACCAGTAAGAACAGCTCATCTTGCGAGCCTGAGCGCCATCCAGCTTCTATTTTTGAGCACAGATGCCCTAAATCAAGCTTTGTCAGTGCTGCGTTAATAATCGTCTTGAGTTTGGCTAGATCCTCAGTTTTGGCCAAAATTTCCCCTAGACCATCGGATTCTCGCAGGTAATCCATCCAGTCATGGGCTTTGTGCTTGCGGGACGGTTTAGGAGCAAAGTTCATAGAAAATGGGGTTACGGGTGATAAACTCAAGGACTTAATTTTCTTCAATATCCCATGGTAATCGGTCTTCTTAAAACCCTGGTCGGCAGTCGTAACGACCGCCTCTTAAAACAGTATCGCAAAGTCGTTGCCAAGGTCGGCGCTTTTGAAGCGAGCCTGCAATCTTTGGATGATGCTGCTCTTGCTGCAAAAACTGCAGAATTCAAGTCACGTCTTGCTGGCGGTGAGTCCTTGGACGACATCGCAGCCGAAGCTTTTGCGGTAGTTCGCGAGGCTAGTACACGCGTGATGAAGATGCGCCACTTTGATGCGCAGATTTTGGGCGGCTTAGCCTTGCATCAAGGCAAGATTGCCGAGATGGGTACAGGCGAGGGAAAAACATTAACAGCAACTCTTCCAGTCTATTTAAATGCTTTGACTGGCAAAGGTGTGCACGTTGTAACGGTCAATGATTATTTAGCGCAGCGTGATGCTGAGTGGATGGCCAAGTTGTATAACTTCTTAGGCATGAAGGTAGGCGTGAACTTATCCCAAATGGATCACACTACTAAGCAAGAGGCTTATGCCGCTGATATTACTTACGGCACCAATAACGAATTTGGTTTCGATTACTTGCGCGACAACATGGTTCAGGATTTGGATCAGCGTGTACAGCGTGGTTTAGCTTATGCAATTGTTGACGAAGTTGACTCTATTTTGATTGATGAGGCTCGTACACCCTTAATCATCTCTGGTCAGGCAGAAGATCACACTGATCTCTATATCAAGATTAATGCCCTACCTTCTCACTTAGAGCGTCAAATTGGAGAAGAGAAGGCCGACGGTTCTGGCGTTGAAAAGCCGGGCGACTACTGGGTAGACGAGAAGTCGCAGCAGGTTTATTTGACAGAGCAAGGTCATGACAAGGCCGAAAATGTATTAGTTCAGCTTGGAGCGCTCAACGATGGTGATTCTCTCTATGCGCCACAAAACATTACGTTAATGCACCACGTGTATGCAGCTTTGCGTGCACATTCTCTTTATCACCGCGATCAACATTACGTTGTTCAAAATGGCGAAGTCATCATCGTAGATGAATTTACTGGCCGTTTGATGCAAGGTCGTCGTTGGTCTGATGGATTACATCAGGCTGTTGAGGCTAAAGAGGGAGTGCAGATTCAGAATGAGAATCAGACTTTAGCTACTATCACTTTCCAAAATTATTTCCGCATGTATGGCAAGTTGGCCGGCATGACTGGTACTGCTGATACAGAGGCATATGAATTTAAAGAAATCTATAACTTAGAAACGGTTGTGATTCCTCCAAATCGCATTAGCCAAAGAAAAGACAAGCAAGATCAGATCTATAAGTCTTCTCAGGAGCGCTATGACGCGGTTATTAAAGACATTGAAGATTGCTATGAGCGTAGCCAGCCAGTATTGGTGGGTACCACTTCGATTGAAAACTCTGAATTGATTGCTAACTTGTTGGATCAGCGCAAATTGCCGCACCAAGTCTTGAATGCGAAGCAGCATGCGCGTGAGGCGGAAATCATTGCACAAGCTGGTCGTCCAAAAATGATCACGATTGCTACCAATATGGCGGGTCGTGGTACTGACATTGTTTTGGGTGGCAATGTAGGCAAGCAGTCATCCTTAATTGAAGCTGATGACACGCTTTCTGATGCTGATAAGGCAGCCAAGATTAAACAATTGCAGGATGAGTGGCAGGGTATTCATGATCAAGTTTTGGAGGCTGGTGGATTGCACATCATTGGCACCGAACGTCACGAGAGCCGTCGTATTGATAATCAGTTAAGAGGCCGTTCAGGTCGTCAGGGTGATCCTGGCTCCTCTCGCTTCTACCTTTCATTAGATGATGCGCTTTTACGCATTTTTGCAGGCGATCGTTTACGTGCTGTGATGGATCGACTCAAGATGCCAGACGGTGAGCCGATTGAAGCTGGAATGGTGACTCGTTCTATTGAGTCTGCACAGCGCAAGGTTGAGGGCCGTAACTTTGATATTCGTAAGCAATTACTTGAATATGACAACGTTGCTAATGATCAGCGTAAAGAAACTTACCGCCTCAGAAATGAAGTGCTTGAGAGCGCTGATATTGGTGAGTTAATTGCCAATTTGCGTGAAGATGTCTTGCGTTCGGTTTGCTCGGTTTATGTTCCCTTGGAGTCTATGGAGGAACAGTGGGACTTAGCTGGATTAGAAAATGTCCTAGCTAGTGAATGGGGTCTGACGATCGATCTGAGAAATTGGGTTGAAGGTGCTGAGACAGTAGATGATGCAGAAATTGTTGAGCGCGTATTGCAGGCCGCTAAAGATGCCTACGATGCGAAGGTGGAACTTTCCGGACGCGAGTCTTTTGCTGGTTTCGAACGCTCAGTTCTTCTATATAGCTTAGATAGTCATTGGCGTGAGCATCTGGCTGCCTTGGATCATTTGCGTCAAGGTATTCATCTGAGGGGTTATGCGCAGAAGGATCCTAAGCAGGAATATCGTCGCGAAGCTTTTGAGCTGTATGGCGAGTTGCTTGGTGTTATTAAGAATGATGTTGTGAAAAGCATCATGACTGTACAGATTCGAAGTGCGAGCGAGCTGGATCAGGCCTCAGAGTCAATAAATGAGGATTTGGCAAAACTTTCGGATGTTCAGTATCAACATGCAGATCCTGAGAAAGAGGTTGCTGGATCAACAGGTGATCGTGGTGCTGCTATTGATATTCAGCCGGCGGCTACACGAGTTGGACCGAAGGTTGGTCGTAATGATCCCTGTACTTGCGGCAGTGGTAAGAAGTATAAGAATTGTTGCGGTGCGTTAGCATAGAGTAAAAGCTCTCATTCGATAGTGATGAAATGGCTTAGTTCACTCTGAGCCATTTTTCTTGGTGGAATCCCTAATTATCAGAACTCCCTCATATTCTGTAGATCTGTCATGATTTGTAAGTGCAAAAAATTTACTTCGTTTTCAAAATTTCAAATCTAATTAAGGGGGCGTTATGGCCATTTCTTTCACACTTAATGGTAAAGCTGTCAATTTCGATGGAGATCCTGAAACGCCTATTCTCTGGGTCTTACGTGACCATTTAGATGTGACCAGCCCAAAGTATGGCTGTGGCGCAGGACTTTGTGGTGCATGTACCGTTCACTTAGAGGGTGCCGCCATCCGTTCTTGCTCTACCCCTGTATCTGCTGCAGGAGGCAAGTCGGTTACTACGCTCGAGGGTTTGGCTGCAAAGGTTGGAAAGGCGCTTCAAGACGCTTGGATAGAGTTTGATGTGCCTCAGTGTGGATATTGTCAGACTGGGCAAATGATGTCTGCGGCTGATTTATTGGCAAAGAAAAAACAGCCCAGTAGCGATGATATTAAAAATGCAATGAGCGGAAATATTTGTCGCTGCGGAACTTATTCTCGCATTGAAAAAGCAGTAAAACGCGCTGCAGATAAATTGGCTTAAGGGATAAAGATCAAATGAAAAATCAATCTTTAAAAAATAGCAGTCGCCGTCAATTTATTCAGCAAAGTTCTGCATTGACTGGTGCACTAGTTGTTGGGATGTACCTTCCCCTAACAAGTCAAGCAGCTGTTGGCGATGCCGCTATGCCAGTTTTGGCTAATGCTTGGATACAAATCTCTCCCAATAATCAAATAACTTTAATTTGTGCACGCTCAGAGATGGGGCAGGACGTATATACCTCCTTGCCAGCATTGCTAGCTGAGGAATTAAATTTGCCCCTCTCTATGATTCAGGTTGAGATTGCTGGAGTAGCTCCTGTTTATATCAATACGATGTTAGGTGGTCAAATTACCGGCGGTTCAACTTCAGTTCGCGAAGCTTTTGATAAGTTACGAACTGCTGGCGCTGCAACTCGTGCCGTCCTGGTGCAGGCTGCAGCTCAACGTTGGAATGTTGCTGCAGCCAACTGTAGGGCAATGAATGGGAAAGTAATGCATTCGAGTGGTAAGTCAGCCACTTATGGCGAACTGGCTGCAGATGCTGCTAAGTTACCTCTTCCAGAAAAGCCAGCACTAAAGTCTCCTGCGAATTTTATGGTGATTGGCAAAGAAACAATGCGTCGTTTGGATACGCCAAGTAAAGTTGCTGGCAAAGCGGTTTATGGAATTGATGTGAAGATTCCGGGAATGGCGATTGCATCTTTAGCACAATGCCCTGTTATAGGAGGCGTACCTACATCCTTTGATGCTTCCGCTGCAATGAAAATATCTGGAGTAATTAAAGTTGTCCAGATTTCTGATGGTGTCGCGGTATTGGCTAAAGATTTTTATGCGGCGCGCAAGGGTAGAGATGCGCTGAAGATTGCCTGGAATGAAGGTTCCAATGTGAACCTGAACAATGCTGTTGTTCGGAAGTCATTGGAAGAGGGTTTATCTAAAAAAGGCGCTGTGATTAAAACGGTTGGCAATCCTAATGCTGTCTTTGCTAATGGTAAGCCACTTAGCGCCCAATATTTTTTGCCGTATTTGGCTCACTCCACAATGGAGCCTGTGAACTGTTCTGCAGATGTATCTAATAGCAAATGCAAAATCATTGGACCAATTCAGTTCCAACAAGGTGGGCAAGCAGTCGCTGCAGCGGCAGCCGGTGTTAAGCTGGAAGATGTCACGATTGAGACAACCTTCTTAGGTGGTGGATTTGGTCGTAAATTGGAGCTGGACTTCATTCGTCAGGCTGCAGAAATTTCTAAAGCGGCTGGAATGCCGGTGAAGATGCTATGGACCAAGGAGGATGACATTACTCATGACTTCTACCGTCCAATGAGTATTCATAACGTAGAGGGTGTCTTGGGGGCTGATGGCCAATTGACTTCTTTAAAGGCCAAAATGGTTTCCCAATCAGTGACTGCACGAGCCTTCCCTGGCTTTGTGAAAGATGGTTTTGATCCATTCATGGTTGAGGGTTCCAACAATATTACTTACGAAATACCCAATCTAGAAATCACCAACGTGATTACTGATACCGGACTTCGAGTGGGCTATTGGCGTTCAGTTAGTAATGCACTCAATGCATTTGCAATTGAGAGTTTTGTGGATGAAGCAGCCAAAGCTGCTGGCAAAGATCCTGTTGCATATCGGATGGCATCTTTAAGTAAACACCCTCGTGCAAAAGCTGTCCTTGAGTTGGCGGTGAAAAAGTCTGGATACGTTCCTGGCAGTAAGCGTTTTGGTGTAGCGCAGATGGAGTGTTATGACACTTATTCTGCTTGCATACTTGAATTGGATCCTACGGCCAAAGATACTAAAGTTAAGAAAATTACTTTTGTTTCTGACTGTGGAATTACGGTACATCCTGACCAGGCGAGAGCTCAACTTACTGGCGGCGTGATTTATGGCTTGAGCGCAGCTTTAAGCAATGAAATTACGATTGAGAATGGCCGAGTTCAGCAGACTAACTTCAATAGCTACCCTAGTTTGCGACAGAATCAAGTACCTGTAGTTGAGGTACATTTGGTGCCAAGTCAAGAGAAACCGGGTGGCTTGGGTGAGGTTGGCGTGCCTTTAGTAGCCCCAGCCCTAGTAAATGCAATCGCTGCGGCAACTGGCAAGCGGATCCGGGAACTGCCAATTAAGGCATAGTCCTTGTAACAAGTGGCCACTCAACAAAGCGCGCTTAGAAGGCGCGCTTTGTTTTTGAGCCTCATCTACAATTGTCAAATCATGACAGTTAACTTACCTCTCCCCCAAAAAGCCGAACTCAAGCCTGTTAAAGGCTTTGAAATGGGCATTGCTGAAGCTGGAATTAAAAAGGCAAATCGTAAAGATGTATTGGTAATGACTTTGGCTCCTGGTTCCCAGGTGGCTGGTGTTTTCACCTTGAACCGTTTCTGCGCTGCCCCTGTGCAAGTTTGCCGTGAGCATTTAGCGCAAGAAGGCCGCAATGGTGAAATTCGGGCTCTGGTAGTCAATACCGGTAATGCCAATGCTGGGACTGGTGAGTCTGGCATGAAGCATGCCTTGGAAACCTGTGCAGCACTAGCTAAAGATCTCCATCTTCATCCAGAGCAGATTTTGCCTTTCTCAACGGGCGTGATTCTGGAGCCGCTTCCGATCGAAAAAATCATTAATGCATTGCCTAAGGCAGTAGCTAACCTAGGCGAGGACAACTGGCTTGATGCGGCTGAAGCGATCATGACTACCGATACGCAGCCTAAAGCAACTTCAATGACAGTAGACACGCCTGTAGGAAAAGTAACTATCACTGGTATCTGCAAAGGCGCTGGCATGATTCACCCAAACATGGCAACCATGCTCGGGTTCATAGCGACTGATGCTGGTTTTGCTCCGGGACTCTTGGGTAATCTAACTCGTGAGATCGCTGACCTCTCATTTAATGCCATCACTATTGATGGTGATACTTCAACCAATGACTCTTTCATCATTATGGCGACGGGTCAGTCTGCAGCACTAATTAATTCAGTAAGCGATCCTAGCTATGCTGTCTTGCGGGATGCACTAATTGTTCTAGCTAGAAAGTTGGCGCAAATGATTGTGCGTGATGGCGAAGGCGCAACTAAATTTATGACGATTGAGGTTCTTGGTGGCAAGACCCTTGAAGAATGCCGCTTAGTCGCCAAGGCGGTTGCACATTCACCTTTGGTAAAAACAGCCTTCTTTGCTAGTGACCCTAACTTAGGACGTATTCTTGCGGCGATTGGCTATGCAGGCATTACAGATTTAGATGTAAACCATGTGCAAATGTGGTTAGGTGATGTGTGGGTTGTTAAGAATGGTGGGCGCAATCCTGACTATCAAGAAGTTGATGGCCAGCGAGTAATGCAAGCCCCAGAGATCACCATCAAGATTGACTTGGGTCGTGGCAACGCAACTCACACCATGTGGACTTGTGATTTGTCACATGACTACGTCTCTATTAACGCAGATTACCGCTCATAAAAGACCGCTAGAAATATGAATGAAAAATTGGACCGTCTTTTAGACCACCTTGATACTTTTTTGCCAAAGCCGTTAACGGAAGAGCAATGGAAGTCATCAACAGCATTTAGATGGCGTCGTCGCGATAGTATTTTTGGCAGCATTGGATTCTTGCAGCCAGTAAAGCATGTGTCCGATATCACTTTCGAAGATTTGCAGAATATTGATCGTCAGCGCGATGCGATACGCAATAACACTAAAAACTTTATCCAGAAAAAGCCGGCAAATAATATTTTGCTGACGGGTGCCAGGGGAACAGGTAAGTCTTCTCTCATTAAGGCTAGCTTGCATGAGTTCGCGGGTCAGGGCTTACGTTTAGTTGAGGTTGAAAAAGAACAATTGGCTGATTTGGCTGACATTACTGAGCTTTTGGCTGAACGCCCGGAGCGCTTCATCATTTTTTGTGATGATTTGTCGTTTGAGGACGGCGAGTCTGGGTACAAAGCGATGAAATCAGCCTTGGATGGCTCAGTTTCTGCCCAAGTCGACAATATTTTGATTTACGCGACATCTAATCGCCGTCATTTATTGCCAGAGTACATGAAGGATAACGAGAGCTATGTTCATAACGACGATGGAGAAATTCATCCTGGCGAAGTAGTTGAAGAGAAGATCTCTTTATCGGAGCGCTTTGGTCTTTGGTTGTCTTTTTATCCACCAAAACAAGATGAGTATTTAGCAATCGTCGCACATTGGTTGCAGCATTTTGGATTAAGTGCCTCACAAATTGACGCGGCGCGTGCAGAAGCTTTGGTATGGGCTTTGGAGCGTGGCTCACGTTCGGGTCGCGTTGCTTGGCAATTTGCTAAGCACTGGGCTGGATCAAAGTCTTAAGTTAATTTGCTAATGAGTGAAATTAATCGCCCGATTACTGTTGTTGCGGCAGGAATATTAATTGATTCTGAAGGGCGCTATCTTCTCGGGCAAAGACCTGAAGGCAAGCCTTACGCTGGTTACTGGGAAGTGCCAGGTGGAAAAGTTGAAAAAGGGGAGACCGTTTTTCAGGCGCTTCAACGAGAACTGCAAGAAGAACTTGGCATTGATATTCGCACTAGTGAAGAGTTAACCGTCCTTGAGCATGACTATCCACACGCATATGTTCGTCTATATGTAAGCATTATTAGGGATTGGTCGGGTACCCCTAGAGGTTGTGAAGGGCAGGCCCTATCTTGGGAATCGATAACTTCAGAATCGCCTAGCGTGGAACCTTTGCTACCAGCCGCATGGCCAATGCTGGAGTGCCTTAGAAGGTCTTTAAGTTAAAGCTGGCAGAGAGTGAGTTTGAACGGAACATCGGCATTCACTAGCTGTGCTTTTTTATCTCGCTCAGACCTTAAGAAGCGCACGGAGAGTAAATATTTGTTGGCGCTAATTTCTGAAAATAAAGCGTCATCTTCGACAGCGATCCGCATTAACTGGTAAACCTTTCCAGAGGGTGCTTGCTGAAAAGATCCGTTGTGTGCGACTACATCCTTAGCTTCGCCGGATTGACGAAGCAGTCTTAAAAATAACTGACATGCTTCATGCCATGGCAAGAGTGGGGCGACAAATTTTTCCAGTAACCCACGACGTTCTTGTGTGGGGCTATTTTTCCAGGCGTGATAGCTCGGCAAATCAATCGGGCTAGTGCCGCCCGGAATATTTAATCTGGTACGAATGGCATTTAACCATTCACTCTCAGTAATGGCAGAGTTAGGCCTGCCTGCAGATTGATTGATGCCACTAGCAACGGCATCAATTTCAGAAAGAGTTTGTGTGAGCGCTTCTTGATCAACTTTTTGTGATGACTTCAAACCATTGAGCGCATATTTTTGACGTTCAAATTCTTTGAGTAAAAGAGATTTGATATCACCACGAGCGCCAATATCACCAAGATCGAACAAGATGGAGATGGCATTGTGATGTAACTCAGGATCATCAGAGCGGACAAAGTGATTGAAGCGGGCGAACAAATACTCCAGCCGAAGCATGCTTCGAACTAATTCATTGAAGGGGTATTCATAGACAATCACAAGCCCATATTCTATGACGAACTGGTGCGATCTTTCTGATTCTGTAGGATTTTTTGGTGCAACTCTAAAACTCGGGCTTGTAAGTCGGCTAAGCTGCCTTGGTTTTCAATGACCACATTCGCATGGGCAATCCGCTCCTGTCTGTTGGCTTGAGCCTTAAGGATTCTTTCAACTTCATTTCGGGGTAATTTGCTGCGGTGCATCACTCGCTCAATTTGGACTTCCTCTGGACAGTCCACCACTACCAGGTCATCCAGGAGGGATAGCCAGTTCCCAGACTCAATTAGCAGGGGTACTACAAAAACCAGATAAGGAACCTTTGCATTGATCAGTTCCATTGCCTGCCGTATGGTTTCTTCCCGAATAAGGGGGTGGGTAATTGTCTCCAATGCTTTTCTCGCCTCGGGGTCGGCAAACACTAGGCTACGCATCTTCGTTCTATCTAGCGCCCCGCTAGAGTCAATAAATTCTGGACCAAACCGCTCTTGAATCAAAGGAATTGCTGCTCCATTTGGGGCGGTGATTTGATGGGCAATGAGATCTGTATCAATAATGCCAGCACCCAATTGCGCAAGAAGATCGCTGACAGCGGTTTTCCCTGAGCCAATGCCCCCAGTAAGACCCACAAAGGGCACATGCCCTTTTAGACTGTCTAGGCTAGCTTGTTTTGCAGAGGGGGTTGTAGGGTCTATGGCCATAACAACTCAATGATGCCAGTAATAGCAAGAAAATGGTTACCAGACAAAGGATTCTGACCTAATCGAGAATATACCAATACCCATTAAACAATTTGTCCTAGATTAAAGATGGGGAGGTACAAGATGATGACTAGACTTCCAATAATGAGCCCGACAATAATAATTAATAGGGGCTCTAAGCTTTGACTTAAGGTGTTGAGTCGATTGCTTAATTGAGACCCCAATATCGATGCGCGTCTTTGAAGCATTTCAGCAAGTGCACCACTTTCTGATGCAATTCGTAATAGTTGTAATGTCTCAAGATCAAATAGCAAGCGCTTGGGATCAGCTCTCACTATCGCATCTCCAAGCGACCAGCCGCGGGTCAGGTGTTTGAATATTTCAGCACTAAAATCATGGCTGAGCCAGTGGTTGGATGATTGTGCAGTGACTCTAAGGGCGTCTGGAAGGGGTAAGCCAGACTTCAGGAGATGACCCAGTGTTCGGCACCAGTAGGTAAGAGTTGCTAACCTCAGTAGTTGGCCAACTATAGGAACAGTAAAACTCATTCGATCACAATATTTTTGTAGCCCAGGAAGTTTTATCCATGCAAGACTAAAGAGTCCGGCAAGGATGGCTAAGGTTATAGTTATTTCAACAGAGAGTTCTTCAAACCAGGACGATGCTTGAATCAACGCTTTAGTTGGCGCTGGTAGCTCTGCTTGAAAATGAGCAAAAACATCCTTAAAGACTGGCACAACCCAGATCATCATGACGATAACGAGGAGGCAAGAGCTGGCTAAGGTAATGATCGGGTAGCTCATCGCTTGTTGGATCTTTCGACGCAACTCAATTTGGTCTTCGAGTTGCTGGCAAATAGTCTTCAGAGCTAAATTGAAGTCGCCAGTTCGTTCGCTAACACGAATGAGATTAATGAACTCCATTGAGAATAGATTTTTTTCGGACCGCAAGCATTGAGAAAAACTTTCCCCTCTTTTGAGTTGCTTATAAATGTCACTAATCCAAATCAGCCAACTTTTAGGGGCAGTTGAATAAATCAGCTCAATTGCATTTAGGAGGGGTAGGCCCGCCTCTAATAGCGTTAAAAGTTGCTCGGCAAAATGGAGTTGGTCCTGTTTGCTTAATGCCATGCGCCTACTTCTGCATCCAGAGAGGTCTGATTGATAAGGCCTGCTTTTATATGAATCAACCCTGCATCTCGCATGCTGATGTGTGAAGTAGATAAGTTAAATAGATGACTCTTGCTTAACACCTCATGGACACCAATGCGTCCAAAGTAACCACTTCCTTTGCACGCTGGGCATTGGTGCTTGGCTATTGCTTTCTCCGCAAGGCATTGATGACAAGTTTTGCGCACTAAACGCTGTGAGCTAACGCTTAGGAGGCATGATGCAATAGACTCCTGATCCACCCCTAGGTTTATAAGTCTGGGAACTGCTCCACGAGCATTTCGGGTGTGTAATGTGCTGAGCACTAGATGGCCAGTTTGCGCTGCTTGAATAGCCAGCTGAGCTGTAGCGGTGTCTCGTATTTCCCCGATCATGATGACATCAGGATCTTGTCTAAGTAGGGCGCGAATGATCGTCGAAAAATCCAAACCCGCTCTAGGGTGATATGCAACCTGGTTGACTCCCGCCAGACGAATTTCAATGGGATCCTCAATGGAGCAAAGGTTACGATGATCTTGATTAAGTTGATGAAGGCAACTGTAGAGTGTGCGAGTCTTGCCGCACCCTGTTGGTCCTGTCACCAAGATAAGTCCATTGGGTTGAGAAAGTGCCCGCTGGAATATCTCCAATTGGTTTGAGAGGAGGCCAATCTCACAAAGATCAAGATCATCAACGCAACTTGGCAATATACGAATAACAGCTTTCTCTCCATGCAGGGTCGGCAGAATCGAAACTCGGCAATCAATATTGGGTTTGGAAAAATCATGGCCTATGGAAAGGCGACCATCTTGCGGGAGCCGTTTTTCTGCAATATCTAAGCGTGCAAGAACTTTGATACGTGTGATGAGGCGATCATGAAGCTCAATAGGGTAGTGCGACTGCTTTTGCAAAAGGCCGTCTACCCGAATGCGGACGACTGTAGCCAGCGTCCCAGCTTCTATGTGGATATCACTTGCTCTTGCATCTAGGGCATGTACGGCGATTTCATACCAGGTGCGAATGATTAGTGAGTCATCAGCAACAACGCTCAATCTGTTTCTTGAGCCAGCGTAGCGGGGCGATATAGCCTCACTGTTTTTACCCCATGCTCATTAAACTGAACGATTTCCATCACAATTCCAGCAATACGAATGCTCACATCATGATCAGGAATGGCCTCGAGTTTTTCAAGAATGAGGCCATTCAGTGTACGCGGTCCATCTAAGGGGAGATTCAGATTGAGTAGTCGATTGAGGTCTCGTAGGGACGCACTACCCGTTGCTAGATATGTGCCATCATCAAGCCAGCGGGGATCCGTAGAGAGATTCGAGAAAGAGGTAGTAAATTCGCCGATGAGTTCTTCAACAATATCTTCAAAGGTCACTAAGCCAAGAACTTCACCATACTCATTCACCACTAGGCTTAAGCGTTGTTGGTTATCTTGAAAAAATTGCATTTGCTGTAGAACGGGCGTACCACTTGGGATGAAATAAGGTTCATTGAGCAAAGATCTAAAATCTTCGTGCTTTAGATCGGTATCACCCAATAAGGACAACGCTTTCTTGACTGAGAGAATGCCGACAATGCGTTCAGAATCACCGTCGCAGACTGGCAATTTGTTGTGATAGCAAGTTTCCAGTTGTTCAACTACTTCATCAATGGGCCTCGATAGATCCAAAACCTCAATTTTGGATCTCGGTGTCATCACATCATCAACAGTAATATTTTCTAGGTTAAATAAGTTGAGCAGAATGTTGCGGTGATGATTGGAGACAAAGCGGTTTGATTCTAAAACCAGGCTACGTAACTCTTCTTTGCTCATAGCCCTACTATCAGAAGAAGATTGCAAGCCAGATACCTTCATCAAGCCAGACACGAAACTATTGATAAACCAAAGCAAGGGTTTAAGCGCAAAAGTAAGCGGCAAAATAAACCAGCCCACATTGGAGGCAATCTTCTCAGGGAATGCAGCACCAATTACCTTGGGGGTAATCTCGCTAAAGATGATGATGAGTAGGGCAACTACCAAAGTAGCAATTGAAAGGACAAGGCCGCTGTCACCAAAAATATGCAGGGCAATACCCGTTACCAGAATAGGCAGTACTGTATTGATCAGGTTGTTAGAAATTAGTAGAACTGATAACAAGGAATCAATGCGTTTTAAGAGTCTTTCAGCAAGTGCTGCGCCTGCGTTACCTCCGTTAGCCATTGCGCGCAGGCGATGACGATTGGAGGACAGCATGCTGGTTTCTGCCATCGAGAAAAAGCCAGAGAGTGCTAGTAAAAATAGGACTAGAGCAACTTGACCATAAAGGGGCCAATCGTCAAAAAAAGTGTCCATTAGGTATGCCTGAAAAAAGTAAGGATGAGTCAATATAGCAAAGTGGCATTTGGTCGGCTATAGCTATGGAATAAAGCCCTGTCATCTCCCCTTTGCATATGTGTAAGAATGACCTGATATGGCTTCCTCAATATCACCATTGAACCTCAATAGCGCTAACTACTGTGTTGTTGCGGCGCCTTTTGGCTGTCTGGGCATTGGGACTGAATTGGTGGAGGGTAGCTTGATGCTTTCCAGGATTGACTACTTACCCGCAAATACGGCTTTAATCGTTCCGCAGAATCAGTTGGCCAAAGAGGTTGCACGACAGTGCAAGGCGTACTTTAAGGATCCTCATTGGCAATTTGACTTGCCTACTAAACCGGCGGGCACTGAGCATCAGAGAAAAGTGTGGACCAGCATTCAAGACATACCTACTGGTAAAACAAAAACTTACGGTGAGTTGGCCAAACAAATTAATAGTGGGGCGCGGGCGGTGGGGACCGCATGTGGCGCCAATCCCTACCCCTTAATCGCCCCTTGTCATCGAGTTGTATCTGCCCAAGGGCTTGGGGGTTTCATGAAGGAAAACTCACCTGGCTTGTATCGCCAAATTAAGATCTGGCTTTTAAAGCATGAAGGCGCTTTATAACTTTATTTAGTCAGTGATTTACTGCCGAGATAGAAAAAAGCCTTCATCAGAAAATCGGTTTTAACCGCCCACTTTGTAAAGCCATAGAAACTCATTACAGTCTTCCTGGAAAGCTTTACTTCATTCTTATCGTCAAATTCTTTTCGATTGGCAATCCTGGCAAGAGTCATGACTGCCAAGCCAAATGCTAAAAAACAAAATCGCCGTATACCCTGCTCTTGTTTGGGAATCAACAAAATGTACTGTAGGGAGTCTTGTAGTTTTTGATAAGCAATCTTTAGAAGATCTGCTTGGCTTACATTAGTTGGCTTCCACGACACCCCGCGCGCCTTATCTTCCGGTGAGTCCTTGAGAATATTGGTCATTTGTAGCGCCTGTCCAAATGCAATTGCTAAATCCTCATGCCCTGCTATTTGTGCTTGAAAGGCGGGCGAATGGTTGGCAAAGATGGTTGTTAGTAGCTCGCCAACTACTCCAGCAACTACATAACAATATTCTTCAAACTCAGCGAGGTTTTGCAGGCCTGCTTGATTTTGCTTGCCATGAAAATAAGACATTCCTTCAGACATGATAGAAACGCAGCGACTGACTGCCTCTTGATCATTGCTTGAGCAAGTATGCAAAATGCGTAGAACAGTTGGCGTATGAGCAATTAAATCTAGCTCATCTTGATTGTTGTAATTCTTAAGTGCATCCAAGCAAGGTTGAACAAAAGTTTCAACAGGAGCCTTTTCTAGTACCGCATCCAAAAATAGCGCTGAGAGTGATTGCTTGGTTTGTGCACTTAAGTCTGCTGCATCCTCAATCGTGTCGATAATGCGGCAGAGCAAATAGGTATTTCCAACTACTTTTTCGATGCTGGGAGATAAGAGTGGAATGGTGAGGGCGAAGGTCCGTGATACGGATCCCAGAATGGCTTTTTGGTATGCCAGGTCCGCGGATGGGTTTGACGAGTGGCTTTGCATTGGGGATCTCACTCTTGAATTATGTCAGACCGATGCGCATGTTGAGGTGCTCCAAGCTGGTTCCTTTTGGAAAGTGTCAAAAATGACATGGCCATATAATTTCATCCAATTTCTGAAGGAGCATTGAGGCGTGCTTATTTGGTTCGTCATTATCTACTGGGTTATTTCCGTTGGCATTGGCTTATGGGCAGCTCTGCGAGTCAAAAATACTGCTGACTTTGCGGCAGCAGGCCATAGCCTGCCCTTGCCAATTGTGACCGCCACTGTATTTGCTACCTGGTTTGGCTCTGAAACTGTATTAGGTATTCCAGCAACTTTTCTAAAAGAGGGTTTAGGGGGTGTAGTTTCCGACCCTTTTGGCTCTTCACTTTGTTTGATTTTGGTGGGCCTGTTCTTTGCACGCCATCTTTATAACCGCCGCATGTTGACGATTGGCGACTTCTTTCGTGAGAAGTATGGTCGAACGGTAGAGGTTTTGGTAACCCTATGCATTGTGGTTTCTTATTTAGGTTGGGTCGCAGCCCAAATTAAAGCCTTAGGTCTCGTATTTAACGTAGTGTCTGAGGGAAGTATTTCTCAGACGGGCGGAATGTTAATTGGTGCAGGTAGCGTGCTGATTTACACCTTATTTGGCGGCATGTGGTCAGTTGCGATTACCGATTTTATTCAGATGATCATTATTGTGATTGGTATGCTGTATATCGGTGGAGAAATGACGGCGCAGACTGGTGGTATTGGCGTTGTAATTGAGCATGCGTCTGCAGCAGGTCAATTCAGTAACTTCTGGCCGGATATGAATTTGGCTTCGATCTTGGGGTTTGTTGCCGCCCTGTGTACCATGATGCTCGGCTCGATTCCGCAGCAAGATGTATTCCAACGCATTACCTCATCAAAGAACGTCAATATTGCCGTCCAAGCGGCTTTACTGGGTGGGGTACTTTATTTTATTTTTGCTTTTGTTCCGATGTATTTGGCTTACTCGGCGACATTAATTAGTCCTGATTTAGTGAAGCAGTATCTTTCTACGGATCCGCAGATGATTTTGCCTAAACTCATTCTGAATCACGCACCATTAATTGCACAGGTGATGTTCTTTGGCGCCTTACTCTCAGCCATCAAGAGTTGTGCCAGTGCAACTTTATTGGCGCCATCGGTAACTTTTGCTGAAAATATTGTTCGAGGCTTTTTTAAACATTTGTCCGATCATGATTTACTCAAAGTCATGCGTATTACGGTTTTATGTTTTGCGGTGGTGGTAACTTTCTTTGCGGTGAATTCTGAGCTGTCTATTTTTAAGATGGTGGAGAGCGCCTACAAAGTGACTCTGGTCGCCGCATTTGTCCCGTTGGCATTCGGGGTGTATTGGTCAAGAGCCAACTCCTTGGGAGGATTGCTATCCGTAGTCGGAGGCTTAACTATTTGGATCAGCTGTGAGATTTTGGCTCCGAATGCTATTTTGCCGCCTCAATTGGCTGGTTTATTTGCCAGTATTGCGGGAATGATTTTAGGTAGCTTGGTGCCAAAAGATGCATTAAAAGCAGTTTAGAGGGTAATTCGCTTAAAAATGATGCAAATAAGAATATATTGCACCGCAAAATTTTCTCCTCTAATATGACAGTAATTCAAAATTTTTTGTTCTTATGGAGTTCTTATGAAAATCTGTGTGATCGGCGGGGGTGGCGCAATTGGCGGCTACTTAGCTGTCATGTTGGCACGAGCGGGCAATGAAGTAACTGTTGTTGCGCGTGGTGCAACTTTGGCTGCAATTAAAGAGCGTGGTCTTGCTTTGATTATGGATGACCAACCAGAACCTTTGGTTGCTCAAGTTAAAGCGGTAGAAAAAATTCGCGACGCTGAGACTCCTGATGTTGTTATTCTCGCGGTGAAGGCTCATCAAGTTGAGCCGATCATTGATGATTTGGCAGCCATCATGGGCCCCGAAACCATTTTGATCCCAATGCAAAACGGAATTCCTTGGTGGTATTTCCAAAAGTTGGGCGGCGAGTATCAAGATCATTCAGTAGAAACAGTCGATGCTGGCGGTATTGCGAAGAACGCAATTAATCCAAACAACATTATTGGCTGCGTAGTCTATCCGGCAACCTTTACTCAAGCACCTGGCGTGATTCGTCACGTTGAAGGTAATCGCTTCCCATTGGGTGAATTGGATGGCAAAACCTCTGAGCGTATTCAGAAGATATCCGAGATGATGGGCGCAGCTGGATTCAAGTCTCCTATTTTGGATGACATCCGCTCAGAAATCTGGCTCAAGCTTTGGGGCAATATGACTTTTAACCCAATCAGCTCCCTAACACATGGCACCTTGGAAGGCATTTGCCAATATCCATTGACCAAAGAATTAGCGCGCAACATGATGGCTGAAGCTCAGACCATTGCCGAAAAGTTGGGCGTTACTTTTCGCGTTGACATTGAGCGCCGCATCGCTGGCGCTGAAAAAGTTGGTAAGCACAAAACTTCTATGTTGCAAGACTTAGAAGCTGGTCGTAGCCTAGAGATCGATGCTTTGTTAGGCTCAGTCATTGAGCTTGGTAAGATTACTCAAACGCCAACACCTTGCTTAAATACCGTATTTGCTTTGACTAAATACTTAGATGAAAATGTTCAAGCATCTAAAGGCAGCCTTGCGTTGCCATCGGTATCTGGTTACTAATTCGGAAATCAGAAAAAGCTAATAGAAGATTGGAAATAAATCTTTAGCAATAAAAAACCCTTGCTATGTAAAGTAGCAAGGGTTTTGTTTTATGTGAATCTAAATTACTCGAAGCGATTATCGAGGCGTCCTACACCATCAATGATGATACTGACATTGCTGCCAGGTTTCATCGAGCCAACGCCCACTGAAGTGCCGCAAGCAATAATGTCGCCAGCCTCAAGTGGTACGTCTTGAGAAATCAAGCTGACGAGTTTTGCTGGCGAGAAAATCATATCCGCAATAGGATAGTTTTGACGCTCTTGATCATTGAGTATTGTCTTGATTGTTAGCTTGCTCGGATCTACATCGGTGGTGATGTAAGGGCCGAATACTCCAAAGGTATTAAAACTCTTAGAGCGTGTCCATTGAGCGTAACCGGGGTCACGATTGAGGATTTCAATGGCGGTAACATCATTGATGCAGGTGTAACCAAATATAGCTTTAGCTGCTTCTAACTCATCGACCTCATGACAACGCTTGCCAATCACAATGCCAAGCTCCCCTTCATAAACTACTTTTCCGGAATAGGACTTGGGTGTACGAATCACTTGGTTTGCTGCCAAGAAAGAATTATTCCCTTTCAGGAAATAGAGAGGTTCGGCGGGTACAGCATGCTCAAGCTTGGTTACCAATGCATGAAAGTTGTCAACCATAGCAACCATCTTGGAAGGAGTGCATGGGATATCAATCGTTACATCGGCTAGCTTGATGGATTCACCGGTGGCTTGAGGTCCTTGAAATAAATCACCCTCATACACCGAGATTTGATCGCCCTGTACTTGCCCTAAACCACTTTTTCCTTGATGCTGAAATCTAAGCCACTGAGCCATAATAAGTTCCTATGAATTTAAATATTTGATATGCAACATCTTACAGGGATGATTTGATGGCTAAGACTTCTGAGCTCATATTTGCACCAGAACAGGATCAGCCGGTTCGTTATATTGAACGTACCCGCAGTTACTACTTGGGTTTGGGCTATGAGAGCCCTTATGTATGGGCTCACTATATTGATGTGCCATTTACCCCGCCGAGAAAGCCACTAACTCAGTCCGTATTGGGTTTAGTGACCACAGCCGTTCCATATGATTCTGATAAAGGGGCTCAAGGCCAAGGCGCACCCTATAACGCTTCAGCAAAGTTTTATCAGCCATACCAGCAATCTATTGATGGAAATAATGATCTGCGAATTGCTCATGTTGGTATTGATCGAAAAAATGCCAACATGGAAGATATCAATTGTTGGTTTCCATTGGCCGCTGGAAGACGAGCGCTTGCAGCCGGAAGGCTAAAAGCAATTTCTCCTCATTTTTACGGCTTGCCTACCAATCGGAGTCAGCGCCACACATTAGAGATTGATGCCCCTCGTATTTTAGAAATGTTGATAGCTGACGGTGTGGATGTAGCGGTATTAATTCCGAACTGTCCGATATGTCATCAGAGTCAAAGTTTATTAGCGCGTTATTTGGAGGCTGCAGGCATCTCCACTGTGGTGATGGGTGCTGCTAAAGATATTGTTGAATATTGTGGAGTACCGCGACTTCTATTTAGTGACTTTCCATTGGGTAATGCAGCTGCAAAACCGAATGATGTGTCTTCGCAGGATTTAAATTTTGAGTTGGCTATGCGACTTTTAGAATCAGCTCCCGCTCCACGCACGACAGTTCAATCACCATTGCAATGGTCGGTTGACCCATCATGGAAATTAGATTATTCCAATCTAGAGCAGCTATCTTCACAGGAAATTGCACGATTGCGTGAAGAGGTAGAGCGGGTGCGAATGACTGCACGGGAACTCAGAGTCAATACCTTGGGAACTTAAGTTTGTCTTGTGAGGGAATACGCGCACAGGGCTTGTAGTGCAGTGCTGGCCTCGTTTACTGGGAAATCTTTTAGACAGGTTAAGGCTAGGTCGGCTTCACGTTTAGCCACAGCTTGCGTGTAATCTAGGGCGCCAGAGTTTTGTACGCCAGCAAGAATTTGTGCAAACACATCATCTGGTAAATCTTGATTTTGCTCAATTGCTGCACGCACCAGAAGACGCTCTTCGCTACTGCCATTTTCTAGCAAGTAAATCAGCGGGAGCGTAGGCTTACCTTCGCGTAAATCATCACCAGCATTTTTCCCCATTTGTTCCGCGTTAGCGGTGTAGTCCAGCAAGTCATCCATGAGCTGAAAAGCGGTGCCAATGTGACGTCCAAATGCAGCAGCTTGTTCGCGTTGCGCGTCGGTAGTATTAGCCAGAATGGCGCCCAATTCAGTAGAAGCTTCAAAAAGTTTGGCTGTTTTATAGCGAATTACTTGTAAGTAACTGGCTTCATCCACTTCTGGGTCATTCATATTTAGAAGCTGCAACACTTCGCCTTCAGCAATCGTATTGGTCGCATCTGACAAAATTTGCATAATTCGAAGATCATTTGGGCCAACCATCATTTGGAAGGCTCTGGAATATAGGAAGTCACCAACCAAAACGCTCGCAGCATTGCCAAAAGCAGCATTGGCCGTCTCCCGACCCCGTCTGAGAGTGGATTCATCAACAACATCATCATGAAGTAGGGTGGCTGTGTGGATAAATTCGACTACAGCCGACATTTCTAAGGTATGGGGCGTTGCTTTGCCGTTTGCCAAGGCTTTGGCCACCAGCATCAATAGGGCGGGTCTGACCCGCTTTCCTCCAGCTTGGATGATATAGGTCGAGATTTGGTCAATTAAGGCGACTTTTGAGGCTAAACGCTGACGGATAACCTCGTCTAAGGCCTTGAAATCTAAGGCAATTGGGGCCAGAATTTGGCTTAAGTCATTGATTTTGACAGTGCTCGTCATGCAAGATATAATAATGGGCTTAGCTGATCCAGGGTGGATTAGCTTAAATGTAGATATTAATTGAGGTTTCAAACCATGTACGCGGTCATAAAAACCGGTGGCAAACAGTATAAAGTTGCTGCAGGCGAAAAATTGAAAATAGAACAGATACCAGCGGAAATCGGCAGCGAAATCACTCTTGACCAAGTCCTCGCCGTTGGCGAAGGCGCTTCACTGAAATTAGGTGATCCATTGGTTAATGGTGCAGCTGTGATGGCCACTGTCGTCTCCCAGGGACGTCACGATA
Source organism: Polynucleobacter sp. UB-Tiil-W10 (assembly GCF_018881605.1). Lineage (GTDB taxonomy): Bacteria > Pseudomonadota > Gammaproteobacteria > Burkholderiales > Burkholderiaceae > Polynucleobacter. Next base: position 1,048,794 of record NZ_JACVPZ010000001.1, read on the forward strand.
AAGTGACAATCTTTAAGATGCGCCGTCGCAAGCATTATCAAAAGCACCAAGGCCATCGTCAGAATTTCACTGAAATTTTGATCAACACGATAAAAGCCTAATTCAGGGTAGGAGAAAGATATGGCACAGAAAAAAGGCGGCGGCTCAACACGAAATGGTCGCGACTCAGAATCGAAACGCTTAGGCGTTAAGGTATTTGGCGGCGAGCAAATCAATGCTGGCAGCATCATCATTCGTCAACGTGGTACACGTGTTCATCCGGGTGCAAACGTTGGTATTGGTAAGGATCACACATTGTTTGCCTTAATTGACGGACAAGTGGAATTCGGCGTTAAGGGTGCTTTGAAGAAGGCCCAAGTTTCAGTCTTGCCTCGTTCATAAGGCGCCTGACTGAGACACGTTTGATTCAGATTTATTCCGAATTTAACTCTTAGGAACAGGCCTCGCTAAGCGAGGCCTTTTTTATTCATGAAATTTATAGACGAAGCACGTATTGAAGTGATTGCCGGGCAAGGTGGTGCCGGAAGCGCCTCTATGCGCCGAGAAAAGTTCATTGAATTTGGCGGACCTGATGGTGGCGACGGCGGCAAGGGTGGTAGCGTCTGGGCAATAGCTGATCGCAACATCAATACCCTGATTGATTACCGTTACGCAAAAACACACACTGCGAAAAATGGTGAGCCTGGTCGTGGCGCAGATTGTTATGGTCGCGCAGGCGACGATATTGAATTGCGGATGCCGGTTGGCACGATCATTGCTGACTATGAGACTGGCGAGCCAATTGCCGACTTAACTACCCATGGCGAACGTCTTTGTTTGGCGCAGGGTGGCGTTGGTGGTTGGGGCAACATTCACTTTAAGAGCAGCACGAATAGAGCACCACGTCAAAAGACGAATGGTAAAGAAGGTGAGCGTCGCAAGCTTAAGCTCGAATTAAAGGTCTTGGCTGATGTTGGATTGCTAGGCATGCCTAATGCGGGTAAATCTACCTTGATTACTGCTGTATCAAATGCGCGTCCGAAGATTGCTGACTATCCCTTTACAACCCTGCATCCTAATTTGGGTGTTGTGCGTGTTGGGGCTGAGCGTAGTTTTGTGATTGCCGATATTCCAGGATTAATTGAGGGAGCCGCAGAAGGTGCTGGCCTAGGCCATCGTTTCTTAAGGCACTTACAGCGTACTGGGGTACTTTTGCATTTGGTAGACATCGCACCATTTGATGAGAATATTGATCCCGTCGCTGATGCTGTGGCAATCGTAAATGAATTGCGTAAGTACGATGAAGCGTTGGTCGAGAAACCGCGTTGGCTAGTCTTGAACAAAGTGGACATGATTCCTGAAGAGGATCGCAAGAAAGTAGTTGCAGACTTTATCAAGCGTTTTAAGTGGAAGGGTCCAGTCTTTGAGATCTCAGCCTTAACAGGATTGGGTTGCGACAAGCTTTGCTATTCTCTGCAAGATTATTTAGATTCTGTACGTCGCGATCGAGATGATGCTGATGAGCGTGCTCAAGACCCTCGTTATCAAGATCAGCCAGAAGATAAAAAACCAGATTAAATATTCAATTTCCATTGCGCTATGAATGCTAAAAACCCCCAACGGATTGTTGTCAAAGTAGGCTCTAGCCTAGTTACCAATAATGGTGAAGGCTTAGATCATGCTGCGATCGCAATGTGGGCCGAGCAAATGGCAAGCCTTTTAAAAGCTGGCTATGAGGTATTAATGGTGAGCTCAGGAGCAATTGCTGAAGGTATGCAGCGTTTGGGCTGGTCAAAGCGTCCCCAAGACATTCATCAGCTACAAGCTGCTGCTGCCGTAGGTCAAATGGGCCTGGTACAGGTTTATGAAAGTTGTTTTGCGCGCTTCAATCTGCGTAGCGCCCAGATCTTGCTGACAAATGCAGATTTAGCGGATGTAGAGCGAAATGCTAATGCAATGGCTACCTTGGATACTTTATTAAAGCTAGGTGTTGTACCGATTATTAATGAGAATGACACCGTGGTAACTGATGAAATTAAGTTCGGTGACAACGATAGCCTAGCTGCTTTGGTAACGAATTTAATTCATGCAGATTTCTTGGTGATATTGACTGATCAAGGCGGTTTATTTACCGCAGATCCACGTCATAATCCGAATGCAACACTGCTCCCCGATGCCATTGCCGGCGATCCTGCTTTAGAGAAAATGGCTGGCGGTGCCGCTAGTGAGCTTAGCAAGGGTGGAATGCTTACCAAAGTGTTGGCTGCCAAGATTGCCGTAAAAACTGGTGCCACCACCGTAATTGCTTCTGGTCGTGAACCTAATGTTCTGACCCGTTTGATGGCGGGTGAAAAGATTGGTACCCGCTTAGTCCCAGCTTCAAAGTAATTTTTTAATAAATTATCCCGAATGAGTTACTGGGTTTTGTACCGCCTGTAAACGCATTTGGATTGAGGGATTTCAAAACATTGTTAATATTTTTTTCTTGATTATTAAAGTTGCAGAAAGCGCCTTGCGCTAGTGCTGCTTGATAGCGGTTCGGGACATTGGTTTGGATATTGCGCCAAGTCGACAAGGGATTCTCTTTCCATGCGCCATTTTCTAAGGTGCCGTACAAGCGCCACTGAAATGAATCGCAGCGAATTCCTTCGTATTGGGTTTGCACACTACCGTTTGGACTTGTTAGCGCCACAATATATCGGGTTACCCCATCTGCACCAATGAGTATCGAGTCTGTATCCACGGAAAATTTAAAAATAGTGCGTTCAGATACATAAAAGGGTATTAGGGTTGCTTGATTCGGTGGGTTAAGTGGCATCGTAGTTGTGCCCTCTTTGAACACCATGGGTGCAAATGGATCTAGTCCGCTTTGTAGCGGGTCTCCAGCGCAGGCGGCTAAACAGGCAGCAAAGATAAGGCAGTTTAGGTAGAGAGCAAGCCTGCAGGATATTTTTTTCATTTTTAGTTGTCTGATTTTTCTGAAGATCCAGCTTCATCTTCTTGTCCGGCATAAAAAGAATGCATCATCTCTAACGGAGTGCCCCATGCCATTTGTTGCATGCGAATGCCTCGAGAAAGGTAACGAGCCAGTTCTGATAATGCTAATTGATAGACTTCACGCTTAAAGCCAATTACTGCATCTAATTGGATCCAAAAGGGAACCCAGCGCCAGGCGTCAAATTCTGGGTGCTCTGAGGCGCGTAATTGAATATCGCTGTCCAGACCCACTAGACGCAATAGAAACCAAATTTGTTTTTGACCACGATATGCAGCTCGATGGACGCGCGTGGAGTTTTGACGGCGCAAGTATTCCTCAGGGACGTCGTAGCGAAGCCAATCCCTGGTGCGTCCAATAATTTGGACATGCTCCGGCAGTAAGCCAACCTCCTCTTGCAATTCGCGGTACATAGCCTGTTCAGGGCTTTCACCATGCTGAATCCCGCCTTGTGGGAACTGCCACGAATGCTGCCCAACGCGTTTTCCCCAGAAAACCTCGTTACGGCTGTTGAGGAGGACAATGCCGACATTCGGGCGATACCCTTCACGGTCAAGCATGATCGTGCCTCAAATCCTTTAAAATCAACGATTTGATTATATCCATACATGAAAGCCTCACAATCATTTCTCGCCACGCTAAAAGAAGCCCCCTCCGACGCTGAGGTGGTTTCGCACAAACTTATGGTGCGTGCAGGTTTAATTCGCAAGCTTAGCGCAGGCATCTACAACTATTTGCCACTGGGTTTGAAAGTCATTCGCAAAGTCGAAAACATCATTCGCGAAGAAATGAATCGTGCTGGTGCAATTGAATTGCTGATGCCGATGATTCAGCCAGCTGAATTGTGGCAAGAGACTGGTCGTTGGGAAAAGATGGGCCCGGAGTTACTCCGCATCAAAGATCGCCATGAGCGTGATTTTTTGATTCAGCCAACCTCTGAAGAGGTGATTACTGATTTGGCGCGCAATGAAATCAGAAGTTACAAGCAGTTGCCAGTGAACTTCTATCAAATTCAGACAAAGTTCCGTGATGAAAGACGTCCTCGTTTTGGCATCATGCGTGGTCGTGAGTTCAGCATGAAAGATGCTTATTCATTTGATCGAGATGTTGAGGGTCTCAAAAAGTCTTACCAAATAATGTTTGATGCATACACCCGCATCTTTAAGCGTATGGGTCTTCAATTCCGCGCTGTAACGGCAGACAATGGCGCGATTGGCGGCTCTGGCAGTCAAGAGTTCCATGTGATCGCTGATACCGGTGAAGATGCGATTGTGTATTGTCCAAATTCTGATTACGCAGCTAACTTGGAAGCGGCTGAGTCTTTAGCTTTAATTGCTACGCGCGGAGCAGCATCTGCGGCGATGAGTAAGGTGCCAACACCTGATCAAACAAACTGTGCTGATGTAGCGAAGCTCTTAAATATTCCTCTTGAGCGCACTGTGAAGTCTCTACTATTTGCTGCCGATCAAGATAGCGGCCCGGCAAAGCTCTTTATGCTGCTGGTGCGCGGAGACCATGAGCTGAATGAGGTGAAGGCTAGCAAAATTCCTGGTATGACTGAATCGCGTTTTGCAACGGAAGCCGAAATCAAGCAAGCCTGCAATGCGCCAGCGGGATATTTAGGTCCTGTTGGGGTTAGTGCTGATGTAACTGTTGTTGCTGATCTTACAGTCGCCAATATGGCCGATTTTGTATGTGGCGCAAATGAAGCGGGACATCACTTGACTGGTGTGAACTGGGACCGTGATTTGCCTGAGCCATTGGTATTAGATATCCGCAATGCGGTGATTGGCGATCCTTCACCTGACGGTTTAGGCGTTGTTGATATTTGCCGTGGCATTGAAGTCGGTCATGTCTTCCAACTGGGCACGCGTTATTCAGAAGCCATGGGTTGCACATACTTGGATCAGCAAGGCAAGGCTCAGCCGATGGTAATGGGTTGTTACGGGATTGGAGTTACTCGATTGCTAGGGGCTGCAATTGAGCAGGGTCACGATGAGCGCGGCATTATTTGGCCAATTTCTATGGCGCCATTTGAGGTAGTGATTTGCCCGATGGGTTACGAGAAATCAGAAGCAGTTAAAGCTGCCTGCGACCAATTACATGATGAACTTTTAGCTGCTGGAATTGATGTGATTTTGGATGATCGCAACGAACGCCCGGGCGCAATGTTTGCCGACTGGGAGTTGATTGGGGCCCCATTCCGAGTGGTCATTGGCGATCGTGGCTTGGCAGATTCTCAAGTGGAATTTAAAGGACGCACCGATGCTGAATCTCAGAACATTCCACTCGATGACATCAAGTCAAAAATAATTGCTGCGGTAAATACTGCAAAGCAATTGATTGCTTAGTTAAACCTCGTTTATTATTTTTTAAAGAGTCCGCCAATTCCCTTGGCGGCTCCTTTGGCAGCCATGCTAGCCATGGTACGCGCCATTTTTCCACCTTTGAATTGTTTCATCATCGTTTGCATTTGTTCGAATTGAGCAAGCAGGCGATTCACTTCTTGTACTTCTACCCCAGAACCTGCAGCAATCCGACGCTTGCGGCTAGCTTTTAGTAATTCAGGTTTTCTGCGCTCTTGGGGAGTCATGCTATCTATGATGCCGCGCATGCGCGTGGTTTGTTTATCGGCATTGCTCAGGTTTGCTTTGGATGCCGCTTGTGCAACTTGGCTGGGTAATTTATCCATGAGGCTGGCCATGCCACCCATCTTTTGCATCTGCATCAGTTGATCTCGAAAATCCTCAAGATCAAACCCACCTTTAGAAATCTTACTTGCTAATTTTTCTGCTTTAGCAACATCAACGTGTTGCTGCGCTTGTTCAACCAAGGCAAGGATGTCGCCCATGCCCAAGATGCGATTGGCCATACGATTGGCATCAAAAGCTTCCAGGCCATCCATCTTCTCGGCTACGCCGATAAACTTGAGAGGAACGCCTGTAACTTGACGAACAGAAAGCGCTGCACCGCCGCGGGAGTCGCCATCTAGTTTGGTGAGAATGACGCCCGTTAGTGGGAGAGCTTCGTGGAATGCTTTGGCGGTATTGACGGCATCTTGGCCAAGCATCGCATCAACTACAAATAAGGTTTCGATGGGATTGAGGCTGGCATGCAAAGTTTTAATTTCTTGCATGAGTACTTCATCAATACCAAGGCGACCTGCGGTATCCACTAAAACTACGTCAAAGTAGTGACGGCGCGCCCAATCAAGAGCGGCGAGTGCAATGTCATTGGGTTTTTGGCTAATGTCGCTCGGGAAAAAATTTGCACCCACTTGTTTGGTAACCGTCTCTAATTGCTCGATTGCGGCTGGACGATAGACGTCGCAAGAAACAGTGAGAACTTTCTTCTTCTTCTTTTCTTGCAACCACTTGGCAAGTTTGCCAACGGAGGTCGTTTTACCGGCACCCTGCAAGCCAGCCATCAATATCACCGCTGGCGGCTGGGTTGCTAGATTGAGTTCGCCACTTTGATTGGTGTCACCCATCATTACTTGAGCGAGCTCACGCTGCACTACGCCAACCAGAGCTTGTCCTGGACTTAGGCTGCCAACCACTTCCTCACCAAGGGCTTTAAATTTAATCCGCTCCAGTAAAGACTTCACCACTGGAAGCGCTACGTCAGCCTCCAATAAGGCTAAACGGATTTCCCGCAGCATTTCTGCGGTATTGGCTTCTGTGAGGCGGGCTTGGCCTCGCATCGTTTTAACAACGCGAGATAGGCGGTCGGTGAGGTTTTCTAGCATTTATCGATTAGACTTTCCAGATGGATATTTTAGGTTACTCAAGTTACGGATGGCTCCCTTCCGCACTTTATTTAGCGCTTTTGCTTGTTTTGAGCTTCAAACCCAAGAGCGGCGTGGAGTCTGGACTCTCAAGCACGGTGGTGCAAGCTGCAATTTTTGTGATTTTGGTGATTCATGGGGTGCAACTTCATGACTCTGTGTTCACTCCCCAGGGCTTTGTATTTGGTTTTGCGCAAGATTTGTCCTTAATTGCTTGGGTTGGCCTGGCTTTTTATTGGTTTCAATCATGGTTTTTGCCTATCTCTAGCTTACGTTGGATGGCCTTAATGTTTGCGCTGGTTTGCGCATCCCTGCCCAATATTTTTCCTGGAACCTTAATTTCACCTAAGGCTGTTTCAGACCCTTGGTTTAAGGGGCACTTCGTAGTTGCTACGGTTTCAGTTGGTTTGTTGAGTCTAGCGGCGATGCATGCCATGCTCATGAGCGTTCAAGATCGCGCCTTACATCGTCAATTAGCAATGATTCCTAATGGCCGCTTAGCGCATTGGTTAGAAGACTTACCCCCGCTAATGACAATGGAAAGCCTTTTATTCAACTTGATCTATGTTGGTTTTGCACTTCTGAGCTTGACTGTGTTTTCGGGATTGCTCTTCTCTCAAACATTGTTTGGTAAACCTCTCGTGTTTGATCACAAAACAATTTTTGCTTTGGTCTCGTGGTTTTTGTTTGCGGGCTTATTGATAGCGCGCTGGCGAGTGGGGCTCCGTGGAAGGGCTGCTATTCGTTGGGTATTAAGTGCTTACACCGCTTTATTGCTTGCTTATGTTGGCAGTCGCTTTGTGGTTGAAGTCATTCTTCAGAGAGCTTAAGTTTTGTTTAAGTGGCTTCTATTATTTGCTGGCGCTGGCCTTTTTTATCTTTGGATTAAAGGTAAAAAGCAGGCTGCCCTCGATGCGGAGAACCCCTTCAAACCCAATAAAAATAAGCCTGAGAAGGTAAGCTCTCCTGAGGTAATGGTGCAATGCCAGTGTTGCAAAGTGCATCTTCCGCAGTCGGAGGCAGTTATTTTTGAAAACCGGTTCTATTGTTCAAAAGAGCACCTTCAATCCTTAGGCTCAAAGGGTTGGGTTGGTGATGCACACTGGAGGATTTCACCCAATCAAGATGCTAGACCGGAAAACACTCAACCTGATTTAGTGGTGATTCATCACATCAGTCTTCCGCCAGCAGAATTTAGAAATAAACCATCTAGCCATCATATTGTTGATTTTTTCCAAAATAAGCTTGATTCAAATAGCCATCCTTATTTTGCGGAGATAGCGGGCCAAAAAGTCTCCAGCCACTTTTTAATTACGCGCACTGGCGAGTTGATTCAGTTTGTATCCACTCAGGACAGGGCCTGGCATGCGGGCGCCTCTTCATTTCTTGGTCGCGAAAAGTGCAATGACTTTTCCATTGGCATTGAGTTGGAAGGAGATGGCGACACGCCATTCGAAGCTTCGCAGTATTTGGTCTTGGCAAATCTCATTCAAAAATTGGCGAGCATGTACCCACTTTTGCAATTTGCTGGGCACAGCGACATAGCACCGGATCGCAAAACAGATCCTGGAATTTTCTTTGATTGGAAAAAGTTCCAAAAAGAGACAGCGATTTCAGGTGAAAAACTACCTTTCGGCTTAAGTCCCCGATAGTCTTATTGTTGTATGTAAGCGTACGCTTACTTTTTTAGCCTTTGTCTAAAAAGGGCCAAAAATTCCGCACCAAAATGACTCCAAAATAAGTAGAAAACTTAGTAAAAGTACTAATAAATATTTGTCATAAATGGCTTACCAATTATCAAATATTTCCCTATACTTAGTGCCTAATACACTTAAAAACACTAGATGTAGTGTCTAAATCCAGTAATACCCTATTGTTTTTTAACGATATTTTGTCCAAATAACTATATATATACGCAGGAGCACCATGACATACGCCAATCCACAGACAGCAGGTCAACCGGCTGGAGTAAATAACCCAGGAATGAGTCCTGCGGGGGCGGTTAATCAAGCCCCTTCTGCCAGCTTTGTAGCTGGTGGTGTTGGCGGCAACCAGGCAACCCAGCTGTCTGATTACAAAATTATTCGCCGTAATGGTTCGGTTGTAGCATTTGAGCCATCCAAAATTGCGATTGCTGTAACCAAAGCATTCTTAGCGGTTAATGGTGGTCAGGGTGCGGCATCTGCGCGCGTTCGCGAGCAAGTAGAGCAGTTGACCAATGCTGTTGTGCGCGCACTACTGCGCAGCCGACCAAACGGCGGAACATTCCACATTGAAGATATTCAAGATCAAGTGGAATTGGCATTGATGCGTAGTGGCGAACACAATGTTGCCCGTGCTTACGTTCTCTATCGCGAAAAGCGCAATCAAGAGCGCGCTGCTCAGCAAGAAGTTTCACAAGAGGCTCAAACAGCTAATCAGGCTGGTGAGTCTGGTATCAAAGTAACGGATAACGGAGTTGAAAAGTGGCTTGATATGGCCGCTTTGCGAACAGTGATTGAGGCAGCTTGCGAAGGTTTAGGCAATAACATCGACGCCACTCCAATCATTACCGAAACCATCAAGAATTTATATGATGGCGTACCAATGGCGCAAGTTTATGACTCGGCTATCTTGGCCTCCCGTACTTTGATTGAAAAAGATCCCGCATACAGCCAAGTGACAGCGCGCATCCTGATGCACGTAATTCGTAAGGAAATCTTGGGTAAAGAAGTATTGCAAGGTGATATGCAAGCTGAGTACAGCACTTATTTCGCTAAGTACATTAACGAAGGTATTTCTGCTGAGTTGTTAGACCCACGTATGCGTGAGTTCGACTTGCCACGCTTAGCCGCAGCTTTGAATGCTAGCCGTGACTTGCAGTTCAATTACTTAGGTTTGCAGACTTTGTATGACCGCTATTTCTTGCATATTGAAGATCGCCGCATTGAAATGCCGCAGGCTTTCTTCATGCGCGTAGCAATGGGCTTGTCCTTGAATGAATTGGACCGTGAGCGTCGTGCAATTGAGTTCTATGAAATCCTTTCTACATTCGATTTCATGTCCAGCACACCAACTTTGTTTAATTCAGCAACTACCCGTCCACAGCTCTCTAGCTGCTACTTGACAACAGTAGATGATGATCTGGATGGTATCTACGAAGCATTGAAAGAAAACGCTTTGTTGTCTAAGTTTGCTGGCGGCTTGGGTAATGACTGGACCAATGTTCGTGCATTGGGAAGTCATATCAAAGGCACTAACGGTAAATCACAAGGTGTGGTGCCATTCTTGAAGGTGGTAAATGACACTGCGGTTGCTGTGAACCAAGGCGGCAAGCGTAAAGGTGCAGTCTGCGCCTATCTAGAAACATGGCACTTAGATATTGAAGAGTTCTTAGAGTTGCGCAAGAACACAGGTGACGACCGTCGTCGCACCCACGATATGAATACTTCGAACTGGATTCCTGACTTGTTCATGAAGCGTGTGATGGAAGGTGGAGATTGGACTTTATTCTCACCATCCAATACTCCAGATTTGCATGACAAATATGGCAGGGCGTTTGAGGAGGCTTATGTTGCTTATGAGCAAAAGGCTGATCGTGGTGAATTGAAGCCATTCCGTCGCATTCCAGCGCAGCAATTGTGGCGCAAGATGCTCGGTATGTTGTTTGAAACCGGTCACCCATGGATTACTTTCAAAGATCCTTGCAATATCCGTAGCCCGCAACAGCACATTGGCGTAGTTCACTCATCTAATCTCTGTACTGAGATTACCCTCAACACCAATGAGAGCGAGATTGCAGTTTGTAACTTGGGTTCTGTGAACTTAACTGCTCATATGACTACCGATGCCAACGGCAAGATGATCTTGGACCATGAGAAGCTCCAAAGAACCGTACGTACTGCAATGCGTATGCTTGATAACGTAATTGATATCAACTACTACGCAGTAGCTAAGGCACGTAATTCCAACTTAAAGCACCGTCCAGTAGGTATGGGCATCATGGGCTTCCAGGATTGCTTGCATATGCAGCGTATTCCTTACGCCAGTGATGAGGCTGTGAAGTTTGCAGATTCTTCAATGGAAGCAGTTTGCTACTACGCTTACCAAGCATCTAATGAATTGGCTGCTGAGCGTGGTGTTTACAGCACCTATAAGGGTTCTTTATGGGATCGCGGCATCCTCCCGCAAGATTCAGTAGCTATGTTGGCTGCTGAGCGTGGTGGTTATGTAGAGGTCGACAACTCCTCCACTATGGACTGGAGTGGTTTGCGTGCAAGCATTAAGCAGCACGGTATGCGCAACTCTAATTGCGTTGCGATTGCTCCTACAGCAACGATTTCTAATATCATTGGCGTCTCTGCTTGTATTGAGCCAACTTTCCAGAACTTGTTCGTGAAATCTAACCTTTCTGGCGAATTCACAGTAGTTAATGAGTATTTGGTGCGTGACTTGAAAGATCGCGGCCTTTGGGATGAAGTGATGATTGCTGATCTCAAGTACTTTGACGGCACTTTGTCTAAGATCGATCGCATTCCTCAAGATTTACGTGATTTGTACGCAACTGCCTTTGAGGTTGAGCCAAGTTGGTTGGTTGAAGCAGCTTCCCGCCGTCAAAAGTGGATCGACCAGGCGCAGTCACTGAACATCTACATGGGTGGAGCTTCCGGCAAGAAATTGGACGACACCTACAAGTTGGCTTGGTTGCGTGGTTTGAAGACTACTTATTACCTCCGCACGATGGCTGCAACTCACGTTGAGAAATCAACAGTTGCTAGTGGTCAGTTGAACTCTGTTTCTAGCGGTGGTGGCGTAAACGGTACCGACGCAGCCGCTGCAAATGCTGCCGGAGGAGTTGAGGCTGATGGCCCAGTTTGCACAATGCGCCCAGGTGATGCTGGTTTCGAAGAATGTGAAGCATGCCAATAAGCTATTCGCTTATTGGTGATTAATAGAAGAATTAGGAGATAGTTATGTTGAATTGGGAAGAGGAAGTTGCTCCAGCACTAGCGAAAGCTGGTCTTGCACCGCAGCCGGTTGCAATGGAGCCACAACGTCCGCAGCCAGATCAAGTGGCAATGAAAGCCCCTCAAGAAGCTGCGCCTGCCCCAGCTGCCTCATTAGCTGGTGGTGCAGCTTTGCGTGTAAATGCTGCTGATAAGCGTGTGATTAATGCTAAGACTGATGTAAATCAGCTTGTCCCTTTCAAGTACAAGTGGGCTTGGGAAAAGTACCTAGCTGGTTGTGCAAACCACTGGATGCCGCAAGAAATCAATATGAACCGCGATATCGCACTTTGGAAAGACCCAAATGGTCTAACTGAAGATGAACGTCGCATCATTAAACGTAATCTTGGTTTCTTTACGACTGCAGATTCTTTGGCTGCAAACAATATTGTTTTGGGTACTTATCGCCACATTACTGCTCCAGAGTGCCGCCAATACCTATTGCGCCAGGCTTTCGAAGAGGCGATTCATACCCATGCGTATCAATATATTGTGGAATCTTTGGGCTTAGACCAGTCTGAAATCTTCAATGCGTATCACGAGATTGACTCGATTCGCGCTAAGGATGAGTTCTTAATTCCTTATATTGATGTTCTTACCAATCCAAATTTCAAGACTGGCACACTAGAAGCTGATCAAACATTACTCCGTTCGCTCATCGTTTTTGCTTGTGTGATGGAAGGTTTGTTCTTTTATGTTGGTTTTACGCAAATACTCGCAATGGGTCGTCAAAACAAAATGACGGGTGCTGCTGAGCAGTATCAATACATCCTTCGTGATGAGTCCATGCATTGCAATTTTGGAATCGATTTGATTAACCAAATTAAGCTTGAGAACCCGCAGTTATGGACCTCCGCGTTCAAAGACGAGATCAAATCCATCTTCGAAAAAGCAGTCGAATTAGAGTACCGTTATGCTGAAGATACGATGCCTCGCGGAGTGCTCGGATTGAACGCTCCGATGTTCAAAGGGTACCTAAGATACATCTGTAATCGCAGATGTTTGCAAATAGGACTTGACGCAATGTTCCCAAATGAAGAGAATCCATTTCCATGGATGTCAGAAATGATTGATCTGAAAAAAGAACGAAACTTTTTTGAGACACGCGTTATTGAGTATCAAACCGGTGGTGCGCTTAGTTGGGAGTAGTAGGACAGTAATAAAGCGCACAACTGGCTAAATAGGAGATTAGACGGTTGGATAGTTTTAGAAGTCAGCAAAACCAGACTCAAATCCGAAAACCCTTGCTCAAGGGTGCCTGGGCTATTCTCTCTATTTTTTCCAGCACATTTAAGAAGCCGTTGCCCTTTGGGGTCACGGCTTTTTTTCCAGGATTCATTAGCGTGCAGCACTTAGCATCAAGCCGCGCGCCGATGAATGGCTCGCTCGCCAGATCCAAAAGGTTGCAAAACCAGGCGGAAATGAGTGGTCGGGTCTTCTTAATGTAGTTTGTACTAATCCTCACGTGAAGGAGCAATACTATGGCAATCGCCAAGAAAAAACCTGCTGCAAAGAAACCAGCTGCTAAAAAAGTAGCCGCTAAGAAACCAGCCGCTAAAAAAGTAGCTAAAAAGAAGCCTGCTGCTAAAAAAGTAGCTGCTAAAAAGCCTGCTGCTAAAAAAGTAGCTAAAAAGAAGCCTGCTGCTAAAAAAGTAGCGCGTAAAGTTGCTGCTAAGAAGCCAGCTGCTAAAAAAGTAGCACGTAAAGTTGCTGCTAAGAAGCCAGCTGCTAAAAAAGTAGCACGTAAAGTAGCAAAAAAAAAGTAAGTAAGCCTGCTGCGAAGAAAGCGGGCTCCGCTGTAAAAAAGCCCGCGGCTAAGAAAGCTGCACCAGCGACTAGTGCGTTGAATCCTGCCGCTGCTTGGCCCTTCCCAACTGGCACACGTCCATAAGCGTTTGCTTAGGACGGGTGAAGTTCAAAGGGGTCTCTTACGAGACCCCTTTTTTATTTCCACACTGTTCCTGAATAACTCTGATCTACATCGGAGTCTATTGAAAGCTCTTAGAAGCTAAAGCCAAAAGCCGCTTTAAATTGCTCTGTGATCTGATCTTTGCTCAATTGATGATTTTGTGGTCCTTGATGGGTAATTTTGATTGAACCCATCAGGCTAGCTAGGCGACCGGTAGCTTCCCAGTCCATATCGTTTTCTAAACCAAACAGCAATCCACCGCGGAAAGCATCGCCGCAACCAGTTGGATCTATGACTTTTATAGCTGGTACTGGTGGGATAGCAATACATTTACCTTCAAAGTAAATATCTGCACCTTCGGCACCCTTAGTCACAATGAGTGCCTTAACGCGCTCGGCTACTTTTGCCAAACTTAAGCCCGTTCTTTGCGAAAGCATTTCTCCTTCATAGTCATTTACCGCTAGGTAGCTGGCGATATCCACTAATTCCAAAAGCTCGGGACCGTTAAACATTGGCAAGCCTTGGCCTGGATCAAAAATGAATGGAATATTGGCATCTGCCAGTTGATGGCAGTGCTCCCACATTCCTTGGCGCCCATCGGGTGCAACAATTCCCAATTTCGCTGGGCTTTTGGCATTTGTACTGCGTTCCGCTACAACAGCCGAAACTTGGTTGAGGTGTGATTCGCCCATTGCACCAGGATGAAATGCGGTTATCTGGTTATTAGCTTGATCGGTTGTGATCATGGCTTGCGCAGTAAAGGCATCGTCTATCTGGCGAATATGGCTTGCGTCAATTTTGAGTTGGCTAAGGCGATTCATGTAAGGGGCAGCATCACCACCAACGGTCGCCATGATGATAGGGTCGCCGCCTAGAAGATTGAGGTTGTAGGCGATATTACCAGCGCATCCACCAAACTCTCGGCGCATTGTTGGTACCAAGAAGGCTACGTTCAGGATGTGAATCTGCTCGGGCAAGATTTGATCGGCAAATTTGCCTTCAAAGTTCATGATGGTGTCATAGGCAATGGAGCCACAGATCAAGCTAGACATAGATTGCTTCCTATAAGGGGATAAATGTAGTGTTAATAAATAGAATTAGGGGTAAAACACCCGAACGCGATAGCCCGCCGCATTTGGTGGCAATGAAATAGGCAATTCAATCTGTAACAGTTCGCCGGAGGGAATACCTTTGTTAAATAAATCAGGATGTGCCTCTTGCCAAGTTTTAGGAAGCCATTCTTGCGGCGTAAATTGCAGCACTTTGATTTCAGATTCCTCTGCATCAGTCAGAGTAATTTCTAAATTTGGCGGTAAAACTGTAATCGCCAACCGATTTTGTATCTCAACTTGCAATACAGATTGATTTGCAGGGCTTTTAAGCCCTTCTCGCGCGGTTTCTGGTGAGAGTGCGGCTTCGTTTATTTTCCAGGCAGCAAAATCGCTTACAGCGCGATCTAAACATCCTAGTGCACTACAAAGTTTTGCATCGAAGCGTTGCAAAAAATGAAACGCACGAACAGAAAATGAATTAGATGTTCCGTCAACTTGCGGCGCCAACATAGGAAGCAATGAATTTCTAGAGAGATGCTCACCAAAAACAAGTAGTAGCAGCAATAAAGCGGCGTATAGAGCTAACTTAAGACTTTTTTTTTGAGCAGGTGCAGCAAAAACAGATTCTTGGTCACCTTGCTTATTCTGAGAAAGGGTTCCATGCAAGCATACCCAACCTTCACTCTCTTTCCATACGGAAAGTTTAAACCATTGACTGTAGGTGGCAATCACTTCTTCTGCTTGGCGCGCTAGCACGCCTGATAAAACAATTCTTCCGCCTAATTTCATCTTGTTAACCAATGCGGGCGCAAGAACTTGCAATGGATTAGCCAAAATATTAGCCATCACGATGTCATATTTTGTTTCTGCAGCGAGTTCTGGGGCGCCTTCGTTAGGAAGAACAAAACGAATCGTGGTGTTATTAATTTCTGCATTACTGCGTGCTGCAACCATGGCCTGAGGATCGATATCCGTACCAATCACGGGACTGCAACCTAATTTTGCTGCGGCAATTGCCAAAATTCCTGAACCGCAACCGTAATCCAATAAGCTTTGGTTCTGCAAAGCAGTTTGTTGTTCAAGCCAAAGCAGGCATAGGTGGGTAGTGGGATGGCTGCCTGTGCCAAATGCAAGGCCTGGATCAACAGCAAGACAAATCGCATTGGGATCGCTTGGTGCATCGTGCCAAGAAGGCACGACCCAGATGCGTTCGCCGATCTGAATGGGCGAGAATTGACTTTGGGTGAGCCTGACCCAGTCTTGCTCTTCGACTGTCTTCTCTTGGGGAGGGCTTAGATGAAACCCCTCTTCCTTGAGGGAAGCAAGGAGTTCAGGAATAAATTCTGCGCTTCCGGAGGAATCAATCTCTGGATTAAAGAGAGCCGTTACCGCCGATCTATCCCATGCTTGCACTTCTGGTGAAAGTCCAGGCTCTCCATAGAGAGGGTTTTCATCATAGCCACCAGCAGCGTCATCTTCAACGGTGACCGATAGGGCGCCCAATTCCAGGAGTGCGTCACCTAAGGGTTCAGCAGTTTCAGCAGCTACCGTAAATACCAGCTCACGATAGGACATTAGGCGTTCGCTTTGCTAGCATGAATTAAGATTTACCGCGACTTGCAGCTTGCTCTTCTAAGCGATGCTCCAAGTAATGAATGCTGGTACCACCTTCAATAAAATTGGGGTCAAGCATTAGTTCACGGTGTAGTGGGACGTTAGTGGTAATACCGTCAATCACCATCTCAGAAAGCGCAATTTGCATCCGGCGAATAGCTTGATCACGAGTATTGCCGTATGAAATCAACTTGCCAATCATGGAGTCATAGTTTGATGGGACCACATAGCCACTGTAGGCATGTGAGTCGACTCGAATGCCGGGGCCTCCGGGCATGTGGAATGAACCAATTTTGCCTGGGCTGGGGGTGAACTTAAATGGATCTTCAGCATTCAAGCGGCACTCAATAGCATGACCACGGAAAACAATGTCTTTCTGGCGATAACTTAATTTCAGGCCAGCGGCGATACGAATTTGCTCTTGAACGATGTCCACCCCGGTAATCATTTCAGTCACGGGATGCTCAACCTGAACGCGGGTGTTCATCTCAATAAAGAAGAATTCGCCATCTTCGTAGAGGAACTCAAAGGTACCCGCACCACGATAACCAATTTTTCGGCATGCTTCCGCACAGCGCTCACCAATTTTGGCAATCAAACGACGATCAATGCCTGGTGCTGGCGCTTCTTCGATCACTTTTTGGTGGCGACGCTGCATGGAGCAGTCACGCTCGCCAAGCCAAATGGCATTGCCATGGGTGTCGGCCAAAATCTGAATCTCTACGTGGCGTGGTTTCTCTAAAAACTTCTCCATATAGACTTCTGGATTGCCGAAGGCGCGACCGGCCTCTTCACGCGTCATGTTTACTGCATTGATGAGGGCTGCCTCAGTATGCACAACGCGCATACCGCGACCACCACCACCACCTGCAGCTTTAATGATGACTGGGTAGCCAACTTTTTTTGCTGTTGCAATAATTTCTTTTGGATCATCAGGAAGCGCACCTTCAGAACCAGGTACGCAAGGCACGCCTGCTTTGATCATGGCGCGCTTGGCGGAAACCTTGTCACCCATCAAGCGGATGGAGGCTGCTGTAGGTCCAATAAACGCAAAGCCAGATTTCTCAACACGTTCTGCAAAGTCTGCATTCTCGGAGAGGAAACCGTAGCCAGGATGAATTGCTTCTGCGTCGGTTACTTCCGCTGCAGAAATAATTGCTGGCATATTGAGATAGCTAAGCGGAGATGGAGCCGGTCCGATGCATACTGCTTCATCAGCAAGCCTTACATATTTCGCTTCTTTATCTGCAGTGGAATACACCACTACAGTTTTAATTCCCAACTCGCGGCATGCGCGTTGGATACGGAGAGCAATTTCTCCCCGATTGGCAATCAGAATCTTATCGAACATGTCGGCTCTGAGTTAAGTTACGGTGAATTGGAATGGATCTAATGATCAAGAATGATGTTTAATTAAGCGATGATGAAAAGTGGTTGGTCAAATTCAACGCCTTGACCGTTTTCACAGAGAATTTCTTTGATCACACCAGCTTGTTCAGATTCAATTTCATTGAGTAACTTCATAGCCTCAATGATGCAAAGTGTTTGCCCCACCTTTACTGTGTCGCCAATATTGACGAAGTTTGGCGATTCTGGATTTGGAGCGCGATAGAAAGTCCCCACCATTGGAGAGCGAGCAACAAAACCAGTTTGCACAGCTTGCGCTTCAACAACGGGCGCAACTGGAGCTGGAGCGCTGGGCATCTGTGCAGTTTGCATAGTTTGTGCAGGCGCTTGATTGGCGTAAACCACTTGACCAGCTGGAGCAGAAGATCCAGCATTGACAATGCGAACGCGATCTTCGCCTTCATTTACTTCGAGCTCTGAAATACCAGATTCAGATACTAAATCGATCAAGGTTTTTAGTTTTCTTAGATCCATAAGGGTGCTTCCTCTCTTGTAATTCTTTAAGTAGTTTTATTGCTGCAAACGAGTAATAGCCGCTTGCAGTGCTAGTTCGTAGCCTATTGCGCCAAGTCCACAAATCACCCCAGTCGCAATATCGGAAAGATAGGAATGCTTGCGGAATTCTTCACGCTGATGAATATTGGATAAATGGACTTCTGTAAAAGGGATGGCTACCCCAGCCAAAACATCACGTAAGGCAACACTTGTGTGGGTAAAGGCGCCTGGATTGATGATGATGAAATCAACCCCATCTTGTTTGGCTTTTTGAATGCGGTCAATTAACTCGCCTTCATGATTGCTTTGAAAGGTACCGAGATCTACGGACTGCGCTTTAGCTAGTTCGCCCAACTTTTTATGGATGTCTTCAAGGGTGGTTTTGCCATAAACATCTGGTTCACGGGTGCCTAATAGATTTAGGTTCGGGCCTTGAATTACGAGAATTGAAGCTTTTTTCGACATAGATCCCTGTTTTTAGAGGCAGTTAAGCTTAAATTGCTAAACAACTTCATGCTTGATTGCTTACGAGGCAAGTATACCTTTTTAAAGGCAGAAAAAGATCAAAAAGTTATCCAAAAAATAGGAATTTTCCAACCTTTTAAAGGTGACACCTTCAAAAATATTGACAAAAATGCCTAATTATTAAGCATATTTAGAAATGCCTATAAATTCATTTGTATCTTAAAAATGTTTATAAGGCAGATTTAATGGCACTTCTGATGTCATCTTCGCTTATCTTCCCTAATTTGCTATAGGTTGCTTTGCCCTTGGCATTGATGATGATGGTGTATGGAAGGGCGCCCTGAGAATTTCCCAGTTGCTTGGAAAGATTGCTGCCCTCAAGGCCGCCAATGACGATTGGATAGCTAACAGGTGTTTTTGAGAGAAATTCACGAATATTAGGGGGTGAATCGATACCAATGCCAACAAATAAGACATTTTGCTGTAAGAACTCTTGTTGAAGCTTGTCCAAAGTAGGCATTTCCTCAACGCAAGGAGGGCACCAGGAAGCCCAAAAGTTTACAACTAGGACTTTTCCCTGCCATTTTTGGGTATCAACTGTTTTTCCGTCCGGAGTTTGCCAAGAATTTGCAAAAAATGCTTTTACAGCTGGATCACTTGCCAAGCTACTTTTGTAAATCCATTGCGAAGTCAGCACTCCCGCAAGGAGGGCCAAAAGACTAATTGTGACGATGATGCTCCATTGTCTGCGGTTCACTGCAACTCCTTCGCTAAAATTCGCTAATGCATATACATATCTTGGGCATTTGCGGTACTTTCATGGGCGGCATTGCCGCAATCGCGAGGCAAGCTGGACATCGCGTTACGGGTTGTGATGCCAACGTGTATCCACCAATGAGTACGCAGCTTGAATCTCAAGGCATCGAACTGATTGAGGGGTTCTCGCCAGATCAATTATCTCAGTTTGAGACCATGCCTGATTTATTTGTGATCGGAAATGTGGTTTCACGCGGCAATCCATTGATGGAGGCAATTCTCAATCAAGGGCTGCCCTATATCTCTGGACCACAGTGGTTGGGTGAACAAGTTTTATACGGCAGGCATGTTTTGGCTGTGGCGGGCACTCATGGCAAAACAACAACCTCAGCCATGCTAGCGTGGATTTTAGAATTCAACGGCTATAAGCCTGGCTATCTCATCGGTGGTGTGCCTCTCAATTTCACAGTCTCGGCTCGTTTAGGTGAGGGTAAATATTTTGTCATTGAGGCAGATGAATATGACACCGCCTTCTTTGATAAGCGTAGTAAGTTTGTGCACTACCGTCCTCGTACTGCCTTACTCAATAATTTAGAGTTTGATCATGCTGATATTTTTGCTGATCTTGCAGCTATTGAAACGCAATTCCATCATTTAGTACGAACAGTTCCTGGCGATGGTTTGTTAGTGGTGAATGGTGAAGAGCCGGCACTAGCAAACGTTATTACACGTGGTGCTTGGGCGCCTGTAGAGCGCTTTGGGCAAGATGCGACAAATGAATGGTCATTGATTTCCCAAGAGGACGATGGATTTATTGTGTGTAAGTCAGGTAAAGAACTTGCCACAGTGAAGTGGGCGTCTGATTCTGGTGTGATGGGCAGACATAATCAACTCAACGCGCTTGCGGCGATTGCCTCTGCAAACCACATAGGTATTTCTCCAGCAGATTCTGCCCGCGCTTTGGAAAAATTCAGAAACGTGAAGCGTCGCCTTGAAACTATCGGTGTTGCCAATGAGACCACTGTCTACGATGATTTTGCGCATCATCCAACAGCGATTACAACTACCGTGGATGGCTTGCGTCGTAAAGTTGGTAAGGCGCGTATTTTGGCGGTACTCGAGCCACGCTCCAATACGATGAAGCTTGGCGTGATGAAAGCCCAACTTCCTGGAAGTTTGGAGGCGGCTGATAAAGTTTTTGCCTATGGAGCTAACGCCGGAAAAGAATTTCTAGGGTGGGACTTGGCTGAGGTCTTATCCCCGCTGAATAAAAGCGAGCAGGGTAAAGCGTATGCTTTTGATGATCTTGAGGCCTTAGTGAAGGCGGTTGCACAAGAAGCAAAGCCAGGCGATCACATTTTGGTGATGAGTAATGGCGGGTTTGGCGGTGTACATCAAAAGCTATTAAAAGCCATTGCGGCGAAGTAAAAAACAAAAAGTAAAAATAGAAAGCAAAAAATGGGTGATAGATTAAAAGACAAAGTAGCCATCATTACTGGCGCCGCTAAAGGCATTGGGTTTGCTACATCGCAGCGTTTTGCTCAAGAGGGCGCAAAAGTCATTCTTGCTGATATCAACTTAGAGGCTGTCAATGGCGCTGTCGCTCAAATACCCAATACAGAAGGCTACGCTATGAATGTCACTGATCGCGCTAGCATTCAGTCGGTCGTAGATCAGGTAATGCAAAAACACGGACGTATTGATATCTTAATTAATAATGCCGGCATCACTCAAGATGCACGCTTAGTGAAGATGACTGAAGCGCAGTTTGATACGGTAATTGATGTCAATCTGAAGGGCGTTTTTAATTGCACTCAACTGATTGTTCCCCACATGCTCGAGGCCGGCTCTGGCTCAGTAGTGAACGCCTCGAGCGTAGTGGGTATCTACGGTAATTTTGGCCAAACCAATTATTCGGCTACTAAATTTGGTGTCATTGGCTTTACTAAGACATGGGCGCGCGAGCTTGGTCCAAAAGGTATTCGAGTAAATGCGGTGTGCCCTGGCTTTATTGCCACTGAAATGGTCAAAGCTATGCCAGAAAATATTCTGCAAGACATTGAAAGGCGCAGTTGGCTTGGGCGCTTAGGTACCCCAACTGAAATGGCAAACGTGTATTTATTCTTAGCTAGCGATGAAGCAAGCTATGTCAATGGGGTGGCATTAGAGGCCAGCGGCGGGATCTCCCTCTAAGCATGAATCTTTTATATGAAGAAGGTGGCGATATTAAGATCGCCACAGTCCAGTCAGCCTCAGGCACTGGAGATGCGGAGTCTTGGCAGGCAACCAGTCTTTCTGGAAAAAAGCTCAAACTCAAAGCCAGGGAAGTATGGCTGCGTTTTGAAAAGCCAGAAGCTCAAGGAGCAATGGATGAAGCTCATACTCTGACTGCTGATATTGATTTGCAATTTCTTTGGGATTGCGCCCCAGACGAAGAGTTTGGTTTGGTTGATGTTGCACATGAGTACTTCGGCTCGCAAGCGAGTATTCCGCAACAAGTTGCGCTAGCGATTGCTTTGCAGGGAGCGCCAGTATTTTTTCGTCGTAAAGGGCGCGGCCGCTTTCAGCGGGCACCGCTTGAACAACTGCAGGCTGGGCTAGCGGCTTTAGAGCGTAAGCAAAAAGAGCTCGAGCAGCAATCAGTTTGGCAGCAAGAGTTAGTTGCCGGCACTTTCCCTGAGGCGCTGAAGTCTTCAGCCAAACAATTGCTTTTCTCCCCAGATAAAAATACCTCTGCTTACAAGGCATTCATTGCTGCTTGTAATGAGACCGGTGAATCTCCAGCACAACTTATGATTCGTTGTGGTGCAATCGATTCGCCTTTGGCTTATCACCAAGGAATTTTTCTGAAGGCGCATTTTCCGAATGGTGCTGCACATAACCCCAGTGTTGGAATAGACCAAGCAGCCTATGCGGCTGCTATCGCTGAGCTTCCGCAGGCTGAGGTGAAGGCATTTTCAATTGATGATTCAGGGACTACCGAGATTGATGATGCTCTATCAGTCACAGTAATTGAGGGTGGGCATCGAGTAGGCATTCACATCGCTGCGCCAGGCTTAGCGATTACCAAAGATGACCCATTGGATCAGGTGGCGCGTAATCGGATGTCCACGGTGTACTTTCCAGGCGACAAAATTACGATGTTGCCAGAGTCGGTGATTGATCAATTCTCATTGGACGAAGGAATGCCTAGACCGGCACTTTCCATCTATGTGGATATTGATGCTCAAGGTTTGGTCAATCGAGATACGTTACAGATGCGTGCGGAGTTGGTGCCGATGGCAGCAAATTTACGTTTAGAAGATATTGAGCATCTCGTCAGTGAGGAGAGTTTGCTTGATGAGGGTGCTAGCTACCCCTATCGCAAAGAACTGGCAACTTTGTGGCAAGCCGCCAAGCATCTTCACGCGGGGCGTCAAGAAAAGCGTGTGGAAAATGGTTTGCGCGCTGAGCAACTGGGCCTCATAGATCCAAATGCCTTAGCGAGAGACTTTCATTTCCAGATTCAAGAAACTGATGGAGTGCAGCGTGTTGACATCGTGCCACGCCAGCGCGGGTCAATTTTGGACACTATCGTTGCCGAGTGGATGATTTTCTGTAATAGCGCTTCTGGTCAGCTTCTAGCGGATCATGGTTTGCCGGGATTATTTAGGACTCAGAAGGGCTGGGGGCCATTGCGTACTCGTATGCAAACAACCCCCGGACCACATGAAGGTTTGGGCTTAGATTATTACGCTTGGTGCACATCCCCCTTGCGTCGGTATTCGGATTTAGTCAATCAATGGCAATTAATCGCTCTGGCAAAGCATGGCGTAACTGCCAAGATGGTTGCGCCTTTTCCGCCCCGTGATGCAACCCTAATGGGCATAGCTGCTGATTTCGAATCTTGCTATCAAGCATATGGAGAGTTCCAGGATCGATTGGAGAAGTATTGGTGTCTGCGTTGGATTACTCAAGAAGCTGAATCTAAGACGGTTTATGTTCGGCACCTCAAGGAGGGCATGTCTAGAGTGGAATCAGTCCCCCTACATTTACACATCCCTGAATTGGCAGCCCATCCGCGTATGACTCGTGCAGAAGTTGTAGTGTCTGATGTAGATCTGCTACAGCTAAGTGCAGGTGTGCGAGTGCTGGAGATTGAGGCAAAGATTGAGCCTTCTGAAAAGACGGTGACTGATCAAGTATCAGAACAAGAGGTATCAGATACTTCTGAAAAAGATGTTAGCCCAGATTAAATCGCAAGTGTTTCCTTGTCCTGAGAAGCTTGAAAAAGCTTTGCGTTTTTTGCATAGCGCTTGGAATCGTTATCCATTCCGGTTTGCCTTATTAGTTTCGATACTCATTCACGTACTTTTCTTATCCTTTCGTTGGGGTGTTGGCGAAATTCAAAATCGCCGGTTAAATACTCCTCTGAGTGTTGTGTTGGTAAACGCCAGTAATAAAACTCCACCCCAGAAAGCAAAAAAGTTGGCGCAGGCTGATTTACAGGGCGGCGGTAAAACCGAAAATCAAGAAGCCACTGCTATGCACCGCGCCAGATTAGGTGCGGAGGCTAGGCTCGAGGTTTTAGAAAAACAGCAAAAGCAAATGCTCGCTAAATTAGATGAGCAACGCAGTCGCTCTGGCGGTCGAAAAAGCGGTGATGAGCAAAAAATTACCCCTCAATTAAATTCATTAGAGGCGGAGTTAGCCAAGCGGCTTCAGGCTGATGGGAAGGAGCCAAGGCGTAAGGTGCTAACCGGAGCCAATACAAAAGCAGTTACCTTTGCGCATTACTACGATGCGATGCGCCAAAAGATTGAGGCTTATGGAAGCGCCTTTTTTCCAAGAGCGAATGGACGTCCTTTATACGGTAGTTTGGTAATCGTAGTCAGTGTTGATAATCAAGGCAGAATCACGACTAATGCTCAGGGCAAGGATGGGCTCTCGATTGGGCGTAGTTCCGGTAATCCCGAGTTGGATCGTCAGGCGCTAGCAATCATCAGAGCCTCGGCGCCTTTTGGTGCCTTCCCATCAGAAATGCGTAATCAAATTGATGTCTTGGATTGGATTTCTACTTTTGAATTCACTCGCGATGGTGTGGATCGACTCGAGCTACGCCATTAATACAATTTTGTAAAGTTTCTAAATTCGCTTATTCTGTAGTCATCATGAGTTCCACAAATACCAGCGCCCTGCATACTGATCCAAGCCTTTTCTCGGGTATGGATGTCTATGCAGTGGCTGGAAATCCAATTTCTCACAGTAAATCACCATTGATTCATCAGCGTTTTGCAGAGCAAGCTAAGCAGCGTATGCACTATGGTCGACTTCAGCCTGAGATGGATTCTTTTGCCCAAGCCGCTAAGGCATTTTTTGCTGCGGGCGGAAAGGGGATGAATGTCACCGTGCCATTTAAGCTGGATGCTCAAAATCTGGCTGATGTATTAACGCCACGCGCGCAACTAGCGGGCGCAGTCAACACCTTGTGGAAAATAGAAGGCAAAATTTTTGGTGATAACACTGATGGAGCTGGATTAGTGCGTGATCTTTTGGCGCAGGGCATTGCACTTCACAGTGCTCGTATTCTGCTGATCGGTGCTGGTGGAGCTGCGCGTGGAGTAATTGGCCCCTTGCTTGAGCAATCTCCAAAGGTCCTCATCATTGCTAATCGCTCAAGCGCTAAAGCAGATGAGTTGGTAAAACTCTTCGCTGATTTAGCTGCATCTCAAGAGGTTGCGCTGGAATCTCGTACTTTGGCTGAATTGGAAGACAGTGCCAAAACCCAACATCCTTTTGATTTGGTTATTAATGCTACTGCTGCAGGCTTAACCGATCAGTCTCCGTTAACGCCGAAGGCAGTCAGCAATATTTTTATGCCCAGTTCTTTTGCTTATGACATGGTTTATGGCAAAACGACTGCATTCATGCAGCAGGCCTTGCAGCGAGGCGCACGCGTCAGTGACGGTCTTGGAATGTTGGTAGAGCAAGCTGCTGATGCCTTCTTGTTATGGCGGGGCTCACAACTAGCGACCGTTATTAATCCTCGTGCAGTATTGGCGGAGTTACGTAGTTAGTTTGCCCTGATGCGCTGGCTTCTTTACCCAGTGAAGTGTTTGCTAGCAGGGTTTGTAGCAATGCAAATCTTTTTTGCGTTGCAAATAGCCCTCTGGATTAATTTGGATCCCAGCAGCACTGCATTTCAGAGGGCGGAGCGTTGGCGCTTATGTAGCTGGCATTGGACTTGCTCAGTGCAGTCGAAATGGGTGCCTTATGACAAAATCTCTAATAACCTGAAGCGTGCTGTTTTAGTTAGCGAAGACGATATTTTCTTTCAACATAAAGGCGTGCGAGTGGAAGATATGCAAAAAGCCTGGCAGAAAAATCAACAAAAGAGCCAATCAGGTAGTAAATCTAAAACTGCCTTACGAGGCGGATCGACTATTACCCAGCAGTTAGCAAAAAATTTATTTCTGTCTTCAGAGCAAAACTATTTGCGCAAGGGGCAGGAACTCATCATCACTGGGCTTTTAGAATTAACACTGTCCAAGCAAAGATTATTTGAGATTTATCTCAATTCAGTAGAGTGGGGCGAGGGTATTTTTGGAATAGGTGCTGCTTCTCAGCACTATTACGCTGTAAGTTCGGCGGGGTTGGATCGAGAGCAGGCTGCAGCGCTAGCCTCTGCTCTACCGGCACCAAAGTGTTTTGATAAGCAACAGTATTGTCGTAAAGCCAATATTCACTTTCCGACTCGCCAAGAATTTATCTTAGAAAATATGGATCGTGTGGCCTTAGCACCCTACCCCAAGAGGTAAGAAAGATACTTCGCTTTAGGGTTGTAATCCAAGCTTCCTGATTAAATTATTTGCTTGCAGCGGCTCGAAGTGCATCACGAGTACTTGCCGCAACAGCTCTAGCTGCTTGAGCAAAATCAGCTCCTGAGCTGGCATATAAAATGGCTCTCGAGGAATTAATGATCATGCCGGTTCCTGGCTTGTTGGCTATTTTTCCAGCGCTGACAGTGGCATCAATATCCCCGCCTTGAGCCCCAATACCTGGGATTAATAAAGGCATATCACCAACAATGGCACGTACTTTAGCGATTTCTTCTGGAAAGGTTGCGCCCACGACGAGGCTGATCTGACCGGAACTGTTCCATTGCTGTGCTGCAAGTTTGGCCACATGGAGATAAAGAGGCTCCCCATCGGGAGCTACATTCAGAAACTGCAAATCAGAGCCTCCGGGATTAGAGGTGCGACACAAGACAATCACCCCTTTGCCTGCATGCTTAAGGTAAGGTTCAATTGTGTCAAAACCCATATATGGGTTCACAGTGACTGCATCGGCGCCGTAGCGATCAAAGGCTTCAAGCGCGTAATGATCAGCAGTACTGCCGATATCCCCACGTTTGGAATCCAGGATTACGGGGATATGAGGGTATTTATCTTTGAGATGTTTAATGAGCTTTTCTAGCTGAGCCTCTGCTCTTTGGGAGGCAAAGTAGGCAAATTGAGGCTTGAATGCACAGACTAGATCCGCGGTTGCATCAGCGATTTCTCGGCAGAACTCATAGATGCCCTCGGGTTTCCCTTGCAGGCTAAGGGGCAAGCGCTTTGGGTCTGGGTCAAAACCAACGCACAGCATGCTGCCTTGAGAAGCCCATGCGGACTGGAGTTGCTGGGTAAAGGTATTTGAGCGAGAGTTCATTGGATTTAGCTTATTTTAGTGAAACTGTCATGTTCTATAGGATAAACTAGCGCACATTCCTTAGGAGTTCACCATGATCAACTTGTTCGTCCTGCAAAATGGCCGCCTCTCTCAAGAGCAAGTCGAAGATCGCAATGAATTGTTGCAATACGCCAATCCTATCTGGATTGACGTCGTTGATCCAGAAGAAGAGGAATTGATTTGGATTAAAGAGGCGTTTGGTGTGCTTTTGCCCGAGTTAGATGACTTGGGCGACTTAGAAGCTTCTGCGCGTTACTTTGAGGCAGATGACGGTCACCTCCATATCCGCACTGACTTCTTGTTGGATGAAGAAGAGACCTCTCGCAACGTTCGAGTTGCATTTGTTCTTACCAAGCAAGTGCTGTTCTCAATTCATGACGAAGATTTGCCAGTATTCCGCTTGGTTCGCTTGCGTGCGCGTTTGCGTCCAGGATCAGTCAGCAATGCAAAAGATGTGTTGCTCGATCTGTATTCGACTGATGCTGAATATTCTGCTGATGCCTTAGAAGAAGTTTATGAAAATCTTGAGCAGGCCGGTAAGCGAGTCTTGCAAGATGACATTAACGATGCGGATGCTGAGCAAGTTCTCGAAACAATCGCTAAAGAAGAAGATACCAACGGGCGTATTCGTCGCAATGTGATGGATACCCGCAGAGCCTTGTCTTTTCTAATGCGCAGCAAGTTACTCTCTGATGAACAGCAAGAAGAAGCGCGTCAAATTTTGCGCGATATTGATTCTTTGGAAAATCACACCGCATTCTTATTCGATAAGATTAACTTCTTGATGGATGCTACCGTTGGTTTCATTAACTTGAACCAGTCCAAGATCATCAAGATCTTCTCGGTGGTATCAGTAGCCTTAATGCCACCAACTTTGCTAGCTAGCATTTGGGGTATGAACTATAAGCACATGCCTGAGTTGGATGCAACCTGGGGTTATCCAATGGCCATAGGTGCCATGGTGGTTTCAGCAATCATTCCGCTTTGGTACTTCCACAGCAAAGGTTGGATGAAGTAATTGGCAGTTTGGCTTTGTGCTTAACTTCGGAGTAGTGCGATTAACTCAGTAAGTGCAAATTCAGTTGCTTGCCGTCTTACTGCTTGACGATCGCCGTCAAAACGCATAGTTTTAGTCAGACTTTGATTCTCAGTAGCCCAACCAAAACAGACTGTTCCCACTGGTTTATCTGCTGAACCGCCGGATGGCCCTGCAATTCCAGTGATGGAGATGGCTACATCACCACCTGAATTGATTCGGGCACCTTCTGCCATGGCCTTTGCAGTCTGCTCACTCACCGCCCCATGGGACTCAATGAGTTGGGCTGGAACACCAAGACACTCGTTTTTAGCTTCGTTGCTATAAGTGATATAGCCACGTTCAAACCATTCGCTTGAGCCAGCTAGCTCGGTAAGAGTGGCGCATACAAGGCCGCCAGTGCAAGACTCCGCTAACGATAGTGTCCAATTTCTGGAGAGCAAAATATCAGCCAAGGTTTTAGTGAGATCGCTGGCGTTCATTGAGGTTCATTATTTAATTAAGAACTGTATTAAAGCCATCACGAGCAGCGTACAGAACGCGGCCGCTAGATCATCCACCACAATGCCAAATCCACGCCATATGATTTGAAGATAAGTTGAATGTTGAGCGGCATCACTCGCAGCACTTTTAAAGTGATGATCAATCATCCCTATGGGGCCTGGCTTCATTGCATCAAAAAATCGAAATAGCGCAAAAGCAATCATCTGCATCCAAATATTAGTCGGCATGATGAAGATCAGCACCAGCCAAAAAGCAACGATCTCATCCCAAACAATGCCACCAAAATCTTTTTTACCCAATTCTTCACTGACAAAACCGCAAATCCAGCAGCCGAGCAAAATACCGCCACCAATAATCCACAGGAAGTCTTCAGTACTGAGAAAATATTCACCTATTAGAAAGGCCGCCCAAGCCCAGAGGGTGCCGGCAGTGCCCGGAGCTACAGGGCTTAGGCCGCTACCAAAGCCAAAAGCAAGAGTGCGGCTAGCGGTTTGGAATACCCATTTGAAGGTTGGCTTCACCTCTGCAGGATGATGAAGATTCGTCATATTGCAAAGTGATCAAATGAGTTTAAAAGGGGTGCTGTTTCTGCATCACTCAGAAGTATGCCAAATGTATCCAGTAAATATATTTCTTCTTCAACATCTTTTTTAGGGAGTGTTTTGCCAATCAATGTTAAAGGCAGGTTGAGTGAATGACTAATAGTTTGAATGATATCGCGCTGACTAGATGGTGCTGTAAAGCAAATTTCATAATCATCTCCACCACATGCTGCAAACAAGTTTTGAATGGAAGACTCTTGTTTTTTCAAGATACTCGACTTGGGTAGCTTATCCAAGATGATCTCTGCATCGACATGTGACTGCTTCAGAATGTGACGTAAGTCACCAAGCAATCCATCGGATACATCCAAAGCGGCGCTCGCAATATTTCTTAATTGGATCCCCAATTCAATTCGGGGGGTTGGCTGATGCATGCGGTGTTCGATTTCCTGCAAATCATCAGCAGGTAGATTTATTTCATGACGCAGTGCAGCAAGTACGAGCCTTGCATCACCAACTGCACCGGATATCCAAATATCGTCACCAGGTTTTGCCCCTGAGCGGCGAATGGCTTTCCCGCTGGGGGTGGCACCAAAAGCAGTAATGGAGATAGTGAGGGGGCCAGCAGTAGTATCGCCACCGATTAGAGGGCAAGAATATTCTTTGGCGATGGCAAGAAGACCCCTAGAAAATCCTTCGAGCCAGTGGCTATCAGCCTTTGGAAGGGCAATTGCCAGCGTAAATCCTAGCGGCCTTGCACCCATAGCTGCTAGGTCTGAAAGGTTGACTGCAAGGGCTTTGTGGCCCAATAGCTCAGGATTGGCGTCTGGAAAAAAGTGTCTGCCTGCAATCAACATATCGCTAGTAATGGCAACTTCTGCATTTTCTGGTGGTCTGAGTAGGGCGCAGTCGTCGCCAATCCCTAAGGCAATTGATTGATCAGCATTGGCACCCAAAGAATCCGCTCCTGTTTTAAAGAAGCGTTCGATCAGGTCAAATTCTCCAAGGGGTTTCGAATGAGAAGACATACCCCATTTTATGGCTGTTATGTGGTCAATGCCCGAGAGGAATAGAATTGAACACTTAAAGTCTTAGATATACGAAGATAAGACAGAACTTAGCGAGTTAGCGGATGAGCAAAGAAAATAGTAAAGAACAACAAATTGCAGCCTTAAGAGAGGCTGCTCTTCAGTACCACGAATTTCCTACCCCGGGCAAAATTGAAATTGCCCCAACCAAGCAACTGACCAATCAACGAGACTTAGCGCTGGCATATACGCCTGGTGTTGCTGCTCCTTGTGAAGAGATTGTTAAAGATCCGGCGAATGCTTTCAAGTACACGGCACGTGGAAATTTAGTTGGCGTGATCACGAACGGCACCGCTGTTTTAGGTTTGGGAAATATTGGACCGCTAGCTAGTAAGCCGGTGATGGAAGGTAAAGCAGTTTTATTTAAAAAATTCGCCGGCATTGATGTTTTCGATATCGAAGTTAATGAAAACGATCCTGATAAGTTAGTAGAAATAATTGCGGCATTAGAGCCAACATTTGGCGGCATCAATTTAGAAGACATTAAGGCCCCTGACTGTTTTGTGGTTGAGCGTAAGTTACAAGCGCGCATGAAGATTCCGGTCTTCCATGACGACCAGCACGGCACAGCCATTGTTGTGGCGGCAGCTATCCTGAATGGCTTGAAGGTAGTTGGCAAGAAAGTAGAAGAAGTAAAACTTGTTACTTCGGGTGCGGGTGCGGCAGCATTAGCCTGTTTAGATTTATTAGTTGACCTTGGTATTCAGCGTAAAAATATTTGGGTTACTGACTTAGCTGGTGTTGCATATAAGGGCCGTAAAGAATTGATGGATCCTGAGAAGGAGCCATTCTGCCAAGAGACAGATCTGCGCACGCTCGATCAAGCAATTGAAGGTGCTGATATTTTCTTGGGACTTTCTGCCGGCGGTGTATTGAAGCAAGATATGGTCAAGAAGATGGCGCCTATGCCATTGGTTTATGCCTTGGCAAATCCAACCCCTGAAATCTTGCCTGAAGAAGTAAAGGCAGTTCGTCCAGACGCAGTGATGGCAACGGGCCGTACTGATTATCCAAATCAAGTAAATAACGTTTTGTGTTTCCCATTCATTTTTCGTGGCGCTTTAGATGTGGGTGCAACCACCATTACTCGTGGCATGGAAGTCGCAGCAGTCAAGGCTGTAGCGGAGTTGGCTCAAGCGGAACAGAGTGAAGTGGTGGCATCCGTTTACGGTATTGAAAATCTATCTTTTGGTCCGGAATATTTGATTCCAAAACCATTTGATCCCCGTTTAATCACAGTGATTGCGCCAGCCGTTGCTAAGGCTGCAATGGATGATGGTGTGGCTTTGCGTCCAATTAAAGATTTCGATGCGTATCGCAATCAGTTGCAGCAATTTGTGTACCACTCAGGTACTTTGATGAAGCCGCTCTTTAGTATTGCAAAGCGCGTCCCAGCCAATCAAAAACGCATTGTGTTTGCCGAGGGTGAAGACGAGCGTGTATTGCGTGCAGTACAGATCATTATTGATGAGCACCTTGCTACACCGATTTTGATTGGGCGCCCAGCCGTTATTGAACATCGCATTGAGAAGTTTGGTTTGCGCATGAAGGCGGGCGATGACTTTGAGTTTGTTAATCCAGAAAATGACTCACGCTTTCGTGATTTCTGGCAAACCTACCTTGCCCTTACTGAGCGCAAGGGTGTCACACAATCGTTTGCTAAGTTAGAAGTACGCCGCCGTAATAGTTTGATTGGAAGTCTTTTAATTCAAAAAGGTATGGCAGATGGCATGATTTCTGGCACGGTTGGAAATATCGCCACGCACTTAAAGTATGTTGATGAAGTGATTGGGCATGAGCCTGGCGCGAATGTTTATGGTGCGATGTCAGGTTTAATTCTTCCGGGGCGCCAAGTATTTTTGGTAGACACCCATATTAATCTTGACCCTACTGCCGAACAGTTGGCAGATCTCACTCTCATGGCTGCTAGTGAAATGAGAAAGCTGGGGCTAGCTCCTAAGGTTGCACTTCTATCCCATTCCAATTTTGGTTCAAGCAACGCACCATCAGCAATCAAAATGCGCGAAGTATTGGCATTGCTACAAAAAGCAGATCCAACTCTTGAGGTTGATGGAGAAATGCACGGTGATAGCGCCTTGGATGCAAGCATTCGTGAGGGCGCAGTATCTTCTTCTGCGTTGAAGGGCGATGCCAATCTGTTGGTTTTGCCAAATATTGACGCTGCAAATATTTCTTACAACTTGTTAAAAACAGCGGCGGGCAATGGCATTGCAATTGGCCCATTGTTGTTAGGTGTTGCTAAGCCGATTCATATTCTCACTCCAGCGGCGACTGTTCGCCGTATTGTGAATGTGACAACTTTGGCAGTTGTGGAAGCGGCAAGCAACGCTAGAGGTATTTCTTAAGAATTGGTAATTTATGTAAGTTAGCAATAACTTACATAAATTATTTCTATATAAATCAGTGTGTTATATAAAATGCACTGTATTTGGGCTTGATTTGATGGCGTGTTACGGGTAACCTAGCACCCATCATGAATAATCGCTCTGAAAACAGCAATACAGCCAGCTTCGATGAACACAGCCGCGCTGAAAGTTGGGATAGCAATGATCGACTCGAAACTGAGTCATCGGCTGCCAATATTTACGCTGAAGGCGGTTTATCTCGTTTACAAACCTATGCAGCAAATCAAGTTTCGGGGAAAAAAGTGACAGCTTCTTGGCGTGCCGCTTTGGCCGTTCGCGATGCCGGACCGCCGGCAATGTTGCGCAGTGTGCGACCTAATATCGTGCAATCTATTCGTGCTTTCCGTACTCCTGATTTACAGGAAGCGGCCACTGAATTGGGTCAGCACTTTATTTATGCCAATTGCGCCAATGCCATGACTAAAGGCGAAGTATTGGAGTCGATTGCAATTGCTTACTCGTTTACAAAGCAGCAGGCAAAAAACTACGATCCTCTTTTGGATGCCTTGACTACTACAGTTGATAAATCAGGCCCACAGCCTGGCTTTGTGGTGGTGCTAGAAGGTTTGCCATGTACTCAGAAGTTTGACAAAGAAGCTCGTGAAACACTTTTAGATGTTTTCCGCGATGCCGTTGATTTCTGGGCCGAGCGCCGTACTCCATATCGCGTCTTCTACTCTTTTGCTTAATTGCTAAAGCCTTAGAAGTTCTGTAAATCGCCTCTAATTGAGGCGATTTTGCATTTCAGGGTTCCACACACTATGAACTGCTGTAATAGCCACAACGCCCGCTGTTTCAGTTCTGAGCACCCGCTCACCTAGGGAGACTAATTGAAAGCCAGCAGCTTGCGCTTGAGCCTCTTCTTCGGGAGAGTGGCCCCCTTCCGGTCCGATCATCAGGACAATATCTTGGGGATTATTTTCTATCAGCACTGAATACATGCTTTTGGTGGCATCAGGACTTAGTAGTAGCTTGAGAGCAGGCTTTGGGCTTGCGATTAAATAAGCTTCAAATGTTTGTATCGGTTCCAGACTGGCAAAAACGGTCCGGTCGCATTGTTCACAGGCTGCCTGGATAATCCCTTCCCAATGGGCAATTCGCTTCTGGGCACGCTCTAAATCGCTAGAACGCGTCAGTTTTAGGATGGACCGCTCACATTGCATGGGCGCAATATTTTGCGCGCCAGTCTCGACCGCTTTTTCTACAATCCAGTCCATTTTGTCGCCACCGGCTAGTCCTTGGGCCAAAGTAATGGCGTATGGGGCCTCCCGATGAGTGTCAGTACGGATATCCGTTAACTGAACTTGACCGATTTTTCCACTCAAAGATAAGAGCTCTCCCTTGGCAATTTGGCCTTTACCGTCAAATACTGGGAAAAATTCCCCGGTTTGGATGCGTCGAACACGCAGATGGTGGGCAACCTC
This sequence comes from Polynucleobacter sp. UB-Tiil-W10, assembly GCF_018881605.1. Taxonomy (GTDB): domain Bacteria; phylum Pseudomonadota; class Gammaproteobacteria; order Burkholderiales; family Burkholderiaceae; genus Polynucleobacter. Next base: position 1,082,968 of record NZ_JACVPZ010000001.1, read on the forward strand.
AGGTGTGAGGGTGGTTGGCTTTTGGGATTCCCATGGTCCGGGAAGATAAAATTGAGGCATTACTGAAATATAGCCAATTAATTTTCCAGAGACCACTTTTACGATGTCAAACCTTCAAATTCGTATGGCCAATGCCATTCGCGCTTTATCCATGGATGCAGTACAGCAGGCAAATTCAGGCCACCCTGGTATGCCAATGGGTATGGCAGATATTGCTGTTGGTCTTTGGAATGAGCATTTAAAACATAATCCAACAGATCCGCATTGGATTGATCGTGATCGTTTTGTTTTATCCAATGGTCACGGATCAATGTTGTTGTATTCACTCCTACATCTATCTGGTTACGACTTACCGATTGAAGAGTTAAAAAATTTCCGTCAATTGCATAGCAAGACTCCAGGACATCCTGAGTATGGAATTACTCCTGGAGTAGAAACAACGACTGGCCCACTTGGTCAGGGAATCTCTAATGCAGTTGGTATGGCGCTTGCAGAAAAATTACTTGCAGAAGAATTTAATCGTCCCGGCCTTAATGTCATTGATCACTACACCTATGTATTTTTAGGTGATGGTTGTTTAATGGAGGGCATTAGTCATGAAGTGTGTTCTTTGGCTGGCACGCTAAAGCTAAATAAGTTAATTGCATTATGGGATGACAACGGTATCTCGATTGATGGCAAAGTTGTTTCATGGTTTAACGAAGATACTCCTAAGCGTTTTGAAGCCTATGGTTGGAATGTCATTCGTGATGTGGATGGCCATGATGCTGAGGCTGTATCAGCGGCAATTACTAAAGCCAAAAAGAGCGATAAGCCAACTCTGATTTGCTGCAAGACCGCCATTGGTCAAGGCTCGCCAAATATGGCTGGTAGCGATAAAGTGCACGGCTCACCATTGGGCGCCACTGAAATTGCAGCAACTCGCGTAGCGCTGAATTGGCCTTATGCGCCATTTGAAATTCCGAAAGATATTTATGCAGCATGGGATTTTAAGAAGCGTGGCCAAACGGCTGAGCACGAGTGGAATAAAGAATTCCAAAAATACAAAACTAAATATCCAGAGCTCGCTTCTGAGTTACAGCGTCGTATGGAGGGTGAATTATCCAAAGATTTTTCGTCTACATTAAATGCGTATTTGAAAACTTGCCAGACAAAGGCGGAGACAATCGCTACTCGTAAAGCAAGTCAAAATGCAATTGAAGCTTTGGCACCTGCTTTACCAGAATTTATGGGAGGCTCCGCTGACTTAACGGGATCCAATTTAACAAATTGGTCCGCATGTAAGGCGGTGCGCGCTGATCAATGGGGTAACCATATTAATTATGGTGTGCGTGAATTTGGTATGAGCGCGATCATGAATGGAATTGCCTTGCATGGTGGCTATATTCCATTTGGTGGCACTTTCTTAACCTTCTCGGATTACAGTCGAAACGCTTTGCGTATGGCTGCTCTGATGAAGTTACGTAGCATTTTTGTCTTTACCCATGACTCGATTGGTTTGGGGGAAGATGGTCCGACTCATCAATCTGTTGAGCATGTGGCTAGCTTACGTTTGATCCCTAACTTGATGGTGTGGCGCCCTTGTGACACCACAGAGAGTGCTGTAGCTTGGGGCGCAGCTGTTGAGCGTAAACATGGTCCTAGCGCCTTGATTTTTAGCCGCCAGAACTGCCCATTTGTATCTCGAACTGCTGCTCAAATTAAAGATATCGCACGTGGTGGTTACGTCTTGCGAGATCCTCAGTCTGGAAAGATTGATGCAGTCATCATCGCCACCGGCTCTGAAATTGCGCTTGCATTGCAAACCGCTGCACGTTTAGAGACAGAAGGTTTGGGAGTTCGAATTGTTTCGATACCTTCCACCACTGTTTTTGATCAACAAGATGCTGCGTATAAAGCAAAGGTATTGCCAGCCAATATTCCACGTATCGCAGTTGAGGCAGGCGTAAGTGATTTCTGGTGGAAGTATGGTTGCGCTGCTGTACATGGTGTAGATACCTTTGGTGAGTCTGCACCTGCGCCACAGCTCTATGAATATTTTGGTTTAACGGTTGATCAAATTTCAAAGACGGTTAAGCAATGCATCGCGAAGAAATAAATTCAATATTAGCAAGGGGAAATAAATGACAATTCGTGTCGCAATTAATGGTTATGGACGTATCGGTCGCATGGTATTGCGTGCTTTGTATGAGGATCAAGTAAACGGCAAGCCACGCCGCGATATCAAGATCGTTGCGATCAATGCGATGGGTGACATTGCCATCAATGCCCACCTTACCCAATACGACTCTGCGCATGGCCGCTTCCCCGCAGAAGTTTCTGTTGATGGTGATTGCATGGTGGTCAATGGCGATCGTATCAAAATGTTCTGTACACGTAATCCTGCAGAAACCCCATGGGGTGAATTGGGTGTAGATTTAGTTTTAGAGTGCACTGGTAAGTTCACTTCAAAAGAAAAAGCCATGATTCACATTGAGCAGGGCGCAAAGAAAGTGTTAATTTCTGCTCCTGGTGAAAAAGATGTGGATGCAACCATTGTGTATGGCGTGAACCAAAATGTATTGAAGCCAAGCGATGTTGTTGTATCTAATGCAAGTTGCACAACAAACTGTTTGGCTCCATTGGTGAAGCCGCTGCTAGAAAAAATTGGCATCGAGTCAGGTTTGATGACTACTATTCACGCATTCACAAATGATCAAGTGTTGACTGATGTGTATCACAAGGATATGCGTCGCGCGCGTTCAGCTGTAACTAGCATGATCCCTACGAAGACTGGTGCCGCTAAAGCTGTTGGCTTAGTTCTTCCCGCTTTGGCAGGTCGCTTTGATGGTTTTGCGATGCGCGTGCCAGTCATAAACGTTTCAGTCGTTGACCTCACTTTTGCTGCAAGTCGCCCCACGAGCGTGAACGAAGTGAACTCCATTCTGAAAGCCGCCAGTGAAGGTGAGCTCAAAGGCATTTTAGGATTCAATACATTGCCATTAGTCTCTATCGACTTCAACCATGACCCGCGTCCAAGTATTTATGATGCTTCTCAAACCCGTGTATCCGCCGATGGCAAATTGGTAAAGGTATTGGCTTGGTACGACAACGAGTGGGGTTATTCAGTGCAGATGCTAAATGCTGCTGAAGCTTTGATGGCTGTAAAGTGATAAAAAATAGCTAAGAGTGTCTAAAAGTTGTTAAAAAACGCTTAAATCTTCTTTTTAAGCTTAGTTTTGTAAAAAAGACCTCAATTTGAGGTCTTTTTTTGTGCCCAAGGCGTTAAAAACTGCTTATTTAGGCTGTTTATTGCGACAATTTTTCTTCAGACAGTGCCCATACATCGCCAAAGCATGCTCTTGGAGCTTAAAACCGAGATTTTTAGCAATATCACGCTGTCGTTTTTCAATAGCTTCGTCCACAAACTCTTCCACATGGCCACAATCGATGCATACCAAATGGTCATGGTGCTGACCTTCATTGAGCTCATAAATCGCCCGGCTATCACCCTTACTGGACTCAAAATGGCTACGTAAGAGCAGGCCAGCCCGCTCAAATTGGGTCAGCACTCGATAGACCGTTGCCAGGCCAATTTCTTTGTCCTCTTTGGCTAAGGCCATAAAGACATCTTCGGCGCTAAAGTGGGTGCCACCATTTTGGTGGAAGAAATCGAGGATTTTCATCCTTGGACCAGTCGCTTTTAGGCCGATATCGCGTAAATCTTCAGGGGTAGGGATTTGGGTCATATTTATGGCATTGGGAGCTAAAATCAATGTCTTAATGATACGGCCAGCCATGCAAAATTGCCTTGAACTTTTTACCCGTTTTTTGAGTCCCGTTTTGAGGGGAACGTTTTCTTCTGCTCGACTAGGAATTGTTACGCTTACCCTGTTTGGTTTGCTGGGGGTAGCTGGGTGCACGTCTGCGGTTGATGAAACTCAACGCGCTTGGATGAACAAGGTTTTTAGGCCTTATGTTCCTGACGTTGTGCAAGGCAACTTCATATCTAGTGAACAGTATTCCAAATTGCAGTTGGGTATGACACGTGAACAGGTGCGTCAAATTTTAGGCACTCCATTGTTGGCGAGTTACTTCCATGCAAATCGATGGGATTACATTTTTGAATTTAAGCGCTCTGGTCAGCCGATTGGCAAAGAGCGACACGTCACAGTGTTTTTTGATGGCGATAAAGTGGTGAAGTTTGAAGGCGATGCATTGCCAACTGAAATAGAGTTGGTTGCTGAGATCGACAACTACTCCAAGACAAAGCGCTCGTTTTGGGACATCATGACTGGATCCAATAAGCCGCCGGTCACACCGCCGTTGCAGCAGCCAGAATTACTGGTACCAAGCAAGACCGATAATTTACCAGCTGGAGCAGCAATACCTGCCGCCACCACTAGTAGTTCATTCTGGGATTTTTTTAGTTTCTCGAAAAAAGATCCAGATGTTCAGCCTCAGCCATTAGGTCCAGGAGCTCTCAATATTCCTCAGGCTGGTGAAGCAAAGTAAAAATTACTTTTATGTTGATGCTGAAGTGAGTTCCATCAGCAATTTTGAATAAGAAGCGAAGACACTAATGATGAAGATAGCAATTGCAGGCGCAACCGGGCGTATGGGTAAGATGTTGATTGAGGCTGTACTCAACTCAGCGGATACACAATTGGTTGGCGCGCTCGAACATAACGCTTGCCCACAATTGGGTGAAGATGCTGGCGCGTTCTTGGGTAAAAAAACTGGCGTACTTATTTCCTCTGATGTCGCTCAGGTTCTTGCGAATGCACAATTTTTAATTGACTTCACTAGACCTGAAGGCACGATGGCACATTTGGCTGTTGCTGAAAAGACTGCTACCAAAATGATTATTGGTACTACGGGTCTGACTATTGACCAAATTGCTAGCTTGAAAAGAGCCTCTACAAATTTAGCTATTGTGTTTGCTCCAAACATGAGTGTTGGTGTTAATGCGACTTTTAAGTTATTGGAGATTGCCGCCAAGATGCTTAATCAAGGCTATGACATTGAGATTATTGAGGCTCATCATAAGCACAAGGTAGATGCTCCTTCTGGTACTGCGCTCAAGATGGGCGAGGTGATAGCAGATGCTTTAGGTGAAAAGCTCGATGATGTTGCTGTCTATGCGCGCGAAGGCCATACCGGTGAACGCAAAGAAGGTTCAATTGGTTTTGCAACTATTCGTGGTGGCGATATCGTCGGTGATCACACCGTGTTATTTGCTGGTGATGGTGAGCGTATAGAAATTAGTCATAAATCCTCAAGCCGTCAGTCCTATGCCCAAGGATCATTGCGCGCTGCGCGTTTCTTGCAAAACCAAAGCAATGGTTTATTCGACATGCAAGATGTTTTGGGTTTGCGCAAGTAATTAGTCAATCAATTAAAAATAGAAGAAAAGAGTTGTCGAAGAATGAGTAAGGATTACGACCACCGCAGTATTGAAGCGGCAGCGCAAGCTGATTGGGAAAGTGCGCAAGTCTATCAAGTGGCAGAGAATGCAGTTGATGCACTAGGCCAACAAAAGCCCAAGTACTACGCTTGCTCAATGTTGCCTTACCCTTCTGGAAAGCTCCACATGGGGCACGTACGCAACTACACCATCAATGATGTGATGGCTCGTCAGCTTCGAATGCAGGGTTTTAACGTCTTAATGCCCATGGGCTGGGATGCATTTGGTATGCCTGCAGAAAATGCAGCGATTCAGAACAAAGTGCCACCAGCAAAATGGACTTACGACAACATTGCTTATATGAAGAAGCAAATGGCTGCGATGGGTTTAGCTATCGATTGGTCGCGTGAAGTGGCAACTTGCAGTCCTGATTACTATCGCTGGAATCAGTGGCTCTTTTTGAAGATGTTAGAAAAGGGTATTGCCTATCGCAAAACACAAGTAGTGAATTGGGATCCAATTGATCAAACTGTTTTAGCGAATGAGCAGGTGATTGACGGTCGCGGTTGGCGCTCTGGGGCTTTGGTTGAGAAGCGTGAGATACCGGGCTATTACTTCAATATTACTGCTTATGCAGAGCAATTACTTTCTGGCTTAGACGGTTTAGGTTGGCCTGAGCGCGTTAAGACAATGCAGCAAAACTGGATTGGTAAAAGTCACGGCGTACGATTTGCTTTTAGGCACGAGATTGCCGACGATCATGGTAACTTTATTCAAGATGGACTCTTGTATGTGTTTACTACGCGTGCAGACACCATCATGGGCGTTACTTTCTGTGCGGTAGCGGCTGAGCATCCTTTAGCTACTAAGGCGGCCGCCAATAATCCAGAGCTTGCTGCATTCATTGAAAAATGCAAAACGGGTAGTGTGATCGAAGCAGATTTGGCGACTCAAGAAAAAGAAGGCATGTTTACCGGTTTGTATGTCACACATCCCTTGACGCAGGAACCTGTACCGGTCTGGATTGGTAACTATGTATTGATGTCCTACGGCGATGGGGCCGTCATGGGTGTTCCTGCGCACGATGAGCGCGACTTTGCTTTTGCTCTCAAGTATGACTTGCCAATTAAGCAAGTCATTGCCCTCAAAGGCGAGTCGCCCATGTTTAATACCACTCGCTGGGAAGATTGGTATGCCCAAAAAGACGATGTCGTTTGTTTTAATAGCGCTCAGTTTGATGGCCTATCCCATGAAGAGGCAGTGAGTGCTGTTGCGAAAGAATTAGAAAAGCTAGGTATTGGCGAAATGAAGACTACCTATCGTTTACGTGATTGGGGTATTTCTCGTCAACGTTATTGGGGTACGCCAATTCCGATTATTCATTGTGGCGATGAGAGTAATCCAGGTTGTGGTGCAGTACCTGTGCCTGAGGTAGATCTACCTGTTGTGTTGCCGGAAGATTGTGTACCTGATGGTAGTGGCAACCCACTGAATAAACGCGCTGACTTTTTGAATGTGAAGTGCCCGAAGTGCGGCAAGCCTGCGCGTCGTGAAACTGACACGATGGATACCTTTGTAGATTCCTCTTGGTATTTCATGCGCTATACCGGCCCTAATGCCAAGACCATGGTGGATGAGCGTAATGAATATTGGATGCCAATGGACCAATATATTGGTGGCATTGAGCATGCGATTTTGCACCTGCTCTACGCGCGCTTTTGGACTAAGGTCATGCGGGATCTCAAGCTCATTACTTATGAAGAGCCGTTTCAGAATTTACTGACCCAAGGTATGGTTCTTAACGAGACTTATTACTCCGAAGATGCTTCGGGTAAGAAAACTTGGCTTAATCCTTTGGATGTGGAATTAGACCTTGATGAAAAAGGTCGCCCTCAAGGCGCTAAGTTGATCGGAGATGCTTCCAATACACCCGTTGTCATTGGCGGTGTTGAGAAGATGTCGAAGAGTAAAAATAACGGTGTTGATCCTCAGGCCTTGATTGATCAATACGGGGCAGATACTGCGCGTTTATTTGTAATGTTTGCTGCCCCTCCTGAACAGCAACTGGAATGGTCAGGTGCTGGCGTGGATGGCGCATCTCGCTTCTTACGTAGGATATGGATGTACTCTAGTAGTCAAGCAAGCGCATTGCACGATGCCTCGGAAAACTTGCCCGACAACTTGAGTGATGCTGAAAAAGAATTGCGTCGCGATGTCCATACGATTTTGAAGCAAGCTAACTTTGATTATCAGCGTCGCCAGTACAACACAGTTGTTTCTGCGGCCATGAAGATGCTCAATATTCTTGAGCCCATTAAGTTGGATCAGAATGCTGCCATTAGCGCGCCGGTATTGCGTGAATGCTTGAGTATTTTGTTACGTATTCTTTATCCAGTGGTTCCTCACTTAACTCACGTCTTGTGGAAAGACCTTGGGTATACCAAGAATTTTGGCCTCTTGCTGGATGCGCCTTGGCCTTCTGTTGATGAGGCAGCTTTAGTGCAAACAGAGCTCACTTTAATGCTCCAAATTAATGGTAAGTTACGCGGCGATATTAAAGTGCCTGCAGATGCCACCAAAGAGGAAGTAGAGTCTTTAGCTTTGCAAAGTGAGCCTGCACAAAAGGTGCTAAATGGTGGCGCACCTAAAAAAGTGATTGTGGTACCCGGTCGTTTGGTCAATATTGTTGCCTAACCTTTTACAGAAACTAAAGCGATGAGCGTAAATCACCTGCGACGTGCAATGTTGGGTTTAATTGCCGCGGCACCTCTGAGTGGCTTACTTGCTTGCGGATATCGCTTGCGAGGTATGGTGGATTTGCCATTCAAGGTGATTGCGATTACAGGGAATCCGTCTCCACCCTTAAGGGCAGATTTGCAGACGGCAATTTTGACTGGCACAGATGCCAAAGTAGCCATTAACCCTAAAGATGCAGATCTCATCCTAGAAATTACCAATGATATTAATGGCCGCGAGATTTTGGCTTACAACTCAAATGGTCAGGTATCTGCCTATCGACTCAATATTCGCGTTGGCTTTAGAGCATTTGATTTGGCTGGGGCTGAAGTTGTGCCTGAGTCTGAGATTTACATGACTCGCGATATGGACTTCACGGTTTCAACGGTTTTGGCTACCGATGTTCAAATTCAACAATTCTTAACTCTAATGCGTAAAGATTTAGCTATTCAAATCTTACGTCGCGTTGCTGCTGCTGCAAGAGCGCCGCAAGTCAGAGCATTCTAGAGGTGAATTAAGGCATGGTTAAAGTGGATGCCTTGCAAGTGCACTTAAAGTCTTTGAACTCTAGTGCTGCCATGTTGCCATTGTATGTTTTTAGTGGTGATGAGCCGCTATTGATGATGGAAGCAATGGATCAACTGAGGGCTGCGGCCAAGAAGCAAAACTTTACCGAGCGTGAGGTGTTGTTACAGGAACGCGGCTTTGACTGGAGTGCTTTATTGAGTGCTGGGCAGACCATGTCTTTATTTGGTGATAAGCGTTGGGTGGAGTTGCGCATTCCAACGGGCAAGCCTGGTCGCGATGGGGCGGATGCGTTAAAGCAGTTTGCTACTCAAATTGCATCTCAAAAGAATGGACCTGAGGGTCCGGATACAGTAGTTTGTATTATTTTGCCCCGCTTAGATGGTAAGACAAAGACATCAGCTTGGTTTAGCGCTCTAGATGATGCGGGGATGGCTATTCAGATTGACTCATTGGATCGTAGTCATTTACCGCATTGGATTTCTGGCAGATTGAAGCGTCAAGATCAAGAGGTTGAAGCGGGACCTGAAGGTCAACGCGCACTTGAATTTATTGCTGATCAAGTGGAGGGTAATTTAATTGCTGCCCATCAAGAGATTCTGAAGTTGGGCCTGTTGTACCCCACTGGAAAATTATCTGATGAGCAAATTCGCTCTTCTATTCTGAAGGTGGCGCGTTATAACGTCTTTGAATTAACTGAGGCCATGCTTTCTGGTGACCTCGCTAGGCTCAATCGCATGTTGGATGGTTTAAAAGGCGAAGGAGAGCCACTGGTATTAATTCTGTGGAGCGTAACTGAAGAGCTTCGGATACTATCTAAATTGAAGGCAGCAAGTGATGCAGGCGAATCTGTACAGAATCTCATGCGAGCCAACCGGATCTGGGGAAATAAAGAACGTTTATATCCAGCGGCACTAAGAAGGGTTCAGCCCCTCAAGCTGCGTAGGGCAATGCAAGTTGCTGCGGGCTTAGATCGCCAAGTAAAAGGGTTGTATGCGGCAGAATTGCCAGCAGACCCTTGGGATGGTTTGCGTTTGGTCGGAAATTTACTGCGTTAAGAAATAAGAGAGTTAAAAATGAGTTTATCTATTCATGAAATGATGCAAGACATCGGGAAGCGAGCACGGACTGCATCGCGGGCGATGGCGCGCGCATCTAGTGAGCAAAAGAATCAAGCCTTATTGCATATCGCTAAGGTTGTTCGTCAAAAATCTACTGAGATTCAGAAGGTGAATCAGGTTGATGTCGAGCGCGCGAAGGCGAATGGACAAGATGCTGCTTTTGTTGATCGTTTGACCATGACGCCTAAAACAATTGAAACTATGGCTTTGGGCTTGGAGCAAATTGTTTCCCTGGATGACCCAATAGGAAAAATTTCTGCTTTGCAAAAGCAATCTTCCGGAATCGAAATTGGCCAGATGCGTGTGCCACTTGGGGTGATCGGCATCATTTATGAGTCTCGGCCAAATGTCACCATTGATGCAGCCGCCTTGTGCCTAAAGTCTGGAAACACAGTGATTTTGCGTGGTGGTTCAGAGGCTATTGATTCAAATACTTTGTTGGCCCAGATTATTCAAGAGGGCTTAGCAACTGCAGGCTTGCCTAAGGATGCTGTGCAAGTGGTGACCACTACGGATCGGAGCGCTGTAGGCGAGATGATCACAATGACCCAATATATTGATGTAATCGTGCCGCGTGGAGGTAAGAGCTTGATTGCGCGTTTGATGGCTGAAGCCCGTGTTCCGATGATTAAACATTTAGATGGCATCTGCCATACCTATATTGATGCTGATGCTGATGTTGCAATGGCTGTGAAGGTATGCGATAACGCCAAGACTCAACGCTATGCTCCTTGTAATGCGATGGAGACCTTGTTGGTAAATCAAGAGATTGCTAATAAGGTATTGCCAACCCTTTGCAAGATATATCAAGATAAAGGCGTCGAACTTCGGGTCGATAGTTTGACTCGCAAGACGCTCGAGGCCAGCGGCTTTCAGAATTTGGTCGATGCCAAGGAAGAGGATTGGCAAACAGAGTATTTGGCTCCAATTTTGTCAATTAAGATGGTCGCCAATATCGATGAGGCTATGAATCATATTGAGCAATATGGCAGCAAACATACTGATGCCATTATTACCAATAGCAAGTCACAGGCTGATCGCTTCTTGCGTGAAGTCGATAGTGCTAGCGTGATGGTCAATGCCAGTACGCGCTTTGCGGATGGTTTTGAGTATGGCCTTGGCGCAGAAATTGGTATCTCTAATGACAAGCTACATGCCCGTGGTCCTGTCGGCCTCGATGGTTTGACCTCATTGAAGTATGTCGTTATGGGTCATGGCGAGATTCGTACTTAACTTAAATAGAACATACTGCACACACTAAATATGAGTAACGCTTACCTCTGGATAAAAACTTTTCACATCGTATTGATTACCTCGTGGTTTGCTGGATTGTTTTATTTGCCTAGAATTTTTGTGAACCTGGCTGAAGAGAAAAATCCTGAGGCTTATGCTCGATTGCTGGGTATGGCTGATCGCCTCTTTCGGTTTATGACCATCTTGGCCATACCAGCTGTTTTGTTGGGTTTAACGCTTTGGCTTTACTTCGGTATTGGCGCTGGCGATATTTGGATGCACGCCAAATTATTTTTTGTGATCCTGGTAATTGGTTATCACCATGCCTGTTTAAGCTTGCTGAAGAAATTCCGTTCTGGTGTAAATGCGCGATCCGGTGTTTGGTTTCGTTGGTTTAATGAAGTCCCAGTAATCTTATTGGTGATTATTGTTGCCTTAGTGCTCTTTAAGCCGTAAAGAGCAACCCCTATTTTTTAATATCCTTTTAAGACTGTTAGCCCCATGAGATTTTTTGTTGTTTGTCCAGGCGGTTTGGAAGTGCCGCTTGCCCAGGAGTTAGCAGAGATTGCTGGACGCCCAGAATGCAAGGCTTTAGGTGCCTGGGTAATAGACTCGACCCCAACTAGCCCCACTGGTGGGGTTGGCCTTGCCGCCCCCTTATCTGCAGCGATGGCATTGAACTTACATTCGCGTATTGCAAGCCGAGTTTTATTGCAAATGGCACAAGCGCCCTATAGACAAGAAGAGGATTTGTATAAGTTAGCCAGTGGTTTAGCGTGGGAAGAGTGGTTTACTTCTAAGCAAACTCTACGAGTTGATGTGACGGCGCATCGCTCTCCATTGAAAAGTTTAAATTTTGCAACTCTCAAAATTAAAGATGCAATTGTTGATCGTTTACGTGACGTGACAGGAGATCGACCTAGTATTGATACTGCTTTTCCGGACGTACGAGTGCAGGCGCATTTAACAGCAACCCAGGTAACTATTTATTTGGATACCTCTGGTGAGGCTTTATTCAAGCGAGGCTGGCGTGATGAAAAAGGTGATGCACCCTTAAAAGAAAATTTAGCTGCTGGCATTCTGTCATTCACCGCTTGGAAACCTGGCCAATCTTTATTTGATCCCATGTGTGGTAGCGGTACTTTTTTAATTGAAGCCGCCCAAATAGCCTTATCTATTCCGCCTGGCGCCATACGTGCAGGCATGTATGGCGACGATGCTAAACCAAGTCGCCTGGCCTATCGCCCTCTAGTCACTTCTGCAGATGGTTTTGGATTTCAACGACTAAAGCCATTTAATGACGCTGCTGCGCATCAGCATTGGTTGGGTTTGAAAGAAGCTGCTCTTGCGCTGATGCTAGAAAAACGTAAGCAGTATCCTGGTGTTGAGGCATTAAAAATTTCTGGCGGTGATATTAATGAGAAATTAGTATCTATGTTTAAGGGCAACTGGCAAAGAGCACAATTACCAGACCAACCGGTGGTACGTCAGGTCGACGCTTTAGCTGCAAAGCCACCGGGCAATATTAGCGAAGGTGTGATGTTATTAAATCCACCATACGGCGAGCGACTGGTGATTAAGGGTGGGCGTGGTCAGGATCGATCTAGTCAAGAGATTCGTCATGATGATATTGAGGAGCCAGATAATCGTTTTGAGCTCAACTTGGAGACAGGTCGTCAAAGCGCTAAACGCTCTAGTCGGGAGTCATTGAAAAAGCTGCAGGCTCAGGAAGAGCAAGATCCCAAGTTTGTTGAATTTTTGCGTCAATTTGGACAGCATCTCAAAGATGATTTTGGTGGCTGGAATATCTTTGTGCTTACGGCAGATATGGCGCTACCAGGTCAACTGCGCATCAAAGAATCAAAACGTACACCCCTCTTTAATGGTCCCTTGGAGTGTCGTTTATTTAAGTTTGAGATGCATGCCAAGCGACCAGCTTAAGCCTGACCAATATAAGCATAAAACCTTAAAATAAGAGAATGAGCTGAGATTAGTAATCTATAGGCGGAGAGCAAAGTAATGGAATTTAAAACGTATATGTGTTTAATCTGTGGCTGGGTCTATGACGAAGCTGCTGGATTGCCGGATGAAGGCATTGCACCCGGAACTCTTTGGAAGGATGTGCCAATGAACTGGACTTGTCCTGAGTGTGGTGCTCGTAAAGAAGACTTTGAAATGATGGCAATTTAAGTAAAAACAACAATGGCAAAAGTAAATCAAAACGAAGTGCTGTTTGAGCGCGCACAAAAGACAATTCCTGGAGGCGTCAACTCCCCAGTGAGGGCTTTTCGTCAAGTGGGTGGAACACCGCGTTTTGTTACTAAAGCCAAGGGCCCTTATTTTTGGGATGCCAATGATCAGCGCTACATCGATTTGATTATGTCTTGGGGCCCCATGATTGTGGGCCACGCAAATCCAGAAGTGGTGGCTGCGGTGCAGAAAGCTGCCGAGACTAGTTTTAGTTATGGCGCTCCTACTGAAGGCGAGATTGAGCTAGCTGAACGTATATGTGCCCTCATGCCAAGTGTTGAACAAGTGCGCATGGTATCTAGTGGAACAGAAGCGACGATGAGCGCTTTGCGTTTAGCGCGTGGTTACACTGGTCGTGACTTGATTATTAAGTTTGAGGGTTGCTATCATGGTCACGCCGATAGCTTGTTGGTAAAGGCGGGATCAGGCTTACTTACTTTTGCTGACTCCACCCAAAATGCGCCATCTTCCGGAGGCGTTCCGCAGGATTTGGTGAAGCATACCTTGGTATTGCCTTACAACGATGTTGCTGCGATTGAAGAAGTATTCAAAAAGCAGGGCGATCAAATTGCTGCAGTCATCATTGAGCCAATCGCCGGTAATATGAATTTAATTCAACCACCTAAAGAGTTTTTGGCGGCAATTCGATCTCTCACCAGTAAGTATGGCGCTGTACTGATCTATGACGAAGTCATGACTGGCTTTAGAGTGGCTTTAGGTGGCGCTCAATCTTTACAAGGAATTACTCCTGATTTAACTTGCTTGGGCAAGGTCATGGGTGGTGGCATGCCAATGGCGGCTTTTGGCGGAAAGAAAGAAATCATGTCTAAGCTTGCCCCTCAAGGGAATGTTTATCAGGCTGGAACTCTCTCTGGAAATCCGGTAGCTGTAGCAGCAGGCTTAAAGACTCTGGAGATTATTTCTAGAGAAGGTTTCTATGAATGTTTAACTGGTCAGACAGAAAAGCTTATGGCTGGTTTAAGAGCAGCTGCTGATAAAAACAATATTCCTTTTTCCGTAGACAGCGTAGGCGGTATGTTTGGTTTTTACTTTACGGATCAGGTTCCGGCCTCATATGAAGCGGTGACTAAAACCAATATTGATGCCTTTAAGAAATTTTTCCACTTGATGTTGGATGAAGGCGTGTATTTAGCGCCGTCTGCTTATGAAGCTGGCTTTACCTCTATTGCACATGACAACGCTGTGCTTGATGAGATTATTGCTGCCGCAGAAAATTCATTTAAGAAGCTCTAAAAACTCTATTTTTTACATGCGTAGCGGATGGTCATAGCCATTTGCTTGGATGATTGCTAGTTTTTTACTGTCTTTATTGGAGTCTGCAATTTCTAGGGCGGTGAGTTTTCCGCCCCAAACACAGCCAGTGTCTAGGCCAATAACATTGTGTTTACGTAGCAAACCTAATGTGGACCAATGTCCAAAGTAAATCAAGGTGTCGGCCGTTTTTCTATTGGGCGCCATAAACCAAGGGGTATAACCCTTGGGGCCATCTTCTAAACCTTCTTTACTTTCAAACTCCATTTGACCAGTAGGGCTACAAAAACGCATTCTGGTTAAAGCATTAGTAATCACTCGTAAGCGCTCATGTCCCTTTAGGGAGTTGCTCCATTTATTGGGGATATTGCCATACATATTGGCTAAAAAGGTTTTATAAGATTTACCGCGCAATGCTTTCTCTACCTCTTGAGCACATTCAATAGTTTGTTGTAGATCCCATTGCGGTAGCACTCCTGCATGAACAGTGAGTACCTTACCATTACTAAGTGCCATGGGACGTTTTCGAATCCAGTCAATGAGTTCTGCACGATCAGGGGCATTTAAGATGGGTGTAACGGTATCAAGCCCTTTTGTTTTTCGGAGACCGGCATCAATCGCCAGAAGATGCAAGTCATGATTGCCTAAGATGCACTCAGCGCGTCCAGACTCTTGCAAAGTTTTTAAATGTCTTAATGCGCCTAATGAGTCAGGTCCACGATTGACTAAGTCCCCCAGAAAAATCATTTTGGATTTCGGTGGGAGTTTTTTGACTAAGGCTTTTAATGAAGGTGCGCAGCCTTGGACATCACCTACAGCATAGATCTTGCTCATATCTCATCTTAAAGCGGAAATCAGGGGATATAGCTAGTGCTAAGTGATTTTTTTCACAACGCTATAGCGCACTAAAGTCTTCTTACGTGCCTCGTCATGATCAACTACTGGCAGGGGGTAATCTCTTCCAAGGCTGATACCAGCTGCCTCTAGCTCTATATGGCCGGCTTTCCATGGGGCGTGAACGGTTTTCTTGGAGAGTTTTTCCAGTTGTGGCAGATAGCGTTTGATGAACTTGCCTTCTGGATCAAACTTTTCTGACTGGGTGATGGGGTTAAAGATCCGGAAATAAGGCTGAGCATCGCAACCCGATGAGGAGGCCCATTGCCAGCCGCCGTTATTGGAAGAAAGCTCAAAGTCATTAAGATGTTCGGCAAAATAGGCTTCACCCCAGCGCCAATCTATTCCTAAATCTTTTGTTAAAAAACTCGCTACTACCATACGTAAACGATTATGCATGTAGCCACTTTGATTGAGTTGATGCATTGCTGCATCAACTAGCGGGTAGCCAGTCTTACCTTCACACCAAGCGGAAAATAGTTTCTTTGCTTTCGGGCCAGATTCCCAAACGATATTGTCATAGTCCGGTTTAAAAGATGCACCCTTTGCTAGGCGCGGATGATTAGCAAGAATCATGAAATAAAAATCACGCCATATCAATTCACTTAACCAAATGGTTGCGCCCATACTTCCTGCTAGCATTCGTCGATGGGCCTCGCGCACCAAACCTCTGATAGACAGCATGCCAAAGCGTAAGTGCGTCGATAGATAACTTACTCCCTTGATCGCGGGAAAGTCTCTACCAATTTGGTATTGATCAATGCGCGGTAAGAAGTCTTCTAAAAAGGCTTGACCACCTTCAGAGCCAGGTGGAAGGTAGCTTTCAATACCTGTGGCGCAAAAGCCCATGGATTCAAGAGAGGGAAATGCTTGATTTAATTTTTTAGGAATCGGAGCAAGCTGTCCAGGCTTTGGATTGCACTCATACGCAGCGAGATCTTTTTCTTGGAGAGTTTTAAGCCAATTATTTTTGTACGGCGTAAAGATAGAAAAGACAGTATTGGAGTTGGTCAGAATTTCCTTTTTCTCAAAAATCACTTGATCTTTGAAGCTCTCAAAATGTATTTCCAGTTTTTCCAAGGATGACTTAACGCTTTCATCTCTTGCTATCCCTGAAGGCTCGTAATCATGATTGGTGAAAACAGTTTCAACACCCAATTCTTTAGCAATTACGGGAATGCACTCAGTAGGCTTGCCGAAGCGAACAATGAGTCCACCCCCCTGTTTGCGGAGCTCATCATCTATTTGCTTCAGGCCCTGCCAAATGAAGTCAACACGACGGTCCGGTTTGAATCCTTTAACATCTAATTCACCCTTCAGCAGGGGATTGAGGATATCGGTATCAAAGACAAAAGTAAGCCATACCTGCTTACCCTCCTTGAGGGCGTGGTGGAGCGCAGCATTGTCATATAGACGGAGGTCACGGCGGAGCCAAACAAGAGCTTTTTGCATAGCCCCTATATTAGGGCTTATTTAAGCTAAATGCAGGCGGCTGCATACGTTAGACGGGTTAAGATCCTATGGAATCATGGATACGATCTTTTTTATTCTCTCTAAAGTGGTGCAATTTTGTATTGAGCCACTTAATTGGGTGCTCATCTTTGTTCTGATGGCGCTACTTTTTTTGTCTTTGCGAAAATCTCATCTCTGTAAGCGGTTTTTAGTGTTGGCTTTGGTAGATCTTGCTCTGGTGGGTTGGCTACCGGCATCTGAAGTTTTTCTTCGGGCGCTTGAGAATGCCGTTCCGAAAATAGAGCTCTCAAAGTTATCCGAAAATGATATCGGTGGAATGATTATTTTGGGTGGCGCTATTGATGGCGGAGAAATTGCCGTTGATCGTGGAGAGATTTCGATTTATTCATCGGCTGAAAGAGTGACCAAAGCATTTGAGCTGATTCGGAAGAGTCCAAATGTAGCGTTCATATTTAGCGGCTACTCAGGACGCATCAATCCTAAGGGTGTTTCAGAGGCGGATGCCTTTAAGCGGCTGATCCAAGAACAGGGCTTAAGCGAGCAAAACGCACATTACGAAAAACAGTCTCGTAATACCTATGAAAATGTCTTATATGTGAGGCCGATGATGGAGGAGTTTGGTCTAAAATCGGATGCGGGGCAACAAAAGCCATGGCTCCTAATTACCTCTGCTAGCCATATGTACCGTTCAACCAAGATTTTCCAAAAACAAGGTTTGTATGTGATTCCTGTGCCAGTAGATTATCAAACGGCTAATAGCCTCCAGTGGACAATGTTTGACTTGGTGGATGGAGCCCACAATTGGAACATCCTGATTCATGAAATAGTTGGACTTTTTGCTTACTGGATTACCGGAAAAATCTAGATATTCTGTAAAATAGACTCCATGACTTCCGCTAAAAAAGCACCCACTGCTTCAGGCTTAGTCTCTATGCCGGAGTCATCAATTTCTTTTTCTGCAGACCATCTAGCCAATCAGTTTTTAATTGCGATGCCTGGCATGGTCGATCCCAACTTTGCTGGATCAGTAATCTATCTTTTTGAGCATACTGAGAGGGGCGCAATGGGTCTGGTGGTTAATAGGCCAACAGAGGTAAATTTGAGTACTCTTTTTGACAAAATTGATCTCAAATTGGAAATTGCCCCTTTGCTAGATCAGCCGGTGTATTTTGGTGGCCCTGTTCAAATTGAACGTGGTTTCGTTTTGCATGAATCCAAGCCCAATCTTTCTTATAGCTCCTCATTGATTATTCCCGGAGGTCTAACGATGACTACCTCTAAAGATGTGCTGGAGGCAGTGGCTGGAGGCAATGGGCCTCAACAGTTTCTAATGACCTTAGGCTATGCCGGTTGGGGTGCCGGTCAACTCGAAGAAGAAATCACGCTCAATGGCTGGATCAATGTCCCGCTGACATGTGAGCAAATGACAGACATTATCTTTAATACCCCTTCCAGCCAGCGCTATCAAAAGGCGATGAATTATCTAGGCTTTGATCCATCCGACCTCTCAGGAGAGGCGGGGTATGCTTAAGCCCATTGCACCGAACGCGCCGATTATGGTGATGGCATTTGACTATGGAACACGCCGCGTAGGTGTTGCAGTTGGTAATTCCGTAACAATGGCAGGAGAGCCTTTAAGGACAATTACAGCGGCCAATAGTGATGCTTTATTTAGAGATATAGAGGCCCTCTTAGCCGAATGGCAGCCTAATCAGTTGGTAGTGGGGCGA
Source organism: Polynucleobacter sp. UB-Tiil-W10 (assembly GCF_018881605.1). Lineage (GTDB taxonomy): Bacteria > Pseudomonadota > Gammaproteobacteria > Burkholderiales > Burkholderiaceae > Polynucleobacter. Next base: position 1,101,588 of record NZ_JACVPZ010000001.1, read on the forward strand.
CCGACCCATCCAGATGGCGCTCCTCATGAGATGACAGCAAAGGCTACCCGCTTTGGTAATCAATTGCATGGCCGCTTTCGGCTGCCGATTGCTTGGGTGGATGAGCGGTATACCTCGGTAGTTTTAGAGGGTGACGCCCAGATGCGGGACAATCTAGATGCGCATTCGGCAGCCCTCATTTTGGAGCAATATTTTTCAGAGTTAGATACGAAATTGGATACTCAGTTAGATGCTAAAGCTGCCGACTAAAAATGTAGTTCGATACAGTGTGGATTAAAGAATGAATGCAGAACAGTTATACGATAAATTACTAGTCAAACTTCGTGAGGTAATGCAAGTAGACTCTTTTGAGCTGGTAGGACTTGCGATGGGTGGAGCATGGATTGCTGAACGTCTAGCCAAAGATCTAGGCTTGCCTCACTATGGCGTCATTAATGTGGCTTTTCATCGAGATGATTATGCTGAGAAGGGGATGACGGCATTACGCACCGCTAGCACGATGACCACCCATCTGCCGTTTGATGTCAATGGCGCCAATGTCATTTTGATTGATGATGTTCTGCTAACCGGAAGAACGGTTCGAGCAGCCCTCAATGAGTTATTTGATTTTGGTCGGCCTGCACAAGTTGAGTTGATGGTCTTGGCTGACCGAGGAAATCGTGAGTTACCAGTGACCGCTAATTTTGTTGGGGAACAGGTAGCAGTTCCGGAGAACCAAATTCTGGTTTTAGAGAAGGATAACGCTGGCAAGTTCAGCTTTGAACTAGAGGAGCGTAAACAATGAGTCAGCTAGTGAATCAATTTAATTCAGCTGGAGAGTTGACCCATCTTTTAACGCTTGAAGGCCTACCGAAGGAGCAGATCCTCCATATTTTAGATACTGCGCAACAGTTTGTGAGTGTGACTGACCCTGCTCGTGAAGTAAAAAAAGTGCCTCTGCTGCGCGGTAAAAGTGTATTTAATCTCTTTTTTGAGAACTCAACCCGCACGCGAACAACTTTTGAGATTGCTGCTAAACGTTTATCTGCAGATGTTATTAATTTAGATATTTCTACATCATCTACCGCTAAGGGCGAGAGTCTACTCGACACGATCGACAATCTAGTGGCGATGCAGGCAGATATTTTTGTTGTTCGTCATGGCATATCTAGAGCACCCATAGAAATTGCAAATCATGTTCCTGCTCATGTACACGTAGTAAATGCGGGTGATGGTAGTCATCAGCACCCGACTCAAGGTTTGTTGGATATGTATACGATGCGTCACTTTAAGCAAAACTTTAAAGGCTTGAAGGTGGCGATTGTGGGTGACATTGTTCATAGTCGTGTAGCGAAGTCGAACATTCATGCGTTAACCACCTTAGGTTGTGAAGATATCCGCGCAATAGGTCCAGAAAGCTTGCTTCCAAGCGACCTTGATATGTTGGGTGTTAAGGTCTTTCATAGCATGGAAGAGGGACTAAAAGATGTTGATGTCGTGATGACGCTGCGCATCCAAAAGGAGCGCATGGAGGCTGGTCAAGTTCCTGAGGGGGATGCATTCTTTGGGCAGTATGGGCTCACGTCTGCTCGTCTAGCATTGGCGAAATCAAACGCCATCGTTATGCATCCTGGTCCAATGAACCGAGGAGTTGAGATTGACTCTGCTGTGGCTGATGGCCCTCAGTCAGTCATTCTGAATCAAGTCACGTTTGGTATTGCCGTGCGTATGGCTGTCATGTCGATTGTTGCGGGCAATTGATGCAACAGAAGCGCTGGTTAATTCTGTCTCATGGTTTTAATATGGATGGCAGAGCTTCTAGCCAAACCATCACTGACAAGATCCCCTATTTTCTGGAAGCAGGTATTGAGCCAACGGTCTATAGCGCTATTACTGGCATTAAAGATCATCGTTTTCCGCATCGTCAATTTTTAGCATGGGGTCCTGCAGCGTTTCGATTTGATTTTCGTCATTGGATTGCAAATCAATATGGCAGGGGATTCTTTTATAAAGCTTCTACGGGCCTAGTTTCTTTGTTGCTTGCACCCTTTATTGCGCTAGAAAAGTTTTTTCTTGGATATTCAAGTCAGTGGTCTTGGTCTATCCCCGCTTATCTGCATGGCTTAAATTTGATTCAAGCAGGTAAGATCGATTTAATTTTTTCAACCGGTGGAGCTTGGTCTGCTCACTTGGCAGGCTTATGGTTGAAAAAAAAGACTGGTCTGCCTTGGATAGCCGAGATTCATGATCCCTTGGTGATCCGTCAGAGTCCAAACGATCCTGGTTTCGATAAACCTAAAAATAGAGATGCCCGGTTCAGGCAATATCTTGAAAGGCAAATTTGTAAATATGCTGACTTGGTATGGTGGTTTACTGATGGGGCTGTGCATTATGCAAAGGTGCGTAATACCAATTTAAATACTTCAAATAATGCTCACGGATTTATGGTGTTGCCGGGTGCAGAACCCCCGGGTGGTTTGAATGCCGCTCAAATACATCAGTATTCTGATTATTTAAACTTGTGCCACTTTGGTTCCCTAGCAAATGATCGTTCTCTTTCTACGATTCTGAATGCCTTAGTCCCGCTTTTTAAAAAATATCCTAAGGCAAGAGAAAGTATTCGGGTTCACGCCTATGGAGCGCCATTAGATTCTTTAACAGTAGAAGCCATCAAAAAATTACAATTTCAGGATGTTTTACTAGCGCATGGACGCCTAGAAAAGGATCCCGGTACAGGAAAATCTGGAAGGGAGCGGGTCGTAGAAAAGATGCAATCCGCAGATGTTTTAATTCTCTTGCATGGAAATGATGAGTGGTGCGCAGAATATATTCCATCCAAGTTTTATGAATACCTTTGGACTGGTAGGCCAATTTGGGGAATTACGCATCGCAATCCTCAGTTGGATCAAATGCTATTGGAGCGATCCGCTTACTTGAGTCCTCAGAGTGATTCTGAGGCTGTGGAGCTTGCATTAGAGAGAATTTGGTTGGATTGGGAGGGTCAGCAATTAGTACAACCAATGTGGTCCCCCATAGGTGTAAAGCAGGCAGCGTATAAAATACTTTCAGAAGTTATAGATAAAACTGAAAGAAGCGCTTGAAAGATATAGTCCTTTACTGTAAGTCTTACCGCCGGGATTTTCTTCGGCTAAAGCGCTTACTGGAGTCGATTAATCAGTATAATATCGACCAAATCCCTTTTTATATTTCTACGCCTGCAGATCAATATCAGGACTTGCTATCTGTTTTAGGAGCTACCTCTGGGTTTCATTGGGTCTCTGATGAATCAATTATCGAGTCAAACCCAAGAGTAGGCGCTGGAATTGAAAAGACACGTTCTGGCGGGCTTAGCCAGCAGGCAATAAAGTCTGAATTCTGGCGTTTGGGGATTTCAGAAAAATATGTGTGCCTTGATTCTGATTGCATCTTTCTAAAAGAGTTTGGTCGTAAGAATTTCATTTCCGCAGATGGCAATCCTTACACAGTGATTTACCAAAACAAAGAATTTTTTCAGCTAGCAATTAATCGAAATCATTCTAGGGTTGAAGAAAATCTGTGTCTCGAGGGAGATCGAGTCAAGGCTTTATTCGGTAGAGAGGGGCCTAATTACTATTGCCCATGCCCACCTTTTATTTGGTCCGCTAAAGTTTGGCAATCACTTGACGAGCAATATCTCATCCCCAGGGGATTGACCTTTTGGGATATTTCAACTCCTGAGCATCCAGAGACTCTTTTATATCTTGAAGCCTTATTAAATTTTCATGCAATACCTTTGCATCCTATAGAGCAACTATTCAGGATTTATTACTATGATTGGCAATACTATCTTCTGCTCAGAGCAGGGGAATCAGAAAAAAAACTAACAACAAATTATTTAGGCGTTATCTATCAGTCAAACTGGGATTCTGATTTAGATCTCGGATCGTCCGGAAAATCTTTTCTGTCGCGGATAAATAGAAGATTAAAAAGATTTCTCCGATATTTGCAAAGTTACGTCTAGGCTAACTTTAATTTATGACAGCCACCCCATTACCATTACAGATTTTGGTTATCTCTTTGAGCAGATCACTTGATCGTAGAGCAAAAGTTGTGCAGGAGTTTCAGAAGGTTTCCCTGCCATGGTCATTTTTAGACGCAGTGGATGGCTCAGCCCTGCAAGGGCCGCCCAAAGAATATAAAGCCTTGAAAGTGAAGTGCTTGCAGGGTTATAAATTAACGCCCAATGAAATTGGCTGCTATCTTTCGCACAAGGAAGCTTGGATACGCTGCGCTGAGAAAAATATCCCAACATTAATTTTTGAAGATGATTTTGTCTTAACCCCAGAATTCGGGCATGTTATTCAGACTCTATTGAGCAATCCTATGTCTTGGGGTTTTGTAAGATTACAAGGTTTGTATGAAGTTTCGTATCAAGAAATCTCTTTCATCGATGACGTTCATTTGGTAAAAAATAGTGGTGATGCAGTTGGTGCAACTGCATATCTCTTAAAACCTGAAATTGCACGCATCTTAATTAATGAATCATCTGAGATTTATGAGCCAGTCGATCATTTTTTAGAACACCAAAAAAAGCATGGCTTGGAATTTTTAGCGATACGACCGTATCCAGTAGATATTACTCGAGCTAAGTCTACGATTGACGATAGAGAAGAGCGAGCCCCAGTCCAGGGTCTTAGAAAGCGTCTGCGTTCTGTTGCTAGAGCTTTTGATCGAGTATTTAATAAAAAACCTTGGTTTCCTAGGTAGATCTTTTACGAGTTGATTCCCTGATCAACGCTACTGTCATTTCTCCAGCAGCTAAGGGGGGTGATATTACTCAGAGCAACCGGGAACAAGGCATTCATTCTTAATTGAAAATCTCTATCCGAAAAGTGCACCAGCCTTTTTGATTTATCGGAGTAGTAGCCACCAATACTTTTCCAGGCGGATTTGTAAAAGCTGCTTCCGGAGTGGGTCATATTGATGTCGTTATATTTACGGTAGCTTAGTGTGTTGCTGGGTTGTCGTAGATCAATTTCAATTTTTTCAGCTGGGCAAATAGACTCGATGAGTTTGGTGGTGTTTTTCAATTCATCCGCACCAAAATGCAAAGAATGACCACCGAGTAGGGCGGCAGTAGGATATTTTTTTAAGATCTTATATGTAACCTCAATGACGTCATGCATGAGATAGTCATCATCATTAAGAATTGTGATGATGTCGGCATTGGAGTATTCGATGCCCTTGTTAAGACTGGCGGCCTGGCCTAGGTTTGTCTCATTTTGAAGGAGGACTAATTCAGACTCCATAGTGGGCTGATATTTTGAAATCAGATCTTGCAGAATTTCAAAGCTATTATCAGGAGATTGGTCTATAACAAAAATAACCTGATTTGGCGCTATCGTTTGTTGGCGAATGCTTTCAAACATTTCTTGTAAAAATGGAGCATGACCGTAACACGGAACGATAATTGCTATCGAAGGCTTGCTTGCAGAAGAAAAACTTGGCTTTTTTATCCCATTCTTGCTTTTAATAAAAGCCCTAAGCTTCCTCTTTGAAACCTCAGGTCTAAGCCAATCCTTCAGGCCCATTCTGAAATTGCGATGGATATTCCTTAATCTTTGATAGGGGGATGGCATATTCTGGTCAATAAAGGGGTGGAATGTAGAATGACGTTATTCTGAACAGTACCCGGGTAAACAAAAATGATCAATATCGTCTATAGACTGTGCGAAGCTGAGATGGCTCCACCATTTAGATCTAAGCGCTTACCTTGGTTCTCCAAATTGAATTGTTTGAAGTCATTTCTGAATTCAGTCGAATTTTCTAAAAACTATATAGCCAGTGTAACCTTTATTCATGACGGCCCAGAAGGGCAGTTATTAAAAGCGATACCTGAGAATTTTAAGGTGATTAAGGTAAATGCCTGCAGTAATGAGGGTAGTTTAATTGCGACTTATGAAGCTGCTAATGAGATTTCTGGGGATATCTATTTTGTTGAAGATGACTACCTCCACTTGCCAGAATCCATTAAATCGATTGCCCTTGCATTGCCAAGTCTTGGCTTGCTTACTGGTTATGATCATGAGGATCGTTATGTCAGAGATGATGATTTGAGTTATGGAAAAGAACTCATTATTTTTGATAAAAATAGCAATCGCCATTGGCGCACGGCTGAATCCACAACATGTACATTTGCCATTAGCGAATCAATGCGACCAAAAGTTGAGCCATTTGCAAAAAAGTATATGCTGCACGATCGCATGCTATTTAGAAAACTTTATAAGAAAAAGATACGCCTTTGGACTCCAGTACCGGGCTTAACAACTCACGTCGATACCGCACTTGCCCCTGGATTTGATTGGCTTGCATTTAATAATGCAATGTCTATCGCTCGCGATGCCTCTGAGTAGCTTAATTAGGAAATCGCTTCACTCAATATCTTATTGAGGAATTGTTTTAATGGCTCTAACGATGGCTTTTTAATCAATAAGGGTTCAGACTGGTAAGACTCAAGCCTGAGTTTGTTTAGCAAAATCTCAGGGAGATCTTGGAAATCACTTTTAAATAGCGGTTGAAGATTTAGGAATGAGCTTGGGTTGAAGTCTACGCCTATATTTTCATCGGCCCAGGTAATGGGTAAGCATCCAGAATAAAATGCCTCGGGAATCTTTTCTGTGTAGTAGCCGGGATAAAGACCATTCTCCGGGCACAGGTTGTAAGAAAAATCTTTTAGTACGCCCCTCTTCAGAAATCCACTAGAGTGATGATCTTTTATTTCTTTGTTAAAAAAGGCGCCAAATCCCTGGATGGGGACTACTTTTTCTAGCGCCTTAAAGAGTGAGCCCCTAGGCTCCCTTAAATGCGAAGACAGTAGCGCGCATGATCCACCTCTATTAAGGTATCGGCTTCCTAAGGGGGACATCAAAGTGGATATTTTTAATAGTTCACCATATCTCGGATTGGTGTTGGTGGTAATGCCCTCGTGCGACCAATCAAGCATTTCCATCCAATATGGGAATCTAAAGTGCTTGTCTGATTGCACGCCTAGATCGAACGAAATCGAATAGTCAGCATCTACAAAATCATGCCGCTCATTTTCTTGAGTATGGAAAAGCGTTAAAGGCCTAGACTTCTTTGTTTTAATGGCTTCAGTTGATTTATTTAGTAGCGGTCTAAGGGGTTTTGGGCACCACCTAAAGGGCTTCTGATTTTTTTTACAGAAGGGCCCAAGAATTAGTAAGTCAGCCTCACCTGGTTTTACCCAATCAATCTTGTATCCCATACCTTGGATAACCATAGGAAGCAGGCTAGACTGATAGTCGTGCGGGACACCTTCGGTAGCTATCTTGATCGAATTCATATGGATTATTGAGTAAATATCGAAAGCCTAGTCATTGTATTCCACCAAGACCCATGGCAATTTTCTAGTAAACGCGCTTTTCAGCTTCTTTTTAGCAAGGTGATAGTAAAGATTTCCATTAGATTTTTCATATAAAACATTTTCTACAAAATGTAAAAAGGAGGTATCTATAGAGTGGATTTCTGCAGCGTTCTCAACCAGCTTTGTCCAGTCATAGATGTTCTGTGTGGCAGGGTAAATTTCTATTGTTTTTAGATTGGTTGAATTTTCAATCTTTAGTGGGTAGGTATTATTTCCAGATTCTGTTCTGCAAACCAACATGTAAGGTTCATTCAGGGGATTAAGACGCCTGTATAACTCCTCAGATTCCGGGCCTGGTGGGACTGCTGCCTTGCTCCAGCGATAGTCAAATGGAACTCCATACTGCTCGTAAAAGGATTCATCAAAACGTTTGATGTCAATATTGTGGATACCGATTGTTTGATAAGTTGCATTTAAAAATTTAGCTAATTGCCTTGCTTCTCGACCACTGGTGACGACTGTCGGAAAAATATTTTTTGAGCTTTGAAGCATCCATGCAACAGAATGAAAGTATTGGGGAAGGCAAGCTAGGTGATAGCGCACATTCGGATTTTTTTCTGCAAGGGTACGCATGAGACCGAGACAGATGAGATTGTCTCCTAGCCCAAAGTGGGCCTCCATTAGAACAACATTTTTATTGCGCTTTACAAATAAATGCTTAATCGCACGTTTAATATTGGATTGGTGGAATGCATTAAACATGTTTATTTGGCATCTTATTAAATAGAGAGGGAAGATATATTTTAAAGAAGTAAGGGATGCTTACTTTAATAAAGTATGGCTTAGCTCTTTCCCATTTTTCAAAGCTAATAAAGTCATACTGTTTTGAGAGTTCTGCAGCCTTATTTGGATTTAAGAATGCTACATGGTTAAGTAATGAATTTCCAAGGCGCCACCAAGGCCTATCGCTATAGGTCACTTGATCAGCATGGCGATGTGAAATAAAGGTGCCTAAGGTTTCATATTCGCTAAAGCTATTTGGTACGGAAAAATGAATTTGATTTAAAACCGCCTCCACCCATGGCATTTGAAATTTGTCTTCTATCTCTTTGCAAAGTTCATTGAGCCAAGAAACATTTACAGGAAAACATTGGGCGATGAAAGAAAAAGGAACTATCTTTTTCAGGCCGGTCAGTCTTTGTATGGTTTCAAAATAGGGGGTGTGATTTTCTGTACCCTTGTAATAAATCAATTTCCCCTTATGGTCTATAAACTCCAGCTTATTAATGGGGGCGGTATCTGCATCCCAAATCAAGATAATTTCATTATCTTGATTGTCTTTAACGGCTAGCAACTTAATAAATTGTTGCAAATACCAACCAAATTGACTTTTCTTATCTTGAGGTAAGAGTTCTAAAAGTTGATCCTTGAATTGCTTTGTATAACGCGATTCCCCAATCACCTTGAACTGGGGAGGTGATTTTTTTACAAACTCTTCAATTTCCTCGTCTGGGACAATAACTCGGTATTCTTTGGCTGCAATATTCCGAACCATAAAGCTAGAGGTAATCTGCCAAGCCTCAATATCCTTAAGGCAGCAAACAGAGATAAGTTCAGAAATTTGCATAGGAATCTCAGGCATAATTTGCATGATAAACCTTAATAAATTGGGCTACTAACAATGATCTTAGTAACTGGCGGAGCTGGCTTTATTGGCGGTAATTTTGTATTGCATTGGCTATCCAGTCCTGATGCCGAGGGTGTTATTAATCTTGATAAGCTAACCTATGCAGGTAATTTGGCTACATTAGAGTCATTAAAGGCAGACTCTCGTCATATATTTATTCATGGCGATATTGGCGATAAAGAATTAGTCACCAAGTTATTAAAAGAGCACAAGCCTCGTGCAATTGTGAATTTCGCTGCTGAGAGTCATGTGGATCGATCCATTCATGGGCCTGCCGATTTTGTAGAAACTAATATTGTTGGAACATTTAATTTATTAGAGTGCGCACGAGAGTATTGGAATGCTCTTGAGGGTAAAGATCAAGAAGCATTTCGCTTTCATCATGTTTCAACCGATGAGGTGTATGGCTCATTATCTTTAACCGATCCTGCTTTTACCGAAACCAACTCTTATGAGCCTAATAGCCCTTACTCAGCATCTAAGGCGGCTTCTGATCATCTGGTACGCGCTTGGTTTCATACCTATGGATTCCCGGTAGTGACAACTAATTGCTCTAATAACTATGGGCCATATCACTTTCCAGAGAAATTAATTCCACTGGTGATTTTGAATGCTCTTAACAGTAAACCATTACCGATTTATGGTGATGGTCAGCAGATTCGGGATTGGCTCTATGTAGGCGATCATTGTTCTGCCATTCGTGAGGTATTGGCTCAAGGTAAATTGGGTGAGACTTATAACATTGGCGGCTGGAATGAAAAAGCTAATATTGATGTTGTTAAAACGATATGCACTATTTTGGATGAGCTCAAGCCTCGCGCTGATGGCAAGTCCTATGCTGAGCAAATCACTTTTGTTAAAGACCGTCCAGGGCATGATCGTCGCTACGCAATTGATGCTGGTAAGGTTGAGCGTGAATTAGGCTGGCGACCAGCCGAGACCTTTGACACCGGTATCCGCAAAACAGTCCAATGGTACTTGGATAACCCTGTTTGGATTGAAGGTGTGGTGAGCGGCTCTTACCGCGACTGGTTGCAAAAGCAGTACAACTAATTTTCAGAATCAGAATCTACGTGAATATTTTAGTTTTTGGAAAAGATGGTCAGCTAGGTAAGGCGTTTAAAGCTTTGTTTGAGCAATTGCCAGTTTTTGAAAACGCGCATGTAACTTATCTCGGTAGAGCGGAATGCGATCTCAGCAAAGAGGCTGAAGTGCTTGCGCAACTCAATGCATCTAAAGCCGATCTCATCATTAATGCTTCTGCGTACACGGCAGTTGATAAGGCTGAAACGGAAATTGAATTAGCCTATGCTGTGAATGCAAAAGCCCCTGAATTAATGGCGCGCTACGCCGCAGAAAATGATGCCACTTTTCTCCACTACTCAACCGATTATGTGTTTGATGGTAGCAAAGAAGGTTTTTATATTGAGACTGATGCTTGTAATCCATTGGGTATTTATGGAAAAACTAAGGCCGCAGGAGAAGAGGCGATAGAAAAAGTATTTGCAAACTCAACCCAAGGTCAATTTGCTATTTTCCGAACCAGCTGGGTGTATGGAGATGGTGGTAATTTCATTCGTACGATATTGCGCTTGGCAAAAGACCGTGAAGAGTTAAAAGTCATTGACGATCAATATGGAGTGCCTACTAGTGCGCAATGGCTTGCCCAAGTAAGTCTGGATTTAGCACTAGATTCTCAAGGGAAGCTAAAGCAGTTTCCATCGGGTATTTATCATGCTGTTCCTGTAGGTGAGACTACTTGGCATGGTTTAGCCTTTTTTGCGGTTCAGGCGGCCTTAAATGCTGGCGTTGAGCTTAAAGCCAAGCCAGACACTATTAAGCCTATTTTGGCGGTTGAATACCCCCTTCCAGCCCCTAGGCCGATGAATTCCCGTATGGACTCAAGAAAACTTCAGGAGCAGCTTGCCCTTTCGGGGGGTATGTCAAAATCAGGTCTATTCCAGAGCTCATGGAACATATATGTGCAGCAGTATGTTCAGGAACTCGCAAAAAGCGGCCTTATTTAAAGGGTATATCGTATGGCGGTAAGTAGGAAAGGCATTATCTTGGCGGGCGGGTCTGGTACTCGCCTCTATCCAGTGACGCAGGCAGTTTCAAAGCAGTTAATGCCGGTCTACGACAAACCAATGGTGTATTACCCATTAAGTACCTTAATGTTGGCTGGTATTCGCGACATTCTGTTGATTTCTACACCACAAGATACCCCTCGATTCTCTGAGCTCTTAGGAGATGGTTCCCAGTGGGGTCTCAACATTGAGTATTGCGTACAGCCTTCGCCAGATGGTTTGGCGCAAGCATTTACTTTAGGAAAAAATTTCGTAGGCAATAGTCCGAGTGCATTGGTACTTGGCGACAATATTTTCTATGGCCATGAATTAGTCGACCAACTGAATAGTGCTAATGAGCGCACTGTTGGGGCATCTGTATTTGCTTATCACGTGAACGATCCAGAGCGTTATGGCGTTGTGGAGTTTGATAAGGACTACAAAGCACTTTCGATCGAAGAAAAGCCGTTGAAGCCTCGCAGTAGCTATGCTGTAACCGGCTTATATTTTTATGACAATCAGGTGTGCGATATCGCAGCCTCCATCAAGCCTAGTGCTCGAGGTGAGCTCGAGATTACTGATGTGAATCGCGCCTACCTTGAAAAGAATGAGCTGAATGTGGAGATTATGGGCCGTGGATTTGCTTGGCTCGACACCGGCACCCATGATTCTTTGCTTGACGCTGCTGGCTTTATTGCCACTTTGCAGAAGCGCCAGGGCCTCATGGTAGCTTGCCCGGAGGAGATTGCCTATCGCCAAGGCTGGATTACCGCGGACACAGTGCAGAAGGTTGCCGCACAACTCAGTAAAAATAGTTACGGCCAATATCTTGGAAAAATCTTGAACGAACTCAATAATGCTGCTCAGCCTGTTGCTTTGTCCCATAAAAAGATTATTGGGTAATGATGGCCTCTAAATTATTCATTACGCCAACATCAATTCATGATGTGTTCATTGTGGAGCCAAAAGTATTTGGTGATGAACGTGGGTGGTTTACTGAGTCATTCAACGCAGAAGACTTTGCAAATGCAACTGGTCTTGATGTTCAGTTTGTACAAGATAACCATTCATTCTCTCGCCAGTGGACTTTGCGGGGCTTGCATTATCAAATGGAAAAGACTCAAGGTAAGTTGGTACGAGTTGTTGCGGGAAGCGTGTTTGATGTGGCGGTTGATATTCGTGAAGATTCACCCACCTATGGCAAATGGGTGGGCGTTGAATTAAGTGCTGCGAATCATAAGCAAATGTGGATCCCAGCGCAGTTGGCCCATGGCTTTTTAGTGCTCTCTCCAACCGCTGAATTTCTTTATAAAACCACGGATTACTATCACCCGCAGAGCGAGGTTTGCCTTGCTTGGAATGACCCAACGGTTGGAATTGAATGGCCATTACCTAGTGGCGCTCAGCCCAATATGAATGCCAAGGATACAGCCGGCCTTTTATGGGATGCGGCACCTAAGTTCTAGCCGTCTCGGTCGACACAAAAGATAAGATAATGCTCTCATGAGCAATTCATCTGCCAACTCTCAAAATCCCAAGATCTTATTGGTAAAGCTCTCCTCATTAGGGGATGTGCTGCATAACTTGCCAATCGTTTGGGATCTTCGGGCGCGTTTGCCTCATGCTCAAATTGATTGGGTGGTTGAAGAAGGGTATGTTCATTTGCTCACGCCACTGCTTTCCCAAGAGGGCTTTCAAGGAATTGATCACATCATTCCATTTAGCTTGCGGCGTTGGAAAAAGAATCTCTTCAAACTTTCTACCTGGCAGCAATTTTTTGCATTCAAGAAAGAGCTTCAGCAAACTTCATATGACATCATCATTGAAACTCAGGGTTTGCTGAAATCAGCCATCGTCTGTTCGCTAGCTAATAAGGCCTCAATTGCAGTGATTGCGGGCCTAGCTAATGCAACGGAGTTTTCTGGTTACGAGCCGATTGCAAGATCTTTTTATAACCACCCTGTGCAAGTCCCGACACAATGTCATGCGGTAGATCGTTCACGTTGGGTAACGTGTTCAGCCTTGGATTGGTCCTTAATAGATCGCAAAAGTGCCCCTCAGTTTTATCCAGAAACTTGCATCAATTCTTTAGCTCTAGACTCGACAAAAGTGCTTGCAGCATTAAGAGCGCCGTATATCTTGTGCTTTCATTCGACAGCTAGAGAAGCTAAGCGTTGGCCTAATGAAAGCTGGGTAGCTTTGGGTAAAGAGCTGGCCAGCCGCGGTTATCAAGTGGTTCTGCCTTGGGGTAATTTTGCTGAGAAAGAAGTGAGCAATGACATTGCCTCGCAGATTCCTAATGCATTGGTACCGCCTGCTTTTTCAATTCAGGATGCTTTCTCAGTCATAGCAGGTGCCGCATTGACGGTCGGCGTTGATACTGGACTCACACATCTTGCAGCCGTACTAGGTAAGCCTACGGTAGAAATTTATTGCGACTCACCTAGGTGGAAGACCGAAGGTTATTGGTCTGACAATATTCGTAATGTTGGAGATATCCAGAAGCCACCAATAGTGACTGAGGTGATTGAAGCTTCCTTAGGTTTGCTGAATTAACGCAGTAAAGCGTTGATTGCTACTAAGTCTTCATCTGTTAATGCAGCAGCGTGAGCTTTTAATTTGATGGCATTGAGGATGGTGCTGTATCTCGCTTGCTGGAGTAAAGAGCGAGTATTAATCAATGAATCCAATGCAATTAATACGTCAATATTAATTAAAGTTCCGACCTGAAAGCCAAGCTTACTGGACTCTAGGGCAGATGAGGATGAGCGTTCCGCTGCCTCATAGGCCTTAACGCTAGCTAAACCACCATAGAAGCCAGTAAAGGCGGTCCTTGTGTTTTGAGCTGCCGCACGACGATAGCTATCGTAATTTGCTTTTGCTGCATCCACTAGGGCGGCATTTTGACGAATGAGGGAGCTATTAAAGCCTCCCGATACAAGAGGAATAGTCATTTGTAGCGCCAATGTGTTGTTATAGACATTGGTACTAGCTGGCGTGTAATTATTCGGAGTGCCGTTTGAGGTGTTGTACCCCGATGTGCCCACTAAATTGACAGTTGGATAATTTAAAGCTTGTGCACCACGATAAGTGCTCTCTGCAAGGCTGACGGATAGTTGACCTGCTAAGACATTGAAGTTTGCTGATTCTGCTTGATTAATCCAGTCATCCAAGGTTTGTCCTGGCGGCAGAATAGGGTTAACACTCTCCGCAATGGGGTAGCCCTTGGAATCTTTACTCTTGCTACGTGGATCCCTGAGAACGCCCTCAATTTTGGCTTCTTTAATAAGCGGCTTGATTGCACCTACAGGACGTCCAACGATTTGCTCAAGCGCGCCGCGCTTCACAATCAGGTCGGCCTGTGCAGCAATCTCCTGGGAGTTGGCTAAATCTAATGCTGCTTGTGCGGTATTAACATCAACAATCGTAGCGAGTCCGGCATCAAATTTTGCTTGGGCTGCCTCAAGTTGCTGCTTAATCAAATCCTTCTTATTTTTGAAGAGCGCCACATTATCTTGACTCGTTAGTGCATCGAAATATGCTTGTGACACACGTAAGATTAAATCTTGTTGCGCCAAGAAAAAACGCATGTCTGCTAATTTGGTATTGAGATCGCCTTGCTTAAAAAGTTCCAGCGCACCTACGTTAAAGACTGGCTGGGTTAAGGTGACGGTATAACTTTTTTGATCAAATACTCGTGAGTTGCCGGAGTTATTGGAGACTACGGTGCTGCCTGTGCCATGCTGATAGTAGCGAGTTCCGCCAGGAGTGGCATTAGCTTGTGGCATCAGCAAGGAGAAACCTTGCCAGTAGAGTTCTTTACTAGCCTGATAGTTAAAACGAGCGGCTGTTAATACGGGGTCACTAAAGGCAGCCTCTTGGTAGAGCTGTATTAAATCGTTTAATTGCCCTTTAGTCTCACCAGGTTTGTTACCAACCAAGTTGGATGGTGCAGCACCTGCCGCTACTGCGGGTTTGGAAGGCAAGGGCGCGATTTGCGGTGGCTGCTCCAATCCAATGAGGGTAGAAGCACTCATTGGAGTGGGTAAAGCAGGCCTTGTGGCCGCGTTAGGGCTTTGCGCAAAGGCATTGCAGGACCAAGCACTCAAACCTAACGCTTGACTCAGGATCAAACCAAAGGCGGTAAGTCTAGATAATCTGAAGCGGGCTGGGGTCATGTAATTCGGATACTTTTCAATGTGCCATGCAGTTTAAGGCTAATTTATTCAAAATGCTCATTTAGGCACTATTTTGCCAAATACCCTGAATTGCTTCCATATACCTATAAAATTTGGCCCATGGATCTAATTTTGTTACTGAAGGCAGTCATTCTGGGTGTGGTCGAGGGATTAACGGAGTTTTTGCCGATCTCTAGCACTGGGCATCTGATCTTAGTCGGCGATTTGCTGGACTTTAATGATGATCGTGGCAAAGCCTTTGAGGTCATTATTCAGTTTGGCGCCATTTTGGCGGTTTGCTGGGAGTTTCGTCAAAAGCTCATCAAGGTGGTTAGCTCTTTTTCTAGCAGTTCTGAATCCCGCCGTTTTGTCCTGAATTTATTGATTGCATCGATCCCGGCGATGGGACTAGGCTTTTTGTTTGGGAAGCACATCAAAGCAGTTTTGTTTTCTCCAATCCCGGTAGCTAGTGCATTTATTGTGGGCGCGCTCATTATTTTTTGGGCTGAGCGTCGCCAGCAAAATTTTGCTGATGTGTCTAATCAAATCAGGTCAGTGGATGATTTAACCCCATTGGACGCACTCAAGGTTGGTCTTGCTCAATGTGCTGCTTTAATACCCGGTACATCACGTTCGGGTGCAACCATTATTGGCGGCATGTTATTTGGTTTACCTCGCGCTGTAGCTACGGAATTTTCTTTTTTCTTGGCTATTCCAGTGATTGGTGGCGCCACCGCCTATGAGCTGCTCAAGCTTTGGAAAGCCCCTGTAGCCTTTTCTGGTGAATTTACTCTCGCTATTGTTATCGGTTTTATAGCCGCATTTATTTCTGCTTTTATATGTGTGCGCTGGTTAATACATTATGTGGCTCACCATAATTTCATACCATTTGCTTGGTATCGCATTGCTTTTGGAGTGTTGGTTTTGTTTACTTCCTACACTGGCTTAATTGCTTGGTCCCATTAATCTTTAAGTGACTTAAAAAGCTCAGGAAATTCTTATGGATGCATCAATTGACGCAATAACGAATAATATTCAGCTGGCTCTGGCACCGGTATTTTTGTTAACTGCGGTTGCTACTTTAATTAACGCTATTTCAGGTCGACTTGCTAGATCTGTCGATCGTATGCGCGCAATTCGACACTCCGTTGATCGGGGTGATGTGAAAGATGAAGCGTTGTTGCGGCATATGAATAAGGAGGCTGATGAAGCCCAAATTCGTGGCCGCCTTTGTACGGCAGCCATCTTTTTTGACGTGCTCAGTGGCGTCTTTATCTCAATGACAGTACTGGAATTATTCTTCTTTCAAGCGGGCGCTGTGCGTTCATTGCAAACGACTTACGTTATATGGACATTTGTATTGGGGCTAATCTTTTTTATGACTTCACTATCAATTGTTCTGGCTGAAGTTGTTTATGCTTACCGATCTGCAGGCTGGAATATCCCAAAAATAGATTAATGGTTGATTCATTAAATAACTCCCTCAATAAAAGACGAACTATGAACAAAATCCTCATCACCGGCGGCGCAGGTTTTTTGGGATCCCATCTCACCGAGAAATTACTCAAAGAGGGTAATGATGTTTTGGTGGTGGATAACTATTTCACTGGCTCCAAAGAGAATTTAGCGCATCTCTTGCCTAATTCTCGTTTAGAGCTCATGCGACACGATGTCACTTTTCCGCTCTATGTAGAAACCAATCAGATTTACAACCTCGCTTGCCCAGCATCCCCAATTCACTATCAATACGATCCAGTGCAAACGACTAAGACAAGTGTGCATGGTGCGATTAATATGCTGGGCCTAGCCAAAAGAACCAGGGCTCGCATTCTCCAAGCATCTACTAGTGAAGTCTATGGCGATCCAGAAGTCCATCCCCAGCCAGAAGAGTATTGGGGTAAGGTCAATCCCATTGGTATTCGTTCTTGCTACGATGAAGGCAAGCGTTGCGCTGAAACTCTCTTTTTTGACTACAACCGCCAACATAATTTAGACATCAAAGTTGTGCGTATTTTTAATACGTATGGCCCACGCATGCATCCCAACGATGGCCGAGTGGTGAGTAACTTTATTGTGCAGGCATTACAAGGCAAGGACATCACTATTTATGGTGATGGTCAGCAAACCAGAAGCTTTTGCTATGTCGATGACTTAATTGATGCCATGGTCAAAATGATGAACTCAGAAGATGGCTTTACAGGGCCAGTAAATATCGGTAACCCGGGAGAGTTCACGATGTTGCAGTTAGCTGAGACCATTCTGAAACTGTCGGGTAGCAAGTCCAAAATCATTCATCAGCCACTGCCATCGGATGATCCCAAGCAACGTCAGCCTAATATCGAGCTAGCTAAAGCAAAATTAGGTTGGCAGCCAAAGGTCAACCTAGAAGACGGTCTCAAAGAGACGATTGCTTACTTTAAGAAGGTGGTTGGTTAAGTAGTGATTGAAAATAACAAACCTTCTAAAAAGCGTTTTGATGAGCGTATTCGCTCTTTTGTTTTAAGGGCAGGGAGAACTACTGCTGGACAGCAACGCGCTATTGAAGAATTAGGCCCACAGTTTCTCATTCCCTATCAAGCCTCCAATCTCAATTTAACTGAAGCATTTCAAGGCTCAAGTAAGCCAAAGATTCTAGAAATTGGTTTTGGCATGGGGGAGACAACTGCCAAGATTGCTGCCTTAAGATCTGGTGATGACTTTTTGGCCATTGAAGTCCATCCACCTGGCGTTGGAGCATTGCTGAAGCTGATTGGTGAAAATGACCTGACAAACTTAAGGCTCATTCGTCATGATGCTGTTGAGGTTCTCGAGCAGATGATTGCGCCAGATTCGTTGGATGGGATTCATATTTATTTTGCAGATCCTTGGCATAAGAGGCGTCACAACAAACGTCGCCTGATTCAGGCTGAGTTTGTTCGATTGCTGGCTTCCAAATTAAAGCCGGGCGCTTATTTGCATCTGGCAACGGATTGGCATAACTACGCAGAGCAGATGCTCTTGGTATTGAATGCAGAGCCTGCTCTACAAAATACTTCAAGTGAATCGGTAAAGATGGAAACCTTCACCTTCGAGGACACTGCCAAGCAAGGCGAGGTCTTCAATGAATTTAAACCCACTCTTGAGCAACTTCATGCTGAGCATCAAGGTTATGTAACCCGACCAGAATACCGTCCCGTAACTAAATTTGAGAACCGCGGCATCAAGCTGGGCCACGGTGTTTGGGATTTAGTCTACAAGAAAAAATAAGCAGAAGAGCGATTAAGTAGCAGGGCTTATAAGCCGACGCAGACGTATTTCATCTCCAAGTATTCATCCATACCGTAAACACTGCCTTCACGACCAAGGCCGGATTGCTTAATCCCGCCAAAGGGTGCAACTTCATTTGAGATTAAACCGGTATTAACGCCAACCATCCCGTACTCCAACGCTTCAGCCACTTTCCATACACGGCCAATATCACGACTATAGAAGTAGGATGCCAAACCAAACTGACTATTGTTGGCAAGCTTGATCACCTCTTCATCACTCTCAAAAGGAATAATTGGTGCTACTGGACCAAAAGTTTCTTCATAGGTAATGAGCATCTGACTATTTACGTTGGCCAAAATAGTGGGCTCATAAAAGTTCTTGCCCTCTGTTGTTTGTTTGCCGCCGGTAACGAGTGTTGCGCCTTTGCTGAGGGCATCAGCAACATGCTTTTTAACTTTTTCTAGTGCTGCAGTTTCAATCAAGGGGCCTTGAGTGATACCGGCTTCCATGCCGTTGCCGACCTTAATCATTTCTAGTGCTTTGGCAAACTTTTCCACAAAAGCATCTTGTACCTTTTTGTGAACATAAAAACGATTTGCGCAAACACAGGTTTGACCGGAGTTCCTAAATTTAGAGGCCATAGCGCCATTCACTGCTGCATCAATATCAGCATCTTCAAATACGATGAACGGGGCGTGACCACCTAGTTCAAGAGCGAGCTTTTTGACGGTTGGAGCACATTGCTCCATGAGAATGCGACCGACCTCTGTTGATCCTGTGAAAGAAAGATGGCGAACTGTCGGTGATGCACAAAGGGTTTTTCCAATAGCAATTGATTGATTTGCATCCGCAGTGACAATATTGATAACTCCATCTGGTATGCCAGCACGCTTGCCAAGCTCAGCCAAGGCGAGAGCGGATAGTGGCGTCAGCTCGGCTGGCTTAATTACAATGGTGCAGCCAGCCGCTAATGCCGGCGCTATCTTGCGCGTAATCATGGCGATAGGAAAGTTCCATGGCGTAATTGCAACGCATACACCAATGGGTTGCTTGATTACCATCAGGCGCTTATCGCTCCAGGTGGTTCCTAGAATTGAGCCTTCAACGCGTTTTGCCTCTTCTGCAAACCACTCCACAAAAGAAGCGCCATAAACCACTTCTCCAGCAGCTTCAGCCAAAGGCTTGCCTTGCTCAAGTGTCATGAGCTTTGCTAGATCTTGGGTATTTTCAATAATCAAATCAAACCATTTGCGCATGATTTGGGCGCGCTCTTTAGCTAATTTGCTGCGCCAAGAAGGTAGCGCTTTTTCTGCTGCAGAAATGGCTAGTTCGGCATCCTGAATTTCAAGGTTGGCAACATTGGCTATGATTTCATCAGTGGCAGGATTGGAAATAGAGAAAGTCGTTTTAGAGCTAACCCATTTACCGTCTATAAAAGCTTTTTCTTGGAAAAGGTGAGGATCTTTGAGTTGGCTACGAATATCTACTTTTTGCATGATGTTTTAACCTTGGTTATGTCCAAGCCATTTTATCCCTCAATAAATAAAAAAGCCTCCAAGCGTATTAAGCTTAGAGGCCAGGATTCAGTGCTGCTAGATTGAGGGGTTAATCTGCTTGAGTTTCTGCGGTGCGCAGCTTCTGGGCTAGTAAATCTAGTACGCCGTTCACATATTTGTGACCGTCAGTGCCACCAAAGGTCTTGGCAAGCTCTACAGCTTCATTAATGGCTACTTTATAAGGTACTGAGAGGTCGATTGCTAGCTCATAAGCACCAATGAGCAGTGCTGCATGCTCCACGGGAGACAGCTCATTAATTGGGCGATCTAATGCCGGTGTAATGATGGCTTCTAATTCATCGGTGCGGGCTAGAACCCCATCGAAGATTCCTTGAAAAAGATCCAGTTGGCAGCGACGAAAAGCGGGATCTTCAGCGAGCTGCTTAGCAATCGCAGCGCCATTGGGAATGCTGCCGGCACGACGCATCACAAGACTTTGATAAACGCCTTGAAGGGCGTACTCACGAGCGCGACGGCGCGGCGTAAGGGATCGCTTAGGCGCTGGCTTTACTTCTTTTCCGGCTGGTAGAGATTGAGGGGTAGAGGGGTTCTGGCTAGAGGTTGACATGCGAATTATTCTTCTTCACTCGAGTTGATTTCGATATCGATATCCGGCGTCAATGCTAGCGCTAGATTAGCCATCTCTACTACCGCTTGAGCACATTCTGCGCCTTTTACCTGAACACGAGCATGAGCTTGTTCATCAGTATCGCAAGTTAGTACACCATTGGCGATTGGTAATCCAGTATCGATAGAGATACGAGTGATACCGGAAGCAGATTCATTAGAGACCAACTCAAAGTGATAAGTCTCACCACGAATAACCGCTCCTAGAGCAACTAAGCCGTCAAACTCACCAGTCTCAGCAAGTTTTTGTAGAGCAAATGGAATCTCTAATGCGCCTGGAACTGTCACTAGCTTAATGTCAGATTGATTAACACCCAAAGAAATTAATTCATTAATACAGGCATTGGTTAAAGCAACACAATGGTCTTCGTTGAAACGCGCTTGAACAACGCCAATCCGAAGATCCTGACCATTAAGATCGGCTTCTAATACACCTACAAAGTCATTAGTACTAGTCATATCAATTCTCTAAAAATATTTATCGCATTACCGATATTAGGGGGTGTAAGGCTTGTAGCCTGTCACTTCGAGCTTATAGCCAGATAGGCTTGGCACTGGACTTGGCTTGGCTAACAAGCGCATTTTCTCTACACCAAGATCTTTCAAAATTTGTGCGCCAATACCGTAGCTTCGAAAGTCAGTTTTTCTGGCTAGCGGTTTTTTAGCTTCTTCATGCGACTGATTCAGTTTCTGAAATTGCGCTAACCAATCGGTGTCATTTGGTGCTGCAATACCTGAGGCATTTAGGAGTACTGCAACTCCAGCGGTTGAAGTAGCAAGTTCTTCTAGGGCTTTGGCTAGCGGCCAAGAATGGGTGCTGATATCAGATTCTAGGAAGTCCAAAACAGTGACTGGTTCGTGAACGCGCACTAAAGTTTCTTGTGCCTCAGAAGGTTTACCGTGAACGAGTGCAATATGCACGCATGAACTTGGAGTATCGCGATAAATAACGCCTTGAAATTTACCCCAGGGAGTAATGAATTCACGAGCACCTTCGCGCACCACAATACTTTCATGCTGGCTGCGATACTGAATGAGATCAGCAATGCTGCCAATCTTGAGTTGATGTTCTTTAGCAAACTCTAGTAAGTCTGGAAGACGCGCCATACTGCCATCGTCTTTCATGATTTCGCAGATGACTGAGGTTGGAGAGCAACCAGCCATAGCCGCAAGATCGCAACCAGCTTCTGTATGACCAGAACGAATTAATACACCACCAGGCTGAGCCATCAATGGAAAAATATGACCCGGCTGAACTAAGTCGCTAGGCTTGGCATTTGGCGCTACTGCAGTTTTGATGGTGAGTGCACGATCTGCCGCTGAAATGCCAGTAGTTACTCCGCTAGCTGCCTCTATAGATACCGTGAAGTTCGTTCCCATCGATGTGCCGTTATCTCGAACCATCAAAGGAAGGTTAAGTTGTTGGCAACGCTCGCGAGTGAGGGTTAAGCAAATTAGTCCACGGCCATGTTTTGCCATGAAGTTCACTGCCTCGGCGGTGACGTGGTCAGCTGCCAAAACTAAATCACCCTCGTTCTCGCGATCTTCTTCGTCGACAAGGATCACCATTTTGCCGGCACGCAGGTCGGTAATGATTTCTTCGGTGGAGGCAAGAGTATTTGGCATAGCCCTCTATTTTAAGCGCAGGACCCGCTTGTTGTTCGGTCCTACTGCAATATCTCGTCTTTCTGACGGGAAGTGCCTTGGGTATGAGTTTTTGTTGGGAACCTACCCTTTGAAAATGGGGAATGTCAGCTCAAAAGCACCCCAATTTGGCAATGAGGTCAAAAAATTACCAAGGATTCATCTTGCTGGAGTCTTTAGTAGCCATGAGCATGATTTTGGGGGTTTGGATGGTTTCCGTTGAGACTTATCAGCGGATTGCTTTGAGTCTGACTCAACAAGAAGGTAAAAGATCGCAACTGAGAGGGGAATGGGATGCTTTTGAAATACAAGAACATAGTAGGGCTCATGTCAATTTGCCCAACAAGGACTTAAGCAGTGACTCTGCTCGAATGCCTAGTCGGCATCGCTCTATGCGCACTCCTACTCAACCCCCTATTAAAAACAAGCACTGATTTGGTAATCAAGCAAATTGAGTATGAAAAAACGCAAGCTTTAATTTCAGAGGCGGATCGCGCATTTGAGCTTATGGGCCGCGCCATTCGAGTGGCGGGTTATCGCAATATTTCAAGCCAGCAAACCAACAAAAAATCATCCTTAGAGATAAATAAAAAGTCAGGATTTAGAGGGTCTGATTCCTTAATAGTCCGCCATGAATTATCGGACGGCATTGATTTTGATTGCATTGGTAACATCATTACAAAAGAGCGCACCAAAAATCAATTAGCGCTACAAGGATTTTTGGTTGATCGTCAGGCGGGCGTCCCAAAAGGGAAGAAGGTGAATGGCGGATCACTAATATGTCAATCGCTAGATCGTCAGGGTCGTACTCAAATCACCACCTTGATGAACGGAGTAAATGAACTCGTTATTGAAGAAATAAATGGCGTGCAAGCCCAATATATAAGGGGCCAAAGACTGTTTAAGGTCAAACTGAAAATGACCGATGGAGTCAGATTAAACCTAGATCTAGAGCGTACTTTTTCAACAAGGAACCTCTTGTGATCGTAGCTTGGGTATTTTCATTGCTCCTGCTTTGTTCATCGCTTATTACTTATTTGGAGGGATTAAGTTCTTTGCGAATAATCGAAGCAAATACTATGCGACTGGCAAAGAATCAATTTGTAGCGGCTGAAAAATCAGTATTTGAGTGCGAGAAAAATATCACTTCCCTTGGGCAGCTAAACGAGAATCTTTGCTTTATCCAGTCGGCGGGAAAAAATCGGTGGCTCATTACGAGTAAAGAAAAACCTGCAATCCAGATTGGTGTTGTCGTTGATGA
Organism: Polynucleobacter sp. UB-Tiil-W10; assembly: GCF_018881605.1. Taxonomy (GTDB): domain Bacteria; phylum Pseudomonadota; class Gammaproteobacteria; order Burkholderiales; family Burkholderiaceae; genus Polynucleobacter. The sequence goes on from NZ_JACVPZ010000001.1 coordinate 1,125,198, forward strand.
AAAGACTGGCATCGCTACGCGCCTGAACTGGCGGCAAGTATTTGAATAATGTAAATCGATGCTTAAGACGGCAGATGAATCGACAGTCTGGATTTAGCTTATTGGAACTGATGGCTGTAATGTTGATCATTGCCATCGCCGCCATGATGACGATGCCCTTATTGCATGAGCAAATTGCGGCTCGAGAAATCGATACCATTGCTAGAAGATTTATCGCTCATGCACATTTTGCTCGTCAACAGGCGCTCCATTTGGGGCAACCTGTCCGCCTCGCGCCGATTTCGGAAGAGCACTGGGAGGCAGGGTGGGTGGTAAAAAGCGGGTGTTTTGGGAAATCGGTTCATGCAGGGTGTATTGAAAAGCTTTGGTTTTCTCAGGCAGATATTGAGCCTGTTTACTTTAAAAGTGGCGGCAAGCAGTTCATTGACCCTAATTCAGGCAAGAGGGGCATCTTATTTAATGCGGCTGGTTCGGCAAAAACAGCCCAAGGTGGATTTGTAGCCAATCGACTGATCCTGGGTCACGGCAGGGTTCCTGAGCTCGAGCGCCAAATGATACTGGGTAGTGGCGGTCGGTGGAGGATCTGTGATCCATCAAGAGATGCAAAGCGTTGTCATTGAATGGTTTAATAGACCCCATGTACAGCGCAGTTGACCACCAGTTCATGAGTGAGGCTTTGGCCGAAGCTCAAAAAGCACTTTATTTATCCAACCCCAATCCAAGAGTGGGTTGTGTGATTGTTAAAGCAGGGCAAGTAATTGGCCGAGGATTTACACAAAAGGTGGGTAGTGCTCACGCTGAGGTACAAGCATTAGCCAACGCTAAATCCCTAGGCAATGATCCTGCGGGTTCAATTATTTATGTCACTCTTGAGCCATGCAATCACACGGGGCGGACTCCACCATGCGTAGATGCCTTAATTGCTGCTAAACCAGAGGCTGTATTTGTGGCAATGTCTGATCCCAATCCTTTGGTTGCTGGTAAGGGTTTAGAACGTCTTAAGGTCGCAGGAATTAAAGTGCATTGCGGACTGATGGAATCAGAAGCGCGGGCCTTAAACCCGGGATTTATCTCGCGGATGATGCGTGGCTTACCTTGGGTGCGCATGAAAATTGCTGCAAGTCTTGATGGAAAGACTGCTTTGCCTGATGGCCGCAGCCAGTGGATTACTGGGCCGCTTGCTAGAGCGGATGGTCATCATTGGCGCGCACAAGCCTGTGCAATTGTTACTGGTGTTGGCACTGTCAAAGAAGATGATCCTAGCTTGAATGTGCGAGATGTTCACACTGAGCGCCAGCCTTGGCGCGTGATTGTTGATTCCAAATTAGAAACTCCAACCACTGCGAGAATCTTGAGTGACCTTGATCAATCTGGTGTCATCATTGTGTGCGCCAGCTTAGGCAGTCCTGAAATGCAACAAAAGGCCAAAGTATTTACCGATCGAGGGATTGAGGTTATTGAGATGGCCAATACCTTTGGGAAGGTTGATCTCCCAAAACTCTTTTCATACCTCGCTCAAGAGCGTGAGATGAATGAAGTTCATATTGAGTCAGGCTTTAAGCTTAATGGATCTCTACTTCGAGAAAATTGTGTAGATGAGTTATTGCTCTACTATGCACCATTCTTTATGGGAGATGGTATTGGTATGGCCAATATCTCACCATTGAACTCTTTGGATAGCAGACAGGACTGGAAGGTGATTGACAACAGTCTATTTGGCTCTGACTTACGGCTGCGCCTCATTAAAAATTAACAACTAAAATTACGCTATGTTTACTGGAATCATTACTGCAGTCGGTCAAATTAAAAGCGCTCAAGCTAAGGGCGATGGTTTGCATTTAGTGGTTGAGGTACCCGTAGGATATTTAGATGACGTGGCTTTGGGTGACAGTATCGCCATTCAGGGGGCCTGTATGACTGCCACCCAGTTAACTGACAATTCTTTTGCTTTAGACATTTCTCGTGAGTCGCTTAATAAAACTGTTGGTCTCGATAAAGTCGGCCCAGTGAATCTTGAGAAGGCAATGCGTCTAAACGATCGCTTAGGTGGCCATTTGGTCAGTGGTCACGTGGATGGTGCTGGCAAAGTGTCTCACTTTTCACAAGTAGCAAATGATGCTTATGGTTCTTGGCTGCTGCGGATAGAGGCTCCAAAAGAGCTAGCGCAATACCTGGCTTATAAAGGTTCCATCGTTGTCAATGGTGTATCACTCACCGTCAATCAAACCGAAGACTCCACAAATGCTTGTGTGATTGATATCAACATCATTCCCCATACTCTGCAAAACACTACCCTTGGCAATCTGAAGCAAGGCGATGTTGTGAATCTTGAGGTAGACCTGATTGCACGATATGTAGCTAGGATGCTCAATAAGATTTAAGTCGGATTTAAATTTTTACGTTTATAGTTTTTCTGCCTTTGCAATCCTTGATAGTTTAAATAAACGAAGCATCATCGATCCACTCAAGCAATACTTCATATGCTCTGGGGTGCAAAAGGTAGGCTTTAAACCTTGTTTTTTCTATGGTTAAATGGCCTTACTTGCAATAGTCCCATTTTGGGACTAAAATCAACAGGTGAGAATAATAGCGAGAAAACACTTAATTAATTTCTGGCGTATTCATCCTGATGCTGAGCAGTCACTCAAGGCTTGGTATGACGAGGTGGCGCATGTCAGTTGGAAAAAGCCGCAAGATATAAAGAATCAGTATCGAAGTGCGAGTTTTATAGCTGATAACAGGGTGGTATTTAATATCAAAGGAAACGCATATCGCTTAGTAGTGGCTGTTGCTTATAGCTTTGGTGCGGTTTATGTGAAATTTATTGGCAGTCATGCTGCTTATGATCGAATTGATGCTTGCACAGTGCAGTTGGAGGAAAAATGAAAGAATTAAAACCTATTCGCAACAAGGCGGAATATAAAGACGCATTAGCGCAAGCGTCTTACTATTTTGATCATGAGCCAAAATCTGGAAGTAAGGAAGGCGATAGATTTGAGATTCTCTTAATGCTCATAGAGGATTATGAAAGCAAGCGCTATGCAATTCTTCCGCCAGATCCAATTGAGGCAATAAAATTCAGGATGGAGCAGTCTGGTTTGAATCCAAAGGATTTGCAGCCAATGATCGGCGGTCTAAATCGCGTATATGAGATATTGAATCGCAAGCGCCCTCTCACATTAAAGATGATTTGGAGGCTGCACTCAATGTTAGGAATACCTGCTGATAGTTTGATTCAGCAGGATGATGAGCTACGAGCAGCCTGATACCCTTAATGCTTTTTTTGGTAGCGAGTTGGATCACTTAGCTTGGCCTGCTTAAAGCCCTCTTGTCGTAAGCGACATGACTCACATTCACCACAGGCCTCTCCTAAATCATTTGCCTGATAGCAAGATACCGTCTGCGAATAATCCACGCCTAGAGTACTTCCCAGCTGAATGATTTCAGCTTTGGTGAGGCTGATGATGGGAGCATGCACCCTAAAGCGATTAGCATCATTGATTGCTTCAACACCAGCTTTGGTGGCTAGATTCGCCATTTGCTCAAAAGAGGCTACATACTCTGGTCTGCAATCGGGATAGCCTGAGTAATCAACCGAGTTAGCTCCATAGAAGACATCTAGGCCTCCAAGAGATTCTGCCCATCCTAATGCGAGTGACAACAAAATCGTATTGCGAGCAGGCACATAGGTAACCGGGATTTCTTGATCTTTACCTGGGGTGATCGGAATTGCAATTGAAGAATCGGTTAATGCGGATCCACCAAAGCGAGTGAGATCTAAATTAACCACTTCATGACGAGCCACACCAATCTGTTTGGCGATATGTTTGGCAGCAGCAAGCTCGGAGGAATGCCTTTGCCCATAACCTACTGAAAGAGCATAAGGTGTGTACCCAAGATCTTTAGCAAGCGCAAGGACAGTTGTTGAATCTAGGCCACCAGAAAATAAGATGACTGCGGGGGCGCCGAGTTTGCGGGGCGCCAGTGATTCAAATGCAGCGGACAACTTAGACATGGTTATGAATTACTTCGTACCGGCGATGAGCTGTTGAGCATCTTTAGCTGCCTCGGTGTCTGGATATTTGGCAATAATGTCGCTAAATGTTTTTTTGGCGGCTGCTTTATTACCACTTTCCAATTGAGCATTACCCAAAGTTACCATTGCTGCGGGAATGCGTGGATGGTTTGGGTATTTCTTAATCAGGCTTTGGAGCTGGCTTATGGCACCTGCGTAATCTTTACTGGCATATTTACTATTAGCACCCCAATACAACGCGAGTGGCAAATAAGGGCTGCTGGAATATTTAGCAGCAAAGGCGGAAAAAGCTTGGTCAGCTTTTTTCAAATTACCAGCTTGAAAAGCCTTCAACGCATCATCGTAAGCTTTTTTCTCACCAGGCTGCACTGTGCCACTTACACCTTCAATAGTAATAGTGCGTGGCTCAAAATTGCCTAGGCGTGTATCGAGATCTTGGTAATACGTTTTTTGGCTAGTGTTGATGTCTTCGCCTTGCTTTTCAAGCTCTTCTACCTTGCCACGCAGTTCCGCATTCTCTGTCTTGAGCTTGTCTATTTGCCCTTGCAACTCAAGCTGGGTGGTGGCTAGCGACTTACGCAAGTCCAAAATAGCCTTGCGTGCTTCATCATCAGAAAAGAGGGCCCAAGCGCTGTTAGATGTGCCTAAAAAAATGAGAGTGGCACTTAAACAAAACGCTCGTAAGAGCGTTTGTTTTACTGAGTGAGAAAGCGTCATCATTAGTTGCTGATGTAAACAATATCGGCGCGGCGATTTTCTGCCCAAGCAGCTTCATTATCACCATCTGCTTTTGGTTTTTCTTTGCCAAAGCTTACTGCTTCCATTTGATCATCAGATACACCCATCAAGTTCAATGATTTGCGAACTGCATCTGAACGACGTTGACCTAGCGCTAAGTTGTATTCAGCAGTGCCACGTTCATCCGTATTGCCTTGAATGATGATCTTTTGTTTTGGGTTAGCTTTTAAGTAGCTAGCATGAGTAGACAGCATTTTTTGATATTTAGTTTGCACGGTGTACTCGTCAAAGCCAAAGTAAATGCTCTTCTCGAAAAGCGGGCTACTTGGATCGTTCCAAGGTTGTGAGCCAAACTTTCCGCTACCGTTGCCGCTACCATTAGCGCCATCGGTATCGTCCAATTTAACGCTGGAGCATGCTGCCATGAGAAATGCTGTTGCGCCGATGAGGGCAAATGTCGCTGCGCGACGTGCGATAGAAATCTTCATGATTTTTCCTTTTTCCTACAAGCTGAATCTATAAATGAGTCAATAGCTAATATTATGCCCCCAAGAGCATCAAAAGTGGCTATTTAAGCCCTTAAAGAGGGGTTTGGGTGAGTTTTGATTGGCTCTGAGTCTTAGTCCATAAATGGACCCCAGGACGGCTGACGAACATCAGATCCTGGAATGCTGAGCACCTGCTTAGTGTTCCCGTCTACTGAAACAGCGGCTAGGACGCGTTTACCGCCAACTTTGGTGGAATACAGAACGTAGCGACCATTCGCAGCAAAGGAGGGGGATTCATCACTAGTGCCATCGGTGAGCGCTTGAGCATCACCGGTGGCTAGATTCAGAATGTACAGGCGATAAGCGCCGCCAATATTAGCGATATACGCTAAATATTTTCCGTCAGGTGAAATGCGCGGTGAGGTTACAAAACCCTGTTTGAATGTAACGCGTTTCACACCTTCAGCTTGCTCACCGTCGGCACTCATGCGATAGATTTGTGGATTACCACCACGATCGCTCGTGAAGTAGATATAGCGACCATCAGCAGAATATTGCGGTTCAGTATCAATGGTGTTGCCGCGAGTTAAGCGATGTAAGCCAGTTCCATCAGCATTGATGCCGTAGATCTGCGTGTTGCCATCTTTAGATAATGAGATCGCCAATTTTTTGCCATCAGGTGACCAAGCTGGCGCGCTGTTGTTACCCTTTTGATTTGAGAGAGAAATACGACGACCAGTAGCAAGTTCGTGAACATAAATTACAGGCTTACGATCTTCGAAAGAAACATAAGCCACTTTCTTGCCATCAGGTGACCATGATGGAGAAATGATAGGTTCGCTACTGTTCATGGCATTACGAATATTTTGGCCGTCTGCGTCAGAGATCACGAGGCGATAGCGCTTACCATCCTTGATGACATAGGAGAGGCGGGTAGAAAACACGCCGCGTTCACCGAGTAATTTAAAAATGATGTCATCAGCAATTTTGTGGGCTACTGCACGCAAGTTATCAGCGCTGGAGTTTAGGTTTAGGCCACCAAGGCTTTGGGATTTGCGAACATCAAATAGCTTGTAGTGAATGTCAAATTGGTTGTTGCCTGTTTGAACAACTGAGCCCACTACCAATGCATCAGCACCACGAGCAGCCCAAGATTTGTAGTTTGGAGTGCCCTCATCACTTTCAACAGCATTACCGTTCTCAGTATTTTTAAAGTATCCGCTGCGAGCTAAATCTTGACGGATGATCTCTGTGATTCCAATAGGTAACTTGTTTTCATCCTTAAAACGCATTACTGCGATTGGGTAGAGTGATTGACCAACGCCAGTAATTTCAATATTCATCTGCGCAAGAGCAGGTGTTGCCGTACTTACAAACAGCGTCATGCACAGAGTAAAAACGATCAAGCTAAAAGAATTCAGTTGTGATGCCAATCTCTGTATCTGTCTTTTCGCGAATCGCAACATGCATTAATCCTTGGGTTTAAAAGTGAGCTTTACTTCTCGTTGAGGAATTTTGCCATTGTCGTCTTTTGGTAGGCTCTCTGCACGTGAGAGTGCAAGCAATACCGCTCGGTCCCACCCGGCATTGCCGCTAGAGGACTGAATACTAGTGCTCAAAATAGCTCCATCCGGTGCAAGACTTACCAAAATCACGGCTGCTGGATTGCCGCTTACGGATTCCGGATTAAAGACGATCAATGGCTTGACCTTTTTAATCACTTTATCGGTCCAGCCTGGCGGTGCGTTGCCACCACCACCAACACCGCTTCCCACACTACCGCCACTACCACCTTCGGCCCCAGCTGCTGCACGTAAACGCGCTAGTTGATCAGCACGGGCTTTTTCTGCTGCAGCATTGGCTTTAGTTTCCGCAGGTGATTGCGCTTTAGGAGCCTCAACCTTTTTTGATTTTTCTGGCTCTTTTTCTTTAACCTTCTCTTTGGGTGGAGGAGGTTTTACAGTCTTAGGAGTTTCTTTCACCACTTCTTTTTTAGGCGGTTCTTTATCCACCTTCTTTTTCTTGATAGCGATATCAGCGGCTTCTTCTTTAACTTCGGTTTTGAGTTCTGGTTCTGGTGGAGTTTCTACTTGCGGAGCTGAGTCCCAGAGTTCCACTTCAACACCCGATGAAGTTGTATTGTTCCAGCTAATGCCGATCACCAAAAAGGCGAGTAAACCTATGTGAGCTATTAGTGAGAAAGTAAACGCACGCTTCGTACTTTCAGATTTGGTATAGCGTCCTCGCTTGAATGGCGAGAAGGATGGCTGAAAAGTAGGGGCGCTATTCATGAGTAATGAGAGCTAGCTGCTAGGCCTTACTGGGTTTTGACCGCAAGGCCAACACGCTTCACACCATTCTCTTTGAGTTTGGACATGACTTCCATTACTGTTTCATATTTAATGGATTTATCGGCTGCAATCACAATCGGTTGATCTGCAGATTTTTCTGCTTGTGATCTCGCAAAGGCGCCGAGTTCAAATTTATTGAGTGTTTGTACTGGGTCACCATCTTTGCGTACGATGACATTTTCATTGGCATCAATCGTTAAAAAGACAGGTGGCAATGACTGCACTTTCGCACCGCCAACGGTTGGTAAATTAACAACGCCAGGATTCACCATTGGTGCAGTGACCATGAAGATCACTAGCAACACCAACATCACATCAATATAAGGAACGACATTGATGTCAGACATTGCCCGACGTTTATTTTTACGTAATGAGGATCCGGCCATAATTTTTTGCTTATGAGTTCAGTTGTAGATTCAACTAACGTCCTGCAGTTTGACGCTGCAAGATATTGGTGAACTCTTCGATGAAAGTTTCAAAGCGAATGGAGAGGCGGTCTACATTAGTAGCAGCACTGTTATAGGCAACTACTGCCGGAATCGCTGCAAACAAACCAATCGCAGTTGCAATTAATGCCTCGGCAATACCAGGAGCAACTGCTGATAGGGTGGCATTTTGAACGTTAGCCAAACCGCGGAAGGAATGCATGATGCCCCAAACGGTGCCAAAGAGGCCGATATAGGGGGAAACTGAGCCCACAGATGCCAAGAACGGCAAATTGGCCTCTAAGAGGTCCATTTCGCGCTGGTAGGTGGCTTTCATGGCGCGGCGGGCGGCGTCAATCTCACGACCCTTTGTGAATTCTTGCATGCCGGCTTCAAAGATATGCTCCAGAACGGCATCACTGCGGGTATTGCGTTGGGCGGCTTCTAGGAGGGTGTTGAGGTCTCCGCCTGCCCAAAAATCACGCTCAAAACGCTCCGTATCCTGCCGGACTCCCCGCAAAACAGCTGTTTTCTTGAAAATAATGGTCCAAGAGGCTATAGACATACTCAGTAATAACAACATTACCAACTGGACTAATAGGCTGGCATTGAGGACTAGAGAGAGGAATGAGAGGTCTTGTGTAGAGGTCATGGTGGATTTTGTATGATGTAGGTTGATTTTACTAAGTTAATTAACGTAGCAATCCAACTTCATCAGGATTATCACCATGTTTGACCGTCAAAACACTTTAGCCAAAACCGATCCCCAATTATGGGCAGCCATCCAGAGCGAGAATAAGCGTCAGGAAGACCATATTGAGCTGATTGCCTCTGAGAACTACACCTCACCAGCAGTAATGGAAGCTCAAGGCTCTCAGTTAACAAATAAGTACGCTGAAGGCTATCCAGGCAAACGTTATTACGGTGGCTGTGAATTTGTGGACGTAGCTGAGCAATTGGCAATTGATCGCGTCAAAGCGCTGTTTGGTGCTGAAGCAGCTAACGTACAACCTCATTGCGGGGCATCCGCTAACCAGGCAGTGTTCTTGGCATTCTTAAAACCAGGCGATACCTTCATGGGTATGAGTCTTGCTGAAGGCGGACACCTGACCCACGGCATGGCTTTAAACATGAGCGGTAAATGGTTTAACCCAATTGCCTATGGTCTCGATAAAAATGAAGAGATCGATTACGAGCAAATGGAACGTTTGGCGCGTGAGCACAAACCAAAACTCATTATTGCTGGTGCGTCTGCTTATTCAAGAAAAATTGATTTCGAGCGCATCGGTAAATTAGCAAAAGAAGTGGGCGCGATTTTTATGGTCGATATGGCTCACTACGCTGGCTTAGTCGCAGCAGGTGTTTATCCAAACCCAGTACCTCATGCAGACATCGTTACATCGACTACGCACAAGAGTTTGCGTGGCCCACGTGGCGGTATTATCTTGATGAAAGCTGAGCACGAGAAAGCAATTAACTCTGCAGTCTTCCCAGGCTTACAGGGCGGCCCTCTGATGCATGTGATCGCAGGAAAAGCGGCAGCGTTTAAAGAGGCTCAGGAGCCTGGCTTTATTGATTACCAAAAACAAGTGGTTGCCAATGCAAAAGCACTTGCTGAGACCTTGATTGCTCGTGGATTGCGGATTGTTTCTGGCGGCACTGATTCTCATGTGATGTTGGTGGATTTACGTGCCAAGAAAATGACTGGTAAAGAAGCTGAGCGTGTTTTAGGTGAAGCGCACATTACTTGTAATAAGAATGGCATTCCAAACGATCCAGAAAAACCAATGGTGACGAGCGGTATACGTTTGGGTTCACCTGCAATGACTACGCGTGGATTTAAGGAAGCAGAAGCAAGACAAGTGGGTAACTTTATTGCTGATGTTTTGGATAATCCAAATGATGCAGACAATATCGCCAAGGTACGTGCTCAGGTTTCTGAATTGACGAAGCGCTTCCCGGTTTACGGTTAAGCAATCAAAGAAAAGAAGAAATAATTGCGCTGTCCTTTCTGTCATAACGAAGATACTCAGGTATTGGATACCCGGGTATCTGACGAAGGCGATACCATTCGCCGCCGCCGCCGTTGTGCAAAATGCGATAAGCGCTTTACAACTTATGAGCGCGTTGAATTGGCGCTCCCAGCAATCGTCAAGAAAAACGGTAGCCGGGTTGAATATAGTCACGACAAATTAGCAAGCTCGCTCAAGTTGGCTCTTCGAAAACGCCCCGTTTCCTCGGATTCTGTAGACGAATCTATTGCGCGTATTGAAGAAAAACTTCTCAGTCTCGGTGAAAAGGAAATACCGAGTGAGCGCGTGGGTGAACTGGTGATGCGTGAGCTCAAACGTTTAGATAAGGTTGCCTATATTCGCTTTGCTTCTGTGTATCGAAGTTTTGCAGACATTGAGTCTTTTGAGAGCGCCTTAAAGGAACTGAAATAACAAGAACTGAAGTGAGAAGGGCTTAAAAAAGAAAAAGGACTGCATTGCAGTCCTTTTTTGCTGATGCGGATTGAATTACTTCAATTCGGCAAAAATAGAAACAGTAATGTCTTCAACACTACCAGTACCACTTACCTTGCGATAGGCGGGCGCTTTTACTTTGTCAGCTGAATTGGCTTGTGCTGCCCATGATGAGTAGTACTCAACCAATGGACGGGTTTGATCGTCATATACCTGCAGACGCTTGCGAACGGTTTCTTCTTTGTCGTCATCACGCTGAATAAGGTCTTCACCAGTCACATCATCCTTACCCGCAACTTTTGGTGGGTTGTATTTGATGTGATAAGTACGGCCAGAAGCTGGGTGAACACGACGACCACCCATACGATCGATGATGGCATCAAATGGCACATCGATTTCTAAAACATAATCAATGGGTACGCCAGCATCTTTCATGGCTTGCGCTTGCGGAATGGTTCTTGGAAAACCATCAAACAAATAACCTTTGCTGCAATCGGGTTGAGTCAGACGATCTTTAACCAGGCCAATGATGATGTCATCAGAAACAAGGCCACCTGCATCCATAATTTTTTTAGCAGCAATACCAAGTTCAGTTCCTGCTTTCACAGCAGCGCGCAACATATCGCCGGTGGAAATTTGTGGAATAGCAAATTTTTCGCAAATAAACTGAGCTTGTGTGCCTTTTCCAGCACCTGGTGCACCGAGCAGAATCAACCGCATTGTTTTCCCCTTAGAAGAGCTGACATTGTCCCGTATTTTGTTGGGATCTTAGATACCTATTTACTAGGATTATCCCCGAGAAGCTTGAAACGACCGAGGCTTAGGTTTATACGCTTAAGAGCCAGCTAGCAATTGCCGTACCCTATCTAGGTCTTCTGGGGTGTCTACACCTGCTGGCGGGGCCTCAGGGGCGGTGTGAACCGCTATGCGATAGCCATTCCAGAGGGCGCGTAGTTGCTCTAGGGCTTCGGCTTGCTCCGGTGGTGCAGGTTCTAGGCGGGTATAGGCCTGCAAAAAGTCAGCTCTGTAGGCGTAGATACCTAAATGACGTAAATGTTCTATTTTTTGGATACTTTGCGGATCTCTTACAAAGGGAATTGGTGCCCTTGAAAAGTAGAGCGCTTCCCCTGAGCGATTGAGAACGACTTTCACCACATTGGGATTGTTAATTTCGGCAGGGTCAGTAATTGGTACGGCAACTGTTGAGATAGCGCACTGCGGATGATCTGCCAGTGTGTGAGCAACCTGATTAATAAGTTCTGGAGGAATGAGGGGTTCATCACCTTGAACATTTACTACTAATGCATTGCTAGGTAATTTAAGTAGCTGCGCAACTTCTGCAATGCGATCTGTACCAGTAGGGTGATCTGCGCTTGTGAGTAAGCACTCAATACGGTGTTCATCGCAAGCAGCTTGTATCTCTGGTGAATCCGTTGCAACAACTACGCTTTGTGCAAGCGATAACTTGGCACGTTCAGCCACCCGAATCACCATGGGCTTACCGCCAATATCAGCCAATGGCTTTCGTGGCAAGCGTGTTGATCCTAGTCTAGCCGGAATCACTACTAAAAAATCGGGAGCTTTTGCGTCAGCGTTCATTGAAAAATGAGGTTCAATAAATTAAGCAATTTCATCAGCGCTTAGGCTGCGCGCTTCATCTACCAACATCACCGGAACATCATCCCGAATGGGATAGGCCAAGCGATCCGCTTTACAAATTAACTCCCGTTTAGCAGCATCTAAATGCAGTTGGCTTTTGCACAAAGGGCAAACCAAAATATCGAGCAGTCGTTTATCCATGATTTCTTTAATGGCGTTTCTTAATAGGTGATCAGGTAGTGTAGTGCTATGTAGCTCAAAACTACAAGGTGTAGCGATAGGGGTTGGGTCTTTGGAGGATGGATTGCAGCCAGTCAGCCAAGCTATCTGAAAGTGATAGCGACATCGGCACTACCCAAATACGCTCATCACTGATGTTTGCACACTTCACAGCATCTTTTTCGGTAATCAGAATGCATTGCGCATTGATCTTGGAAAAGAATTCGGAGGTATAGGTCGCATGATCAGGTAAGGGAATCGATTTTCCAGCAATACCTTGTTTGAGCAAATCATCAAAAAAGGATTGCGGGTTACCTAGGGCGGCCACAGCAGTAATCTTGTTGGGTAAATAACTATCAGCAATTTGTGCAAGGGTCTGCTGATGACTTGGGTTGATCAGTTGATAAGCATTGCCTAATCTGCTCTCTAGGGAGAATGCGCGACGCCCTAAAAAATATTCATCCTGAGCGCCAACTTTATGAGCGCCTGCTTTGGTTCTTCCAGTCAATAGAGTGGCATCTCGTTCACGTGTTGCGGGTTCGCGCAAGGGACCCGCAGGCAACAAAAAGCGATTACCTTCACCCCGTCCATCACGCACAACGAACTCGATATCGCGCCCACCTTCACGCGCTGGCCAGCGTGCTAAGCCGCTATGTTGGAGGCCATCATCACTAATAATGACATTTACATTTGGCGAATGCTTGAGCAAAGATTGAATGCTCTTCTGGCGTTTTGGAAAAACCCAAATTGGAAATTGATCATGCGTACGTTTTGCAATCAAGACAGGCTCATCACCGACCAGCATTGGATCTGAATGACTGTTGACTTGTAGGGGGACGCTTTGTGCAGAGGAGCCATATCCTCTGCTAATAATCCCAGGATTCCATCCGAGTTGCTGCAATCTTTCTGCTAGTGCAATAACGATCGGAGTCTTACCAGTGCCGCCTACGCGGATATTGCCCACAATGATGACGGGTACTGAAGCAGGTTTTTGCTTTACTAAGCCTATGTCCTGAATGAGTTTGCGGACACGCAACACCAAACCATAAAGCCATGAGAGCGGCCATAGCAATAAGCTAGTAGGGCCGCGCTTTTCCCAGAACTTGGGTGCTTTACGAAAAAACGAAAAGGACATGGACAATATTTTCTAGATTCGTAATTTACTTCTTAGTTTGACTGCTAAACACAATATTGGAGAGGTTGGCATCTCGTGCTGCCTCAAGAGCGCTCATAACAGCTTGATGGGGCGCTTTAGCATCCGCATCAATATTGACTTGTAGTGCGCTTGCACCTTCCTTTGGGCTACCTTGGTTAGTCAACTGAGCTAACGAAGCGCTTAGTTGCGAGCGATCCGTTACTTTGCCATTAATTGCAAAGCGACCATCACGACTGACGGCAATATGTATTTGTTTCGTCTCAGCTTGGCTTTCACTACCGTTAGCAGTCGGCAATGTAATAGCAAGCTCTTGATAACGCGTGAAGGTAGTAGAGATCATCAGAAAGATCAACACTACTAGCAGCACATCAATAAAAGGAATGAGATTGATCTCTGGCTCTATAGGAGCCGAGCTACTTCCTAAAGAAAATCTTCTTCTTGCTTGGGGATGCGTTTCTAACCAACTCATTTAGTGGAATTATTTGGGTAAAGCTTCTTAAAGAGTTGGCGTGTAAATTCTTCGCACTCGCGTTGACGTTGGTTTGCCATTGCGCGCAGTCCACGCCAAGCGGCTAAAGCAGGAATGGCGATTAACAATCCAAAGGCGGTGTTGTATAAAGCTACTGAAATGCCATGTGCCAGTTGTTGTGGACTTCCTGCTGCGCCATTAATAGCGCCCTGACTACCAAAGATTTCAATCATGCCGACGACTGTGCCAAACAACCCCAGTAATGGTGCGATTGTTGCAATCGTGGCTAGCGCTCCAAGGTAGCGGTCTAGCTTCAGCCAGGTCGTTTGTGCGATCGCCTGCAGCTCTTCCAAAGCAGCATCGGGACTGCTGCCGCTCAACTTTTCTTTTAGGGCGCACGCGAGCAATGGGCCTGCTGGAGATGTTTGAGCCAAATCGGCAACTTGTAATTCGTTTACGACAGGCCCTGATTTTTGGCTAAGGATCTGATTAGCAAGTGAAAAAGCAGTTTCAAGGCAGTTTTTAGGAAAAATGTGTATTTGGCGTAAGTACCAGCTTCGCTCTAAGGCGATAGCCATACCCAAAATAGAAATAATTAAGAGGGGCCAAATTGGCCAGCCTGCGGATAGTAAGATGGAGTACATAAGCTCAGTACTTTAGCTGAATTAAAAAGACTGTTTCTGAAAGCTAGCCTGTGGATAACTCTGTGCAAAACTTTTTTGGATTGGCGTTGTAAGTCCTTGATTGATGGTAAACCCTGTTATTTTTCTCCAAAAACTCGGTTGATTAGCTGAATTTATTTATTTATTAATCAATGACTTGCAATTGGTATGTTGGATTTATGAGACGTTTTGGGTCAGTAATTACTTACTTATAATCGTTAAACCAAGGTCGAGTTGGGATCTGTGGATATGTTAATGGCCTCTAGGCTCAATGGCTAGTGGATTGAAGAGAAAAAATGTCGGAAATATCAAGGGAAATTCTAAGTGTTGGCGATCTAAACCGCGCCATTGCTGCCTCTTTGGAGGACCGTTTCGATGCCGTCTGGGTGAGCGGGGAGATTTCGAACTTCAAGGCTTATGACAGCGGGCACTGGTATTTCTCCTTAAAGGATGAGGAAGGCCAGATTCGCTGCGTGATGTTCCGCGGTCGTAATGGTCAAGTTGGGTTTATGCCCCAATCCGGGGATTTGGTTGAAGTCAGCGCCAATCTGGGAATGTACGTTCCGCGTGGGGATATTCAGCTCACTATTCAAACTTTGCGTCGCGCCGGCATGGGTGGGCTTTACGAAGCTTTCTTAAAGCTCAAGGCTAAATTAGCAAAAGAAGGCTTGTTTGATGATGAGCGCAAACGCGAGATTCCTAGCCATCCAAGATCAATTGGCATCATCACATCACTACAAGCGGCAGCACTAAAAGATGTCTTAAGTACACTAGCTAGAAGAGCCCCTCACATTCCGATTGTGATTTATTCAACCCTAGTTCAGGGGGTAGATGCGCCTGCCGGAATTATTTCAGCGCTCAAAGCAGCTGAAAAAGAAAATGCTGTTGACGTTATTTTGTTAGTGCGGGGCGGGGGCAGTATTGAAGATCTCTGGGCATTTAATGATGAGCAGTTGGCATATGCAATTGCAGATTCGTCAATCCCGGTGGTGAGTGGTGTTGGACACGAAACGGATTTCACGATTGCCGATTTTGTTGCTGACTTACGTGCCCCAACGCCGACTAGTGCTGCAGAGCTTGCCGCGCCTCGGAAAGATCAAATGCTGCAAGAGCTTGAAGCCATTATGCAAGCATTGCTGCAGCGGATTAATCAACGAGTGGAACGCGAAGCGCAAACCTTAGATCAACTGGCGTTGCGATTGACCCATGCCTTACCAAACCCAGATCGGATGCGCGAGCAAATTCAGGGATGGCAACAAAGACTTAATCAGGCCTGGTCTGTGCGCATGGAAAATTGGAAGCGCAATCAAACACATTACCAGTCGCAACTAGAGATGCTGAATCCACAGAGAACGCTAGAGCGAGGATATGCGGTGATTTTGAGTAAGGATAAAAAAGAATTGCATGCAGTACGTAAAGCAGATGAGTTGAATTCAGAAAATATATTCGAAGTTCGCTTGGCCGAAGGTTATGCAGAAGTTCGTTTTGTGGATATACAAATAACCCCAGAAAACTCTTGATTAGACAATACGTACACTTTTACGCGTCATATTGCAAAAGAGGAAAAGCATGACAACATTTACCGCAAGCGAGGCAGGGGCCGGTCTTTATCGACTAATAGATCAGGTGACTGAGACCCATAAACCAGTGATCATTTCGGGTAAGCGGGCAAACGCTGTCTTAATTTCGGAGGAGGATTGGAGCGTAATTCAAGAAACCCTCTATCTCTTAGCGATCCCCAATATGCGTGAATCGATTAAGGAAGCTATGTCTGAACCTTTAAGTAAAAGTAAAAAGGCGTTGAAGTGGTGAGTTGGAATCTGGTTTATTCCAAATATGCCATCAAAGATGCCAAAAAATCTCCGCAGTAGAGCTTCAAGATAGGGTGCAAAGGTTACTGAAGATTTTTAGAGATTGACCCACTTCAAAATCCGCCACCATATGAGAAATTAATTGGAGATTTACAGGGGGCCTATTCTCGGAGAATTAATATTCAACATCGCTTGGTTTATGAAGTGTTTCGTAAAGAGAAGGCTGTTCGTATTTTGAGAATGTGGACTCACTATGAATAGAGTCAAAATTAAGAAGCTTTGCTAGAGAATATTGGGCTCTATGGTTAGACTCACACCAAACTCCGCTCGCACCTTGTCCTGAATACATTTCGCAAGACCAAGGATGTCTTGGGCGGAACCACCACCATGATTTACTAGCACAAGGGCTTGGTTTTCATAGACGCCAACAGAGCCCATGCGTTGACCCTTAAAGCCGCATTGATCAATGAGCCATCCTGCTGCAAGCTTTCGTTTTCCCGGCATATCTGGATAAGAAACTAGCGCTGCATGCGCCTTAAGCAAGGTTTCGTATTGCTCGTTGGGAATGATGGGGTTCTGGAAAAAACTACCCGCATTACCAATGACTTTTGGGTCGGGTAGTTTGTGGGTGCGGATCTTACAAACTGCTAAAAAGATATCTTCCGGACTCGGATTGGAATGCTCAGGAAATTGTTTAGCAAGATCTGCGTAATGAATCCGAGGTTCCCAGGCTTTGGGTATTTTAAAAACGACCTTTGTCACAATAAATCGGTTGGGGTGTTGCTTAAAGAAGCTATCGCGATAAGCAAATTGGCATGCCTCTTTTGTGATGGTGACAAAGGCATGTTCTTTAACGTCAAAAGCTTCGATAGATTCAATGTAATCGGCAACCTCAACACCATAAGCCCCAATATTCTGAATCGGGGATGCACCGACAGTCCCTGGAATGAGCGCCAGATTTTCTAAGCCAGGCAGATCATTTTCTAGCGTCCAAGCAACTAGTTCATGCCAATTTACCCCGGCACCCACCGCCAATAAGGTGGCGTTCTCATCAGTCGAGAGGACTTCTTGTCTCAATATATTCATGAGCAGGGTTGCACCAGGTAGATTCTCGGGAAGAATCACATTGCTACCACCACCCAAAATCCGCCATGGGAGTTTTTGCTTCTTAACTTCAGAAATAATTGCTGGAATTTGCTCGGGCGAGGTAATTTCGTAAGCCAGCTCTGCATTGGCATCAAAGCCAAAGGTGTTGCGGTGCTTCAACCCTAGATTTGGGGTCAATTTTGCTGGCAGGGGCGCATTTTGAGCACGGTTCATGCCACAATCTTATTCGTAAAAGAATCTAGTGCAAATTTTTTGGCAGCATAGACAGTAATAAGCCTTAGCTGGGCGCCAAAATATCTGCAAAATGTAAAGATTACGAGAATATAAATAGGTAAATAGGGAGTAAAAATGCCGACATTTGACGTTGTATGTGAACCAGACATGGTTGAGCTCAAAAATGCGATTGAGCAATCTAATAAAGAAATTAGCAACCGCTTTGACTTCAAAGGTTCTGATAGTCGAGTAGAGCAAAAAGACGAAGCGCTCATTTTGTTTGGCGATGATGACTTTAAATTAGGTCAAGTGCGCGATGTGCTGATTGGCAAAATGGCAAAGCGTAATGTGGATGTACGTTATCTCAAAGATGACAAAACAGAAACCATTGGTAGCGATAAGCGCAAGCAGACTATGAAGATTCAAAAAGGAATTACTTCAGATTTAGCGAAGAAAGTTGTGCGCATTATCAAAGACAGCAAGCTAAAAGTGCAAGCCAGTATTCAAGGTGATGCAGTACGTGTCACAGGCGCTAAGCGCGATGATCTGCAAGAAACAATGGCCCTACTTAAAAAAGAAGTAACCGAAGCGCCATTGGGCTTTAATAATTTCCGTGACTAAGCTTACGCAAATTTTTATTTAATACCCTCTTGCCTGAAAAGTGTATGTATATTATGATAATATACATACATGATTGAATTCCACCGAATTGTTGGATTCCAGTGGGATGCTGGAAATGCTTATAAGAGTCAAGAAAAGCATGGTGTAACCCAAGGGGAGGCTGAAGAAGTTTTCTTTAATCATCCCCTGTTGGTTTCTGGTGATGAAAAGCATAGCGAAGACGAGCAACGTTTTTTGGCCCTAGGAGTCACCTCTGTTGGTGTTTTTTTGTCCATAGTTTTTACCTTGCGAAAGAGTGCAACTTTAATTAGGGTCGTCTCCGCAAGGCCAATGAGTAAGAAAGAGAGGGCATTTTATGAAAAAGCCTAGTAAAGCAATTCCGAAGTTTAAGAGTGAAAAAGAAGAGCGCGCATTCTGGGAGAAGAATGATTCTTCAGAATATTTTGATTTATCAAAGGCTGTGCGAGTCACAATGCCAAATCTGAAGCCAACAACTACTTCAATTTCACTCCGGTTATCTCAAAGTATTTTGGAGAATATTAAGTTGCAGGCAAATAAGCTTGATGTGCCATACCAATCTTTGATGAAGATATGGCTTGCCGAGAAGCTGGAAGAAGTCGCGAAGTAGTTGGTTAGCATTGGTTCCTTAGCACCATTAAATGCCAATTTCTAAAAATATTAAGAATGAAATGGCTCCAGCAAGCCAAGAGGCCATCGAGCGCTTCTGTGATGCTTGCTGGCTAGAGGATGGCTTGGCTCAAAATAGCTTGGCCGCATACCGAAGAGACCTATTGTTATTGGCCCAGTGGCTCTATAAGGACTCTGGCCCAGATCTTTACGGGGTGACGGAAAAAGACCTCACAGCGTATATAGCGTCTCGGCGTGCGGACAAGGCCACCACTGCTAATCGCCGCTTAACTGTATTTAAGCGATTTTATCGCCACGCACTTCGCATCAATTTAGTGAAGAACGATCCCTGTATTGGATTGCGCGCAGCAAAACAAGCGCCGCGCTTTCCGAAGACCTTAAGTGAGGACCAAGTTACTGCATTACTCAATGCTCCTGATATTGAAACTCCACTAGGATTGCGTGATCGCACGATGCTGGAGTTGATGTATGCCAGTGGCTTGCGCGTTTCAGAAATCGTTTCTTTAAAAACCGTGGCGCTAGGATTGAATGAAGGTGTAGTAAGAGTGGTCAACGGCAAGGGCGGTAAAGAGCGCTTGGTGCCATTTGGTGGAGAGGCAGGGCAGTGGCTAAGACGTTACTTGGCAGAAGCGCGTACTCCCTTATTGGAAGGCAAAACGACCGATGCTGTTTTTGTGGGGCGCCACACTGGCACTGGCTTAACCCGCCAGGCGTTTTGGGCGCTGATTAAGCGCTATGCCACTGTGGCTAATATTGCTGTTGCACTATCACCGCATACATTGCGCCATGCTTTTGCCACTCATTTACTGAACCATGGGGCGGATTTAAGGGTGGTTCAGCTTCTTTTGGGGCATGCTGACATTTCAACCACCCAGATCTATACCCATGTGGCCCGCGAACGCCTTAAATCGATTCATCAACAGCACCATCCCCGAGGTTCGTAGCCCTAGTTATTTTGCAATTGGCGAGAACGGATTCGTTTAATTGCTGTTAATTCCCCCCTGTGTGCTGGGTTGACATATCTGGTTTTAACTGATATCTTTAAGATATATTAAACGGGAGGGTTTATGAAATCTGCAGTTGCCCAAATTGCATTTCGCTATAGGGCGCAAGACAGCGTCACTGGAGTAACTCGCTCAACCGCTAAGCGTTTAGCTGAGACCTTGGGTGTAGATGAAACACAGGTGATTCATTTGGCTTTGCATGAGCTGGCCAGTAAATTTCTACCCCAATATGCTGCTGATGATGGTGCCTTAACGATGGCTCAGTTGCAGCAAATCAAGAAAACTGCACCTAAAGCCAAAGGCGGCATTGTTCGTAGCAGTCTCTTTGAGGGAGTCTAATGCGTTGGTGGCCTGAACCGGTAGCCGGTGAAATTGTCTGGTGTCACTTCCCCAATAGCATTCAACCAAAACCTAAAGCAAGACCAGCACTTATTCTCGCCAGCAAAGAGAGCGAGGATGGTGATTTCTTTGCTGAAGTAGCTTATGGGACGAGCCAAAAAGTCAATCGCTTATTTAAAGGGGAATTTCTGATTGCAAGAAAACAAAACCCTATCGCATATGAGGTTGCTGGGTTGAGTTATGACACCAAGTTTGACTTAGGCAAGGCCATAGAGTTGCCGTTTAATGACCGGTATTTCACGGTGCCGCCGCATGCTCCATTTGGGCAAATTCCAAAGTTGGGAATACTGCACCCTAGTATGGTCCATGCCGCCTCTGCTGCGTATAAGGCTATTCGCGCTTAATGTGTTTGAGGAGGTCTATACCATCACTCGCCTTAGGTACATCCGGGGGATAAGTGTTTAAGATAGGGGTATGGAATTGACTCTTGATCTCTTGCTTATCCCGATTGCCTATTTAATAGGCTCTATTTCATTTGCGGTGGTGGTGAGTAAGTGCATGCGCTTGCCCGATCCCCATTCATATGGCTCTGGTAATCCAGGCGCAACTAATGTTCTGCGCACTGGTAATAAGTTAGCTGCCGTCTTAACGCTGACAGGTGATGCCTTAAAGGGTTACTTTGCTGTCATGCTGGCACGAGTACTACTCGGAGATGAATCTCTTACCTCCACAATGAACTCGTGGCTTTTGTGTGGGGTTGTGGTTGCGGTGTTTCTAGGTCATCTCTTTCCAATATTTCATGGATTTAAAGGTGGTAAAGGTGTAGCAACAGCATGCGGCATTCTGTTTGGCATCAACTGGATTTTGGGCGCGGCAACCCTGAGTACTTGGATTATTGTGGCGATGTTTATGCGTTACTCATCTTTGGCAGCATTAGCTGCTGCAATCTTTGGCCCTATCTATTTTGTTTTCTTGTTCGGCTTTCAGCCGATGGCTATAGCTCTCTTAGTGGTGTGCTTGCTATTGATTTGGCGCCATCGTAGCAATATTCAAAATTTGCTCAATGGTAATGAGAGTCGTATTGGATCCAAAAAAGTACCTAAATAAAGAATGCAAAGAAACTGACTATGAATATTGCTTATGCTTGCGTTCTCTTGATGGGTCTTCTACCTTATGTAGCGGCAGGCATTGCCAAAAAAGGTTTTGAAGGCTACGACAATGCCATGCCTAGACAGTGGCTTGCCAAACAAAGCGGCTTTAGGGCTCGAGCCAATGCCGCGCAAGCAAATCTGTTTGAGTCTTTACCTTTTTTCTTTGCTGCAGTAATTATTGCTTCGCTTGCTCATGCCCCGCAAGACAGAATCGACTTGTTGGCGATGGGTTTTGTACTTGCGCGTATCGCCTACCTTATTTGCTATATAGCCAATTGGCCAACCACAAGATCGATTGTTTGGCTATTTGGAATGATTTGTGTGGTGGGCTTGTTTTTTCAGATCTAAGCATCTCAATAGACAAGCAATTAAAACAACTCCATTCACCGATATCACCAGAACTATTCAAAATTGAGACAAAGTATTTTTTATGCCAACAAAAAAGCCAGTAGTTAAAAAAGTAAGTACTCTTCAAAAGAAAGAGTTTAAGAAAGAGTCCGCCAAAGACGAATCTGGTTTGCCATTATCTGTGGTGATTCGTCGTCGCATCGAAGCCCAAAAAGCCCGCTTTCATGCAAACGACAATATTGCTTCATTTATCAAACCAGGCGAACTGGAAGGTCTGGTAGATGAGGTGGCAGAGAAGATGCAGGCTGTTTTAGAAAGTCTAGTCATCGATACTGAAAATGATCACAACACCCAAAATACCTGTCGCCGAGTTGCGAAGATGTATGTCCAAGAGGTTTTTAATGGTCGTTATGTAGATCAGCCGACCTTAACCAAGTTCCCTAACGTGAGCCGTTTAAATGAGCTCATGATTATTGGTCCCATCACCGTGCGTAGCGCCTGCTCTCATCATCTTTGCCCAATCATGGGCCGCATCTGGATTGGAGTATTGCCAAGCAAGGAATCTGCTCTGATTGGACTCTCGAAATACTCTAGGCTGACTGAATGGGTCATGTGCCGCCCACAGATTCAGGAAGAGGCTGTAGTTGAGTTGGCGGACATGCTCGAGAAAAAGATTAAGCCCATCGGTGTCGCCGTCGTAATGGATGCGGATCACTTTTGCATGCAATGGCGGGGTGTGAAGGATCGCGATTCTAAGATGATTAATAGTGTGATGCGTGGTGCATTCTTAAAAGATTCCAATCTACGCCGTGAATTCTTGGCTTTGATTGATCGAAAATAATTCAATGAAGAATCATTTGCATCGTTTAATGACTTTATTTTTTTTACCGACGCTAATTATTTCTTGTGCGAGTTTTCCGTCAGAAAACCAAGATCCCGCTAAAAACAATAAAGTGACCTACAACAAGGATTTAAAAGAGTGCAAGGAAGATTATCAAGAAACTCCCTCTGGAACGCACATTAGGCAATGGATAGGATGCATGAACTTAAAGGGCTGGAAATAACCAAGCCTTGCATTCACTTTTTTATGAGAACAATTCTCATCTATAAATCTATATAAATCATTGACTTGGGTGACGGCTGGCATCCGCAAATCTTCTCCACTATGATCACCCTTAGTTTTCAAAGGTGTGCATTGTTTAAAGATGCGCTTGCAAGTTAATTACTGATTTATTTTTGGAGAATCCATGAAAAATAGTCGTCGCCAATTTATGATTTTGTCTGCTGCTGGTGCCTGTACTTTGGCATTGAACGGTAAAGTTCAAGCCCAAGCCATGGTTGCTGAAACTGATCCACAAGCTGCTGCTTTGGGTTACAAGGCTGATGCCTCAAAAGTAGACAAAGCGAAGTATGCTAAATACGCTGCTGGTCAGCAATGCAGCAACTGTGCCTTGTTTCAAGGTAAAGCCGATGCGGCTGCAGGCGGTTGCTCTTTGTTTGCTGGTAAGCAAGTTGCTGGTAAAGGCTGGTGCTCTGCTTACGCTAAAAAGGCTTAAGCGGCTCTTTAGTCAACATTCTGAGCGCCTTGGGTGCTCGGCAAAAAAAAGACTGCATGGTGCAAACCTGCAGTCTTTTTCTTTTGGATAACCCCCAAATGGGGCGATTGATTATTTGATTTTGCTGGCAGCAATTGAGGCAATACAGTCTTTTATGGCGTAGTTTTGGTATTTGCCGGCATTTTCCTTGCGGATTGACTGACCGCATTCGGTTAATGAGTTGCGTAGCTTAATTTTGGGGATATTGCTCATTTTGAAGGCTCCTGAAAGTCATTTTAGTTTTAATAACAACTAGCGCCCATTGTGCGCTCAAATGAATTTTAATAAATTCCCAAGCTTTGCTAAAGAGCGGCAATAAACCCTTTAAAATCAGCTTTTCTTCATAAAAAGCATAAAAAGTGCTTTTAACCCTACATGGCATTAGTGATTCCAGTCATTTTGTGCGGCGGCTCCGGAACTAGGCTTTGGCCTTTGTCCCGCTCGGGCTTTCCTAAGCAATTTTTAGTGCTATCAGGGGATGGCAGTTCCCAGAGTCTTTTTCAGCAGGCAGTGGAGCGCGTCAATTCGCTCGAGAAAGCGGAAATTACTTTAGGTAGCACACTGGTAGTTACTAATGAAGAGCATCGTTTTTTAGTGCTTGATCAGTTGCGTGAACTACCTTCGATTAAAGCCACTTTATTGTTAGAACCTGTAGGACGTAATACTGCACCTGCTTTAAGCATGGCTGCATTTTGCGCTAATGAACTGGCCAATGATCAGGATCCAATCTTGGTCATCACTCCCGCTGATCAAACCATCCAAAACAAAGAGGCATTTACGAATGCGCTGAGGGACTGTATTGAAACGGTTCAAGCAACCAACAATTCTGTAGCGATTTTAGGCATTACACCAACAGCACCAGAAACTGGCTATGGTTACATTCAGCGCACTGGCGATAAAGATCAAAACAATGCATTTAAGGTAAATCGCTTTGTAGAGAAGCCTGACAGTAAAACTGCTCAAGACTATTTAGCGCAGGGAAGCTATCTTTGGAATAGCGGCATGTTTGTTCTTAGGGCCAGTACTTGGCTTGCGGCCTTAAAGGATTTTCGTGGGGATATTTTTGAAGCCTCCCAAAAGGCATGGCAAGCAAGAACTGAGGATAAGAGTGCTAGCTATAGTTTTATTCGTCCAGGTAAGGCAGAGTTTGAGGGCATCCCAAGTGAGTCGATTGACTATGCTGTGATTGAGAAGTGCCCTGGTTCAAAGTTCCCCATCAAAATGGTAGAGCTCGATGCTGGTTGGAATGACTTGGGGGCGTGGGACGCAGTATGGCAAGTAGGTCAGCAAGATCAGGATGGAAACGTAACTAGTGGCGACACATTACTCACAAATTCGAAGAATTCATTAGTGCACGCTAGCAGTCGACTAGTAAGCGCGGTTGGAGTTGAGAATTTAGTGATTGTTGAAACTGCAGATGCAGTACTTGTTGCTAATAGGAGCAATAGCCAAGATGTAAAGAATATTGTTACTCAGTTAGAGGCGCAAAAGCGAGAAGAAAAGAATCTGCATCGCAAGGTCGCGAGGCCTTGGGGTTGGTATGACAGTGTGGATGAGGGTGAGCGTTTTAAGGTCAAGCGTATCCAGGTGAAACCGGGAGCCAGCCTTTCCTTACAGATGCACCATCATCGCGCAGAGCATTGGATTGTGGTCAAAGGCGTTGCGGAAATTACCAATGGTGATCAAGTAATTACCCTCAAAGAAAATCAAAGTACGTATATTCCTCAAGGGCAAACTCACCGCTTAGCCAATCGCGGTACTGAGCCCTTGGAAATTATTGAAGTGCAGTCGGGTAGTTATTTAGGCGAAGACGATATTGTGCGTTTCGAAGATACCTATGGCAGAAATTAGAACTGTTCATAGCATTCAGAATAAATACCCAGAGCAAAAGAAAGAGATCCTATGAGTAAACAAAAAGTCGCCCTCATCACCGGTATTACCGGTCAAGACGGCTCTTACCTTGCTGAGTTTTTATTAGAAAAAGGGTATGTTGTTCATGGCATCAAGCGCCGTGCGTCCTCTTTTAATACAGACCGTATTGATCATATTTATCAAGATCCGCATATTGATCATCAAGACCTCATTTTGCATTATGGCGATTTAACTGACACTAGTAATTTGGTGCGCATTATTCAAGAGTGTCAGCCTGACGAGATTTATAACCTGGGCGCACAGTCTCACGTTGCTGTTTCTTTTGAGTCACCTGAGTACACTGCAGATGTTGATGCAATGGGTCCATTGCGGATATTAGAAGCTATTCGAATTCTGGGCTTAGAAAAGAAAACCCGTTTCTATCAAGCATCCACTTCTGAGTTGTATGGTTTGGTACAAGAAATCCCCCAAACAGAAACTACGCCGTTTTATCCACGCAGTCCTTACGCCGTTGCCAAGATGTACGCCTATTGGATTACTGTGAACTATCGCGAAGCGTATGGCATATACGCCTGTAATGGTATTTTGTTTAATCATGAGTCTAAACGTCGCGGTGAAACTTTTGTCACTAGAAAAGTGACGCGCGGTCTTGCTAATATTGCTCAAGGTCTAGAGAAGTGCCTTTACATGGGTAATATTGATGCATTACGTGACTGGGGTCATGCCAAAGATTATGTGCGCATGCAATGGTTGATGTTGCAACAAGAAAAACCAGAAGACTTTGTCATTGCAACAGGTGTGCAATTTACCGTTCGCGAATTTATTACCCGTAGCGCCAAGCAATTGGGTATCAGCTTAAAGTTTGAAGGCGCTGCTGAGAACGAAAAGGCTACTGTGGTCGCAATCGAGGGCGATAAAGCTCCGGGCTTGAAGGTTGGCGATGTGATTGTGCAGATTGATCCACGCTATTACCGTCCTACCGAAGTAGAAACCCTTTTGGGCGATCCTGCCAAGGCCAAGGCCAAGCTGGGTTGGGTTCCAGAAATCACACTTGATCAAATGATTGTTGAGATGGTCGCTAACGACCTAGATCAAGCCAAACAACATGCGCTATTACAAAAGCACGGGTATTCAGTATCGGTCGGCAAAGAAAACTAAATCGCCCATGAATACTGAAAAACTCCGAAAACGAATCTTTAAAAAATAGTCACCTTAATGCGCTCAGACCTTAACCAAAAGATATACGTAGCTGGCCATCGTGGCATGGTGGGCTCTGCCATCGTTAGAAACTTACGAGCTGAAGGTTGCAGCAATATCATTACCAAAACGCATGCCGAGCTGGACTTAACTAATCAGCTTGCAGTGAAAACATTTTTTGAGCAAGAAAAGCCTAATCAGGTTTATTTGGCTGCAGCAAAGGTAGGGGGTATATATGCCAACAATACTTTTCCAGCGGAATTTATTTACCAAAACCTCATGATGGAGGCTAATGTCATTCATCAGGCGTTCGAGGCAGGTGTCAAAAAGCTTCTCTTTTTAGGCTCAAGTTGCATCTATCCCAAGCTCGCTCCGCAACCTATGGCCGAGAATGCACTTCTCACAGGAACTTTAGAGTCCACCAATGAGCCCTATGCCATTGCAAAGATAGCGGGCATTAAGTTATGTGAAAGTTATAACCGTCAGTATGGACAAAGTCATGGCATTGACTATCGTTCAGTAATGCCAACGAATTTATATGGGCCTGGTGATAACTACCACCCAGAAAATAGTCACGTTATTCCAGCTTTAATTAGAAGATTCCATGAGGCAAAAGTAGCAAATGCGCCTGAAGTCCTCATTTGGGGAACAGGAACCCCTAAGCGGGAGTTTTTATACGTAGATGATATGGCCGCTGCCTCGGTGTTTGTAATGGAGCTGAGCAAAGATATTTATGGTCAGCATACTCAGCCAATGCAAAGTCATATTAATGTGGGCTATGGCGATGATGTCACGATTGCACAGTTAGCAAGTGCGGTTGCAAAAGCCACTGGCTATCAAGGTAAGATTGGATTTGACTCATCAAAACCCGATGGCGCCCCCAGAAAATGGATGGATTCAGGCAGATTAAATCGCTTAGGCTGGCAGGCTAAGGTAGATTTAGAGTCTGGACTCAAAGAGGCTTATGCAGACTTCTTGGCAACGCACTCGAATGCATAAGCAGAAAGATCGTCTTGAGAATTGGCCGTCAGTTAAAAGGTCTTCTACAAGGCTCTACCTACGGGAAAGCTGTGACAAAAAATATTACCTCTAATTTGGCAGATGGGCCTATTGCTAATATTTGGGTTTACACCCAGGCAGTTTGTTTTGCTGTGCTTTATGCAATTTGGATTCTTCCTAATACGATATTAGTTCGCAATGCTTGCCTAATCTTGGGGGCCGTCATTGGGGTCTATCAGATATATTATTTCCGCAAGCAGATTAAGCTACCACAAGCACTCCCCATCATTTTGTTATTGGCTCTTTTCGGATGGATGACCTTGCATTTGATATTTTTCAGCAATAATTTTGCAATGCAGTATGAAGAATATACGAGTGTTTGGAAGCGTAGTTTTTTAGCTCTTCTTTTTGCCTTTGGTTTTGGGTTAGCCATTCTCAAGAGCTCTCCAAAGGTGCGTCAACAGACCTGGATTATTTTCTATTTGGGCTTAGTAATGCCGACCCTCATTTATCTATTGAAATGTGCGTTAGTCTGGCTTGGACAGGCTTATGCAATTGAAATCGCGCCATATTGGGGTTTATATGCCCCCAGCACGCCTCCATCTCCTTACTATGTTGCTAAGACTGCATATATGGGGTTCTGCGCGCCAGTTCTCGCGATTGCCTTAGGACAAATTTATTTCAGATTTAGGGATGGCGTTTGGTTGAGTATGGGCAATCTCTTCTATATGACAACAGTAGCGGCAATATTTTTTCTTTTCTATAAGGAGAATATAAAAAATGGCATGGTGTACGGATTTCTTTTTATATTAATTTTCATTGCTCTCATATTTATTAAAAATATAAAAGTGTCGCCTTTAAAAAGTATCGTGCTGGTTTTAGTTGTGATCCTCATCTCTGGATTTTTTATATTTAAAAATATTCAAGAGAACCCTTCTTGGAGAACCCTTTTTTCTGATGCAAAAATTGCAGTTCAAACTACCCATTTTCCAAATTGGCAATGTGGATCTGTTATGGGATACCCAAATAATGATTTGGGTCAGGTGGTTTCAGTTACAAATTATGAGAGGATTTCATGGGGAGTTCAGGCGGCAAAGTTGGTGGCTCAATATCCATTAGGTTACGGTTTAATTGAGAGATCTTTTCGGCAGCGCGGAAATCAACTTTGGCCTGGATCATGCCTCAGTCAAAGTCATAGTGGTTGGCTAGATTTGGCGCTAGGTATTGGTATCCCAGGAATATTGCTAATTTTTGGATCTTTATTTAGTGGTTTAACAAGACTCCAGTCTGCGCTGGCAAACCCAGACAAGCCCCCTCAAGTTTGGCTAATAATGTCATTTTGCGTGCTTTTTAGTTTTTTGCTGATTTGGTGCACTACTGAAATTAGCCAAAGAGTGTTTTTTGAGGAATTGATTTTCTATTTAGCATTTTCTAGCGGGGTTGTGATTAAATTTCAACAATGCCCTATTAATAAAGACTAAAAAATGCTGACATTGCAATTTTTTTTAAAACATAAAAATGTATCGTTTCTGATCGTACCCATCGAATGCAATTTTTTATAATTTATTGGGTATTTTTTTGGTGTTAGAATAATTGTACGCCTGTTTATATTCGTAATTAAAGATTTCCCAAAAGTTTAATTCTTATCATAAATGTGGATTCCGTTACCGAATTCTAGGCCGATCTCAAAAGATTTCCTTAGGCAAAGCGTATGACTACATCGAGATTAATCAGTTCGCAGGAAGTCTTACTTCTATTAAAAGATTTGTGGAGAACTCTGTCTAAAAGACGCAGAATTCAATTTTATGAACTTCTACTTCTAATGTTGGTTGCCTCTTTATTCGAAGTAATTAGTATTGGGGCAGTTTTGCCATTTTTAGCAGCCCTCACCAATCCTGATAAGATTTTGCACAATTCATTAGCAGTGCCAATGCTAAATTTTTTTGACATCCATGCGCGCGATCAAATACTTTTGCCATTCTCTATATTGTTTGGTGTGGCAGTATTGTTTGCTGGAGTCTTAAGACTGGTATTAATTTGGCGCTCTAATTATTTATCTAGTGCGGTAGGTATGGATATTGGCTTGGATATATTTAGAAGAACTCTTTTCCAGCCGTATGTTGTTCATATAAATAGAAATAGCGGCGAACTTGTAGTCGGCATCTCCTCGGGAACATCAAATGCAGTTTATGCAATGACTTTAACCGTAACAATTGTTTCCTCTCTCATATTGTTGCTGGTAATTCTAATGGCGCTAATGTCCGTTAATCCTACCATTACGTTTTTAGCGCTCGGTGGATTTGGGTTGATCTATTTTGGAATAGTATTTATGAGCCGCAGGGAATTGAATGAAAATAGTCAGGTGATTGCTAAAAATGCTAAATCTGTGGTGAGAATTTTACAGGAGGGTTTAGGTGGAATTCGGGATGTATTAATTGACGGCTCTCAAGAGGAGTATTCGAGGGTTTATAGGTTATCAGACGAACCCATGAGAATTGCAATGGCTAAAAGTAATTTTATAAGTCAAAGCCCTAGATATGTTATCGAAGCGATAGGCATGATTATGATCATCTCAATAGCCTATTACCTAGCAGCGAAGAGTTCAGATCTTGGTGAGATGGTTTTGTTATTAGGCATCTTTGCTCTTGGGGCACAAAGACTTTTACCAATTTTGCAGCAAGCCTATGCTGCATGGGCTTCTATACTTGGAATGCAGGCATCGCTCACAGAGACGCTACATCTTTTAAAACAACCATTGCCGTCAGAACATTGGTTAACTGACTCTGAAAGATTGGATTTCAAAATTGGTATTGATTTAAATAAAATCTGGTTCAGATATTCTGCAAGCTCTAATTGGGTATTAAAGGGCATTAATTTACATATAGATAAAGGTGACCGAATTGGGATTATTGGTCAAACTGGAAGCGGTAAGAGTACCCTTATTGACATTGTAATGGGTCTATTGAGGGCTGAATCTGGAAATATATCTGTTGATGGAAATGCAATTAACTCTGGAGAGGAGCTTAGGTGGCAAAAAAATATTTCGCATGTCCCGCAAAATATTTTTCTAAGTGATGGTAGCATTAAATCTAATATTGCTTTTGGTGAGCATCCTAAAAAAATAGATTTCACTAGAGTCTGTGCAGCTGCAAAAGCAGCTCAAATAGAAGACTTTATAAATGGACTGCCTGAAAAATATGAAACAACAGTTGGGGAGCGTGGGGTAAGATTATCAGGCGGGCAAAGGCAAAGAATTGGTATAGCGAGAGCATTGTACAAAAAATCGGCATTTATCATTTTGGATGAGGCAACAAGTGCTCTTGATTCGGATACTGAAAATGCCGTGATGCAATCTATTCAAAGTCTAAGTAAAGAAATTACGTTAGTTATCGTCTCACATCGAATTCAAACTTTAAAAAATTGTAATAGGATTTTTGAAGTGCGCAACGGTGAACTTTTGCCGTCCTAGTACTTATAGTCCGATTGCTTGTTAATTATAAATTTTTAAATTAAATCTCCTTAAAGGCGGCTAAAATTTTTCTAGATAAGGATCCACAGGGGTTTCTGGTGACAATATTAATTTTAAGAAAAATTAAATCGATATCTTTGTTCATTTATAGTTTAATTTTTTATTTCTTGTTAATACTGATTAGGCCTCTTGTAATAATAAGATTGGGGGAGATTGAAACGCGAGCTATTGGCCATTATTTTTTACCTTTCGAAATATATTTATCTGAGAAAGATAGTGGTTTTTTAACTGGTTTACCCAGGACGGCAGATTTTTTTTATAGAAACAAAGTGATAGCTAATGAATATATTTATAGAGCTTGGAAAAAATATATTAATATAGCACCAGCGCTGATTATTAAGCATCCATATCTATTCCTGATTAAAAATAATCCAAAAACTAGGCATTTAGTCCCTTTTAGAACATGGCGTTTATATCGGCCATGGCAATTACGTGATATCCATAACTCACTACCAAATTCAAAAATTCATTTTGAATTCAGTCAAGATGAATTAAATTTTGCAGAGGGAGAGCTTAAAAAACTTGGCTTGAGCAATGGCGATCAATATATTGCCTTTTTTGCGCGCGATCCACAATTTCATGGCGGTAGTTCAACGAGGCCATCTTTTAGAGACTCAGATATCACAACTCAAATTGATGCAATGGAAGAGATGGTGAAGTTGGGGTACAAATGCATCAGAATGGGCAAAAATGCTCGTAATAGGCTTGGAGGCGAGTCAAAAAACATAATTGACTATGCTTTTTCCCCTTTAAGATCGGATTTGTTGGATTTATATATTCTCTCTAAATGTAAGTTTATGGTCAGTACTGGCTCTGGTATAGATACCATTCCAATGGTCTTTAGAAAGCCAGTTCTTTATGTGAATTTTTCTGAATGGGGTCATATGGACTGTGTGGGCATCAACCAGGTGCCACTTTTTATACCTAAAAAGTTTTTCTATGTCTCTAATAAGAAATATTTAAGTACAACTGAAATATGCAAGCTAGGTGTTTACCAATACTCGTCTGAAAAGGAGTATATAGATAATGATGTATGGTGGGAAGATAATACCTCGCAGGAGATCATGGATGCTGTTTTAGAGATGGAGCTCTTGGTGGGCAAAAATAATAGCAAATGCCACACTGGCTATAGTGAAAATCAAGAAAATTTTTCTCAGTTAGTAAATTCACTTAGGTCGCCAGAATTGGTGATTGAGGCTAAAATAAGTCACGCTTTTTTAAATGCTAATCCGCATTATTTAAGGTGAAATTATTAAATTTTTCAGTTTTTAATTTTTTAGGATGGGAAGTGTTAAAAAATTCAACAATACTAATTACTGGTGGTACAGGATCTTTTGGTCACGTATTCGTAAAGTCTACGCTTTCTAAATATAACCCTAAGAGATTAATTATATTTTCACGTGATGAGATGAAGCAGTGGGAAATGGCTAAGCAATTTCCTGATGATAGGCGAGTCCGTTTTTTTATTGGGGATGTTCGTGATAAGGATAGATTATCCAGGGCCTTGCATGGTGTTGACTTTGTGGTTCATGCTGCCGCTACAAAAATTGTGCCTACTGCCGAATACAATCCATTTGAATGCGTTAAAACAAATATCTTTGGGGCAATGAATTTAATTGACGCGTGCATTGACCAGGGCGTGAAAAGAGTGGTTGCCCTCTCAACTGATAAAGCTAGCAATCCGGCTAATTTATACGGCGCAACAAAGCTAGCCTCAGATAAATTATTTGTCGCAGGAAATTCCTATTCTGGTAAAGATGCGACGCGATTTAGTGTTGTTAGATATGGAAATGTCATGGGCTCACGCGGCTCTGTTATTCCCTTCTTTATGTCTTTGGTAGATAAAGGTGTCTTACCAATTACGGACACTCGAATGACCCGTTTTATGATTACCCTTGATCAGGGTGTTGAGCTTGTATGGCGTGCATTTGAGGATGCGATAGGTGGCGAAATTTATGTTAAAAAAATTCCATCAATGACAATAACTGATATTGCTCATGCCGTTCTCCCGAATGCTAGGTTTGATATTGTTGGCATTCGTCCAGGAGAAAAGTTGCACGAGCAAATGATCGGCACAGAAGATGCTCCTTACACCTATGAATATGATTCTCATTTCAAAATTTTGCCAGCGATTCATAGTTGGCATGAAGATCCAGCAAGAATAGGTGACGGAAAAATCGTGCCACCTGATTTTATTTATTCCTCTGACAACAATCCAGAATGGATGACTAAAGATGATTTGAGATTATGGATCGATAACAATCTCAGTATTGTTGGGAAGTTATGACCAAGCTAATACCTTATGGTAGGCAGGATATAAATGAGGCCGATATTCAGGCAGTCATTGATGTATTGAAGTCAGATTTTTTAACTCAGGGGCCTGCAGTGCCAGCTTTTGAGGTTGCAGTTCGTGATTTCGTGGGCGCCAAGCATGCCATTGCTACGAGCAATGCTACCTCCGCCCTTCATTTGGCATGTCTCGCATTGGGTGTAGGCCCTGGCGATATTGTTTGGACGAGTCCAATTACTTTTGTAGCAAGTGCAAATTGTGCAGTTTATTGTGGCGCTAAAGTTGATTTTGTTGACGTGGATTTAGATAGCTTCAATATGAGTGAGCAGGCTTTGCGTTGCAAGCTTGAGCATGCTCGCAAGGCTAGATTATTACCAAAGGTATTAATCCCAGTTCATATGGGTGGACAGTCTTGCAATATGGCGGCTTTTTATGATCTAAGTAAGGAGTATGGGTTTTCGATTATCGAGGATGCTTCGCATGCTATTGGAGGGCGCTACCAAAATCAACAAGTAGGCTCATGCCAATTTAGTAGCATTACAGTCTTTAGTTTTCACCCCGTCAAAATTATTACCACCGGTGAAGGTGGAATGGCTATTACCAATGATTTAGGTTTGGCAAAAAAAATGCAGTTATTGAGAAGCCATGGCATTACTCGCGAACAAAGTGAGATGGTGTCTATTCCAGATGGACCTTGGTTTTATGAGCAAATTGATCTGGGTTTTAACTATCGAATGACTGACATTCAAGCTGCCTTGGGATTGAGTCAAATGAGTAGGCTGCACGACTTTGTTATAAAGCGAAACTCGATTGCGCATCGTTACGAAAAATTATTAAAAGATGTGCCGGTATTTTTGCCAAAGATTGCTAAAGACACATACTCCGCTTATCACTTATACGTAATTCAATTAAATTTAGAGCTCATTAGCAGTTCTCACAAAAATGTTTTTAATGAGCTTCGTAATGCTGGAATTGGCGTTAATTTACATTACATCCCGGTCTATCTGCAGCCCTACTATCAAAATTTAGGCTTTAGTAAAGGCTACTGCCCTAATGCTGAAAAATATTACTCAAGAGCAATTAGTTTGCCCATGTTTAGTAGTCTTACAGATGAGGAGCAGGATTGGGTAGTCACGCAGTTAATTAAAGCTATCCAGAAATGAGAGTGGCAATTATTCCTGCGAGGGGTGGCAGTAAGAGGATCCCTTACAAAAATATAAAGCTTTTCCATGGAAAGCCGATGATTGCCTGGTCAATTATGGCTGCCCAGCATTCTAAAATATTCGATCGTGTCATAGTCTCCACTGATGATTCTGAAATTGCAGAGATTGCTATAACCTGCGGAGCAGAGGCCCCTTTTATTAGGCCCGCTAAATTGGCCGATGACCATGCCACGACTGCTGATGTGATGGAACATGCTGTAAAGTTGCTGGTACATGAAGGACATTCTCCATCTGAGCTTTGCTGTATCTATGCTACAGCTCCTTTTATAGAGGTTAATGATTTGGTGAGCGGTTTAGAATTGCTGATATCGGGAGGTTGGCAATATGTATTTCCAGCCGCTGAATTTACGGCGCCTATTTTTAGAGGTTTTAAAGTAGGGTGTGGTGGCTTGGAGATGATTTTCCCTGAGCATTATCTAACGCGTTCTCAAGATTTACCTCGAGTATTTCACGATGCGGGCCAGTTTTATTGGGGCACTAAAAATGCCTGGTTATCAAAGGCGCCGATATTTTCTAATAAAAGCCAATTCATTGAACTGCCTAGATTAAGAGTGCAAGATATTGATACTCCTGAGGATTGGGAGATTGCGGAAAAAATATTCACCCTATTAAGTTCTGCAAAATAAAGCCATCTAATTACCGTTTGTGAGAAAAGAAAAATGTTAAGTTATTGCATTCGCTGTGTGATGCCAAGCACGAAACCAGACCTGTATATTGATGAACAGGGGGTTTGTAATGCATGTAGAGCCTATGAGAGCAGAAAGAATGTTGATTGGATTTCAAGAAAAAATGAATTAACTTCCATTCTTGAAAAATATCGAAGCAAGGATGGGGGATGGGATTGTGTTGTACCCGTAAGTGGCGGTAAGGATAGTACGTTCCAGGTAATTAGAGTTCTGCAGTTGGGGTTAAATCCACTTTGCGTGACATCCTCAACATGTGATTTATCCCAAATTGGCAGGGAGAATATTGAAAATTTAAAGCGCTTAGGGGTGGATCATATGGAGTTTTCTCCGAATCCCAAGGTCCGATCGAAATTAAATCGAATTGGATTAACTGAGGTGGGTGATATTGCATGGCCTGAACATGTGGGAATTTTCACAATCCCTGTCCGTGCCGCAGTGCAATTTAAGATTCCCTTGATTATATGGGGTGAAAACTCTCAAAATGAATATGGTGGGCCTGCAGCCGCAGCTGAAAATAATGTACTAAGTCGTCGTTGGTTAGAAGAATTTGGCGGGCTATTGGGGTTGCGCGTATCCGATCTTTCGGATGCCTATGGCATTAGCAAAAGGGATCTTCTCCTTTACCAATATCCTTCGGACGAAGAATTGCAATCTGTTGGTGTAACGGGGCTATTTTTAGGGCACTACTTGCAGTGGGATGGGCTATCTAATTTATTAATTTCTCAGGCTCACGGGTTTAAGAGTTTTAGTGGGCCGGTAGAAGGTAGTATGGTTAATTATGAAAATCTAGATAATCATCAGCATGGAATTCATGATTATTTTAAGTTCCTCAAATTTGGATTTTCTAGGGCAACCGACATAGCCTGTTTGCATGTTCGACGCGATCGAATAACGCGAGAGGATGCATTGTCGATAGTGAAAGAGCGTGATGGCAAGTTTCCTTGGACCTATTTAGGGAAAAGTTTAGCGGATATTTTGATGCCACTAGAAATGACCGTCGACGAGTTTATTACACTGTGCGATCGATTTACCAATAAAAGAATATTTAAGTGCGACGCTTCCGGTGCATTGATTAAAGATCGAGAAGGTAATCTTGAGAAGGTTAATTACGATAATCAATGAAGGTAGCGATAATAAATTATGGCATTGGTAATCTAGGCTCCGTTCAAAGAAGTGTGGAGGAAATTGGAGCAGATGCCTACATAGCAAATCACCCATCAATGCTCTATGATGCGAATCGGATTATTTTGCCTGGCGTGGGAGCATTTTCTGAGGGCATAACTAGACTTGAAGAGGGGGGTTGGGCGGACTCTCTCAGGGATCTTGTGAGCAATCATCAAAAGCCGATAATGGGAATATGTTTGGGTATGCAATTGCTAGCTAGTACTGGTGAGGAAGGCGGGCAGTTTTCTGGTCTGGGATTTATTCCAGGATCGGTTGTGAAGTTAGATGCCATTGGTTGCACCCTTAAAATTCCACACGTTGGGTGGAATTCAGTGCATAAAGTACAAGAAGATTTTCTTCTTAAAGAAATTCCAGATGAATCTGATTTCTATTTTGTTCATAGCTATGGAATGGTTGTCGAACATAGACATCATTTATTGGCAACAGTAAGTTATGGCTGTGATATTGCTGCTATCGTGAGACATAAAAATATCTTTGGATGTCAGTTTCATCCTGAAAAAAGTTCAAAAGCAGGTCGAAAACTTTTAAAAAATTTCATGGAATATGTCCCATGTTAAAAATTAGAGTTATTCCAACGCTGTTATGGAAAGACTTTGGCCTAGTTAAAGGGGTTGGATTTAATAGCTGGAGGCGAGTGGGCTCTGTACTTCCGGCAATTAAGGTTTATAACTCTCGAGATGTAGATGAGCTAATCCTTGTTGATATTTCTGCGACCAATGAGGCTCGTAAGCCGGACGGTGATTCGGTAGCTGATTTTTCTAGGGAATGCTTTGTGCCTTTTACAGTTGGCGGTGGCATAGACAACATAAATCAAATTTCAACTTTATTGCACTCCGGGGCTGATAAGATTTGTATTAATACTGCGGCATACGATAGGCCTGCTTTAATCCAAGAGGGTGCTAAACGCTTTGGATCGCAGTGCATTGTAGCCAGCATGGATGTTAGTCGATGCGATAACAATAAGCCCCTTTGTTTTAGCCATGCCGGAAAAGTAAATACTGGCCGAGATCCAGTTTCTTGGGCTAAAGAGTTGGTGGATTTGGGGGTAGGAGAAATATTGTTAACCTCTATAGACCACGATGGAACAATGAGTGGGTATGACCTAAATTTAATTGAGGATGTGGTTAGAGCAGTAAATGTACCCGTTATAGCATCAGGCGGTGCAGGTAAATATCAGGACATGATTGATGCGGTTAATAATGCTGGAGCTTCAGCAGTTGCAGCAGCCAGTATGTTTCATTTTACAGAGCAAACCCCTGCTGGAGCAAAACAAGCGATGGCCTTGGCAGGAATAAATGTCCGTAAAAATTTAACTGGTTTGTTATGAGGGTCGCTTTCAGGTTAGATGCTAGCAAGCAAATTGGAACCGGCCATTTTGTAAGATGTTTGACTGTTGCAAACTGGCTAAAACGTAGAGGGGCTCATACTCGCTTTATTTGCTACCCCCTTCCGCAATCATTAATTGATCAATTGGACAGGCAAGGGCATGAGTATTATCCAATCTCTGAATTGGCTGAAGTTGTATCTAAGAGCAAGGGTCAGGCTAATACTCATGGGCACTGGATACCAACATCCTTAGATACTGACGCCCAAATAACTATTCAAGCTCTAGCAGGGAGCGATTGGGATACATTGGTTGTTGATCATTACGCGCTTGATATCGAGTGGGAGTCTGTCTTAAGGCCATACGCTAAAAAAATATTTGTGATCGATGATCTTGCTGATAGAAATCATGATTGCGACTTTTTATTGGATCAAAATTTTTATCTTAATTATGAGGATAGATATCAGTCAAAAGTTCCGCAACATTGTCGTTTGCTTTTGGGTCCAAAATATTGCCTATTAAGGGATGAATTTATAGAGACTCATCAAGTTCGTAATTCATCCCCTAATATAGTAAATGAAATATTAGTATTTATGGGTGGAGTTGATTTTGAAAATTACACAATGAAGGTGCTTAATTCATTGCTTTTATGCAATCTTAATAACTGCAGCGTCAATGTAGTAATAGGTGATTCTCACCCAGATTTAATTGGAATCCAGAAAATTTGTAAGAAGCAAGGATTTAATTGTTTTGTGCAAACTCAAAAAATGGCAAATCTAATAGTATCTGCTGACTTGGCTATTGGTGCTGGTGGAACTGCAGTATGGGAGCGCTGCTATTTGGGCCTACCTACGATTACGCTAGAGGTAGCAAAAAATCAAAAGAGATTAATTAAGGATGCGGCTGCTCAAGGGTTGATTTATGGCCCAGAAATCAATCAGGAAGATTTTGAGGGATCGCTTGCAAATCATATCGCTGCCCTGATGGAAAATCCAAGTTTGCGTCAATTGATTGCATCCAGTGGTCAATATGCTATTGATGGTTTTGGGGTTTCTCGCGTAATGGATGAGTTATATCCACAAATTGAATTGCGGAAGGCAACGATTAATGATCTTGATATTTTGTATCACTGGCGAAATCATCCCAGCATAAGATCGGCATCAGCCAATTCGGAAATCATATCACTTGAGCAGCATTCTGAATGGTTTAAAAAAGTAATTACTGCCCCAGATCGTCATATTTTGATCGCCCAGAAAAATGATGGTAATTTATTGGGAATGATTCGATTTGATGAGCATGGAACTGAGGTCGAAATCTCAATTTATATCGCGCCTGATTTAGCTTCTCAAGGAGTGGGCTCTAAAATATTGAGAGCTGGTGAGCGTTGGGTTTTCGAGAATCGCAAGGGCATTACAGGATTTCGTGCAAAAGTCTTAGGAGGAAATAAGGCATCACATCATTTGTTTCAAAAGTTAGGCTACCAAAATTGCGAATCAACCTATAAAAAAGAGGTCAAATATGAGACATGAAATAAGAATTTCAGGAAGGCTGATTGGAGCATCGGCCCCTCCATTTGTTATTGCTGAAATGTCGGGAAACCATAATCAGTCTCTAAAGCGCGCTCTCGAAATTGTTGATGAAGCAGCAAAAACAGGCGCGCATGCATTAAAAATTCAAACATATACGCCCGATACGATGACTTTGGATTTGGATGTACGTGAGTTTCATATTGATGATCCAAAAAGTCTATGGGCCGGAAGCTCGCTCTTTAAGTTGTATGAAAAAGCTCAAACTCCTTATGAGTGGCATCAAGCAATTTTTCAAAGAGCAAGACATCATGGCATGATTCCATTTAGTACTCCATTTGACGCAGGCGCAGTTGATTTTTTAGAGGAGCTTGGTGTCTCATGTTACAAAATTGCCTCATTTGAAAATACAGACTTAGACTTAATTCGTAGGGTTTCCGCTACAAAAAAGCCAGTTATTATTTCTACGGGGATGGCAAGTATTTCGGAGTTAGGGGACACCGTTAATGCGGCTCGCGATGCAGGATGTGAAGATCTTATCCTACTCAAATGCACCAGTACGTATCCAGCTACCCCAGAAAATTCAAATTTACTAACTATTCCACATATGAGAGAGTTATTTGACTGTGAAGTTGGATTGTCTGATCATACTTTAGGAGTGGGCGTTTCAGTTGCTAGCGTGGCTTTAGGGGCCACAGTCATTGAGAAGCATTTCACACTAAATCGAGCCGACGGTGGGGTTGATAGCGTATTTTCAATGGAGCCAAGCGAGATGAAACAATTAATTGTAGAAACAGAGCGTGCTTGGGCCGCTTTGGGAAGGGTAAGTTATGGCCCGATTAAGGATGAACTTAAGTCATTGCAATTTAGGCGTACCCTATATGTGACTAAAAATTTAAAGTCAGGAGATGTTCTGACAAAAGACAACGTTCGAGCTATACGTCCAGGAAAAGGTCTTCCCATTAAATACTTGCCCATCGTAATCGGCAAGAAAATTAATCAAGATATTGAAATTGGAACACCACTTAGCTGGAAGCTATTTGGTTGATCTTTTACAAACTAATCACTGAATAAGCTAACAAATGTCTAGCGAATCAATTTTAGCTTTAGGCTTTAAGGGGGACTTGCTTAAGGAATTAAAAAGTAAGATGCCAATTACCTATTCAATTTCTAATGATTCCAATGCGGACATTACCTGGGATGATTTTTATAGTCTTAAATTTGATATCACTAGACCGGATTTCAGTGAGGAGATATCGAAAATTTTTCGAGAGGTAAAGAAAAATTATTGCCAGTTTAATGATATTTATTCAAGGCGATTTTTTTATGTAACAGAATCGTGTGCTGAGGTGTATAGCGTATTCACATTATATTTTTACCAATGCATTAGCGTATTAAAAAATAATTCTGTCAATTGCATAATTTTTTCTAATGTTCCTCATGAAGGATATGACTACATTTTCTATTTGATTGCAAAAAATATGAGCATAAAAACTATCATATGCAATCAATCACTATTTCCAAATCGGTTTTGGATATTTTCCGCTATTGAAGATTTTGGAAATTTTGCTTCATCTCCAAAAGTTAGCGAGCATTGGTCCAGCAATTATGTTTTACCA
Source organism: Polynucleobacter sp. UB-Tiil-W10 (assembly GCF_018881605.1). Classification (GTDB taxonomy): domain Bacteria; phylum Pseudomonadota; class Gammaproteobacteria; order Burkholderiales; family Burkholderiaceae; genus Polynucleobacter. The sequence goes on from NZ_JACVPZ010000001.1 coordinate 1,166,093, forward strand.
AAACCATCAGAGTGGGTAAATATGCAAGGCCGCCTAAATGACCGCTCTTACTTTATTCTAGATTTTATAAAGGAGATATTGAGGAAACCACACCGCCTTCCATTAGCTTTAGTTCGGCTTTTCCATGGTTTTCAATATAGGATCAATGTGCACAAAGCCGTTATTGATCCAGTTGCCAATGAGAGGTATGTATATTTTCCATTGCACCTTCAGCCAGAGCTAACTACTTCGGCTCTGGGCGGAGAGTTTGCAGATCAGATTTCAGCTATCGAGGAATTAAGCTCAATCTTGCCTAATGATTTGTATTTATATGTAAAAGAGAACCCAAAGCAAAATGAGGCCTATCGAGGAAAGTTGTTCTTTAAGCGTTTAAAGAAATTAAAAAATGTAAGATATATCAAGAGAACTTATAGCTCTTCGAAATTAATACAGGACTCAGAATTTGTTGCTGTTATCAATGGCACGGCTGGCTGGGAGGCAATTTTTGCTAAAAAATCTATTTTAATATTTGGCTATGCGTGGTTCAGCTCCTTTAAGGGGGTAACCAGGTATGCACCAACAATCAGCGTTGATGATGTTCTGAAGAATAGGCCTGCTAATGCTATTGAGACCATCAATTATTTGGATGATATCCTCACTAAGACTGGTATTGGCATAGTAGATGATGACTACATCAGCATCTTTGATCAATACGATGTTAATGTAAATTCAAAAACTGTAACTAATAGCTTGATTACATATTACAAATTTAAAAATTGAATTATCTTTTTAAGTGGTTAAGCCATAAATTCTGTTTGCCTCCCAGCATTCGAGGGATGGCAGACTTTTTTCGCATTAAAAATAGCGCCAACTCTTGTGCTTCTGGAGCAACAATTCTTATACAGAATGTTGAAGACCCATACTATTTTTGCTTATTCGGGTCAATTATTACCGAAATGAGTAGATATGGAAATTTTCGCGTAGAGCAATATATCTCTCGTTCATTTCATGTGAATGAGTCTAAAAATTTCATACGATTTACTCTGTTTAGAGCAAGCAATTTAGTTTTGGGTTCTAAATGGGTTAATGCGTATAAATCATTTGCGCCATTTATAGGGTTTAAATTTTTAAAATTTAATTTGATATTTGATTTTCTGGATGCAGTTTTAGCATTAAAGTCTTATAGGCTAATTAAAAGCCATGATGAGCTACTTGCACTAAATATTAAAAATGTTTACGTAGGAGACTTGGTTAATGACACTTATTTGAGATTTAAGCCATCCCCAAGGGTAACATTAAGTGACCTTTATTTATTATTTATAATTTGGCATGCTTATCGAGTGATTAGATCTACTCAAAAATACTTCTTGCGGGCGCGTCCTATCTTATTCTTAACTTCCTACAGCACATACTTACAACATGGAATTGCAGTTAGAGTTGCTTTATTGAATCAGGTTCAGGTCCGCTCTTTTGGGAATTACCAACAATTTTCCAAACGTTTAACAATCGATGATTTTTATCATACAAAAAATCCAACTAGCTATAGATTAGATTTTGAACTCCTAAATGACAAAGAGAATTGTTTGAAATTGGCTGAAGATTCATTTAAAAGAAAGATTGCAGGAGAGGTGGACCCTCATTTTTCATATATGAAGAATTCTGCGTACACCATTACAGAGCAGGGTATTCCCAGTGTCCGAGGTGCTAGCATTATTTTCTTGCATGATTTCTTTGATAGCCCTCATGTTTATCCAGGCATGGTATTCCATGATTTTTGGGAGTGGATTTGCTTCACTATTGACTCTTTAGATTCTCTTAATTTAAGTTACTTTGTTAAGCCACATCCGAACCAAATTGGCTTAAATGATGAAGTGCTGGCTGCTTTGATTAGAAAATACCCCCATTTAAAATTTATATCACCAAAAGTAACTAATACACAGCTAATTGAGGGCGGGATTGTTTCTGCCATTACCGTGTATGGAAGCGTAGCTCATGAAATGGCGTATTTTGGAATCCCTTCAATAGCATGTGCAAGGCATCCACATATTGCCTACTCATTTTGTAGAACTGCTAATACAAAAGAGGGATATAGAAAACTAATTCATAGCTTGAAAACAATGCAAAATTTGGATGAATCAAAGATGCGCAATGAAAGCTTAGAGTTTTACTTTATGCATAATTTAAATCTAAAAACTTCAGAGTCTGATTTAATGCTTGCTACTCACAACCTTAGATCCGCATGTTCTAGGGTGCCCTTAGATGATGGTCATGAATTGGTTGATTTTGTTATGAAGCTATATTCCAATGATTCATTCAAAGAAACTTGTAAGGTATTATTTAACCTTACATCTGAAAATAGCACTTTGAATAAAATCAACTATCACGTGTTTTTAGATTAACCTAATTTTAATGCCAGCTCCTATTGCGCTATTTGTGTATAACAGACCAGATCATTTTAAAAAAGTGGTCGAGTCATTGTTGGTCAACCCCGAGTCTAAGTACACGGACCTTATTATTTTTTCTGATGGCGCAAAGTCTGATGCAGATACTCTCTTGGTAAATGAAGTAAGAGCTGTTGCGGAAAATATTACAGGTTTTAAATCTTCTAAAGTCGAGATGCAGAATTCAAATCTGGGGCTATCAAGATCGATTATTTCTGGGGTCACCAAGATTCTATCTACTTATGATCAGATCATTGTTATTGAAGATGATCTGATTGTGGCGCCTTATTTCTTAAAATTTATGAATGAAGGCTTGAGTAAGTATAAGGATGATGATAGGGTGATTAGCATACATGGATATGTCTATCCCACTGAAAATATACTCCCGGAAAATTTCTTTTTAAGAGGTGCTGACTGTTGGGGTTGGGCCACATGGAAAAGGGGTTGGAAACTTTTTAATGAGAATGGTTCGCTTCTAATTAGGGATCTCAAGTCTAATAATCTTATTTCTCAATTTGACTTTAATGGTGCATATCCATTTTCAAAAATGCTAGCTGATCAAATTAGAGGTCGCAATGATTCTTGGGCTGTAAAATGGTACGCTTCAGCGTTTCTTGCAAATAGAGTAACTTTATATCCTGGAAAAAGCTTGATTCAAAACATGGGATTTGATGGCATGGGAGTGCATTGTTCGCCTACTCAGATTTTTGACGTTGACCTGACGCGCGAACCTGTAGAGCTTGTGGATATACCTGTTATTTCTTCTGAGATTGCTTTTGGAGAGTTTGAAAAATTTTATCGAAGGTCCAAGAGAAGTTTTTTAACTAGACTACTAGCTAAGATTAAAATGATACTTTTTAAATAATGTGAACAATCCCCATTTTGGACTTTGTCATAGCAATAATTTTATTCATTGATTTTGGATTTGATCATTAAGGATTCTTAAGTGATAAATTGTTACGCCAATAAGAAGATATTAATTACTGGTGGATTAGGTTTCATTGGATCCAATTTAGCTCGTGCGCTTCTCGCTTATGGAGCGAAAATAACCTTAGTTGATAGTTTAATACCCGTTTACGGTGGGAATATTTTTAACATAGATGATATTAAAGATAAAGTCACCGTAAATATCAGCGATATCCGCGATCAATATGCCATGACGCACCTTTTAAAAGGGGTGGATTTCCTCTTTAATCTTGCGGGGCAAACAAGTCATCTCGATTCGATGTTGGATCCTAAATCGGATTTAGAAATCAATGCAGCTGCACAGTTAGCAATTTTAGAGGTATGCAGGAAAGTGAACCCAGCATTAAAGATTATTTTTGCAAGTACTCGGCAGCTATATGGGAAACCAGAGTATCTACCTGTGGATGAGGCTCACCCTGTTCGTCCAGTGGATGTTAATGGCATCAATAAGCTGGCTGGGGAGTGGTATCACATTTTATATAATAATGTATACGGAATAAGGGCCTGCGCCTTACGTCTTACCAATACTTATGGGCCAGGCATGCGTGTAAAGGATGCTCGCCAGACTTTTTTGGGGATATGGTTGCGACTCTTGATTGAGGAAAAGCCTATAAAAGTCTTTGGTGATGGCCTGCAATTGCGCGACTTTAACTATGTGGATGATTGCGTGAGCTCACTTTTATTGGCTGGCGCAAGCGAAAATAGCAATGGTAAGGTTTATAACTTAGGCAGCAGTGAAGTTATACGACTGAAGGATTTGGCTGAATTACTAATTGATATTAATGGAGCCGGTAGTTGTGAATTGGTTCCATTTCCGGCGGAACGAAAAAATATTGATATCGGCGACTATTACAGTAACTTTGATTTAATTTCTTCAGATTTGGGTTGGCGGCCTAAAGTTGGACTCAACGTAGGTTTGGAAAATAGCTTGAATTATTACCGCAATAATTACAAGCATTATTGGGTAGATTCAGAATGATATTAATGAATGACTTCAAACTGGAGTCACATGAGATTCAGAAGGAAATGCAACTCGCGGTTAATCGAGTAATCAAATCCGGCTGGTATGTATTGGGACCTGAAGTAGAGTCATTTGAAAAAGAATGGGCTCAGACCTGTAAAACTAAATATAGCATTGGAGTGGGCAATGGAATGGATGCAATTGAAATCATCCTGCATTCCATGAATGTTGGTCCAGGCGATGAAGTCATCACTACTCCAATGACGGCTTTTGCGACAGTATTGGCTATTCTTAGGGCGGGGGCGACCCCAGTATTAGCGGATATTGAGTCTGATACGGCATTGCTATCGATGGACAGTGTGCGACGATGTATTTCTCCCCGAACTAAGGCAGTAGTTTTGGTGCACTTATACGGACAAATGAAAGAATTAGATTTATGGAAATCATTCTGTAATGAGCATCATATTTTCTTAATAGAGGATTGTGCTCAATCTCATTTAGCCACCTGGAATGATTTGCCTGGTGGCAATTTTGGTGTTGCGGGTGCTTATAGTTTTTACCCAACCAAAAATCTGGGGGCTCTTGGTGATGGCGGCATAATTGTCACAAGTGATGAACGGCTTTCTCGCACCGCCAGTTCGCTTCGTAACTACGGCCAAAGCGTTCGTTATGAGCATCCTTTGGTGGGTATGAATAGTCGATTAGATGAAATGCAGGCTGCAATTTTATCTGTCAAATTGAAATGGTTGGAGGGCTACACTGCCCGAAGAAGAGAAATTGCTGGTCAATATTTAAAAAATATTCAAAACCAATACGTTAGCAATTTATCAGCTCCTCTTGATGCTCATTCTCATGTTTATCATCTTTATGTGGTTACCTCTCGGTATCGTGATGCCTTACAGGCGCATTTGAACGGCCAATCAATTCAATCTTTAATTCATTACCCCATTCCAATCCATCATCAAAAGCCATGTCTTGATATGCTTCGAGATCCTACAGGGCTTTCTATTAGTGAAGAGCATGCAGCTCAATGCTTATCGATACCATGTCACCCACATATGTCGCAAGGCGATGTGGAGCGGGTGATCATTGCTGTAAATTCTTTTTCACCGCATCATTAACTTGTAATACGCAACGTATGGGATTTCATTTCTGCACACTTTTTGATAGTAACTATCTTATTAAGGGTGTCACAATGATTAGAAGTTTGCAGAAGTATTGCCCATCAGCAAGTATCTATGTTTTGTGCATGGATACCAACTGCGAAGAGGTTCTCTCTGAATTAAGTCTAACTAATGTTCACCTGATACCCCTCTCAGATCTAGAAGATTCCGAGCTATTGCAAGTAAAAAAACAGCGAGGTGTAGCTGAGTATTGCTGGACTCTTTCTCCATGCCTACCATACTATGTTTTAGAAAAATATCAGCATGTTGAATTCATCACCTACTTAGATGCAGATCTTTTTTTCTATTCTTCATTGGAGCCACTGTTTCAGGAGATAGGTAGGGCTTCAATTGCAATTATTGAGCATCGCTTTACCTCAAGACTCAAAGACCAAGAGATTAAGGGAAGGTTTTGTGTTGAATGGGTCAGCTTTCGAAGGGATACAGAAGGCCTTGCCTGTTTAAAGCGTTGGCGTGAACAGTGTATTGAATGGTGTTTTTATCGCCTTGAGGAGGGAAAGATGGGCGATCAAAAGTATCTGGATCCATGGCCTGAACAATATGCAAACTGTCACATATTAATGCATCAAGGTGCCGGCATTGCGCCTTGGAATTATCCTCAATACTTGATTTCTGGTGACGCTAATAGCTCTGCATTGATTAATGGGGACCCATTAATTTTTTATCATTTCCACCAGTTCCAGATTTTAGAAAATGGAAAATTTGATCGCCTCTCATCCTTTTATACTGAGGAAGCGCCAGCACCAGACTTAATATATTCACCATATGAGTCTGCTATTAATGAGACTATTGGTACAGTACATTTAATGTACCCAAATTTTCTTGCAGGATTTAAGTCTTCAAATTCTGTATTTGCACGCAGATTTGCGCAAAAATTCTTACCCAGTTCTGTGAAGAGATTTTTGCAAAAATTTATGCGTTATTAGTCCTGACATAAAACGAAGAGGCTTGCAGCTGCATGAAAATCACCGTAATTACAGTATGCTTTAATGCGGCCTCCACAATAAAAAAGACATTAGATTCGGTTGCTTTTCAAACCTATCCCTCAATTGAGCATATAGTGATTGATGGTGACTCCAAAGATGGAACCTTGGGGATTCTGAAAAGTCATGAGGCCCAATTTTCCAGTCTACTTTCTGAGCCTGACAATGGTGTCTATGACGCCATGAACAAAGGGTTGCGTCTGGCAACAGGCGATATTATTGGATTTCTTAATGCGGACGATGTTTTTGCACATCCAAACGTATTGGCGGATATTGCTACAGCATTTATAGATGAAAATATTCAAGCGATTTTTGGTGATGTTGAATATTTTCCTGCTCACAATCCACGTAAAACTCTTCGAAAATATCGCTCTAATAAATTTTCGCCCAAAAAATTACAAATGGGTATGATGCCTGCGCATCCAACTTTATATATGAGAAGGGGTGTGTATGAACAATATGGGCTATTTAATCCTGATTATAAAATTGCTGGTGACTTTGAATTCATTTCTAGAGTTTTCAAAATTCCCTCCATCTCCTATCTATATATGCCTGAGGTAATGGTAAGGATGCAGACGGGGGGATTGAGTAATAGTGGAATAAAGAGCAGCATTCTAATTAACCGTGAAATTAAAAAAGCTTGCAAAGAGAATGCGATTCCCACTAATAGCTTGAAGTTATGGCTTCGTTATCCCCTCAAACTGCCAGAGTGGCTAAGCTTATAAGCCAATTCATTTGAAAGCATGAGGTGTTAAACGGTATTGGCGCACTTACCCTTTAAATTAGGGCTTTTTAGGGTATATGTGCGATAGCGCACCCAATTTATTCACCCCAATTCGTATAATTACTTCATATTAATCGGGTTAAATCTCCTTTGGGTTTCATTTATCACTCATGGTAGGTCAAAATTTTTAGAAATCACTGTAAATGACTGATTTTATTTATAAAAATCTTAATCTAGGATTGAGTTCGGATGCTCCTTTGGTGGCTATATTGCTGTGCACCTATAATGGGGCTAGGTTCTTAGCTGAGCAATTGGACTCCTTGGAGGATCAAACCCATCAAAATTGGGTAGTAATAGCCAGTGATGATGGCTCCACTGACCAAACCCTAGAAATATTGCAACAATATCAAGTCAAATGGCCTGCTGGGAAATTAACCATCCGTAGCGGTCCCCAAAAGGGCTTTAGCCAGAATTTTTTATCCCTCGCGTGCGATCCTGAAATTAAGGCTGATCACTATGCGTTCTGCGATCAAGATGATGTGTGGTTGCCAGAAAAATTAGACATAGCCGTAGGCAATATTGTTGCAAAGCAAGAATATAAGGCTAAAAAGTGGCCTTATTTGTACTGCGGACGCACGGCCTACATTTCTTCCGATAAAAAGCCTTTAGGTTTTTCGCCGCTCTTTGGATTCCCTCCTTCCTTTCGAAATGCGCTTATTCAGTCGATTGCGGGTGGAAACACAATGGTCTTTAATCAAAAGGTTAAGGATATACTCGAGCGTGTTGGATTGGTGGATGTAGCTTCTCATGATTGGTGGGTCTATCAATTAACCTCTGCAGCTGATGGGATGGTTTACTACGACAAAGAACCGCAAATCCTTTATCGTCAGCATTCAGGGGCGCTTATTGGGGGGAATAGCACCTTCTTAGCTAGGCTCAAAAGACTCAAAATGTTGCTTAAAGGGCGTTTTTTCCACTGGACCAATCAGAATTTGATTGCACTTGATCGGGCAAAAGTTGAAATGAGTAGAAGTAATTCTGATGTCTTGTCACTTTTTATAACTATGCGTGGCGCCAAATTAAAAGACCGTTTTAGGTTAATAGAGGTTTGCGGTCTATATCGTCAGACTTGGACTGGAACGATCAGTCTGGTTTTGGCTGCGTTACTAAATAAAGTTTAGTTATAATTTCTTGAATAATCAAATAATCAAATAATCAAATAATCAAATAATCAAATAATCAAAATGAAAATATTAGTTACTGGTAGTTGTGGATATAAAGGGCATGTTTTAGTGCCTAAATTATTGGCCAAGGGTCATAAAGTGGTTGCATTAGATACACAGTGGTTTGGCAGCTACCATCAGTCGCACCAAAATCTAAATTGCGTCAAGGGCGATGTTCGTAACATTGAAAGCATTCCATTTGATGGGGTTGAAGCAATCATTCACCTTTCTTCGATCGCAAATGACCCATGCGGCGACCTAAATCCAAAGCTAACATGGGAAGTCAGCGCGCTAGCAACAATGCAGCTAGCTGATCAAGCTAAACGTAGGGGTATTAAACATTTTATTTACGCATCTTCAGGTAGTGTTTACGGTGTTAAAGAAGAAGATCAGGTTACGGAAGATTTGGAGTTAAAGCCTATTTCTGAATACAACAAAACTAAGATGGTTTCCGAGCGTGTTCTATTGAGTTATGGCGATGACATGGTGGTACAAATCGTGCGTCCAGCAACGGTCTGCGGACTATCCCCACGTATGCGCTTGGATGTTTCGGTGAATTTGCTGACGATGCAAGCCTTATCCAAAAATAAAATTACTGTTTTTGGTGGCGATCAGACTCGCCCAAATATCCACATTGATGACATTACCGACTTGTATATTTTCTTGTTAGAAAATCCACAAGTGACGGGCGTATTTAATGCGGGATTTGAAAATATTTCTATATTAGATATCGCAAAAACTGTTACCAAGTATATTCCGGTGGAAATCGAAGTAACAGCATCAAATGATCCACGCTCTTATCGCGTCAATTCAGATAAGTTGTTGGCAACCGGATTTAGACCTAAGAAATCAGTTGAACATGCAGTGAGGGAAATCATTGAGGCTTATCAAAAGGGTGAGCTCAAGGATGAGGATCGATTTTATAACCTAAAGTGGATGGAAAAGGCTAATTTGGCTTTGTAATCAAATTCAATTTATTTATGTCTACTTCATTTAAAGAATACTCAGCTCGCTTAGCTGAAATTTTGACCTCCCATGAATGGGGAGAAGTCTTGCCCTTGGCGCGAGAGGTAGAACGCTGTTGGCGCGATGGAAATCAAGTTTTCCTGTGCGGTAATGGTGGTAGTGCTGGCAATGCAGTTCATTTGGCTAATGATTACTTGTACGGTATTGCCAAAGAGACCGGCAGGGGATTACGAGTCCATGCGCTATCTGCAAATCCAGCCGTTATTACTTGCCTGGCTAACGATGTCTCATACGATGCGATTTTTTCTGAGCAGCTTGCAGTTCTTGGGCGAAAAGGTGACTTAATAATTTGCTTATCCGGTAGTGGTAATTCTGCAAATATTCTGAAGGTTTTACGTCAGGCTAAATCAATGGATATTCAAAGTTGTGCCATATTGGGATTTAGCGGCGGTGAGGCGAAGGCACTTTCTGATATTCCATTGCATTTTCCAGTCAACGATATGCAAATTGCTGAAGATTTGCAGCTCGTAGTTGGTCACATGCTAATGCAGTATCTCTATTCTCGAAAAAATCAGATTCAATAGCAAGGAATACCATGTCATCAGTTGTGGTAGTGGGTAGTAATTCATTTTCAGGCGCTAGTTTTGTAGATTATTTGCTAAATCAAGGGCAAAAAGTCATTGGGACAAGTCGCTCAAAGGAGCCTAATGGCGCAATGCTCCCCTACAAGTGGCGGGATCATCAAAATTTTAATTTTCATCAATTAGACTTGAATCAAGATTTGGATAAGATCGTCGATCTTATCCATGCAGAGAAGCCAGAATATGTTGTTAACTTCGCAGCCCAAAGCATGGTGGGTGAGAGTTGGCAAAATCCTGATCATTGGTTTATGACCAATGCTGTCTCAACCGTAAAACTTCACGATGCTTTACGTAAGTTGGACTCTTTAAAGCGTTATGTTCATATTTCTACCCCCGAGGTTTATGGCAGTTGCGAGGGCTTTGTAAAGGAAGACTTTCCATTTAATCCGAGCACCCCTTATGCCGTTTCGCGTGCGGCAGCTGATATGAGTCTAAAAACTTTCCGGGCGGCCTATGATTTTCCAGTGGTAACTACTCGCGCAGCTAATGTGTATGGTCCAGGCCAACAGTTGTATCGCATTATTCCAAGAACAATCCTCTTTATTTTGTTGGGTAAAAAGATTGAGCTTCATGGCGGAGGATCATCGACTCGCTCTTTTATTCATATGCGTGACGTATCAGACGCTACGTGGAAAATTGCTCAGCATGGAGTAAATGGAGATACGTATCATATTTCAACTGATGAAGTTATCTCAATTAGAGATCTCGTGGCTAAAATTTGTGCCAAACTTGGCGCAAATTTTGAGGATCATGTTGAGATTGTAGGCGAGCGTCTCGGCAAGGATTCGGCTTACCATCTTGATAGTACAAAAGTACGTACAGAGCTCGGCTGGGCTGATCAGATCAAGCTTGATGTTGGAATTGACGAGTGCATCTCATGGGTTAAAGGCAATTTAGAGACTTTGCGCAATGAACCAATAAACTATATCCATAAAGCATAGCTTATGAGCAATCATCAGGAGCTAATTGACCGCTCAAATTTATTACGATCCAGGATCATTGAAACGTCATCGCTATCGGGCACACCCCATCTGGGCTCATGTCTTTCTTGCGTGGATTTATTGGTAGCTTTGTACTTTAATGAGCTAAAAATTGATCCGAGGAATCCGTATGATCCCCTTAGAGACCGCTTTATCTTAAGTAAGGGCCATGGTGTGCCGGCATTATTTCAAGTGCTGGCAATGCGTGGTTTTTATCCTGAGTCTTGGTTAAAAGATTACGGTAAAGATGGTGGAATATTTGCCGAGCACCCTCCAACCCCAGATCATTTAGCGGGTATTGAGGCGGCAACAGGTTCTTTAGGGCATGGCCTTCCAATTGGTCTGGGGATGGCTCTGGCTGGGCGAATTCAAAAGCAAACTTACAATATTTACACGGTGCTTGGTGATGGGGAGTGCAACGAAGGCTCGGTCTGGGAGGCTGCCATGTTGGCAGCCGCACAACAAGTGTCTAATTTATGTGTATTTGTTGATTTTAATAAGTGGCAGGCTACCGGCAGAAGCGAAGAGGTTATGGCCCTTAATTCCCTATCTGGAAAGTGGCAAGCTTTTGGATGGAATGCTTTAGAAATTGATGGACACGATTATGGCCAAATTCTCGCTGCCCTTGAGAGCTTTAAGTTAGAAAATACGAAACCTACGGCCATCATTGCGCATACTGTAAAAGGTAAAGGCGTTTCCTTCATGCAAGATGATAATAATTGGCATTACCGTATTCCTACTGCCGACGAAGTAAGAATGGCAAAACTTGAGTTGGGGGTCTCCTCATGAGAAATGCATTTGCTGATGAGGTGGCCAAATTAGCACAAGCAGACTCAAGAGTAGTACTCTTGTCTGGAGACATCGGTAACAAGTTATTTGATCCGGTTAAGTTGGTAGACGATTCTCGCTTTTATAATTGCGGAATTGCTGAGGGCAATATGATGGGCGTCGCGGCAGGGATGGCTCTTTCAGGATTGCGCCCAATTGTTTATACGATAGCTCCGTTTACTACGACTCGGTGTTTTGAGCAGATTCGAGTAGACGTCTGTTATCACAAGGCCCCAGTAATTATCGTGGGCACTGGCTCGGGACTCTCATACGCAGAATTGGGTCCAACGCATCACTCTCTAGAAGACATGGCAATTCTTCGCTCTCTTCCGGGTATGCGAGTGGTTGCACCATGTGATGCAAATGAACTAAGGTCGGTGCTAAGAGCGGCATTAAATGACAATGCCCCAACTTATATACGGATTGGAAAAAAGGGCGAAACAACAATTTTCCCTGAGCCACCCGAGTTAAAAATTGGTAAATCTACTGTCGTTAAGCAAGGTAAAGATATTGCATTGATATGCTCTGGCACTCTCATGGGTGAGGTTGTTCAAGCAGCACAAAACCTAGCCGAAGTTGGTGTATCTGCAGAAGTAGTGAGCATGCATTCGGTTAAGCCTCTAGATGAAGATTATCTATTGAGTGCCCAATCTCGTTTTAAGCTAATTGCTAGTATTGAAGAGCATGGTTTGATAGGGGGGCTTGGTGGCGCAATAGCTGAATGGAGGTCCCAAGGAAACCATGCGATAAAACACGTGATGCTAGGTACGCCAGATGAATTTATGCATGAAGTAGGTACGCAAGAATATGCGAGAAATAAGTATGGTTTGACTTGCAAGAATATCGTAAAGCGTATTCAACAGGCGTTAAGGTAAGGTCTATTGATGAGAATTGGATTGGACTTTGATAATACGATAGTTAGCTACGATCACTTGTTTCATAAAGTTGCCCTAGAAAAATCTCTTATCTCCCATGAAGTTCCCATTAATAAGGTAGCAGTAAGGGATTACTTGCGTAATACGAACCAAGAAGATGCATGGACTGAGATGCAAGGTTATGTATATGGTGCGAGAATGAATGAGGCAATTGCCTATCCCGGCCTAATAGCTGCACTAAGGGCTATTAGGGACGCTGGTCATGAACTCTTTATTGTGAGTCATAAAACGCAATATCCATATGCCGGTGAACGTTATGACCTTCATGAAGCATCTCGCTCTTGGATTGCCTATCATCTTCAGGCCCCTGAATCCACACTGATTCACAAATCGAATGTATTTTTCAATCCTAGTAAAGATGAAAAAATTGAAAAGATTTCTCAGTTAAAGTGCGATATTTTTTTGGATGACTTACCAGAGATACTCTTGGCAACACACTTTCCTCAAGATACAAAAAAATGCTTGTTTGATCCAGAGGGTCATTATGTCGGCCTTGAAAATGAGATTCTTGTGAATCTTCAGTCCTGGAAAGCATTTTCCGATTGGGTTCATAACCTAGGACGGAATAATGAATCCAGCTAATTTGATAGAAGAGATCAGGAAGTCGCTTGATGCTAACAATATACTCGATGAGCTCACCGAAATTAAGGTGCTGAAGGGCGGTAAAAATAATCAAACATATAAGGTAGATTTAAGAACTGGAGCTAGCTACGTTGTAAAGAAATACTTTAAACATTCCCACGATTTACGTAATCGTCAAAATGCAGAATTTTTATTTACCACCTATGCCAATAAAGTCGCCTCAAATTTTGTACCTCGGGTACTTTTTTCCGATGCAATGAATGGAATGACACTTTTTGAGTATCTTCAGGGCTCCCCCGTTATTGATAAAGAGGTTGCAGATTTAGAAGTTAAGTACGCCATTGATTTTGTGAATGCATTGAACGATAAAACGCTTAAAAAAACAGAAGCTCAATTACCTGATGCCTCAGAAGCATGCTTTACGATTAAAGCTCACTTAGATTTAATTGATTCCCGTATTGATGTATTGCATGACGTTTTAAATAAAGGCAAAGACCAAGATGCATCAGAATTTATTGGGCAATTGGCTCACCATTGGAATGAGCTCAAAAGATCTATATTTCAGTATTGCACCAATTCTGCTATTGCAATTGATCTCGCCTTGCCGCCTGAGGATAGATGTATTTCGCCCTCAGATTTTGGATTTCATAATGCACTCAAGGATCCCTGTGGTGCCATGCGCTTTATAGACTTTGAATATGCCGGTTGGGACGACCCCGCTAAATTAGTGGGAGATTTTTTTGCCCAACTAGAAGTTCCAGTTCCAGAGAAATTTGCTGAAGTTTTTATAGAATCCATTTCGCATAATTTTTCAGGAGCGCATGAATTTAAAATTCGCTCAAAATTATTGCTGCCGGTTTATAAAATAAAATGGTGTTGTATTGCATTAAATGTTTATCTTCCGGCTCATTTAAGCCGTCGTCAATTTTCCAATCCTTTGGTTGATGTTTCTGGCTTACAGTCTGATCAGTTATCAAAGGCGAAAACTATTCTTTCAAACTTGCAGAAAAAAAACTATGAACTACATTGATTTTATGTCTCCTCTTCATAAGAGTACTGTTCGTGATTATTTAGCTCGCGTTAATGACTCGGAGTATCCAAAAGCCAAGGCAGCAGATCTTGCTAAAAAATGGGCATTTGATTATTGGGATGGAGATCGACGAATTAACTACGGCGGGTATCGATATATGGAAGGTCGCTGGGAGAAGGTTGCGCGCTTGATGGCAGAGCATTACGGAATAAAGCCTGGCGATAAAATATTAGATATTGGGTGCGGCAAAGGTTTTTTACTGTTTGACTTTTTAAAAGTGGTTCCCGGAATAGAGATATATGGAATCGATATCTCGAGTTACGCTATTGACAATAGTAAGGAAGAAATTCGAGATCAACTACAAGTTGGTAGTGCAACAGCGCTACCATGGAAAGATCAGACATTTGACTTTGTTTATTCCATCAATACATTTCATAATCTTCATAATTACGATCTTGATTTGGCCCTAAAAGAGATGGAACGAGTAGGCAAGAATAATAAGTATGTTTGTGTTGAGTCTTATCGCAATGAAATTGAAAAAATGAATTTGCTTTATTGGCAAGTAACTTGCGAGGCTTTTTGTACGCCTGAAGAATGGCAGTGGTGGTTCAAGCAAACGGGCTATAGCGGTGATTATTCTTTTATCTATTTTGAGTAGGTCTTAATATGACAATGCCACGTACTATGAGGGCGGCCATATTGGTCGAGCAAAAGAAACCTTTAATTGTTGATGAAATTCAATTACCCGATGCCTTGGAAATAGGTCAAGTATTAGTTAAGGTTCACTTTAGCGGAATTTGTGGCTCGCAACTTGGTGAGATTGATGGCGCTAAAGGTGAGGATAAATTCTTGCCGCACTTGTTAGGGCATGAAGCTTCTGGAACGGTAATTGAGATAGGCGCCGGCGTAAAGCATGTAAAGCCTGGCGACGTGGTGGTATTGCATTGGCGTAAAGGGTTGGGTATAGAAGGCGCCCCTCCAAATTATTTATGGAATGGCAAAAAATTAAATGCTGGATGGATAGCTACATTTAATGAATATGCCATTGTTTCGGAAAACCGACTTACCTCAATACCGGCAAACAGTGATTTAGAGGTTGCTGCTTTGTTTGGCTGTGCGGTAACTACCGGATTTGGAGTGATTGAAAATAATGCAAAGGTGAGAATTGGTGAGTCAGTTGTAGTTTTTGGTGCTGGTGGGGTAGGTCTTAATATAGTGCAGGCCGCTTCTTTGGTAGGCGCCTATCCGATCATCGCAGTCGATCTTTATGATAATCGCCTAGCCTTAGCTAAGGAAATGGGAGCCACTCATTTAATCAATTCGAGCAAAGTAGATGCGAAATTAGGCATTGAAGAAGTGGTAGGGAATTTAGGACTCGATGTTTTCATTGATAACACTGGACAGCCCAAAATTATTGAGCTTGGATATCAGATTACTAAGCAGCAAGGAAGGATAGTTTTAGTGGGTGTCCCAAGAAAAGGTAATGAAATTCAGGTGTATTCACTACCTTTGCATTTCGGGAAAAAAATTACAGGATCACATGGCGGGGAATCTGTTCCGCAAGATGATATACCGAGATATCACAATATGTATTTGGCAAACAGAATATCTTTAGAAGAGCTTATTACTGAGAAATATTGTCTTGAAGATGTGAATATTGCAATAGAAAATATGCGTAATGGCCAAGCATCTGGCCGCTGTTTAGTTCAATTGTAAAAGAGGCTTAGATGAGTTTAAGAGATCAAATCTTTGGTGAAATGGGATATTCATCTGATTACAGACTAAATCAGGAGGAGTTAAAAGCATTACGCTTATTTGTCAGCGATCATTGGCTACAGGGAATTGCAAAAAGTAATCCAGAGCTATTGAATGAAGCAAAAGAGATTGGAATTGAAAACTATCATTTAATTGCTGATAAATTAAATCACAAGCAAGTTTGGCCTAAATCGAATCGTGTATTGACTCAATCAGTTGTTGAGAAAATAAAAACTTTTCCCTTTATTGCCAAATTAAAGGATGAATTGGGGGAATTTACTATTTCAGACGTTTACGATACTTATCAACACTGCGGAGAGCAGGAAATATATTGGAGGCTTGTTCGACCAAATGTTGCTAGTGATGTTGGTCCACTGCATGTGGATAAATGGTTCCACGAATCTTTCAATATGGGTGAAGGAATGTTTCCGGCCGGAGTTGTAACTGTGAAAATTTGGATCCCACTATTTTGTGAGCCTGGAAAAAATGGCCTTTCACTCGTTCCTGGGTCTCACTTACATAAATGGAGCTTTCACGTAGAGAATATTGAGGGCTTACCAAAACCAATCCCTGAAGACGATTTATCTAAATTGAATGCCCAACTGATGCATACAGAATCCGGAAATATGCTGATATTCCATGAGAATACGCTTCATGGTGGCGTGGTAAATAGAGGTAATAAAACAAGGGTCAGCGCAGAAATAACTTTGGTTTTAAGTAATAATAATTTTTAAGGTATTAATAGGAAAAAATGGCACATACATTAATAGTTGGTGGAACTAAAGGCTTGGGTCGAGTTGTATTACGTCTTTTGGCAAAGCGTGGAGATTTAGTTTCTGTCATCGGTAGGAGCGAGCTCTCGCCTGAGGATAAGAATTCGGGAAGTATTGATGGGTACCAGGCAGACCTTTCTGATCTAAAGTCCATTGAGAAGGCTGTGAATCAGATGGTAGCTAAAAATGGGGGGATCAATTACTGCATCTTTCTTCAAAGATATAGAGGCAAAGATAATGAATGGATTGGGGAGTTGGAGACAACTCTCACGGCAACTAAATCTGTCGTTGAAACTATCTTGCCCGTATTTTCTAAAGAGGGTGACAAAGCATTGTTGATGGTGAGCTCCGTTTTTAGTAAGTACGTCGGTGAAGGCCAATCTGCAAGCTACCATGTTGCCAAAGCTGGCCTTGATCAACTAATGCGTTTTTATGCTTTAAATTTAGGTCCCCAAGGTATTCGTTCTAATGGCGTAACTCCATTCACTTTTTTGAAGGAAGAGTCTAAAAAATTCTATTTTGATAATCCACAAATCATGAAGGTTTATGAAGACATTATTCCCTTATCAAGGATGGCAACGGCTGAAGATTCAGCGAATGCGATTGAGTTTTTATGTAGCCCTAAAGCGGGTTTTGTTACCGGCCAGAATATTACTATTGACGGGGGTTTATCGTTGGTTTGGCCAGAATCGTTGGCGCGAAGATTGATGGGGGTTTGAAATAGTATGAGTCAAATATCAACCAAGAGAGAGAATTGCCGTCTCTGTGGCAGCAAAAATTTAAGATTAGTGTTGCCAATAAAAGCCTCCCCTATAGCTGATGCTTTCGTTGGAGCAGATAAGTTACTGATTACACAGCCACTCGCTCCTCTAGATTTATACATGTGTAGTGACTGTGGGCATGCACAAAATCTAGATGTGGTTAATCCCGAATTGCTTTTTAGAGAATATATTTTTACAACCTCAAGCTCCAAGGGGCTAATAGATCACTTTAAAAAATATGCGACAGATGTAGTTGATCATTTTAAGATCAATCGCGGTTCCTTGATTATTGAATTGGGTAGTAATGACGGGACCTTGCTAAAGTTTTTTAAAGATCTTGGTATGAAAGTATTGGGGGTGGATCCCGCAAGAGAGATTGCCAATAAAGCCACGGTTTCAGGAATAAAAACCATACCTGACTACTTCGACAGTGAGCTATCCAAAAAAATCTTATCAGAATACGGTCCAGCAAAGCTCATAGTAGCTAATAATGTCTATGCTCACGCTGACCAATTAGGTGATATTACTAAAGGTATTGCTCAATTACTGGATGATGACGGAGTTTTTATTTTTGAGGTTTCTTATCTCCTAGATATAGTCGATAAATTTGTATTTGACACTATTTACCACGAACATTTGTCTTATCACTCAATAAAACCATTCGTTCAATTTTTTAAATCTCATGGTTTGCAATTATTTGACGTTGAGTCCATTGGGACTAAGGGCGGATCAATCCGTGGTTTTGTTCAAAAGGTAAATGGCGGTCGTCCTGAAAAGCCCATCATTCAAAAAATGCTTAGTATTGAAAACGAGCGAGGACTCCATGAGATCGGTATATTTTCAGAATATGCCCATCAAATTGAGGAAAGAAAAAATTCCTTACTTAACGTTATAAAAAAATTAAGGGCAGAAGGTAAAAAAGTTGTTGGCTATGGCGCCTCAACCACTGTCACAACGTTAATGTATCACTTTGAATTAACCGATCAACTGGATTATTTGATCGATGACAATGAGCGTAAGCATGGTTTATTCAGCCCAGGTTGCCATCTCCCAGTCGTTCCCTCTAGTGTATTGCGAGAAGATCCTCCGGATGTTGTGGTTATCTTGGCATGGCAGTATGCAAAACCAATTATGGAAAAGAATAAGGACTTCTTGGAGCGTGGCGGATTATTCATTGTTCCACTGCCAAATCTTCAAGTAATTTCAAAACAGAACATTGGGGATATTTAAATGCATTCAAACGAGGCATTAAAGCGGCAAACACACCTTGAGTTTTACCAACAACATGGAATAAGTCCAGTTAGTTACGACATTAAAAACTTAAGTGACCATTTTGAGCGCAGAGCGTCTTTGTATGATCAGCTTGCGCTACCAACCCTTGCATTTTCAAAATCTAGGGTATTGGAAGTTGCAGCAGGAACCGGACATAACAGTCTTTATATAGCTGCTCAACATCCTGCAAGCTTAGTATTGTTAGAGCCAAATTCTGTAGGTATTAATGAAATTAAATCCACGTATAGTCAATTTGGGGCTGACTTTATAGAGCCAATATTGATAACAAAAAAGCTAGAGGACTATTTTCCTGAGTCCCCCTATGAAATTGTAATTTGTGAAAATTGGCTTGGAACGTCTAAGCATGAGCAATTGTTGCTCAATAAATTAAAATCATTTGTCGGCCCCAGGGGAATACTTGTTATAACGACTGTCTCGCCTGTAGGCTTTTTACCTAATCTAATTAGACGTTTTTTATCTTCTTTAGTTGCCCCACTAAATTTATCATTTGAAGAGAGATCGACAATATTAAAAAATGCGTTTCAGTCGCATTTAGATACATTAAAGGCGATGACAAGAAATGTAGAAGATTGGGTGCACGATAATATGATTAATCCTGCTTATTTTGATCTTTGCCTAAGTACACCTACAGCATTGGATTTGTTCGGGGTCGAATTTGAAATCTTAGGATCATCACCATCCATCTCAGAAGATTGGCGGTGGTTCAAAAGTCTCTATGGCGAAGATAAAAGCAGCAATATTCATTACCTAAAAGAATATTGGAAAAAAAATCATAATTTCTTGGACTCTAGGCTAGAACCGTCCTCTGGAGACGCTGAAGTAAATATTGGATTGGAAAACAAAGCCATTGAATTTTTAGAGGCTGTGAGGGCGCATGAAGATGGTCTTATTCAGGGTAAAAATGTTGAAAAGTTACGATCTAAGGTTGCATCAGTTCTACAGGAGTTTATTGGACTTCTTCCTGAGTCTGTTCTCCTAGCAAAGGTTGCTCTAGAGGATGCTTTAAATCTCATCCAAAATAACAATAAAATTAATGTCGCAGATATAGCCGACTCTGAAAATTTTGCCCACTTATTTGGACGTGAAACTTCTTATATTTCTGTGCAAAAAATATAAATATTGAATAATGAAAAGGTTAGCAAAATGACTGCTAGAACAGTAGAAGCTCAATATGATGGGCATGTCGAATTAAAGTTAAATCAAGGTTTAACTAAATTAGGCATTGAAAAAAATGCAAATTGGCACACAGATCCAAGAAGGCTTGTTTTTGCATTATCAAGATACAAATTTGTATCAAAAATGTTAAGTGGAAAAAATAGAGTATTGGAAGTAGGATGTGGTGATGCATTTCCTATGAGAATTCTTCTTCAAGAAGTAAAAAGTGTGCATGGAATTGATATAGACCCAATCTTTATTGAGGATGCCCTTGCTCGAATGGATCCGAAATGGCCATTTACATGTGCTGTTCACGATATAACTAGTGGCCACTTGCAGGAAAAGTTCGATGCTGCGTTTTCACTCGATGTTCTGGAGCATATCCCCAAAGAGCAAGATGATGTGTATTTCACCAATATTGCAGCTAGCCTGACTAATAGCGGTGTGCTGATTGTGGGCATGCCGTCGCTCGAATCGCAAGCCTATGCTTCCCCGCTCAGCAAAATCGGACATGTCAATTGCAAAACCGGCGCTGAACTTAAAACGCTGGCTGAAAGGCATTTCCAAAATGTGTTTATTTTTTCGATGAACGACGAAGTTGTACACACTGGCTATCAACCCATGTCGCAGTACCTTTTTGCGCTGTGCGTTGGTAAGCTTTCTACATCATGAGCTCTGCCGCTCTGGTGCCATGCACGGTGTGTGGTGCAGGTTTGCCGGCACCACAAATCTCCTTTGGCAAGCAGCCGCCGTCCAACCGCTTCATGTCAGACAGCGCAAGCGCTGCCCAATTAGAAAGTCATGCCTTAAGCCTTTCTACTTGTACTCATTGCTGTACCATCCAGTTGTTTGACCGCATGCCTATAGAGGCATATCGCCCCCGCTACGACTGGTTAGTCTATAACGAGCCTGAAGGTCACCTTGACGATGTTGCCAGTCATCTAGCAGCGCTTCCAGGAATCAGCACTTCTTCGCGCTTCATGGGCATCACCTACAAAGATCAAAGCACCCTGACAAGAATGGCGAATATGGGCTTTGCAGACACGCTTTGCCTCCAGGACTCAGATCTCGAATGCACGGTAGCCCCCTTTGGACTTGAGACTGTGCAAGCTGTGCTCAGCAGTCCGGTCAACGTCAACAGGCTCGTGGCCCGTTTCGGTCAGGCTGATGTTTTGCTGGTCAGGCACATCACCGAGCACTCATTGAGCTCCAGCCGATTACTCACGTCGCTGAGTGCACTGGTGTCATCCGGAGGGTATATGATGCTGGAGCTGCCTGATAGCCAGCGCGTGTTCGATGTAGGTAACTACCCTTTTATCTGGGAGGAGCATATTAGTTACTTCACCGAAGTTACTGCTAGACGCCTAGCACAGGAAGTCAATGCAGAAGTGGTCTGGCTGGGTCGTTATGCCTATCCGTATGAAGATTCATTGAATGTCGTGCTGCGCTTTCCCGCAGCCTCCGCGGGAAAGCGCAGCACGACCAGCCAAGTCGGTGTGCAAAAACAGGCTACACATTTCTTTGGCCATTTTAGAACCGCGCGCGACCAATGGCGCACCAGATTGCAGGACATACGCGCCAAAGGCAACCAGGTTGCAGTATTCGGTGCCGGTCACTTGGCAGCGAAGTTCATCAATTTCTTTGAACTCAAAGACCTCATCACCTGCGTCATCGATGACCATCCCCAAAAGGTGGGCATGTATATGCCAGGTTCTGGGCTGCCCATTGTTCCGTCAACTCAGCTGCAAGAACTGGGCATCCGCTACTGCGTATCCACCCTGAGTCCTGAGAGCGAGATCAAGGTTCGTGGTAAGTTAGCTCACTTTTTTGACAATGGTGGATGCTTCATGCCTGCCTTCAGTACCATTTAGCCAAGTCTGTATATGACAACCTCTTACTCACCATCTTCTTCGATCTTGCCGTCGTCCGCCTCATTGCCTTTGAGAAAAGTCAACGACGAGGTCTTCATGGCGACTGATGAAGTTATACGGTTTGATTCGCGTTACGTCGATCTCATCAAGCAAAGCGCTGCCAAAAATGCACGCGGTAGAGCCCGCATTTGTGCGCATCGCGGGCCGTCTGACATCCTTCACGAGATGCTAATCGCCATTCGCTCGGACAGCTACATCCGTCCGCATCGCCACCATCAGAAGGTCGAGTCTTTTCATTTGGTTGATGGTTTGGTAGATGTTGTTGTTTTGAACGAGGACGGCAGTATTGCCGACGTGGTTGAATTGAGTCACCAGGGAAATTTTTATTACCGCCTTGATTTACCCAGGTACCACACCTTGTTGATTCACTCACCCGTGCTTGTTATTCACGAAATTACCAATGGCCCCTTTGAAGCTACGCAAAGCGATTGGGGTAGTTTCTCGCCGGCGGAGGGCTCTGTTGAGGTCACCGCCTACATTTCCCAGTTGCGCAAAGAAGTTCTTCTGAGAAAAGCCACCATGAGTATTAAAGAGAGCTAGGGTTAGATGATCTCGCGATTTATAAGGTTTTTCATTCACTCCTGTGTTCTATCAGCTGGTCGTTTTGCCGTCCTCATGCTTCGACTGCTGGCAAAGAGCCAATTGTCAGACAATGCGGTGATTCGTATCCTGGGCTATATACCATTCAAGCTGATCGATATTATTTTTGGCGTCATGGTGCTGCACCTGATCGGCTATGTGGCCCGACAGGAAAGACGGCCTGTCAACTTTCTGATGCGCGTGAAAAGAAAACTGTGGTTCGTAGCTATGCGCTCACAGCAATTTGTTTCAAGTACTTTGAATGCGATTTATGATCGATTTTTTGGTGCAGCCCCAGCCGAGAAATCTAGACTGAATACTCATATTCGAAATCGGCGTTTGCGTTCTTACCTATATCTGTTATATGCAAAAACTGACCCTTTATTGACATCACAATTACAACCAGAAATTTTTCGGCAAGAATTAATCAATGAGAAGCTGGATGCGAAAGCCTTGTACCTACTTGGTCATCATTTGTTTAATATTGGTAAGCTTGACTTGGCATGTGAAGTCTTTGTTGCTCTTGCGGAACACACATTTGATGAGCTGGCTAAAGAGCGTCAACTGGAGGCACTTCGTTTCGCTGGTATCACTAGTTTTTTGCTTGGAAAAATTACCCAGGCCAGCCACTATTGGGTTCGTGCAGGCAAGCTACGCCGTACTATTTTGGGTGAAGAGTTTGGCCCGATGTATCGGATAGTGGGGTCTGCGTGGTATGCGGCAATAGGCCATGTAGCCATGCTGGACTTCTACGTCAAATACAATAAACTTTATCGGGGCGACGAGGTTCGTGTTGTAGCTGCGCAAACCATAAGTCTTATACCCGGCGAGTATCTGTGCAAGGCCCTAGGTGAGACTGGCATCGAGTTTTTATCGCCAGAGGAATTGTCTGCGGACTACGACTTGTGGGCTATGTATAACGACAAGCCTACTTGGGAAACACTAACTCCTGCTTACCGCTCTGCCATGATCGATGATTTCTGGGAATTTGAGTTCCCAGATGGTGAAATCTTGGGTTATACCCATGCCGCCAATCGCATTCAGAAAGATTGGGAACGGCAGCAGCGCCCGCCGCTGCTTTCGGTGACTGCGGGTGAACAAAAGTTCCTGCGCAGGACGTTGTCCCTTTTGGGTCTGCCTGATGGAGCATGGTATGTGTGCCTCCATGTACGGGAATCAGGCTTCCATAAGGGCTGGAATACGCTTTACCCGACTATGCGCGATGCCAACATCGACGACTACCTGCCAGCTATCGATCTAATTGTGAAGCAGGGTGGTTGGGTAATCCGCATGGGTGATCCATCCATGAAGCCACTGCCACCCATGGCAGGGGTTATTGATTACGCACACAGCACGCTTAAGACGCCTAAGGCAGATATCCTCATCGCAATTGACTGCCGCTTCTTTTTGGGCACCAACTCGGGCTTTGCCACCATACCCGCCATCTACGGGGTTCGGTGTGTATTTTCAAATTGGGTGCCTATTGGTTTGCCCCTGTGGCCTAGTCAAGACTTAATGATGCCGAAACTGTTTTGGAACGAGCATCAGGCGCGTTACCTCAGTTTTGACGAAGTTTTTTCATCAGGCTTGGCCTTCATTCAAAACTGGGCAGATCTGCCCAAAGGCATCATCCTGCGGGACAACACTCCACAAGAGATTCTTGAGCTAACCGCTGAGGCTTTGGGCATAACATCCCCACCAGCTGATCTAAGCCTGTGTGCTAATGCACACCATGCTTACCAGCAAACAGCCACTCAATATAACGGCTACTGCGGCAGCCGCCTGGCTGATTCGTTTGTGCAGCGGCACCATGCTTTGCTGCTTCATTCAAAATAAAGAACAGGGTTGCAGTGTTCTAGGTTACTCTGTGACTTGAGATTTGACATTTGACGAATGACATTTTTATGCAAAAAATAATCAATTTTTTTAGTAGCCAAATGCCGGTAACTGCTGTAGTACTGTCTGATTCAAAACCAGTGATTACAACAGTGCATACCAAGCACCGCGACCAGCTTAAGTGTCTCAATTACTTTTGATTTTTAAGTGTTTAAAAAAATGGCAAATAAGGACTTTCCGAATTTAGTGAATCTAGGCTTAATTTCTTCTATCTCCTACAGCAAAAGATGTCAGATTCTTACGTTTATTTCTTTAGCTTTGATTACTGTCATTTTTCAGCGCGGTATACAACTCGACCTGATTAGCTCTGTAACTGATAGGATTCGATTCCACGCTATACCTGTAGCTATTTCATTTTTGTATCATGGCCAACCACATGATTACACGGCCTTGCGTGAGGTTGCTATCCCTTTTCAGGGGGCTGGCCCGCTACATGATCTCATAGCAGATGCAGTTAATAAAAAGGTAACCGGACGCGACGCCTATTACTGAGTAGCTGATGACAAGGGTTTTGGCGACTTTGTCATTATTGCATTCAAATTCTTCGGGCCGAAAGTATCAAGCATGTATTTACTGTGGTTCGTTTGTCTAATATTTTCAACAATACTCTTCTTGAGAAGCTTCAACCGCTGTATGTGGGCACTAGGTTTGCTGGGTATGGTTCTAGCGGGTGTGTACACTGCAATTTCGACCCTTCCGCTGGTAGATGAAGCCAATTTCTTAAGCGTCCTAGGGAAAGTCCCTTTATCTTCGGTCAGCGTTTACGAAACAAGATTCCTGGACGTCCTGGCCATGATTCCGGTCATTCACATATCCCTTTTTGCATTGCGTAGAAGCTGGTCTACTGGTGCCTTGCAGATCAGCTTACTATTGGGGCAAGTGGGTTTGTTCTTTTTTCTCTACCACGCGAGATCTTCTTTGGGGTGGCAACTAGTCGGCATGATTGGATTTTTGGGTCTGATTGTTTTTTACCGCTTTTGGCGGGGTAGAAAGAAAAAAGTCAAGAACATTGCAGTCTTCTTTCGCCCAATATTTGTTTTAGTGACTCTAATTACTTGCTTGATTACTTTGTCAATCTACAAAAATGCAAGCTACAACTCTCGATACTTTCAGGATATGGGAACCCGGACGTTTTGGCACAATGCCTTAATGGGTATCAATGAGCCTGTACTCGCGAAGAAATATAACCTGGGTTATGGCGACCTAGAGTCCGCACGTTCTGTTATTCAGTTTGCGCAACGGGGTACTTGTGAAAATTCAGTGGCTAAGCTGGATCCACAAGGCTTATTAAACTCATTGGGTGGACATGGCGAGCAAGACTGGTTTGCTTATGAAAATTGCGCAAAAAAATTCTATTTTTCCTTATGGAAGAATGATTTATTGCGCATGATCTATAACTACCTGATAGTTAAGCCTCAAGCGGCTTTTAATCTTGTGTTGAAAGTCGCAAAGAGCGCAGGAGCTTCCGCATCGGACGTAATAGGGGACCGATTCTCTATTGGCTGGCATCCATTGGTTGGGATGCCCTTCGCATTTGCCATTGTAATTCTATTGGTTGCCAACAGAGCGTTGTACCAAAGACGCGCCCAGTTATTGGTTCTCTTGGGCGTATTGCTTGCAACCAGCCTCATACCGTCGATATTCTTTTATTCCGCCATTCTCACAATGGGCGGATTTTTTGTAACGCTGACTATCATTTACTACATGCTCCTACTGATTGTCGTTCGTGGCTTCGTTCGCTGGCTCTATGCTGCTCCCAGTAAGATGACAAAGTGAAATTCGGCAAAGTTTTTTCACTCGGCTGGAAAATTACCCTGGGTGTGACTCTGTTCGTCTACATTGGTAACCTTGTTGACTGGGCCGACGTTTACATCAAATTCAAAAACATGTCTCCGGTTTATGTGGGGCTTGGCTTTGTGATTGTGATGCTGCAGGCTAATGTGTTGGGCTGGCGCTGGGAGCGTATTGGCAAGCTTGATCATATTAATATTCAAGTGCTGCCCCACAGCAAAGCGATTTTGATCAGCTTCTTTTTCTCGCAAGGTTTGCCTGCCTCACTGGGGGCAGATGCTTTTCGTGTCTGGTGGTATTCAAAATATCAGGTGGGTACAGCACAGGGACTGAAGATCATTGCTTTTGATCGGGTTATTGGCCTTGTCTCTCTGGCGATGGTGTGTGTGGCAAGCATTGCAGTATTTACGGCGCGGGGTAATAGTTCAACTGCTGTTAACTCTTTGGTGTTGGTGGTGGTGGTTGCGCTGTTTGGTTTTGGCACCTTGGTGCTACCGTTTCGGTTTGGCTTAACACCGTTTTTGGCTCAGCAAGGAAGTAAGTTGCCCAAGTCTGCGGCTAGCTTGCTGGCGTGGCTGATCGAGATACGAGAATTCTTTCGTGTGGGCACCAAAGCTGATCTGGCCCTAATTCTTTTTCTGGGGATGTCCGTACATTTGTTGACGGTGTTGCTGGGCTTCGTTCTAGCGTGGGGGCTGGGTGTACAGGTAAGTTTTTTCAGCTGCCTTGCCGTCATAGCCCCTGCGCTGCTAGTGAGTTATGTACCCATCAGCATTGCGGGCTGGGGTGTGCGTGAGGCATTGTTTGTGCTGGCCTTTAGCCTGATTGGTGTTGACGCTGAAACTGCGTTGTTGATTTCTCTAGGTATAGGCATTCTTGTATTACTGGTGTCGCTGGTGGGGGGTGTTTTGTGGGCAGGGTCCGGCATGCGACATATTTATATAAGCGAGACGCGCAAAAAGGACACGGTGGCGTAACCATGATTTTTTTACCTGGGGCCATCATAGGCCTTGCGCTTCTCTGCGGGGTAAGCATCGTGCCGGTGCTGATGTCGCTTTCTCATGGGCCTACGCGTATAGAGGCAGCCAAAACTCGCTTCCTGACTGCAGTGGCCATCTGTTTTTTGGTCTGGGTAGCTGGCGCCTGGCTCCTTTGGTGGCTGGCCTATCCGTGCTCCTGGCTCGACGTTCTAGCCAGCATGGCTATTATTTTCACAGCGACGGTAGCCTTGGGCATGTTGTGGTCCCTAGTCTGCTGGGGTTTCACAACCTCGCTGCTTTCGGCGCTGTGTATGCTTGATGGACCAGCAAGCCGCGAGGTTTGGTTTCGTGCTTACGGTGGCGGTAGCAGCATTGCTGATTTTTTAGACGATCGGCTGTCCATCCTGCTGGCTTTGGGGCTTACCAAGGTGGATGGTTCATCAGTGGCACTGTCTGGCAAAGCTGGGAAGTGCATGGCTCTGCTGGTGCTGAATCTGAGAAAGTTCTACGGGATTCCCAATGAATGAAGAACTATTATCGATGATAACCGGGCTGTTTGTGGGTCTAGGCGCGGTTGTGCTAATTGCGGGGGTGATACGCCTTCGCCGTGATCTGGCTCCCGTAGCCATATTTGCCGTCTGCATTGCCTTGTCGGAGCTGGTGACTCTGGCCATTGGTGCCACATGGCTTGACCGGTTTTATGTCTGGCCAGCGACTGCCATGGTTTGCTTTATCGGCATCGTCAACTTTTTTCTATTTGGCGCAGTTTACAAGTCGGTGTCGCTGCAGATACTGGGGCTGCTAAATACTCAGCCAGGTGGCCGCGCTGACAAAAAGTTGCTGGTTGATGTGATTGCCCAGCCATGTGTGGAGCAACGCATGGAATTGCTGGTGGAGATGGGGCAGGTGAACAAGTCAGCTGAGCAGACTTACGCACCCACCCTCCAAGGCTTGAAGGCTGTTAGCCATCTACACAAGCTTCAGCGTCTGTTGGGTATTTATAAAAGCGGTCTGTACGGCAAGACCTGAGGTAACTGAATTCGGGGAGCCCCCGCCCTCTAGGGGGTAGTTCGGTTGGGGAGTTGTACTGATAAATTTAACCTCCCCAGTGCGCTTGTCCAGTCATTTTTTCGTTTTTTAGCGCTTGCACAGATTTTTCTTGCTGTGCAAGTTAAATCTTAGTAATTGGGCTTCCTGGGTGCGTGCCAGGCCCAGACTCTAGCGGAAGCGTGCGCCCAAGGCGACTTTTCGCGGTGGTTGGATGCCTAGCCTAGCAAAAGATGCTATGGTCAGTAGCGACAGTCGCCATGCCAGAGTGGCGACGGTACCTAGTCGCAAAACCCTTGAAAATTCGTCAGGCTTGGGTGTAAGGGTAACGGGTAATTCTGCGTACGTGGTGACCTTTTGCAACAGGCTGACCAGGGTGACTAAGTGGTAAGAGTAGTCGGGTGGAATATTGATGCTTCGCGCTAGTTTGACTGGCCATACATATAGACTATGCCCGTCACGCAGCCAGCAACGTGTGGTTATGCGAAGTTGCATGGTGCAAATCCTAGACAGCTGGCGGCGCACGGGTGAGCGTGCGCGGGGGTTGGCGCTGTATGAAATGATCATGTCGGCTTTTCCAACGGCGGAAAATAGGTCTAGCAATCCCGATTTTTCAAAAGCCTGGTCACCGGGCACCAGCGAGATGTTGCCGTAGCGTGCAGCCTCAAGCCCGGCCCTGTAAGCGGCACCCACTCCACGATTGGTCTCGAAATGAATTACCGAGACGCACTTGTGTTTAGTTGCGAGTATATCTGCCACTGCTCGGGTGTTGTCTGTTGACCCGTCGTTAATGATGATGACTTCAAAATCATCCAGGGTCTCCAAAGCGGCGGAGATTACTTCATTTGTCGTGAGCGCAAGCCGGTCTTGCTCGCAATATGCCGGTATCACAATGGTTAGCTGGCGCTGGGCTATGGTTGTGGAAAGGGGCGGCTGATTGTTCATATGGTAATAATCAATTCTAGATTGAACGAAGTGAGTTAATGTTTTTTGAGAAGCATCTGGTGGCGCTCTAGAAAAGTTTGACTCAGGCGGGAAGATGTGCCAAAAGAATAATGGTGAGAGCCCAGCATGGATAGAAACACCGCTGACAGACCTGCAACTGAGTCGCTGTCGGGCTGTGTCTTGTCAATATCGGCCATCATCTCAATCGCTAGTTCCCGGATTTCCTCGGGGCTGTTTTCTTCTAGTCGGATGCCAGATTGGGTAAATTCGCTACTGTACTGGGACTGAGACAATTTTGATGAGAAGATTTCTGAGAAAGTCAGGTAACGCTGTTCAGCCAAAGACCAGTAAAGCTTGGGAATGGATATATCCATGGGGCTGACACCAACCGCGGCTAGTGGCACCATATTTGTCAGTGCACATGGCGTGCCAAATACGGTGCCGACTAAGGCAATGCCAGAGGTGTTTCCGAGGATGAACCTAGCCTCAGCGCATAGAACGATGTCAAGGCGCGCCGATTTGAGTCGATGGTGGGCATAATCAACTACCTGCGGCATGGGTGCAAGGCGGTTCATGCTGGTGTCACCGATACGGATCACCCAGCCCCCGCGATTGACAATTTCTTGGATGGCTGGTGTGAAGTTTTCGATCAGGCTATTGCGGTGCCCATGTAATGATTCGTCAACCGGCGAAAAACCTGGCCCCCGAGCATGCACGCATGCGAACCAGGCACCTTCGGGCAGACCGAGCTCCGCAAGCTGTTGGCGACTCCACTGCTGGTCTTCTTTGCTGATCTTTAGCAGGGGCGCCCGCATGCCCCAATCAGCATAAGTTGAATATGCTGATTGCGCTTTCCCGATAGCTCGAATGGCGTGGTCGAGGTCGTAATGCATCAGGCCCCACTGGCTCATGCTCCGTATTAAAAAAACTAGGGTAGGGTTCTGCACGATGTAAAAAAAGGGTTGCCAGTACAGTAGTAAATGCGCGTTGGCGACTCGCTTCGCCGGCGCCAGCATGATCCATTTTCGTTTTTTCAGCTGCCCTAGAGCCTGCATTTTCAACAGGCAGTCGGGCTCCAGCGCTAGGTGACCGATGCGATCGGTGAAGACGGTCACGTAGCGGTACCCAGCTAAGTGCAACAGTGCCGTGCTGGGCAACAGCATTAAGCCAATACCCAAACCGAGCAGCTTGGCTGCCGCTTTTCTGGCCAGTGTTATCCATGGCATTTGACGTAAGCGTGAGTACTCGAAAGTCAGTTGTTGGCGATTGAATGATTTCATTACGAAAGACTGGTTGTTGGTGGGGTAGCGTGTGATTAATTTCGAGGTTTTGAATATAAATGCCGAGCAGGTTCATTGTTTCACGGTTCGCCAAGCTCTAAAATAGCCTCCTCGCCGCATGAAGAGTAGAAAGGAAGCTTAGCTCATTCGAAGTAAAAAGAGGTATAAACCGACGAGTTTCATGCTATGAAGAGGTTGCCCAACCTCATAATGGTTCTGGCGCTTAAGGATAGGATGGCACTTAGAGTCCAGTTTGCATCACATGTTGTGGTGATGGATCGCTTGGCGGCAAATCTGACATCCAAACAGAACTTGACTAGGTGAAGGCTGTTCAATAGATTCGGTTGACGCGGAGGATCGAGATAGAGCCAGCTCAGGCCGAACTAATGGAAGCCTAAAATTTCAATATTCGTTATGAGCAGAGTAAATCCCGTTTGCCTTGGGTGCGTCCCATACATTCTTTGAGGTCTGCGTAAAATAGGCCTGAAGACGCAAAAAATTTATAATTACCAAATATACTGATTTCGTCAGGCAGATTGGCGGTTATTATTAAACTTATAAATATTTTATGGCAAGGACAATGTGTGGCTTTCAACGCTAAAGAGCCGATAACAACTGCTGTGGCAGTAGCTGATGACATAAGGCACATAGCGGGTACCAATGCTTCAATTGTTTTTGTATCCGGTAATTTTAATATATTACACCCGGGACATCTTCGACTGCTGAACTTTGCTGCAGATTGCGGTGACTTTCTAGTAGTTGGTCTCACTGACGATAGTAACCCTGGCGCCTTTATAAGCCAAGATTTACGTTTGGAGAGTTTGAAGTTAGTTAACGTTGTTAATTACGCATTCATCCTGCGGGATCCGGTGGAGGAGTTTTTAAATCTCCTTCAGCCGCACATTGTAGTGAAGGGTAAAGAGCATGAGGCGTGCTACAACCTTGAGCAACCTGTCGTAGAGAGCTATGGAGGCAAGATTCTTTTTAGCTCAGGTGAAGTGCGTTTCTCCTCGCTAGATTTGCTTCAAGAGGAGTTTCGAGCGACATCTTTTTCCTTATTCAAAAAGCCTATAGAGTTCTCCAGGCGCCACCAGTTCGAGAACAAGTCATTGGTGCCCGTCATCAATACATTTTCTGCGTTGCGTGTGGTCGTCATTGGCGATTTAATTGTGGACGAGTACATTACTTGCGATGCGCTTGGCATGTCCCAAGAAGACCCTACCATCGTGGTGACGCCAATTAAAGAGGACTTATTCGTTGGTGGTGCCGGCATTGTTGCGGCACATGCGGCGGGCTTGGGGGCGCATGTTTCGTATTTTGGTATTGTAGGCAATGACAAGACAGCAGCATTTGTTGGTCAGACCTTGGCGGACCATGGTGTCAATGCGAGCTTGGTCTTTGATGAAAGTCGCCCCACCACACTGAAGCAACGTTTTCGGGCGAACGGCAAAACATTATTGCGGGTCAGCCACCTAAAGCAGCACGATATCAGTCAGGCGCTAGCAGCGGAGTTGCTGGAGCAACTTGCACCCCAGCTGGAAATAGCTGACTTAGTAATTTTTTCAGACTTCAATTACGGCTGCCTACCCAAATCCTTGGTTGATAAAATAATTTCACACTGCACCAAGTTGGGCGTGCCGATGGTAGCCGACAGCCAGTCGTCGTCACAGATTGGCGATGTGTCGCGGTTCAAGGATATGTTATTGATTACACCAACCGAGCATGAAGCCCGATTGGCACTGCAGGATTCAACCTCTGGTCTGGTTGTACTGGCAGATACCCTGTGCCGTAAAGCCAGGGCGAAGCACGTTTTTATTACGCTTGGCGCTGAAGGGATGTTGGTGCATTCACCCCATAGCGCTAAGAATGTTCTGGAGACAGACGAGTTGCCTGCGCTCAATATGTTGCCAAAAGATGTCTCAGGCGCTGGGGACTGCATGTTGACCTCTGCCTCTATGGCGCTAGTTGCCGGTGCCAATGTTTGGGAGAGCGCCTTCATTGGCTCCGTGGCGGCAGCCTGTCAAGTGAGTCGTTTAGGTAATCTGCCACTGACTGCTAAGGAGCTTAAGGAAGCGTTGGCGCGATGAGGGCGCTGTTACTGGCTGCTGGGTTTGGAACCCGACTAAGGCCAATTACCAATACAGTCCCAAAGTGCATGGTGCCGATCCATGGCAAGCCACTGTTGGGTTACTGGTTAGATTTGCTCTTGAACGACGGTATTGATTGCGTATTGATTAACACTCATTACATGCCTATGTCTGTTTGCAGTTTTGTGGCCTCCTCACCGTGGGCGCCGTCAATTAGCTTGGTTCACGAGGACCATTTGCTGGGTACTGGAGGAACGGTTCTGAAAAACCGAGCCTTTGCTGCCGGTCAAGCTCTGATGGTGGCACATGCTGACAACCTAACGCGTTTTAAGCCTTCAGAATTTATCGCCGCGCATATCAATCGTAGTGCGGGTACGGTGATGACGATGATGACGTTTGACACTGATGCACCGCAGACCTGTGGAATTGTGGAGCTGGACGCGCGGGGTGTGGTTCAGGCGCTTCATGAAAAGGTGGCTAACCCACCGGGCACGAGGGCAAACGCAGCTGTTTACATCTTAGAGCCATTCATAATTGATTTCATCTCCTCTTTGGATAAGGAGTTCTGTGACATTAGCACAGAAATTCTTCCGCACTTTCTTGGAAAAATCCAAACTTTTCACAATACTGATTATCATCGTGACATTGGAACCCCTGAAAGTTTGGCTCTTGCTAACAATGAATTCATCAAATAACTCCAGAGTAATGCTCAGTGATGTATTTGAGGGTATGCGCAGTTGGCATTTATGTTTGTTTATGGCTTGGGAGGAAACAAAGCAAAAGTATAGGAGGTCGCTGCTCGGACCATTTTGGATTACGATCAACTCCGCAGTTTTTATGCTGGCTATGGGTCCTTTATATGGGACGCTGATGAAGCAACCGATTGCAAATTATTTTCAATATTTTGCGGTGGGATATGTTGTTTGGAATTTTATTGCTAGTTATTTAAATGATTCATGCGGAATATTTATTAGTGCGGAAGGATATATTAAGCAAATTAAGTTGCCATATACTTTTTATTTATTTAAAGCATTGGCTAAAAACTCGATTATCTTTGCGCATAATTTTATTATCATCTTAATAGTCCTTGTTTTTTTTCCTCCTGATAATCTAGCATATGTACTCTTTGCTCCTCTTGGGGGGGTATTATTGGTTGGGAATTTATTTTGGATGAGTGTTTTACTCTCAATCATATCCATCAGGTTTAGGGATATTCCACAAATTCTTTCAAATATATTACAGCTCCTTTTCTTTTTAACGCCAATCATGTGGTATTCAACTATGGTTGCAGAAAGTAGATCCTCTATATTGGTTAATTTTAATCCTGCATACTACATGCTAGAGGTTGTACGAGGGCCATTGTTGGGCGAGCCGCCAAATATGCTTGCATTTAAAGTTGCTGGCCTAATGTTGTTTATTGGATTTTTTATTTCTGGCGCTATATTTTCTAAGTATCGATCAAAAATTAGCTACTGGGTGTGACAGATGCCTTCATTAGTAGGTAAAAATATTACAGTTGATTTCCCTATTTATGGAGGTGGATCACGGTCTCTAAAAAAATCCATAGTTAATGCAGCATCTGGCGGTTTTTTCGCTCGCGATGCATCTGAGCGTCTGGTTGTCAGGGCATTAGATGGAATTTCATTTAATTTTTCATCTGGCGATCGCGTCGGTCTATTTGGACATAACGGTGCTGGCAAGTCAACCTTGCTAAGAGTTATGGCTGGAATTTATGAACCAACTTCCGGAAGTTTTATTTCTAAAGGAAGAGTTGCGTCGATGCTAAGCATTACTTTAGGTATAGATCCTGAGGCAACTGGCTTTGAGAATATCTTCACCCGGGGATACTTAATGGGGATTAAACCTAAGGCAATGAATACTTTGGTCGATGAAATTGTTCATTTTTCTGGGCTTGGGGATTTTTTACATCTACCATACCGCACTTACTCAAGTGGCATGGCCATGCGCTTAGCTTTCTCAATAGCAACATGTGTAAATGCCGATATTATTTTGATGGATGAGTGGTTAAGCGTTGGTGATGCTGAATTTGTTGATAGGGCAAAGGTAAAATTAGAGAAGATGATTAATGAGGCGGGAATAGTGGTGCTGGCCTCTCATAATCTTGATCTAATTAAATCCCAGTGCAATAAAATATACCAAGTTAATCATGGAAAAATAGACATTTACTCAGAATTTTGACGGCTAATTAATGAGTTGAATGAGTAAAAAATTCTTTTTTTGGTAGTCTGAAAAAAATTGATAATAGGATCTAATTTTGATAAAGGAGAAGAAGGGTAGTACTGCTAATACCTCTTGGTAGCTCTCTAATCCTAATTTCAAACCTTAGTCTTATTCCCTTAAGATAGACTAATTCTTATATTATTAGGGCCTATGAGCGTTTTAGCCACTTCCTTTTTAATCTCCCTGCTGGCAACCATGCTGGTCATACGCTACAACCATCTTCACGCTCGGTTTACGGCTGACTCAGATACTTCTGGCATACAAAAATTTCATTTTGAACCCGTACCTAGAATTGGTGGAGTAGGTATATTTCTTGGTTTATTGGGCGCTTTTGTTGTGCGTTATTTTCAAAATAGCGAGGTGGGAAGTTTTGGGTTTTGGTTGTTAATTTGCTGTTTGCCAGCATTCGTTTTTGGGTTTGCGGAGGATTTAACGAAAAAAGTGGGTGTAAAGGCCCGTCTAGTTGCCACCATTCTTTCGGCCATCCTCGCTGGGCACTTTCTCGGGGGTTGGCTAACTTCAGTGCAGATTTTTGGTATCGATAACTTGATGCTTGCCTATCCTCTAGTTGCCATTTTAGTTACCTGTTTTGCGGTTGCAGGTGTTGCTAATGCATTTAATATCATTGACGGCTATAACGGCTTATCAAGCATGGTGGCCATAATCATTTTGGGAGGGGTAGCCTATGTTGCCTTTCAGGTGAATGATGCTCCAATCATGATTGCTGCAATTGCCTTGATTGGTTCATTATTGGGATTTTTTGTTTGGAACTACCCGCGTGGCCTGATTTTTCTTGGGGATGGCGGTGCTTATTTGATCGGCTTTTGGATAGCCGAACTCTCAGTTTTACTAACATCTAGACATCCTGAGGTATCTAAATGGTTTCCTTTACTACTCTGTTTGTACCCCATTTTTGAAACGATTTTTACTATCTATCGCAGGGTGGTTCTAAAGAGAGTGCATCCTGGAATGCCTGACGCATCACATTTGCATCAACTAATATATCGACGCGTGGTCCGCTTATCAAGCGGTGTAGAGAGCGGTAAGGGTCGGGCTTATCGCAATTCAATGACATCACCATACCTGTGGTTAATTTGTCTGCTGGCAGTGATTCCTGCAGTCTTATTTTGGCGCTCACACCTGATCTTAAAGGCATTTTGCTTGGTATTTGCAATTACCTATATTTGGATTTATTGGGCAATTGTTCGTTACAAAATACCTGAATATCTCATCTATCGAAAAGATGATTAAATTCCTTAATGGATATTGTTATCTAAGGCACCAAACTCAAAAACAAATACTCGCAGAAAATAATGAGGTGCACCACACCTTGTAATAGGGTAGTTCTGCCAATCGCTAGCGTCAATGCTCCAATAAAGAATGAAAGATACATCAAGGTTATATTTAAGCTACTGATTCCTAGGCTGAGCGGCAAATCAAAGAAGATAGCTATTGCTGCAATAGCTGGAATGGACAGTCCAATACTCGCTAAGGCAGAGCCCAAGGCTAGGTTCAGACTGCTTTGTAATCGATTGGCTCTAGCCGCCCTAACTGCCGCAAAGCCCTCCGGTAAAAGTACTAGCAGAGCAATGGCAATACCCACAATAGTTTTGGGTGCGCCTGCCGCCTTTACCCCTGCCTCAATAGCCGGACTGAGTAATTCTGCAAGACCAACCACAACGATAAGCGAGAGTATGAGCAGCGCGACGCTCGCCGCAGTTTTCAGGTTGCTAGGTTTGAGTGCATGAAAATTAATATCTGTTTTTTTATCCTCAGTTTTGGGTAAGTAATAGTCACGATGGCTCACGGTCTGAAAAAATAAGAAAGCTGCATAAAGTACAAAAGAGGCAATACCAGCAAAAGCGAGTTGCCCTTTTGTAAAGTCAGGCCCGGGCGTACTCACGGTGACAATGGGCATCACTAAAATAAAAGTTGCCAAAGCGGTCAGTACAGCCAAAGCGGAATTAGTACCCTCGTTACGAAAGCTCATCTCATGATGGGTGAGCCCTCCAATAAAAATACAAAGACCAATGACGCCATTGATGACGATCATGACTGTGGCAAATACAGCATCTCTCGCAATAAATTCCGAACCTTCATGCCCTGTAAGCATCATCGAGATGATAAGTGAAACCTCAATTATGGTTACACAGATCGCTAGCACTAAGGACCCAAATGGTTCCCCAGTTTTATGAGCAACGACTTCAGCATGGTGAACGGCCGAAAGTACGCCTCCGATTAAGGTAATGCTCATCAGCAGGATGAACCAGGTTTGACTAAGAAGATTGGTCATATGAGCGCTATTGATTATTTAGGGTTAAGCTTACGTCACTTTAGAAGATTATCTTGAAAGTTTGACATATATGAAAGCCATTATCCTATTTGGCCATGGGGCCCGCGATATTCGTTGGCGTGAGCCATTTGATCGCTTGGCTAGCTTATGGCGTGAGCAGCATGCAGGGGTAGCAGTAGAGCTTGCTTTCTTGGAAATGATGCAACCTAGCCTGGAAGAGGCAGTGACTTCTTTGAGTGGTTTAGGTGCCACGCACATTACAGTGGTACCAGTCTTTTTTGGCCAAGGCGGCCATTTAAGAAATGATTTTCCAGTACTGCTTTCTGCTTGCCAGGAAAAGTTTCCTCAGATCACTTTAAGCACGACGCCTGCTGTTGGAGAAGACTTGGCCGTCTTGCAAGCCATTATTGATTTTGGCGCTAGAGCTCTCTGATTTTCTCAAAGCTTCGCCAATCATGATAAGCGCTGGTGAGCTGCTATCAAACCACTGATCTGCTTTGCCTTGTGCCATCTCTTCTAGGGTGCTTACCCACTGACGCTCACGTTCTGTGCTGACCGCTTCTAATATTTGAACCGGGGTAGTGTTGGTATGAGGACCTTGCGCAATCAGTTGCTGTGCAATCTTGGTGGCATCCTTACGACCCATGTAATACACCAGGGTATCAGCATTGGGATTCTCAATTGGCTGCACTTTTTCTTGAGGATGTTCTGTACCAATATTTTTGTCTGCTTGGGCTAGAGTAACAAAAGCGACGCTACGAGAGATACCACGCAGAGTTAAGGACTGCTGCAGGCTAGCAGCCCCAGCTAATGCGGCGGTAATACCAGGTACCACCTCAACTGCAATGCCAGCCATCTTCAGCGCTTGGATTTCTTCATCAGCGCGCCCAAAGAGCATGGGGTCCCCACCTTTAAGGCGCACAATAAGTTGATGTTTTTGAGCGGCATCCACTAAACGCTTATTAATAAACTGCTGAGCTGAAGATAGCTTGCCACAACGTTTACCGACAGGCACTTTAATAGCTTGTGGGCATAGCGCTAACATCTCTGGTTCGACGAGAGCATCATAAAAAACAATATCAGCTTTTTCTAAAAGCTTAGCGCCACGCACAGTAATGAGATCAGCTGCGCCTGGGCCGGCGCCAACTAAATACACTTTACTTGGTGAGGGATTGTTTGTCATGACAGTGTATTAGTTAAGGGGCGTTGTTGATTGATGCTTGGTTTGTTGCAAGCAAAGTTCTCTTACCGCGCCAGCTGTTTTGGGTAGTCACTGAAAATAGATCAAACTGCTTTAAGGCAACATCGACTTTTTGATCTGGGCGCAATGCAAAGCTATCAAAGCCAACACGTGCCCCTTGTAATAATTGATCAATGAGTACATCACCGATAGCGCGGATCTCACCATCCCATTGAAATCGGCCTCTTAGCAAAGCAGCCGTACTAAAACTGCGACCATCTCTAAAGATGGGGAAGTGCGCTGCTACCACTGGCCAAACTTTTTTGCCATTCTCAATCACTTCTGCGTGTTTCAGAATATCGTCATCTGCAGCAAACCAAACCCCAAGTTGACCTTTTTTGGCTGTAGCAAGAACGCCAGCTTCTTTTTGATGGCCTTCAACTTGGCTGCACCACCAAGAAAATGGCACTAGCACCTTACTATTTGCAAGTTCTGTGGGTAGCTCGCTTTCTTCTTGGGGTTCCCAAACTTGCCATTCATTCGGGGTAAGTGTTGGCTTGCCACCTTTAGGAAAGCGCAAGATTTCTTGCTGGGTATTGATGGTGCTGAATGTGTTTGGCGTTACTTGGCTCATGCGTCGACTCCTGCTTTGGCATCAGCTTTATCTTTCTTCTTGGCATTTTTATAGGCAGCCTCTTTGAATGGGGCTACCCCTAAGCGCTTATAGGCTTGGATAAAAGATTCATTATCAGCTCTATGCTCTACATAGGTATTGATGATATTAGTCATGACATCAGGGATTTCATCTGCGTAAAAAGATGGGCCAATGACTTTCCCAATCGCAGCATCATTACCTTGCTCACCACCCAAAGTGATTTGATACCACTCTTCACCGTCTTTATCGACACCAAGAACGCCAATATTTCCGACGTGATGGTGACCGCAAGAGTTAATGCAGCCAGAGATGTTCAGGCTAATATCACCCAAATCAAACAAGTAATCCAAATCATCAAAGCGTTCCTGAATCGCTTTAGCAATCGGGAGTGATTTGGCATTAGCGAGTGAGCAGAAATCACCGCCAGGGCAGGCAATGATGTCGGTGAGTAAGCCAACGTTAGGTAATGCAACATTTTGTTTTTTAGCGGCTTGCCAGAGCTCAAATAACTTAGCCTGCTCAACATCCGCTAGCACTAAGTTCTGTTCGTGGGTTGCACGCAGTTCACCAAAGCTATATTGATCTGCAAGATCGGCAATTGCGTTCATCTGCGCGGTAGAAGCATCGCCTGGAGCCGCAACGACGTGTGGCTTTAACGAGAGAGTCACGATGGCATAGCCTGGCACTTGATGGGCGCTAACATTGCGCTCTAACCAACGAGTAAAGGCAAGCTTATCTATTTCTGGTGCTAGCGCTAATACTTGTTCGGCAGTCAGTGCTGGAAGACTCTTGTAGGCAGGCTTAGTAAAGTGTTTGGCAACCCGATCCCATTCAGCTTGGGTGAAGTTGTCGTCACTCTTCTGAATATGAAGCCATTCGCCTTCCACTTGGCGTGCAAATTCTTCGGGACCTAGTGCTTTAACTAAAATCTTGATGCGGGCCTTATAGAGATTGTCTCTGCGGCCAAAGCGGTTATAAACCCGCAGTAGGGCAGTGAGATAGCTGGGCAATGCTTGCCAAGGTAGTTCTTGCTTAATGAGTGAACCCAGAATTGGTGTGCGACCCATGCCGCCGCCAGCGTAGATGGCGGCAATCAGTTCACCTTGCGCATTCTTCTTGAGCTCAATACCCACATCATGGCAAAGCAATACCGTGCGGTCTTCTTTAGCACCATTGACTGCAAATTTAAATTTACGCGGCAAGTGGGCAAACTCTGGATGCAGAGTAGACCATTGACGGAGTAGTTCACAAACAGGACGTGGATCCACATATTCATCAGCGGCAACTCCAGCGAAGGCATCACTCGTAATATTGCGAATACAGTTGCCTGAAGTTTGAATAGCATGCATCTCTACTGTTGCAAGATCAGCCAAGACACGAGGCGAGTCTTCAAGTGTGAGCCAGTTGTATTGAATATTTTGACGAGTAGTGAAGTGACCATAGCCACGGTCATATTTGTCAGCAATTGTTGCCATCATGCGCAACTGCTTGGAGTTAAATAAGCCATAGGGAATAGCCACACGCAGCATGTAGGCATGGCGCTGGTGGTACAAACCATTTTGCAAACGCAGGGGGCGGAATTCTTCTTCGGCTAATGAGCCGTCAAGGCGCCTTGAAACCTGGTCTCTAAATTGGGCAACCCGTTGATTTACAAGGGTTTGGTCAATGTGGTCATATTTATACATAGACCACGATTGTGAAGGATTTTCAATATTCCTTCAAATACTAAAAAGTCCATTCTATATATCAAATTTTATATATGCCAGAATGTCACAGGCGGTTTTTTATCCCAACCGATTGGGCCAAGGTCTTAACGATAGACTTCTTTTCGATTTCCGACCTCGATGACTAAAACGCAAAGCTGATGGTCCTGAATATTACAAATGATTCGATAATCGCCAACCCGATATCGCCAATACGTCCCTAATTTAGGGCCGGAGAGCACTTTTCCAGTTGAGCGTGGATTTTCGCCCCCAGAAATTCTCGCATCCATAAAATCCAAAATACGGATGGCACTTTGTTTATCTAGCTTTTTGAGTTGCTTTCGTGCTGAATCGGTGTATTTAATGATCCAGACCAAGATCGCCCCTTACCTCTGTAGAGGAAAAAGTGCCTTCATCGCCTTTGCGAACACGTTCCATCGTCGCGTCAGCCAAGTAAAAGTCTTCCAAGTCATCAAGTCCGTTTATAACTAGTTCTCGAAGATAGTAGGCTTTTGTTCTGCCTGTTGCTGATGCTAAATGGTCTAGTCGTTTTTCAATAGCAGGGTCTAAACGGATTGAGGTAGCCATAATTGCTCCTAAGTGAATACATGTACTCAATGTATCACATCGTGACAAACAATCCAATCCCCCTGGGTCATACAGCTAAAAAAGTAATAAAAGTTCCATTTGACAGATTCTGTACTGCAGAATATTATATTGAATGATCCGTTCATTTGCATGTGCACTTACTGAAGACTTATTTAATAGCAGGCCTTCCCGAAGGTTTGGAAATATTGAAAGAGTGGCTAGGCGAAAGTTGTTGCAACTGCATGCGGTAGTTAACTTATTAGATTTGCGAATTCCACCTGGCAATATGCTGGAGTTATTAAGTGGGGGTCGCAAAGGACAGCATAGCATTCGAATAAATAGCCAATGGCGCATTTGTTTTGTCTGGAAAGAGGATGGGGCCTATAGCGTAGAGATTGTGGATTACCACTGAGGATATGATGAATACAAAACTGCTTGATGAAATTCACCCTGGTGAAATATTGCTAGAAGACTTTATGAAGCCGATGGGCATCACAGCTCGTCAGCTGGCCGCAGATATTGATGTTTCACCCAGTCGCATTAGTGAAATCGTACATGGGGCACGTCCAATCACTGCAGATACAGCGTTACGCTTGGGCCTATTTTTTGCCATGGAACCTCGTTTTTGGCTGAATTTGCAGTCTGAGTACGATATGAGGGTGGCCAAAAGAAAGCTCCAGAATTTAATCGAGCCGCGGATTCGGGTATTTAAAATGGCCGCTTAAGCATCAAGGATCGAGTCATGTCTGGGAAATGGGGTCCAGCCAAATATTATTAGGGACCAAGGGCTAGGTTATATTCTTGTTATGAATAAGAGCACAGACACCAGCCCCTACGAATTAGAGTTTGCCGACTATCAGAAGCGACGGGAGCAGTTTTGGGATGGGGTGAACGGCTCCTCTAGTCATTCTTGGGGTACTTATTATCAGAAAAAGTTAGCGCACATTTACCAAAATATCGTACCTAGCGATTGCAAGGTATTGGAATTAGGCTGTCGTGGTGGTGAGTTGTTGCATGCGCTCAAGCCGTCCTTTGGGTTAGGTGTTGATTTCAGTGAGCAGGCTCTCATTAAAGCCCGCAAGCGCTATCCGCATTTGCATTTTATTTGCGCCGATGCTCATCAGCTGAATCTTGGCGATCACGTTTTTGATTACATTGTGATCTCGGACTTGGTGAACGACTTATGGGATGTGCAAACTGTACTAGACAGTATTCGCCCTTACTGTCATGCAGAGACCCGTATCGTATTTAATTTTTTCAGTCACGCCTGGAATTTACCCTTACGAGCGGCTCGTGCATTAGGTTTAGCCACCCCAAATTTGCCGCAGAACTGGCTCACTCGTCATGATATGAATAATTTGCTGGAAATTTCAGAGTATGAGAGCTTGCGTCAGTGGCGTGAAATTATTGCGCCGCTCAATATTCCTTTGATCTCTAATTTTTGCAATCGCTACTTGGCAAAAATTTGGCCATTTGAGTTGTTGGCAATTACCAATTTCATCATTGCAAGACCTGTAGGGATGCAAGAGAGGAAAAACCCAAGCGTCTCTGTGATTATTGCTGCCCGCAACGAGTCTGGACATATTGCTGAGCTCTTTGAGCGTGTTCCCCATATGGGATCCGGGACTGAGATCATTTTTGTTGAGGGGAACTCGACTGACGATACCTACGAGATGATCGCTAGCGAAATACTAAAGCGTCCGCAATGTAACTGTAAGTTGCTTAAGCAAACTGGTAAAGGCAAAGGTAACGCTGTGCGCAATGGTTTTGATGCTGCCACTGGCGATATCTTAATGATCTTGGACGCCGATATCACTGTGCCGCCAGAAGATTTAACCCGTTGCTACAACATTATGGCTAGCGGACTTGGGGAGTTTGTTAATGGCGTGCGTTTGGTCTATCCAATGCAAGATGAAGCAATGCGCTTTCTCAATCTACTCGGTAATAAATTTTTCTCATGGGCATTTAGTTGGCTAATTGGTCAGCCTATTCGCGATACATTGTGCGGAACCAAGGTCCTTTGGAAAACGGACTATGAGCGTATTGCGCATAATCGTAAATATTTTGGCGATTTTGACCCGTTTGGTGACTTTGACTTACTCTTTGGCGCTGCACGTCTAAACCTCAAGATCGTTGAGGTGCCCATTCGGTATCGTGCAAGGCGCTATGGCGAGACCAATATTTCTCGATGGAGTCATGGCTGGCTCTTACTCAAGATGGTCGCCTTTGCTGCACGCCGCATTAAATTTACCTAAGGCTTTTACCTAAGATTTACAAGTTACAGCCTATTGTTCTGCAGAGGGCTGAGCGCACTCCAGCTCAATTCTGTTGGCATCCATTTTTTGATGAAAGTGAATGAGTCCAGATTGACAGAAAGGGTGGGACCCTTTGCGGATTAGCCAATTGTAGTAATTGGTATAGGGAACTAGGTTGGAGAGTAGGCATAAAAAAATCAAAATACCTAGGGTTCTTTTTTGTCCACGTTGCGGCATTCTATAAATCAGAAAAATTGCAAATGTGAATAAGAAAAACTCAGAGAAAATTCGGTAATGTGGATTATCTAAATAGCGAATTTTGTTCACTAGATTGACGATATAAAAACTCGCTAAGTTAAATCCTGCGAACCACCATTCCTTTTGGGTAATGCTATGGCGGTGATAAATCAAGTAGCCTAAACAAAACCCAATGAGCAAAGTGGGTGATGTGAACTTACTAAAAGTCTCCACCAATGGGCTTCCCATAAAACTGATGGCATTCAATATGCCTTCAGCTGGTGTAGAGCTTGTCAAAGCAATGCTCTCAGACCCCTTTAAAAATCTGGTCATGCTCATGGGGTCAGCAATATTGCCAAAAATCGATATACCCAAATTGATCTGGGTACTTATTGTTTCTACAGCTAAAAAAGCAATCAGAT
This sequence comes from Polynucleobacter sp. UB-Tiil-W10, assembly GCF_018881605.1. Classification (GTDB taxonomy): domain Bacteria; phylum Pseudomonadota; class Gammaproteobacteria; order Burkholderiales; family Burkholderiaceae; genus Polynucleobacter. Next base: position 1,210,363 of record NZ_JACVPZ010000001.1, read on the forward strand.
AGCAAATATTAAAAATAGTCATTGATGCGAAGGCATTATTGCGTTGGATCTTCAATGCAATGCCTGCAACAAGAACATTAAAAAAGCTCACCAAAAGTGCATTTAGGACAAATCCCAGGCCTATTGACTGGGTGGAATAAAAGTAGAGCAAGATTGCATAAGAAAGCGCCGCCAAAAACGCATAAACAAAGTGATGAGATTCTGGTTTCTCAATCCGGTTTTTATTGGGGATAAAGTAAGCCGCCCAGCAAAAATAGAAGGGGGCTAATATGATAATTTGTGCTTTGTTAAGTGCGGCACAGAAAAAGCAAATGAGACAGAGTTGCAGTAAGTAATATGACTTAAAAGAGTTATTTTTATAACTTGCAATAAAGCAGTAAAGCGCCAGCATTAAAAAGATAAAGGTGATCGGCTCTGTGCGTGTAGCAGTGAAGTGATAAAAAACACCATTGCTTACAAACGCTAAAAATGCCACGAGCAATGCAATGCCAACGCTCTGAAAGATTTTCTTGCTTACGTAGTAAACACCAAAAATCAATGCGATAGTGGTTAGCAGTGCAGCATGCCGCGCGGAAATAACAAGGTATCGCATTGCATCAAACATGGATGATGCTTGATTGAATTGCGAAATATTGTTGATATCGCTTAAGCCTAAGAGGCTGCCCACCTTCAGTAGAAGAGCAATCAGGTGAATGGAGAAAAATCCAGGGTGATCAATATATTCTTGATTCAAGCCTGAATTAATTAAGAGAGCGTTATAGCCCAGAGTTAATTCTTGATCAGCCCAAAAAGACCAATTGCGGTTATATCCTGTGCTGTAAAAAAGTGCCGTCAGCAAGGTGCCAATAATGAAATAAGGCAGACATTGCTTTAAAAAGGATTTAGTCATGCCATTAACCTACTGTTTGACTGCTCGGAGGATCGATTAAAGACCGAACTCTCGATAGTGCCTGTAAAGATTGGCAATCGATGCAAAGCCAAGAACAACAATCAGGACTGCAAATAAGTATTCAATGGTGAGGTAGGTGTAGATACCTAGCTGCACCAAGGCAGTTGCAGCAATGAAAGCAGCAATCGACCCTAGTGCGACTAACTTAAAGTTAGGAACAAAAGCGCCTAATGTAATAGCGATAAATACGATGTAAAGATCGGAAACAAGCTGATCAGCGGTTACAAAAATAGCATTAGTGAGTTCAGGGTTGATGAATTTACCCAAAACGGCAATGCCCAGAATGGCAGCTAGGATTGCAAAGTTCAGCTTTGCTTTAAGAAAAATAGTCTTAAATTGATCGCCCATGGTTTTATGAGACGCTGCCGTTAAATACTAGGCTTATGCCAATCCACAAAATAATAAAAGCAACTAAAACAGTTGAGCCAATTTTTTTCAGGAAATATTCCAAGGTATCCATGTATGCCTCATCACCTCTGCCGAAGTAATGATCAAAGCGTTTCCAAAAAAGACGCCCCACAACTAGTGGCAGGAGTATTGCGACAATTCCTAAGGTAACAGTAAGCGTGTTGTCCATATTTATTTGTAAACTTTCTTGCTAAATTCAATATTGTGATGCCCCGCACCTTTCGGGTTTTGGGTCATTTGGCTAGCTTCATGCCGGGAAGTCATACAGGATACAGGGGTTGTGAACCAATATCGATTTTCTGAGGTTTTCGTCCTGCACCCAGTCCCCAAAGAGGTCGCATAGATCGGCGTCATGTGGCATTTGCTTTTTCACCATGACATGAGGCCAATCACTTCCCCAAATGAGTCGGCCGGAGTTTGCTTGAATCACAGCATCCGAGAATGGACGCATATCGAGGTAGGGAAGATTGCCGTCGCAAATGCGATAGGGCCCTGTCATTTTTACCCACGCGCGCTGGTTTTTCATTAAATCCAGAAGACCCTGAAATCCTTTGTCGGCAACACCATGTTTTGCATGGGTATAACCAAAGTGACCAAACACTAAATCCACCGGAAAATCTTCGAAAGTTTTGGCAAGATTAGGATATTCATTCACGTGCATTAATAATTCTAAGTGCCAGCCAAGCGGTTGAATACGTCTAGCCAGGCTCCTCAATTGCTCAATTGGAAGTCCACCCGATTTATCAGCAATATCGACAATATTGCAACGTAATCCTCTTACCCCAGCTGCATGCAAATCAGTAAGCTGTTGATCGCTCACTGCGGTGGGATCGTTGGGAATAACTGCAACACCTCTAAATTGTTGTGGGTTAGATTTCAGGGCAGCCAGCATTGCTCTATTGTCAGTGCCATAAACGCTTGGTTGTACCAATACAGCGCGATCTACTCCTAGCGTCTGCAGTAATGCTTGATAGCTTTCGAGTGTGGCATCTGGGGGTGTGTAGATACGCTCTTGTGCGTATGGATATTGGGTGGCGGGACCACAGACATGGGCATGAGAATCCACTGATCCTGCAGGCAGCTTAATAAGGGGCGAACGCATTTCTGCGATCGGCGCCTGGCAAAGAGGCGCTGTAAGAGTTGGATTCAAGTGAGAGAAGGTTTTAGTGGTGATGAACTATTGCGGTTCAATCGCTGCTTCTTTAGCGATCTTTTGATACTTGCCCATCTCTTCGCGGACGAACTTCGTAAACTCTGCGGGAGTCATTGGGGTTGCCTTAATGCCTTTAGTCTCGTATGCAGTTTTGACTTCGGGATCTTGCATTGCTTGATTAATATCTTGATTAATCTTTTTCACAATGGCTGGTGGGGTGGCTGCAGGTGCCCATACTCCAAACCACAAACCAATTTCAAAATTGGCATAGCCTTGTTCGGCAACGCTTGGAATATCTGGGACAGCAGGATTGCGAGTTTTGCTAGTCACTCCTAAGGCACGCACTTTGCCGCCTTTGAGTTGGCCAATAGCAGTGTCTAAAGGTGCCATATAAAAAGCAGTGCGGCCAGACATAGTGTCCTGAATCGCTTCGGGCGAACCTTTGTAGGGAACGTGAATGAGTTTGATGCCCATTACCTGATTGAAATACTCAGCTGCCAGATGGGTTGAGCTGCCAACGCCAGCAGAAGCAAAAGTAATTTCATTAGGCTTAGACTTTGCGGCAATGACCAGGTCGCGAATGGATTGATAAGGGCCATCTGCTGCAGTAATCATGACATAGGGTGTTTGCCCCAAAATAGCGACATCTACCAAGCTCTTGAGGGGATCGTAGGGAAGCTTCTTATAAATTGCAGGATTAGCAGCATATGAAGCAGATTGCACTAACAATGTGTATCCATCTGGATCTGAGTTCACAACTACTCCGGTGCCAATCAGGCCGCCAGCACCAGGCCGATTTTCAATAATGACGGACTGCTTCCACGTTTCTGTGAGACTTTTTGCTACAACCCGTCCAGCAATATCGGCACCAGAGCCTGTGGTTAAGGGAACAATCATTTTCACGGTGCGGTTGGGGTAGCTTTGGGCATAGGTAAGGCTAGCCCCAAAAGCGAGGAAAAATGTGAGGATAAGACTATTGAGCTTATGAGCGCCTCGCCCCCGCCCGAGTGTTGTAAACATCATGTCTCCTGAGTATTTTTATAGTTTCGTTGGATAATCTAACATGCTCTGACAAATAGATAAATAGAAGATAAACAGAACTTGAGATAGGGTGGAGATAAATGACTCAAATGCAGGATCAGCAAATCATCAAGGTAAATGGTGTCGATATTGCCTATCGTTTTGATGGCCCACAAGACGGCCCTGTTTTGTTGGTCGCAAACAGTTTGATGGCTAATGGCAGCATGTGGGATGGAAACGTGCCTGCACTAGCAGACCGCTACCGCGTATTACGCTATGACAAAAGAGGGCATGGAGGTTCTGGTCTTAGTGCCGGTCCTTACACCATTGCTCAATTGGCAGATGACGCAATCGGATTATTGGATGCGCTTGGTATTCAGAAAGCCCACTTTATGGGCTTATCCATCGGCGGCATGATTGGTCAGCAATTGGCTGCGCGATTCCCTGATCGAATTCTCTCATTGTCACTTTGTAATACCGCTTCAGAAATGCCACCACGTAGCTTGTGGGAGGAGCGTTTTGAAATTGCTCGCTCTCAAGGCATTGCTGGATTAGTGGAGGGTACGATTAAGCGCTGGTTTACTGCGCCTTTTATTGAAAGAGCCCCTCAAGAAATTGAAAAGGTACGTCAGATGATTTTGGGTACCAATGTCGATGGCTATATGGCTTGCGGTAGTGCGGTGCGCGATATGGCCCAAAGTACAATGCTTCTAAAGATTAAAGCTCCCACCCTAGTGCTGTCAGGGCGCGATGATCCAGCGTGTACTGTTGACCAAGGTATTGTGTTGCATCGTTTAATAGAGCACTCCAAAATGGTGATACTTGAGCAAGCAGCCCACTTATCTAATATTGAGCAGCCTGAAGCATTTAACAAGACGGTGCGTCAATTTATAGATTCCGTTTACGACACTTTGTAATTTGTTGTCATTATTTAGATTTTATTAACAGCATTCATTTAGAAAAGAAGGTACCTTTATGGCCGAACTATCAAACGCTCAAATTCAAGAGCTCCGCACGAAAGTATTAGGCGCGGCTGCCAAAATTCCAGGCGCTTTAATTGGTCTGGGAATTTTATTCATTGTGCTGGGCATGATTGGCATCGCAGGCCAAACCTTGTTTTCATTTATTACAGTCAATGTTCTAGGCATTTTCTTATTTGCTGGCGGCGTGCTGCAAGGCGCTCATGCCTTGAAATCACAAGGCTGGAAAAGTGTTGGCGTACAACTCATTTTGGCTGCTCTCTATATTGCAGCAGCAATCTTTACTTGGGCCTTCCCAATCCCAGCACTTGAGGCGATTACGCTTTGGTTGGCAGCAATCTTTTTTGTAACTGGTGCATTGCGTTTGATCTCCGCATTCCAGCATCGCCACTTCCGCGAATGGTTCTGGTTGGTTCTATCTTCAGCAATCTCTATCTTGATGGGCGTTCTGATCATGAACGGCTATCCAGAGTCTAGCCTTTGGCTTCCTGGAATGTTGATTGCGATTGAATTGCTATTACAGGGTTGGTCATTGTTGTTTATGGGTTTAGCGGCTCGCTCACTTACTAAATAACTCAGTAAACAATTTAATCAAGAACCGCAGAGAAAAGAGTCTTCATCATGTCAATGAAAAAAACGGATCTCTATAAGAATTTAGCTTTGAAGACTGCGCAGGGAATGAAAAATGCTTCCAAGACTCCTAAACTCGGCGCAGATGAGAAGGCAAAGTCCAAAAAAGAACTAGCAAGCGCAAATCCATTGCTAGCTTCTTTGATGGGCAAGACTAAATCTAAGTAGTTCTTGAAGCAAACATCCCCGCTTTTTCTGGTTGATATCCTCAAGGTCCTAGCGGCCTTGATGATCATTCTTCATCATCTCTCGAGTTATGGGCAAATTGCTGAGGATGCCCGTAGAGTTCTTCCTGGTCTAATGACTTGGTTATTTGAGTACGGGCGTTATGCAGTACAAATCTTTTTAGTCATGGCAGGTTATTTGGCTGCCCAGTCTTTGAGTAGATATGCCAATACCAAATTTAGTGCTAATGGTTTGCTCAAACTGATTCTGAATCGTTATCTCCGTTTATTTGCCCCGTATGCTGCCGCATTAATTTTTACAATTGTGTGCGCATACATTGCGCGTATTTGGGTGAATGATGAGTTTGTTGGGCAATCAGAAACTCTCTCGCAATTTTTAGCGCATCTCTTTTTTATTCAGGGCATCTTAGGGCTTGATTCCATTTCTGCAGGCGCTTGGTATGTTGCAATTGATTGGCAGTTATATTCAGTATTAGCTATCGTGTTTGTCTCTTTCCCAAGTTATCGAGCGCTGATTTGGTTGATTAGTATTTTCGCGGTGAGCTCTTTGTTATTTTTTAATCGTTCGAGCGAATATGAGGCGTTTTTTATTTATTTCCTGGGCTCTTATGGATTAGGTGTCTTAGCTTATTTGGCTAGCGGCTTTCAAGATGCTGGTGTGAAGCGCGTAGCGAAGATAGCTCTGATCTTAATTGGCCTCATCATTGCTGCTGCCTCGTTTCAGCAGATTTGGTTAAGAAACTTCCTTGCCTGGTTTGTGGCGTTGGCTTTGTATTTATGGGGCAACACGCACTACCCAAAAAGTCTTAGTGGAAGCAACTTATTAAAATGTATTTCCTGGGGAAGTAAGCGCTCTTACTGCGCTTTCTTAATTCACTTCGCATTTATTTTGTTAGCGAATACGCTCTATATTGCCCTGGGTTTTCATATACAAAAAAGCGGTGCGCTAGCGCTTGCGTTGATGCTAGGAGTTATTGCTTGCAGCATCTTTGCGGCTAATTACTTTTATCGCTGGATAGAAGTTCCTGCGAACAAACTTAAAGTCTAGTTTATAGACCCATATCTTTGAGTACGCGGAAAATCTCGCGGTAAGCCTTGGGCGGCTTGTTTTGTTCTTTCTCACGACGCGCATTCCGTATTAAGGTGCGCATATTCTGAATATCCATATTAGGATATTGCTCAATCATTTTGGTGAAGGCTTCATCATTTGCAATCAGCCTATCGCGATAGCTCTCTAAAAAATGCAGCTTAGCTGTTTCTGCTTTGCTGACACCTTGGATTGCATCCAAACGTTTCTGAATAGTATCTAATTCTTCCTCATCTAAGAAGCGCATGAGTTTGCCAAGATATTGTTTATGACGGCGAATCGCCTCAAAACTCTTAATCTTGTTCGTCTCTGCAATTGCTGTTTTAATCGCCTCATCCATGGGGATGGTTTTTAAGGCATCGCTACTTAAGGCGGCCAAAACTTCCGCCAATTTCTGGCGCTCAGTCATTTGGCGCTTTAGCTCAGACTTACTAGGCCCATCATCAGCCTCAACCAGCTTGGGAGTGCGATTCTTCTCATTAATATGCATACGGGTATTTTAGACGGGTATTGGAATTTTACTATTCTTTGTTGATTTTCTGCTTCAGTAGTTTTAGATCGGTACTTGAAAATAATTGGCTTCTACCAATGATTGATGTTGGCTTCAATCTACCGGCCTGAACGTATCTACGTAGGGTGGGAAGTGAGACCTCTAAAAATTCTGCAGCCTCTTCTGCTGAAAAGGTTGCATTTCTTAGGTGTCCAAATACTTGCTCATGTGTATAGTCAGACTCTTGGAACGCATTTATCGCAATCAAAGAGAAAAATTTAATACGTTCTTTTGAGGGCATTTTTCGTACGTGATCAAATAGATCCTCTGCAGTCATGTATTGAGTCATATATAGACCTTACTTTCTGTATTGAAGTGGCTTGAAGATGTCATTTGAATCGAATAGATTTCTTTAATTGCGTATAAAAATTTTCATGATGTCCGATTTGACAAAATTCAATCCAGGTTATTTCTGTCACACCTGAAAAATAATCAAATTGATACGCCATCAAATATTCCTGTGTATTAAAGCGAAATTTATAAACAAACACCCCCTGTAAATCACCCAGCTTTTGTTGGCCTATCCTAGGGTTATTACAAACTTCAGCCACCCTAATTTCAATTGCTAACTGCAAAGGCTTAGAGGCCTTTTTTACAAATTGGGCAAAAGCTTTTTTATAGGTAGTTCTCATGATCTAATATTAGATCAATTTTGATTCTATAACAAATCAACAAAAATACCAAGAAATACCTGAATTTTTGTATTGGTAAATAATGGGGTCAATTTCGTTTTCGGCGGCGGACATATGACTCAAACAAATACTTACGACTACATCATTATTGGGGCAGGTAGTGCCGGCTGCATGTTGGCTAAGCGTTTGACGGAGAATCCTAATAAGAGGGTCTTGTTGATTGAGGCGGGTAAGAACGATAACTACATCTGGATACATATTCCGGTGGGGTATTTGTATTGCATCGATAACCCTAGGGCAGATTGGCGTTTCAAAACGGCTGCAGAAAAAGGCTTGAACGGACGCTCATTGTTATATCCCCGTGGCCGTGTTTTGGGTGGATGCTCTTCAATCAACGGCATGATTTATATGCGCGGCCAAGCGGGCGACTATGAGTCTTGGGTGCGGGCAACCGGAGACGATTCATGGTCTTGGGAAAATGCGCTTCAGCGCTACAAGTCATTTGAGGATTACCACAGCGCTGCTAATCAATGGCATGGCAAAGGTGGTGAGTGGACTGTTTCCAAGCAGCGCCTCCGTTGGCCCATCATGGATCGATTTAAGGAGGCTGCGGTTGAAGCTGGTATTCCGGCCTCCGACGACTTTAATTGTGGTGATAACTTTGGCGTAGGTTACTTTGATGTGAGTCAGCGTGCCGGTTGGCGCTTAAATACTTCCAAAGCTTTTTTAAGGGATGCCGCCAAGCGCAGCAACCTTACGGTTCTCACTGAAGCCATAGTCACCAAACTGAAAATAGATCCCATTACAAAAAATTGTCTTGGAGTGGAATTCATTCAAAATGGACAAGCCCGCGAAGCCTTATGTGCAATCGAGCAGGGTGGCGAAGTATTGCTAAGTGCCGGTGCAATTGGTAGCGTACAAATTTTGGAACGCTCTGGTATTGGTTCTGCTGCACATCTTAGTCAATTGGGCATCCCTGTTATCGCCGATCTCCCGGGGGTTGGTGAGAATCTGCAAGACCACTTACAACTGCGCATGGTTTACAAAGTAAATGGCATTAAGACCTTGAATACCAAAGCCAATACGCTCTGGGGCAAGATGATGATTGGCTTAGAGTATGTGCTTAAGCGCTCTGGCCCAATGTCGATGGCGCCTTCGCAGTTGGGTGCCTTCGCCTATAGTTCACCAGAACAAAAGAGTGCAAACGTGGAGTATCACGTGCAACCATTGTCTTTAGAGAAGTTTGGCGAAGACTTGCATTCATTCAATGCCTTCACAGCAAGTGTGTGCAATTTACGTCCCACTTCGCGAGGTAGTGTGCATATTCACTCAACAGATCCAGAAGCACCGCCAGTCATTAGCCCAAATTATTTATCGACCGATGAAGATCGCAAAGTGGCAGCAGAGTCTTTGCGTTTGACTCGCAAGATTGTCCAGCAAGCTGCGCTCGGTCCTTATGCCCCAGAGGAATATAAGCCTGGCATGCAATATCAAACTGATGATGAGTTAGCAAAAGCTGCTGGTGACATTGGTACAACGATCTTCCATCCGGTAGGCACTTGCAAGATGGGACGTGCTGATGACCCGATGGCTGTACTTGATTCGGAGTTGCGCGTGATGGGTATTCATCATCTGCGCGTTGTAGATGCTTCAGCCATGCCTACGATTACCTCTGGCAATACTGCTGCACCTACGATGATGATTGCAGAGCGCGCAGCGGAATTGCTTACGAGTGCCTAAGACCCCACAGAAAACTTACTCATTACCAGCGAGTCATTTATTGCTGGCGCTAGCCATAGTGGCGGTGTGGGGTACAAACTTTGTAGTGATTAAGTTATCGCTTGGCGCATTTCCACCATTTCTGTTTGCCGCATTGCGCTACACATTTGCTTTTCTGCCGCTGGTGTTTTTTATGCCAAGACCTAAAGTGTCTTGGATCAATCTCTGTATTTATGGCTTGGCAGTGGGGGTGGGGCAGTTCGGTATTTTGTACTTTGCGATTGATGGGCGCATTTCCCCAGGCCTAGCTTCGCTAGTCATCCAGACACAGGTATTTTTCACAATCGGCTTTGCAATGTTTTTTGCGAAAGAGCGTTTGCGTATTTATCAAATGCTGGCCGTGCTGGTAGCTATGACCGGTTTAGGAATTATTGCGCTGCACACTGATGCGAATACGACCTTCCTCGGTTTGGCTTTGGTTGTATTTACTGGGTTCTCTTGGGGGGTGGCAAACACCGTCAGTCGTAGGGCGGGCTCTATCAATATGCTGGCCTACGTGGTTTGGGCGAGCGCTTTTGCAATTCCCCCCTTATTTGCGATTTCTTACCTTTTTGAGGGTGGGTGGGAGCATATGAGTACTTCTTTAACCTCAGCCCCAGTAGGGTCATGGGCTGGTGTTCTTTGGCAGTCTTGGGGAAACACCATCTTTGGTTATTCGGCTTGGGCTTGGCTCCTTTCTAAGCATCCAGCGGCAGTGGTAGCGCCTGCGCCCTTGCTGGTACCTATTTTTGGCATGGGGGCGGCAGCCTATTTCTTGGGAGAGTCTTTGCCAGCATGGAAGATCTTGGCAGCGGGCTTGGTGATCGTTGGGCTGATCATCAACCTTTTTTGGCCAAACATTGAGCGTGGCCTTAAAAGACGATTTTCATAAGCCTCTAGAGCTAATGTAAAACCCTAATACAAAGCCCTTTTTTTGCCTTTGTATTAACAGTAAGATAACTGTTCGTTTCGGTTTTACATATAAAAAAGTATTTATTAATTAGCAATTTTTAGTCATGGAGACTTTATGAACATTCGTCATCACATTTTTGCAGTAGCCGCTGCTGCAATGCTTACAACCGGCGCTTATGCTGCCGATATCAAACTTGGTGTTGCAGGTCCATTTACTGGTGGTTCATCCTCAATGGGTGTCAGTATGCGTGACGGTGTTCGCCTTGCTGCAAAAGAAATTAATGCTGCTGGTGGCATCAACGGCAACAAAATCGTTTTGGTTGAGCGCGATGATGAAGCAAAAAACGAACGTGGCGTACAAATTGCACAAGAATTAATTAACAACGAAAAAGTAGTTGCTACTTTGGGTTACATTAATACTGGTGTTGCATTGGCCTCACAACGCTTCTATCAAGAAGCAAAGATTCCAGTATTTAACAACGTTGCAACAGGTACATTGATTACTCATCAGTTCCCAAATGCTGCTGAAAACTACGTATTCCGTAATGCTGCAGCTGACAATATTCAAGCACCAATGATCGCCAAAGAAGCGGTTGAGAAGCGTGGTTTAAAGAAGGTAGCAATTTTGGCTGACTCAACAAACTACGGTCAGTTAGGCCGTGAGGACTTAGAGAAGGCATTGAAAGGTTACGGCGTAACTCCAGTCGCAACTGAAAAGTTCAATATTGGTGACGTAGATATGACTTCACAATTGCTCAAAGCAAAGAATGCTGGCGCTGATGTTGTTTTGACATACGCAATCGGACCTGAGTTGGCACAAATTGCTAACGGTATGGCGAAGTTGGGTTGGAAAAAACCAATGATTGGTAGCTGGACATTGTCAATGGCGAGCTTTATTGATACAGCCGGTAAGAATGGTGATGGCGCAACAATGCCAGAAACTTTCATTCAAAGTCCTGCAACAACTCCAAAGCGTAAAGCTTTCGTTGAAGCTTACTTGAAAGACTTCAAGCCTAAGAATGGCATTATTGCTTCTCCAGTTTCTGCTGCTCAAGGATATGACTCTGTTTATTTGTTGGCTGCCGCTATCAAGCAGGCAAACAGCACAGAGGGACCAAAGATTTTGGCGGCATTGCAAGATCTCAAGACTCCTGTTGAAGGCGTTGTGATTACTTACAACAAGCCATTCACTGCAACAGACCATGAGGCTATCAAGTCAAAAGACGTAGTTATGGGTGTGGTTGAAAGCGGCCGTGTTCAGTTCTTGAATGCTGAAGACGCAACAGCGAAAAAGAAGTAATTTAAGCTCTAGGGCAGGCAATCTAAATAATTATTTTGCACTGCAGCATTAGATAAAGCAAAACGCCGCCTAGAAGCGGCGTTTTGCTTACAATGTCGGATTCGTTAATAAAACAGTTTTAAGAATATTTAGGCCAATAACATGGACATGTTTGCACAAATCCTCTCGAGCGGCATAGCGGTGGGGATGATCTACGCGGTCATCGCTTTCGGCTTTCAGCTCACATTTGCCACATCTGGCACCTTGAACTTCGGTCAGGGTGAAGCGCTGATGTTAGGTGCTCTTGTAGGTTTAACTTGCGTGGATACCTTTGGTATGAATTACTGGGTGATGATTCCAGTGGTTTGCTTGTTTGGTATGTTGCAAGGTAGCTTCGTTGAGCTCATCGGCGTCCGTCCTGCAATTAAGATTAAATCGGAGTTTGGTTGGATTATGTCTACCATCGCTCTCGGTATTATTTTCAAGAACGTGGCTGAAAATATTTGGGGTCGTGATGCATTGCCATTTCCACCACCGTTACCAATGGAGCCAATGAGTTTCTTGGGTGCAAATATTCTGCCAATGGAAATTTTAGTAGTCGTTGGCGCATTAGTGATGATGTTGTTAGTGGAGTTCTTTAACCGTAAAACGATTTACGGTAAAGCGGTTGTTGCGACAGCAAACGACCGTGATGCAGCTGGCTTGATGGGGATTAATACCAGCGTAGTCATTACATTCTCATATGCACTTTCTTCTTTAACAGCTGCATTCGCAGGTGTATTGATTGCACCACTGACTTTGACTGGCGCAACTATGGGCGGCGCCTTAGGTTTGAAGGCTTTCGCGGTAGCGATTATTGGTGGCTTATCGAGCGGTCTTGGAATTATTGTGGGTGGTTTGATTTTGGGTATTGTCGAAACAGCTACCGGTTTTTATATCTCTACTGGTTACAAAGATGTTCCAGGTTTGATTTTGTTATTGCTTGTATTGGCATACAAACCATCTGGTCTCTTCGGCAAATCTGCGATTAAGAAAGTTTAATGATGAAATTGAAGTCTCTATTACCCATATTAATTGCGATTGCGGGGCTGTTTGTATTGCCCTTATTTATCCATAATCCTTATTACATTCACCTAGTTGAAACTATCCTGATCTACACCATTTTGTTATTTGGTTTGGATATTGTGGTGGGTTATGTAGGTCAGGTCTCCTTAGGGCATGCAGCCCTTTTTGGAATTGGTTCCTATACCGCTGGTGTTCTGTACTTCCACTTTGGTTTGCCAATTTGGGTCAATATCCCAGCTTCCATCATCGTTACTGCGATCTTTGGCGGGATATTAGCGTTGCCAGCCTTGAAGGTAATCGGGCCATATCTTGCGATGGTGACCTTAGCATTCGGTACGATCGCTCAGATTTTAATTAATGAAATGACTTGGTTGACCGAGGGTCCTTTAGGTATCAAGATTCCAAAGCCCGAACTCATGGGTGTACCTATGACCAAGGCAGAGTATTTCTGGTTGGTCTCTGCAGTCCTCATTATTTCCATGATCGTAGTTGATCGTTTTGTGAAATCCCAAATCGGCCGTGCTTTCGAAGCTTTGCGTGATAGCCCGATTGCTTGTGACTGTATGGGCGTTTCTGTTTATCGCTTTAAGGTGATTGCGTTTGTACTTAGCGCGGGCTTTGCTGGCTTGGCTGGTTGCTTGTACGCCTACTCAGAGCAATACATTTCCCCAAACACTTATAACAATGAATTAGCTGTTTTGTTCCTACTTGGCATCATTATGGGGGGACGCAAGTCCCGCTTGGGCGCAGTGATTGGCGCTGCCATCATCGTATTATTGCCAAAACTGCTTGACGATATCTTCCTGTTCCGTATTGTTGCCTCGATTATTGCAATCGTTGTAGTGGCGGGCGCTGCTATGGCCCTATCCAAGCAATTAACTACCCCTAAACGTGTAGCAGTTCCGATTGCTGGTGTTGTAGGTTTAGCTGCGTTTTCATTCTGGCTCAACAGCATCTCTGACTGGCGCTTGAGTATTTTCGGCTTCATGATTTTGCTCGTTGTCTACTACTTGCAAAACGGTATTGTTGGCTTTGCGAAAAGCTTCTATCAATCCATGGTCGGTAAAGCTAAAACTACCCGTGGTGGTGATCACGAAGAAGTGGATGACTCCATTAGCTTTATTAGTACTGTTGCCAATCAAAATACTGGTGCTGAGCTCCTCAAGGTTGATTCTGTATTGATGCAATTTGGCGGTTTGAAGGCCTTGAACAATGTTGATCTGAGCATCAAGCGTGGCACTATTCATGGCTTGATCGGCCCTAACGGTTCCGGCAAGAGCACCATGATGAACGTGTTGACTGGTATTTATGTGCCTACAGCCGGTAACGTGTTGTACGCAGGCGCAAGTGTTGTTGGTAAGACATCTTCCGATATTGCCTTGTCCGGTATTGCGCGTACTTTCCAAAACGTTCAACTTTTCGGTGAAATGACTGCCATCCAAAATATTTTGGTTGGTTTACATCACACCTTTAAATCGAACATGGTAGAAATTGCTTTGCATCTACCGCGTTACAAGAAGGAAGAAGCTGAAGCCCATGCTCGTGCAATGGCGCTTCTCAAGTTCGTTGGTCTTGATGACTTAGCGAACGAAGAGGCTCGTAACTTGCCATACGGTAAGCAGCGTTTGCTAGAGATTGCTCGCGCTTTGGCTTTGGATCCTGAACTACTCTTGTTGGATGAGCCTGCTGCAGGATTGACAGCTCCTGATATTAAAGAGCTCTTGCGCATTATTCGTAAGATCCGCGATAGCGGTATTACCTTCATCCTGATTGAGCATCACATGGATGTGGTGATGTCAGTTTGCGATACCGTTTCTGTATTGGACTTCGGTCAGAAGATTGCAGAAGGTAAACCAGCTGAAGTTCAGGCAGACGAGAAGGTGATTCATGCCTACTTGGGCGCTTAATCACTAGAACATATTGAATCGGTAAATACCATGTTATCTATTAAGAATCTTGAAGCAGGCTACGGCAAAGTTAAAGTCCTCCACGGCATCAATATTGATGTTCCTAAAGGCCAAGTGATTACCTTGATTGGCTCAAACGGTGCTGGCAAAACCACCACCATGCGTGCTATTACAGGCATGATTAAGCCAACTGCTGGTGAAGTAACTTTAGGCGGCGAAAAAATTGATGGTTACGACTCTCATAAAATTGCCCGCTTAGGCTTGGCTCATAGTCCTGAAGGTCGTCGTGTATTTACGACGATGTCAGTTACTGACAATTTGTTGCTTGGAGCATTTCCACGCTTCACAGGCAGCCGCCCAAAAGGCGACATCAAGAACGATCTCGAGAAGTCTCTAGAAATGTTCCCACGCCTTAAAGAGCGTCGCAATCAATTGGCGGGAACATTGTCTGGTGGTGAGCAGCAGATGTTGGCTATGGCACGTGCTGTGATGCTGAACCCAGAAATTATCCTCTTGGATGAGCCATCAATGGGTCTGGCGCCAATTTTGGTTGAAGAGGTGTTTAGGATCATTTCTGACTTGAAGTCTCAAGGGGTAACGATGTTGTTGGTTGAGCAGTTCGCTGCTGCTGCCTTGAACGTCGCTGACTATGGCTATGTTCTTGAGAACGGCAAAATCGCTACTCACGGACCTGCTGAAAAGCTCAAGGATGACCCTGCTGTCAAAGCCGCCTACTTAGGTGGTGCAGGTGGTCACTAAGTAGCTGTCTAAACTACATGTAATAAAAAAGCCCTTAGTCATAAGGGCTTTTTTATTTAATCGACATGAACAACTGGCTTTATTTGCGATCTAGTTAGAAAGTAGCTTTACAGCTTCCCGAATGAGTAAGGCTCGGTAGCCCATATATATGGCAACCAAGGTAAAGCCAAATAGAAAGAGCTTGGGAATGATTGCACCCTCGATGACAAGCTCGCTATTCAGCAAGCCAATTGCTACCGCGAAGAAGAAAAGAGAGCCCAGGACCAGCACAACCCAATTCTCATTGCTAGTTACTTGCTGCGTTTGATTTTGATACGCAAGAACTTGAAGGGCGCCATCTTTTTGATATCCCGATACGGTAATTTGATCGCCTTCGGAAATCTTCATGGGAGATGAAAACTTTGCCTCAATAGCCTTGTCACCTAAATTAAATTTGGAGATGAAAAAGCGTTTGTAATATTGCGAGGAATGGTCGTGCGTAGGCTTTTCTGGGTTTACGTATTCAAGTAATTCATTGTTGAGATTGTTGACCGTTCCTGAAATGCTGCTGATTGAGCTAGATAGAAAAGTACTTGGTTTGGCAATGGTCATCAGCAAAACTCCTAAAAGACTAATGCCCAGTATAAAGAGAAGTGTAAGAAGTGGTCTTTTGACTCGCACAAAAGGGGTGTCGCGTATTAATGTTTTCGAAGGCTAAAAGTTTTAGTCAAAAACTGGTTCTTAAGTTTAATTTAATGCCTTGATGAGAAGGCTTATGGCGATGATTAAGGTAAAGATCGCAAAAATTTGTTGCACCCTGGGACCACTGATTTTCTTCTCTAGAAATTTTCCAAGCAATAAGCCAAATAAAGAGCCGATTGAAAATGGAATTGCCATTCCTGTATTAAGAGTCCCAGAGGCGAGTGAAATAAATGCCCCTCCAGCTGAAACAATTGCCAATACCCCAAGAGAGGTTGCAACAATGGACTTCATGGGAAGGTCAGTAAATTTGTTGAGTGCCGGTACTAGAATAAATCCACCCCCAACACCAAGTAAGCCCGATAGAAATCCTGCGCTGGCCCCTGCGAACATAAGAGCTCTTGCGCAAGGGACCGTCCAGATTAGTTTTCCAATGGAGAGATCCAATTGGCATGGCGGAGCTTTAGCGCTATGTATGGGTTTTCCTGAGAGGATTCTTGCAACTTGTAATAGCATACGAATAGAAACATACATTAGCACCAAGCTAAATAGTATTAGGAGTGGAGTATTAGGAGTTTGCTGGGCAAGCCATAAGCCTAAGGGAGATAACAGTAAGCCAAATAAAGCCATAAATGCAGCTGCTTTATAGCGGAGCAGTTTGGCATTCAAACCTATCATTGCTCCAGCGCCGGCAGAAATAGTAATTGCTGTTAATGCAATTGGGCCCGCTTCAGAAATCGGAAGGTGAAGAAGAAAAACCAGCAAAGGCACCGATAGGATACCCCCGCCAGCTCCGGTAAGCCCCATCAAGATGCCAACAAATGCTCCAATGGCTAAAGTTAGGTAGGGTAAAAGATCCATCAATTAATTTTCAAATGGACGTGCTAACCATTCCCTGCCTTTCAGCATGGCATTCCAGTAAAGCCAAGGAAGTACATCTTTCTTCAGGATCCAGGCAAGCTTTGTAGCCTTGAGTGGATTAATGAGCCAAGGAAAGGTGGGGAGAAGTTTTCCACCAAAGCCAAACTCGGCCAAAATAATTTTTCCATTCTCAACCGTCAAGGGGCATGAACCATATCCATCATATTTGGTTGGCAACGGTTTGTTATGTTTGGCAGCCAGTAGATTTTCTGCAACAACTACGATTTGTTTTCTGGCTGCTGCAGCTGTCTTGGAGTTTGGTGAAGAGCAACAGTCGCCTAAACCAAAAATATTAGGATAGCGAGTATGTTGCAGTGTGAATTGGTCAACATCTACAAAGCCATCAACATTAGCCACCGAACTGCCTTTAAGACAGTCTTGAGGCCCTTGAGGAGGTACTACATGCAGAATATCAAAGGATTTTTCTACTTGACTGACATTGCCGTTAGCATCTTTGACTGCAAAAATCGCCTTTTTAGAAGGGCCATCAACCCTAATGAGATTGATGTTGAAATTGAGTTTTGCGTTATATTTTTTAACGTATTCCATTAAGGGTGGAACAAAATCCGCCACACCAAAGAGGGCGGCACCTGCATTATTTAATTCCACCTCAATATTTTTCAATCTACCCTGCTTTTGCCACTCATAGCAAGATAGATACATTGCCTTTTGGGGTGCACCCGGGCATTTGATTGGCATAGGAGGTTGTGTAAAAATCGCTTTCCCAGACTTGAGATTTTTAACTAGCTCCCAAGTATATGGGGAGTATTCAAAGCTGTAGTTAGAGGTCACACCATTTTTACCGATTGTTTCTGCGAGTCCTGGAATTGCATCCCAGTTGGATTTGATGCCCGTAGCAATAGCTAATTGCTTATATTTGATAGGCGTACCACTTTGGACTAGAACTTCATTTGTCTCTGGATTAAAGCCGGTGATCTTATCCTTGATCCACTTAACTCCTAGTGGAATTAAATCTTTAGTTTGGCGACGAGTATTTTTTATCTTAAATGCACCACCGCCCACCAGAGTCCATGCGGGCTGGTAATAATGCACTTCAGAGGGTTCAATAATGGCAATACTTAGTGATGAATCCCTGAGTTTTAGGCTGGCGGCCAAGCCTATGCCGGCAGCGCCGCCGCCCGCAATCACAACATCAAATACGGTTAAGTCTGCTTGCGCTGAAACCATTTTGTCCCCACTTCTATATATTGGTTGGATTTAGGACACTAAATTAGCCTGAAATACGGCAATTGCCTATCAGGGTTTATTATTAGTTTATATTTTTGTATAGTATCTATCCTAAAATAAACCATTCAATGCAAACTGGAAAAAATACATGAAACCGATTGTTAAGGGCTTTTTTGACCCAGATACGTGGACCGTCACTTATGTAGTTTATGAGAAACCTGGGTCACCCTGTTTGATCGTTGATTCAGTCCTCAATTATGACCATAAGTCTGGGCGAACTAAAACCAAATCAGCCGACGAGGTGATTGATTTTGTCAAAAAGAATAACTTGGTTACACAATGGATTTTAGAAACCCATGCGCACGCTGACCATGTCTCAGCCGCTCCTTATCTCAAGTCTCAGCTTGGCGGCAAGATTGCCATTGGCGATCATATAGCGTTGGTACAGAGTGTATTTAAGAAAGTGTTCAATTTAGAGGAGGGGTTCTCAACTGATGGCTCCCAATTTGATTACTTACTCAAAGATGGCGAGGAAGTCCAATTTGGCAATTTAAGCTTTAAATCTCTGTTTGTTCCTGGACATACTCCAGCCTGTATGGCCTATCAAGTGGGGGATGCTGTTTTTGTGGGCGACACCATGTTTATGCCTGATGTTGGTAGTGCAAGATGTGACTTTCCTGGAGGGGATGCGCATACCCTTTATCGGTCCATGAAAAAGATCCTGAGTCTGCCGGATCAAACCAGATTGTTCATGTGTCATGACTATCCTCCAAATGGGCGCGCTGTAAATTATGAGACAACCGTAGCCGAGCAAAAGAAGTCAAATATTCATATGCATGATGGCATTACCGAAGACGAGTTTGTACAAATGCGCAGCAAGCGAGATGCTTCATTAGATATGCCAGTGCTTATTTTGCCGTCGATCCAAATCAATATTCGAGCTGGTGAGATGCCTCCCAAGGAAAACAATGGGATCGCTTATTTAAAAATTCCACTAAACGCTCTTTAATGCTTATGTTGGCTGATAAACGTCGGGTTGCGGAATTTAAAAAAATGCAGGCTTCCGCAGTAAAGGCTTGTGATTTCCTAAAGGTGATCTCGAACCCCAATCGCTTAATGCTGCTTTGTGAAATTGCGGTTGGAGAGAGGTGCGTTGGCGATCTGGAGGATTCAACGGGAATACGCCAGCCAACATTATCGCAACAGCTTACCGTTCTCAGGACAAAAAAAATGGTTAAAACACGTAGAGAGGGCAAGCAGATTTATTACTCGCTTGCTAGTGATGTTGCTCTTTCTGTAATGAATGTGCTGTACGATCATTTTTGTAAAAAGTAAACCACTCACGGAGTTCAATTGGGTGTTGTTTGTTTTTTCTGAATCAGGGTATGTAGCAAGAACACGAAGAAAAAGAGTAATCCCACTATCCAATGGATATTTATTACTCCATCCCTAATCTCTTCAGGTCCGTAATATAGAAGAGCGCCAGAAATAAGCAGTACGGCAAGAAAACCCAGCTGACTAAAGCCGCTCCACCATTGCTTCTTAGACTTATACCCTGCCTTGAGATGGAATGGTAATACCGAGCCAAGAGCCAAGGTTGCCAATATTGCAGCAATGCCGTGTGCCGCAAGGATACTGTGGGCGCCAAGAGCAGATCTTTGAATTTGGAATTGATGACCTAGTAAATACATCAGGCCTGTGATGGAGCAGGCCGCCATGCCATAGATGACAAACATTCTTTGCCAGTGCGGCATCTTCCCAAGGCGACTCATGCACTAATCCTTATGGCTTGTGCCGAGAATTTATTAAAACAAGGGTGATGCTCATTATTGGATAGGGCAAGAACCTTTGTTAGCGCATCTGCATAGACGCATTCTTTTGCAAGAATGGAGAATGATCCGGAAACCTCTGCATGGACTTCAGAAAAATGCTGAGCCAAGGGGTTGATGATGTGACTCTTCTGGCGATCTCTTTTTGCAAAGTAAAGACTGCTCGTGGCAATCGCACCGTCTTTCAAAGAACCAATTTCAATAATCTCATTAGGGGTTTCGGGGTTACGAACTTGAATAGGAAGAGAAGTGCCCCCGAATACCCGTAGGTCCCCACCAGCATTTACTGAGCCTGATGAAATACCTTCTGATATCAAGACTCTAACCGCCATATCTACCGCAAACCCCTTAGCAATTCCGCCTAGATCCAAGCAGGCTGGACGGGAGGACTTTATCAAGTCGGGCGCTAAGAAGTAAATATCTTCAATTCCACCGAGCTCATGATTTGACAGGGTGATATGACCTGGAAGCAAGCCTGCGGCAACCAGTCGGTGGCCGATTCCGCAATTAAATAAGCCATTAGATTCAATATGAACCTCTTTCGCAATCCGGATGACTTGGGCAGTCCACGGATGAATTTCAACGACCTCTAAGTGGGCACGTTGATTGATTTGGCTGAGCTCGCTTTTAGGATCATGAAATCCCATCAAGTCATGAACGTTTTGAATGGCTGCAAAAGCATTCTCAATGGCTACTGGACCATCATCTTGATCTATGGAGATTTCAACAAAGGTTCCGAGTAGGGGTTTGCATCGAATCATTTTTACCTACTTGCCAGGAATGGACTTTGAATTGGTATTCTTTAGTGCCAAATCGTATAAAACGGTTACACGCTTAACGCCATCTGTAATGTGCTTACAAGAAAGCGTTGCGCCACTAATATTCTGGATATCTTGGTTAAGCTTGATGGGGTCGTTTATCGTCTTGCCAATAAATTGCTTACGCCATTGGGGCTCTGCAACCTCATACCCATAAGATTCAACATATTCTAGGATTTCAATTCCTAGGATGCCACCGGTTGCACTAAGCGCTACTGCATAAGTGACCATTTCATGTTTGCCAATGACTTCGTCGATTACAAGCCAGCCGCCATCAGCCGACTTCCAGATGCGCTGTCCCTGGAATGGGTAGCGAATGCTGGATGCAGCACGCATCTTTTCTTGTAGATCATCTGTAATGATGATGGGATTTATCGTAAGCGTTTTATTTGGGAATAGAATTTTTTGAGCTTGCTCTGCCGAAACATAAATTTTTGCATGCGCAATGATGGGTGCGCTTATGATTGCAAGGCCAAAAATAGCTATTGGGCTGGGTTTCCAGATCATGATGAATAAGTTTAGATAAAAGATTGAGAATTCAATTTATGTGGCGAGTAATTCATTGGCTTCATAGCAAAGCATTTGAATGTTTGTGTCTATACCTTGTTTTTCTGCCAATGCTTCAAACATCATCAATGCCCTCCTTCTTGCTGTGGGGCATTGTGTCGATTGAAACTTCACTAAGTGAGTTAAAGCTGCAACTAATAGGTTCTGAATTTCCATAATGTCTATCCAATCAATTTAGTGGGAAGCCAACTTTTACAATGAATTCATTTACAGAATGGCTATCCCAAACACGTGCGTTAGAGCATTCGGCCTCTCCGCCACCCATACAGTTGCCACCGGCCAGCTGATAGCGCCATGCTCCTGTGACCCACCAATCCTTTGCGGCATAGTGCATATTGGGCCCCACAAAAGTGGCTCTTTGTACTTGATTGCGTAAGTTCAATTCTGAATAGTCGTTATGAAAGCGAGCCTCAACACCCGCTGACCATTTGGGGGCAAAACGATAGCTGGCGCCTATTAAAAAATCCATCATTGATTCCGGCACATTTCCGTTTTCAATAAACTTTAATCGTTCATTGGCGAGCACGATATTTCCTGCCAAAATTAATCGATCATCAATAAAGTTTGATTGGAGTAAGAGCCTCGCTTCAAGCTCATCTTTATTTTTCCCCCATGTCGGCTCAAGATAAAGCCCCACACCGACAGGTGATGTCACTGGATTTGTAATCCGATAGATCGCCTCTAAGGAGCCACCTTCAATCCCGCTTTTCTTATAGGCTGTAGATGGGTCATGTGATGAAGGCACACCGTATCCCCCTGTACAAGTTGGCGAATCTCCGCATGCCTCTGGATTGGTGTAATTTTGATTGGCATTTGTATAGTAGGAGTTTATGTAGCCGGCAACTTGTAAGTCATTGGTTAGACCATATTCCAGTTCAGATCTTGCGGTCCATGCTTCATAAGTTCCTGAAGACTGCTGTTGATTGAGTTGCAGACGCTGCTCAAATTCCAGTTTTCCCTTAGGTTGTAAATCTAGGGTGTAGATCCAGCCAAATACTCCCTCACCAGCGTGGGCTAACGAAAAATGAAGTGTGGCAACTAAGAAGAGGCTAAATGCAAGAAGTCTATTAATGGTCAATTTCATGGTCCCTTATGGTTGATAGTGATTAATCTAAATGAGAATGGTTCTCAATATATCACCAAATGAGAATCATTCTCAAATAGGAAAATGACCATTAAGTAAAAAATGGCGGAATTTATAGGCCTATTCTTGTTTGCTTGTAAGATTCCTCCAAATGAACGCTGAGTCCTTGGAAAAATTAGTTTTAATGAAGATGCCCTTTGGGAAGCACGCTGGGCGTGCATTGGCTGATTTGCCAGGGAACTATTTGGCATGGTTTGCTCGCAAAGGTTTTCCTAAAGGCGAGCTTGGTCAATTATTAGAATTAATGCACACCTTGGACCACAATGGTTTGCGCGGACTCTTAGCGCCTATAAAGAAGGCTCATGGCTTACAAGCGAAATCTAAATTACTTTGAGCGAACGATCAGTGTGACGCGATTCCGTTCGTAAGTCACCGTTGGTGATTCTGGTGGGCTACTTTGAATCGAACTGACCTTGAGGTTGGTCTGAGATTCAATTTGAGAGGCAATCTGTTTTGCAAGAGTTTCATTGCGGTCATATTGAATCTGAATGCTAGCGACCTTGCCCGACTTGACGTTGTTAAGGACTTCATTGAGTTTGCTGGGTGAGTACCCATCAAAAAAAACTGGGTACCAACCCCCAACAAGAGTCTTCTGCGCCTTTATTTCGCTAGTCTGGGCGGTTGGATTGCTTGCCAGATTGGTATCGTCAACTACGGGTAAATGAAAGTCGATCCCAGTCTTTTGCATCAACTCTTGATAGGAAATTGGGGGATTCATACTTGCTTCATTAGTGTTCTCAACCCAATAAGCCCAAGCAGTATTTTTACTGGGATCGAAGACTAATTTATAGAGGTGGCTGGGAATCGTCACACGACTTCTGCCAATACTGCCGCTGCTACCGGTTGAGCCCGTGAATACATAAATATCGCCAGACGCTCTTTTGATATAGGCTCTAGTTGGCTCTTCCACGTTTTTAGCCCAGATTCCCTGATTATTTTGCCTTGCTTGGGGCATCATATTGGCCAAGGAAAAAGATTGAGCCATTGAGCGTTCATTGCTCATATCACCAGCAGGGGCGTTATGACCCCGGTCAAAACCGCTGCCGCGGTAATCCGAGAGTAGGGCTCGCTCAGAGAAAGGTAGCCTAGCTTCTTCGTAAAACTGATTGCTTCTCCGCGGGTGTGGAGTAGAGAGCTGTTCTTTACTGAGCCTCTCAACGGTATAGATTGGCTTCTTCTCCTGCGGCGAGTAGTAGATGGCGAAACTATCAAAGCAAAGATCTCGCCCCACCTGCGGACTTGTCGGTATTTGCTGGGCTGGAAATAGATCTTTGCAGTTTTCAAAAGCCGCAAGCGCGTTGAATGAGACGGTAATCGCCACAAGGGTAAGAAGGTTGCGAAGGAAATTCATGGGTTCTAAGTGTATGACCTCTGCCTCAGATGCTTGCAACTTTTGGTCTTGAGCAAGTAATAGTCAGGGCTTTCTTGATATTTTTGTGGGCATGAGAACAAATTTTTTCCGTAAGAGTGACCAGTAAATAGTACCGCGCAATCACTCCCGTCTGACTACTACCCCTAGAAAATGAGAGGCTTCAAAGCACTAGATGTATGGTTTTTGCAGCTCAATTTTTGTTCGAAAGTGTAAAAAAGTCCTTTTCAGATCATTTTTTTATAGAGTGAAATTAGCGCTCCCTAACTTTTATAAGCCATTGATTTTATTGACTTATATATGAAAATATAGGGTTCTATACGGGATCTCCCGCATTTCTAGATCAATTAGTTATTGATTTCCATTTCTTTATTCTTGACTTGATATAAGAATCTTCTTAGGATGACCCATGTTTTTTAAATATTGCAATGCAGCATAAAACAGTAATTCAGTTTTTTGGTGCTTAGCAAATAATGAATGAGTAAATGTTTATTTAATAATTTGAGCGACATGCAGAATGTGCAGCCAACACTGTTGACTGCCAAAGAGCTGCTAGCGCACGCTATGGCTCCGGTCTATCGAGTCATTAACGGCCTGCTTGTTGTGACTGTATTTATGGTGGTTGGACTTTGGCTTTCGGGTAATGGTACTAATGCCGGTCCTTTTGACATGGCTCGCATCTTGGTTCCTGATGAGGCCCGCCACATGGTTTGGAGCAATGGCTTTGGCATGCTCAATCAATATAAAGATTCCAATGAAGTAATGGCTCCTCAAGCCGTTGATACTGAGATTGCTGCTGTTATCTACAACAAGTCCATGACGCCAGCTACAACTGGCTTAGCCAGCGCTAAACAGCAAACCGTTGCCTTGTTGATGCCTTCGGTAGCGCAAATGCAGGTAAAGTCGATTTCCCATCTGTCAGACCGTATTCCAACCTCGAAGATCGATCCCCAGGCTTTAGATAGTAATTTGATGGGCTCTATTCAAAATCAACGTGCGGTTGCTGACTTCTTTGAGAAAAAATACAATTTAGATCGTGCCAAGATTGAAGAGTATGTTTCAAACACTATCTTGATTGCAAAAGAGGTCAACATTGACCCGGTGCTATTGTTGGCAGTCATTTCAGTGGAATCGAATTTCAATCCAAATACCAAGAGTCATGCTGGGGCTGAAGGCCTCATGCAAGTGATGACTTCAGTGCATAAGGATAAGTACGCAATCTTTGGTGGCACTTCTGAGGCTGCTAAACCTGAAGTAAATATTCGTGTTGGCGCTTACATCTTGAAATACCTCATTGCCACCGCTGGTTCATTGCGCAATGGCTTAAAGTACTACGTTGGCGCTGCGAATGCTGAGGATGATGGCGGCTATACCGAAAAGGTAATGGCCGAAAGAAATCGTCTTATCAGCTTATGTCAAACCCGATCGTCCAATCGCTTGACGCTGAACGGTAAGGATTTGCGTTCTTAAATAGCAAGATCATGAATTGATCAAAGCATATAAAAAGCCACCCTCGGGTGGCTTTTGTTTTATCGCTATTTCTGAATGCCTTAATTAACGCCGTGTAATTCGACATCAAATACGAGGGTGGCATTTGGAGGAATCACTCCGCCTGCCCCACGCGGGCCATAACCCATTTCCGAAGGAATGATGAGGGTGCGTTTACCGCCAATTTTCATGCCTGCGACGCCTTCATCCCAGCCTTTGATGACATGTCCAGCGCCAAGGGGAAAGCTAAATAATTGACCGCGATCCAAGGAGCTATCAAACTTTTGACCCTTATGATCGGCAGCTTTCTCGTCAAAGAGCCAGCCGGTGTAATGCACATCTACATGATTGCCCGCTGCAGCTTCTTTACCCTCACCTACAACAGTGTCTATTTTTTTGAGTTCACTCATGATGTTTTCCTATTTCACGCAAATTAAGCGGCTAGTATATTCTGAGCTTTGTAAATTCTCACGGTAAGCTTTATTTAGCTAAAACGCATGACAAATTATTGGGCAAATTCTGCATATAGCACTCTGGAAATTAGTCCTGATCATCAGCTGATGGTGACGGATGACTTTTTGCGGACCTACATGGATAGGCCGGAGCTCAAGCTTGTGCCGGAATCTTGCCCCATCGAGCGCTCATTGCACCAACGCCTGACTGAAAACCCCCGCGCCGATTTGGCGGATGATGAAATCTCGGCTATGGCTGATGAGGATATTCAGGAGAACTATCGCATTTGGTTGCGTTATCGGAAGCGCTTATTGGCGGCAGATTCTTTAGAGGGCTTTTATATGAGCCTATTTAAAGGTGAGGGGGTAGATGTGCCCCCTTTATTTATCTCTCAACTTGCGCAAATTTTCATAAGGCATATTTTGGGGGATGAAGCACATCCATTGGAGGTGCGGATGGGCGAACTTTTTTTCAGAACTCAGAAAATTAGCGTTATCGAAGACGGTATTGTGATGGGTGCAGATGAGGAGGTCATTGCACGAAATGCTCAGGCTAGCGATACGGGCAACATTATGGATTTACTGAAAGGTAAATCGATGACCATGCGTTCGGCCGACCTAGATGTCCTACATGAAGATAATGCTGAATCCTATTGGGCTCGAAATGAAGATTTTGATCTAGCGGTTCAGTTAAATTTTGGGCATGAACCCATTAATCATTTTTGCCGCGTGTTAGAGAAATGGATAAAGCATTTTCTCGGTGTTAGCGTCCGAATTACTCCGATGCAGCAAATTACTGATCCTAAGTGGTCATGGCATGTTGGCTTAGATGTAGCTGCTACTGAAATACTGAATAAGCTATATAACAAAGAGCTAGTTGAATCCGACGAGTTGCAAAAAGTAATTTGTTTATTCCGTCTGGACTTTATTGACGAGGCTGCTGTAGCTCAAGCACAGGCTGGTAAGCCTGTTTATATGGCTATTGCCATGAATGATCAACAGCAACTGAAGTTAAAGCCTCAAAATTTATTATTTAACTTGCCGCTAGCAAAGACTTCTTAGACTTTGTTTCTCAATAGC
The DNA here is from genome assembly GCF_018881605.1 of Polynucleobacter sp. UB-Tiil-W10. Classification (GTDB taxonomy): domain Bacteria; phylum Pseudomonadota; class Gammaproteobacteria; order Burkholderiales; family Burkholderiaceae; genus Polynucleobacter. The sequence continues at coordinate 1,237,171 of NZ_JACVPZ010000001.1, forward strand.
TTGCGCTGCTGAGCTAGCCAGAAAATCGCCAGCCCGCTCACCACCACGGGAATGAGTGACCCCCAATTCAGGATGCTCCAGCCGTGAGATGTGATGAGGGCACCTGACCCAAAAGAAGTGAAGGCCATTGTGCCAAAGACACAGAAGTTGATAGCAGCCTGCGCCTTGTCACGCTCATTAGGTTGATAGGCCGTCATTGCCAAAGAAGTAGCGCCAGTAAATAAAAAGTTCCAGCCGACACCAAGTAAAAATAAGGCGATGAAGAATTGATGAAGATCAGTTCCAGTCAGGGCAATAGCAATACAAATAAAATTCAGTGCGACCCCAGTCCCCATAATTTTTAATACCCCAAATCTTTGTATGAGGGAGCCCGTAAAAAATCCAGGGGCAAACATTCCTATGACATGCCATTCGAGTACTAGTGCGGTATCTGAAAACGGTAGCCCACAGATTTGCATTGCCAAAGGTGTGGCAGCCATCAGCAGGTTCATGACTCCGTAGCCTAATGCTGCCCCAATAATGGCAACCATGAAGGTTGGTTGTTGGAGGATGACCTTTAGGGGGCGACCATCAGTCAGTGCATGCTGAGTCTTAAATTCTTGAGGAAAGTGAATGAACAGCATCACGAATATGCCAATAAACCCAGCGATCGACAGGGTTAGATAGGCCCCGAGAAATGCAGTATCAAATAGATCTCGAGTCCATGATGCGAGATTAGGTCCAATGACGGCGCCAAGAATGCCACCAGCCAATACCCAAGAAACTGCTTTATCACGTTGACTTATGTCGGTCAGCTCTGCAGCGGCAAAGCGATACAGCTGACCATTGGCGCTGTAATAGCCCGCAATAAATGTGCCCAATACCAATAGCCAAAAGTTCCTACTGGAAGCTGCATAGGCGCATAAAAGGGCAGATAGCATTGCCACTAGCAAGCCAAGCTGAAAGGAAATCTTGCGTCCAAAGTAATTTTGGGATTTGGCAACAATCGAGGTGGAAAAAGCACCTCCAACTACATAGCCCATGACGGGGAGGGTGGCCATCCAGCTCACTGGCGCTAGGCTAAGACCAACGAGGCCATTAATGGCAATAAAAGTGACGTTATTGGTAAGGAATAGGCCCTGACAAATGATCAGCAGCACCAGATTTTTATTGAGTAAGGGATGCTTGCTGGTCATGGCTTGCAGTTTACGGCGAATTTATAGCCTCTGCTGCCTCGGTGGATTCCCTTAAATTGCCCTATATCGGGTGCTTTCAGGTGCAAAACCGCCATTTTTGACAAGCCCGATGATTTAAAATAACCCTCTCGCCTCATTGGCAAAAGGTGCGCTAAAAGCGACTTGCTCGATGTGGATTTGAGGGCGACAGGGTAAAAACCTGACTCTGTAATTTTTTCAATATTGAGGAAACATTCATGGCTTCAGAGAAATCAAAGATTATTTATACGCTGACAGATGAGGCGCCACTTTTGGCTACCCGTGCATTTCTGCCAATTATTCGTACTTTTGCAGCTCCTGCTGGCGTGGAGATCGTGACGAGTGATATTTCAGTTGCCGCCCGTATCTTGACTGAGTTTCCTGAATGCCTGACTCCTGAGCAGCAAGTTCCCAATAACTTGGCTGAGCTAGGCAAAATGACTTTATTGCCTGATACCAACATCATTAAGTTGCCAAATATTAGTGCTTCTGTTCCTCAGTTACTCGCAGCTATTAAAGAGTTGCAGACTAAGGGCTACAAGATCCCTAGTTTTCCGGAAGATCCAAAAACAGACGAAGAGAAATCTATTCGCACTCGCTATTCCAAATGCTTGGGTAGCTCAGTAAACCCAGTATTGCGCGAAGGTAACTCTGACCGCCGCGCTCCTCCGGCAGTGAAACGCTACGCGCGTAAGAATCCTCACTCGATGGGGGAATGGAGTCAGGCGTCGCGCACTCACGTATCCCATATGCATGGCGGTGATTTTTACGCTGGTGAGAAGTCCTTAACGATGACTAAGGCGTGCGATGTGAAGATGGACTTGGTGACGAACAGTGGCAAGACTGTTGTCCTCAAACCAAAAGTCTCTTTATTGGCTGGTGAAATTATCGACAGCATGTATATGAGTAAAAAAGCTCTTTGTGATTTTTATGAAAAAGAAATCGAAGACGCTTATAAGACCGGTATGATGTTGTCCTTGCACGTCAAGGCAACCATGATGAAGGTTTCCCATCCAATCGTGTTTGGTCACGCGGTAAAGATTTTCTACAAAGATGCTTTTGAAAAGCATGCTAAGTTGTTTGAAGAGTTGGGTGTGAATGCTAATAACGGTATGAGCAGCCTGTACGAAAAGATCAAAACTTTGCCAGAATCTAAGCGCGAAGAAATCATTCAAGATTTGCATGCTTGTCACGAACATCGCCCTGCATTGGCGATGGTGGACTCTGCTAAAGGCATTACCAATCTGCACTCTCCAAGCGATGTGATCGTAGACGCTTCTATGCCTGCAATGATTCGTGCTGGCGGCAAGATGTGGGGTGCTGATGGTCGTTTGCATGACACGAAGGCTGTTATTCCAGAAAGTACTTTTGCCCGCATCTATCAAGAAATGATTAATTTCTGTAAAACGCACGGCAACTTTGATCCAACAACAATGGGTACAGTACCTAACGTTGGTTTGATGGCTCAACAGGCTGAAGAGTACGGTTCACACGACAAGACTTTTGAAATTCCAGAGGCTGGTGTCGCTCGTATCGTCACCGATGACGGCACTGTATTGCTTGAGCAGAATGTGGAAGAGGGCGATATCTGGCGTATGTGTCAGGTTAAAGATGCGCCAATCCGTGACTGGGTGAAGTTGGCTGTAAATCGTGCACGCCTTTCTAATACGCCAGCAGTATTCTGGCTCGATGAGTACCGTCCCCACGAAGCTGAATTAATTAAGAAGGTGCATACCTACCTCAAAGACTATGATCTCACTGGCGTAGATATTCAGATCATGTCGCAGACACGTGCAATGCGTTACACCTTAGAGCGCGTCATTCGTGGCAAGGACACCATCTCTGTAACCGGTAATATTTTGCGTGACTATCTCACTGACTTATTCCCAATTATGGAATTAGGTACCAGCGCGAAGATGTTGTCCATTGTGCCTTTGATGGCCGGTGGCGGCTTGTTCGAAACGGGTGCTGGTGGTTCAGCTCCTAAGCACGTTCAACAGTTAGTAGAAGAAAACCATTTGCGTTGGGATTCACTTGGCGAGTTCATGGCTTTAGCTGTATCTCTTGAGGATATCGGCGATAAGACAGGTAACAATAAGGTAAAAATCTTAGCCCGCACTTTGGATGAGGCGACTGGTAAGTTGTTGGATAACAATAAGTCACCTTCACCACGCACTGGCGAGTTGGACAACCGTGGTAGCCAGTTCTACTTAGCGATGTACTGGGCCGAAGCATTGGCTGCTCAAACAGAAGATAAAGAATTGCAAGCGCACTTCGCTCCTTTAGCAAAATCTTTGATTGAGAATGAGCAAAAGATTGCAGCCGAACTCAAAGCGGTTCAAGGTAAGCCAGCAGATATTGGCGGTTACTTTATGCCTGATTCTGAGAAGTTTGAAGCAGTAATGCGTCCTAGCGCTACTTTGAATGCAGCTTTAAAGGCAGCAAGTGCCTAATATATGGAAGCGATAAACGTCTAATTTTATAATTAGGTTTAGCACTAAAGGCAAACTTTCGGGTTTGCCTTTTTTCTTGATGAATCGCGTTTCTAAGCTCTACCAAAACCAAAAGACCCAGCGGAGCTGAATTATTGGAAATTCGCAAAATAGCACGCATGCCAGCCTTCATCAGGGCTCAGCAAGAAATTCCCATCGGTAGCAAAATAGGGCTATTACATTCTTTAAGGAGTGCGTTATGGGTTTCTTAGATAAAACCATTATTGCGAGCGATATCACTCCAAAAGCTGTTTTTGAAAATCGCCGCAACCTCATCAAGACTGCAGCTGCCGGCGGCTTTGGAATGGCTCTGGCACCATGGTTTTCTAGAGAGGCGCTTGCCGCCGCCTCAGAAAAGCTAGCGGCTACTCTTAATCCTGCTTTTGCAGATAAAGATGGACTTACTCCATACAAGTACATCACCAGCTATAACAATTTTTATGAGTTTGGCACTGATAAAGCAGATCCAGCTGCAAATGCGGAGACCTTGCAAACTCGTCCTTGGACGATATTGATTGAGGGCCTGGTAAAAAAACCAATGACGCTCGATATCGACTCACTCCTCAAATTAGCCCCAATGGAAGAGCGTATTTACCGGATGCGCTGCGTTGAAGGTTGGTCGATGGTTATTCCCTGGGATGGTTTCTCACTCTCAAAACTCATTAATAAAGTAGAGCCACTCGCATCTGCAAAGTATGTGGAATTTACTTCTTTAGCTGATCGTAAGCAAATGACGGGGGTGAAGAGCAATATTATTGACTGGCCCTATCGCGAAGGTTTGCGTATGGATGAGGCCATGAATCCATTAACACTGCTTACCTTTGGCTTGTATGGCGAAGTCTTGCCCAAGCAAAATGGCGCACCAGTACGGATTGTGGTGCCCTGGAAGTATGGTTTCAAGAGCGCCAAGTCAATTGTCAAAATCCGCTTTACTGAGGAAATGCCAAAGACCAGCTGGAGTCAATTTGATGCACGAGAGTATGGCTTCTATTCCAATGTGAATCCTCAGGTAGATCACCCGCGTTGGAGTCAAGCCGTTGAGCGTCGTATTGGCGATCCTAAGGGAATGTTTGCGCCCAAGATTAAAACCCAAATGTTTAATGGCTATGGCGAGCAAGTAGCTAGTATGTATTCAGGTATGGATCTGAAGAAGTACTATTAGTAATGAATAAAATTTATTCGATACTTTTTAGTACTCACATTCTAGTCTTTAGTTTTTCTGCTTATGGGCAGGCAAGTGATGCACCAGTCAAAACAATTCCTTCGCTAGATGTGCAGCGCTATCTGGGAACTTGGTATGAGATCGCCAAATACCCAAACTGGTTTCAGAAGAAATGCGTTAGCAATACCAAGGCGGTGTATTCGGCCAGGGCTGACGGTACTTTAAAAGTGTTAAATAGTTGCAAAACTAGTGATGGCGAGGTATCGGAGGCCGAGGGCACAGCGCGACAGATCGGCGCTAAAGACTCTGCCAAGCTAGAGGTACGCTTTGCGCCTACATGGTTGGCTTTTATACCCATGGTATGGGGTGATTACTGGGTCATTGATCTTGATCCGCAATATCAAGTAGCCGTGGTGAGCGATCCCCGCCGAGAGTACTTATGGATCCTTTCCAGAACGCCACAATTAGATAAAAAAGTCTATGAAGACACGTTGCAGCGTTTGCAGGCTCAGCAGTTTGATGCGCGCAAGTTAGAGTTAACTGCGCAAGCTGCTGCAAAGTAATCAAAAAAAGTAATCAAAAAATAACTGAGGTATGACAGCGCATTTATTACCACCGGGCATTGAAGTTTTTGAAAGAGGCTGGCTTTCGGCCAATAATATTTTTCACTATGGCACAGATGATGTTTCTTTGGTTGATTCTGGGTATTGCGCACACCAAAATTTGACCGTAGATTTAGTTCGCAATGCTCTAAAAAAACATAGCTTGCCTAAACTGAACAAGCTTTTGAATACCCATCTACATTCTGACCACTGTGGTGGTAATGCTGCGTTAACAAAGACATTTAATTGTAAAGTGTATATTCCTGCTGCTGAAGAGATTGCAGTTAAAAACTGGGATAGCACTTTATTGAGCTATGACAACTTGGGTCAAGAGTGTCCACAGTTTGCTCATCAAGGAGTATTAATTCCAGGCGAGGAGATCTTGCTAGGTAGATACTTTTGGAAAATATTAGCTGCACCAGGGCATGATCCCCATTCTGTCATGTTGTATCAAGCAGATCACCGCATCTTAATTTCTGCAGATGCTTTGTGGGAAGAAGGTTTCGGAGTAATTTTTCCTGAGCTCTGGGGTGAGGCTGGGTTTGAAGAGGTGGCCCAAACTTTAGATTTAATTGAGACTTTGCCAGTGGATCTTGTGATTCCTGGGCATGGCTCACCCTTTGTAGATGTTACGAAATCTCTAGCTACAGCGCGATCCAGATTAGATTACCTGGCAACTGACTCAGAACGCAATGCGCGTCATGGCGCTAAAGTTTTGCTGAAATATCGCTTATTAGAGTGGCGCAATCGAGATATAGCGCAAGTAAATGATTGGATTGCCAAAACGCCAGCGTTAATTAGCGCAGCAAAGTTACTGAATATGGATATGAATGAGTTCGTTCAGTGGTTGCCCAAAGCTTTAGTTAAATCGGGTGCCGCAAAACTTGAGGGTGAAACCTTGGTTGATCTAAATTAATGGCTCACTTTAGAAGCTAAGCGAAATTTTTCCGTAGACAGACCAATTGTAGAGTTGATAGGTTTGGACAACTTGTTTGGCTCCACCAATTGCGAATAAGATATTTTTACTGAGACGGTGCGTCACCATGGCATCTATTGGCACAAACCAACCTCCACCTGCGGCGTTATAGACCGCACCATTCTCATCCCAAAACCGAATTTGTGTGCTGGGGCTCAAATTTAAGCCGATCGTTGGATAGAGTTCGAGTTGGCTTGTTAAAGGCGGCAGGCTTGAGCCAGCAGGCGCTTTTGGATTAAAGCCGAACATATATCGAGCTAGTGGTGAAATATCCGAAATTACACTTTTCTCGCCATTAGCAGGTTTAAAAGAAGTACTCACTTGAGGTCCAGCCAGCCATTGGCCCGAATTGCTCAGTGGGGCGAATATCCGAGCGCCAATATTGCCAAACCAGCCGGCTTGACCGCCCCAAATTGTTAACATGGCATTGTTAGGTGAAAAGGTTCCGGTCGATTGTGCTGATTGTTGGGGGCCGTAGCTTGCGGTATAGGCGGTATCGAGTCGCATAGTGCCGTGCCAATCCCCAAGGTTAAGTGGGTTGTAGTAACGGAGTTTTAAAGTATCGGCATAATTTTGGGACCCTTGGTAGTCATGGTAGCCCCAGAATTCCAGTATGTGATCTTGGGACCTGTCTTGAGACGCGTTGATGAGCCCTAAAATAGGTGTAGAAGAAGTTGGTTCTGCAGCGCTCACCAAAGCAATAGGAATGCATAAGAAGGAAAAGGTCAGCGCGCGCAAGAATCCCATATAGGCATTAATATTAAATTACAAATTACTATTTACTAAAGATTTAAAGAGGAAGCATGGAACATACCGTATTCGTTACTGGCGCTACTGCAGGATTTGGTGAAGCTACTGCCAGACGTTTTTTGGCTCATGGGCACAAGGTCATTGCCGCCGGTAGAAGGGCCGATCGTTTGGATGCTTTAAAAAACTCCTTGCCAATTGATCAGCAAAAAAAACTCCTCACCTTGGTGCTTGATATTTGCGATAGTGCTCAGGTAGATGTTCTATCTAATACTTTGCCAACAGAATTTTCTAAAGTGACCGTTCTAGTTAATAATGCCGGCCTTGCCTTGGGTTTAGAGCCGGCTTATCAAGCAAAAGTTTCTGATTGGGATCAGATGATTGATACCAATATCAAGGGATTGGTTCATATGACGAGAGCCTTTTTGCCTGGAATGGTTGAACGCAAGTGCGGTCATGTGATCAACATTGGTTCAGTAGCAGGTCTTTACCCTTACCCAGGCAGCAATGTGTATGGATCGACTAAGGCATTCGTCAAGCAATTTAGTTTAAATTTGCGTGCCGATTTAATTGGAACGCCCTTGCGTGTAACTTGCGTTGAACCTGGCTTAAGTTCGGGGACTGAATATTCAAACGTACGCTTTAAGGGCGATGATGCAAAAGCAGAAAAAGTCTATGAAGGCGTTCATGCATTAAGTGCAGATGACATTGCTGAAGCAATTTACTGGACCGCTACTTTACCTGCCCACATGAATATCAACGCCCTTGAGGTAATGCCGGTTCAGCAATCCTTTGCTGGTACCACTTTGCATCGTGGTGCTTACTAAGGCCTAAGGCTTCCAGCGATAAAACTTGGGATAAACGCGCATCACTACAGGGCCATCAAAATCCCAGGATTTGCAGGTGCCCAAGTAAAGCGGCGGCTTATCGCCATTAGGATCAAAGAACGCTCCTGGAACGGATTGATATGCTGCCGTAGCTAGACTAACTAGTAGCTCGCGCAAATGAGTGCAGCCTTTGATTCCGCCAAGGTGCGTATCAATTGTTTTACGCCAGCCCTTACCCAAGCGTGATCCAATCAAAGCATCCATTGGTGGAATCGCTGCTGTACATTCCGCATGCGGCTGGCCATCCATCACTGCTTCAATCTCTTTGATGACAAAATCTTTGTCTAGCGTGACTCGTACCCACATGTCATGAAAGGCTTCACCTGGCTGCCAGGTTTTTGCGCTCGTTTTAAAGGGATTTGTTTTGAAATCTTTGAGATGACCTTCGATATCCCATAAACCATCTTCTCTTGCGTAACCCTGGAAAGTGATTTCTCTGGTGTGTAGTAAGGAGCGTGGTTTTGGGGTGGAGAGCATGGCGATGGCGCTATTGAATAGTGGGATTATCTAATGATAATGAATTGCACTGCATGAATGATCGACTCAATTGGAGTCTGCTCTGTAGTATGCTCTGCAACATATGGCAAAACCTATTTCCCTAGAAAAAATTCTTTTTAGCCAAGGCTTTGGTACTCGTCGGTATTGCAGCGATTTGGTATATGCCGAGCTGGTAAAAGTGAATGGGGTATTAGCTGAAGACCCAGAAGAAAGAATTGCTACTGAAAATCTGATCCTCAATGTAGAGGGTAAAGATTGGGAGTATCACGAGAAGGCTTACCTAGCTTTTAATAAGCCAGCCAATTACGAGTGCTCACATAAAACGACTCATCATCCCAGCGTCTATAGCTTGTTACCCCGCCCTTTTGTTGAGAGAGGGTTGCAATGCGTTGGGCGACTAGACTATGACACTACTGGCTTGCTTTTGATTTCGGATGATGGCCAGTTTATTCACAAGATGACTACTCCCAAGAAGAATATCGGCAAGGTTTACGAGGTCACCACACCAGAGCCAATTACGCAGAAGCAAATCGATCACCTAATAAATGGTGTTGTGCTGGACGATGACCCTAAGCCCTGCTTTGCTACGGCATGCAAACAAATTTCTGATCATGTACTAGCGATGACGATTGTCGAGGGCCGCTATCACCAGGTAAAACGCATGATGGCTGCTGTCGGTAATCATGTCGCCAAGTTACATCGCACTGAAATTGGGGTATTTAAAATGCCGTCCGATTTAATGGAGGGCGAATGGCGCTGGCTGTATCCGGAAGATTTAAAGCAACTCTCTCAAAGCGTTTCTAACTAAAGGTAGTCTAACTTGATAGTTGATGGCTTCGATTTAGATAAAGAAATCCCTCTATGGTCCGTAGATGCCGGTGGAAAGGTGATTGCGCGGATGTTTGCATTCACAAATTTCAAACAAGCTTTTGAATTTATGACGCTCGTTGCACAATATGCCGAAGAAATTGACCATCATCCTGATTGGTCAAATTCTTGGAATAAGGTGACGGTGAAACTGACGACCCATTCAGTCGGAACTTTGACTAAATTAGATATACAGCTAGCAAAAGCAATGGATACCTTTGCATTCCAAGTGAAGCAAGACTAATTAGTGTTCTTCACCTTCGTGCTCTTCTTCATTCATGCTCATGAGAATGGTGGCTAGCAACCCATAGACCACTTCGGTGGAGATCATGCCATCTTCATCTAGATCATCAATTAAGTCGTTTAGGCGATCTTCGGTAGGTTCGTTGAGCAAGGTCATTGCGCATTCGCACCCATAATCAAAATCTTCATCGTTCTGGGCTTGGTTCTCTTCGGTCATGTTTATCCTTAATTGAGCTTTCAGGATAGCAAATTAAAGCCCGGTTCGATAGGGTTTAGCCTTAGTCAATAGCTATTTATGTGCAAGCGCAAATATTCCAGAATGATTTATAGTCTTTTGAAAAGAAAAACCATGGGAGATAGCATGCAATTAGATATTAATGGTCAAGTCCAAAACATTGATGTTGAGCCGAATATGCCTTTGTTGTGGGCCATACGGGAAGTGGTTGGGCTCACGGGTACGAAGTATGGTTGTGGCGTAGCGCAATGTGGCGCTTGCACTGTTTACCTCAATGGTGAGCCGGTGCGTTCTTGCTCTATTCCAGTGTCCGCAGTAGGTAAGGCCAAAATTACCACCATTGAAGCACTCTCTAAAGATAATACGCATCCAGTGCAGCAAGCTTGGATTGCGCTCGATGTGCCCCAATGTGGATATTGCCAATCTGGACAGATTATGGCTGCAGCTGCATTATTAAAAAGAAATCCAAAGCCGTCTGATGCCGATATCGATAATGCAATGGGTAATTTATGTCGTTGTGGAACTTACCAAAAGATTCGCGATGGAATTCATGTTGCCTCTGGCCAAAAGAAATTGGCAGATGTCTTAGCGCAGTACAGCGCGACTCCTGCGACTCGTGGTTAAGGAGAAAAACATGACAACAAAAATTCAAACTCCAAATTTAGAAAATTCCTCCCGTCGTGAATTCATTATTAAGGGCACGATGCTGGGTGGTGGACTGATGTTGGGTATAGGCTCCTTACCTAATTTAGCGTATGCGCAAGCTGGCGTTAAATATGATCCTAATACGCCCACACAAGCGGGCGATGCTGAGGTGAATGCCTGGGTTAGCATCAAACCCGACGACACTGTTTATATCAGGATTGCTCGATCTGAGATGGGGCAGGGCACTCGCACGGGCCTAGCCCAATTGGTCACGGAAGAGCTTGAGTGCAATTGGAAGAAGGTGAAAACCCAATCGGCCACGCCCGGACAAAGTTTGGCACGCAAACGAGTTTGGGGCGAGCACGGGACTGGTGGTAGCCGCGGCATTCGGATTTCTGAAGACTACGTACGCCGTGGTGCAGCAGCAGCGCGCATCATGCTAATGCAGGCAGCCGCTGATCGGTGGAGTGTCCCTGTTTCAGGGTTGACTGTAGATAAGGGTGTGATTACTCATACGCCAACTGGCCGCAAAACGACCTATGGCAAAGTGGCTGAGTTGGCTTCCACTTTAACTCCGCCTGATCCTAAATCAATTACCTTAAGAGATCCGCGCCAGTGGAAAGTTGCTGGACAACCCTATGCACGCTTAGACACAGCAAACAAGGTGAATGGGTCTAAGGTGTACGGTATCGATTTGCAGCTCCCTGGCATGCTTTGTGCTTCTGTTAAGGCTTGTCCAGTCTTTGGTGGCAAATTGGTGAGTTATGACGAAGCCAAGATCAAAGATATGCGTGGGGTGAAGGGCGTGGTCAAGATAGATGACGGCACCCTTGCGGTAGTAGCGGATACTTGGTGGCATGCCAATACTGCGCTGAATGCTATGCCTATCGTCTGGGATGAAGGTAAGTCTGCTAGCGTTTCACAAGCTGGCATAGACAAAATGTTGCGTGATGGCTTGGATGAGCAGGGAGACTTTTGGCAGCGCAAAGAAGGTGATGCGCCTGCTGCTATTAATGGCGCCGCTAAAAAAGTAGAGGCTATCTATTACACCCCTTATCGTGCGCACGTCACGATGGAGCCGATGAATGCTACAGTCAAAATCACAGGGGATCGTGCTGAGGCTTGGGTGCCCACTCAAAATAGCGAGGGTTCGCATGCAGCTTTATCTGAGGCTACTGGATTACCGCTCGCAAACTGTGAAGTGTATAAATTAGACTCCGGTTGTGGCTTGGGTCGTCGTGGCTCAACACAAGACTTCACTACTTTTGCCGCTAAAGTTGCGCAGAAATTTCCAGGCTTGCCAGTGAAAGTAGTTTGGAGTCGAGAAGAGGATATGACCCATGATTACTATCACCCGATTGCCATGGCAAAAATGACTGCTGGCGTAGACAGTTCTGGCAATCTAACCGGCATGCATATCAAGGTGGCAGGGCAATCCATTAATGCCACTTTAGCGCCACAGAATATTAAGAATGGTAAAGATGAGCGTCAACTCCAAGGCTTTTACGAGAAGGGCCCTGATGCTCAACTTGGCTATACCTTCCCAACACTCTTAACCGAGTATGTAATGAAGAATACCCATGTGCCAGTTGGTCCATGGCGCGGTGTGAATACCAACCAAAATGGCATCTTCATGGAATGTTTTATGGATGAGTGTGCCAAGGCGGCTGGAAAAGATCCAGTGCAATTTAGGCAGGCGCTGATGCAAAGTCATCCAAAGCATTTGGGCGTTCTGAATGCTGCTGCCAAAAAAGCGGACTGGGATAAGCCTTTGCCCGCAGGAACGTATCGAGGTGTTGCTCAGTTCATGGGCTATGCCAGTTACTCTGCTTGCGTAGCTGAAGTAACTGTACAAAACAACGTTGTTAAAGTCACGCGATTGGTATTTGCTTTAAATTCTGGACACGTTGTAAATCCATATTTAACGCGTGAGCAAATTGAAGGTTCAGTAGCGATGGCATTGGGGGCAATTTTCTTGCCAGAGATCTCTGTAGAAAACGGTCGTATAAAACAGCAGAATTTGGATACATACCCACTACTAAGGCTATCTGCAACACCGAGGATTGAAACAGTCCTGGTCCCAAGTTTTGATTTTTGGGGTGGAGTGGGTGAGCCAACTATTTGCGTAGTTGGTCCGGCTGTAGCAAACGCTATATCTGCTGCAATTGGTAGGCCGGTGCGGAACTTCCCTCTAAGTAAAGAAGGTTTGAGTTTGGCTTAACGCTTAATCTCATTCCAATCGTTAACTTCGACCCCATTGATTTTAAATTAATGGGGTCGTTTAATATGTCTTATGAAGTTTATTAAGACAGCCGTCTTCCTCTTATCCCTCGCTCCCCTAGTACGCTTAATCTGGCTGGGTAGTCATGAGGGTCTGGGGGCTAATCCCATTGAATTTATTACCCGTTCAACCGGAACCTGGGCACTAATCTTTTTATGTATTACGCTTGCGATGACTCCTTTGCGATTGGTTACGGGGCTGACTGTATGGATAAAGCTGCGTCGCATGTTGGGACTCTTTTGTTTCTTCTATGCCTGCATGCACTTTTCGATTTGGTTCTGGTTGGATCAGAATCTAGATCTTCAATCTATGTGGAGTGATGTCGTCAAACGACCCTTCATTACGATGGGCTTTCTGACCTTGGTGTTACTTACGCCCTTAGCGTTGACATCAAACCAGTGGGCAGTACGTCAGCTTGGAAGGCGCTGGACTTTATTACACAAGCTCGTATATTTAATTGCCTGTACTGCAATAGTTCACTATTGGTGGCATAAAGCAGGCAAGAACGATTTGGGAACGGTCTCTATTTATGGAGTGGTGATTTTAATATTGCTTCTTTGTCGATTGCCTTCGCTAAAGAGGCTTCTTCAGCGAAAGTAAAAATCGGTGGCGCCAAGAGGGTCTGCGCAATGATTTGCCGTAAATTCATGCAGTCCTGTGAGTAATATATAAGTAATAGTTAAAACTGGGCTGCCCTACAATGGGATGCATGAATACATTCTTCTCGAAGTTCAGTCCACTTCTATTATTAGCGGGTGTTGTGGCTTGCACTCAAACACCTCCCCAACCCCCTGGGTCGACAACTTACTCCCCATATTCTCCACAGCAGATCAAGGAGTTTAATGGTCAGACTATCTCTCCGGTTGAGGGGCCATTTGGCCCGGTGGATCCAAACGCAGAAGATCAACGCCTATCTAAAGAGCGCGCATCGGATTCGAAATTTTATAGTCAACCCAAAGGCGAACAAGAGGCAGAGGCAATCGAAACACAATCAGCCGACCCTTATCAAGCAACGAAGCCTGTCATTACTTTCTAAACGATGGTTAGCTCAGGAATGGAGTTTAATTGCAGCAGTGCTTGCGCCTCTTCTGGCGTGGCATTTAGCCAAGCGTTAAAGAGCTCAGGATGTAATGGAACCACTGTACGTTTTTCATCTTCGGGTTTATGCATGCGCTGCATGACTGGGTGACCGTCGGCATTAATCGTGAGCATAGAAAAAGAAACAATTAGCTCGCCAGTTTCTGGTTCGGTCCAGGTATCCCAGATTGAGGCAATGGCCATCGGTTCCTGATTGGCTTGTTTAATGGCAGTGCGTACTGCTTTACCTGACTCATAACAGGGCTCATAAAAAGTATCAGCTAAGGCGAGTGCGTAATGCCGTGTTTTCCAGGCGTGTTTATAGGAGGGTTTCTCGGCAACTGTTTCCGCTCTGGCGTTATATGTTTTTCTGCCGAAGGTTTCCTCTTTGGCCCAGGATGGTAATAAGCCGAAACGGGCTAAACCAATCGCAGTACGCTGATTATTATGGCTTTTGAGAATGATGGGCCCAGGGTAAGTAGGGAATACATCGTGGGCATTAGATGCTTGTAGATCGAGATCAAAGTGGGATTTAACCCAGTCAACATTGACGGTCGTGAGGTATTGAACGCACATGGGCTAATTTTACTGCGGCTTAATACAATTTGACCTAGGCCTGCTGGTACTATTGAGGCTAAATTTTAGAAAGATATCTTCCTTATGAAACCTTTTACTTCTGTTTTAAATCCAATGGTAGTGCGCTTTATTGCTGCAGGCTTATTAACAGCTGCGTTGGTAAGCGGTGCTGATGCACAGCAAAGCGGTTTGCCAATCAATGCTGCGGCGTCTGTTAACGGTACCATCATTACCAATGACATGGTAGAGCAGGGAATAAAGGTTGCCCTTTCTCAAGGACAAAAGGATACTCCAGAGCTGCGCAAAGTAGTGATTGAAAAGTATATTGAAGTTTTATTACTATCTCAGCAAGCTGAGAAAGACGGTTTAGCTAATTCTGAGAAAGCCAATACACAGCTCATGATGATTCGCCAAAACTATTTGGCAGATCTTGAGTTGTCGACTTATATGGCTAAAAATCCAATCACCGATGCAGATATCCAGGCTGAGTACAACAAAGAAATTGCAACTTTGGGACCTCAAGGAATGGTTGTGGAATATAAGGTGAGCGATATTGCGGTAGCGAGTGAAGCGGATGCTCAAGCAGCATTGGCTCGCATTAAAAAAGGCGAGTCATTTGATAAGGTTGCTAAGAGTGTTTCCTTAGCACCGAACAAAGTGCAGGGTGGGGCTGTGGGCTGGATTCAGGCTGGGCAGGTAGCGCCTCAACTGGCTGCTGTATTGACGGCGCTAGCCAAAGGCCAAGTTTCACCGGCGCCAATTCAGATGCAACAAGGTTGGTACTTAGTTAAGCTGGAAGATAAAAAATCGAGTAAGCCACCATCATTTGAGCAAGCGAAGACAGCTATTCGTGCTGGAATGACGCAAAGAAAGCAATACGAGTTCTTGGGTCAGATCGCAAAAGACGCAAAGATTGTTGTTCAGTAAATAGCAATAGTAGAACTTGCAATAGAAAAAAGGACTCCTAGGAGTCCTTTTTATTTGCGCTCTAAAGTAATAAAGCTAAAAGAGATATCACCTTCAGAACCAGGAGTTCTCTCTATTTCTTGCCAGGCAGATTCATTGGGTACTTCAAAGAAAGTATCGCCACCTTCAATATCTAAATCGATTTCAGTAATGTAGAGGCGGTCTGCTTTATCAAAGGCCTGCTTGAAAAGTTGTTCGCCGCCGATAACAAAAACACGCGAAAAATCACTCAAGCGATCCAATGCTTCATCCAAGGAGCCAGCCAATTCTGCGCCAGATAATTGAAAGTCGGCATTGCGACTCACTACGATATTTCGGCGTCCAGGCAATGGCCGCCCAATGGATTCCCAGGTCTTGCGACCCATAATGACGGGATGGCCCATGGTCACGCGCTTGAAAAACTGTAAATCTGCTGAGATTTTCCAGGGCATTTGGTTGTCGCGACCAATGACGTGATTGCGTGAACGCGCAACAATCATGGAGATGGCAGGTTGTGTCATAAGTGGCTAAATTCTTAAATGGCTACAGGAGCTTTAATGTGGGGATGAGATTCATAACCGACGATTTCAAAGTCTTCAAATTCGTAATCAAAAATTGAATCAGGCTTGCGCAAAATATTCAGCTTTGGTAGCGGGAAGAAATCGCGGGATAACTGAAGTTCTACTTGCTCTAGGTGATTGCTATATAAATGGCAATCACCACCAGTCCAAATAAAGTCTCCCACTTCTAAATTGCATTGTTGCGCCATCATATGAGTCAACAATGCATAACTAGCAATATTAAATGGCACCCCCAAGAAGATATCAGCACTGCGTTGATAGAGTTGGCAGGACAACTTACCATCGGCGACATAAAACTGAAAGAAGGCATGACAGGGCGCTAAAGCCATACGTGGAATATCGGCTACATTCCACGCAGAAACAATCATGCGACGAGAGTCTGGATTCTTCTTGATGGTCTCAACCACTTCTGAGATTTGATCGATATGCTGACCGTTTGGAGCGGGCCATGAGCGCCATTGATAGCCATAAATCGGGCCTAATTCACCATCCGGGGCGGCCCATTCATTCCAGATGGATACGCCGCGCTCTTTAAGCCAGTTATTGTTTGTACTGCCCTTGAGGAACCAAAGTAATTCGTAGATGATGGATTTGAGATGTAACTTTTTGGTAGTTACCATTGGAAAGCCATCAGCCAAGTTAAAGCGCATCTGGTGTCCAAATACGGAGACCGTGCCAGTTCCGGTCCTGTCGGACTTTTGAACCCCTTTAGCGAGGACTTCTTTCATGAGATCGTGATATTGACGCATATATATTGGCTAAAAGTGGTTATGTATTAACGAATTATGGATAGCTTACTCGAATGTAGGCGACTTCACTCCCAAGGCCTTGTGAAGCTTGGGGGAGGTGGTCGTATATTGAAGTTGAATCTGCTTTTCTGGGTGCAAGTACTCCGCAGCGGCAAAGGCGGCAAGCGCGGCTTCATGAAATCCAGATAGGATCAGTTTTTTCTTACCCGGATAAATGTTGATATCACCAACCGCATAAATTCCTGGGGTGCTGGTTTGAAATTTTGCGGTATCGACACAAATTTGTTTGCGATCGATATTAAGGCCCCACTCCGCAATAGGCCCCAACTTCGGTGAGAGGCCATAAAACACTAAAAGGTCATCTAGGGGGATTAGTTTGGAATCGCCATCAATATTGGTAAAGGCTATTTCAGTAAGGAGATCATCTTTCACTTCGTAGCCGGTAACTTGTCCAATCAGAAGTTCCATTCGATGGTTGGCGCAAAGTTCACGCATTTTGGCAATCGATTTTGGTGCCGCCTTAAATTCATCGCGACGATGAATCAAGGTAACGCTAGCTGCAATTTCGGAAAAATGAATTGCCCAATCTAGGGCTGCATCACCACCACCACAAATCACAATTCTTTTTCCCGCAAATTGCTCAGGATTTTTAACGTGATAGAAGACTTGCTTATTGATGTAAGCATCAATGCCTTCAAGATTAATAGTGCGTGGTTGAAACGCCCCTACACCGCCAGCAATAAAGACAGTCTTGCTCAGAAATGTTTTATCTTGCGAGGTGCTAATGAGGAAACGTCCATCGGCTTGTGGCTCAAGCTTGCTGACCTCTTGGCCAAGATGAAACTGAGCACCAAAGGGCTGAATTTGCTTTAATAAGTTATTAATGAGTTCGCGCCCAGTACATACTGGGATCGCAGGAATATCGTAAATGGGTTTATCTGGATAGAGCTCAATGCATTGACCTCCCACTTCTGGAAGTGAATCGATTACATGCGCTTTAATTTCGAGCAAACCCAATTCAAAAACTTGAAAGAGCCCCACAGGACCAGCGCCAATGATTACGGCATCGGATTCTATGGGTGAGTGCGACACGAATTTATTGGACTAGAAATTACTTTACTAGTTGATCAAGTTTATTTTTAACATCTTTCCATTCTTCAGCATCTGGCAGCGCTGCCTTAGACTTGGTAATCGATGTCCAGGCAGGGGAAAGATCGGCGTTTAATTTAATGAATGCTTGTTGATCGCCGGGTACATCATCTTCTGCATAAATAGCGTTTACGGGGCACTCAGGTACGCACACCGCGCAGTCTATGCACTCGTCCGGATCGATCACTAAAAAATTGGGGCCTTCGCGAAAGCAGTCAACTGGGCAAACATCAACACAGTCGGTGTATTTGCAGCGGATACAAGATTCGGTAACAACATAAGTCATAGTGATTTTGTTTCAAGAGCCCCAAAAAGCCGGGTGCTAAGTTATAAAAGATCAATTTTAGCCGAAATAGCCTATTTTTCAGGCAAAACCCTCTATTTACTTAAGGTAAAGTTCCCACTATGAATACACAGCCCAATGCCCAGGTTAGCAAGCAAAAACCCAAAATTTTGGTGGCAAGAGCCATTTTTCCAGAGGCTTTAGCCAAACTGGAGGAATCCTATGAGGTTCGATCCAATCAAGAGGATCGGATTTTTAGTCCAGAAGAGTTGCAAAAAGAACTCTCTGGGGTTGTAGGGGCTTTAGTAGCAGGCAGCGAAAAAATTGATGCCAATGCGCTAGTTCATGCTAAAGACTTAAAGGTGGTGGCCAATATTTCTGTCGGTTATAACAACTTTGATGTTCCGGCAATTTCTGCTGCTGGTGTCATGGCGACGAACACCCCGGATGTTTTAACGGATACCACGGCTGATTTTGGCTTTGCCTTATTAATGGCAACAGCAAGACGGATTACCGAATCGGAGCATTGGGTTCGTGCAGGTCAATGGGATAAGTGGTCGATTGTGAATAATCCCCTGGGCATGGATTTGCATCACAGTACAGTAGGCATTATTGGCATGGGACGAATTGGCCAAGGCATTGCTAAACGTGCTTTAGGTTTTGGAATGAATGTGATTTATCACAACCGCAGTCATTTATCGGAGGCTGATGAAAAAGCTTGTGGTGCAAAGTATGTTTCCAAAGAAGAATTGCTGCGCACTGCTGATCATGTTGTCTTGGTGCTGCCCTATAGTGCCCAGAGTCATCATACGATTGGAGCTAAAGAAATTGCGCTCATGAAACCTACTGCAACCCTTATAAACATTGCCCGTGGCGGAATTATCGATGATGCGGCACTAGCTCAAGCTCTGAGGGAGAAAAGGATCTTTGCTGCTGGCCTTGATGTATTCGAAGGTGAACCCAAGGTACATCCTGAATTATTAAAGTTAAGCAACGTTGTGCTCGCTCCACACATTGCTAGTGCTACAGAAAAAACGCGTAGAGCAATGGTTGATTTAGCAGTCAATAATTTACGTGCAGCACTTGATGGAAAAAAACCACCTAGCCTTATTAATGTGGAAGTTTTTAAAGGCTAATTGCGTTAATTTAATCTTCTAAGCATTAAAAATAAAGCCGAGCATTGCTCGGCTTTATTGCTGAAAGAGTGACCGGTAATTAATAATGATTACTCAGCATCAATCTCTTCTGGAAGCTCGCGCAACGCTAATTCAATTCCACCGAATTTTCCAGCAACCCAGTTATAGACTTTGCAGGCAATCCATAGCAATCCAAAGCCGAGTAAGGCGTTGAGAATTAATGCGGACAACACGGTAAAACCAGGGATAGCGCCATCGCGAATGAAGGCTACGAACAGTGCCAACAAAACGATTGGAACGGAGAAGCAGAGGTAAACCAAAACTAAAGTTTTGGCAGTATGCATTGGGTCGAGAAAGACGAGTTCTTTTTTGCTAAGTTTCATGATGACGCAATCTTAAAGCAGTCCATCAAAAAGCGCTACATCTACCCAGTCTCCAGCAGCAACATTTCCCTGCTCGTGACCTAGGATGACAAAGCAATTGGCCTCACTCATCGAACGCAAAATACCGGCACCTTGGCTGCCAGTGAGTCTGACCGTTGGCTTGCCATCAGCTCGACGCTCCAGAATGGCGCGTTGAAATTCTGTGCGACCTGCCTTTTTCCGGATGGGGGCTTCGGCAATGGCCTGGGTAAGCGGGGGTTCAGTTTGATTTGCGCCATTGAGCTGCAAAAGGGCTGCGCGGACAAATTGGTAAAAGGTCACCATGACTGCTACGGGATTCCCTGGCAATCCAAAGAAGAGCGTCTTACGAGTGGGCGATTTTCCTTCGGCTGACTTGAAAATCCCAAAGGCCATGGGGCGACCTGGACGCATGGCAATTTTCCAAAAACCAACATCGCCTAACTCTTGCATGATCTGTTTCGTGAAATCTGCTTCGCCAACAGAGACGCCTCCAGAAGAAATTAATACATCTGCTTTACTGGCCGCCTCAATAAAAGCTTGCTTCAAGGAGGTTGGATCATCGCGCACAATGCCGCAGTCAATGATCTCTAAATTTAGACGATTGAGCAGACCATTAAGGCTGTAGCGATTGCTGTCGTAAATACTTCCCGCATCTAATGATTGACCTAGTGCGCGCAATTCATCGCCTGAAGACAGAATGGCAACCTTGAGCTTGCGCTTAACTGGTAGTGATGCAACGCCTAGTGACGCAGCTAAACCTAAATCAGAAGGGCGCAGTAAGCGACCAGCTGCAATTGCAGGTTTCCCCTTTTGCAGATCCTCGCCACTTAAACGTCTGTTCTCTCCAGGTTTTAATTGATCTTGCTTAAATTCAATCGTGAGATTATCTTTTGCAGTTATGAATTCTTGTGGAATGACGGTATCGCAGCCAGTAGGCATCAGCGCGCCGGTCATGATCTTGAGGCATTCCCCTGCATGAATACTACCTTCATAGGGCTTGCCCGCAAGTGCTGTACCAGCGACTCGTAATTCAATGGTTGCACTGGTGGTATTAAGACATTCGCTATTAAATGCAAAGCCATCCATCGCAGAATTATCGGCAGCTGGAACATCGATTGGTGAGAGTAGATCTGCCGCTAGGATCCGGTTGATCGCTTGATCTAGGGCAACAGTTTCAACATCAGCAGGATCCTTGAGGGCGGCATTTTCTGCAATGAGATCATTGACTAATCCGGTAATCGCCTTCCGCGCATCATCAACATGAAGGGATGAGGTTAAGAGAATCGGCTGGTTTGGTGAGTGACTCATGCTGATACTTCCTCTAATGACTTGAGTTCTTCAGGAGTATTTACATTAGCGAAAAATAGGGGATCGTCAAAAATTACGGTGCTACTGCGCAATTCTTTAAACCAGCGATCAATTTTGAGGTCCCCTTTTTGGAGAAATTGATTCAATGAATCTTGTAGGTTGCTTCGCATGAGGCAAAAAACAGGCTGCGCCCATACCTTGCCATCCGTCTCCTTGCTGGAGGCATATACCAACTCAAAATCACCTCGTTCCATCTCTGCGCTCAATAGCTCAGCAAGATTACTGGGTAGTAAAGGCGAGTCGCAAGGTGAGGTAAGGAGATAAGGTGTTTTGCATGCCTTTAGGCCCACCGAGAAACCAGCCAGGGGCCCTGAAAAATCTGGCGTCTCATCCATGATTACGGGGTATCCATAGCCCGCATACTTTGTAATATTGCGGTTGGCATTAATGATGATGGTTTGTGTCTGAATCTTTAGCTTGGCAATAGCGGATTCGATCAGCGGTTTGCCGTGAAAAGGGATCAAGCCCTTATCGATGCCGCCCATACGTTGCGCACGACCGCCAGCAAGTATTAACGCAGTAATGTCTTTAGTCAAAATCATTAGCCACCAATATAAGACATTTCAACCTTGCGATTACCCGAAGTTACATTGGTAGTATGAGAGCCACGAATTTCTGAATAGTGATCATCGCGAGATGACCAGGTATTCATTACGGCATTGGCGATTTCTAAATCACTTTTCCCTGAGCGCAGCAAAGTTTTGAAATCAAAACCTTCATTAGCAAAGAGGCAGAGATACATTTGCCCGTCGGTAGAAATGCGAGCTCTAGAGCATTCGTGGCAGAAGGTTTGGGTAACGCTGGAAATCACGCCAATCTCACCTGAGCCATCGACATAACGCCAGCGTTGTGCAACTTCGCCAGCGTAGTTGGCCTCAACTGGCTCGAGCGGAAATACTGCATTTATACGCGCAATAACTTCTTTTGAGGGAAGGACTTGCTCCATATTCCAGCCATTCGAGCTGCCCACATCCATGAATTCGATAAAGCGCAAAATGACACCACTACCTTTGAAGTGCTTAGCCATCGCCACAATTTCGTGATCATTGGTGCCTTTTTTAACCACCATATTTACTTTGATGTTCTGAAAGCCAACTTCTTGCGCCGCCTTAATTCCATCAAGTACATCAGCCACAGGGAAGTCGACATCATTCATTTTTTTAAAGATGATGTCGTCCAAACCATCCAGGCTGACTGTCAATCTTTGCAGGCCCGCTGCTTTTAACGCGGCAGCTTTCTTGCGCAAGATGCTACCGTTGGTCGTGAGGGTAAGGTCCAGCGCTTTATCTTCAGATGTGCGAACTTTGGCCAACATCTCAATGAGCACCTCTAAGTTCTTGCGAAGCAAGGGCTCGCCGCCGGTTAATCTAATTTTTTCAACACCCAATGTAGCGAAGATAGCGGTAATCCGAGTAATTTCTTCAAAACTCAATAACTCTTTGTGAGCTAAGTAAGGATAGTTTTGGTCAAACACTTCCTTGGGCATGCAATAGGTGCAACGGAAATTGCAGCGATCGGTTACGGAGATGCGTAGATCTCTTAGGGTGCGTCCTCGGGCATCTTGAGTGTGGCCATGAGGCGTGACGAGTTGGGCGCCAATAGATGGCGACAGGCCTTTGCCTTCGTCAATGCGGATAGGGATTACTTTTGGGATTGCTTTTTCAACCATGCTCTCAATTATGGCTGTGAAACGGGGTTTCTGCCAAACCACCAAATATCCTTGTGGGATAAATGGCAGTCTGGAGAAAAGCTTAAATAAGCGTTAAACCGTTTTTTCTTGGCCGCCGGTTTCAACTAAAACCATTGGTCCTTCAGGAAGGCTTGCGGCAGGTTTAGGCGCTCTGCCTAAATTATGCGCAACAGGCTCTGCCTGGATCTGGCTTTGTGCTTCAGCATGCTTAGAAGAGTCGGTAGCGACCCAGATCATGCCGGCTGATTGCACAACGCTATGCAACGGAGTTTCTTCAAGCGCCTGGAAAGCCACTTTTGGAAGCTCGGGTGCAGGCTTGGCAATTACCTCTACTTTAGCGGCTGCTACAGCAACTGGTGCTGGAGTAGCTACGGCTGCAGGAGCAGCGTTTTGCGCAGGGCGATTGGATTGACGTGGAGCACGTGGTGCGCGCTCTTGCCTTTCTTGTTTCTCTGCAGCAGGTTTTGCATTGCCAAAACTATTAACGATGTTCTGAATCGGCATAGATGCAGAGGCGCCAGCCATTCCAACTGGAGGACCTGTAAATGGACTTGCTGATATTGCAGTTGCAGTAGCCGGTGTATTAGCAGCATCATTGCCGCCTTCAGTACGCTCGCCACGTTGACCGCGACCACGACCCCGACGGTTGCGACCACGACCACGACGCTCATCACCTTCGGCGCTTGGAGCAGTTTCGCTTCCAGGAGCCGCTTCAGTAGCAGGAGTTACTGCCGCTGGGTTGGCTTGACGTTCTGGCTTGGGACCATTCTGGTTGGTTTGATTGCCTTGGTTACGATTACCGTTACGGTTGCTACGATTGCGATTATTGCCAGCGCCTTCTACTGCTGGAGCTCCTTCAGCCGCAGTCGCTGCGGGACGCTCGGTTCGCTCGCCACGACGGTTGCGACCACGATTGCGATCACCGCCATTGCCATTGCGGCCTTGGTTGCGACCACGTGAGTTACTTGGTGCAGGCTTCTCTTCAACTGCTGGAGATGAACCAAAGAGGCTCTTAATAAATCCAAAGAAACCACCAGTGCTTTCTGCTTTTGCTACTTTTTCAGTGCGCGCAGGGCGTGGTTGGCTAACTGGCGCAGGTTGTGTTGGCGTGATTCCTTTGACTGCTGCCTCTGGACGTACTTTTACATCTGCATCCTTGCGGCTCACAGTAGTGTCAGTTTCGAGTTCGCGAGCAGCTTCTTCGGCCATTACGTAGCTAGCCTTTTGATCATCAAGACGGGGGTCGTCATGACGCAAACGCTCGAGTTTGTAATGCGGAGTTTCTAGATGCTTATTAGGAACCATCAAGACATTTACTTTGAAGCGAGTTTCAATCTTGATCACTTCAGCACGTTTTTCATTCAAGAGGAAGGCAGCCACTTCGACTGGTACCTGAGTATGAATCGCTGCTGTGTTTTCCTTCATTGCTTCTTCTTGGATGATCCGTAGAACTTGCAATGCAGAAGATTCAGTGTCGCGAATGTGGCCAGTGCCGTTACAACGTGGGCAAGTTACATGGCTACCTTCAGACAATGCAGGGCGCAAGCGCTGGCGAGACATTTCCATCAAGCCAAACTTGGAGATCTTACCCATCTGCACACGAGCACGGTCATGACGTAGGGCATCACGTAAACGATTCTCTACATCCTTTTGAGCTTTACTCGATTCCATATCAATGAAGTCGATCACGATCAAGCCGCCTAAGTCACGTAAGCGAGCTTGACGAGCAATTTCATCAGCAGCTTCTAAGTTAGTGCGAGTTGCAGTCTCTTCAATATCAGAACCGCGAGTTGCGCGAGCTGAGTTAACGTCCACTGAAACTAAGGCTTCAGTGTGGTCGATCACGATCGCGCCACCTGAAGGCAATGGCACAGTGCGTGAGTAAGCGGTTTCAATTTGATGCTCGATTTGGAAACGAGAGAACAAAGGTACATCATCTTGATAGCGCTTAACACGCGGCAAATTGTCTGGCATTACTACCGACATAAATGCTGCAGCTTGTTCGTAGATGTCATCGGTATCGATGAGGATTTCACCAATATCAGGCTGGAAGTAATCGCGAATAGCGCGAATCACTAAGCTGGACTCGAGGTAGATCAGTAATGGAGCAGAGTTGCCTTTGGCAGCTTCATCAATCGCTTTCCATAACTGCATGAGGTAACTTAAATCCCATTGCAATTCAGTGGCATCACGACCAATACCAGCGGTACGGGCGATGATGCTCATGCCATCTGCTACTTCTAATTGAGACATGGCTTCACGCAGCTCTTGACGGTCTTCACCTTCAATGCGACGGGAAACACCGCCTCCACGTGGGTTATTCGGCATCAAGACCAAATAACGGCCTGCCAAGGAGACAAAAGATGTGAGGGCGGCACCTTTTTGGCCACGCTCTTCTTTTTCTACTTGAACAATGATTTCTTGACCTTCGCGCAGGGCATCCTTGATGGAAGCATTGCGGACGTCTATGCCCTCTTTAAAGTAACTACGGGCAACTTCCTTGAATGGCAAGAAGCCATGACGCTCTTCGCCGTAATTGACAAAGCAGGCCTCAAGGGAAGGTTCAATACGGGTAATGACACCTTTGTAGATATTGCCTTTGCGTTGTTCACGACCGGCAGCTTCGATATCGATATCAATGAGTTTTTGACCATCAACGATGGCAACTCGCAACTCTTCTTGTTGAGTTGCATTAAACAACATGCGTTTCATAACACTCTCCTATGGGGGAGGGCGTCGTTGCGCGCTGCGTTAGGGGACAAGTTAGATGCCGCTTGGGACTAAGCCCAAGGCGGTATATGAGTGTGGATCATGCAAATCTAAGCATTTTTTGCCTAGCTCACCCAGTTAACGGTTGGTTAAATCGGTGCCACACTTGACGATCGCCGCAGAGACCTCCTTTAGGCCATCAATGCAGGCGCGCGCCTGAAAACTGTCTTCTAATCGCGGGTCGCGGCATACGGCACACCAACCCTGCGCCTCATTACAACGGGGGAGGGGCAACCCCGGGAGTCTTTTAAAGGGCGACTCCAAGCTCCACGATTCAAACCTGACTTCAGGTTGGTCTCAGGCCAATAAATTGGCTAGAGCGTTGATTATACGGCACAAGTTGCGTGACAATGGGGTATTGTTGAGTCCCTTGTCGTCCCCCGCCGGGGTCACAAGAGAGATAAATCATGAAATCCGAACCTAATTCCAAGCCCTTAAAGGCAAAAACGCCCGCTACTTCAGCGCCTGCAGCAGTGCATCTCCAGACTATTGGTCCGGAAGAGGCTGGCCAACGTCTGGATAATTACTTACTACGCTGGGCTAAAGGGGTTCCTAAAAGCCACGTTTATCGCATCATCCGCTCCGGAGAGGTCCGGGTTAATAAAAAGCGCGCTGAGCCAACAACCCGCCTCATTGAGGGTGATGTGGTGCGACTTCCCCCGGTTCGGATTGCCGAACCCGCCCAAATGGCTGCCGTTAATTCTGCCCAAACCAAATCTCGGGCGCATGGCTACTCAGACAAAATGCCGATTCTTTTTGAAGATGAAGCACTCCTAATAGTCAATAAGCCAGCAGGTTTGGCTGTGCATGGTGGCTCAGGTATTGCTCTTGGGGTAATTGAAACCCTGCGCATTACTCGCCCTGAACTCAAGTTTCTGGAATTGGTCCATCGTTTAGACCGAGACACTTCTGGTGTTTTACTTCTGGCTAAAAAGCGTAGCGCCTTAGTGGAGTTGCATCGTCAAATCCGTGAGGGTCAAACGGACAAGCGTTATTTTTTACTTGCACATGGTGAAATTGAGCAGGGCGCTCAAACCATGCAGCTCAAATATCCCTTACATAAATATCTTCTTCCAAATGGTGAGCGCCGCGTTCGGGTTGATCCAGATGGGTTACCAAGTCACACGGCCTTACGGGTGACTAAAACGCTCAAGCGTGAAGATGTTGCTATCACTTTGGCGGAAGCTCAGCTTAAAACAGGTCGCACCCATCAAATTCGGGTTCACCTGCAAAAGCTGGGGCATGCGATTTTGGGCGACGATAAGTACGGCTTTGAAGATCTAGACAAGGTCATTAAATCGAAGCGCCTATATCTGCACGCACATCTGGCAGGATTTACCCATCCCCGCACTGGTGAAAAGATGCGTATCGAGTCGCCATTGCCCCCAGAATTTACTGCCATGATGAAAACGTTTGAACAGCACGATTAAATTACAGCCAAGCATGTCTCAAGTAAATAAATCGAATCGACCTTATGACCTGATAGTTTGGGATTGGGATGGAACCATTATGGATTCCACGCCAACCATCGTGCATTGCATACAACAAGCTTGTCGTGATTTAGGCTTTAAGGCGCCAGACGACACCTTGGCGAGTTCGGTCATTGGCTTAGGAATTCAGGATTCATTGCGTCGAGCGGTGCCTTGGGTCGAACCAATTCATTTTCAAAAACTAACCGAGCGCTTTCGTTACCACTACTTGGCAAAAGATCATGAGCTTGATTTATTTGTTGGTATTCGAGAGCTTTTACAAGAATTACATGCGCAGCAATATTTGCTGGCTGTAGCCACAGGCAAATCTCGTGTCGGCTTAGATCGCTCACTGAAGCATCATCAAATTGGCCATCTCTTTCATGAGACTCGTACTGCAGACGAATCTTTTTCTAAGCCTCATCCAGGGATGTTGTTAGAGTTATCAGATGTGACACAGGTGCCTACTCGTCGCATGCTGATGATCGGTGATACAACACATGATTTAGATATGGCGGCAAATGCGAGTGTGGATGCAGTAGCGGTGACCTATGGTGCTCACCCTCCTGATACTTTGAAGGAGTCGCCTTCATTAGTGCACGTTCATGATGTTGCGGAACTTTCGCAATGGCTTAAAAATAATTTGTAATCTGATTAGTAACGCTAAGGAATTCATAGATGGAAAATAATCCAAATCCTAATTGGGAACGTCAAGCCCTTGAGCATCTTCTCTTGGAGAATTTGAAAGAGACTCGCAAAGCGCGTCGCTGGAAGGCGGTATTGCGTGTACTTACTTTATTGGTAATTGTGGGCGCCCTACTGTCGATATTTGATTTCCATCTTCCGGGCAAAGGTATGGGGGTTGAAAAACATACTGCGTTAGTGACCCTTGAGGGAGAAATTTCCTCCAGCTCAATGGCTAATGCGATGGATATCAATTCTTCTTTGTTATCGGCGTTTGAGAATGAGCAAAGTGCTGGCGTCGTATTGCGTATCAATAGCCCTGGTGGATCCCCTGTCCAAGCAGGCATGATTAACGATGAGATTCATCGTTTACGTAAGCTCTATCCTAAAAAACCGTTTTACGTCGTAGTAGAAGATATTTGCGCATCTGGCGGTTATTACGTTGCTGTTGCTGCAGATCAAATCTTGGTT
Source organism: Polynucleobacter sp. UB-Tiil-W10 (assembly GCF_018881605.1). Classification (GTDB taxonomy): domain Bacteria; phylum Pseudomonadota; class Gammaproteobacteria; order Burkholderiales; family Burkholderiaceae; genus Polynucleobacter. The sequence goes on from NZ_JACVPZ010000001.1 coordinate 1,265,350, forward strand.
GATAAAGCCAGCTTAGTGGGATCGATCGGTGTAATCATGGAGGGCTTCGGTTTTACGGGTCTGATGGATAAATTAGGCGTTACTCGTCGCATGATTACTTCGGGCTCCAACAAAGGCATGATGGATCCATTTAGCAAAGAGAATCCAAAGCAAATTGAAATGGTCAAGACCATGATTGATGAGATTCATCAACAATTTATTGCAGTAGTTAAAGAAGGCCGCGGCGATCGCTTAAAGGATGTGCCAGATTTATTTTCTGGACGCATCTGGAATGGTGAACAAGCCGTAAAGATTGGTTTGGCTGATGGTTACGGCACGATTGATACAGTTGCGCGCGATATCTTTAAGGCGCCTGATATTCTGGATTACACCATGAAAGAAAACTTTGCTGAGCGCGTTGCTAAGCGCTTTGGCGCTGAGGCTGGAGCCGCTGCTGGCAAAGCTTTGGTGAAGACGCCAGATCTCAAGTAAAACTCAGTAGTAAAGAATCTAGGCCAATAGTAGAAATACTGTTGGCCTATTTTGCAATGAGGCACAGGCGGCTTCATTTGGGTAGCGTTTGCGCCATTCTGCAATCGACAATGTTGAAATCATTTCTGAGGACAGACTGAGATCTATGCCAAGACAAAGTAAGCTTTGTGGTGCCAAAGAATTGAGGCATGCCATCAGCATGACGGTATTGCGATAGGGTGTCTCAATCCAAATTTGGGTTTGCTGCAATTTGCGAGATTCTATTTCGAGTTGCTTGAGTTTGGCAGCGCGCTCATGCTGGTCATGGGGTAAGTAGCCCTGAAATGCAAAACATTGCCCATTAAGTCCGCTTGCCATTAGACCAAGCAAGATAGAGCTTGGTCCAACCAGAGGCTTTATTTTTGCCCCTAGCTTATGCGCTGCTAATACCAATTCTGCTCCAGGGTCTGCAACTCCGGGCACTCCCGCCTCAGACATTAAACCCATATCGTTTCCGGCAAGTAAAGGCCTGAGTAAATCTGCAGGTTTTACCGCATCACCATACTTTGCGTTACGCGCGGCACCACGCCATTCACTCATCTGCATTTCTTGGATGGTGTTGGCTAATGGAGCGACAGAATCAATTGCCTTTAAGAGGGCGCGCGCTGTTTTAGCATCTTCCACAATCCAGTGTTTTAACTTGGCTGCTTGCGTAATTGTTTCTGATGGAAGCACCCAAGGTAATTGTTCAACGCGACCGTCATCACCCAAAGTATTGGGAACTAAATAAAGAGTGCCTAGTTTGCTCATGAATGACTTTTTCTTATTTTTTTGATGGGAATACAAAGCCTGCATCCCGCAGTAAGCTTGTTAATGCAATCAGCGGTAAGCCAATTAAAGCGGTTGGGTCATCACTCTTAATCGACTCTAGCAGGCTGATGCCTAGGCCTTCTGACTTAGCGCTGCCTGCGCAATCATAAGGTTCTTCAGCAAGTAAGTAGGCCTCCAAAACGCTGTCAGGTAGTTTACGAAAGGTCACTTCAGTCGGAACATATAAAGTGGTTTGTATATCCCCCTTCATTAAACATAGTGCCGTTTGAAAAATCACTGTCGCACCACGCATCAGTTGTAACTGGGCTAGCGCTCTTTCAAAATTACCAGGCTTACCAATCGCTGCACCACAGAGATCTGCAACTTGATCAGAGCCAATGACCCAGGCGTGCGGATGTTCTTTGGCAACTGCCGCCGCTTTGGCGTGAGCAAGACGTAACGCTAAATCGAGAGTGCTTTCACCAGTGATTGGCGTCTCATCTACTTCTGGTGAAACAACTTCAAAAGGAATGCGTAGGCGCTCTAGGAGTTCACGGCGATATTTGGAGGTAGATGCCAAAATAAGCAGTGGGTTTTGGGATAAATTGGTAGGGATACTCATGGTGTTCTGCACTTTCAAGCTGGCATTCATTTAGACTGATGCTATGAATCGTAATCAAGTTTTACCTCAAGTCGAGCTATCTGCCGAGCCTAGCGCCTTAAAGAGGGTGGATTTTTGTGCCCCTCAATCTTATAAGGGTGCAGGTTTTTTAAGTATTGCTGAGTTACCAAGATTGGCCGAGGAGGCATCAACCATCAATCCAAGTGATGGTTTTAATTGGTCGGTTCAGACCTATTTTGAAGATTCCCCCGGCAGTGAGCCTCGTCAAATCCTAGAATTAGGTCTAAATGGCCGTTTGCACCTAGTCTGCCAACGTTGTTTGCAAGATTGCGCAGTCGATTTGGATGAAAAACGTCGATTTATTCTGGTTTTGACTGATATTGAGGCTGATGAGTATCCGATTGAGGATGAAGAGCAGGAGCCTTTGGTGGTAAATCAGCACTTCAACCTCCTAGAAACTATTGAGGATGAGGTTTTGCTGTCTTTACCACTGATCCCAAAGCATCCAGATGGGTTTTGTGAGCCCCATCCCTCTACCTTTGGGGACGAGGGCGATGAAGAGGTGTCAAATGAGCGTGAAAATCCCTTTAACATATTGAAAAATATGAAGAAAAACTGACTTCAGGGTACTCATTCAGACTGTTGTTTTGAGTATGTTTTGTCAATAGATCAAGCATTTAGGCGCATTTCCATGCTAGAATGTCGCCTTGCTTAGGAGTTCAATATGGCCGTTCAACAAAACAAAAAATCACCTTCCAAACGTGGCATGCATCGTGCGCACGACTTTTTGACCGCACCTGCTACGGCTGTTGAAGCCACAACTGGTGAGGCTCATTTGCGCCACCACATTTCACCTAACGGCTACTATCGTGGTCGTAAAGTTGTTAAAACTAAAAACGACTAATTTTTTAGTCTAAACAGATAGAAGCGGCTCCAGTAAAAGCCGCTTTTTTCTTGGATAAATCACTTGCAGCAATCAATGAGTTTATGAGCGTTACTCTTGCTATTGATGCCATGGGCGGAGATCATGGAGTCGTTGTGACGGTCCCAGCTGCCTGCGATTTTTTAGAAAAACACGCAGATGTGAAGATTGCTCTTGTGGGTGATCCCGATTTAATCAAGCATGTCTTGAGTAAATCTCCCAAAGCTCCTATGGAGCGAATTCAAATTATTCCCGCTAGTGAAGTTGTCTTGATGGACGATCCCATTGAGGTTGCTTTGCGTCGCAAAAAAGACTCTTCCATGCGTGTTGCGATTGAGCAAGTAAAAGAGGGCGCTGCGGATGCGGTGATCTCTTCTGGTAATACTGGCGCACTCATGGCGATCTCCCGCTACATTCTGAAGACGCTTGAGGGTGTTGATCGTCCGGCGATTGCAACCGCTATCCCCAATGAATTAGGCCGTGGCACGACCATGCTGGATCTAGGTGCCAATGCCGACTGCGAGCCAATGCATCTGGTGCAGTTTGCCCAAATGGCAAACGTGATGGTGCAAGTGGTAGATGGTAAAGAAAATCCTTCAATTGGCCTTCTCAATATCGGCGAAGAGGTTATTAAAGGTAATGAAGTTGTTAAACAAACTAGCGAGTTGCTGCGCCAAACCTCTTTAAACTTTTACGGCAATGTAGAAGGCAACGATATCTTTAAGGGTACGACCGATATTGTGGTCTGTGATGGCTTTGTGGGTAATGTGGTTTTAAAAGCCAGCGAAGGTTTGGCAAAGATGATGAGTGGCTTGATTCGTGAGGAATTTAATCGCTCGTGGCTTACTAAGTTGATGGCGATCTGTGCGATGGTGCCATTGCTAAGAGTACGTAAGCGGGTTGATCATCGACGTTATAACGGGGCGGTATTGTTGGGTTTACGTGGTTGTGTGATTAAGAGCCATGGTTCTGCTGATCGCTTTGCTTTTGGCTTTGCCTTGGATCGCGCCTATGAAGCAGCTAAGAACCGCATGGTGGAGCGTATTGCTGCAGCCTTTGTGGTGGAGACAAAAGAATGAGTATCTTTGCAAGAGTAGCTGGAACCGGAAGTTACCTTCCTGAGTTGCGCTTAACCAATCAAGATTTAGTAGAGCGTCTCGCCAAAACTGGCTTAGAGACCAGTGATGAATGGATTAAAACGCGTAGTGGTATTTCGGCGCGTCACTTTGCGGCTGAGAATGAACTTACCAGCGATTTGGCAGTAAAGGCATCACAAGCGGCGTTAGCTACTGCAGGCATTACTTCCGAAGACTTGGATCTCATTATTTTGGCTACTTCTACGCCAGACCATTTGGGTGGATTTCCAAGTACTGCGTGCGTGGTGCAAGATAAGTTAGGTGCACATACTTCTTGTGCAGCTTTTGATGTACAGGCAGTCTGCGCTGGATTTACTTATGCACTTGCTATTGCAGATGCTTTTATTCGTTCTGGTTCATACAAAAAAGTATTGGTCATTGGCGCAGAAACCTTCTCGCGTATTCTCAATTTCCAAGACCGCGGAACTTGCGTCTTGTTTGGCGATGGAGCTGGAGCTGTCGTGCTCGAAGCTTCTCAAGAGGCAGGCATTTTATCTACCGCATTACATGCTGACGGTAGCCAGCGCGATATATTGTGCGTTCCTGGGCGCGCAGGTAATGGCGAGGTACATGGTTCTCCATTTATGACAATGGATGGTCCGGCTGTATTTAAGTTGGCTGTGAAGGTATTAGAGCAAGTAGCTCACGAAGCACTGGATAAAGCCAATCTCAAGCCCGAGCAAATTGATTGGTTGGTACCGCACCAAGCAAATATTCGCATCATGGAAGGTACGGCCAAGAAGATGGGCATGTCTATGGACAAGGTTATTGTGACCGTGCATGAGCATGGCAATACTTCTGCTGCATCTATTCCATTGGCATTAGATGCGGGCGTGCGCTCTGGACAGATCAAGCGCGGTCAACATCTTTTGTTAGAGGGTGTTGGTGGTGGCTTTGCTTGGGGTGCAGTTGCAATTAAATACTAATAAAAATTCAATATTTTTTATTTATTCATTTCTTTAATTTCTTTCAATAGCGAACTCATTAAATGACATTTGCATTCGTATTCCCAGGTCAAGGTTCTCAATCAGTTGGTATGCTCAATTCTATTGCGAAGCGCCCAGAGGTGCGTACAACACTGCAAGAAGCCTCTGAAGCGTTGGGTGAGGATGTTGCAAAGTTAATTGCCGAGGGTCCTGCTGAGGCGTTGTCATTAACCACAAATACACAACCTGTGATGTTGACCGCTGGTGTTGCCTTTTATCGTGCTTGGTTAGCTGCAGGTGGCCCCGCTCCCAAGGTGATGGCTGGTCATAGTCTTGGTGAGTACTCCGCCTTGGTTGCATCTGGCGTAATTTCTTTTAAAGATGCTGTTCCATTGGTGCGTTTCCGTGCCCAAGCAATGCAAGGTGCGGTGCCTGTTGGCACGGGCGGCATGGCTGCTATTTTGGGATTAGATGATGCAACCGTGACTAAGGTTTGTGCTGAAGCGAGCGCTGCATCTGGCGGCGTAGTGGAGGCAGTCAATTTCAATGCCCCTGGTCAGGTAGTCATTGCTGGTGCAAGTGATGCCGTAACTAAAGCATGTGAGCTACTGAAAGCTGCTGGCGCTAAGCGCGCATTACCCTTACCAGTCTCTGCGCCATTTCACTCTTCTTTATTGCAGCCTGCTTCCGAGAAGCTCAAAGACTATTTGGCAAATATTGAATTTAAAGCTCCAAGCATTTCCGTTATTAACAATGTGGATGTCGAGATCTTGAATGACCCAGTAGCAATTAAAGATGCATTGGTGCGTCAAGCTGCTAAGCCTGTGCGTTGGCAGGAAACCATTCAGGCTATGGCTGGACAGGGTATTACTCAAGTGGTGGAGTGTGGGCCTGGCAAAGTATTGGCAGGTCTCACTAAGCGCATTAATGATCAACTCACTGGCGTGCCAGTATTTGATGAAACTAGCTTGAATGAGGTTCTAGCAAGCCTCAAATAAAATCAAGACCATACAAATTAAATACAGAAATACAGAAAACAGCGGAAGATAAATATGAATCTCGACTTAAGCGGACAAATTGCTTTGGTAACTGGCGCTTCGCGTGGTATCGGTCAAGCGATTGCGGATGAGTTAGTGAAGTGTGGTGCCAAGGTGATTGGCACTGCGACATCTGAGAGCGGCGCAAAAGCCATTGATGAGCGATTGAAAGCTTCGGGCGGCGCAGGCAAGGTATTGAATGTCACTGCACCGAATGCTTGCGAAGAAATTATCGATTTGATCGTGAAAGAATATGGCGGCATCAATATTTTGGTGAATAACGCGGGCATTACTCGCGATAACTTGGCTATGCGCATGAAGTCTGATGAATGGACCGATGTGATTGACACCAATTTAAGTTCAGTCTTCCGTTTGTCACAAGCAGTAATGCGCCCAATGATGAAAGCCCGTGGCGGCCGGATTATTAACATCACTTCTATTGTTGGCCATATGGGTAATGCTGGACAAGCCAACTATGCTGCCGCAAAGGCGGGGGTTTCAGGTATGACTCGTGCGCTAGCTCGTGAAATCGGTAGCCGCAATATCACCGTGAATTGCGTAGCCCCGGGATTTATTGACACTGATATGACTCGTGCCTTGAGCGAAGAGCAGCAAAATGCCCTAAAAGTGAACATTCCTTTGGCGCGTTTAGGCAGTCCTGAAGATGTGGCCCAGGCAGTGGCATTTTTGGCTTCTCCAGCGGCGGGATACATTACGGGTAATACCTTACATGTCAATGGCGGACTATATTTAGCCTAACGGCAAAGCTAGGATTTGGTCATTTTTTGGCGGTTTTGCTAGATTGCTCCGCCAAGCTGATAAAATCCCTTCATCGTTTTTTTACAACCCTTGGGGGACTTAATGGATAACATCGAACAACGCGTTAAGAAAATCGTCGCTGAGCAATTGGGCGTCGCAGAAGCAGACATCAAGAATGAATCTTCTTTTGTGAATGACTTGGGCGCTGACTCTCTTGACACTGTTGAGCTGGTTATGGCTTTGGAAGATGAATTTGGCATCGAAATTCCTGATGAAGAAGCTGAAAAGATCACTACAGTTCAGCTCGCGATTGACTTCGCTAAATCTAAAGCTCAGGGTTAATTCCCTAGCCTAGGTAATACTGTGTCAGCATCAAATGGCCGACGCCGGGTAGTAGTCACCGGTCTTGGCCTCATCTCACCTGTTGGTAATTCAGTTGATGTAGCTTGGTCTAATTTGCTTGCAGGCAAATCAGGCATAGCTACTATCACTAAGTTCGACCACGCTCCGCTTAGCGTTCATTTCGCTGGAGAGGTGAAAGATTTCAATGTCGAAGAATATGTTTCTGCAAAAGAGGCGCGCCATATGGATACTTTTATCCATTACGGCATTGCTGCTGGTACACAAGCTATTCGCGATAGCGGCTTAGAAATCACTGAACAAAATGCCGAGCGCGTTGGTGTCATGGTGGGCTCCGGTATTGGCGGTCTACCAATGATTGAGGAAACAGGCGCTGAATTATTAGCTCGTGGTCCTCGTCGCATTTCACCATTCTTTGTTCCTGGCTCGATCATTAATATGATCTCTGGCCACCTCAGTATTTTGTTTGGTCTTAAAGGTCCAAACGTTGCCGCGGTAACTGCTTGTACAACTGGTTTGCATAGCATCGGCTTAGCAGCACGTTTAATTCAGTACGGCGATGCTGATGTCATGGTTGCCGGTGGTGCTGAGTCAACAATTTCTGCCTTAGGTGTTGGTGGCTTTGCATCTGCAAGAGCGCTCTCGACGCGAAATGATGATCCTGCTACTGCTTCACGCCCTTGGGATAAAGATCGTGATGGTTTTGTTCTGGGCGAAGGTGCTGGTGTGGTGGTGATCGAAGAGTATGAGCACGCTAAAGCTCGTGGCGCAAAAATTTATTGCGAGTTACTCGGCTTTGGCATGAGTGGTGACGCTTATCACATGACTGCGCCAAATATGGATGGTCCACGTCGTTGTATGGTCAATGCCATGCGCGATGCCAAACTCAATCCAGATCAAATTCAGTATTTAAATGCTCACGGAACTTCTACACCTTTGGGTGACAAGAACGAAACTGAAGCCATTAAAGCTGCTTTAGGTGATCATGCTAAAAAGGCTTTAATTAACTCCACCAAGTCTATGACTGGCCACCTATTGGGCGGTGCCGGTGGCTTGGAGTCTGTTTTCACGATTTTGGCGCTTCACAACCAAAAATCGCCACCTACTATCAATATCTTCAATCAAGATCCTGAGTGTGACTTGGACTACTGCGCCAACACTGCAAGGGACGTGAAGATTGACCATGCAGTCAAAAACAATTTTGGCTTTGGGGGTACTAACGGTACCTTGATTTTTGGCAAACTGACCTAATATTCTTAATATCTTCATTGTTGGTTTTCACCAAGTAGGTCTATAGCATTATGAAAAAGTATTTAATTGCACTCTTGGCTATTTTTAGTCTGGGTCAACTTGCGTTCGCTCCTCCTACATTAGCGCAAACTCCTAGAGTCACTATTCCTGACTTTGCGGATTTAGTTGAACGTGCTAGCCCAGCAGTTGTCAACATTCGCACAACTGAAAAAGTAGCGGTACAGCAGGCTCAAGGCGGCATTCCTGGAATGCCTGAAGATCAAGCTGAATTCTTCCGTCGTTTCTTTGGGGTGCCTATTCCCGGTATTCCAAATAGTCCTAAGCAAGCGCAACCAAACTCAGGAAAACCGCAAGAGGCAGATCGTGGTGTGGGCTCCGGTTTCATTATCGAATCCAACGGCTTGATTTTGACAAATGCTCATGTGGTTGAAGGGGCTACTACTATTTATGTAACCCTGACTGATAAGCGAGAGTTCAAAGCAAAATTGCTTGGTATGGATAAGCGTACTGATGTAGCAGTTGTAAAAATTGAAGCACGTGATTTACCAAAGCTTCCTTTAGGTGATTCATCTAGGGTGCGCGTAGGTGAATGGGTTCTGGCAATTGGCTCCCCGTTTGGTCTTGAGAACACTGTCACCGCAGGTATTGTCTCAGCGAAGAGTCGTGATACTGGCGACTACCTCCCATTTATTCAGACTGACGTTGCAGTTAACCCAGGAAACTCAGGCGGCCCACTCCTCAATACTGCTGGACAAGTCATTGGGATTAACTCGCAAATATTTAGTCGCTCTGGAGGCTATATGGGCATCTCCTTTGCGATTCCGATTGATGAGGCAATGCGTGTTGCAGATCAATTACGTACCAATGGAAAAATGACCCGCGGTCGCATTGGTGTCGCTTTGGGTGAGATGACTAAAGAAGTGGCTGAGAGCTTAGGTTTGGGTAAGCCTCGTGGTGCTTATATTCGAAACGTTGAGCCAGGAGGTCCTGCATCAGCTGGCGGCATTGAAGCGGGGGATGTGATCCTGAGTTTTAATGGCCGTGATATTGCTAAATCCACTGACTTACCAAGGGTAGTTGGCGAGACTAAGCCGGGCACTTCAGTGCCAGTACAAGTTTGGCGCAAAGGTGGGGTACGCGATTTTACGGTAACAGTAACGGATGCTGAATCTACTCAGGCAGCCACTAAGAAGTCAGATGCACCTGCGGCAAATGGGAATAGTGCCAATGCTCTCGGAGTTGCTGTTAGCGAGCTCTCGGATGCCAAAAAGAAGGATTTGAATATCAAAGGCGGGGTTGAGGTTACCGGTTTGGGGGATGGGCCCTTAGCTAAGGCTGGTATTCGGCCAGGCGATGTCATTATTCGGGTTGCAGATGCCGATATTACCGGCGTTAAGCAGTTTGAGGCCCTGGTGAAGGGTTTGGATACCAATAAGGCTGTACCAGTCTTTATTCGCCGTGCTGATAGCACGCTGGTGGTCCCTGTAAGACCCAAATAACCCCATTTTTGGCATTAAAACGAGGTCTGGCGCCTTTTGGGCGCCACCCATTACAATCACTTCAAGACGACTTTTTGCAGCGCATCATTGTGGTGCGTTCTGACAAGGCGTTTTTTGAATGACCAATTAAGACGCTATGGATTTAATCCGCAATTTTTCTATCATCGCCCATATCGATCACGGTAAATCGACGCTTGCTGATCGCATCATTCAACTCTGCGGCGGTCTTTCCGATCGCGAAATGGAAGCCCAAGTCCTTGACTCAATGGATATTGAGCGTGAGCGCGGCATCACCATTAAAGCGCAAACCGCAGCTTTAAATTACAAAGCTAAAGACGGCAAGATTTACAACATCAATCTCATTGATACCCCGGGTCACGTCGACTTCTCTTACGAGGTAAGTCGTTCATTGTCCGCTTGTGAAGGCGCATTGTTGGTGGTGGATGCCAGTCAAGGTGTTGAAGCACAAACGGTTGCGAACTGTTACATGGCTCTGGAGTTGGGCGTTGAGGTTGTGCCTGTGCTCAATAAGATTGACTTACCCCAAGCTGATCCTGAGCGCGCTAAAAAAGAAATTGAAGACGTCATTGGTATTGATGCATCCGAGGCTGTCACATGCTCAGCTAAAACAGGTTTGGGTGTGGCGGATGTAATCGAGGAAATGATTGCAAGAGTGCCTCCGCCAAAGGGGAATGCAACAGATCCATTGCAGGCCTTGATTATTGACTCTTGGTTTGACAATTACGTAGGCGTTGTCATGTTGGTGCGTGTTGTAAATGGCACCTTAAAACCAAAAGAAAAAATTACCTTAATGGCAAATGGCTCAAGCCATTTAGTCGAGCATGTAGGCGTGTTTAGTCCGAAGTCGGTGGACCGTCCAGAGTTATCCGCAGGTCAAGTGGGCTTTGTGATTGCTGGTATTAAAGAGTTAAAAGCAGCCAAGGTGGGAGACACCGTTACACACACTCCTGGTCAGCAAGGTAGAATCCCTGCTTCTGAACCGCTTCCTGGTTTCAAAGAGGTCAAGCCTCAGGTCTTTGCTGGCTTATACCCAGTAGAAGCAAGTGAATATGATCAGTTGCGCGAGTCTCTTGAAAAGCTCAAGTTAAATGATGCTTCACTCTTGTATGAGCCAGAGGTATCGCAGGCTTTAGGTTTTGGATTCCGTTGTGGATTCTTGGGCTTACTCCACATGGAGATCGTACAAGAGCGTTTAGAGCGCCAGTACGGCATGAATCTCATCACGACCGCTCCAACGGTGGTGTATCAAGTAGAACAATCCGACGGCACACTCATGATGGTGGATAACCCGTCGAAGATGCCTGAGGCCAGCAAGATCAATACCATTCTTGAGCCGATTGTGACGGTTAATTTATACATGCCGCAAGAGTACGTGGGGGCGATGATTACCTTATGCGTTGGTAAGCGCGGTATTCAGATGGATATGAATTACCTGGGTCGTCAGGTCAAGCTCACCTATGAATTGCCGATGGCAGAGATTGTTTTGGACTTTTTCGACAAAATGAAATCCATCTCACGTGGCTATGCCTCGATGGATTATGAGTTCAAGGAATATCGTCCGGCAGATGTGGTCAAGGTTGATATCCTCATCAATAGCGAACGGGTTGATGCTCTCTCCGTGATTGTTCACCGTAGTAATAGTCAACATCGCGGGCGTGAAGTAGTCGCTAAGATGCGCGGGATTATTCCACGTCAAATGTTTGATGTGGCTATTCAGGCCGCAATCGGAAGTAACATCGTTGCGCGTGAAAACGTCAAAGCTTTGCGTAAAAATGTATTGGCTAAATGCTATGGTGGTGACATCTCTCGTAAGCGCAAACTATTAGAGAAGCAAAAAGAAGGCAAGAAGCGTATGAAGCAAGTAGGTAACGTAGAGATACCACAAGAGGCCTTCTTGGCTATTCTGCAGGTGGAGGATTAATGAACTTTGCTTTAGTCCTCTTTATCTTGGTGATTGTTTCTGGAATCGCTTGGGTTGCTGACAAATTACACTTTGCTCCGCAAAGACGTTTGGCTGGCAACGACCGTATGCCTTTATGGCTTGAGTACACGGCAGGTTTCTTTCCAGTCATTTGCGCTGTATTTGTGTTGCGCTCCTTTATTGCTGAGCCTTTCAAGATCCCATCTGGCTCCATGATTCCGACTTTGCAAATTGGTGATTTTATTTTGGTAAATAAATTTACCTACGGAATTCGTTTGCCAGTGATTAATCAAAAAGTAGTCGACTTAGGTTCGCCTAAGCGAGGTGATGTTGTGGTATTTCGTTATCCACGTGATGAGTCAGTTGATTACATTAAACGTATAGTGGGATTGCCAGGCGATGAAATCACTTATGAAAATAAACGCCTGACGATCAATGGTCAGCCATTGCAGTACAGTGGCGGCGAGTCTTATCTTGACCCTGAGAATATGCGCTACGCTAAGCGCTTCACAGAAACCTTTCCAGCAGACCTGGGCGGTAATCGTCATGAGATCCTGAATGATCCCGATCGTCCATCTGCTGTATTTCCAACCGAGCGCTTCCCAGGTTCCGAGTTTTGTCAGTATCAACAGGCTGGTGTGACTTGCAAGGTGCCAGCGGGTCATTATTTTGCAATGGGCGACAACCGAGACAACAGTCTAGATTCTCGCTATTGGGGTTTTGTGCCAGATAAAAATATTGTGGGCAGGGCCTTCTTCGTTTGGTTAAACCTAGGTAATCTTGGCCGTATAGGCGGATTCGAGTAAACATCATGAATGCGCGCGCCGTTATCGAAACTGGACCGCTGCAAGAGCGCCTCGGCTACACCTTTAAGAAGCCTGAGCTATTGAATCAAGCCTTGACTCATCGTAGCCATAGTAAAAAAAATAATGAGCGACTTGAGTTTTTGGGCGACTCTATTCTGAATTGCGTCGTTGCTGAAATGCTTTATGAGCGTTATTCAGACTTAGATGAGGGTGATCTCTCTCGTGTGCGTGCCAACTTAGTCAAGCAACAAGCTTTATACGAAATTGCCCAAACTTTATCTTTGTCAGATTACTTACGTTTAGGCGAAGGTGAGTTGAAGAGCGGCGGCTTCCGTCGCCCCTCAATCCTTGCTGATACCTTAGAGGCAGTAACTGGCGCCATCTTTATGGACGGTGGTTTTGAGGCCGCTAAGGCAAGCTTACGTAAGCTGTATTCCATTATCTTGGCCCATGTGGATCCCAAAACTTTGGGTAAAGACGATAAAACGTTATTGCAAGAATGCTTACAAGGCTATCAATTGCCATTACCAACCTATAACGTTACCGGCACTACAGGGGCTGCGCATAACCAGCAGTTTGAGGTTGAGTGCCTGATCCCAAGTCATAAGGTAGCGGTTAAAGGTGAGGGCGCATCACGTCGCGCTGCTGAGCAAGCGGCGGCAAAGCTAGCTTTAATTGCCATGCTCAAGGCATTGCCGCAGGAATCTCGTAAACCCAAGAAGACTCGGTCGGCTAAAAAGAAGGCAGCCAAAAAGGAAGTGACCGAAGAGCAGTTCAATCTTAAGCTGAAGGGCTAATCGTGTTTAGATGCGGCACCATCGCCATTGTTGGGCGTCCTAATATGGGTAAATCAACACTTCTCAATGCTTTGGTCGGGCAGAAGATCAGTATTACCTCTCGTAAGGCGCAAACTACACGGCATCGCATTCTGGGTATTCAGAATCGTGAAGAAGCGCAATTCATTTTTATTGATACCCCTGGCTTTCAGACGCGTTTACTAAATACGCTGAATAAAGCGCTTAATCGAACTGTAACTACGGCTCTGCAAGATGTGAATGTCGCTTGCTTTGTAGTCGAGGCTGGTTACTTTGGGGAAGACGACAAGAAGGTATTGAAGTTGCTGCCAGATGACTTGCCTGTTGTTTTGGTTCTGAACAAATTGGATCTATTTAATAGTCGTTTTCAGACCCCATCTGAACGTGATCAGGCTTTGCTCAGCTTCATTAAAGAGATGGCTCGCCCTTGGTGTGAATTAGGTGGCCACGAGGATCAGAAATGCGAGTTCGCTGAAATCGTACCGATGAGTGCAAAGAGTCCTAGTGATATCGAAAGATTGCTCGATGTGCTTGAAGGTTATCTGCCTGAAGCGGAAGCTGTCTATGATGGCGATACCATCACCGATCGCAGTGAGCGTTTTTTAGCTGCCGAGATCCTGCGTGAAAAGGTATTCCGCTTTACTGGTGAAGAGTTGCCATATACCAGCACAGTTGTAATTGATCAGTTCAAAATGGATGGCAAGATGCGTCGCATTGCGGCAACCATTTTGGTGGATCGCGATAGTCATAAGGCGATGATCATTGGGCAAAAGGGTGAGCGCCTCAAGAAGATTTCGACTGATGCCCGCATTGATATGGAAAAGCTCTTTGACGGCAAAGTCTTTTTGGAGACTTGGGTTAAGGTCAAGCGAGGCTGGGCAGATGATCGCGCTGAATTGCGGGCGCAAGGTCTGGAATAAATTTCTATGGCCTCGATTCGTGTTGCTGACGAACCTGCTTTTGTATTGCACAGTATTCCCTATAAAGAAACCAGCTTAATTCTGGATGTTTTTACTCGGCAATATGGTCGTATGGCTTTGATTGCTAAGGGTGCAAAACGCCCGCACTCAACCTTAAGACCTGTCTTGCAGCGTTTCCAGCCGCTTCTGGTTTCTTGGAGTGGTAAATCCGAGCTGCGCACCTTAACAAAGTCGGAGTGGGTAGGCGGCATGCCTTCCTTGGCGGGAGATGCTTTGCTATGTGGTTTTTATCTTAACGAGTTACTTGTAAAGTTTTTAGCGCGCGAAGATGATTATGAAAAGCTTTACGATCGCTACGCCGAGACAATTAATGCTCTTTCCAATCTTGAGTTTGAATCTAAAGGGTTAGAGGAAATTCTGAGGCCATTTGAGTTATCCCTCCTACAAGAAACGGGTTACGCAGCCGCCTTGGACCGTTGCGTCGAAACTAATGAAGCACCGCTAGCTCAAGAACAGTACATATACCAACCAGAGCGTGGGGTACGTCCTGTTCAAGTGGATGATCCAGGGCATTGGCCTGTTCTGACGGGTAAATCCCTTTTATCGATTGCGGTAGGAGATTTTTCTGATCCAGAGACTCTTTTGGAGAGTAAGCAATTAATGCGTTTTCTGCTGGGCTTGCATTTGCAAGATCAGGTATTAACTACCCGCCAGATTTTGATTGATTTGAAGAAAATCTAGTAATCTATATCAATGAACAGCCACCTAGCCCTTGAACTGGGTATTAATATTGATCACGTCGCCACTTTGCGTAATGCGCGTGGCACGGTGTATCCCGATCCGCTAAAAGCGGCAGTTTTGGCTGAGGAAGCAGGCGCAGATCTCATCACCTTACATTTACGGGAAGATCGTCGTCACATTAAAGATGCGGATTTATTGGCTTTGCGTCCACTCATTAAAACCCGCATGAATCTTGAATGCGCAGTCACTCCAGAAATGATCAACATTGCTTGCAAGGTAAAACCACATGATGTCTGCCTTGTTCCCGAGAAGCGCGAAGAAGTCACAACCGAGGGCGGTTTAGATGTAACGGGTCACTTTGAGGCCGTAAAATCAGCCACGAAACAATTGCAAGATGCTGGTATTCGAGTATCCCTCTTTATTGATCCTGAAGAGAAACAAATTCAGGCAGCTAAAGAGGTTGGCGCAACAGTAGTGGAGTTGCATACCGGTCGTTATGCTGATTTATCTGGTGCTGCTCAAGTATCCGAATTAGAGCGTATTCGTAAAGCCGCCATATTTGGAAAAAGTATTGGCCTGAGGGTCAATGCTGGCCATGGTTTACACGAAGGTAATGTCAAGCCAATTGCCGCCATTACTGAATTATCTGAGCTTAATATTGGTCATGCCATTGTTGCTGAGGCTTTATTTAAGGGTTGGCAAAAAGCAATCACTGATATGAAATCCTTAATGATTCAGGGTAGAGAAAACTCTTAAGAATTAACTACAGTAAACAGCCATTTAAATAAAAAATGATCATCGGTATCGGCACTGACATTCTGCAGATTGAGCGCTTACAAGCAGCTTACAATCGCACCAACGGTCGCTTAGCTGAGAAAATACTTGGTCCCGATGAAATGCTGGTATTCAAGCATCGCCTTTCCAGAAATCATAAACGAGGCATTGCGTTCTTAGCCACCCGTTTTGCAGCCAAAGAGGCTTTTTCAAAAGCGATTGGGCTTGGCATGAGAATGCCGATGACTTGGCGCTCACTCCAAACCTTAAATGAGCCCAGTGGCAAGCCGATAACTAGCTACCTCGGGGCATTAGCTCAATTTATGCAAGAGAGAAATTGGGAAGCTCACGTGACGGTAAGCGATGAACAGGATATGGCAATTGCACACGTAATTGTCACTCAAAAGTAAAAGTAAGAAATAAAGAATTTACAAAGAGGAAGAAATGAGTAAAGCGATCATGAGCCCGGGACCAGTTACTTTAGATGTGGTTGGTCTTGAATTAAATGCTGAGGATCGTCGGCGTATTTTGCATCCACTTACAGGTGGCGTGATTTTGTTTGGTCGAAACTTTACTAATCGTCAGCAGCTCACCAAATTAACGGCCGCTATTAAGAAGCTGCGTCCCGATGTCCTTATATCTATTGATCATGAGGGCGGAAGAGTGCAGCGCGCCAAGTCCGATGGTTTTACTCACCTACCCGCA
Source organism: Polynucleobacter sp. UB-Tiil-W10 (assembly GCF_018881605.1). Taxonomy (GTDB): domain Bacteria; phylum Pseudomonadota; class Gammaproteobacteria; order Burkholderiales; family Burkholderiaceae; genus Polynucleobacter. The sequence goes on from NZ_JACVPZ010000001.1 coordinate 1,281,825, forward strand.
ATGCGTAAGCTTGGCGAGCTCTGGGGCGCAAAGAATATATCGAATCACCCAGCCGAATCCGCTGCTATTGCGATGGCTGCAGCAACTGCTTGTGGTTATGTGCTCGCATCTGAGTTGCGTGCCTGTGGCGTTGACTTCAGTTTTACCCCGGTTCTTGACTTGGATTTTGGTCGTAGTGGTGTCATTGGAGATAGGTCTTTTAGTCGTGATCCACAAATTGTCTTTGCTTTAGCAAAAAGCCTAAATGAAGGTTTGCGCTTAGCTGGTATGGCGAACTGCGGTAAACACTTTCCTGGGCATGGTTGGGCTGAGGCAGATTCTCATGTAGCCATTCCAGTGGATGAGCGTTCTTTAAAAGAAATCTTGAGCGATGATGCCAAGCCCTATGAGTGGTTAGATCTCAGTTTGGCTTCGGTAATGCCAGCGCACGTGATCTATCCAAAGGTAGATAAGAACCCCGCAGGATTTTCAAAGATTTGGCTTCATTCCATTCTGCGTCAAGAATTGGGTTTTGAGGGCGTGATTTTTAGTGACGACCTATCCATGGAGGGTGCCAGCGTAGCAGGATCAGTCGTGAAGGGCGCTGAAATGGCTTTAGATGCTGGATGTGATGCAGTATTAATCTGCAATCGTCCAGATCTTGCAGATCAGTTGCTTTCTAAGTTAAAAGTAACAAAAGCCAAACAGGTGGAGTCAGCAACCCGATTAAATCGCCTCATGCCTACTGCTTCTGCAAGCTCATGGGATGCGCTTCAAAGCGAGTCTGAATACCAGCATGCCAAGGGCTTGCTGCAAGAGTTGAATTTAATTCAGTAGGGCCTGATTAATTCTTTGAAACTCTCGCCCATTCGGAGAGAACAAACTTTTTAATGTCATACCCTTGTGGTCTTGCGCAGACAATCGTTTCTACGTCTACGGACTGATAAATTTTCTGTAGTCTTAGTGAATCGCCCTTCGTTGAAAAATTGGGCATCCAAGATCCCCAGAAAAATCCAATACTTTCAAGTTCAAGATAGGCATGCGCTGCTGTCTCTTGCTCTATTGGGATATCTAAATAGATGGAAGCAAGATTGAGAGCCTCCAGCTCTCTGAGCTCATGCATCACTGCAGCGACTAAGTCACTACCAATACGATCAATAGCAATATTTGCAGTTTGAATGCTGGAATTAATCACGGTATGAAAAGTTGTTTTCCCGCTCGCAGCTATATTAGTGCTCACAATATTGCGTGGCAGATTTAAATCAAGAGCCAGTGATTTAGCGTGTTCCGCATGTTGAGGCGGCATATAAATAGTGTGTGGGCGATCGTTAAGTGGCAGATAAAAAGCCAACAATGACATCCGAGTATCCGGATGATTTTCTAGGCCTTTCATGGAGATGGTTGGTGGTATGTCCCCAATAAATAAACCAGTCTCTTTGGCGTTGAACGCAATCATTTCATGTTGGCTATAAGGATGGTTTGTAACGCACTCTGTCCAAAATCCAGGTAAAGATAGCTCTTGTGCAATCTCAATACGTTTTTTAGCCATGATTTCGGCAATTTGATGCCCCCTGAAATTGGGATCAACCATCATCTTGCCGGCCTCTGGAGATACATTGTGTACTCCATCAAAAGTCAGGGCACAATGTCCGATGATTTGGCCGTTGTCTAGTTTTGCAATGACTGAATGCATTAACTTGTTCTCGACAATTTCTTCTAATAGTTCAATGTCATACATCGCTGTGTTGGGGTAGCTTTCACCATAACAGCTACGCACGCAGTCGATTAACTGCGGTAGATCGGCAAGATCAAGTTTGGCAATTTTTGGGGAAATGTCATTGTTCATGGTTTGGATATTATGAAGGGTAGTCTGAAAATAAAAAAGCCCAGCAATGCCGGGCTTTTTACGTTTGTAGCAGGCTAATTAGTTAGCGCGGCTACGATATTCACCAGTACGAGTATCGATCTCGATCTTGTCGCCAGTGTTGCAGAACAAAGGAACTTGCAATTCATAGCCGGTTGCCAATTTTGCGTTCTTCAAAACCTTGCCTGAGCTGGTATCGCCTTTCACTGCTGGTTCTGTGTAAATAATTTCACGAACTAACGAGTTTGGCATTGCAACAGAGAGTGCTTTACCTTCGTAGAACACTACTTCACAAGGCATACTTTCTTCGAGGTAGTTCAATGCATCGCCCATGAACTCCGCTTCAACTTCATACTGGTTGTATTCTGTATCCATAAATACATACATAGGATCGGCGAAATAAGAATAAGTACATTCTTTCTTGTCGAGGATCACAACATCAAACTTGTCATCAGCCTTAAAAACACCTTCGTTCGGTGCGCCGGTTAACAAGTTTTTGAATTTCATTTTCACAACAGAGGAGTTGCGGCCAGAGCGGCTGTATTCGGCTTTTAAAACGACCATGGCATCAGTGCCGATCATTACTACGTTACCAACGCGGAGTTCTTGTGCTGTTTTCATCTTGCTGTTCCTGGGGGCAGAGCTATTTTTCTGCAGTTTTTATCAAAAACAAGATTGTAACCGCCCGCAAGCCTTTATTGCTTGGGATTAGGCGACAAAGTGGATTAAACGCGCTGGCAAGCCACCATCGGCTTGTTTTTCGAGTAAATGAGCCCGCCACTGCTTGGCATGTGCTTTCCAACGGCTTAAGTCTCCAAACCATTCGCTGGGCATTGCCCAGGTCATGGCGGCAATCGTAGCCAGCCTTAATTCTTGGCTAACTTCTTCAAGATACAAGTCCAGAAAAGCGGCTAATTTCACTTCATGGGCACGATCTTCTTGCGGATAGATATGCCAAATAAATGGTTTGCCAGCAAGCTGAGCTCGCACAAAAGAATCTTCTCCGCGCACAATATTAAAGTCGCATTGTGATAGCACCCAGTCATATTCATCCTGTGAAATAAATGGTATGGATAGCAATTGCAGATTCGCTGGCAACGAGATTGGTTGCTCACCGTAAAGGTTTAATTGTTCAGCATGACCATGAGCAAGTAGGACGTCGACATTCTCGCCAAGGCTAGCTAAGTTAGCCAGCCATTTTTTGAGAGGAGCTCCTGGGTAGCAAAAAACACTGATCCGCTTTGCGTCCTGTCGTAACTGAGACCAGGTAGCTTTCAGATCTTTAGGAATTTTTTCTTCCACGAGATGACCTTCTGCTGGGATGGGGTCAAGCAATAGTCCGCCCACCTCATCTTGAAAGCCAGGAAAGAAAAAATACTTCGGAATACCGTGTGACTGGGGTGAGGCCTTGCCATGAAACTCAGCCACCCAAGGTTCCGCACTTAAATACTCTAAGTTCACAATGATAGGTTTGATAGGTGCGATAAAGAGGCCGGCCAAATAGCGCTCAGGTAATTCGCAACCAAAAGCTTCAATCACAACATCTGGCATTTGCACTGGGTGCCGAGCATTGGTGTGACTGGATTCCCATGGCTGGAGGTCAATTCTTTGTTTAATGGATTGTTCCACCCCAGAAGCGAGTAAATTGAGGGTTGGTAGGTCATCGCAAAAAATACGGACCTCTTGCCCATGAATGCTTGATAAGCTTCGGGCTAGACGCCAGCAAACACCGGCATCACCATAGTTATCAACGATTTGGCAGAAAATATCCCAACGCATGAGTAAATCGCTTTTCGAAACCCTTCAGCAGGATGTTAAACGGCTACCCGGATTGCCGGGGGTATATCGCTTTTTTGATGAAGCGGGACATATTCTGTATGTGGGCAAAGCTCGTAACCTTAAAAAGCGTGTCTCTAGTTATTTTCAGCGCACTCAGTTATCACCGCGTATTGAGCTGATGGTGAGCAAAATTGCTCGCTATGAGACTACGGTAACACGGACTGAAACTGAAGCCCTCATTCTAGAGAACAATCTCATTAAAGAGTTAGCTCCGCCATTCAATATTTTATTTAGAGACGATAAGTCATATCCCTATGTCATGTTGACGGGGCATCAGTTTCCAAGATTGGCTTCTTATCGCGGCAAGGTGGACAAGCGTAACCATTACTTTGGACCATTCCCCAATAGCTGGGCGGTGCGTAATAGTGTGCAGATCCTTCAGAAGGTATTTCGTCTGAGAACTTGTGAAGATTCTGTTTTCAAGAATCGCAGTCGTCCTTGTCTCTTGCATCAGATTCATCGTTGTAGCGCCCCTTGTGTTGGCCGTCTGAGCGTTGAACAGTATGGGCAAGATGTTGCTCAAGCAACCCGTTTTTTAAAGGGCGATCATAGTCAAGTGTTATCAGAGCTTGAAAAAGAAATGCACAAGCATAGCGAGTCGATGGAGTTTGAGATGGCGGCAGTGATGCGCGATCGCATCGCAGACCTATCAAGTGTTTTGCAGCAGCAAGCAATGGATACAGTGGCGGAGGGTGAGGGTGATGTAGACATCATCGCCGTTGCGCAAATGGAAGGTATGGTTTGTGTCAATCTGGCAATGGTACGTGGTGGACGTCACTTGGGGGATAGGGCTTATTTCCCTAAGGGATTGCGGACTACCTCAGGCGAGCTGCCGCCCCCCACAGAAATTTTAGAGGCCTTTATTGCGCAGCATTATTTGGAAGAGCATGTTGATGAGACAACTGCAAACTTAATTCCGCCGGTATTGGTTTTAAATCATGCCCTGCAATCAGCTAGCGATGATCTTACTCAGTTGAATGAATCCCCACCTGAAGATTTGCATGAATTACTCAATGCACAAGCTGGTAGAAAAATTACCTTTTTGCATCAGCCTCAAGGGCAAAGGCGTCACTGGCTTGCGATGGCAGAAGGTAATGCCAAAATTGCTTTGACTAAGCGTTTAGTTGAGACTGGTGGACAGTTGGCGAGAGCGCGTGCATTGGCCGATGTCTTAAGTCTTGAATTAGAAAGTCTTGAGCAGTTAAGAATTGAATGTTTTGATATTAGTCACACCTCTGGTGAAGCAACGCAAGCATCTTGTGTGGTCTACGCAAACAATGCCATGCAATCGAGCGAGTATCGACGTTTCAATATTAATGGCATTACTCCAGGTGATGACTATGCCGCCATGCGACAAGTGCTGCATAGACGTTACGCTAATTTTCAAGAACTGCCTCTAGAAAAAATACCGCAGGTGATTTTGATTGATGGCGGCAAAGGTCAAGTAGAGATGGCTCGTCAAGTATTGACCGAGTTTGGAATGGATGTCGGATTGATTGTTGGTGTGGCGAAGGGTGAGGGGCGCAAGGTGGGTCTAGAAACCTTGATCTTTGCTAACGGTCGACCAGCCCTTGAGCTCGGTATTGATAGTGCGGCCTTATTGTTGGTAGCCCAGATACGAGATGAGGCTCATCGCTTTGCTATTACAGGCATGCGTGCTAAGCGCGCCAAGGCAAGAACGATTTCACGATTAGAGGAGATTGAGGGAATCGGTGCCAAGCGTCGTCAAAAGTTACTGGCTCGTTTTGGCGGGCTAAAAGGTGTTGCCAATGCCAGTATTGAGGAAATCGCAAGTGTAGAAGGCGTCTCTTTAACGCTTGCTGAGCAGATATATCGCCAGCTCCACTAGGAGCATTGACCGTTCTTGGTTTATGCTTATCCAATGCCATTCAATTTACCAATTGCCCTGACCTGGTTGCGCGTTGCAGCCATACCGCTTTTGGTAGCAGTCTTTTATCTTCCCAGTGCCTGGCTCACCCCGTTTGATAAGAATCTAATTGCAGCAATCATCTTCATCTCCGCTGCTATTACGGATTGGTTGGATGGTTTTCTAGCACGTCGCCTAAAACAAGAATCTGCATTTGGACAGTTTTTAGATCCTGTCGCAGACAAGCTCATTGTTGCTGCTGCATTATTAGTTTTATTAAATATGGACCGCGTACAGGTTTGGGTTGCGCTCATTATTATTGGTCGTGAGATCACAATCTCTGCCTTGAGAGAGTGGATGGCGTTATTGGGTGCGGGAAAAAGCGTGGCAGTTCACATGGTTGGCAAACTCAAAACAACTGCCCAGCTAGTAGCCATTCCATTTTTACTGCTAAATGACACCTTATTTGGCTGGCTAAATTGCGCACAAGTAGGCACCTGGTTAATTTGGATTGCTTCATTTTTAACGCTTTGGTCGATGTTCTATTACATGAAAAAGGCCTTGCCGCAGATCGCTGGAAAAATCGACTAAGCGTCATAAAGCCCAGCCAGTTAAGACTTATTGGGTAATTTAATTCCCTTGCCTCTGAGGTTTTGTAAGGAATAATGCTTTCTTGGAGATTGTTTGTTAAACTATCGCCCTGTTATGCGGGAATAGCTCAGCTGGTAGAGCGATACCTTGCCAAGGTATAGGTCGGGAGTTCGAACCTCCTTTCCCGCTCCAAGTTCGATGGGAAGCCCTCAAAAGCTTCCCATTTTTGATTCAAGAGTATGGCGCGTTGGCCGAGTGGTTAGGCAGGAGCCTGCAAAGCTTCGTACGGGGGTTCGATTCCCTCACGCGCCTCCAGTAATTTGTCTTGACGAAATAGGTGCATCACCTAAAATACTTTTAACTAATGGAAGTAAAAAGTATCAACCACCTTAATCAACTAGAACATACATGATCACAATCCAAACTCTGAAAGTCAGCACCCTTGCATTGTTTTTAGCAGCACTGTTGGGCGCGTGCGCAAGTTCTGGTGATTCTCCCTCCGGATCTCCACAAGAGATTCAGGAAGTTCAAACGCAGTTATTGGGTGATATGTTGTTGCCACAAGGCGCGCGTTTGAATGGCGCTGATTCCATCATTATTGGTCGCGGTAATGAATGGGTTGGTAGGGCGGTTGTGAATGCACTTCAAGGTGCAACAGATGTCTATGCATTTTTCCAATCTGAATATCCTAAAGGTGGTTGGACGACTGTGACTGCGGTTAAAGCTAAAACTAGCATCTTGGTGTTTACAAAAAACGATAGGACGGCGACGATTGAAGTGGTTGACGGTTCATTGGGTGGACCTAAATCCATCATCATCATTACCTCATCGCCAAAGAATGCAAATGTGCTTGCTCCAACTCGCAAGTAATGAGATGAAGTAACGCGGTAAATAAAAAAGGCCTCTAATAAGAGGCCTTTTGCTTTGGGGGTCTATAGCTTACAGGCCTTCAGCCCGGATGAGGCCAACTGCTTGACCTTCAATGGCAAAGTTGGGTTGACGATCATCGACCAAGATATTTTTGAAGTCTGGGTTCTCTGCTTGAAGTTCAATGACCATACCATTAGCCGTTTTCTTCTGTTGCCAACGTTTTACTGTGACTTCGTCATCTAGGCGAGCAACTACGATGTCACCATTGCGAACTTCAGTTGTTTTTCTCACTGCCAAATAGTCACCATCCAAAATACCCGCATCGCGCATGCTCATCCCTTTTACTTTTAATAAGTAATCGGCACCCTTGCTAAATAAACTTGGATCAATCGGAACATGTTTCTCAATATGCTCCACTGCCATGATTGGTGAGCCCGCAGCAACACGCCCAATTAATGGCAGTGTGAGTTGTTGTAACGCGCCTGATGGCAAGGACAACTGGCGATATTTATTGCTGTTGTGGGATTGATTAAATCTTTGTGGAATTCGAATGCCGCGTGAAGTGCCAGGTGTTAATTCGATGTATCCCTTTTTTGCTAATGCTCGAAGATGTTCTTCCGCTGCATTGGCAGAGGCAAATCCCAGCTGTGTAGCAATCTCAGCGCGGGTGGGCGGCAGACCGCTCTCATCGATGGCCTTGGTAATCAACTCCAAAATCTCATTCTGACGTGGAGTGAGCTTGGGGAGGGCAGTCAGCTCCTCCGGAAAATCGACTGTGTTTATGTCCATACTGGGATTGTATACAGCAGTATTTGATAGATCAAGCTATTTAAGGGGGGATAATCAAGGTATGAGCTCACAACAAAACGCCCCTGAAAATTCACCCCACATCTTGGTTTTAGGCATGGGTGGCACGATTGCTGGTTTGGCAATGAAGCCAGCCGACAATCCTTTGCAATACGAAGCCGGCCAAGTCCAAGTTGCTTCATTATTGGCTCACATTGAATCTGCCGTTCCCGAGAACATCAAGCTGGTTTCAAGGCAGGTTGCCAATATCAATAGCCGAAATCTCACAGAGCCTTTATTGAGCATATTGGGTGAGGCTGTGAAGGAGGCCCTTGCTAATACCTTGGTTAAAGGGATAGTGGTCACTCACGGAACCGACACAATTGAAGAAACTGGGATCTTTTTACAGCTTACTTGTGGAAAATATGCTCAAAATTTAGGCAAAAGAGTGATCTTGACTGGCGCTATGTTGCCGTCTAATGCGCCTAAGGCAGATGGCCCATCAAACTTGCTTGATGCTATCCGCTGGGCTTCTGCTCCGATTGATGACTGCCCTGGAGGTATTTATGCCGTCATGGATGGCAGGGGATGCCTGGCTATGGATTTGGCAAAACGCCACGGTAGCGCCCTGAATGCGCCCATCCAAGCCTCTCCCAGCAGTTCGGTTGGCTTGATAAATCCATCCTGGCTATCAGGCGTTAAGGCGGTTCAAGCACTTTGGGCTGAAGATTTGCCAATCCCGAAGGAGAATGAGTGGCCTTGGGTGGAAATATTGACCAGCCATGCAGGTGCTCGCTCCGAAACCATTACTCATTGGCTAAGCTCCAAGGTCAAGGGGTTAGTCCTGGCTGGATCTGGGATGGGGGGATTTCATGATGCTTGGAAGGATTCTCTGGTTGCGGCGGTCAAACATGGGATTGCCCTGGTCAGAACTACCAGAACTGGCGCAGGTGAAACACTGTCCGATTTACCGGAAAAGGACATTGCAGGGTGCCTGGCTTCAGGCAGCCTAACCGCCCCCAGGGCCAGAATTGCGCTTCAACTGTCTCTAAATGCAGAAAAACAGGCTCAGGCAGCAGGTAAATCCCTGACTTGGCAGGATTTTTTTGCTAGAATAGCGGTCTTGCCTGTAATTCGGTAAGCGCTGAAAAGCGGCTGTAAAAGTGTTGTAAGCAGTACCTACAATTTGTTACTACCTTGTCACACTGGCGCTGAGTTCACAACCATCAGAACTTAGCAAGACGCCCAGGTGACTTCATCCTTAAGGAGTGTTAGATGCGTCATTATGAAATCGTCTTTATCGTCCACCCGGACCAAAGCGAGCAAGTGCCAGCGATGATCGATCGTTACAAAGCTACATTAGCGGCTGCGGGCGGCAAAATTCATCGTATGGAAGATTGGGGTCGTCGTCAGATGGCTTACATGATCGACAAGCTTGCTAAAGCCCATTACGTTTGCATGAACATTGAGTGTGACCAGAAAACTCTGGAAGAGCTTGAGCATGCGTTCAAATTTAACGATGCTGTTTTGCGTCACCTGATCATCAAGACTAAGAAAGCTGAAACAGAGCCTTCCATCATGATGAAAGAAGTGCAACGTGAAGAAGCACGCAAATCAGCTCAAGCCGACGCTCCTGTAGCGGCAGCCTAAGTTAGAAATTTGAAGAGGAATACAAAGACTAGAAAACGTATCAGAGAAGCGGAGCGGCGTTGAATCATTTCACCCTAACTGCAATCTTGGTATCTAAAGACGCGATTCGATTTACACCAGCAGGAATACCGGTGATGCATTGCCAGCTAGAACATAGCGGACAAGCAAACGAGGTAGGAGTGGCAAGGAAAATTCAGATGAACGTTGAAGCCATCACAATCGGTCCGATACAAAAGGATTTGGAGAGAATGGATTTAGGAACTGAGGCAGTGTTTGAGGGATTCTTAGCACCCAAGACTCTACGTAATCAAAGACTTGTTTTCCATATTACCCATATTCAATTGAAAAATTAAAGAGGAAATCATCATGGCGTTTGGAAAGAAACCCGATTTCAAAAAGAAACCAGCTCAGAACCCATTGTTCAAGCGTAAGCGTTATTGCCGTTTCACTGTTGCTGGCGTAGAACAGATTGATTACAAAGATGTAGATACATTGAAGGACTTCATTGGCGAGAACGCCAAGATCACTCCTGCTCGTTTGACAGGCACAAAAGCAAAGTATCAGCGTCAGTTAGACACTGCTATCAAGCGTGCTCGTTATTTGGCTTTATTGCCATTCTCAGATCAACATAAGAAATAATTGGGAGCCCTCAATGCAAATCATTCTTTTAGAAAAAGTAACTAACCTGGGCAACCTTGGCGACGTAGTTCGCGTTAAAGACGGTTTCGCTCGTAACTTTTTAATCCCACAACGCAAAGCGCGTCGTGCAACTGAAGCAGCAATTGCTGATTTTGCAGTTCGTCGTGCTGAGTTGGAAAAATTAGCTGCTGAGAAATTGGCTGCTGCTGAAGCAGTAGGCGCAAAGCTCAAGGACTTGGTTCTCGAAATCGGTCAAAAGGCGGGTGTTGACGGTCGTTTGTTTGGTTCTGTAACCAATCATGACATCGCTGATGCTTTGAAAGCTAAAGGCTTCACAATTGAGAAGTCCTCAGTTCGCTTGCCTACTGGTCCATTGAAAATGGTTGGTGATCATCCTGTAGCGGTTGCTGTTCATACCGACGTAGTTGCAGATATCACTATTCGTGTAGTTGGCGAGCAAGCTTAAGTAAAACTTAGGCTTTAGGAACTTCGCTAGCCTCATGGCTGAATCCCGTTCACGTTCCGTTACGCTGAATCCCGGCATGATGGGTTCTGGGGATGCAGTCGTGCAGGCCTTAAAAGTTCCACCGCATTCTGTAGAAGCCGAGCAATCATTGCTCGGCGGTCTACTGATCGACAACTCCTCTTGGGATAACCTAGGTGGAGTATTAAATGATAAAGATTTCTATCGTCCCGAACATGCTTTGATCTACAAAGCAATTGCTCGTTTGGTTGGCGACAATCATCCTGCTGACGTCATTACTGTTCATGATGCAATTAAATCTGAGCAGGGTGGTGATTTAGTTGGCATTGATTACCTGAATTCTTTGGCGCAAAACACCCCAAGTGCGGCGAACATAAAAGGCTATGCCGATATTGTTCGTGACCGCAGTATTTTGCGTCGCTTGATCGAAGTTTCAGATAGCATTGTCAATTCAGCGTTCGTTCCAGAGGGTCGTACTGTTAGAACCTTGTTGGATGAGGCCGAGTCACGCATTCTTCAGATTGGTGAAGAAGGTAGCCGCAAGGCTGACTATCTTGAGATTGAGCCCTTGCTGAAGGCTGTTGTTGCCCGGATTGATGAGCTCTATAACCGTCAAGGCGGTAGCGACATTACTGGCATTGCGACTGGCTTCATAGATTTAGATAGGCAAACTAGTGGCTTGCAAAAAGGGGACTTAGTGATTATTGCCGGAAGACCGTCGATGGGAAAAACGGCGATGGCACTGAACATTGCTGAAAACGTAGCTTTAGCCGAAGGCTTGCCAGTCGTTATATTTTCTATGGAAATGTCTGGTGAGCAATTGGCCGCACGTTTGCTTGGTTCAGTTGGGCGCGTAGATCAAAGTCGCATGCGTACCGGTAAGCTGCAAGACGATGAGTGGCCGCGCGTTACCGATGCGATTGCGCGTTTAAGTAATACCCAAATTTTAATTGATGAGACTGGCTCTTTATCAAGCTTAGAATTGCGTGCACGTGCACGTCGTATTGCCAGAAACTTTGGCGGCACGCTCGGATTAGTGGTAATTGATTACTTGCAGTTGATGAGTGGTTCCGGTTCTGAAAACCGTGCCACTGAGATTTCAGAAATCTCACGATCACTCAAATCACTCGCAAAAGAATTGCAGTGCCCAGTCGTTGCGCTCTCACAGTTAAATCGTGGCCTTGAGCAGAGACCTAATAAGCGTCCAATCATGTCAGACTTGCGTGAGTCAGGCGCTATTGAGCAAGATGCAGACTTAATTATGTTCATCTATCGTGATGAGGTTTATCACCCAGATACCACTACTGATAAAGGTATAGCTGAGATCATCATCGGCAAGCAGCGTAATGGCCCAATTGGAACTATTCGGGTAAGCTGGCAAGGTCCATATACTAAGTTTGATAACTTAGCGATGGGTTCTGTCGGTTACTCTTCTGGTGGATACGAGCCTTTTTAAATCCAAATAAGAAAACAAATTGCCCAAAGAAAAAGCCTCACACTGTGAGGCTTTTTTTATACGGCAATTAAGCTGAATTGATAAAGCTTATTTACCGCCTTCACATTTCTTAATGGAGGCAGCTTTAGCAGCGCCATACAAAGGCTTACCGTCCTTGCTTACTGCTTTAGCTTCGCAATCATCGACCTTTGCGCCGCCCATACATTTCTTAATTGAGGCATCCTTGGCTGCACCATAGAGCGGCTTACCATCTTTGCTCAGTGCTTTAGCTTCGCAGGCTGCTTGATCGGCAAAAGCGTAAGTTGGAAGTGCAAAACTCAGTGCAATACTTAAAGCAATGATGATTTTCTTCATATTATTCCCCTGTTTGGTAAGGACAAGATTGAAAGTGCTACTTAGCGGACTACTTTAAAGCAAATAAATTGACTTGTGAATATAGGGAAAGTCATATGAGTCCTAAAGCAGCTATTAGGGCACTATACGACGTGCTTCTGTAAACTTTGCTGCCCAGTATGGTGCCGTGATGTAGTCGAGGCGGACGGTTCCACCGGCGCTAGGGGCATGAACAAATCTTCCTTGGCCAACATAGATTCCAGCATGGGAATACTTTTCACCAGTGGTATTAAAGAAAACTAAGTCCCCTGGAGCTGGGGGTTGATCCTCAATGCTTCTGCCTTTGCTGCTCATTAATTGAATGGTTCGTGGGAGTTTGACCCCAACTGCTTTGTTATAGACATACACAATTAGCCCGCTGCAATCAAAACCACCTTTAGGGGTATTTCCGCCGTATCGATAAGGTACATCTACCAAGCCCACGGCTGCAATGGAGATATCTTCGGTACCAACACTGGTATCTTGCTTAAATTGAGAAACCCTCGAGGTGTTCGATTTACTGCTGAATGTGCTGCATCCGCTGAGGATGAGCACGCTACAAATAAAAATGCCGCACCCCAGGAGAGTGCGGCATGAGAGGGTTTGCTTAGAGTGCGTCGGCAGCATGATCCGCAAGACGTGAACGTTCGCCACGAGCTAACGTGACATGACCGCCGTGACGCCAGCCTTTGAAGCGATCTACTACATAGGTGAGACCAGAGGATCCCTCAGTTAAGTAAGGCGTATCAATCTGGGCAATGTTACCTAAGCAAATAATTTTGGTTCCAGGACCTGCGCGTGTAACCAAGGTTTTCATTTGCTTAGGAGTTAAGTTTTGCGCCTCATCAATGATGACGAATTTGCTCACAAAAGTTCTGCCGCGCATGAAGTTCATGCTCTTTACTTTAATGCGCGAGCGGATTAGCTCTTGAGTGGCAGCGCGACCCCACTCACCAGCCCCACCATCCTCATTGCGTTGTAATACTTCGAGGTTGTCATCAAATGCACCCATCCAAGGCTGCATTTTTTCTTCTTCCGTGCCCGGTAGGAAGCCGATATCTTCGCCCACTGGAACTGTCGCACGAGTAATAATGATCTCGTTATAGCGTTTGCTATCCAGAACCTGCTCAAGACCTGCAGCTAAGGCTAGTAAAGTTTTTCCGGTTCCCGCTTGACCAAGTAAGGTCACAAAATCCACGTCAGGATTCATCAGGAGGTTCATGGCAAAGTTTTGCTCACGATTGCGAGCGGTTACGCTCCAAACATTGTTCTTTTGGTGAGAGAAGTCACGCAAGGTTTGCAAGAGAGCGGTTTTGCCATTGATTTCTCTAACCTGTGCGTAGAAAGGTGTTGAGCCGTCTGGATTTTCTTGATAGACAAATTGATTAACCAGCATGCTTTGAACTGCAGGGCCAGTTACCCTGTAGAACATCGTGCCAGACTTTGAGTCCGCCCAGCTTTCCATATCCTTGCCATGCTTTGGCCAAAAATCTGCCGTCAATGCCATTACACCGGCATACATCAAGTCACGATCTTCTAATACTTGGTCGTTGAAGTAATCCTCAGCCGGCAATCCCAGCGCGCGTGCCTTAATACGCATGTTGATATCTTTTGATACCAACACCACTTCTTGACCTTTGCGAGTTTTTTGCAGTTCACTAACAACTGCCAAAATGAGATTGTCACCTTTACCTTCAGGCAAGCCTTCAGGTAATGCTTGGGTAGAGAACTTAGTTTGGAAGAATAAGCGACCAGTCACATCTTGATTGCCTAACTTATTCAGCGGGATACCTTCATCTAAGGTGCCGCTAGTACCAGCAATGAGTTGGTCAAGCGATCGACTGACGGTACGGGCGTTACGGGCTACCTCGGTCATCCCCTTTTTATGGTTATCCAATTCTTCAAGGGTAGTCATTGGTAGATACAGATCATGCTCCGAGAAGCGGAATAGCGAGCTTGGATCATGCATCAATACATTGGTATCTAAAACAAATAGGCTCGGCGGGCCAGTGCGAACCACCCGTTTTGGCTTTGCAGGTGTCGGCACTTTACTCTCATTGCGCTGATGATGAACAGGGCGATGATCAGCTTTAATCTTTTCGAGAGCAACCTCTGCTGCAGATAAGTCCTCTTCTGCATCATTTGTCCAATCAACGGCTTCCACTACCACCGGTTTTGCTTGAGCAGGACGTTTCTTTAAGTCGGGAGTGTCTTTGCGACTGAGTTTCACTTGATCAGCAATTTGAGTGGGGATTGGGGGCAGTGGCATGGACTCTCCTAAAAGAAAAAACCGCCAAGCGGAGTGCGTTGACGGTTTATTACGAAATTGGCTGCAACAGTACTGGAAAAACGGAGGGGGTTGCTCCCCGCGCCTGATCTGAGATATTCAGGTTTCTGATTCAAACGGATTGTCAGACTTTCCCGTCGTTTACGGTGCATATGAATCACTTTACCCCAAAATTTGGGGTTTGCAAGCACCCTAGAACAAATTTTTGTAAATATTAACTAGTGGCTTGAGCAGCCTGTAACACCTCTGTCACATGACCCGGAACCTTAAGGCCGCGCCACTCTTTTGCCAGCTTGCCAGAGGAGTCAAATAAGAAGGTGCTGCGCTCTACGCCACGGACTTGCTTGCCATACATATTCTTCATCTTCATAACGCCAAAGAGTTGGCAAAGCGTTTCTTCGGTATCAGCAACCAGCTCAAATGGAAGTTCTAGTTTGCTGCGGAAGTTGTCATGTGACTTGAGGTTATCTCGGGAAACTCCCACCACCAGGGTATTGGCTTTTGTAAATGCTTCAATATTGTCTCTAAATTCACCAGACTCAGCGGTACATCCCGGAGTCATATCTTTAGGATAGAAGTAAAGAACCAGTTTTTTGCCTTTTGCGGACGCAGGAGAAAATGTCAATCCAGATGTTGCTGGAATCGCGCACTGTGGCATAGGTTGACCAATTGCTACTGTCATGATGATCCTTTGTTTATTAATTGTCTCGAAGTCTTATTGAACTGATTCGTTATTTTGAATGATCAAATCACCGCTGCGATTTGGTATTTCACCCCAGGTCAGCGGTAATACAGCTATTTTATCTAGTTGCTTGGTGGCCTCCCAGGATTTATGAAGCTCCCCCATCGTGACAAGGTCATGACCTTGGTTTAGCCATCCAGCCAATAACTGCTCGAACGCGGGCAATAGCTTTTGCCCCTCGAGTTCTGCGTGCAATGTAAAGACTTGGTCGTTTGGGTTGCTTTGAGTGATCTCTAGAAGCTTTTTGACCGCGCCAAACTCATCTGCGCCATCGATACCAATGAGTTCGTCAAAGGTGGGTAGTGTTGTTGGGTACTGGACATGCTTTGCTTTGCCAGAAGTTAAGGCAAGACGGTAGGGTATGAGGTTTGGTTCAGACCTACCATCCGAAGAGTAGGCGATGCCCCATTGATCGAGCTGCTCAAAGGCGGCTTCGTTCATTTGCCAGCCAGCGGCGCCATAAGTAATAGGCGCATGACCAAATATTTCTACAAAACGATCCCAACTTTTTTGCATCATCGTTTTTGTCCATGACGCATCTTGATTGCGAACCGCATCTTGCCAAGCAACGTGGTCCCAAGTATGAATACCTGTTTCGTGTCCTGATTTGTCAATTGCACGCATTTCAGCAGCAGCTTGCTTGCCGATATCTGGCCCGGGAATGAGCACGCCGTAGAGCAGTGTCTTAATGCCATAGTGCTCTACAACAGATGTACGGCTTACTTTTTTTAGAAAGCCAGGACGAAACACCCGCTTTAAGGCCCAGCCGGTATGGTCGGGTCCAAGACTAAAGAGAAAGGTAGCCTTAAGGCCAAAACGCTCTAGAGTGCGAGCAAGGTTTGGCGCGCCTTCTTTGGTGCCGCGTAAGGTATCAACATCAACCTTGAGAGCAATCTTAGCCATGTACCTGTGGATTTACTTTTGCTTATTCTTTGTCTACTAAGGTGCGAGCTTTTTCAACATCTTCACGATAGGCTTCGAAAATATTCTTGAGCGCATCGTTCATCGTTGTAGTTGGCTTCCAGCCTAATTCGTTCATCGTATTATCAATTGCAGGAACGCGATTTTGCACGTCTTGGTAGCCTTCGCCATAGTAAGCGCCAGAAGTGGTTTCTACAATCTTCACTGCATTAGCAGTCTTTGCATACTCTGGAATGCTACGAGCAATTTCCAGCATCTGATTGGCTAGTTCGCGAATGGAGTGATTGTTCTTTGGATTGCCGATGTTGTAGATCTTGCCGTTAGCAATTCCATCTTTGTTATCGATGATGCGCATTAAAGCATCGATGCCGTCATCTATATAAGTAAAGGCACGCTTTTGAGCGCCACCATCAACGACGTTGATGGCTTCGCCGCGAACAATGTGGCCTAAGAACTGAGTCACCACTCGGGAAGAACCTTCTTTTGGTGTGTAGATGCTATCTAAGCCAGGACCGATCCAGTTAAAGGGGCGGAAGAGTGTAAAGCGCAAACCTTCCATACCGTAGCCCCAAATGACGCGGTCCATTAACTGCTTGGAGCAAGCGTAAATCCAACGTGGTTTGTTGATTGGGCCGTAAACCATATTCGATTTAGCAGGATCGAATTCACCGTCTTCACACATTCCATACACTTCAGAAGTGGATGGGAACACTAAATGCTTTTTGTATTTAACTGCAGAACGTACGATTGGAAGATTGGCTTCAAAGTCGAGCTCAAATACTTTAAGTGGTTGCTGAACATAGGTTGCTGGAGTTGCAATGGCAACCAATGGCAAGATGACATCGCATTTGCGGATGTGATATTCAACCCACTCTTTATTGATGGTGATATCACCTTCGAAGAAGTGCATACGCGGGTGATTTACTAAGTCACCAAGACGATCGTTTTGCATATCCATTCCATAGACATCCCAATCGGTCGTCTCAAGAATGCGCTTCGAAAGGTGGTGACCAATAAAACCGTTAACACCAAGAATGAGTACTTTTTTCATCTCTACTGCCTCGTTTTAATCTAATTTGTGTCGCTGCTTATTTGTTTGCTGGAAACCATTCCAATACTTCAACTGCTAGATGGTCACCACAAATGCCGAATACCCGATTATCAACCACTTGGATACCGCAAACCCCAAGATTGAGTTGGGCCGGAAATGGGCCTTTTAAGGTGGTGCGAGCCACAATCATGGCTTTGCCCTCGTGGTCTATAAAAGCGCCTGGATAAGGGGGTGCAACCGCCCTAACTAGGTCGTGAACCTGTTTAGCAGTCTGATTCCACTGAATTTGCCCATCCGCAGGCTTTCGACCGCCAAAGTAACTGCCTTTTTGGAGCTCATTGGGCTTGCGGGGGACCACTCCCTTTAGAAGGCTGGGTAAGACTTGATCTATTACGCTCACGGCAGCCTGACTTACCTTGCTAAAAACCTCTGTAGCGGTTTCATCTGGGCCAATACTGACTGCGGCTTGCCCAACAATATCTCCCGCATCTGGCTTTAACTCCATGACGTGCAAAGTTGCACCTGTCTCGGTTTCACCATGCAGAATGGCCCAATTAACCGGCGCACGCCCACGATATTTCGGAAGTAGTGAGCCATGCATATTGAGGGCGGCAATTTTGGCGCAAGCCAAAATCTGCTCCGGAATCATGAAGCGATAGTAGAAAGAAAAAATATAGTCTGGCGCAATCGCCTGAAACTTCGGAAGCAAAGCTGATAAATCAGTCACGCTAGGGGTGATGTAAGAAATATTGTTTTCTTGACAGAGTTTTGCAACGCTCCCAAACCAAACATTCTCATTGGGGTCATCTTCATGGGTAACTACCAAATCCACCTGTATTCCCGCATTGAGAAGTGCTTTTAGGCAGTTGACGCCAACGTCGTGATAAGCAAAGACGACTGCGTGCAATTATTTTTTCTCTAAAACAGTTTGCACTACATAGCGAGGGCGCTTACGGATTTGCTGATAGATGCGACCGATGTATTCGCCTAAAAGACCAAGCCCAAAGAGCATCACACCAATTAGGAAGAAGGTTAGGGCGAAGAGGGTAAATACACCCTCAACCTCAGCACCCAGAACAAAGCGGCGCACTAGCAGATAGGCAAACAAGCTACCAGCAGCAAGGGATAGAAGCATGCCGAGTATTGAGAAAATCTGCAACGGCATTACAGAGAATCCAGTGACTAAGTCAAAGTTCAGGCGAATGAGTTGATATAGACTGTATTTGGATTCACCGGCAAAACGCTCTTCGTGTTTAACGGTGATCTCGACTGGATTTGCAGAAAAGGTATAGGCCAGCGCTGGGATGAAGGTATTACTTTCATCACATTGACGAACTAGGTCAACAATGCGGCGACTGTATCCACGTAACATGCAACCTTGATCGGTCATCGTGATGCGCGTAATGTTTTCGCGCAAACGATTCATGGCGCGCGAGGCGAATTTTCTAAAGAAGCTATCGCGACGATCAGCGCGAATGGTGCCGACGTAATCATGGCCTTTTAGTAGTTGCTCAGTCAACGCATCAATTTCTTCAGGTGGATTTTGTAAGTCCGCATCCAAAGTGATGATGTGTTCGCCCTTGGCATACTCAAAGCCCGCCATGATGGCCATATGTTGACCAAAGTTGCTGTGAAATAAAACAGCACGAGTCACATCAGGACGTAATTCAACTTGCTTAGAGAGGATGCCGGCCGAACGATCTTTACTGCCGTCGTTGACGAATACGATTTCGTAAGCAATCTGGCGTTTGGCAGCCAGCGCGTCTAATGCTGGATAGAGACGATCAAAAAGGGCCTGTAGGCCATCTTCCTCGTTGTAAACGGGGATCACAATACTGAGCGTTGGATTGGCAACTAAATTTGCAGTCATGGAGCAATTTTGCCTGATTCTCTTGATTTAACCCAGGAACACTAGTTTTTGAAGTATTTTTGCAATATTCCGACTAATCCTTTGGTTATTCGACCAATATCTTGATCAGCCATTGCAGGAAATAAGGGGAGAGTGAGGATAGATCGACCAATGCGTTCGGCAATGGGCGTATCAGATGTTTTGTAACCTTGATTTTTGTACAGCGTAAAGCCAGTAATAGCAGGGTAATGAACGCCAGTGCCAATGCCCAAGTCTTTTAGCTCTGCCATCACTTGGGCGCGATCTGCAGTTAACTGCTCAAGTGGCAAAACAACTTGAAACATGTGCCAGTTGCTATCGGTAAAGTTTTCCACTGGAAGCTCTAATTTCAAATTTTCCAAATTAGCAGATTTCAATTCAGCGCGAATCACCTCAAAGTATTGACGAGCTAGTTCGGCACGACGCACTTGATATGAAGGGAGTTGCTTGAGTTGTTCAAGACCAATAGCTGCATTCACATCAGTCAAGTTATCTTTGCCACCCAATACGTCAACATCCATACCATCCATGCCATGCCGAGTTAATCCCTGAAGGCGAAACTTCTCTGCAAGTTTTGCTTCACCATCATTGTTCAGCACAAGACAGCCACCCTCAACAGTGGTGAGATTCTTGTTGGCCTGAAAGCTAAAACTGACCAAGTCACCAAAGCTACCAATCTTCTTGCCTTTCCACTGTGAGCCAAAGGCTTGTGCTGCATCCTCAATTACCCGAAGCTGATATTGATTCGCCAATGCATAGAGCTGATCCATATCAACAGGCAGACCAGCCAAATAGACCGGCATGATCGCACGGGTCTTAGGTGTGATCGCAGCAGCAAGCTTATTCAAATCAAGATTGCGCGTAACGGGGTCAATATCTACAAACACCGGTTTTGCGCCAACGCCTAAGATGACATTGGAAGTGGCTACCCATGAAATAGGGGTGGTAATCACTTCGTCGCCAGGACCAATGCCGGCAACTTGCAAAGCAATCTTCATAGTCGCGGTGCCATTGGCAAAACAACGCACTGGACGACCGTCAAAATATTTACTTAAAGTGGCCTCAAACTCTGCCAGCTTGGGGCCTGATGTGACCCAGCCTGAACGCAGCACTTCCGAAACAGCATCAATCGTTTCCTGATTAAAGCTGGGGCGCGTAAAAGGGATGAAAGCGGAATCAGAATTTGACATAGTTACTTATATTACTTTACCCCGTTACTGCGTCAACTTAGGTGCATCGGGATGTTTCACGATGACTCTCCGCGAGTCACGATCGACTTCCTGCATGGGTAAGTTTTGTGCTTTTAGAGCATCAAACTGCTCTGGAACCATTAAAGCGTAGGCCGTTTGATCTTCTTGCCAGCGCTCAATAAACGCATTCAAGGTGGGCATCCATAACTCTGGCTCTTGATTGACTCCAAACTCGAGCTCATCGGGAGACTCGACCATGATCATCGTTCTGCCCAAATAGAAGGGCACGGTGTGATCTAAAAGGCGCACTGAGTAGAAA
The DNA here is from genome assembly GCF_018881605.1 of Polynucleobacter sp. UB-Tiil-W10. Lineage (GTDB taxonomy): Bacteria > Pseudomonadota > Gammaproteobacteria > Burkholderiales > Burkholderiaceae > Polynucleobacter. The sequence continues at coordinate 1,302,620 of NZ_JACVPZ010000001.1, forward strand.
TTTACTTTTGGCGGAATGGAAGCTTTCACCCTCTCAACGAGATCGATACCAGAAACTGCGCGACCTAAAGTCTCGTGGCCTGTACCTGCGATGATGGTGCACAGAAAAAATCCACAAGCAAAACTGACAATACTTTGAATGCCATTTCGCTGGGTTTGCCAAGCCGCGAAGGCACTGCAACTCACCAGTGCAACTAATGCGGCAATGATCCAATAGGTATATTGCGCATAGGCTTCAATTTCATCTGGTCTCGCCTGCCTGCCAATGGCATCCAAAAAGAAAAATCCAACGCAGCCCAGCAGCGCAAATCCAAGTGTTTGTATTTTCCATGGCAGAGCCATAGTATTGCTATGTCCAAGCAAGCGATCTAAGCGATTGCCAATAATCAATGCGAGCGCAGGAAAAACAGGAATGATGTAGCCAGGTAGCTTGGAGTGAGAGACGCTAAAGAAGGCAAAGATTACTAAAAACCAACATACCAATAACCAACCTGCCGAGAACTCGCGGCGACGCTCATTCCAAGCTTGTGCAATGGCTCCAGGAATTTGCAGGACCCAAGGAAGTAAGCCAATCAGTAGGAGCGGAGCAAAGTAATAAATAGGGCCAGTTCTGCTGTGTGCGTCTTGGGTGAAGCGTTGTAGATGTTCGTGAATAAAAAAGAATTCTAGAAATTCAGGATTGCGTTGCGCAACTAATACAAACCAAGGTGCGGTGATGGCTAGGAACAAAATACTGCCACTAAATAATCGTAGGCGAGACCAAATTTTCCAGTCCCAAGTGCTCAGTGAGTACGCAATGAAAACCATTGCAGGAATTGCAGCACCGATCACGCCCTTGGATAAAGTGGCGAGCGCCATGAAAGCCCAGCAAGCCCACATCCAATTGCGACAACTATTTTGATTGTGAGAGGTTTGTGCAAGTAGCAGGCTGCAGAGTGCAGCTACCAAGAAAGAAGACAAGCCCATGTCGAGTGAATTGAGGTGGCCGCCGATGATCCACATCGGGCTTGATGCTAATACAACGGAAGCCAGCCAACCCGCTCTAGCGTTATAAATTCGAGTGCCAGTAAATCCAACTATCAGAATGGTAAGAAAGCCAGTTAATGCAGTCCAAAGTCTTGCCTGCCATTCGCCAATACCAAATACTTGAAAAGTTGCGGCAGTTGCCCACGCTTGTAATGGGGGCTTTTCAAAATACTTGTAACCGTTGTAACGGGGTGTGACCCAGTCGCCGGTGACCAGCATCTCCCGGGCGATTTCTGCGTAGCGCCCTTCGTCTGAAGGAATGAGGTGGCGGTAATTGAGTGTGCCAAACCACAGCAGGGCATAAATGATGATCAACAGCAAAATCTTGCCTGGATGCAAGGCTGATGATTGCCGAATTTGGCCAAATTGCATTAAATGGGTTCCACAATGAGGGCTAAAAGGACTTGGCGTCCTTCCCCTACCAAGATGTTGTATGTCCGGCAGGCGGCTTGAGAATCCATGATCTCGAAGCCAATCTTGGCCTCAATTAAGGCTTTGAGGAGTTCGGGTCTGGGAAAGCGCTGGCGACTACCGGTGCCAATAAGGACTAATTCTGGTTTTAAATCAACCATTTGGGCGAAATGACTAGCCTCTAAGTTGTCAAATGTCTGCGCAGACCAGTTCGAGATGGCGCCATCCGAACTCAGCAGGACCGCATGTGCGTAAGGGGTCTTATTGATCTCTACGTAGCCAGGGCCGTAGCCGGTGATCGTATTCGCTCCGGAATGGGGGTCAGATTGAAGCTTCAAGTGGACTCTCTGTCATAATTATGTGGATTATAGCTAGCTGTTTTTTCTCATATTTCAAGAACTTACCCTTAAATTTATTGTGAAACCGATCCGAAAGTCCCAAAAGCTCGATAACGTCTGTTATGACATACGTGGGCCGGTGCTCGAGCTTGCTCAGCGCATGGAGGAAGAGGGTCACAAAATCATCAAATTAAACATCGGAAACGTAGGGGTTTTCGGTTTTGATCCGCCTGAAGAAATTCAGTTGGACATGATTCGCAATTTAAGTAATGCCTCAGCCTACTCTGATTCCAAAGGAATCTTTGCCGCTCGAAAAGCCATCATGCAGTACTGCCAAGAAAAAGGCATCCAAGGCGTGACTTTGGATGACGTCTATACCGGCAATGGTGTTTCTGAGCTCATCGTCTTGTCGATGAATGCACTTTTAAATGACGGTGATGAAGTCTTGGTTCCAGCGCCGGATTACCCGCTGTGGACTGCTGCTGTCAGTTTGTCCAGCGGCACACCTGTGCATTATCTTTGCGATGAGTCTAAAGATTGGGCCCCTGATTTAAACGATCTGCGTAAAAAAATTACACCGCGCACGAAAGCGATTGTGGTGATTAATCCAAATAATCCTACTGGTGCGATTTACTCCAAAGAAGTTTTGATGGAGCTAACGCAAATTGCACGCGAACACGATTTGATTTTGTTTGCTGATGAAATTTACGACAAGATGTTGTACGACGGCGAGAAACATCTCTCACTGGCTTCTTTATCTACCGATGTTGTCATTATTACCTTTAATGGCCTTTCTAAAAATTACCGTTCATGCGGCTACCGCGCTGGCTGGATGGTGGTTTCAGGCGATAAAGAGATGGTGCGTGATTACATCGAAGGTTTAAACATGTTGGCTTCAATGCGTTTGTGTGCAAACGTGCCAGGCCAGTATGCGATTCAAACAGCGCTAGGTGGATACCAAAGTATTAATGATTTGGTGGGCGAAGGCGGTCGTCTTGCAAAGCAACGCGATCTTGCATGGAAACTCATTACAGATATTCCGGGCGTCACATGCGTAAAACCAAAATCAGCTTTGTATTTATTCCCAAAGCTAGATCCTGAGGTCTACCCAATTGAAGATGACCAGCAGTTTGTTGCTGATCTCTTAAGAGAAGAAAAAGTATTGTTAGTGCAGGGCTCTGGTTTTAACTGGGGCAAGTCTGATCACTTCCGTGTAGTGTTCTTGCCTCACGAAGATGTGTTGAAGGAGGCCATTAGCCGCCTTGCACGTTTTCTGGAGCGTTATCGTAATAAGCACAGCCGTAAGGCTTCTTCAACTGCAGCAAAGGCATCATGAAACCGATTCAAGTAGGTCTATTAGGTATTGGCACTGTTGGTGGTGGCGTATTCACTGTTCTCGAGCGTAACCAAGATGAGATTACTCGTCGTGCTGGGCGTGGCATTCGTATTAATACAGTCGCCGATTTAAATGTAGAGCGTGCCAAAGAGTTGGTTAAAGACCGAGCACAAGTGGTAAATGACGCTCGCGCCGTGATTAATAATCCAGAGATTGACATCGTTGTTGAGTTAATCGGTGGTTACGGTATCGCTAAAGACTTGGTTCTTGAGGCTATCGCTGCAGGTAAGCATGTTGTTACAGCAAATAAGGCATTGATCGCTGTTCACGGCAATGAGATCTTTAAAGCAGCTCACGCTAAGGGCGTAATGGTTGCCTTTGAAGCTGCTGTTGCAGGCGGTATTCCGATCATCAAAGCTTTGCGTGAAGGCTTAACTGCAAATCGTATCGAGTGGATTGCCGGCATCATCAATGGCACAACAAATTTCATCTTGTCAGAAATGCGTGACAAAGGTTTGGATTTTGAAACCGTTCTGAAAGAGGCGCAACGCTTGGGATACGCAGAAGCAGATCCGACTTTTGATATTGAAGGTGTTGATGCTGCTCATAAAGCCACCATCATGAGCGCGATTGCATTTGGTATTCCAATGCAGTTTGAAAAAGCGCACGTTGAAGGCATTACTAAATTAGATGCAATTGATATTAAATATGCGGAGCAATTGGGCTATCGCATCAAGCTGCTAGGTATTGCCAAGAAAACTTCAACTGGTGTTGAGTTACGCGTTCACCCAACTTTGATCCCTTCTAAGCGTTTGATTGCAAACGTGGAAGGTGCCATGAATGCTGTTCAAGTGTTTGGCGATGCGGTGGGAACTACCTTGTATTACGGCAAAGGCGCTGGCTCTGAGCCTACGGCTTCTGCAGTGATCGCCGACTTGGTCGATATCACCCGTTTATTAAGTGCAGATGCTGCGCATCGTGTGCCTTACTTGGCATTCCAGCCAGATGCCGTGCATGACACACCAGTATTGCCTATTGGTGAGATCACTACTAGCTACTATCTGCGCTTACGCGTAGCGGACCAAGCTGGTGTATTGGCTGATATCACCAAAATCTTAGCTTCACATGGCGTTTCCATTGATGCCCTCTTGCAAAGAGAGGCTGATGAAGGTGAAAGTCAAACTGATTTAGTGGCCTTGACTCATGAAACCAAAGAAAAGAACATGCTTGCCGCAATTAAAGAGATTCAGAATCTCAAGACAGTTGCTGGCGAAGTGGTGAAGATCCGTTTAGAAAACTTGTCTTAAGTAAACACATGCGTTACCAATCGACTCGTGGCAATAGCCCACAACAATCCTTCTTAGAAATTTTGTTAGGTGGATTGGCGCCTGATGGTGGCTTGTATTTGCCAACTCAGTATCCAAAAGTCACAGCGACGCAACTAGATGCTTGGCGTGGCTTGTCTTATGCTGACTTAGCATATGAAGTTTTAAGTCTCTATTGCGACGATATTCCTGAGGCAGACTTGCGTGCAATTTTGCGTAAAACGTATACCGAGCAGGTGTATTGCAATGGCCGTGCACAGGACAATGCTAAAGACATTACCCCTATGCATTGGCTAGGCGAGGAGCAGGGAACACGAATTGGACTACTAAGCCTGTCAAATGGCCCAACGTTGGCCTTTAAAGATATGGCCATGCAATTACTGGGCAATCTCTTTGAATACGCTCTTAAGAAAAATGGTCAGCAGCTCAATATTTTGGGCGCAACTTCTGGTGATACTGGTAGCGCTGCAGAATATGCGATGCGTGGCAAAGAGGGTGTGAACGTATTTATGCTTTCACCGCGCGGCAAGATGAGTGCGTTCCAGTCTGCACAGATGTACTCACTGCAAGACCCTAATATATTTAACTTAGCAGTTGCCGGAGTCTTTGATGACTGCCAGGATATCGTTAAAGCAGTAAGCAATGATCATGCTTTTAAAGCCAAGAACCAAATTGGTACTGTGAACTCCATCAACTGGGGTCGCGTGGTTGCTCAGGTGGTGTACTACTTCCAGGGCTATCTTTTAGCTACAAAGTCTAGCTCGGAGAAAGTGTCTTTTACAGTCCCGTCAGGCAACTTTGGCAATATTTGTGCTGGCCACATTGCCCGTATGATGGGTTTACCGATCGAGCATTTGATTGCCGCTACAAACGAGAATGATGTACTCGATGAATTTTTCCGCACTGGCGTCTATCGTGCCCGCAAGTCTGCAGAGACTCTGCATACCTCTAGCCCTTCGATGGATATCTCTAAAGCCAGCAACTTTGAGCGCTTCGTATTTGATTTTATGGGTCAAGACGGCAAAGCTACTGCTGCCATGTTTAAGCAAGTGGATGAATCTGGCGGTTTTGATATTTCCAAAGAGTCAGTATTTAAGGAGCTTGGTAAGTATGGATTCCAATCTGGTCGCAGTACACACGAGAATCGCCTAGAAACTATTCGTGATATTGATAAGCGTTACGGCGTCATGATTGACACACATACCGCTGATGGTGTGAAGGTAGCCCGTGAGCATTTGCAAGCTGGTATTCCGATGATTGTGTTGGAAACAGCGTTACCAATCAAGTTTGAAGAAACGATTGAAATTGCTCTAGGTCGTCCTGCTGAATGCCCACCTGCATTTAAAGATATCAAGTCTAAGCCGCAGCGCGTAGAGAATATCGATGCAGATGTGAATCAGGTAAAAGATTTCATCACAACGCATCTCCATTAATACTCACCTGGTAATACAAGCCGCCATGACAAAGCCACCGATGTTGACTGCGCAGCAGGCTTTAGACCACTTGCTTTCTCATGCCAAAACTGTTGGTGAGAGTGAGAAGGTTACAATGCAGGCCGCATTAGGTCGCGTGCTTTCTGAAAACGTCCATAGCCTAGTTGATGTACCTCCACTCGATAACACTGCGATGGATGGATATGCAATTCGCTCTGCTGATGCCGCCACTCCAGGAAAATCACTCAAGATTGCTCAGCGTATTCCGGCTGGATCGATGGGAACCCCGCTAGAGTCCGGCACAGCTGCTAGAATTTTCACGGGAGCTCCTGTGCCTCCTGGTGCGGACGCAGTCGTCATGCAAGAGGATTGCACGCTAGAGGGTGAAAGCGGTAAAGTGACTATCAATATCGCTCCAACAGCGGGCCAGTGGATTCGTCGCAGAGGCGAAGATCTCACTGCTGGCAAAACTGCTCTTACTGCAGGTACTTTCTTGCGCCCACAAGAGTTGGGCGTAGCTGCTTCAGCTGGCTTGACTCACTTAAGTGTTAAACGTCGTGTTAAGGTAGCCGCCTTTTTCACTGGTGATGAATTAGCCCTTCCTGGTGAGCCATTAAAACCAGGTGGTATTTATAACTCCAATCGCGACACTTTATTGGCCTGCCTTAAATCTTTGGGTTGTGATGCCACTGATTTGGGTATCGTCCCAGATCGCTTAGATGCAACCCGTGCAGCATTGCGTAAAGCCAGCAAGGACCACGATTTAATTATTACCTCTGGTGGCGTCTCAGTTGGTGAAGAAGACCACATCAAGCCAGCAGTTACTGCTGAAGGAAGATTGGATCTGTGGCAGATCGCGATTAAGCCAGGTAAGCCATTGGCATTTGGTGCGGTCCGAAAATCAGACGAACCTAAGGATGGTGAGGCTTGGTTTATTGGTTTGCCAGGTAATCCGGTATCTAGTTTTGTAACCTTCCTATTGTTTGTTCGTCCTTTTATTCTGAAGTTGCAGGGTCGTGAAGCTAGTCTTCCTCAGTCGTATTTAATGCGCGCAGATTTTGATTGGTTGAAAGCTGATCGACGCAATGAGTTTCTGCGTGTCAAATTGAATAGCAACGGCGGCTTAGATTTATTTCCTAATCAAAGTTCTGGCGTGCTCACTAGTGCCTCTTGGGCCGATGGTCTGGTTGATTGTCCACCAAATCAGCCAATCAAAGCTGGCAATTTGGTGAAGTACATCCCATTTGATGCACTACTCAAATAATCGGTTTACGATTAGCTCATGAAACTCGAATTACGATTCTTTGCCTCACTGCGTGAATCGCTTGGCATCTCGCAAGAGAGGATCACCATCCCGGTGACAGTAAAAACCATTGCCGATCTCAGAGCGCACCTCATTGAACGTGGCAATCCATGGTCTGAAGTCTTAGCAAATGGTAAAGTCTTGCGTTGTGCCTTGAACCAGCACATGGTTGATGCAAATACTGCATTGCAAGATGGTGCAGAAGTTGCTTTCTTTCCTCCGGTAACTGGGGGCTGATATGCCAATCAAAATTCAAGAAAGCGATTTTGATGTCAGTGCAGAAATATTGGCATTACGTAAAGGTGATCCGCGAGTAGGTGCGGTAGTTTCTTTCTTGGGCACTGTGCGAGATATGAATGACGGTAGCCAAGTAAGGGGTATGACGCTTGAGCATTACCCCGGCATGACTGAAAAAGCACTCCAAGAAATTCTGGATCAAGCCAAAGCGCGCTGGGATATTTTCCAAGCACTGGTGATTCATCGTGTTGGACCTTTACTGCCCGAAGATCAAATCGTATTAGTGGCGGTCACCAGCGCACACAGAGGTGAAGCATTTGCTGCCTGTGAGTTCATCATGGACTACCTTAAGACTGCAGCCCCCTTCTGGAAAAAAGAAGATACGCCTGAAGGGGCTCGCTGGGTTGATGCCCGCGTTATCGATGAAGCTGCAATGGCTCGTTGGAAGCAGAGCTAATTTCATTAGCCTTGCCGAATTAGATTCTGATTCAAGGTTTTTATTGGTGCACCAAACGGCATCAAAATAAGCGCTTCTGCACCATCTCAGGGAATTCCTTAGTAATTACCCGTAAATTTAGATCAAAATGCATTAACAAAAGCATTTTAGAAATTTTGATTTAACAAAGCTCAGGAGATTTACATGACAACAGCAGCATTGAGTACGGAAAGTACTAGTAGCAACCCTCTAAAGTCGAAATGGGTGCAATTGGCTTTAGGCGTCATTTGTATGATGTCCATATCCAGCCCTCAATATGTTTGGGCTTTATTTACTAAGCCAATCATGGGTCAGCTCGGTGTTACTTTGACAGAGTTGCAAATTACATTTTCGATCTTGATTGTTTTACAGACTTTCTTCTCACCGTTTCAGGGTTACTTAGTTGATAAGTTTGGCCCTCGCCTATTGTTATCCATCGGCACTATTCTGACGGGTGCAAGCTGGGTTCTTTCGGCTAACCTGACTACCGTATCTCATCTTTACCTCACCTATGGTGTGTTAGGTGGCTTGGGTACCGGTATTGTTTACATCGGCGTTGTTGGCTTGATGGTTCGTTGGTTCCCAAACAATCGTGGATTTGCAGTAGGTATGGTTGCTGCTGGTTATGGCATCGGTGCATTGCTGACGACATTCCCAATCTCCACTAGCTTGACTGAGACCGGGATTCAGGGCACGTTGACGTTCTTTGGCTACATCATTGGTGCTGTTGGACTATTGGCCGCTCAAGGCATTCGCGTTCCTCACGCTGATCGTGCACAAACTGCTGATCAAATAGAAGCTGCTGCATCGGGAGTTGCACCAAAGGTAATGTTAAAGACACCAGTTTTTTGGCTCATGTTTTTGATGATGTCCATGATGTCTACATCGGGATTGATGGTGATCTCCCAAATGGGCGCATTTGCAAAAGACTTTGGTATTACATCGGCTATGGTTTTTGGTATGGCGGCCTTACCTTTGGCCTTAACAATTGATCGCGTTACCAACGGTTTAACTCGACCAATATTTGGTTGGGTATCTGATCGTATCGGCCGCGAATACACCATGACGATTGCTTTTGGTTTAGAAGCGGTTGCTATGTTTGCTTGGGTAATGACACGCTCAGATCCTGTCATGTTCGTATTGCTCTCAGGCATTGTGTTCTTTGGTTGGGGTGAGATTTTCTCTTTATTCCCATCTACTTTGACTGATACTTTTGGTCAAAAGCATGCCACTACAAACTATGGCTTCCTGTACATGGCTCAAGGCGTTGGCTCTATTGTTGGCGCACCAGTTGCAGCCTACATTCATGGTGTTACAGAAAGCTGGATACCAGTATTTGGCATCATGATCGTATTGGATGCTACTGCGGCTATCCTGGCATTCTTCGTACTACGCCCAATGCGCGCTAAGTATTTGAAGACACGCACTGCATAAGTGCTAACTCAGTGGTAATTTGAAATTCGAAGTTAGAAAAAAGGCTACCAACAAGGTAGCCTTTTTTAATGCCATCTAATTGTTAATGCATTGCGAGGGTTTAGAAAGCGCTCACAGCTCCATCACTTCTAGGATCCCATCCGCCTTGTAGCGTACCTGATGGATCGCGAATGATGCAACCCGCATGACCAACGGTTTCGTCAAATGCATCGAGCATTTCAATCTCATGGCCTAAAGCGTGAAGCTCTTTAGCTACCCATGGACTAAAGCGCGACTCTAATTTAAGGCTATCACTGGTTTGCCCCCAGGTCCGTCCAAGTAACCAGCGTGGACGACTGATTGCATCCTGTGGATCAAGACCATAAGTTGCTGTTCGAGTAAATACTGCGCACTGGGTTTGTGGTTGACCATCTCCACCCATCGTTCCATAAACCATTGAGCGACCATCTTTAAATAAGGCCATCGCTGGGTTAAGGGTATGAAAAGGCTTGCGATACGGCTCAAGGTGATTGAGTGTATTTGGGTCGAGAGAAAAGCTGCAACCGCGGTTTTGCCAGTTGACACCTGAGGTAGGAAGCACAATGCCTGCGCCAAACTCATGATAGATGCTTTGAATGAAAGAAACGCAATTACCGTCACCATCAATTACGCCCATCCAAATAGTATCTGCAGGACCTTTGCCCTGACCCCAAGGGAGCGCTTTTTCTGGATCAATATTCTTGGCTAACTTTTTCAGGAATGCAGGTGACAAGAAAGATTGCGCATTCTTTGTCATATAGGCAGGATCAGTTACAAATTGATCGCGTACTTTAAATGCTTGTTTGGTAGCCTCAACACAATGGTGAACGTACTCGGCGCTATCAACCTTAAAGCGTTTTAAGTTCAACTGGTCCAAGATGCCAATAATCATCAATGAGACAACACCTTGTGTAGGTGGAGTCATGTTGTAGACATTGCCCATGCTATGCTTGAGCTCAAGAGGGTCTATGAGTTTTGCTTTATGACGGTTTAGATCGTCTAATCTGAGTGGGCTTCCTAGCTCAGCGAGTTCTTTTGCTAGTGATTGAGCTAGTTCGCCACGGTAATAGTCATCCGTGCCTTTTTTGGCAATCTGACGTAAGGTTTTAGCAAGACGTTCTTGCTTAAAGATGCTGCCAACAGCGGGCGCTTTGCCATTTACTAAAAAAGTCTCTGCAAAGCCTGGTATGGGACTCAGTTCTTGACGCTTCTTTTCTGTGAGGCTTGATTGGCTGAAAGTAACTGGTGTGCCAGCTTCTGCATAGTGAATCGCATCAGCTAATAGGCGTGAAAGTGGTAGTTTGCCGCCTAACCCTTGTTTGGAGAGCTGGTGCGCTGCGCCCCAGCCAGAGATAGTGCCAGCAACCGTATTAGCCGCTACTGCACCACGAAATGGAATGGCCTTAGTGATGCCACGTTCCGCGTACCATTGCTTTGTCGCCAAACCAGCGGCTGCTCCACAGGCATCAATTCCACCCATGGCCTTTCCAGGAGAATGAACCACCCAGAAAGAGTCGCCGCCTATGGAGTTCATATGAGGGTAGACCACTGCAATAGTTGCTGCAGCGGCAACCATTGCCTCTAAGGCATTGCCACCTTCTCGTAAAACAGCTAAAGCAGATTCTGATGCTAGAGAATGTGGCGCTACCGCCATTCCTCTGGTTCCCCATTTTGGTTGCATGATTGTTGTCCGGTTAAATAATTGGTTTTGTTATGGCTATATTGTATTGCTGGCTCATAGGTTGCTCTGACTAACTGTGCCCAGTTTTGGTGGTGCTCTCAGTCTCAAAAAAGGCTAGCTTTTCAGACCTCGGTAAACGCTTTAATCGGAGCTCTGCTTTAGAGGCTTCAGAACGGTCAGGGTGCTTTTGTGTTGCTAAGAGGACAACTGGTCCGCGCGATCTTGTATAGCGAGCGCCTTGCCCTGAGTTATGTGCCTCTAGGCGATGCTCTAGGCGGTTAGTAATGCCGGCATAGTAGGTGCCATCTGAGCATTCAAGGAGGTAAACAAGCCAGGTCAAAATAGGGAAAATTAGGGTTAAAAGTGCGGTGGATGCTTGAAATTATTAATATTGCCCTTATATTCTATAGATAGATATAGATGGAGTTGATGGGGTAGAAAATGAGAATAGATAAATTAACAACCAAATTTCAAGAGGCCTTAAGTGAGGCCCAAAGTATCGCTTTAGCTAAAGATAACCAATATATTGAGCCTGCCCACTTGTTGCTGGCCATGTTGCGTGATTCCGATGGTGGCGCCAAGAGTTTATTGACTCGAGCAGGGGTCAATGTCCCTGGTCTTGAAAAAGGCGTAGAGAAAATCATCAGCAATCTCCCCGAAGTGCAAGGTACTAGTGGAGAAGTGCAGGTAGGCCGTGATTTAAGTAACTGGCTCAACCTATGTGAAAAAGAAGCCAATAAACGCAATGATCAATTCATTGCTGGCGAACTATTTTTGCTGGTGGTGGCTGATGACAAAGGCGAGCTCGGTAAAGTAGCTCGTGAGAATGGATTAAATCGTAAATCATTAGAAGCGGCTATTGATTTAGTACGCGGAGGAGAGTCAGTGAATAGTGCAGATGCTGAAGGCCAACGTGAAGCCTTAAAGAAATACACAGTGGATTTAACTGAGCGCGCTCGTATGGGCAAGCTTGATCCAGTCATTGGGCGTGACGATGAGATTCGTCGCACCATTCAAATTTTGCAACGTCGCGGTAAGAACAACCCTGTACTCATTGGTGAGCCAGGTGTTGGTAAGACTGCTATTGTTGAAGGTTTAGCGCAGCGCATCGTTAATGGTGAAGTGCCTGAGACTTTGAAAAATAAGCGCGTCTTGGTTTTGGATATGGCCTTGTTATTGGCCGGCGCCAAGTACCGTGGCGAGTTTGAAGAGCGCCTGAAGGCAGTTCTGAGTGATGTCTCCAAAGATGAAGGTCAAACGATCATCTTTATTGATGAAATTCATACGATGGTAGGGGCTGGTAAAGGTGACGGCGCAATGGATGCTGGCAATATGCTCAAGCCTGCCCTAGCGCGTGGTGAATTGCATTGCATCGGCGCAACCACTTTGGATGAGTACCGTAAGTACATTGAAAAAGATCCAGCGTTGGAACGTCGTTTCCAAAAAGTGATGGTGGAGGAGCCTACCGTCGAGGCAACTATTGCGATCTTGCGAGGCCTTAAAGAGCGCTATGAACTACATCATGGTATCGAAATTACTGATCCAGCGATTGTTGCGGCTGCTGAGTTATCGCATCGCTACATTACGGATCGTTTCTTGCCAGATAAGGCGATCGACCTGATTGATGAAGCGGGTTCGCGTATTCGGATGGAGATTGATTCTAAGCCTGAAGTGATGGATAGGCTGGAGCGTCGTCTGATTCAATTAAAGATTGAGCGCGAAGCGGTTAAGAAGGAGAAGGACGATGCTTCGCAAAAACGCCTAGGTCTCATTGAGGATGAAATTAAACGTCTGGGTGCTGAGTATGCTGATTTAGAAGAGGTTTGGAAAGCAGAGAAGGGCGCTGTATTAGGCGCAGCTCAGCTGAAAGAGGAAATTGAAAAAGTAAGGGTAGATATTGCAAAGTTACAACGAGATGGCAAGCTAGAAAAGGTTGCGGAGTTGCAATATGGGAAGTTACCTGAGCTAGAAGCTAAGTTGAAGTCTGCTGCTGCAGCGGAAGCTAAGGGCGACAAAGATGGCGTATTGAAGAACAAGTTACTTCGCACTCAAGTTGGCGCAGAAGAAATTGCGGAAGTAGTTTCTCGCGCGACAGGTATTCCAGTGTCGAAGATGATGCAAGGTGAGCGCGATAAGTTACTCAAGATGGAAGAGCTATTGCATAAGCGTGTAGTTGGTCAAGAAGAGGCCATTCGAGCGGTATCGGATGCTATTCGTCGTTCCCGTGCTGGCTTGGCTGAAGAGAATCGTCCTTACGGCTCATTCTTATTCCTTGGGCCTACCGGTGTTGGTAAGACTGAGCTATGTAAAGCGCTGGCTGGTTTCTTGTTTGACAGCGAAGATCATCTGATTCGCATTGATATGAGTGAGTTTATGGAGAAGCATAGCGTGGCACGTTTAATTGGTGCGCCTCCAGGTTATGTTGGTTACGAAGAGGGCGGTTATTTAACTGAACAAGTCCGTCGTCATCCATATAGCGTAATTTTGTTTGATGAAATCGAGAAGGCTCACCCCGATGTCTTCAATGTGCTCTTGCAAGTGCTTGATGATGGCCGCCTTACTGATGGTCAAGGTCGCACTGTAGACTTTAAGAACACCGTCATTGTGATGACCAGCAATATTGGATCTCATTTAATTCAGTCAATGACTGATAAGAAGCAGTCTGAAATTAAAGAGGCTGTATTTGAAGAGTTGAAGAATCATTTCCGTCCTGAGTTCTTAAATCGTATTGATGAAATCGTAGTGTTCCATGGCTTGGATAAAGGTAATATTGCCAATATTGCGAAGATCTTGCTAAAGAACCTGTCAGATCGTTTGGCAAAAGTGGATATGCAGCTTGAGGTGAGTGATGCCGCTCTGAATAAGATTGCCGAAGTAGGTTTTGATCCAGTCTTTGGAGCAAGGCCTCTGAAGCGGGCGATTCAGCAGCATATTGAAAACCCAGTCTCCAAGATGATTTTGGAGGGCAAGTTCGGGCCTAAGGATGTAGTGCCTGTGGATGTAGATAAAAAAGGCGACTTTAGCTTTACGCGTCAGGTGCACTAAACAATATTGAATGTAGTTCAGCAGAAATTTTCCTGCGCCAGTAAACTCGGAGCATGACTGTTGCGCTTAATAGGCGTGCCAGTGATGTCCGGGTTATTGGTCTCATTAGCCTAGCTCACGGCAGCTCCCATTTCTTTCATTTAGTACTTCCTCCCATGTTCCCATGGTTGAAGGATGCTTTTGCATTGAGTTATGCCGAACTCGGTTTGCTCATGTCAGTTTTCTTTGTAGTGTCTTGTATTGCTCAAGCTGCATCTGGTTTTTTAGTTGATCGAATTGGCGCTAGACCAGTGCTATTTGGCGGCATTAGCTTGCTTGTGCTTGCAGCACTTGTGTATTCACAAAGCAATGGTTATGCCATGCTCCTATTGGGGGCGGTGATTGCTGGTTGCGGTAATGGTATTTTTCACCCTGTTGATTACACTCTTATTAATCACAAGGTGTCGCCACCCAATCTCCCATATGCATATTCAATGCATGGTGTAACAGGATATTTGGGTTGGGCAGCGGCGCCAGCCTTGATGGTTGCGATTGCTCAATTTGCCGATTGGCGCATAGCCTTTCTATCTGCAGCCCTGCTAGAAGCCAGCATCTTAGTGATTCTTTGGTTAAATAAAAAATACCTCTTAGATAACGTCAAAGAGCGCCACGAGAACACCTATGCAAGTTCTCAAGCCGCTCATCCTGGTGTTGCTCAGGAGAGTCCATTTGCGTTTCTGAAGTTAACTGCCGTTTGGTTGTGCTGGATTTTCTTTTTCTTCAGCATGGCCTCTACATCAAGCTTGCAATCATTTGCGCCAAGTGCATTATTTAATATTTATCAAGTGCCTATAGATGTGGGAAGTTATTACATCACCCTGCTGGCGCTCGGTAGTGCTGGCGGTGTATTGTTTGGCGGCTATTTAGCCGCAAGATTGCAAGCGCCAGAGCGTATCGTCTCCTCTTGTCTTTCAGTAACGATTGCGATGTGTTTGTTGCTTGGTACTGGATTCATTCCTGTGGTGCTGATTCCTTTTCTTTTTATTGGGTTGGGTTTTGGTTACGGCGTTGTCGCTCCCTCACGAGATCTTTTGGTGAAGTCTGTAACACCTAAGGGTGTGGCGGGGCGGGTATATGGAATCGTTTATTCAGGAATTGATTTGGGGGCGGCAGTAGGCCCATTTATCTTCGGCTTCTTTATGGATGCAGGCCTTCCTAAAGCCCTGTTCTTAGGCATCGTTTTATTCCAACTCATGATTATTCCAACCGTGTTTAAGGTATCGGCTGGCACTACCCCCAAAACCGCCTAGTTAGTTTCGAATATTTTTCACAATATGAAACGTCATTACGCTGCGTAAAATGCGCTGCAGTGTGCGGCTAGCCTTTTCATTCCAAGCAGTGGATAGGCATTCCACATTGTAAAAATATAAATATAAGTTATTGAATTTAAATAACTAAATATTTTTAAAAATAGTTCAAATTCCTCTTGCTTGCTTTTTTGAACTGTCTAAACTCTTATATAAGACATAAGACTTGAATGGGTCTTAAAGGTCCTCAAATTTTGAAGTACTTGTTTAACTTAGGGAGAAAAACATGGCAGATCGCAAAGCAGAAATCGCAGCATTACAAAAAGACTGGGATACCAATCCACGCTGGAAAGGTATTACACGTGGTTACACCGCTGAGGATGTAGTTCGCCTCCGTGGCTCATTGAAGATTGAGCACACTTTGGCTAAGCATGGTGCCGAGCGTCTTTGGGAATTGGTAAACAATGAAGCTTACGTTAACTGTTTAGGTGCTTTGACTGGCGGTCAAGCAATGCAACAAGTTAAAGCTGGCGTACAAGCAATTTACTTGTCAGGTTGGCAAGTTGCTGCTGACGGAAATTCTTACGCAGCGATGTATCCAGATCAATCTTTATATCCAGTAGATTCAGTTCCTAAGATGGTTGAGCGTATCAATAACTCATTCCAACGTGCTGATGAAATTCAAACAGCCAAAGGTATCAACAAAGGCGATGCTGGTTATATTGAATATTTTGCGCCAATCGTTGCTGATGCTGAAGCTGGTTTCGGTGGTGTATTGAATGCATTTGAATTAAGCAAGGCATTGATCAAGCAGGGCGCTGCAGGCGTTCACTTCGAAGATCAACTGTCTTCCGTTAAGAAGTGCGGTCACTTGGGTGGCAAGGTATTGTTACCTACTGCTGAGTCTGTACAGAAGTTGATTTCTGCACGTTTAGCTGCTGACGTCATGGGCGTTTCTACCATCATTTTGGCTCGTACTGATGCAGAAGCTGCTGATTTATTGACATCTGATTACGATGCAAACGACAAGCCATTCTTGACTGGCGAGCGGACACCTGAAGGTTTCTACAAAACACGCAAAGGTTTAGATCAAGCGATCTCCCGTGGTTTGGCATACGCTGCTTACGCTGACATGGTTTGGTGTGAAACTGGTACGCCTGACCTTGAGTTTGCGCGTCAGTTCGCTGAAGCAATTCGTGCAAAGTTCCCAGGCAAGATGTTGGCTTACAACTGCTCACCATCCTTCAACTGGAAGAAAAACTTGGACGACGCAACAATTGCTAAATTCCAACGTGAATTAGGTGCAATGGGTTACAAGTATCAGTTCATCACATTGGCTGGCATCCACTCTATGTGGTACAACATGTTCGACTTGGCTCAAGACTACATGCAGCGTGGCATGACTGCATATATCGAGAAAGTACAAGAGCCAGAATTTGCTGCTCGTGACCGTGGTTACACATTCGTTTCACATCAGCAAGAAGTTGGTACTGGTTACTTCGATGATGTCACTACCGTTATTCAAGGTGGCAAGTCTTCCGTAACAGCATTGACCGGTTCCACTGAAGAAGAGCAGTTCCACTAAGAATCCCTAAGTAGTACGTAGTAAGCAGCGTAGTAATAATGCGCCAATACTACCGCGGCACCTAAATGACCCCACAAGGGTGACTTAGGTGCCGTTTTCGTTTACATTCTTTCCATGACCAATTGCGTACTTTGTAAAGACGAGCTCAAGCCCGAAGAAGGGGAAGTTATTTGGCGTGGAGATGACTGTCGAGTCGTCCTAGTGAATGATCCTGATCTGCCTGGTTTCTGCCGAGTGATTTGGAATCGCCATGTGGCCGAGATGACCGATCTCACCTACAGTGAGCGTGAGCACTTAATGACTTTGATATTTGCTGTAGAAGAGGCTATGCGTCACGTCATGCACCCCGATAAGGTCAATATTGCTGCCCTGGGCAATATGGTTCCCCATATTCATTGGCATGTCATCCCAAGATTTAAGGATGATGCTTTCTTTCCCGGTTCTGCTTGGTCTAGCAAGACTCAAGATACTCCAATATCAATCATAGAATCTAGAAAGCAAAAGGCTCAGCAGTTACCAGCCGCAATTAGGGCTGCTATTGCTACTCTTGCTTAAGCTAGCTTTTTAAGAGCCTCTAAATACTTCTCTGGATTGAGGGGCTGACCTTCACGTTGCGCCTCCCACATTACTTGACCCAGGCATTCCATCATCACATGCTGAGCATCATGCATTGAGCCTAGCTTTTGTGAGAGCTTGTCCGCAATTTCTTTGATGCCTGGGGGCTGGTTAATGGATATTTGTTCACTAATAGACAGATGCATTGATAGGTGTAGGAATGGATTGGTTTCACCGCGTTCTGGTGTGTAATCCTGTCCTAGGGCGCCTTCTGGATCGGCAAGTAACTCGTGATATTCAGGATGCTCAACCATCCAATCGCTCGCAAGCGTTTCCATTGGATCCAGTATGTGGTTTTCAGTTTTCTTTTTCCAGGTGTCACAGAAAAAGCGACGCACTTCTTCACGAGTTGGATTAAATATCGCCACGCACTTTTCCTT
Organism: Polynucleobacter sp. UB-Tiil-W10; assembly: GCF_018881605.1. GTDB lineage: Bacteria > Pseudomonadota > Gammaproteobacteria > Burkholderiales > Burkholderiaceae > Polynucleobacter. The sequence goes on from NZ_JACVPZ010000001.1 coordinate 1,320,547, forward strand.
TGCCAGTTTTTTGTTTAAAGCCGCATAGTGGCTCCACTATGCATTGTGCACAATCTGGGTTTCGTGCTTTACAAGTATATCGGCCGTGCAGAATAAGCCAGTGATGAGCATCTAATAAATATTCCTTAGGTACGCGCTTCAGTAATTGCTCTTCCACTTTCACAACATCTTTGCCGGGCGCTAGGCCCGTACGGTTCGAGACTCTAAAGATATGGGTATCAACGGCGATAGTGGGTTGCCCAAATGCAGTGTTCAAAATAACGTTCGCTGTTTTTCTGCCAACACCTGGCAGGGCTTCCAATTCTTCACGGGTTTGTGGTACTTCACCACTATGTTTTTCAAGAAGAAGTCGACAGGCCTCTTGAATATGTTTGCCCTTGGAGTTAAATAAACCAATATGCTGAATATAAGGTCTGACGCCTGCTTCACCAAGAGCTAAAAGAGCCTGCGGGGTATTGGCTACCTTGTAGAGTTTGCGTGTTCCCTTGTTAACCGATACATCGGTTGCTTGCGCTGATAGCAATACTGCAATTAATAGCTCAAATGGTGAGCTGTATTCCAACTCAGTTTCTGGTTTGGGGTTATTCGCTTTGAGTTGCTCAAAAAAAGCCCGACGCTTTTCTACATTCATCATTTCTTTTGCTGGGCTCGTGCAATGGCTGCTGCAATAATGGCGCGTTTACGCTCTTGCTCTTGCAGTTCATTCGCGGAAGATGGGCTTTCTGCATTGACCGTAGATAATTTTGCCTCAGCCTTTTTAGCTAAACGATCATTGTTATCTTTCTGCTCTCTATCAAGACGCTGCTCGCGATCGTGATAACGCTTACGAGAAACATCCGCAAGCTCTTGGGACCAAGCATCCCAACCAGTTTGATGTCCGGTGACATCAATCATGCTGATGCAGTCGACTGGACATGGTGGAATGCAGAGATCGCAACCAGTGCACCACTCGGTCAAAACTACATGCATTTGTTTGGAAGCGCCAACAATTGCATCAACAGGGCATGCCTGAATACATAGCGTGCAGCCTATGCACTTTTGGGGATCGATAAATGCGACTGACCTAGGACGCTCTAGGCCGCAATCTGGATCGATTGTGGGGTGAAGATCAAATGCATCTTGTGGATAAATCGGTATTAGCACCCTACTTAGACGTTCAATACCTACCACGCCTCCAGGAGGGCAGCGATTTGGTAGAGCTTCACCACTGGCCATTGCTTCTGCATATCCACGGCAATCTGGGTAGCCACACTTAGTGCATTGTGTTTGCGGAAGAATATCCTCAAGTTGATCGATGAGTGTATTTGTTTGGCTCATGGAAATTGCTTGCGGTGATCTTCTTAAAATTAAAGGCTCCGAAGAGCCCTTAATTTACGCAGACTTGGTAGTCCGAGTAGCTGTTTTCTTCGTATTCTGATGCTCACGAATAAACGCTTTAATTTTTGGATAAACCTTCTCACGCCAACGACGACCAGCAAAGATGCCGTAGTGACCAGCACCAGCAACTTCGTAGTGATCTTTGTTATCTTTTGGAATACCTGCACACAAACCATGTGCTGAACGTGTTTGACCGCTTCCGGAGATATCGTCAAGTTCACCTTCAATAGTTAGAAGGGCAGTCTTTTTAATATCTTGTGGTTTGACTAGTTCACCTGCAACTTTCCAAGTGCCATTTGGCAATGCATAGTCTTGGAAAACAGTCTTGATAGTGTCTAGGTAGAACTTGGAATCTAAATCCAATACCGCGTTGTACTCGTCGTAGAAGCGAATATGAGATTCGGCATCCTGCTCGTCACCGCGTACTAAATTCTGGAAGTAATCCCAGTGAGACTGCAAGTGATTCTGTGGGTTCATGGCAATGAAGCCAGTGTGCTGCAAGAAGCCTGGATATACGCGACGACCGGCGCCTGGATAGTTAGGAGGTACGTTGTAAATTACATGACTCTCAAACCACTCATAAGACTTCTGATCTGCTAGGTTGTTAACCGCAGTTGGTGACTTACGTGCATCAATCGGTCCGCCCATCATGATCATTGATGCTGGAGTCGCTTCGCCAGAAGATGCCATCAAGGAGATTGCCCCTAAGGTTGGAACAGTTGGTTGGCAAACAGAAATTACATGCAAATCTTTTGCGCCGATAGCGCGAATGAATTCTTGAATGTAGTGTACGTAGTCGTCAAGACCAAATTCACCATCCTCAACGGGAACTAGACGTGCATCAATCCAGTCAGTGATGTAAACCTTGTGATCTTGCAAGAGAGTGCGAACAGTGTCACGCAATAGGGTGGAGTGGTGACCTGATAAAGGGGCTACCACTAAAACTACAGGATCTTCCTTGAGTTTTTTGATGACTTCGACATCATCAGAAAAGCGCTTAAAACGAACCAAATTGCAAAAAGGTTTTGCTACGGCAGTTCTTTCATGAATGGCAACTTCTTTGCCATAGGCCTGGACTGAACGAATACCAAATTCTGGTTTTTTGTAATTTTTGCCTAAACGGTAGAGTAGTTCATAACTGGCAGCCAATCGATCTGATCCTGGAACCTTAGAGGCAGGATTAGAAGCGTTAATAAAAGCTTCAGAGGCAGCGCGTGCCCATGAACTCACTGGTTGAAGTAAGGCTTTTTGAAATTCGTGTAACTGATATAGCATGGTGCCTCCGGTAATTCAGTGTATCCGCTTATTACGCTTTATTAAGCCAATACGCGGGCGATTGCTTTTGCTACCTTATCAATATTTTTAGTATTGAGGGCTGCAACACAAATGCGACCAGTAGAAAGGGCATAAATGCCATCCTCTTTCTGCAAGCGCTCAACTTGCTCAGCTGTTAAACCTGAGTAAGAAAACATTCCACGTTGTTGCTCGATGAAAGCGAAGTCTTGCTTCACACCAGCAGCAGCGAGTTTTTCAACGAGACCCTGACGCATTGCTTTAATGCGATCACGCATCTCTGCCAACTCATCTTCCCAGAGCTTACGTAATTCTGGTGAATTTAAAACGGCAGCTGCGATAGCGGCTCCGTGAGTTGGGGGATTGGAATAGTTAGTGCGAATCACGCGTTTTAATTGTGAAAGCACGCGAGTGGATTCATCCTTGCTTTGTGTCACGATAGACAAGGCACCAACACGCTCACCATAGAGCGAGAATGATTTTGAAAAAGAGCTAGAAACAAAGAAAGACATACCGGATTGGGCAAACAGGCGCACCGCGATGCCATCTTGCTCTATCCCAGCGGCAAATCCTTGGTATGCCATATCCAAGAAAGGGATCAAGCCTTTGTTCTTGCAGATCTCAATCACTTGATGCCATTGCGCTTCTGTAATATCTGCACCAGTTGGGTTATGACAGCATGCATGCAGGAGCACTGTTGTGTTCTTTGGGAAAGACTCTAGGGACTTCACCATGCCATCAAAATCTACGCCACGAGTTTTACCATCGAAGTAGGTGTACTCAACAACTTCAAATCCAGCGGATTCAAAAATGCCGCGGTGATTTTCCCAAGTTGGGTTGCTGATTGCGCATGGTGCATTTACATTAAGGCGCTTAATAAAGTCGGCACCAACGCGCAAAGCGCCAGTTCCACCCAGGCACTCAGCAGTAACAACGCGACCATCTTTAATTAATTCAGAGTCAGCGCCAAACAAGAGGTTTTGCACTGCACTGTTGTAAGGATTTGGACCTTCGATTGGGATGTAGCTACGTGGTGAATGCTTTGCAACAATCGCCTCTTCAGCTTTGATAACCGCCTTCAAAAGAGGAACCTTGCCTTCGTCTGTGTAATAAACACCCACACCTAAGTTCACTTTGTCAGCGCGCTGGTCGGCAACGTAGGCTTCTGTGAGGCCAAAAATAGGATCTTTAGGGGCTAATTGGACGGAGGCAAACAGGGTCATTTGAGGTCGAAAGTGGTGGTTAAAGGGGGTTTAGGGGCAGTTTTGTGCGTAATTGACGTTAATTTCAGTTTAATTGTCGGTTTTTGAAGCCAGAATCAACTATTTCCTAAGAAAAACGGCAAAATCATTGTTTGTACAAAATTCTCCGTGAAGAAATCTCACAGGTGAAATGATAGCCGAGATGCCTCCTAAGTTGCCTAAAACTGGTTTAAATTCTGAAGTAAAAGTAGTGAATACGAGCCCCGCGGCAGATCCCTTGGGTGAAGCTGGTCACGACCTGGATCCGGCTAAATTTGTTACCTTCCCAGACTCTCCTTATCACCTCTACCAGCCATTTCCGCCTGCGGGAGACCAACCACAGGCTATTGATGCCCTGGTTGAGGGGATTGAGGACGGATTGACCTTTCAGACGCTCTTGGGGGTTACGGGGTCCGGAAAGACCTTCACGATGGCCAATGTCATCGCTAGAACAGGTCGTCCAGCCATTATTTTTGCCCCCAATAAGACTTTGGCAGCTCAGCTGTATAGCGAATTTAGGGAGTTTTTCCCGAAAAACGCGGTTGAGTACTTCGTTAGCTACTACGACTATTACCAGCCAGAGGCCTATGTTCCTCAACGGGACCTCTTCATTGAAAAAGATTCCTCGATTAACGAACACATTGAACAGATGCGTTTGTCTGCAACGAAAAGCTTGTTAGAGCGTCGCGATGTCATCATCGTTGCAACCGTATCTGCAATTTATGGCATTGGTAATCCTGGCGACTATCACAGCATGGTCATGACATTACGCCCGGGTGACAAGATGAGTCAGCGTGATATTTTGATGCGCCTCATTGCTATGCAATACGACCGCAATGAAACGGATTTCAAGCGTGGCGTATTTAGAGTGCGCGGTGACACGATTGATATTTTCCCTGCTGAACATAATGAACTTGCGGTGCGTGTTGAGCTATTTGATGATGTGATTGAGAGTTTGCAATTCTTTGATCCTCTCACTGGAAAGATTCGTCAAAAGATTCCACGCTTTACTGTGTACCCAAGTTCGCATTACGTAACACCACGCGATACAGTCTTGAAAGCGATTGAAACTATCAAGATAGAGTTGCGCACTCGTTTAGATGAGTTTGTTAAGGATGGAAAGCTAGTTGAGGCACAACGCCTTGAGCAACGGACCCGTTTTGATTTAGAGATGCTTAACGAATTAGGTTTTTGTAAAGGGATCGAGAACTACTCCCGTCACCTTTCAGGGGCAGCACCTGGCGATGCCCCGCCGACGCTGGTGGATTACCTGCCGAACGATGCTTTGATGTTCCTAGATGAGAGCCATGTGCTGATTGGACAGCTCAACGCTATGTACAACGGTGATAAATCTCGTAAACATACTTTGGTTGAATTTGGTTTCCGCTTGCCATCAGCAATGGATAACCGCCCCCTCAAATTTACCGAGTTTGAAACCAAGATGCGTCAAACCATTTTTGTTTCTGCAACACCTGCTGATTATGAGAAGGCGCATCAAGGACAAGTAGTTGAGCAGGTTGCAAGACCAACGGGATTGGTTGATCCAGAAATTGAAGTCTTGCCAGCAAGTACGCAGGTAGATGATTTGCTCGATCAAATTCATGCACGCGTCAAAGTACATGAGCGAGTTCTAGTTACCGTATTGACGAAAAGAATGGCTGAGCAATTAACCGATTATCTTTCGGATAATGGTGTAAAGGTGCGCTATGTTCACTCTGATATTGATACTGTGGAGCGCGTAGAAATTTTGCGCGACTTACGTTTGGGTGTCTTCGACGTACTAGTTGGTATTAATTTATTGCGCGAAGGATTGGACATTCCTGAAGTGTCATTGGTTGCCATTTTGGATGCTGATAAAGAGGGCTTCTTGCGTTCAGAACGCAGCTTGATTCAGACCATTGGCCGTGCTGCTCGCAACGTGCGAGGCAAAGCCATCTTGTATGCCGACAGAGTTACTGACTCCATGAAACGCGCTATGGGTGAGACTGAAAGGCGCCGCACCAAGCAAATTGCCTTTAATAAACTTCATGGGATTGAGCCTAAGGGGGTCAAAAAGCGCATCAAGGACATTATTGATGGTGTCTATGACGTCAAAGAGAAGCGTCAGGAGATGCAGGTTGAGCAGGAGCGGGCTCGCTATGAGGATATGGGCGAGAAGGACCTGGCAACTGAAATTAAGCGTCTGGAGAAGCAAATGAACGCTGAAGCTAAGAATTTGGAGTTTGAAAAGGCCGCCAGCACCCGGGATAGGCTAACTAAGGTGAAAGAAATGGCTTTTGGGGCGAGATCTAGGGATTCAGTCTAAAGGTTCGATTGGCTAATTCCTGGCTTGCTTTAAGGTTTTTTGGGATAATGCCTGAGCAAATTTCTAGGGTATATGTTAAAGTTGAGTGGAATGGTCGGGTATTACCCGCCCGACTGTTAGCTGTCCATAACAATCCATTACCAAGGTGACATATGAGACTTACAACCAAAGGTCGTTTTGCAGTAACCGCAATGATTGATTTAGCCCTGCGTGAAACGCATGGTCCCGTAACTTTGGCTGGAATTAGCCAAAGACAGAAGATTTCCCTTTCCTATCTCGAGCAATTGTTCGGCAAGTTGCGCCGCTTCAATATCGTGGAAAGTACACGCGGTCCTGGTGGTGGTTACACCCTAGCGCGTCCATCCTCCGAGGTGAGCGTGGCCGATATTATTATTGCAGTCGATGAGCCTCTCGATGCAACCCAGTGTGGCGGTAAAGGCAACTGTCATACGGATGATGAGAATCATGGTCGTTGTATGACGCATGATCTCTGGAGCAACCTGAATTCCAAAATGGTTGAGTACCTCAGCTCGGTGAGCTTAAAAGATTTAGTTCATCAGCAAGAGGGGCGCGGCATTGTGATTCAAGATATGCGTCAACAAAAGAAAATTAAAGTTGAAAGTGCCAAGGCAGAGAAAACTGCTCCAGCGCTTGCAGCTAAAAAAGAAGTTGCCCCTAAGGCACCATTGATTAATTCCGTATTCAATTTGGCCCGACAAAGTTAATAACAGTATTACCTACCGATAAATAAACCATGAACGCACCACAAGCTTTGCCGCAACAACCGGTTCCAATGTTTAGTCCTGAACACTTTCCGGTGTATATGGACTACTCGGCTACAACGCCGATTGATCCTCGCGTAGTTGACAAAATGTTGCCATATTTGCGTGAGCAGTTTGGTAACGCCGCTTCACGGAGTCATGCTTATGGCTGGGCTGCAGAAGAGGCGGTTGAGTGGGCGCGTTCTGAGGTTGCTCAATTAGTGCATGCTGATCCAAGAGAGATCGTATTTACCAGTGGTGCTACTGAAAGTATTAACTTGGCCTTGAAAGGTGCTGCACACTTCTATAAAGATCGTGGCAATCACATCATCACTGTTAAGACCGAACACAAAGCCACTTTAGATACTTGTCGTGAGCTCGAGCGCGAAGGCTATGAAGTCACTTATTTAGATGTGTTGCCGAATGGCCTGATTGATTTTGCACAGCTTGAAGCTGCGATGAAGCCCGGTACGATTTTGGCTTCAGTCATGTATGTCAATAATGAAATCGGCGTAGTGCAAGACATTCCTGCAATTGGCGACTTGTGCCGTTCACGCGGTGTGATTTTGCATGTGGATGCAGCCCAGGCAACGGGTAAGGTAGAAATTGATCTCGAAAAGATCAAAGTTGATTTAATGAGTTTTTCTGCTCACAAGAGTTACGGCCCAAAAGGTATTGGTGCTTTGTTTGTGCGTCGTAAGCCCCGTATTCGCATTGAGGCTCAGATTCATGGTGGTGGTCATGAGCGCGGTATGCGTTCGGGAACTCTTGCCGTTCACCAGATCGTAGGTTTGGGCGAGGCATTCCGTATTGCCCGTATCGAGATGGCAGAAGAAAATAAACGTATCCGGGCTTTGCGTGATCGCTTGTTAAATGGCTTGAAGGATATTGAAGAGGTTTATGTCAACGGTGATATGGACAATCGTGTTCCGCACAACCTGAACATAAGCTTTAACTATGTTGAAGGCGAATCTATGTTGATGGCCTTGAAAGATTTGGCGATCTCTTCTGGTTCGGCCTGTACTTCTGCTTCTTTAGAACCTTCTTATGTATTGCGTGCCTTAGGCCGCAATGATGAATTGGCGCATAGCTCGATTCGTTTTACTTTGGGTCGCTTTACGACTGAAGAAGAAGTAGATTTCACTATCAAGCTGGTGAAAGAAAAGATTGCCAAGTTGCGTGAGTTATCTCCGCTTTGGGAGATGTATAAGGACGGAATCGACATCAGCACGATTCAATGGGCAGCACACTAAAAAGATATAGAAGATTAAAGAGGAAATATCATGGCATATAGCGAAAAGGTCATCGACCACTACGAAAATCCCCGTAACGTTGGTTCATTCGAAAAGGGTGATGACAGCGTAGGTACCGGCATGGTTGGCGCGCCAGCTTGCGGTGACGTCATGAAGTTGCAGATTCGTGTAAACGATCAAGGTGTGATCGAAGACGCTAAATTTAAGACCTATGGTTGTGGCTCTGCGATTGCTTCATCATCCCTAGTGACTGAATGGGTCAAGGGCAAGACTTTGGATCAAGCGCTTGAGATCAAGAATTCATTGATTGCTGAGGAGTTGGCTTTGCCCCCAGTAAAAATCCACTGCTCTATCTTGGCGGAAGATGCTATTAAGGCGGCGGTAGCGGATTACAAAGAAAAGCATCCAACGACATAAAAGCCGAAATAAAGAACGAAAAAACGAAGTCAACACTATGGCAATTACCTTAACTGATAAAGCAGCTGCACACGTAAACCGCAACCTAGAAAAGCGCGGCAAGGGTTGTGGCTTGCGCTTGGGCGTTCGCACAACAGGTTGCTCTGGTTTGGCGTATCAACTTGAATATGTGGATGAGCCTGCAGCCGAAGACCAAGTCTTTGAGTCCAATGGCATTAAGGTATTTATAGATCCAAAAAGTTTGGCTTACTTAGATGGTACAGAGCTAGACTTTGTGCGCGAGGGTTTGAACGAAGGATTTAAGTTTCAGAATCCAAACGTAAAAGATGAGTGTGGTTGTGGCGAATCCTTCCGCGTCTGACAATTACTTTCGCTTCTTTGGTTTAAATCAGCAATTCAATATCGATTTGCCTGCTCTAGAGCAGGCATACCTTGCGATTCAGAAGGAAGTGCACCCTGATCGCCATGCACGTGGAAGCGATGCAGAGAAGCGTCTTGCTATGCAAATGGCAACCTTTGCCAATACCGCTTTGCAGACCCTGAAGAATCCTATTCAACGTGGCCTCTATATTTGCCAGCTTCATGGCGTTGATGCCAAGCTGGAAACGAATACTGCGATGCCTGCTGCCTTTCTGATGAAGCAGATGGAATGGCGTGAAAGTTTAGATGAGCAAGCCGAAGATTTGTCTGCTCTAGATGATTTAATGACTGAAGTTGAAGAGTCTAAGCAAGATACGTTGGCAGAAATTGCTCAGGCAATCGATGGCGCCAAGAACTATTTACGTGCCGCTGAGCTGCTTCGTGGTTTACTCTTTATTGATAAGTTTGCAGTTGAGCTTGATGACACCATTTCAACTTTAATCTAGCCCTTACTCAAGCTAAACTCATCACTTATGGCCTTATTACAAATCTCTGAACCCGGTAAATCACTTGCGCCTCATCAGCGCCGTATTGCTGTAGGTATTGATTTGGGAACCACCAATTCTTTAGTGGCTATCGTACGTGATGCCTTGCCTAAGGTCTTGCCGGATGCCCAAGGGCGCGAGCTACTTCCTTCTGTAATTCGTTATTTGCCAAATGGCAGAACCCAAGCTGGCTTCGAGGCGCTTGAGAGCGCTGTGATTGACCCAAAGAACACCATTGTTTCCGTAAAGCGTTTCATGGGCCGTGGCTTACTGGATGTAGAAAATATTGAAAGCGCTCCTTACGACTTTGTCGATCAGCCTGGAATGCTTAAGCTCAGAACGGTTGCTGGGGATAAGAGTCCAATTGAAGTCTCAGCAGAAATCTTGGCACGTTTACGTCAATTAGCTGAAGACTCCGTTTCCGATGAAATCGTGGGTGCAGTAATTACTGTCCCAGCTTATTTTGATGATGCACAACGTCAAGCAACAAAAGATGCTGCCAAGTTAGCAGGTATTGAAGTGCTGCGCTTATTGAATGAGCCTACTGCTGCTGCTATTGCCTACGGATTAGATAATGCCTCTGAAGGCGTCTATGCCGTATATGACTTAGGCGGCGGTACCTTCGATATCTCCATTCTGCGAATGAGTAGAGGTGTCTTCGAAGTGCTTTCTACTGGTGGTGACTCTGCTCTTGGTGGCGATGACTTTGATCATCGTTTGTATTGCTGGGTGATTGAACAAGCCAAGCTTCCACCATTATCGATTCATGATCATCGAACACTCTTGCAGGCGTGTAAACACGCTAAAGAGTTATTGAGTCACAACCCTTTGGCACGAGTGCATGAGACTCTCGCAGATGGTACGGTAGTGAATGTTGGAGTTAGTCAAGCGCAGCTCTTTGAAATAACTCAAAACCTAGTTACTAAGACCTTGATGGCTTGTAAAAAAGCTTTGCGTGACGCCGGCCTTAAGGCTGAAGATGTTAAAGGCGTAGTGATGGTAGGTGGTTCAACCCGTATGCCTAACGTGCAACGAGCTGTAGGCGAATTGTTTGGTACCAAACCATTGAATAACTTAAATCCCGATCAAGTAGTTGCATTGGGTGCAGCAATGCAGGCCGACTTATTGGCAGGCAACCAAAGCAAAGATGATGAGTGGCTACTACTTGACGTCATTCCGTTATCTCTTGGTATTGAAACCATGGGGGGTTTAGTAGAAAAGATCATCCCTCGTAATACGCCTATCCCTGTTGCCAGGGCACAAGACTTCACAACCTTCAAAGATGGTCAGACCGCATTAGCTATACAGGTAGTGCAGGGTGAGCGTGAGTTGGCACACGACTGTCGCTCTTTAGGCAAGTTTGAATTACGTGGCATACCAGCAATGGCTGCAGGTGCAGCTCGTATTCGGGTCACTTTCCAGGTCGATGCAGATGGATTACTCTCTGTCAGTGCTACCGAGCAAGGCTCTGGTGTGAAGGCTTCAATTGATATCAAGCCTTCATACGGCTTAACTGATGCAGAGATTACTCGCATGCTGCAAGATGGTTTTGCGTCGGCTAAAGAGGATTTACTTTCGAGGTCATTGCGCGAAGAGCAGGTTAATGCGCAGCGTTTACTCGATGCCGTACAAACTGCCCTTGCTAGTGATCGCTCTTTACTGAGTGCGGATGAGCAGAAGGAAGTTGATCAAGAGATGGCAGTTCTGCAAAAGATTTTAAATGAAGAAACAGATAGCGCGGTTGTTCGCAAGGCTGTCGACCATGCCGCTAAGGCTACAGACGACTTTGCACAAAAACGCATGAACGCTAGTATTCAAAAGGCTTTGTCCGGTAAGAATGTTGCTGAGATTTAAGCAAACTAAACATCAATAGAAAAAGAAACATGACTCAAATCGTTGTACTACCGCATAGTGAGTATTGCCCTGAAGGTGCAGTTGTTGAGGTTGCCCCAGGCACTTCGATTTGTGAGGCTTTATTAGAGAACGATATTCCGATTGAACATGCTTGCGATATGGTGTGTGCTTGCACTACTTGTCACGTGATTGTGAAAGAGGGCTTTCAAAGTCTAAATCCTCCCGATGAGAATGAGGAAGATATGCTTGACCGTGCTTGGGGCCTTAACCCACAGTCACGCTTATCTTGCCAAGCGATTGTCGCCAAAGAAGATTTAGTCATTGAGATTCCAAAATACTCAATTAATCACGCAAAAGAAAACCACTAAAGCGCTAGACTGCAAATTCATGAAGTCTCTTATCGGCTGCCTTGTTTTATTTGCATCATTACTTAATTTTGCCCATGCTGATGATGAGCATCCTGGGGTGGTTACCGACTTGTTAATCCGTAGCGGTAGTGATTGGACTGGAAGTGCTTTGCCGTCCTACTTGGCAGGTGCCCCTCAGATTGCAGTAATGAAATTTACTATTCCTCCGCAAACTGCATTGCCGATTCACAAGCATCCCGCTATTAATGCTGCCTATGTTGTTGATGGTGAAATTACCGTAGTACAGGAGGGTGGTATTCAGCGCAGTTTTAAAAAAGGTGAAGTCATCATTGAGATGGTGGATAAATGGCATCACGGCATCAATCAAGGCTCTGTGCCAGTGGAATTAGTTGTTTTCTATGCCACCACCAATGATCTCCCATTGGCGGTTAAGAAGCCAAATCCTTAAAACCAGACTCCTAATGCACCAAATTGATGCATATATGCCTTCAAACATGCATGCGTTCCATTGCGAAGGTTTTTAGAGGATTAATATGAACTCGTAGTTCATTCTTTAGGCAGTACCTCCAAAAAATCTTTTAAGCCATCCTTCGGGGTGGCTTTTCTTTTATCTGTTTGTTAGATAAAAAACCTCGCACTGCGAGGCTTTTTTACATCAAGCGCGCTGGATCGACTCTTACTGAGTAGGAATATTCCGCGCCTTAATAACTTTTTCCCAGTTAATAGACTCAGCCTGAATTTTTGCATCTACATCTTTACTTTTCATCATCATTGGCGTCAAGCCGTTGGTTTCCATATTGGCAAGCAAAGAAGGTGCCTTGAATGATTTTTCTGTAGCAATATAAATCTTGTCAATGATGGATTGTGGTGTGCCCATCGGAACTGCCAATGCATACCAGCCGGTATTTTCAAATCCAGGAATAGCAGCTTCAGAAACGGTGGGAACATTAGGGAGCTGTTTCAACCTTTTGCTGCTAGTAACAGCAAGTGCTTTTACTTGTCCTGCTTTTGCAAATCCTCCGGTTGCAGGAAAGTTTCCAGCCATAAAATCAATTTGTCCTGCGATCAGATCATTTAATGCGGGGTTCTCACCTTTATAGGGCACGTGCGTTGCATGAATTCCAGCAGAGTAAAGAAAATTTTCATTAGCCATGTGTATTTGACTGCCAATACCTGCTGAACCAAAGTTGAGCTCTTTTGTTTTTGCTAATGCAATGAGTTCTGCCAGCGTATTGACTGGCAGTTTTGGGCTGACTGCGATGACCATAGGCACAGTTGCAATAGTTGTGATGTATGAAAAGTCTTTTATATAGTTAATAGAAGCTTTTTTGTAAATGAAGGGGTTAACCGTCATCATGCTGCCTGAAGCTAGAAGGATGGTGTAACCATCAGCAGGTGACTTTGCAACTATTTCTGCACCCAAGTTTCCACCTGCACCACCCCGATTTTCAACAATTACATTTTGACCGAGATTTTTGCTGAGCTCCTGAGAAAGTATTCTCCCTAAGATATCTGCACTTCCTCCTGCGGCAAATGGAACAATCATCTTGATGGGTTTATCTGGCCATGTTTGGGCGGAGAGATTGGCGGAGCCAAATATTCCTAGGGAGGCACAAAGCGCAAGAATAAATTTATTTTTCTTGGCAAAGGTGTTAATTAAAAGTTGCATGATTTTTTCTCCAACTACTTTGTTATGAATATTTTTTATTGATAAAAGATGATGCCCTAAATTCACTAGCCCAATTTTTTAGGGTATTTGCCACATTATTGGGATCCTCATCCCAGCTAAGACGATGTTGAAATGCAGGTCGCAGTTCTGATCCAATGCCGCAGCCCCATAATTGAAAGTTGGGTTGCTGTTCACACCAAGCAATGGTCTGCAGGAGATGATCTTTTAGAAATTCTTCACCATTCGCCTCAATAGTGGCTCGATCCATGGGGCAGCCATCAGAAAAAAGAATGAGTGTATTACTGGAATTCCGTAGACTGCCAGTATTCTTTAAGCGCTCTGCCGCCCATATAAGCGCCTCTCCATCAATACTCTCCGCATATATTTCTGGGCGCAACAGTGCAGCTATACCAGCTCGAGATCTTCTCCAGCTGGTATCAAAATCTTTAAAAATCCAATGCGCTCTTTCATTGAGGCGACCCGGATTTGGAGGTTGACCATTTTTACGCCATTCCTTAAAAGGCCTTCCTCCTTGCCAAGTGCTAGTGCTGTATCCAAGTACTTCAGTTTTTATTCCAGCTTGATCTAGTATCCGCACCAAGGAATCAACGCAAGTAGCAATTTTGACTCGCTGCTCTTTCATGGATCCAGAGCAATCTATCAAAAGCGTCACCTTGGAATTGACCATGTTACTGCCTACAAGTTGCTTATAGAGGGCTGGTTGCAGTGGAGAGGTCGCGGCACGAGTAAGGTAGCGACGGTCAAGAACCACCTCTGCCTCAGTTGTTTGCCAATTTTTCGGCTGCTTACTTGAAAATAATTGTTGATAAATACGAATGAGTTTTGCCCAAGGAATATTTTGCTTGCCAATCTCAGAATTTAATTGATCTTGATAGATTGCTAATTGAGCTGATCGTATTTTTTTCTTAGCCTCAGCTTCAGTGTCATAGCTTGAGTTGTAAATGTGATACTTATCGAGAGATTTTTTAAGTAGTCGTAGTTTTTCGCTAGAAGAGTGTGCAGGGCTTTTAAAGTCGGCCGCAATAATTCCTGCATGTGGCGGCACCCACTCTATTTTCAAATGAGTAGAGCTCTGATTTTTTCGTTTAGTTCGAATGCTGGGATTGTTACGATATTCCTCTGCGATTAAACCAGATGCTAGTTTTATTACCTCGTGCGCAGTCTGCGCGTAAGACTCTTGGTTGTTGCGGGTCACTTTTAGTTTCACTAGAAGTGGACCCATGTTTTCGGCTATACCAGCTCGAGTAGCCTCCACAATATCTTGCATTAACTGTGGAATAGGCTGGCTATTTAATTTCATCCAGACTGTAGAGAAAATGGTGACCAGTAAAAGGCCAACGCTTCCCTCGGCACCTCCGCTAGAAATGAATTGCTGCATCCAGGCAATAAATTGCATCTGAATATTTTGTTGGCTGCCTTTGAGTTCATCAGGGCAGTTACTTTCCACGCGAATTTGTTCTAAGACTTCAAATATTAGCGATTCAATCATGCCTTCTGGAGTTAGCGAGGCATGTAAATTGGCATTGGAATATCGGAGGCGTAGCGCTATGCCATCTAGTACTCCGCGTGGATAAGCCCATGATGCTTTGAGATTATCAAGATTAAGGTGTGGTGCAATTGAATCCAGTGGTACGGATTTATGAAAGAGCTGCCAATCCCGAATCTGAGCACTAGTTTCGCCGGACAATGATCGAATCATTGCACCGTACTGTTGTTGCTGTTCGAAGTCTTGGTGTGTTTGAGTTTGCAAGGTGAGTTTGCGCGTATCTTGTTTTACTGCTTGCTTAAATCTAGTTCACTGGCGAAGCAGCGTTGATAGTATTCAGCCACTAAGACTTTTTCCTCTGATTCACATTTATTTAAAAATGCCAGAGAAAATGCAATTTGCAAATCTTTAAAGATGCGCCAATTTTCACCCCAGGTAATTAGGGTTCTCGTAGACATTAAAGTGGAAATATCTCCAGCTGCAAAACCGCTTCTAGTAAGGTTGGCAAGGCTAATCATTGCTTTTCCTTGTGCATCAGACAGCTCTGGAACTTTTGCCATCAAAATCTTTTGTTCTTCACTAGGTTCAAGGTAGTTTAGGGCTGCAACGATATCCCAACGATCCATTTGGCCATGATTTAATAATTGAGTGCCTTGATAAAGGCCGTTCCAATTTCCTAGGCCAACAGTATTGCTAGTGGCGAAGATTCGAAATGCAGGATTAGGATTAATTACTCTATTTTGATCAAGCAAAGTCAGGCGACCTTCACGTTCGAGCATTCTTTGAATCACAAACATCACGTCTGGTTGGCCCGCATCATATTCATCCAGAATCAGTGCGACAGGGCGTTGGAGACTCCAAGGGATAAGGCCTTCTTGAAAGCGGGTAATTTGCTTTCCATCTTCTAGGCTAATGACATCTTTTCCAATCAGATCCATTCGAGTAATTTGGCCATCTAGATTAATCCGCAAACAGGGCCAATTTAAACGTGCTGCGACTTGTTCTATATGGGTTGATTTACCGGTGCCATGCATCCCTTGAAGCATGACTCTTCGATTGAAGGCAAAGCCAGCCAAGATGGCTAAGGCGGCTTCGGGATTCAGTTGGTAGCTTGGATCAACAGCGGGCACAAGCTCACTTGGCTTATTAAAGGCGGGGATCTGAAAGTCAGCAAAGCCTCTGCACTCAGGGAAGGCGGAGTGCAGAGAAACCAGCTTTTCAGGCTGCAAACCCATTAAATCAATTGAAGAGGTGCTTTCAGCCATTTCCTTGCCTTTAAAAGTCTTAATATGTTGTCAAATATATTCCATATTCGGGTTTATATGCTTGACTTTACTAAAAATACGCTATTATTATTCATATTGTAGAACAAAATGTTCCGTTTAATTGAATACCTAGGAGAGCTTTATGTCTAAGTCTGACGCTAATTTACCTACCGGCCCACAAAAAATGACCCCTTCCGAAGCATTTGTGGAGACCATGGTCGCCAACAAGGTGAAGGATATTTTTGGAATCATGGGCTCCGCCTTTATGGATGCAATGGATATTTTTGCTCCAGCAGGCATTCGCTTGATTCCAGTGGTTCATGAGCAAGGCGCGGCGCATATGGCTGATGGCTATGCTCGCGTAAGTGGAAGTCATGGTGTCGTAATCGGACAAAATGGCCCTGGTATTAGTAACTGCGTTACAGCAATTGCGGCAGCTTATTGGGCGCATAGCCCCGTGGTGATTATTACTCCTGAAACAGGCACGATGGGTATGGGTTTAGGTGGCTTCCAAGAGGCCAACCAATTACCAATGTTTGAGGAGTTCACAAAGTATCAAGGACACGTTAACAATCCTAAACGTATGGCTGAATTTACCGGCCGCTGTTTTGATCGTGCCTTATCTGAAATGGGTCCAACCCAATTAAATATTCCGCGTGATTATTTTTATGGTGAGATCGAAGTAGAGATCCCACAGCCAAATCGCCTTGATCGTGGTCCTGGCGGTGAAAAAAGCTTGGATGAAGCAGCAGAGCTCTTAGCCAACGCCAAATTTCCAGTAATTATTTCTGGTGGTGGTGTGGTGATGGGTGATGCCGTTGAGGAGTGCAAAGCATTTGCAGAGCGCTTGGGCGCTCCGGTAGTGAATAGCTACTTACATAATGATTCTTTCCCTGCTAGTCATCCATTGTGGTGCGGCCCTCTGGGATATCAAGGTTCTAAAGCGGCGATGAAGTTGATGGCTCAGGCTGACGTAGTGGTTGCGCTTGGATCACGTCTTGGACCATTTGGCACATTGCCACAACACGGCATGGATTACTGGCCTAAAAACGCCAAGATTATCCAGATCGATGCTGATAACAAGATGCTCGGCTTGGTGAAGAAAATCTCCGTAGGTATTTGTGGTGATGCTAAGGCTGCTGCAGTTGCATTAACAAAGCGTTTAGAAGGCAAGACATTGGCTTGCGACGCCACCAAAGCAGAGCGCGCTAAAACGATTGCTGCTGAAAAAGCTGCATGGGAAAAAGAGTTGGATGAGTGGACCCATGAAAAGGACCCATTCAGCTTGGATATGATTGAGGAGCAGAAAAAAGAAGTGACTCCAACAGGCGGTCACTACTTGCACCCACGCCAAGTTTTGCGTGAACTCGAAAAGGCGATGCCTGCTGATGTGATGGTGTCTACTGATATTGGCAATATCAACTCTGTTGCAAATAGCTACCTCCGTTTTGAAAAGCCCCGCAGCTTCTTTGCTCCAATGAGCTTTGGTAACTGTGGTTATGCGCTACCAACAATTATTGGTGCTAAAGCAGCGGCTCCTAACCGTCCTGCGATTGCTTATGCTGGTGACGGTGCTTGGGCGATGAGTATGGTCGAGATTCTGACTGCGGTTCGTCACGATATCCCTGTTACTGCGATCGTGTTCCACAATCGCCAGTGGGGTGCTGAGAAGAAGAACCAGGTGGACTTCTATAACCGCCGCTTTGTGGCGGGCGAGCTAGAGAGTCCAAGTTTTGCGGGTATTGCACAATCAATGGGTGCTGAAGGAATTGTGGTTGACCAGCTTGATCAGGTTGGCCCAGCACTCAAGAAGGCGGTAGATATGCAGATGAAAGAAGGTAAAACTTGTGTGATCGAGATTATGTGTACTCGTGAGCTTGGTGACCCCTTCCGCCGTGATGCTTTATCTAAGCCAGTACGTTTCTTGGATAAGTACAAAGATTACGTCTAATTAACAACTGCAGCATGCTAAAAAGGCCCAGTAGAACTGGGCCTTTTCTTTTAAGCGAATCTAAAAAATGAAATGGTATTCAGATAGGCTCGGCCGTATTCGTCCGGGCTTATTTTTTAGCACGGTACCAATCGTAATAAAGCAAATTGGCTCTTCGTCCTTGGTGAGCTGAAATAAGGTCCTGATGCGATCACTTTGTAATGCTCTTCCGCTAGATAGGCCAGAGCCAAAGCCAAAGGCATAGGCACTCAATAGAATATTCTGAATGGCACACCCAAGAGAGACTAGCTTCTCTTGTTTACTGATGTCGTCATTTGCATCTCGGTAGTTTGCAATAGCTAGAAGGAGTAGTGGGCCACGGGATGCTTTGTCGCGCGCCTCTTGCTGTTGTATCTCTGTAGCACCTTGATCGCGATCTAAGAGGCACTGGTGGAATACCTCCCCAAGGGCGGGGCGACTGCTTTCCTGAATCTCAATGAAACGCCATGGAACCATTCTGCCGTGATCAGGGGCGGCATTCGCCGCTAAGAGGATGGTTTCTTTCTGGGCGGGGCTAGGACCTGGATCTCCTAATCTTTTGGGTGATATATGCGTTCTGCCATGAATCAGTTGTTCGGCGAATTGATCCATGGGCATTAGGCGTGCTTAAGAGACTCTTTGGTAATACAAATTTTGCGGATGATTTGCCTCTGCAAAGAACATCCATCTTTCAGCAAGCAAGCCTAGATAATTCATCAGCAACGCTAGAGTGATCATCAAGGTACTTGGTGTAGTGATGGTGTAAGCCATCAATATCATTGGTATTACATAGGCGCAAAGCAAAATAATTTTACGTAAATTAGCAATGACCCGATCAGTTTGATGGTGAAAGAATTCACGGGTATTAAAACTACCACCCATTAGACCCATTGAGGTCTGTCGGATATTGGAACCTTTAATTCCAGTAGCAGTTGAGAGGTTTGATTTTGGTTTTAGATCTCGATTGCGTCTCCAAATCCAGAGCTTAAGATTAAAAGACAGAAATAGCAGCAAGAAAGCAACTATAGATAATGGCGCATCAATAATCTGTGCAGTTGTATCACCCCATAAAGCAATGAGTAGCTCCAGCAGAATCAGGCCAGAGGTCAATCCTAAAAGAATGAAGTTGGTCAGAGTTGAGGGGTGTGACCATTCTTGGATAAAACGAATGCACTGATAGATCTTCGCGGTACATACCCAAAGAGCCAATGTAGTGAAAAGGAGGGCAACCCACAGCCATTGCGGCACTTCGCTTACGCATGCATAAAAGTAAATTGCCGCAGTCACCAACATGAGTGCCGGAAGAGCAATAACTTCTCTGGATAGCCAAGAAGTTCTCCACATCATTGCAGCTCTCCAGGCTCGCTCAGGATGGCCTAAGTGAAAGAATGAGGCCACTAAACCTAAACCCAGGAGCACCAATGCAATGGGGAGCGCAAGATTGGTGAGGAATGGGTTGGGGGTAGTTTGGCTATACAGATTGGATAACGCCAGGAAAAATAGCAGGCCTTGCGCCATGCCAGCCAAGGTGGTGAAGAAAATAATTGAAAATTGTGGGCGCATTATTTGTCATTCCTTGCTGCATCAATCGTTTCCATAATGGAGCGCGGTAAATAGTGATTGGCGGGTTGAGTTTCCCATTCAGGCATGAGTGCGTACCCTGAGCGCTCCTCTATTGCTTTGCTAGCAGCAGATTCAGGATCATGAATATCCCCAAAGATACGTGCGCTAGTAGGGCAGGCGAGAACGCAAGCGGGTTTTTTCTCGGATTCTGGCAGTGTTTCACTATAGATTCGATCAACGCAGAGTGTGCACTTTGTCATGACCTGACGTTCTTGATCTAGCTCTCGAGCGCCATAAGGACATGCCCAAGAGCAGTAGCTGCAGCCGATGCATTTGTCATAGTCCACCAGAACAATGCCATCTTCTTTGCGCTTATAGCTTGCACCGGTTGGGCAAACTGGAACACATGGAGGCTCTTCGCAATGTAAACACGATTTTGGGAAGTGAACTGTTTGGGTGTTTGGGAAAGTTCCGGCTTCAAAGGTTTGCACGCGATTGAAAAAAGTACCACTCGGACTCGCACCATAAGCGTTGAGGTCTGTAAGCGGACCAGCTGACCCAGAGGTATTCCATTCTTTGCATGAGGTCACACATGCATGGCACCCCACACAAACATTGAGATCTATAACGAGAGCTAATTGTTTATTTTTTTTACTCATTTTGTCTCCCCCGATTTTTTGAGGGCCATTCCAGGAACTTCAAATGCCTTTACTTGTGGCCAGGTTTCTTTCGGTTCATTCTCGTCTGCGGGTGCCAGCCTTACTCTGACGTCATACCAACCCGCTTGGCCGGTAATTGGATCAGAGTTGCTAACGGTAAAACCTCCTAACGGAAGCTCCTCTGAGATGAGGTGGTTTAGCAGAAAGCCTTTTTTGGATTCATCTGCATCACTAGTTAGACTCCATGCAGACTCTGCCTTGCCGATAGCATTCCATGTCCACACTGTTCCAGGGTCCACGGCTTCCGAATGTCTTGCCATACATCTGACTTTGCCCCACTGAGATTCAATCCACATCCATGCACCATCTGCAATTCCACTCTTGAGCGCTGTTGCAGTATTAACGTATAGATAGTTATGGCTATGAATTTGTCTTAACCAGGCGTTTTGTGAGTCCCATGAGTGGTACATCGCCATTGGTCGCTGAGTAATTGCATTCAGGGTAAATTTCGTAAGATCAGTTGCCTCATCTTCAAGGGGTGGATACCAGAAGGGTAGCGGATCAAAGTATTTGTAAATGCGCGCTTTCAAGTGCTCTGGTGGTTGTGCACCAGGACGTTTACCGGTCGCAGCTAATCTAAAGCGTTGCAATATGTCTGAGTAGATCGCGATCATGATCGGATCATTCTTCTGTCTTAAGGCATTTTCTTTGGAGAAGTCTAAATATCCTTTGTTCCAGTTGCGCATGTACTGATGCTCTGGGGGCATGTGATATTGATGCACGCAATTATTCTCAGCATATTTTTGCCACTGATTGGGGTTCGGTTCCCCGCGCAGAGGCTTATCCCCATCCTTACCGCGCCAGCCGCTCAAGAAACCAATTCCTGAATCGGGGGTAGTCTGGAAGCGAGTAATAAAGTCAGGGTAGTCTTTGAACTTACGATCCCCTTCTGGAGTAGTAAATGCGGGAAACTTTAAGCGCGAAGCCAGTTCAATTAAAACCTCCTGAAATGGTTTGCATTCACCTAGAGGCTCTAGAACGGGGATGCGAACAGAATCAACCGGACCATCAAATTCAGAAATAGGTCTGTCGAGCATACTCATGACGTCGTGACGCTCTAGATAAGTAGTATCCGGAAGAACTAGGTCAGCAAAGTCCACCATTTCAGATTGGAATGCATCGCATACTACCAAGAATGGAATCTTAAATTCACCATCATCATTTTTGGCATTAAGGTGTTCGCGAACTTCCATCGTATTCATGGTGGAGTTCCATGACATATTCGCCATGAAGATCATTAGCGTATCAATCGAGTAGGGATCACCTTTAACTGCGTTCGTAATGACGTTGTGCATCAATCCATGGGCTGCTAAAGGGTGCTCCCAAGAGTAGGCTTTATCAATACGCAGTGGCTTCCCATCAGAATCTAATGCCAAGTCTTCTGGTTGCGTTGGCCATCCCAGCGGTGGTTTAGCTAGGGGCGTATTAGGCTTAATGTCATTTTCAGAAGACGGTGGTTTCGCATTGGGTGGAACCTGTCGTGGATAAGGGGCTTTATGTCTAAAGCCACCTGGACGATCAATCGTGCCAAGCAAAGACATGAGTACCGCTAAGCCACGCGTAGTTTGAAAACCATTTGAGTGAGCTGATAAACCTCGCATTGCATGGAATGCAACTGGTCTGCCAGTGACAGAGTCATGCTTTTCACCCCATGAATCTGTCCACTGGATTGGCAACTCAAATTCTTGTCCAAATGCTGTGTCTGCCATCTCAAGAGCAAGCTTGCGAATACGTTCTGCTGGAATGCTGGTAATAGCTGCAGCCCATTCTGGGGTCGTCTCGCTTACTTGTCGCTTCAGTAACTCAAATGAAGGGACTACTTTCTTTCCTTGATGAGGTCCTGGACCCATCACATATTCACCCAGTAGAGCAGGTGATGTGCCTTGAGCAAAACAGGGTTTAGCACTTTGCGATTTTTCATCCCAAATATATTTGTTATGAGGTAAATCTAGGTTTAGTGGATCAGAGTCAGGGTCATACAAGAACAAACCTTCTTCTGGACCTGAGTCCATGCATACCAATTGTGCGGAGTTGCTAAAACGCTTGAGGAAAGGCGCGTCATATTTCTCAAGACGAATCAACTCATGCATCAAAGCCATGAAGAGCGCGCCATCGGTTCCGGGCTTAATTGGAATCCATTCATCTGCAATCGCGGAATATCCAGTTCTCACTGGGTTGATTGAGATAAAGCGACCACCAGCCCGTTTGAATTTAGATAAAGCAATCTTCATTGGGTTGCTATGGTGATCTTCGGCTGTGCCAATCATGACAAATAACTTGGCTTGATCTAAATCAGGCCCGCCAAACTCCCAGAAGCTGCCGCCAATCGTATAAATCATTCCTGCAGCCATATTTACGGAGCAAAATCCTCCATGAGCTGCATAGTTAGGCGTGCCAAACTGCCTTGCAAATAAACCAGTAAGCGCTTGCATCTGGTCGCGACCAGTAAAGAGTGCAAATTTCTTAGGGTCAGTAGAGCGGATTTTGGCAAGACGCTCGGTGAGAATATCAAATGCTTTTTCCCAGCTAATGGGTTCAAATTCACCATTGCCTCTTTCGCTTCCCGCTTTACGTAAGAGAGGTTGTGTGATGCGTGCCGGAGAATTTTGCTTCATGATTCCTGAGGAACCTTTGGCGCATATAACGCCTTGATTCAGTGGATGCTCAGGATTGCCATCGATATAAACCAATTTGCCATCTCTAAGGTGTGCTCGAATACCACATCGACAGGCGCACATATAGCAGGTAGTTTTTTTTATTTCAGTCGCAGGCGCTTGCTTGTTGACTGGGTCATGCACGGGATCACTAGAAAATATTTTGAACATAGCCTTCTCAACTATTGAGGGTTTTTTGCAAGAAGAATGGCCATCGCCGTAGATGCCACTCTAGAGAAAACAGAATCAGATCTTGATGTGAGCGTAATGGGTACTTGGGCACCTAAAATGGTGCCGGCACACTCCGCCCCAGCCATATAAACAAAGGATTTATAGAGAATATTGCCAACCTGTAAATCGGGCATCAGCAAAAGGTCAGGGTCTCCCGCAACCTTAGAGTAAATCCCTTTTGTTCTTGCTGACTGAGCTGAAATCGCATTATCAAATCCAAAAGGACCTTCAATAATGGTGTCTGGAAAAATAGGATGAGCAATGTGTTCATCAACAATTTCTTTTGCATCCGTGGTTGAGGACATTGCAGGGTTGATGACTTCAGTAGCGGCAATGATTGCCACTTTGACATTGCTAATACTTAATCTTTTTAAAGCATCAAGACTATTAGCTAGAATTTCTCTTTTGAGTTGCGCGTTAGGTGCAATATTCATGACCGCATCAGTGACACCTAATAGCTTGTGATAGCGAGCAAGTTCAAATAAGAAGAGATGGCTTACCCGTTTATCGGTTCGTAAGCCATCGCGACTCACAACTGGCCCCATGAGATCTTCGGTATGTAAAGATCCCTTCATTAGAACTGCTAGCTTTCCCTCTTTGACCATCTCAATGGCTTTCTTGGTTGCTAAGATAGGATCTTTAGGTGTATCAACAATTTGAATGCCCTCTAAAGAAAGGTTCTCTATGGCAGCGAGTTCTTCGATATCTTTCTTAGGGCCAATTAAGATGGGGGTACACAACTGTCTTTTGATGAGATCAAAAACGGTTTCTAGAGCCGGCGCGCTTAGTGGGTAAACCACTCCAAGAGGTAGATCGCTCTTGGCCTCCTCGATCATTTTTTCTAATAGTGGATATTTCACGTTTAGATTTTTCCTAAGGTAGCCGTGTTACGTTGCTGATTAGGAGAGAGTTTGAGAGATGCGCTCAGATGCTTCTTTAAGCTTGGGTATATGTTCCATGGCTTGATTTAATGGCAGTCTTGCGGTTGCTGCATGAACTGCGATTGCTGCTACCACTTCACCCACAGAGTCTCTTACTGGAACAGCCACACAAGAAACGCCTAGGACATACTCTTCGTTATCCACTGCATAACCAGTGCTAACAATTCTTTCCATCTCGGATTCCAGCAAGTGGCGATCGATGATGGTTCTATGGGTAAATTGTTCAAGCGGAAGATTTTCTAAAATCTTGGCGCGCTCATCTGCAGGTTTGTAGGCGAGCAGTAATTTTCCGCTGGCACTGCAATGTGGCGGTAATACCGTTCCCGGCGGAAGATGCAGACGTAAGGCCCAATCTGCTTCAACGCGGTCTAAATAAAAGAGTTCGCCACGTCTTAAGACGGCAAGGTTACAGGTCTCACCTAGATCAGAAACGAGTTTACGCAAAATGGTATGACGAATTGCTGAGACGGTATCGTGGGTCAGTGTCGACATTGCCAAGTGTGAAAGGCGCTCACCAGGGGCGTAGGTTCGACCTCCAGGTTCTCTTGCTACAAGGCCAGCTTCTTCAAAAATAGCCAATGTTCTATGCAGGGATGCCTTGGGCATTCCGGTAATTTGCATCAGTTGAGCCAAGGTGGCGGGCTGTTGTAAGCCGGCTAGGGCCTCCAAAATCACCACACCCTTCAGCATGGAAGAGTTTTCGCTCGAGTTATCTCTTTTAGCGGTATCTAGCTGTTCGATAGGATCTAATTCAAGCATAGGTGTTAAATCTCATGAAATGTGTCGTTTTGTTCATTCTAATAGAACAAGGTTGTAATTTCTAGGAAAAATGTTAGTATTTTTACTTATACGAAACAACTTGTTCCGTTGAATAAGATCATTTATGCTCATCGGAGCGTTCAATAAAGACTAATATAGGTCTTAAAGTGGTTTTAAACAGGAGATTGGGTATGCGTAGAAGCAATCAATTAGTCGCTGTTCTGTCATTAATTCTGACCTTTGCAGGTTCGCTCGGTTGGTCGCAGCTTTCTCAAGCCCAGTCTTGGCCAAATAAACCCATTAAATTTATAGTTCCTTACCCGCCAGGTGGGGGCACCGATGTGATTGCGCGCATCATGCAAGAGCCACTCAGTCAGGCCCTTGGTCAGCAGATCATTATTGATAATCGTGGCGGAGCTGGCGGTTCGATTGGAACGGATATTGCAGCAAAGTCTCCAGCAGATGGATATACGGTCTTGTTCACACTTTCCTCGCACACTATTAATCCAGCCATCTACCCGAAGCTAGCATTTGATACTGAAAAAGATTTCTTACCAGTTTCTTTGGTGGCTTCTTTGCCGCAAATATTGGTGGCTAATCCTGATTTCCCAGTGAAGTCAGTTAAGGATGTAATTCAAATGGCTAAGGCTAAGCCAGACTCTGTGTCTTATGCTTCTGTGGGCAATGGTTCTCCTGGTCATTTAGCAGGAGCCATGATGGCAAGTTCTGCAGGCGTCAATATGATGCACATTCCGTACCGTGGAGGTGGCCCGGCAATTACTGATGTCATCGCTGGACAGGTTCCTTTATTGTGGGTGTCCATTCCAGCGGCAGCGAACTACGTTAAGACCGGGAAGCTTAAGGCTCTAGCCGTATCAACTGTGAAGCGTTCGCCAGTGTTTCCGGATGTTCCAACCATGGTTGAGCTTGGATTTAAAGATTACGAGGTCGACTCTTGGTACGCCATGTTTGTCCCTGCAGGCACCCCGCAAGCCATTGTTGAAGCGCTCAATAAGGCGGCTATTAAAGTTTTAGCTGAGCCGGCCGTAAAAGAAAAATTATTAGGGCAAGGGGCTGAAGCGGTGGGAAGTACTCCTGCACAATTGGGTGCAATAGTGAAAGCGGAACTGGTCAAGTGGAAAAAAGTAACCAAAGACGCCAGCATCAAGGCTGAATAAGTATTATTAACTCTGAAAACTCAAATTAAATTAGTAAAGATAAAAATATAAATGATGACGCCAGTAGAAGTTATTGTTGAGCGCGGCCGTGCAGCTCAAAAGGTATATGAGAGTTACACGCAAGCTCAAGTGAATTTGGTAGTAGAGGCTGTGGCTTGGGCCATTCTGGAGCCAAAGCGCAATCAGGAATTGGCCGAGCTTGCCGTTCAAGATACCGGTCTAGGAGATGTGGCTGATAAGTTTAAAAAGAACTTTAGAAAAACCTTAGGTTTGGTGCGTGATCTGAGTTACGCAAAAACAGTTGGCATTATTTCTGAAGATTTAAAAACTGGCCTTACTGAGTATGCTCGTCCAGTAGGAGTGGTGGCTGCCATTACACCTTCAACTAATCCTGGCGCAACCCCCATCAATAAAATTTTGAATGCCTTGAAGTGTCGTAATGCAGTCATTATTGCGCCTTCTCCAAAAGGACAATCCACTTGCGCACGTTTATTAGAGTTTGTTCATCATCAATTGGATCAGGTAAAAGCCCCTCGTGACTTGGTGCAGATGTTGCCATCACCGATTACTAAAGATTCCACGAATGAGTTAATGCGTTTGGCTGACTTAGTTGTTGCAACAGGATCTCAATCTAATATTCGCGCCGCCTATACTTGCGGTACGCCTGCTTTTGGGGTTGGCGCAGGTAATGTGCTCGTGATTATTGATGAGTATGCGGATCTTGCTAGTGCAGCTAGTAAAATCTTGCAGTCGAAGACATTCGACAATGCTACAAGCTGTTCAAGTGAAAATGGCACAGTGATTTGTGCGCAGGTTTACGATAAAGCGATTAGCGCTCTTGAAGCGGTAGGCGGCTTGATGCTAGATGCGGCCGATAAAAAGCGACTTGAGGATGTCATGTTCCACCATGGCAAACTGACTTCAACGCTGACGGCTCAGAATCCAGCAGTTATTGCTGAGCGTGCTCAATTACAAAATCCTAAAGCTAAATCAGCTAAATTTTTTATGGTTGAAGAGCAAGGATTTGGGCCAGATGCGCCTTTTTCTGGAGAAAAACTCAGCCCAGTGCTAACAGTTTGGAAGGCTGCTGACTTTGAAGCAGCCAAACAATTAATTGCTAATGTATATGCATACCAAGGGGCAGGACATTCTGTTGGCCTGCATACTGCGCAAAGTGGTGAAACCCAAGAATCACGGGCTGCAGGACTGGCTCAGCAATTGCCTGTCGCAAGAATTATTGTGAATCAAGCTCACGCTATCGCAACAGGCGGTAGCTTTGAAAATGGCCTTCCTTTTTCTTTGTCTATGGGTTGCGGCACTTGGGGAAAAAATAATTTCTCTGAGAATATGAACTATCGCCACTATATGAATATTACGAGAGTGGTTAGACCAATCCCCGAGCATGTGCCAAAGGTAGAGGATTTGTTGAAAGAATATTTCAGCCGTTTCCCGCAGGCTTAATTCGAATATGACGGCTTCTTGTAAGAGTTTGGGTGAGGTGTTATTGCACTGGGAGGCGATACAGCCTTCCAAATCATTTCTGTTTGCCCCCGAAACTGGGGTTGCGCTGAGTTATGGGCAGCTCGCAAAAGAAGCGCGCTATTTTTCAACATGGCTAGAGCAGCAGGGGATTAGCGAGCAGGGACATGTTGGTTTGTTTATGCAAAATGGGCGCCAGACCAGTACGGTATTTTTGGCAACCATGTCTTGCGGTCGAGTCATTACACCTCTAAATCTGTTGGCTCCTATAGATCAGTTAGCTTGGGTGCTCGATCATAGTGACATCGAGGTTTTGTTTTACTCTCCCGATAAGAAGCAGGGATTGTTCGCCGCTCTTGAAAAAACCAAAAGAAAGTTTTTATTGGTTGAGCTTGATCCGGATGCTGCTGAAGGTCCTTTTATGCAAGGCACCTCTGGAACATTGCCTATGGTTGAGTCTTCACGGCCAGCACTTTTAATGTATACCTCAGGCACAACAGGTACCCCTAAGGGAGTCTTGTTGACCCATGCTAATTTATTACATGCTGCGCGATCTATGGCGGCATGGCATTCATTGACGCAAGCGGATGTTGTGTTGAGCTCATTGCCGATTTATCACATCAATGGACAGGTCATTTCCACCATCACTCCTTTTGTATCTGGTGGATCTGTTGTAGCTCCGCATGCATTCTCCGTTTCGAATTGGTGGAGTTTGGCCATACAGTACCACTGCACTTGGATCAATATGGTGCCGACCATCATTGCGTATTTAATTAATGCCGCCAAGAGTGGTGGCGCGTTACCAAGTCGCGAAGAGTTGAAATCGATTCGATTTGGGCGTTCCGCCTCTGCTCCATTGCCTCCAGAGCATCATCGTGAATTCGAAGCGCTGTTTGGAATCACTGTAATAGAAGGCATGGGCATGACAGAGTCAGCCTCAATGGTCTTTTGTAACCCCCATGACGAAAGCAGGCGTTATGGAAGTCCAGGGAAACCTTGTGGGGTGGAGGCTAAGGTTATTGATCCTGAAGGTAATCTACTTGGTAGCAATACTGTTGGTGAGATCTGCCTGCGCGGAGGTAATGTCCTAAATGCCTATTACAAAGCAGAAGCAGAAACGGCTAAAGCCTTTGATGGCGAAGGTTGGTTAAAAACTGGCGATCTTGGTATGCGCGATGACGATGGTTTTTATTTCATCACCGGCCGCCTTAAGGAATTAATCATCAAGGGCGGAGAAAATATTGCTCCGCGCGAAATTGATGAAGCAGTCTTAAAACATCCCGCAGTATTGGATGCTGCAGCGGTAGGCATTCCCGATAGTAACTATGGCCAAGAGATTATGGTGTGCATCATTCTTAAGCCAGAAGCAAAGTGCTCCGAAGATGAGATGAGAAGTTTTTGCTTAGAGCATTTAGGAAAATTCAGGACCCCAAAGATCATTCGTTTTATGGAAGATCTGCCGCGCGGTCCATCTGGTAAGGTGCAGCGCTTGAAACTGATGGATGTGGTTCCTAAAGTAGCCTAGTTTTAAGATTTAGATAAACGAGCGGGCAATTACCCATATCCCCAAACTTACAAGGTAGCATCCCAGCAGACGTTGCCTAAGCCCGTCTCTCATTCTGACCAATTTTCCTGATGCAAGGGTTTGGGTAAATGCAGCACTTACCCCAAGAATGAGTATCAAAATCAACATGGTGTTATCAATACTATCCGCCCCATGAATACCAACCCAGGCTGAACTTAGTGTAGTTAGGCTCACAATTGAAGTGGCCGATACAAATAAAATTGAGATATCAACACAAATAGCAATCGGCAATCCAACCCACATTGTTAAGAGCGGCATTAAGAGGGTTGCTCCACCAAGGCCAAATAGTGCTGAGGAAATTCCAGAAATTGCACCTACCGTAATGAGTTTATAAGTACTGGGTTTGTGGGGGGTAGCAGTAGATTTGCTAGATGGATTTTTGCCAAAGAGTGTCCATAGGCCAATTAAAACAATGGTTCCAGAAAATCCTAAACGCAGCGCTTTGTCTGCTAATTGAGTGGCTGCTAGACTAGCTAATAATATGAATGGGAGCGCGCTAACAATCAATAAATTTGCAATGCCACGTTCATTTTTATTACCGGTTAAAACTTTAATAGCGCGTGGCAGGGATCCGATTACGATGGTACATAAACTACCAATGACGATCAACTGAAATGGCGGGTGAGCCGAGTTAGGAACTGCTAGAAATGCGGCATCTAAGGCTGGGACAATAAAGGCGCCACCACCGATGCCAAAAAGCGCCATCAACAAGCCTGTCATCACTCCGATCAGGGAAAAAATAAAGAAATGCATTAGTGAGCTTGAATCTTTCCTAGAATTAGGTCAGAGGCTCTTTCGGCAAGCATGACTGCGGGCCAATTCGTGTTCCCTGAAGGGAGGGTTGGCATTGCCGAACAATCCACCACTCTTAGACCTTGCACACCTCGAACTCTTAATGAAGAATCGAGCACGGCCATAGGATCACTATCTGGGCCCATTTGACATGTGCCAGTAGGATGAAAAATGGTTGCTCCATTATTGCGACAAAACTCTAGAATTTCATCATCAGATTGTGGGTTATTGGGCTTTACCTCTCGCACAATGAGGGATCGCAATGGATCGGTCTGTGAAATTTTTCTGGCGTACTTGACAGCTGCAATGCTAATTTCCCGGTCATAGGGGGTAGACATATAGTTTGCAAACATTTTCGGAGGTACGAGTGGGTCTGTAGATTGAATGCGGACATGGCCGCGAGACTCTGGCCGTAACTGACATACCGACATAGTGAATCCCGAAAAAGGGTGAACCTTGCCGCCAGCCATTTCTGCTGAAAGTGTTGCCAAATGAAATTGGATATCGGGTGTTTTGGAGTCTTTCATAACGCGAGTGAATAGGCCGCCTTGGTTAATGCCAATAGATAGCGGACCACCACGAAAGAGAAGCCAATCTAAGCCCATTTTTAATTGACCAAACCAAGATGAGAGCTGATCATTGGTAGAGATGGGTTGGTTTAATTCATAAATGAGACGATGCTGCAGGTGATCCTGTAGATTTTCTCCAACACCTGGCAAGTCATGCACCACGGGAATATTAAATTCCTGCAGCAGTTTGGCTGGACCAATTCCGGATAACTGCAAAAGCTGTGGGCTTAGGATAGCGCCTGCACTCAGAATGACTTCTTTATTTGCGTGAACGACACTCTTAATGCCATTACTAATAATCTCAACACCAACTGCTTTTTTGTTTTCAAAAATAACCTTGCAAGCCTGGCTATCAGTCAGAATTTGTAAATTACTTCTATGTCTGGCTGGTTTTAAATAGGCAACTGCAGTACTGCAACGAAAGCCTTTGTGGGTAGTTAGTTGATAGTAACCAACACCTTCTTGCGTTAAGTTATTAAAGTCATCGGTCTCAGGCACTCCTAAAGCATTTGCCGTCTTTTTGAATGCTTCAACTAAGGGATGCTTCTTTGGGATGGAGGAGGCTTTTAATGGCCCAGTTTTTGAGTGCAATGGCTCATCTAATCGATCATTACCCTCAGCCTTTTTGAAATAGGGCAGCACATCATCCCAACCCCATCCGGGGTTACCCAGATCACGCCAGGTATCGTAATCTTCCTTTTGTCCCCGAATAAATATTAAGCCATTAATAGAGCTTGAGCCTCCTAGAGTCTTGCCTCTGGGCCAATAAATTTGCCGATTATTTACACCGGGATCCGGCTCGGTCTGAAATTTCCAATTGAGTTTTGGGTCCCACATCGTCTTTGCATAACCAATTGGCAGATGAATCCAAGGTGAGCGATCTTTAGGCCCTGCCTCAATTAGGCAAACAGAATTCTTGGGGTCCTCTGAGAGGCGGCTGGCCAAAACACAGCCGGATGAACCGCCGCCGACAACAATGTAATCGAACGATGTGTTTGACATGCTGTTTAGTGCTTTCTTAATCCCAAAATTTCACGCGCTTGTGCTGGCGTTGCAACTGTGCGGTTATATGTGGGAGCCATTTCAGCTAAGCGCGCTACAAGCTCGGCGTTATCTTTTGCTGCGCGCGTTTTATCGAAGCGCGTATTGTCTTCAAGTCCAGTTCTTACATGACCACCCAATTCAAGAGTCCACTCATTTACAGTCAATTGGTGGCGTGCAATACCTGCTGCAGTCCATGTAGCGTCAGGCATCACTGCTTTCAATTCTGAAATCAGAAATTCTAGAACCGTGCGTCTTGCTGGCATCGCATTAGGAATGCCCATCACAAACTGCACATGAGCTGGCGCCTTTAGGAGGCCACGTTCAATGAGATTTGCTGCGTTGTAGAGCATAGCCAGATCAAATATCTCAATTTCAGGCTTAATTTCATACTTCAGCATCTCACTGGCAAGGCCATCGACAAATTCTGGGGGATTTTCATAAATACCGGTTGGGAAGTTTACGGAACCCGTTGCCAAAGAAGCCATATCAGGCCTGTGGAATAGCATCCCACCACGTGCCGCTTGATCTCGACCGCGTCCACCGGTAGAGAATTGAATAATCATTCCGGGGCAATGTTTCTGTATACCTTCTTGTACTGCTGCATATAAATCAGGATCTGAGCTTGGAGTTTCATCTAGGTTGCGTACATGAATGTGTGCAAGAGATGCGCCTGCTTCAAAAGCCTTATGGGTTTCTTCAATTTGTTCGCTGGAAGTCACTGGCAAACCAGGACAATCTTTTTTACGCGGAATTGCGCCAGTCATTGCAACGGTGATGATTACAGGAGTTGTCATATAAATTCCAAGAAATTAATTACTGTTTTCGGATAGGCTACTTTGTATATCTTGTGCAGCGCGTTTTAAAGGTTTGATATAAAAATCAATCGATTTTTCTTGCATGCGAGGTGCGGGGCCATGAGCAGTAATCGTGGCAAAAGTTTTATGTTTGGAGTTAATGACTGGCACTGCGATACCAATAAATCCCTCTAGGAAGGCCGATTCATCAAGGGCATAGCCATTTTGACGAATTTTTTCTAGCTCGGAAAATAATTTGTCGTAGTGGGTAATTGTTCTTGGTGTGTACGTCTCAAAGGGCTCATTTCCTAGCGAGCGTTGAACTTGCAATTCAGTCATGCCAGAGAGAAATAGTTTTCCGCTAGCAGTGCAGTGAAGCGGCACACGCATTCCAAGGTCGACGTGAAGGCGAATGGGCGCACTTGTTTCGACGCGATCTAGATACATCACCTTGTTGCCATCCAGAATATTAAAGTTACAGGTTTCACCAATTTCTTCGACCAAACGTTTCATGACTGCTACACGTTGTGATCGAATCGAATCCACGGAAAGAATATTAATTCCTAGGATTCTGAGTTTTGCACTGGGCTGAAAGCGCCTGCCATTAGGATCGCGCTCAATGAATCCTTGCGTAACCAAGGTGTTTAGCAATCTAAATGCAGTAGGTTTGGCTAAGCCAGTCCCCGTGGAAATAGTCTCAAGTGTGAGAGGAAATTCGGATTGAGCAATAGTTTCCAAAATGAGTAAAACCTTTTCCGCCATGCTGGATTTGGCAGATTCTTCCAATATTTCTTCTGGAGGAGTGATGCGGGAGAGCTTTTGTGGCATTTACTGAAGGTTTTTTGAAGATATTTGCATTTTTAAGTGTTTACCCTTAAAGCATTTCATCTGATGATACTTTAAATTTCATTAGAGAAAATATTAACTAAAAATACGAGACAGTGCAAACAAAAAAGAAAGTCGCCCCAAAAGCGAAAGTAAATACAAAGACCTCAAAAAAAGTTCCAGCAAAAAAAGCTGCGGCTAAGGTGAAGGTGCCGCCTGAGTTCACGATGAAACAGGTGAAGGAAATTGTTGCCCTCATTAAAGATGCGGGCACTTTCACTACGTTCGGATATAAAACGGATGAATTTGAAATTGAGATTTCAGTAGGAGCAACAGGCGCCTCGCCTCCAGTTGCTTACGCCGCACCTCAAGTTCTTGCGTCTGCCCCAATGCCTGTTGCTGCCCCCGCCCTTAGTGCGGCGCTGACTATCTCATCTTCAGAGCGGGCCATTGTGAGCCCGATGATTGGTACTTTCTATCGTAGGCCAAGTCCAAACTCTGCGCCATTTGTTGCGGTGGGTGATAGCGTTACACCAACCACAGATGTATGTATTGTCGAGGTGATGAAGTTACTCAACACCATTCCAGCAGAATGTGTTGGCAAGGTATCTCGAATCTTGGTAGAGGATGGAGAAACGATTGAGGTTGGGCAGGTATTGATGGTGATTGAGCTTACATGACGCCAAAGAAGAAGGCATTCGAAATGATCGATGTCACTTTGCGTGATGCGCATCAGTGCCTTTGGTCTACTCGGATGACTGCACCCCATATGTACCCAGCTTTGGCAGATATTGATCAGGCTGGATATGGCTATATCAATATATTAGGTGGCGCTGTGTTTGATGTCATGGTGCGATT
This sequence comes from Polynucleobacter sp. UB-Tiil-W10, assembly GCF_018881605.1. GTDB lineage: Bacteria > Pseudomonadota > Gammaproteobacteria > Burkholderiales > Burkholderiaceae > Polynucleobacter. Next base: position 1,354,722 of record NZ_JACVPZ010000001.1, read on the forward strand.
CTTGCGCGAGGATCCTTGGAAGCGCATGGAGTTTTTAAGTAAACAACTGAGTACACCTACTGATGCATTAACTCGTGGCCAAAGTATTTATACATTCGAGTTATTTCCAGATGACATCGTTGAACTCAATGTGGAGTTGTTGGCTCAGTCTGGAGTAAAAGTGCTGACTGTTTACGATGCCCTAAACGATAACCGCAACATTGAATCTTCAGTTAAGGCCGGCAAGAAGTATGGCATGTTGATTAATGCAATGCTGACTTATGCTTTGAGTCCAGTTCATGACGACGCTTACTTTATTGCTCGCACACGTGAGTTGGTTAAATTGGGCGTGGATTTTATTTCAGTAAAAGATCCTACTGGCCTGCTAACTCCGGAACGAGCCGCAACACTGTTTCCTGCAGTAGTTGCTGCATCTGCCGGCATTCCGATTAAATTACATTCCCATTGCCAGTCCGGCTTAGCCCCATTAGTTTATGAAGAAGCAATCAAGGCTGGATTTGCATATGGTTATGTAGCAACGGATTGTTTGGCAAATGGCGCCTCACTTCCATCAGTGTTGGACGTATACGCTAGTGCACAGAAACTTGGGCGTGCGCCAAAGATGAATCATTCCGCCTTGCAGAAAGTGGATGAATATTTTGACTGGATTTGTGCGCGGGATAATTTTTCTCGTGGGGGGAAAGCAAGTTATGACCCTGCTTTATATGAGCACCAAATTCCAGGTGGAATGATTTCGAATTTGCGTGCTCAACTTGCCACAATGGGTATTTCTCATCGAGAAGCAGAGATTTTGGAGGAGACGGCTAGGGTTCGCGAGGACTTGGGTTATCCCATCTTGGTTAGTCCATTTGCGCAATATATCGTGACTCAGGCAGTTCTCAATGTGATGCAAGGCGAGCGCTACAAAACTATCCCTGATGAAATTAAGCTTTATCTCAAAGGACATTATGGGAAATTGGCTGGCACCCCGAGTGCAGAGGTAATGAATCGTGCAAATGTAGACTACGACGCCTCACGTAGACCTGGCGAGCTTATTGAGCCTGCTTTGCCTGCGTTGAGAAAAAAATGGGGAAGATCTATTAGTAAGGAGCAACTCAGCTTGCATGCCTTCTATCCGGAGCATCTTGCCTTGGGATTAAAGGATGGTGCGCAGGAGGCCCTTAAGCAGGGACCTGCTTTGCAGCCCTTTACTGAGCTGGTGAAGTATTTAGTTATGAAAAAAGAATATAGAAAAATTAGAACTAGATTGGGTGGTATAGAGTTAAGCTTCAGCAGTTAGTTTTTTGGCCTTTGCTTTTTTGTATTTGGTACAAGAAATTTCATTCTTAAGGGGATCGTAATGAAACAATTTAGCGCATCACGCCGTATCTTTTCAGTGCTCGCTGTTGCTATGTTATCGGGTGCACCAATGCTGTCGATGGCACAAAATGCCACTAAATTTAATGACTATGGATGGCCAGAGGGCGCTGATGAAAAGGTTTCTGCTAAGTCTGTGGCCTGGCTCAAAGAAAAAGGTTGGTGGCCATTACAGATCGCATTTCAGCCGCCTTGGTCAGGTCAAAATACGATTAACTTGGTAATGGACAAAAAAGGCCTCTTGGCCAAGCGTGGTATTGAATCTAAGTTACAGGCATTTCCATCTGGTCCAGCCATTAACGAGGTAATTATCTCTGGACGATTCCAGTTTGGTAATGGTGGTAATTTCCCATTCACCTCATTAATTGATAAAAATATTCCCGTTAAGACCATTGCGGTGATTAATACCAATTTGATGCATGCAGTTTTGGTGCCATTAGATTCCAAAATTAAGTCCTTTAAAGACTTCAAGGGGTCGAATCCTCCGGCAACCATTGGTATTGTGACTGGCTCCTCTGCGGAGTTCTATATTCAGGCTGCTGCAAAAGCGAATGGCATTGAGATTGGCAAAGACATCATCTTAAAAAATATGCCTCCAGGTGAGCAAATGGCAATGCCAAAAGGGATTGATGCTGTAGTGCCTTGGGACCCAACCCCATCCATCATGTCTAAAGAGCGCAAAAACGCAAGAATTATTAGCGATAGTTACCCCTATAACATTTATGAGGGTACCTTCTATGTGCGTCAAGAGGTGATTGATAATGCGCCAGATGTAGTGCAAGCATTTACTGATGCAATTGCTGAAGCGACACTGTGGATTAGAAAGAATCCAGATGCTGCAGTGGACGTCATGCAAGAAGATCCTAACTTGAAGAACTACTCCAAGGAAATCTTACGTCAACAAATCTCTGCTTATAACCTCTTGTATAAGCCAAATTACATCTATCCAATTCCAGTGTTCTGGGGTCGCGCTAATGAGCCAATTTATACATGGCTTTATGAGAACAAGCGTATTCAGAACAAGTTAACAGGTATTGATTTTGCTCGTGCGGTGGATACACGCTTTATGGATAAAACTTTCGAAAAGTTGGGTTGGGCAACAATTACTCGCCCACCATTCTTGCCGGCTAACTGGTCTGCACCGATGGATAAAACACCATATCCAAACTATATGAATCCATTAAACACCACCACACCTCAGGCCTTTCCGGAAAAAGGCGATCTGACTAGAGATTGGTCTTTTGATGGTAAGGTTTACAAAAAATAAAGCACTATGCCAATACTTAATTTTTTCAAGCAATTTCGTCGCCTAGCTTTATTAGTCATTTTGCTTGCTGCCTGGGAATATGCCAGTCGGTTTATTTTGGATAAAACAGAAGCCACTTTGTTGCCACCTCCTTCGGGAGTGGCGCTAGGCGGTTTTGAATTAATGAAATCCGGAGAGATCTGGAAGCATCTGTTTGATAGTTTATCCAGAGAGTTTGTCGCATTTTGCTATGCCTCTGTCGCTATTCCTTTGGGAATAGTGATGGGGTGTTTTAAATGGGTGAATGAGCAGGTTGATCCAATCGTAGAAATATTGCGACCCATTCCACCAATAGCTTGGATTCCGTTGAGTATTTTATGGTTTGGTGTGGGTAATATTCAAAACCAATTTATTATTTTCTTGGGAATCTTCTTCCCAATCCTCTTGAATACGATTGATGCGGTAAAGAATGTCGAGCCAAACCTGATTAGAGCGGCACGCTGTTTGGGTGCTGGTTCTTGGGGTGTGATTACTCGCGTTGTTTTGCGCGCAGCACTCCCGCAGATCGTTACTGGTATCCGTATTGGTCTTGGGGTAGGTTGGATGGCTTTAGTGGCGGCTGAATTGGTTGGCGCTAACTCCGGTCTTGGTTTCTTAATTAATGACGCGCGCACTGTTCTTAGAACGGATTACATTTTGGTTGGTATGTTAGCCATTGGATTAATTGGCCTATTCTTAGACAGATTGATTCGATTCACGGCGCAAAAACTCATGCCATGGTCTAGAGCGCTGAATGCGTAAGCAGTATTGTTAATCGACTAATTATTCAAACAGATAATTCAATGCAAGCACTTAAAGTAGAGCACGTCCGAAAAATTTATCCTTCGATGAATGCCAAGGAGCAAGAAGTTTTGGCAATCGACGATATCTCTTTAGAGGTTAGCAAGAATGAGTTTTGCTCAATCTTGGGACATAGCGGCTGTGGCAAAACCACATTGTTAAATTTAATTGCTGGCTTTGAGGTCCCGACAGCTGGGCGTATCGAATGCGCTGGGAAAGTGGTTGAGGGTCCTGGTGCAGATCGTTCCATGGTTTTTCAGGACTACGCTCTCTTTCCTTGGTTGACTGTATATGACAACATTGCATTTGGTTTAAAAATCAAAGGCATTAGCGCTACAGAAATTAATCAAATCGTGACTCGTTTTGCATCTTTGGTGGGACTCAGTCAATTTACCAATCACTATCCCCATCAACTTTCTGGCGGCATGCGTCAACGCGTGTCGATTGCAAGAGCTTTAGTCGTAGATCCAACGGTCCTTTTAATGGACGAACCCTTTGCTGCCTTGGATGCTCAAAATCGCGCGATGATGCAAGCTGAAATGATTCGGATTTTGAATGAGGAAAGTAAAACTGTTGTGCTGGTAACGCACAGTATTGAAGAAGCCATCAACCTCTCGGATGTTATCGTTGTGATGACGCGTCGCCCAGGAAGAGTCAAAGAGATTATTCGGGTTCCGGAGCCTCGGAGAATGGTTGAGGATACGCCTGCTTATTTAGAAATCCGCCGTCAAATTCGCGATCTGATTGCTGGCGAACATGATGTCAGTGAGGTAGTTTGATTCTTGAAAACCTAGCCCCTATTAGCTTATTGCTAGTCGCGGCAGTTTTTGGTGGATTCATTAGAAGGTTGAGCGGGTTTGGTGGGGCGCTCATTATGACGCCTCTTCTAATGTGGGTTTTTCCGATCCCATTCCTAATTCCAATCGTAATGTGCTCCGAAGTTTTTGGTGGCGCCTTGCTTTCTCGGCAATGGAAAGTGCATCAACTAGATCGGCCTCGTCTTTTACTCATGTTGTTTTTTTCGGCAGTCTTTCTGCCTTTAGGTATTTGGTTGGGAGGATTTATTCCGCTAGACATACTCAAAACAGCTACAAGTACAGTCATTCTTTTTTTTGCAAGCTACTTGCTGCTCAAGCCTAACGTGCAATTAAATAGCTCTAGAACTTTAGATGGCTTAGCTGGCGGCTTATCAGGTTTGTTGTTAGGGGCATGTGGAATTGGTGGGCCTCCAGCTGCTTTGTACCTGAACTCAACCAATCAAGCATTCGAGCGAACCCGTTCTTTGTTATCCCATTTCGTTTCTGGCATATCTTTATTTGCTATCGTTGCCGCAAGTGTGATGGGTGGAGGTATTGGTTGGCTCAGTTACCTTATATTTGCTATTCCAGCATATTGGCTGGGCTTAAGGCTTGCCAAGGCAGTCTTGGAGGCTCATGCCGTTTCAGATGGCGCCTTAAAAAGGCTTTGTTTAATGCTGCTGATGGCAAATGCAGGCTTTAATCTGCTAATTCTTCTTATATTTAAACAGATATAAGCAAATGAAATATATGTTCTTTTCATATATAAGAAAACATCCTATTCTCTAGTCTTATTGGTCAGATACGTCTGCATAGATTGGATAAGGGAGTGAGATATGGGATACACAGTTGAGAACAAACAAGATGCAGCCGCTCAATCCGTTTTGCTTACAACAGAAAAAAGTTTCGCAGCATCTAATGGCGTTGAAAAATCCGCTAACATCCAAGCAAATACTAAAGTCAGTACTGAAGTATATTTTCAGATAGAGGATTAACTGGGATGAGCTGATTTGCTCTGAAGAGAGCTAAATCACAATCAAATAAAAAAACCGCCACAGAGGCGGTTTTTTTATTATCTAAAGAGAGTTGAGTATTTAAGAAAACGAAGTTTCAAACTCAGCTGTTTTAATAGCGTTCATTAAAAATAGAATTTTGCGTTGAAAGCATTTTCTTTCGGCTACCTTGTCATGGGGTAACTGGTCATGCTCACGCAATAGGCTAATAATAGTCGGGTTGTAATGTTCTCTAACAGGTGACATCTTAACTCCTTGAAACTGTTCTCGTTAGAGATACTGTATCAAGATCGTTATATATTCACAAGGAATATATAACGATAACTAAACTACTTTTGGGTATATCAAATCTGAAGCTTACTTCTCTACGAAGGCACGTTCAAATACATAATCTCCAAGTTGGCCTAGGCTTGGGGATACCTTAAAGCCTTTAGCATCAAGCATCTCAGCGGTTTCTTTGAGCATGGAAGGACTGCCGCAGATCATGGCTCTATCGACTGCTGGGTCTAACGGAGGTAGGCCGATATCTTTAAATAGCTGACCAGATTCAATGGCTGTAGTTAAGCGCCCTGTATGTTTAAACGCCTCCCTAGTAACCGTTGGGTAGTAGATAAGCTTTTCACGAATCAGTTCGCCAAGGTACTCATCTTGAGTTAGCTCATTCTTGATGTAATCACCATAGGCGAGCTCACTCACAAGACGAACGCCATGAATAAGAACCACTTTCTCAAACTTGTCATAGGTTTCTGGGTCGCGAATAATGCTCATAAATGGCGCAAGTCCCGTTCCGGTGCTGAAAAGGTATAGATGTTTTCCAGGGTTCAAATCGTCGATCACCAAAGTGCCAACGGATTTCTCGCTAACGAGGATGGGATCGCCCACCTGAATTTTTTGTAAGCGTGAGGTGAGTGGACCGTCCTGAACTTTAATACTTAAAAATTCCAAATGTTCTTGATAGTTCGGGCTAGCAACGCTATAGGCTCTTACTAGTGGTTTACCTTCAACCTCAAGACCAATCATCAAAAAGTGACCGCTACGAAAGCGCAGGCCTTTATTGCGGGTAGTGGTGAAGCTAAAAAGCGTGTCATTCCAATGGTGAACGGTAAGAACAGTTTCAGTGTTGTAGGCTGCCATAAATACTTAATCTTGTTGAGGTTGTCTAAACCTCAATTATCCTCAATCTTGGGTAACTGCAGGGGGTATCCAGGCCTCAATGAGCAATTAACTTCTTATAAGTAATGGACTTTTGGTTATAAAAGCCTGAGTTTAGGGTTCTTGGAAGCTGATCTCGCTATCATCTAGGGATGAGTCGTGCCCAATATCTATCGATTTCTTTATTCACCCTGAGTTTGGTGGTCTTTGCCGTTTTGCTCCAGCAATTTGGCTATCGGGGAGTCTCTTTTCTGCCATGCCCTTTATGTATCTTGCAGAGAATTGGCTATCTTGGAATTGCTATCAGCTGTTTTTTAGCGGCAGGGATATCTCCTCTAAAAAAACTGTTCCACATTCTGGCGGCATTATCAGCGGGGTTTGGCGCCATCATTGCCGGTAAGCAGGTCTGGTTGCTATCTCACCCAGAGTCTTCTTGTGGGATTGATCCCTTAGAGGTTTGGATTAATCAATTTCAATTGGTGCGGGATTTGCCTTGGTTGTTTAAGGCGGATGGACTTTGTTCGGCTAAGTTGCCCGCTATTGTTGGATTGCAAGTTCCAGAATGGTCATTACTTTGGTTTTGCGTCTTACTACTTTTATTCGCCCTAACATTTTTTAAAAATGCAAAAGCGATATAGTGGGCCCACTGTTTATCGCCTAATTTATTGGCTTCATAAAACATACTTCATATTCTTATGGCAATTCTGACTGTTAACGCTGGCTCTTCATCTCTCAAGTTTTCAATTTATCCAACCCTTGATGGGTCAGTGCTACCTTCAGTACTCTCTGGTAGTTTTGAAGGTCTTGAGCCCGGTGGAAAGACAGAGCTCCGTTACGCCTATAAGGGAGCGGAACATGCAGAGCATTTTGAAGATGTAGACCAAGACCCTTTTATTGCTGCCTTGCTGCATCTGAAAGAATTGTTGCTAGGAATCAAAGGGCTGCCTGCCATACGAGCAGTGTCCCATCGGATTGTTCATGGCGGCTCCGAGTTTTTTCAGCCCATCGTTTCTACTGATGCTATTTTGGAAAAATTATCGGCGATGAGCGCTTTGGCACCGCTTCATCAGCCCCACAGCTTAGATGGCGTGAGGGCCTTTTCTCAGGTATTCCCAGGCATCCCCCAAGTGCTTTGTTTTGATACTGCCTTTCATAAAACCATGAGCGCTCTTGAAACTTCCTTAGCACTACCTAAGGAGATTACCGATCAAGGAGTGCGGCGCTATGGTTTTCATGGCATCTCATATCAGTACATTATTGGCGACTTAATGGAGAACTCTAAGAGGGCGAGAGATAAAGTACTAATGGCCCATCTTGGTAATGGTGCCAGTTTATGTGCTGCTATAGATGGAAAAAGTGTTGCTACTACTATGGGCTTCTCTGCTTTGGATGGTTTGATGATGGGCACCCGAAGCGGCTCGCTAGATGCTGGTGTATTAATGTATTTGGTCGAGCGTGGATACACTCATGATCGACTACAAGATCTTCTCTATAGAAAGAGCGGTTTGCTTGGTGTTTCAACCATCTCTGCTGATATGAGAAAGCTAAGAGCAAGTTCAGATCCTTTGGCCAAAGAAGCGATTGAGTTATTTATCTATAAGATTATTCGTGAAGGCGGTGCAATGATTGGATGCCTTGGTGGCCTTGATCTCATTTCCTTCAGCGGAGGCATAGGCGAGCATGACCCCTTTTTAAGGTCGGCAGTATGCAAAAAACTGGCATGGCTTGGGGTCGAGATAGATGAAAAGTTGAATCAAGAAGCAATGCAGAACTTAACCTTAAAAATTAGCACCCCACAAAGCCGTGTCGAGGTTTGGGTCGTTCCTACCGACGAGGGCGTAATGACAGCGCAGGAAGCCGTTACCTTGCTTCATATTTAAGGTGCCTCTTAATAGGTTTTAGTATTTAGCTAATAACAATCTCATCTTTTACAAGAGCAGCTTTAACCCATAAGATATCTATCAAACTTTTTGTATTAAGGAATCCCTATGACTTACTTTGCCGACAACTCCGAAACGATTGGTAAGACACCTCTAGTTCGCTTAAATCGCGTAACGGATGGCGCTAAGGCTACCGTGCTAGCTAAGATTGAGGGCCGCAATCCCGCTTACTCTGTTAAATGCCGTATCGGTGTCGCCATGATCAATGACGCACAAGAAAAAGGCCTTCTCGGTCCAAGCAAAGAATTGGTGGAGCCCACAAGCGGTAATACTGGCATTGCTTTGGCGTTCGTGGCAGCTGCTCGCGGTATTCCTCTGACATTGACGATGCCTGAGACGATGAGTATTGAGCGTCGCAAGTTGCTTACTGCTTTGGGCGCAAAGATTATTTTGACTGAAGGCCCCAAGGGAATGAATGGCGCCGTAGCCAAAGCTAAAGAAATTGCTGAATCTGATTCTAAATATGTGCTGCTTCAGCAATTTAGCAATCCATCTAATCCAGCGATTCATGAGAAGACTACGGGCCCAGAAATTTGGGAAGACACCGATGGCAAGATCGATGTGTTTGTTGCTGGTGTTGGAACGGGTGGCACGATTACAGGGGTAGGGCGCTACATCAAGAATGTTCAGAAAAAAAATATTGAGGTGGTTGCAGTTGAGCCAACTACTAGCCCGGTGATTACACAGAAGTTAAATGGTGAAGAAATTAAACCTGCGCCGCACAAAATCCAAGGTATTGGCGCTGGGTTCATTCCGGATAACCTCGATTTATCAGTGGTGGATAGGGTTGAACAGGTAAGCAATGAAGAGGCAATTGAATTTGCACGACGAATCGCCAAAGAAGAAGGCATTTTGGTGGGCATCTCTTGCGGGGCTGCAGCTGCAGTCGCTGTGCGCCTAGCTAAAAAGCCTGAATACGCAGGTAAAACCATCGTTGTTGTTCTGCCAGATACGGCTGAGCGTTACTTAAGCTCTGCTTTGTTTGAGGGCGTGTTTGATGAAAAAGGGTTGCCAGCGTAATTTAAATGCTTGGCAATAAAAAAGGCACCCTAGGGTGCCTTTTGTTTATTTCGGAAATCGTTATTCTTCCTCGCGGCGTAAGTGTGGGAAGAGAATCACATCACGAATATTGGGTGCATCGGTCAATAGCATTACCAAGCGATCGATGCCAATACCGCAGCCACCAGTCGGGGGCATGCCGTACTCGAGGGCGCGGATGAAGTCATGGTCAAAGTACATTGCTTCTTCGTCACCGGCTTCTTTTTGCTCAACTTGCTTGCGGAAGCGGTTTGCCTGATCTTCTGCATCATTTAACTCTGAGAAGCCGTTCGCGATTTCGCGGCCCGTGATAAAGAGTTCAAAGCGCTCAGTGATGCCTGGGCGAGTATCAGATTCTCTAGCGAGTGGACTGACTTCGATTGGGTAATCGATGATGTAAGTTGGCTCCCAAAGGTGCTCTTCAGCAACCAATTCAAATAAGGCGAGTTGAAGTGCGCCAATACCTGCATTCTTGAGCGTTGGGGCGTCTGGGTTCTCACCACCTTTTTTCAATTCAGCGCGAATAAAGTTGATGTCATCTAATTGAGCGGCTTCATAGCTCTTGCCTGACTGACCGCAGTACTTAAGGATGGCTTCGTTAATGGTAAGGCGCTGAAATGGCTTGCTTAGATCGAGTTCACGACCTTGGTGAGTCAATACTGCAGTGCCTTGAGCATCAATCGCAGCAGAACGAATCAAGCCTTCTGTGAAATCCATTAGCCAGCGGTAATCCGTATACGCCGCGTAAAACTCCATCATGGTGAATTCAGGGTTGTGACGTGGGCTAACGCCTTCATTACGGAAGTTGCGATTGATTTCAAAGACGCGCTCAAAACCACCGACTACAAGACGCTTGAGATAGAGTTCTGGCGCGATACGCAAAAACATTTGCATATCGAGGGCGTTGTGATGGGTAATAAATGGCTTTGCTGCGGCACCACCTGGAATTGGGTGGAGCATGGGTGTTTCTACTTCCATGAAGTCGGCATCCAACATATGGCGACGTAATGATGCAATTGCATTGCTACGCGCCTTGAATGTATTGCGACTTTCTGGGTTCACAATCAGATCCACATAGCGCTGACGGTATTTAGTCTCTAGGTCTGAGAGGCCATGGAACTTATCCGGTAATGGACGCAAGGATTTGCTAAGGAGACGCAAATTACTGCATTCAACAGACAACTCACCTTTATTTGTCTTGAAAAGATTGCCTTCAGCAGAAATGAAGTCACCCATATCCCAATGCTTGAATGCACCATGAACATCAGCGCCGCTAAGCTCATCATTGATATAGAACTGAATCTGACCACTGCGATCTTGAATGGTTGCAAAACTTGCCTTACCCATTACGCGCTTGAGTACCATGCGTCCGGCTACTTTGACATGAACCTTTTTAGCAGCCAGCTCTTCTTTAGTGAGGCTATCGTAATGAGCATGCAAATCAGCCGCTAAATGAGTTGGAACAAAGTCATTTGGAAATGCAACGCCACCAGCACGAAGCTTGGCCAGTTTTTCACGGCGCTCCGCAATGATGTGGTTCTCATCAATTACTTCAGTAGCTGGGGCAGTATCTAAATTTGTTTTATCGTTCATATTCGTGATTAATTAAACACCTTGTTTCAGGCTGGCTTCGATAAAGGCATCTAAATCTCCATCCAATACTTTCTGGGTGTTGGAGATTTCGACGTTCGTGCGTAAGTCTTTAATGCGGCTCTGATCCAAAACGTAGGAGCGGATTTGATGACCCCAACCTACATCAGTCTTGCTAGCTTCTAGCTTGTCTTGTTCAGCACGACGCTTTTGCATCTCATGTTCGTAGAGGCGAGACTTAAGCATGCTCATTGCTTCAGCGCGGTTACGGTGCTGACTACGGTCGTTCTGACACTGCACCACAATCCCGGTTGGAATATGGGTTAGACGGACAGCCGAGTCTGTTTTGTTAATGTGCTGACCACCCGCACCAGAGGCGCGGTAGGTATCGGTGCGAATGTCAGCAGGGTTGACGTCGATTTCAATCGAGTCATCAATCTCTGGATACACATAGATAGAGGCAAAAGAAGTATGACGGCCATTGGAGGAGTCAAACGGAGATTTCCGTACTAAGCGATGTACACCAGTTTCTGAGCGGAGGTGGCCGTAAGCGTATTCGCCATCGACTTTGATAGTTGCACTCTTAATACCCGCAACATCGCCATCAGATTCTTCAAGGATTTCGGTTTTGTAACCTTTACGTTCGCAATACTTAAGATATTGACGATAGAGCATGCTAGCCCAGTCACAGGCTTCAGTGCCCCCAGCGCCTGCTTGAATATCAATAAAGCAATTACAAGAGTCCATCTCATTGTGGAACATGCGGCGGAACTCTAAGTCACCAATAGTTTTGCTGTAGATTTCAACATCTTGTTCAATAGCAGCGATCGTTTCAAAATCGCTTTCTTCTTTAGCCATATCGAATAGCTCAAGAGCGCTAATGATGTTGGTATTGAGATCAGTGAGAGTGGCAACTACGCCGTCGAGCAATTTCTTTTCTTTGCCCAGCGCTTGCGCTTTCTTTTGATCATCCCAAATAGTGGGATCTTCCAGAATTGAGTTAACTTCGGTAAGGCGACGTGACTTTACGTCGAAGTCAAAGATACCCCCGAAGAGCTTGCTCACGGGTGAGCAGATCGGACAAGGTATTCGAAATAGTGTTTAGTTGTTCAGCTTCCATCCCCTAATTATAAGGGGGTTATTCCTTTGGACCCTCAGGTGCCAGGGGTCTCATCATGGGCTTCAATCATCAACTGAACGCGGGCTTGACCCTGATAGCGGTCGGTAACTAGGCGGTAGGCTAATTTAGCTTTGGCAGGCAGGCTTTGGGTGCGGTTAAACCAAACGGCAGTGAGTGGCTTGCCACCGATCTTCGGATCTGACGCCCCGATGGGGCGAATCATGAGTCGTAAATGCTTTTCCTTCATGAGGCTTTGCTGTGTAATTTCAAATTCCCCGTAAAACACTGGCTGAGGGAAGCCTTGGCCCCAGATCTCTTCAGCGAGCAAGTCGCCGATTTCAGGGGTAAATTCAGCAATCTCCAATTCGCCATCATGCGCATGGCGACGCTCCAATAATTCCTTGGTCAGCAATTCAGAGGCGACTTGTTGAAAACAGGTATCAAACTTTTCAAAATCACTTTTTCGAATCGTTAAGCCCGCAGCCATTGCATGGCCGCCAAATTTCAGAATTAGCCCAGGCTCACGCTTTGAAACAAGATCTAGGGCGTCTCTTAAATGAAAGCCCGTAAGTGAGCGACCGGAGCCGCGCAATTCTTCGCCAGTGCTGCCATCAGCTGGGGCAAATACAATTGATGGACGGTTGAAGCGTTCCTTTAAACGTGAAGCAACAATTCCAACAACACCTTGATGCCACTCAGGATTCCATAAACAAATACTAGTGCGCTCAGCCATAGTGCCATCCAGTTGATCTTCGGCAAGATGAGAGAGAGCAGTTTCTTGCATACCAGTTTCAATGACGCGGCGCTCTCGATTAATTCGATCCAGCTCGTTGGCCAAGGTTATCGCTTCATCAGCGTTATTTGTAACTAGTAAACGAATCCCTAAGGTCATATCCGCTAGGCGCCCAGCTGCATTGAGTCTGGGGCCAATAGCAAAGCCTAGATCAAAGGTATTTGCTTTTCGTGGGTCGCGGTTGGCGGCCTGAAACAGTGCTTGAATTCCGGGCTGTGAAATACCAGCACGAATTCTTTTTAAGCCATTAGAAACTAATACTCGATTATTGCGATCGAGTTGGGCAACGTCAGCAACAGTTCCCAAGGCAACAAGATCTAAAAGATTCTCCACCTTGGGTTGAGTCTCATTAGTAAATTTCCCACGCTTACGTAATTCTGCGCGCAGTGCAACTAATACGTAAAACATCACACCAACACCAGCGAGCGCCTTGCTTGGAAAAGTGCAACCTGGCTGATTGGGATTAACGATTGCTAGTGCCTTAGGTAGATGGTCTCCAGGTAGGTGATGATCGGTCACAATCACCTCCATGCCAAGTTCACGAGCGCGGTCAACACCAGCTTCGCTGGCAATCCCGTTATCTACAGTGATGAGGTATTTTGGTTTGGGGTTTTGCTTTGCAGCTAATTCCACTACCTCAGGCGTAAGGCCATAACCCATCGTAAATCGATTGGGAACTAGAAACTGAATCGGCGTCTCAGTGCCACCTAGCATTCGTAAACCGCGCAGACCCACTGCGCAAGCGGTGGCGCCGTCGCAGTCATAGTCAGCAACGATGAGCATCGGCTCTTTTTTCTCAATGATGTCTGCCAGTAAAGAGGCAGTATGAATGCAGTTTTTCAGATCTACCGGTGAAAGTAATTGTTTTAAATCGAGAGAAAGCTCATCTGGGGATTCCAGACCCCGTGCAGCGTAAAGTCTTGCTAGTAATGGATGTAAACCGCTCTGTGCCAACCAGGTGGCAGTGCGTTCTGAGAATGGGCGTTGAGAAAATAAGCTCATACGAAACTCATGCTTGAGTAATTTCTTTCCAAGTCAGTGGTTCTGCTTTTTTCCAGAAGGCCCATGATTTTTTATGAAGATCTTTAGTGGTGAAGATACGCTCGCGCGCTTTACCTTTGGGAAAGTCAATGATGACTACTTCATCCAATTGCTTATTCAGCAGTGCTGCACTTAATTGAGGCCACGCCAATTGAGGTTGCTCAAGCCAGGCAAAGGCGCCAGCCAGAACTTGTCCGTCTAAATTATTTTTGTGAGCAATATTCAGATACCTTGCCAGGCCAGTCAGGATTGGGTTCTGACCAATGAGGTGCTGAGATTGCTTTAATGCTTCGGGAACCTCTACATCATTGAGCTTGCCAATGCCGCTAATCCAGATGGAGTTAATACTGGGCATGCCGCGTTGTTCGCGCTCTTCATTGACGGGACCAATGTGCCATAGCATCTGAATTTCATTTTGGAGTTTGCGCCAGCGCTTAGCAATGCCATCTACCTCGGTATCTCGAGGCATCCACCAATCGATATTCCGGCCGTGAGCCTGATCCACGCTGTAACTTGTTAAGCTAGAAAAGGGGCCCGCAGGAACAAACCAATAATGCTGATCATGGAAAAGTACGGAGCCTTGAAAATCTTCTTCAATAAAAGGTAGTGCTGCATTGAGCAGTTGGGCAGACTCTTCGGTTGTCAGATCAATCTGGTTTTGCCCCATCAAAATTAGGTGATCGCGCGTAGCATGAAGATGAACTGGCTGTAGACAGGCAATGACTTCGGCTGGATTGACTGCTTGATCGGATTGCCCGAGTAGCAAAACAGGGGCAAGTGGGACCAATTCTCCCAGCAAAAAGCACTCATGAGGCAGTCCTTGCCGGGGTGCGCCCCTACTTTCATGCTCATCTAGCGCATCTTCCCCTGAAAGCATCAGGGTAAAGCGGCGAATTGCTGCCTTAGAGGGGGTGGAATTAGCGTTCATTCCCCTGATTTTAGGTGGCATTTAGGTATTCCATCAGTTTGTCTCCGCGATTCACTAAACTGTGTCTATGTTAAGACTCCCTATTGAGCTAGAAATTGGCCTGCGCTACACCCGATCCAAGCGTCGTAAGACTGTTGGCAAGCGTGATGGCTTCCTATCCTTTATCTCTGGAATTTCTACTGCTGGCATCGCTTTGGGGGTTGCCTCGCTGATTGTGGTTCTGTCAGTCATGAATGGTTTCCAAAAAGAAGTACGTGATCGTATGTTGTCGGTGTTGTCCCATGTAGAGATCACCGCGCCTGATGGATTGGCAAATTGGGAGCCACTTGCGCTTAAGGTTGCAACTCAACCACACGTAGTTGGCGTAGCGCCTATGGTGAGTTCACAGGGATTGCTTACTCGCGACAACATGATGCGTGGGGTAGCTATCCGTGGCATCTTGCCCAGTGAGGAAGGCAAAGTTTCAGCTCTACCAAAACAATTTGTTGCGGGCAATATTGACGACTTAAAGCCGGGTAGTTTTGGGGTTGCTTTGGGCGCCCAACTTGCAGCAATGATTGGTGCGCACGTTGGTGATCGCATCAACTTAATTGTTCCTGAAAGTGATTTAACTCCAGCAGGTGCTATGCCACGCATGCGTACCCTTCAAGTCGTCGGCATTGTTGATAGCGGTCATTATGAATATGACAGCTCTTTAGCCATCATGCACTGGAAAGATGCTGCAGCTCTGTTGCGCTTGCATGATCCATCGGGTCTGCGCGTCAAGGTGGATGATATGCAGCGGGCTCCAGAGGTTGCTAATGAGTTGGCAACCATTGTTCCTCAGGCGCTTTGGATTACCGACTGGTCAAGATCAAATCGCAATTGGTTTGCAGCGGTTCAGACTGAAAAGAAAATGATGTTCATCATCTTGACTTTGATTATTGCGGTAGCGGCTTTTAACTTGGTTTCTACTTTGGTGATGACGGTTAATGAAAAGCAGGCGGATATTGCGATTCTGAGAACAATGGGTGCAAGCCCGGGATTAATTCAGAGAATATTTTTAATTCAGGGGCTAGCAATTGGTTTGTTAGGTTCATTGGCTGGCGTTGCTCTAGGTTTATTAATTGCGCTCAATATCGACGTCATCGTGCCGGTGATTGAGGCTATATTCCGGGTGCAGTTTTTGCCGCGTGAGGTTTATTTCATTAGTGAGTTACCTTCGGATGTGAGGGCAAGTGATGTGCTAACAGTAGGCTTAATGGCTTTTGGCCTTTCTGTATTAGCAACGCTTTACCCAAGTCGTCGTGCCGCTAATGTACAACCAGCGGAGGCCTTACGTTATGAGTAATTTATCTGCGGTCAATTTAGATAAGTTGGTACTAAAGGCAAGAGGCTTAGCCAAGACATATGGTCAAGGACCTACTGCAGTTGAGGTTCTTAAGGACATTGATTTAGATGTTTCCCCATCAGAGAAGGTGGCTATTGTCGGCTCTTCGGGGTCTGGTAAGAGTACTTTGCTGCATCTATTAGGTGGTTTAGACAGTCCAAGTACTGGCTCCGTCATCTTGGCCGGCTCCAATTTGAGTGATTTATCAGTCAAAAAATTAGATCAACTTCGTAACCATAGTCTTGGGTTTATTTATCAGTTCCACCATCTTTTAGATGAATTTAGTGCAGTTGAGAATGTGGCCTTACCCTTACGCATTCGTGGCCTCAATAATGACGAGTCAATGGATCGCGCCAGCAAGATGCTCCATGCAGTTGGTTTAACAGCGCGTAAATTACATACGCCTGGAGAGTTATCCGGTGGAGAGCGTCAGCGCGTTGCAGTTGCTCGTGCCTTGGTAGGTAATCCCGCCTGTGTTCTAGCGGATGAACCAACTGGTAATTTGGATACCGAGACTGCTGATGGTGTATTTGATTTGATGTTAGATATTGCTCGCGATCAAGGTACAGCCTTTGTGATCGTCACGCATGATCCAGTGCGCGCTAAACGTTGTGATCGCATATTGCATTTAGAGCGTGGAGTACTAAAGACGTTTTCAGCGTGAGTGGGCATCCCATGTGGATCGATACCCATTGCCATCTAGATGCCCCTGAGTTTGCTAGCTCGCTAGATTCGGTTATTCATGCGGCTGCTGATAAAAACGTCAAGGCAGTTCTTCTTCCTGCCGTTAAGGTGGCTGACTGCACTCATGTAAAAGAGATGGCCCACCAATATTGCCAGGATATTCCTGGTTTGGTTTATACCCTCGGGATTCATCCGCTCTTTACCAATCAGGCGCAAGAGGGTGATATTGAAACCCTCGAAAAAATAATTGTTGAATCGCTTTCTGATCCACGCTTTGTAGGCGTTGGTGAAATCGGCTTGGATTATTTTGTTGAAGGCTTAGATCCTCATCGGCAAGACTTCTTCTTTAATGCGCAATTAGATTTAGCGCAAAAGTTTCAATTGCCCGTGATTTTGCATGTACGCCGCTCACAAGATGCCATCTTAAAGGCCTTACGTCGTCGTAATATTTCTGGCGGAATAGCGCATGCTTTTAATGGTAGCTTTCAGCAGGCAGAGCAATTTATTGAACTTGGGTTTAAGTTAGGGTTTGGTGGGGCGGCCACTTATGATCGAGCCCTGCAGATCCGTAGACTCTTAATAGAGTTACCGCTAGACAGCATCGTCACTGAAACGGATGCGCCGGATATTCCACCGGCATGGCTAAGAGATGAGGGCGTTACATTTAATGAGCCTGCTTTTCTTCCGAGAATTGCAAAAGAGCTTGCTTTGGTTAGAGGTATTAGCGAGACTGAATTTGCTAGTGCTGTCTGGAATAACGCTATGCAAGCATTGCCGCGCTGGTCTGCGCTCTGTGAAAACATCCCAAGCCTCAAAGTAGCCTCTTAACTCCTTGCGCTTAGCTATTACGGCGTTTATCGCCGGGGGATCACTCCTTCTCTTTTTACCGAAAATCCCAGAATATTGGTTGTCTATCTGCATGGTTGTGGGTGCTCTGTGTTTATGCGTGATTTACTTTGCTCCTGATGTGACCGCTCTCAAAAGACTGGCAATCTTGAGTTTGATATTGACGATGGGGTTTGCGTGGAATGCTCGGTACGCTGAAAAGCGCTTGGCAAATATTCTTGCAACAGAGCTAGAGGGAAAAGAATTTACTCTCGAGGGCAGGGTGATTGCGCTGCCGCAAAGTAGTTCATCGGGCGCCAAGTTTGCCTTTAAAGTGGTTCGCGCTGCATCAGGAGGTGAACTTCTGCCTGACTTTCCAAAACGGATCTATTTGAGTTGGCAGCCTGCCTGGAGAAGTCCCCAAGAAATTCCTGAAGTAATCCCTGGTCAACGCTGGAAGTTCAAGGCGAAACTAAAGCGACCATATGGTTCGCTAAATCCCCATACTTTTGATTTTGAGCGTTGGTCGTTTCATCAAGACTTCGGCGCTAGCGGCTCGGTAAGGTCTGGGGAGTTATTGCAGGATAAAGATATTGCTTGGACAGAGCTTGACTTACGCATGGAGCTTGCACGCTGGCACTTGCGTAAAAAGATTCAAGCAATGTTGCCAAGTGATGCGCGCTATGTAGGAGTCTTAATAGCTTTGGTCATGGGTGATCAAAATGCCATTAATCAAGAAGACTGGCAAGTCTTTAATGCAACTGGTATTGGACATCTTATAAGCATATCGGGGCTGCATGTCACCATGTTGGCGGCTGTAGGTGCTTCACTCGCTGCATTTATTTGGCGTCGTCGCACTTGGCCTCTGATTGCCCCTGTTGGTAAGGTGGCGGCAGTTTCGGGTTTTTTGACTGCATTTGTTTATGCTTGGTTAGCGGGCTTTCAGATTCCAGCGCAAAGAACGATGTATATGGTTGGCGTAGTCGCATTTGCTTTGTGGACCGGCAGAAATCCGCGATCGTTTGATATTTGGTGGTGGGCCCTTGCCTTTGTATTGCTGATTGATCCAATGGCCCCTTATACGCCAGGCTTTTGGTTATCTTTTGGTGCAGTAGCTGCCATTCTCTATGCCATGGGGGATTCCTCTGGTTTATTGGGTATCCCAACCGGAAAAGAATTAGAAGTGCATTGGACACATCGTGGGTTACGGGCGCTACGCGAAGCTTGTCGTGTGCAAGCAGTAGTCACGCTGTCATTGCTGCCGATTACTTTATATTGGTTTTATCAAGTCTCATTGGTTTCACCCCTTGCTAATGCCTTTGCAATTCCATTGGTAAGTTATGTCGTGACACCGCTGGCGATCACTGGAGCTTTGTTGCCAGAGTTTATTGGGCGTTGGCTGTTATTGCCCGCCCATGGATCTATGGAGTATTTGGCATTTGCTCTGGAGGGGATGGCAGGCTGGAGTTGGTCGGTCGTTTGGTCACGGCAGCCTGAGTGGTGGATGCTTGTCCTTTCTCTATGTGGAATCGTGTACGCCATTCGTCCAGGGGATATTAGTAAATCATGGGGGTGGAGATTGTTTGGGATCACATTTTCTATACCCTTGTTTATTTTGCCAGCTCCACTACTTCAGGGTGCCCATCTCGTCGAAGGTGAATTTAAAGCGAGTGTTCTAGATATTGGTCAGGGTACTGCAGTACTTGTTGAAACTGCGAATAGAAAATTACTTTATGACACTGGCCCTATCCAAGGAAAAAAAGATGATGCAGGGCAGAGGGTCATTCTTCCCTATTTGCGCGGCAGAGGAATTCATCGGATTGATCGTATGGTTATCAGTCATAGCGACAGTGATCATATTGGTGGAGCTGCAACTCTTCTCAAGCATATTCAATTTAATTTCATGATGGGATCCTTGCCTAGCACTAATCCACTGCTGACAAATTTACATGAAAGGAGTATTCCTGCAATTCCCTGCCGCTTTGGGCAGCGCTGGGTATGGGATGGGGTGGAGTTTGTGATTTGGCATCCTCATGAAGATACGATATTTGCTGAACAATATTCTGCTAAGCCTAATGAAATCAGTTGTGTGCTTGAGGTGCGCAATCAACTAAGCTCATTTTGGTTAACTGGCGATGTTGAGAAGCAGGGCGAGGCTGAAATTATTGAGCGGTTAGACTTTGAAGCGCTAGAAGAAATTGGTGACAGAGAATTGATCTTTATGGCGCCGCATCATGGCAGTAAAACCTCATCATCTCTAGCTCTTCTAAAAAGATTGGAGCCTAATGAGGCTTTTGCACAAAATGGCTATCGCAATCGGTATGGGCATCCACATCCTGATGTGACTGCACGATATAAAAATTTGACCATTCCTTTTTATCAAACCCCTCAAACCGGGGCGCAGACTTGGTTGTTTAAAAATAATGCAAAGTCTTCGACACAATTTTGGCGGCATGATATAAAACGACTATGGCATCGACTGATGTGAAATTGAATAAAAGGATTCTCCTTATGAATAAGCTATTCACCGTATCTTTGTTGGTTGCCGCTGTGACAGTGGGTTGTGCTGGCGCTGACGTTCGTCCCATTGTGGATATGAAAGGTGTAAACGAGGCCACCTACGAGAATGATCTTAAGGAGTGCCAGACTTACGCTCAGCAACAATCGGGCATGGGCTCTACTGCAGCTAAAGGTGCTGGTGCTGGTGCAGTAGTTGGCGGTCTATTGGGATTGGTTACCGGCGGTAATGGTTCGGGAATTGCGCAGGCTGCTGGTGCAGGCGCCGTGATTGGCGGCGCTGGTGGCGCATTTTCTGGTAATCAAGCTCAAGAAGCAGTGGTGAAAAGATGTTTAAGTGGGCGCGGTTACAGGGTTTTGAATTAAAACCATACTCAGACAGCAAAAAAGCCCGAGATATCGGGTTTTTTATTACCCCTGAAAAGTAAAAAACCCAAGCATCCTAATTATTAAGAGGGGAATCGGGAGGGGATTTATTAATCACCCTTTCTTTTGAATGCCTCCATCTTCTGTAGAGCAAAAAAATAGGGATTACGGCAATTAATACCGCCAGAATTGCCAATAGCTCAGAGCCCCCGAAAAAGGTATCTGCCAATTGAGTGAACAGAAAAACTACTCCCAATAGGAAGATTGTGACCAGAAGGAGTTGCATCTCCATTGCAACAAAGTAAATAATGGCCGGCACTAGAACAAAGAGCAGAATGATTAATGGTAACCACATGGCAGTGCTTAAGTAGTGTGTGACCTATTCATGATAGATGAATTAGTGCGAGTAAATATTCAATTGGGCGTTGCAAAGCCTGTAATTGTTTGAGTCAAATTGGTGGAAATTCAATACACGGCCAAATAGCCCAGAAAAGCAAAAAGGCTTCAAAGACAAAATTGCCTTTAAAGCCTTCTACTGTTTGGTTGCGGGGGCAGGATTTGAACCTACGACCTTCGGGTTATGAGCCCGACGAGCTGCCAGACTGCTCCACCCCGCGTCTGAAGCTGAAATTCTACCATTTTTTGGGGGTCTCTGTCGAGGTTTTCCCGCAAATAACGCATAAATAAGCGGTTTTCTTGGGGAAATTCTCGAATTAATGACTGCAGTTAAGGAGTAACATATTGCCACGCAATAACACGCTAAGGCTTAATTATGTCAGTTAGTAATCCTGAGTTTTCTGAATCGTCCTTACTAAGGCCCGTGGAAATTTCTCGAGAGGATCATCCTCACAAGAAGGGCGCCTCCATATCACTAATGTTTGCCGCTATCGGCGTGGTGTTTGGTGACATTGGTACCAGTCCTTTGTATGCGCTAAAAGAATGCTTTAGTCCTGATCACGGCATTCCATTTTCACCAGATGCGGTCTATGGAGTGATCTCCATGGTATTTTGGGCTTTTGCGATTGTGGTTTCGCTGAAGTATGTTTTATTCGTGATGCGTGCAAACAACCATGGTGAGGGCGGTATTTTGGCACTTATGGCTCTAGCTTTAAGAACGGCCCCTATAAATTCCAAGCGTGCACTTCTAATCATTATGGCGGGTGTATTCGGTGCTTGTATGTTCTATGGCGATGCCATTATTACGCCAGCGATTTCTGTGCTTTCGGCAGTTGAAGGTCTTGAGGTCATATCCACTGACTTAACGCGTTATGTCATACCAATTACCATTTTGATTTTAGTTATCCTCTTTTTTATTCAGAAGACTGGAACCGATCTAGTGGGCAAGCTTTTTGGCCCGATCATGATGGTCTGGTTTATTGCTATCGGATTGATGGGGGTGCATCAAGTCATCCTCAATCCAGCAATTTTTGCCGCTATTAATCCTTTGTTTGCCATCCGGTTCTTGATTGAGCACTCGCTACAGGGCTTTATTGTTTTGGGCGCGGTCTTCTTGGTGTTGACTGGTGCCGAAGCTTTGTATGCTGATATGGGTCACTTTGGACTCAAGCCTATTCGTATGGGTTGGTTTTTTATTGTCATGCCTTGTTTGCTTCTGAATTACTTTGGTCAAGGTGCAATGTTTTTAAATAACCCCGAGACTATTACCAACCCATTCTTCTTGATGGTGCCCGAATTCCTGGTATTTCCTTTGGTAATTCTGGCCACCCTGGCAACTGTTATTGCCTCGCAGGCCGTGATCTCTGGTGCTTTCTCAATGACGAGCCAAGCAATCTTGTTGGGCTTTGTTCCGCGCATGAAAGTGCGCCATACCTCTGATAGAGAAATTGGTCAGATCTATATGCCCTTGGTGAATTGGGTTCTATTGATTCTGGTGATCGCTGTGGTCTTGGCATTTAAGCAATCCGCAAACTTAGCAGCTGCCTACGGGATTGCTGTCACCACCACAATGATTGTGACTACATTCTTAGCGGCAATTGTGATGAGGGTGGTTTGGCGCTGGAACTCCTTGCTAGTTGCTTTGGTAATCGGCTCTTTCTTGGTCGTTGATTTAGCCTTCTTAACTGCCAATCTTTTAAAAATTATGGAAGGCGGATGGTTCCCATTATTGTTGGGCTCAGCCTGCTTCTTATTGTTGATGACTTGGTATCAAGGGCGTAAGATTTTGCGCCATAACGCCATGAATAACGGTATTGAGCTGAAGAGCTTTATTGAGGCTTTGATGCAGCATCCACCGCATCGCGTAGAAGGTACTGCTGTTTTCCTGACGGCACACGTAGATTACGTGCCAGTTTCGTTCTTGCACAATTTAAAGCACAACCATGTATTGCATGAAAGAGTATTTTTCTTAAAAGTCAGCATCTGGGATGTGCCATACGTCAAGGATAGCGAGCGCATTACCTTGCGTGATCTTGGTAATGGTATATACGTGGTGCGTGCTGTTTATGGATTTAATGAAACTCCAGATATGGGTCAGATTATTGAGTTGATAGAAAAAGCGTCTGACTTGAAATTTGATTTGATGAATACTTCATTCTTCTTGTCCCGTGACACCATCGTTTCTACGGAGATTCCAGGAATGGCCATCTGGCGTGAGAAATTATTCTGCTGGATGTATCAAAATGCCGGTCGCCAGTCTGACTTCTTTAAGATTCCTGCAAATCGCTTAGTTGAGTTGGGTGCAAAGGTCGAGATTTGAGAAAAAATCTTTTGCTCCAATCAAAAATATTTATTGCAATATTTTTGTTGGCCTCTGCATTCAGTGGTGTTGTATTGGCCACTCCTGCAGAAGAAGCTGAGCTCGAGCAGTTAGATAAGATTGAGCAAGAGTTGGAGCTTCAGCGTGAGTGGTCTAAGTACCGCTGGGGCAAGGCATCCTCTGAGTGCTATCAAAAATATTGGGTTAATTCTTGTTTAAAAGATGCTCGTGCTGACTATCGCAAGGAAATCGATCCAATTCGCGAGCAAGAGGTGGCTTTGCATGAGGTGCAACGTAAGCTCCGCGAAAGTCTAAAGAATCAAGAAGATATTAAGCGTGCAGCCGAACGCGTTTCGCCAGAAAAAGCTGCTGAGAGAGCCGCTAATCAGCGTGAGTTTGAGCAGAAACAAAAAGATGCCGCAGCAAGAGCTGCTGATCTAGATCAGCGTCGTAAAGATGCTCCTAAGCGGGCTCAAGAAAATAAAGCAGGCACTCAGCTCGATTAATTTTTTCACCAATTTACTTTTTAATTCATTAGGCAATCCTTGGCTAAAGTCAAATCGGTTTATATCTGTCAGTCTTGTGGCGGTACTTCTGCTAAGTGGCAGGGTCAATGCCCGTCTTGTCAGGCTTGGAATACTTTGGAAGAGGGTTTGCCTGAGACGACATCTAATGCCCGTTTCCAGGGTTTGGCGCAATCATTGCCGCGCCAAAAGTTATCTGCTATTAGCGCTGAAGATCTACCAAGATTTAGTACTGGAGTCGAAGAGTTTGATCGAGTGCTGGGTGGTGGCTTAGTTCCAGGTGGGGTAGTGCTCTTAGGCGGTGATCCTGGTATTGGTAAATCCACTTTGTTATTGCAGGCATTGGCGGAGATGAGTTCGGCTGGTATGAACGTGCTCTATAGCAGCGGTGAAGAATCTGCTGCGCAGATTGCCTTGCGTGCAAAACGTATTGCGTTGGATGCGCCACAGCTTGAAGTATTAGCAGAGATTCAGTTGGAAAAATTGATTTCCATTATGGATACCGTTAAGCCTCAGGTTTTAGTAGTCGATTCTATTCAGACCCTGTATTCAGAAGTATTGAGTTCTGCCCCTGGTTCTGTAGCCCAGGTCCGAGAGTGCGCAGCCCAATTAACGCGTGCTGCTAAATCAAGCGGCATCTGCGTATTGATGGTGGGTCACGTGACTAAGGATGGACACCTTGCTGGCCCTCGCGTTCTTGAGCATATTGTGGATACCGTTTTGTATTTTGAAGGTGACACCCACTCTTCGTTCCGTTTAGTGCGCTCAATTAAGAATCGTTTTGGTGCTGTTAATGAGCTAGGTGTCTTTGCGATGACTGAAAAAGGTCTACGCGGCGTAACTAACCCATCGGCTATTTTCTTGTCGCAACATGAGCAAATGGTCCCGGGTGCTTGTGTATTGGTCACGCAAGAAGGTAGTAGACCTCTGCTGGTTGAGATTCAGGCTTTGGTGGATACCGCGCATGTTCCAAATCCCCGTCGCTTAGCTGTTGGCTTAGAGCAAGCCCGCTTAGCAATGCTCTTGGCAGTATTGCATCGTCATGCAGGTGTAGCCTGCTTTGATCAAGATGTTTTCTTAAATGCAGTTGGTGGTGTCAAGATTTCTGAGCCTGCTGCTGACTTGGCCGTATTGTTGGCAATTCAGTCATCGATTCGGAACCGTGCGTTACCAAAAGAGTTGATCGTGTTCGGTGAAGTTGGATTGGCTGGAGAAATTCGCCCTTGTCCACGTGGTCAGGAGCGTCTAAAGGAAGCGGCAAAGCTTGGCTTTACTGTGGCAATCATTCCGAAAGCGAATATGCCTAAGACTAAGATTCCAGGATTGAAAGTGATTCCTGTGGAGCGCATTGATCAGGCAATCGCCGCCGCTGCAGAGTTAAGTTAATTTCTTGACTTGCTTAGTGCAAGTCTTCAGCCTGAATTAATAATACCTGTTCATCTCCAGCGGATACTTCCATCCAGATTGCCGGGATTTGCGGGAACGCTTTTTTGAAGTTCTCATACTCATTACCTATTTCCAGCAGGATGGCCCCGCGCTCAGATAGGTAATCGGGCGCTGCAGCAATGATGCGTCTGATTAAGTCCATGCCATCGTCACCGCCAGCCAAGGCCAGTTCTGGCTCAGCATGGTATTCAGGGGGAAGCGCATTCATTGAAACTGCATTCACATAAGGTGGATTGCAAATAATGAGATCGAAGAGGTTCTCTTCATTGGGCTCGGGCAATGCATCCCAGAGATCGCCATCTAATAACTCTACTTGTGAGCTCAAGCTATGGCGATCAACGTTGCGCGCCGCTACGGAGAGTGCAGGCATGCTGATATCGCAGGCGCTCACATGAATATCTGGGCATGATAGGGCTAAGAGGATGGCTAGCGAACCATTGCCAGTACAAAGATCAAGTGCTTTGCCATCAGCCGGCAACCAAGGCTCTAAGGAGCCATCAACAATAAGTTCGGCAATCCAAGAGCGGGGAACAATACTTTGTTCGCTGCAAAAAAACGGTACACCCATGAGCCAGGCTTCACCCAAGATGTAAGCAAGGGGTTTGCGTGTAGAGATTCTAGTGTCTGTAACAGCAGAAGCTTTTTGCTGTTGATCCTCGGAGATTGCATCATCTAGGTGATCTAATGCTTCCGCTGGACTAAGGTTGAGTTGCTTGCTGACAATCCACAAAGCTTCGCTTTGCGCATCAATTGCCCCATGACCGTAATGCAAATTGGCTGCTTCAAGTTTTTGTGCATTCTGATTAATACACTGATTTACTGTAAGTTGTTGCTGAGGCTCGGGGTCCATGATGGAGGGGGATCTTTAGAGAAAAGGGTGAGCTCGCGATTAAGCGATTATGCGATTAATAGTTCGAGAGTTTTGCGATAGATGTTTTTGAGTGGTACTACATCATCAACAATAACGCACTCATCAATTTTGTGACTAGTCGCATTAAGTGGGCCAAATTCCACTACCTCTTGGCAAATCTTGGCGATAAAGCGACCATCACTCGTGCCACCAGTGGTGGAGAGTTCTGTATCAATGTTGGTTTCTGCTTTGATGGCGGTGCGAAGTGCGCCCGCTAAGGCGCCATCGCCAGTAATAAAAGGGCTGCCACCTAAGACCCAGTCAATCTCAAAATTGAGGCCGGCATCTTTTAGAATCTTTTCTAGACGTTCACGTAATTGCTCTGGCTTGCTTTCGGTGGAGAAGCGGAAATTAAAGTCGATAACCAACTCACCAGGAATAACGTTATTCGCGCCAGTTCCGGCATGCACATTGGAGATTTGAAAACTGGTAGGCTGGAAGTATTGATTGCCTTTATCCCATTCAGTCTCTACTAAGGCAGAAATTGCTGGTGCAGATAGATGAATTGGATTTTTACCTAGGTGAGGGTAGGCGATGTGCGCTTGAATGCCATGCACTCTGAGTTTGCCTGATAGAGATCCACGACGTCCATTCTTAATCATGTCACCAAGCTTATCAACCGATGTCGGCTCACCAATCACACAGTAATCCAAACGCTGCCCCTGTTTTTGCAAACGCTCGCACATGATGACAGTGCCGTCGTTAGCAGGACCTTCTTCATCACTGGTGATTAAAAAGGCAATGGAGCCTTGATGGTCCGGATGTGTAGTGATAAATTCTTCTGTGGCAACCACAAAACCTGCGAGAGAGGTTTTCATATCAGCAGCACCACGCCCATAGAGCATGCCGTCGCGAATCGTTGGGGCAAAAGGATTGTTTGTCCACTTCTCCAGTGGGCCGGTAGGCACTACGTCGGTGTGACCCGCAAATACCAAGACTTTTCCTTGATCGCCGTCTTTACCTTTTTTAATTGCCCACAAGTTGGTTACTTGGAAATTTTCAGGACCACTTACAACGCTCTCAGTATGAAAACCAATCGCCTGCAATCGCTTTGTAATTAAATCTTGGCAGCCACCATCAGCTGGTGTTACAGAATGGCAGGCAATCAGAGCTTCAGTGAGATCAAGTGTGGCGCTCATGGATTGAACTTAGTCGCGGAGTAATTCGTTGATGGCAGTCTTTGCTCTAGTTTGAGCATCAACCTTCTTAACAATGATCGCTGCATACAAACTGTATTTGCCGCAAGCGGAAGGAAGGGAGCCTGGAACAACTACTGAGCCGGCTGGAACGCGACCGTAGTGCACTTCACCAGTTTCGCGGTCATAGATCTTGGTGCTTTGACCAATATAGACGCCCATGGATAAAACAGCGTTTTCTTCGATAACAACACCTTCAACAACTTCAGAGCGGGCGCCAATGAAGCAGTTATCTTCAATAATCACTGGGCCAGCTTGAATTGGCTCCAAAACACCGCCAATCCCAACGCCACCAGAAAGGTGTACGTTTTTACCAATTTGGGCGCAAGAACCAACTGTCGCCCAGGTATCTACCATCGTGCCCTCACCGACATAAGCGCCAATATTGACGTAGGAAGGCATTAAAACAGCGTTTTTACCGATAAATGAGCCACGGCGAGCTACGGCAGGGGGAACGACACGGAATCCACCAGCAGCAAAGTCAGCTGCTGTGTAGTTTTCAAACTTACTAGGAACCTTATCGTAAAACTGGGTATAACCCCCAGCACCCATAGGTTTATTGTCTTCTAGGCGGAAAGAGAGCAGAACGGCCTTCTTAACCCATTGATTTACCTCCCACTTACCGACATCGCGGCGCTCAGCCACGCGAATCGTGCCGGCATTAAGACCTTCTAAAACGGCATTTACGGCATTACGGACATCCCCAGGGGCGCTATCTGGAGACAGGTTTGCGCGGTTTTCCCAGGCTTGTTCAATGATGTTTTGTGGTGATTGGCTCATGCTTTTTAGTTAACTATCAGATTGTTAAGGGATTTTGTCCCTGAAGGTAGATTTATCATTATATAGATGGGGGAAAAACGCGTCTAAGCAGGCAAGAGCTTGCTATCATCTTCCCACCTTAGTTTTAATTTTTTGCCCCTTTATTTGAACCCCTTTTTTCCCTGCAAAGTCCGCCGTGCAACTGAAATCCATCAAACTTTCCGGCTTTAAGTCTTTCGTAGACCCAACCCATTTTGAAATGCCTGGCCAACTCATTGGAGTTGTGGGTCCTAACGGTTGCGGAAAGTCGAACATTATTGATGCCGTACGCTGGGTTTTGGGGGAATCCCGCGCCAGCGAATTGCGTGGCGAATCCATGCAAGACGTTATTTTTAATGGCTCGGGCTTACGTAAACCATCTGGCCGCGCCAGCGTTGAACTCATTTTTGATAACACGGAAGGCCGTGCTCAAGGTCAGTGGAGCGCTTTTACAGAATTGGGTATCAAACGCGTTTTGACACGTGATGGAAATTCTAGCTATTACGTTAATAACCAAGTCGTTCGTCGTAAAGACATTCAAGATATTTTCTTGGGCACGGGTATGGGTCCAAGAGGCTACGCCATTATTGGCCAAGGCACGATTAACCGAATTTTGGAAGCAAAGCCAGAAGAGTTGCGCGTTTTCTTGGAGGAAGCAGCTGGCGTTTCTAAATACAAAGAGCGCCGTAAGGAAACTGCATCCCGCTTAGAAGACACTGTAGAAAACCTAACGCGTGTTGAAGATATTTTGCGCGAGCTTGATCAACAGTTAACTCGCTTAGAAAAACAAGCAACAGTTGCAGAGCGCCATGCTGAACTTTCTACGCAAATGAAGTCACAGCAACAACTGCTGTGGTTTGTGCGTCAGACCGAAGCCGGTAAAGAACAAGAGCGTCATGCTAATGGTATTCGCGATACGCAAGTTTCCTTAGAAGAGCAGACCGCTAAGCTGCGTCACGCTGAGGCCGAGCTAGAAACGATGCGTACACAACAGTACGCATTGCAAGATAAAGTTTCGCAAGCCCAAGGCGATTTGTATCAAACCAATTCTGATGTTAGTCAAGTTGAGGCGCAGATTCATTATGTGCAAGAAGCACGCCAACGTTTGCAACAACAGACCCAAGATTTGCAAGCGCAACTACAACGTTGGACTGTGCAAGAAACCGATGCGGCACAGGCACAGCGCACTACTGAGCATGAACTCTCATTAGCTGCCGAAAAAGAGCAAACTCTCTTGGCTGATTTAAATGGTTTGCAAGAGCAAATGCCAAGTCGTGAAGAGGCTTATCAAAATTCTTCACGTGAATTAAATAGCGCTCGTGATTCACTGGCCTCTATTGAGCAACGCTTAGCCAGTTTGGGTGAACGCCTTCGCTCCATGTCTGCTCAGTCCGATGAGTTAAAAGGGCGCGAGACTCGCTTAGTTGGCGAGTTTGATGGTTTGCGTCGCCCGGATGCTGAAGCACTGCAGACGGCTATTGACCGTCAAGCAATGGCTGCCCGTAAAGTTGAGGAGGCTAAACAGCGTGCTGTAGAAACTCAACAACGCGTTCCAGCTGCAGATGAGGCACGTAATACTGCGCAACAACAAATTCAAGTTGCAAATCAAGAGCTTGCTCAGACCGAAGCAAAATTGACAGCATTGACCGCCTTGCAAGCAAGCGTTCAGGCTCAAGGCAAGATCGGGCCTTGGCTTGAAAGTAAGGGTCTTAAAGAGAGCAAGCGTCTCTGGCAAGAGCTCAAAGTGGAGAGTGGCTGGGAGGCTGCCCTAGAATCCGTATTGCGCGAGCGTTTAGCCGCCGTAACCGCTAAGAGCGTTCAAGAAACATTGGCTTTGGCCAATGATGCACCTCCTAGCCGTTTGGCAATTTTGCTCACAGAAGAAATTACTCCTGCTCATACTTCTGCACCGGCTGATTTCACGCCATTGTTGAGCCGTGTGCAAAGTGCTGGCGCACCAAGACTTACTTCAGTATTACAAGAGTGGCTAGACAATATTTATATCGCTAGCAGTCTTGAGGATGCATTGCATCGCCGTGAAAAATTACCGGCTGGTGGTGCATTTGTTACTCAACAAGGTCACCTCGTTAGCCGTGTTGGCGTACAACTTTACGCGGCTGATTCTGAGCAAGCTGGTATGTTGGCGCGTGCTCAAGAGATGGAAAGTCTCGAGAAGCAATTACGCGCGCAACAACTCATGCAAAGCGAGCTCAAAAGTGAGCTGGATCAATGTGTAGCAAACTATCAAGCAGCACATCAAGCCGCTGAACAAGCTCGCGAGAATGCTGAACATGCTGTTCAAGAAGCCCATGGTTTTGAAGTAGAAAGAATGCAGCTGACTCAAGCTGAAGAGCAATATAGTCAACGTGCAGCGCAGATTCAGGGTGAGTTGAGTGAGCTGCGTCAACAGATGGAGCAGTTGTCTCAGACCCAAGAACAGTCTGCCGCTGAGTTGCTTGAATCTGAAGAGTCCAAGCAAGCTTTGCAAGAAGGCTTAGAAATTGCTCATGAAAAATTAGAGCGATCCACCGAGGAGCGTGATCGTTTACGTGAATCCCTCCGCGCTGCTGAGATGTCTGCTCAAGAGGCTGCTTTTGCAACCCGCTCTTTGCAACAGCGTATCGCTGATTTGCAGCGTGATCAAAGTACTGCCCGTACTCAAATCATGGAAATTCAAGATAAGCATGATGCCGCGGCTCAAGAATTAGAAACCTTAAGTGATGAGGAAGCGCAAGATAAGCTACAGGGCTTATTGCTGGCCCGTAGCGCACGCGAAGCTGCTTTAGCAAATGCCCGCACTGAACAAGATGCTTTGTTACATCAATTGCGCGAAGCTGATGAGTCCCGTATGCAGGTTGAGCGTAGCTTGCAACCAATGCGTGACAAAGTGGTTGATTTGCAATTGCGCGAACAGGCTGCACGCTTGAACTTTGAGCAATTTGCTACTTTATTGTCTGATGCTGAAGCTGACCTCACAGCGCTCGAAGCTAACTTCAGTGCAGATCTAAAGGTTGGCGCCTTACAGAGCGAAGTAAATCGCTTGAATACAGAAATTCAGTCCTTAGGTCCAGTGAATATGGCTGCGCTAGATGAGTTGTCAAGCTCACGTGAGCGTAAACAGTTCTTGGATGCGCAATCAGCTGACTTAAACGAAGCAATGCAGACTTTGACAGATGCGATTGCTAAAATCGATGCTGAAACACGTGACTTATTGCAAGGCACCTTTGATCAAGTCAATCTGCATTTCGGAAAACTCTTCCCTGAGTTATTTGGTGGTGGTCATGCTGAATTGGTAATGACTGGCGAAGAGATTCTAGACGCTGGCGTACAAGTAATGGCCCAGCCTCCCGGCAAGAAAAATAGCTCCATTTATCTCTTATCAGGCGGTGAAAAGGCTTTAACTGCAATTGCCTTAGTGTTCTCACTCTTCCTCTTGAACCCAGCCCCATTCTGTTTACTTGACGAGGTTGATGCTCCATTGGATGATGCAAATACCTTGCGTTATGCACAGCTAGTAGCCAAAATGTCTGATAAGACACAATTTTTGTTTATATCTCATAACAAAATCACTATGGAAATCGCCCATCAATTGATTGGTGTCACGATGCAAGAGCAGGGTGTATCCCGCATTGTTGCGGTTGATATTTCTTCTGCTGTTTCAATGGTAGAGGCTGCCTAAGTGTACGTAGAGCAAATGATGACGATGTTGGGCTTGTCTGATTTGCAATTGGCGCTTGCCGTTATTGGTCTGTTGATTCTGATGGCAGTAGCCATTCTGAATTTTAAGTATGCTCGTGCACGCCGCAAAGCAAAGGAACAAAGCGAATATTCTGCGGATGATCATTTTGCGCGTGAGCCTAGTTTTAGTCAAGGCTTTGGCGATAACATTACCTCCAGTAGAGCAGAGCCCAGTTTTGGTGAGGCGATGACAACAACTATTTCAGCTCCTGAAAAGTTTGTTATTGATCCGCGTATTGATTGTGTAATTACACTTCGTTTTGATGAGAGCATTAGCGGCTCCGAAATTCTTGATGAAATATATGCTTGGACTGACCTTGAGGCTCAATCGACTGCACGTTGGATGTGTGAAGGCTTAAATGCCGATATTGATGCTGCTGAAGATTGGGAAGAATTAAAGCCTGAGGCATCTTATTCTGAATTGCAGTTGGCTATTCAGTTAGCAAGCCGTAAGGGTGCTATCGGTGTTTTGGAGTTATCTGATTTCTGCTCTCGCGCTCAAGCGCTTGCTGAAACCTTGGGTTCGCAAATCGATATGCCTAGCGTAAGCACAATGCTAGATAACGCTAAAGAATTAGATGTGATGGCCGCTGAGAGCGATATTCAATTAAGTATTAATGTGCTGTTTGATGAGCCTTGCCCTTGGGGTAACTTTGATGCTCTGATGCGTCAGCGTGGCTTTAAGTTGGCCCGTAATGGTCGCCAGTATGAGTATCTGAGTAAGGGCATATTAATTTTTAATAGCAATGATTTAGATCCCAATAAGTCTGTAACCCAAGTGACACTATTGCTAGAAGTTCCTTTGGTGCCACAAGAAGAGCGTGCATTTGAAAGAATGTTGTCAGAAGGTGTGGAGATTGCGCAAGTCGCTCACGGGCGTTTAGTGGACGATAATTGCATTAATTTGAGTGGAGCTGCTGTGATTAGTATTCGTCAGCACCTCGATGTTCTCTATGCCAATCTTGAGAAATCTGGCGTTCCTGCTGGATCCTCTACAGCTAGTAGACTATTTAGCTAGGAAATCACTTTGTCGTCCACTAGTCCGACAAATTTAGCGGAGCGCTACGCATTCTTGCAAGGAGAGCTTGCTCGCTTAGAGCACGCTTATTACGTTTTAGATAATCCGCTTCTTCCTGATATTGAGTATGACCGCCTCTATAGAGAGTTAATTGATATTGAAGCCGCTCACCCCGAATGGATTACGCCAGAATCTTTATCTCAGCGCGTAGGCGGAGCGGCATTAAAAGAATTTGATTCAGTTACCCATGCAGTACCAATGCTTTCTTTAAATAATGCCTTTGAAGATGCTGAGCTCGTTGCCTTTGATCGCCGTTGTTGCGAGGCTCTGCATACTGATCATGTGACCTATGCGGGTGAATTAAAGTTCGATGGTTTAGCGATTTCTCTGCGTTATGAAAATGGTTCATTAGTCACGGCAGCAACTCGTGGTGATGGCGCAAGCGGCGAAGATGTCACGTCTAATATCAAAACTATTCGCGCCATCCCACTTAAACTTATCGGGAAAAATATTCCTCAGGTCCTAGAAGTGCGTGGTGAGGTCTTTATGTATCTCAAGGACTTCGAGAAGATGAATCGGCAGGCCGCACAGTTGGGTGAGAAAGAGTTCGCTAATCCACGCAATGCTGCAGCAGGTAGCCTTCGTCAACTAGATTCCAAGATTACTGCTAAACGACCACTTTCTTTCTTTGCTTATGGCTTGGGTGCGCTGGAGCCTCAATCCTGGCTACCCAAAACTCATGAAGGGCTACTCAATGCTTACGCCGAACTTGGCCTACCTGTTTGCTCTGAGCGTAAGGTTTTGCATTCAGTGGAGGAGATCTTAGCTTTCTATATCGAGATTGGTGCCAAGCGTGATGAACTGCCATATGATATCGATGGTGTTGTCTACAAGGTCAATTCATTTTCAGAACAGGCAAGACTGGGTTTTGTCTCACGGGCGCCTAGATTCGCTTTGGCGCACAAGTACCCAGCACAAGAGGCTTTGACTACCGTGTTAGGAATTGATGTCCAGGTTGGACGCACAGGTGCAATTACTCCAGTAGCTAGATTGGCGCCAGTAGAAGTTGGTGGCGTAATCGTAACGAATGCGACGCTACACAATGAAGATGAAGTCAAACGCAAAGATGTACGAATTGGGGATACCGTTTCAGTTCGTAGAGCAGGAGATGTGATTCCAGAAGTT
This sequence comes from Polynucleobacter sp. UB-Tiil-W10, assembly GCF_018881605.1. Lineage (GTDB taxonomy): Bacteria > Pseudomonadota > Gammaproteobacteria > Burkholderiales > Burkholderiaceae > Polynucleobacter. The sequence continues at coordinate 1,388,868 of NZ_JACVPZ010000001.1, forward strand.
GTTTCCGTCATCAAGGATCGACGTCCCACGAATACTCAAGAGTTTCAAATGCCTACCCGCTGTCCAGTATGCGATTCACATATCGAGCGCTTGGCTGATGAGGCGGTAGCCCGTTGTAGTGGCGGTCTTTTTTGTGGCGCACAGCGTAAACAGGCGCTAATTCACTTTGCCCATAGAAGGGCTCTCGATATTGAGGGCCTGGGTGAGAAAATCGTCGATCAGTTGGTTGATCATAATTTGGTAAGAACGCCAGCAGATCTCTATCGCCTTGGCTTTACTGCGCTTGCAAACTTAGAGCGTATGGGCGAGAAGTCAGCTGATAATCTCCTGCAAGCAATTAATCAATCTAGAAATACGACCCTAGCTCGATTTATCTTTGCATTAGGTATTCGTCACGTGGGTGAGACCACTGCTAAGGATTTAGCAAATCATTACCAATCTATGCACGCTTTGATGGATGCAGGCATAGAAGATCTGCTGACTGTTAAAGATGTTGGCCCAGTTGTTGCGGATTCCATCACGAGCTTTATGCAAGAGGCGCACAACCGAGAGGTGATTGAACAGCTACTTGCCTCAGGCATGCAACTTGCTATTGAAAAAAAGATCATTAGTGCAGCAGTTGCCGGCAAGACCTTCGTTCTGACAGGCACCTTCCCAACGATGACAAGAGATGAGGCCAAAGAGCTGCTAGAAAAAGCAGGTGCCAAGGTAGCTGGATCAGTCTCCAAGAAAACAGACTATGTTGTTGCCGGAGCTGATGCTGGTAGCAAGCTCACCAAAGCAGAAGAGCTTGGTGTGCCGGTCATTGATGAGGCGGCCATGATGGACTTATTAAAGTAAGATGTACTGGTTGCAAATTGCGATCAAATTATTGAAGGGGTTGCATGAATAAGGCTCAAAGCACATTAAATTTAATTGGACGCATTGCGATTGCGACTCTATTTTTACCGGCTGGGATTCTAAAGTTGATGGGCATCGAGGATACAGGTGCTTATTTTGGCTCTTTGAGCGTTCCTGTGGTTGCTATTTTAGTTTGGATGGTCACTGCCATCGAAATAGTAGGAGGTCTGGCTTTAATCCTTGGCTACCAGACGCGTATTGCTGCCATTGGTTTGGCAGGCTTTACATTGGGTGCAAGTTTGATTGGTCATGCATTTTGGTCTGCCCCAGAAGATGCAGCGCTTATTGCCCAGCTGATATTCGTGAGGAATATGGCCATTATGGGCGGCTTATTAGTATTGGCAGCTTCTGGCGGCGGCGCCTATAGTTTGGATGCTCACAAGAGTAAAGCCTAAGAGAAAAAGATTTCTCCATCAGAAGCAAAAAACCACCCGAGGGTGGTTTTTGATTATTTAGATCAAGAATTTTTAAGCCCCTAAAGCCTCAAGCAATTCTGTTTCAAGCTGTATCTGTAGTTTGGGATTCTTGCCTAGGTTGGCAGCATCCAAGAGAAGAACGTCTTCCACTCGTTCCCCTAGCGTATTAATTCTGGCGGTATGAATAGAGACCTGGTGTTTTGCCAAGACTCTTGAAATTGTATAAAGCAGACCGGTGCGGTCATTCGCAGAGAGTGCTAAGGTGTAGTACCTGCCGCGATCATCTGGAACCATATGTACGCGTGGCTGAATTGGGAATGTGCGTGATTGCCTAGATAGGCGGCCCATGCTTGGATTGGGTAGGGGATCAGCGTTGGTTAAAGCCGCCGTTAATTCAAATTCAACCAATTGAATGATGTCGCGATAACTACCGCCTTCATCTACCAAGTTGCTCCCAGAGATTTGGAATGTATCTAGGGCATAGCCATGACGCGTGGTATGAATGCGGGCATCCCAAATTGAGAAACCGTGTCTTTCAAAGTAAGCACAGATTCTGGCAAAGAGATCTTCTTGATCCTTTACATAGACAGCTACTTGGAGTCCTTCGCCAATAGGAGATAGCCGTGCTCTCACAATCGGTTGATCGCTATTGACCTTGTTAAATAAATGCCTTGTAAGCCAAGCAATGTCAGAAGAATCTTGTCTTAAGAAGAAAGCGACATCCAATTGCTTCCACAGATCCTCGTAAGCATCATCATTGATGCCGTAAAGGCGTAATTTTTCTCTGGATTCTTCTTGATGTTGAGCTAATTCTGATGAGGCATCTGGTTTTGCGCCGCCCAACACTCTGAGTGTTGCACGATAAAGATCTTCCAAGAGTTTGCCTTTCCAGGCATTCCAAACTTTAGGGCTGGTACCGCGGACATCCGCCACGGTTAATAAGTACAGTGCCGTGAGGTGACGCTCATCACCCATCTTCTTCGCAAAGGCCTTGACAACATCAGGATCGGTAATATCTTGCTTTTGCGCAAACTGGCTCATATTGAGATGCTCTGCCACTAGCCATATCAATAGCTCGGTATCTTTTTTATCTAAGCCATGGTCTTTAGCAAATTTACGCATGTCCGCTTTGCCCAGTTGCGAGTGATCACCGCCACGACCTTTAGCGATGTCATGAAAAAGGGCGGCGATTACGAGTAGCCAAGGCTTTTCAAAGTGGGCGATTAAGCTGCTGCAGAAAGGGAATTCATGAGTGTATTCAACAACCATGAAGCGGCGCACATTACGCAACACCATGAGGATATGTTGATCAACGGTATAAATGTGAAATAAATCATGCTGCATCTGCCCAACAATTTTTCTGAAGGCGGGAAGGTAGCGGCCTAAAACGCTACTACGATTCATTAACTGAAACGCACGGCTTACGCCCTCGGGTTGCTTGAGAATCTCAATAAAGAGTGCACGATTAACTGGGTTGGCGCGCCATTGACTATCCATTTTTTGGCGGGCGTTATATAGGGCCCTAAAAATAGTGGCCGATAGACTTTTTACATTGGCCGTTTGTGCAAAGACCAAGAAGGTGCGCAAAATTTGTTCTGGATGTTTTTGATAGAGCTGCGGATCAGTAATGTCCAGCACACCCTGTCGCTCAATGAAGTACTCATTACCTTCACCTGGAATAGAGAGAATCGTCCTAGACTCTTGTGGAAAGAGAAGGGCCTCAATATTTTGTAAGAGCACATCATTTAATTGCGTTACTGCTTTAGCTGCCCAGTAGTAGCGACGCATGATGGCTTCGCTAGCTTGACGGGGCGATTCTTCTTTAATTCCCATTGACGCCGCAAGCGCTGCCTGTAGGTCAAAAGCAAGAACATCTTGTCTTCGTCCAGCCAGCAAATGCAAGTTAGCGCGCAAGGTTTCTAGGAAGCGTTGATTGCGATTGAGCTCAGTCAGTTCGCGCTGCGTAACAAGGCCGGCCTCATTGAGGTCCTTAAAGGTATCCCCCAATAATGCTGCCTTACTAATCCAAGAAATGACCTGTAAATCACGTAAGCCGCCAGGGCTCTCTTTGCAATTCGGCTCTAAGGAGTAAGGCGTGTTTTGATATTTATAGTGACGCTGAATCTGCTCTGCTTGTTTGGCCTGAAAGAATGCTTTTGGATCCATCGCTGCTTCAAAGGCCTTGGCAAAGTCTTTGAAGAGTTGTTTTTTGCCGCAAATAAGTCGTGCCTCCAGCAGGGAAGTGCGGACGGTAATGTCTTGCTCTGATTCAGATATACATTCAGCAACATTTCTGACTGAGGAGCCAATTTCTAAGCCAGTATCCCAGCAGCTTGCAACAAATTGCTCTACTTGCTTTGATAAAGCTTGCGACTGTTTTTCATCAGCTGGTAGCAAAATCAAGATATCGATATCGGAGTAGGGAAATAAGGCGCCTCTACCAAAGCCACCAACCGCCACTAGAGCGGCTTCATTATTTAAACCAAAACTACTCCATAAATGACTGAGGAGTTGATCGCTCAGTTTGGAGAGTTGCTTGGTTAATTTACTGACTGACTGTGTTTTTTTAAATTCTGTGTAAGCAATCTCTCGAGCAGAACGCAGACTGGCTGCATCAGTAATATTGCTGGCTGCCTGCGACTGACTCATCGTATTAAACGCTTGCTAATGAAGGTCTAAATGAAAGGCCCTTAACGCAATCTGGGGGAGGGTTGCTACCTTCCGACCACGTTAGCACCTCAACCCCGGTTGCGGTAACTAAAAGGGTATGCTCCCACTGCGCGGAGAGGCTGCGATCTTTTGTCTTTACGGTCCACTGGTCAGGCATGGTACGAATATCGCGTTTGCCAGCGTTGATCATGGGCTCAATCGTAAATGTCATGCCTGCTTCTAATTTTTCACCAGTACCCGGTTTGCCGTAGTGAAGAATTTGTGGGTCTTGGTGAAATACTTTGCCAATGCCGTGACCGCAGTATTCCCTTACAACTGAGTAACCGGCTTTTTCAGCATGAGTCTGAATCACATGGCCAATGTCACCAAGCGATGCGCCCGGTTTTACTTGGGCAATGCCCAGCCACATACATTCAAAAGTAATTTGCGTGAGGCGCTTTGCCATGACAGAGACTTCACCCACCATAAACATGCGACTGGTGTCACCGTAATAACCATCATGGGTGATAACAGTAATGTCTAGGTTCACAACATCACCCGTCTTGAGAACTTTGTCTCCTGGAATGCCGTGACAGATCACATCATTCACTGAGGTGCAGATGGATGCTGGAAAAGGTGGGTAGCCAGGTGGTTGATAGTTCAGCGGGGCCGGAATGGTTTTTTGGATGTCGCGCATGTAGTTATGGCAAATCCGATCCAATTCGCCAGTAGTAACTCCAGCTTTGACGTGGGGGGCCACATGATCAAGTACTTCGCTGGCTAAGCGGCCAGCTTCGCGCATCCCTAGGATGTCTTTTTCTGCGGTAAATACACTATTCATGCCTTGATTATCAACGACTTGGGGAGTTTTGGTTTGCCATAATTGCCTAAAATTTGAGCAATTACTGCGTTTTTAGACCTTCTAGTGCTAATTTTGATGATTTAACCACTCACTTGGAAGAGTGTGGAGTCAGCTAGAGCATTGATATTTAAGCTATAATTTCGGTCTCAGGTCTATCTTGGACTTGAAATCGCAAGTTGAGCCTTCCAGGGTGGCGTTTTTTAGCGCAGCTAGGACTCAACTTTAGAACCAACCCTTAGGAGAAGTTATGTCAGTAACTATGCGTCAAATGCTGGAAGCCGGTTGCCATTTTGGTCACCAAACACGCTTCTGGTCCCCAAAGATGGCCCCATTTATTTTCGGTCATCGCAACAAAATCCACATCATCAACTTGGAAAAAACATTGCCAATGTTTCAGGAATCACTGAAATTTGCAAAACAAGTTGCTGCTAATCGTGGCACTATTTTATTTGTTGGTACTAAGCGTCAATCACGCGAGATCATTGCTGAAGAAGCGGCTCGTGCTGGTATGCCTTACATCGACAGCCGTTGGTTGGGCGGTACGCTCACCAATTTCAAAACTGTTAAAGGTTCCCTGAAGCGTTTGAAAGACATGGCGGTTGCTAAAGAAGCTGGCGACTGGGAAAAGCTTTCCAAGAAAGAAGCGTTGACTAATGATCGTGATCTCGACAAATTGCAAAAAGCACTTGGCGGTATTCAGGATTTGAATGGCGTTCCTGATGCGATTTTCGTTGTGGACGTTGGTTATCACAAGATTGCTATTACTGAAGCTAACAAGCTTGGTATTCCAGTAATCGCTGTTGTGGATACCAACCACTCACCAGAAGGCGTTGATTACATTATTCCTGGTAACGATGACTCCAGCAAAGCGGTTCTCCTCTATGCGCGCGGTATTGCTGATGCAATCCTCGAAGGCAAAGCTAACTCTGTTCAAGAAATCTTGACAGCAGTTAAAGAAGGTGAAGAAGAGTTTGTTGAAGAAGGGAAAGCTGAATAATGGCCGCTATTACCGCTGCAATGGTTGGTGAGTTACGCGCCAAGACTGATGCTCCGATGATGGAGTGCAAAAAGGCTTTAACTGAGGCTGATGGTGATATGGCTCGTGCAGAAGAGATTCTGCGTGTAAAGCTGGGTAGCAAAGCAGGTAAAGCGGCTTCTCGTGTAACGGCTGAAGGCATCGTTGCAACTTCTATCAATGGCACTACTGGTGCATTGTTAGAAGTGAACTGTGAGACTGATTTTGTTTCTAAGAACGATGATTTCTTGGCATTTGTAAATGACTGTGTGAAGTTGGTTGCTGAAAAGAACCCAGCTGACGTAGCTGCATTGTTAGCATTGCCATTGAATGGGCAAACTGTTGATGAAGTTCGTAGCGCACTGATCGGTAAGATTGGTGAGAACATCATGCCACGTCGCTTCAAGCGTTTTGCTGGTAGCAACAAGTTAGTCTCTTACCTCCACGGCACTCGTATCGGTGTGATGGTTGAGTTCGAGGGCGATGAAACTGCTGCTAAAGATGTAGCGATGCATATTGCTGCAATGAAGCCAGTGGCTTTGTCTATGGCTGACGTTCCTGCTGAAGCGATTGCTGTTGAGCGTAGCGTTGCCGTTCAAAAAGCGGCTGAATCTGGCAAACCACCAGAAATCGTTGAAAAGATGGTTGAAGGTTCTATTCAGAAGTTCCTTAAAGAGGTTTCTTTGTTGAACCAGACTTTCGTGAAGAACGACAAGCAAACTGTTGAGCAAATGCTCAAGGCTGCAAATACAACAATCAAGGGTTTCACTATGTTTGTTGTAGGCGAGGGCATTGAGAAGCGTCAAGACGACTTTGCGGCTGAAGTGGCTGCGCAAGTGGCTGCCGCCTCTAAAGCAACTGCTTAATTAGCTGTTTTGGGGCTTGCCCCGCTAGTTGGTAATACCCAAAAGGGCATAGAAACCTTAGTTTCTGTGCCCTTTTCTTTGATCCTTCCCAAGCCCTTTATAATTTGGCGGAGATATTAAAAAGTGCTTAAAGATCAATAAGCTAAGTAAATTAATTACTTGGCAAATTACGGAAAATAAAAAACATGCCAGCCTACAAACGAGTCCTCTTAAAACTATCTGGTGAAGCCCTTATGGGTGACGATGCTTTTGGCATTAATCCAGTCACCATCGATTCCATGGTTAAGGAAATTGCTGATGTTGTGAATAGCGGTGTAGAGCTAGCCATTGTGATTGGTGGCGGAAATATATTCCGTGGTGTTGCAGGTGGCGCAGCTGGAATGGATCGCGCAACGGCAGATTACATGGGTATGTTGGCAACCATGATGAATTCCCTTGCATTGCAAGATGCACTACGCCAAAAAGGTGTTGAAGCGCGCGTGCAGTCTGCGCTTCGTATGGATCAAGTGGTTGAGCCATACATTCGTCCACGTGCGATTCGTGCAATGGGTGAAGGTAAGGTTGTTATTTTTGCCGCTGGTACAGGCAATCCATTCTTTACCACTGACACAGCCGCTGCTCTGCGTGGTGCTGAGATGGGTGTTGAGATCATGCTCAAAGCAACGAAAGTGGATGGTATTTATAGTGCCGATCCCGTTAAAGATCCAGCAGCAACTTTATATAAAACAATTACGTTTGACGAAGCTTTAATCAAGAATCTACAAGTCATGGATGCAACTGCATTTGCATTGTGCCGTGATCGCAAATTACCAATCAAAGTATTTTCAATTCTCAAGCCAGGCGCGTTAATGCGTGTAGTGCAAGGTGAACCCGAAGGTACTTTAGTACACGTTTAATAGGAGGTCTGATGTCAGCAGCAGAAATTAAAACTAATACCGATCAAAAGATGCAAAAGTCTCTTGATGCTTTGAAGACCAATTTAGCCAAGATTCGTTCTGGCCGTGCTAACCCAGGAATTTTGGAGCACATTCAGGTGGATTACTACGGTAATCCAACGCCATTAAGTCAGGTTGCTAGCCTGGGTTTAGCGGATGCCCGCACCATTAATGTTCAGCCATTTGAAAAGACGATGGTTGCAGTCATTGAAAAGGCGATTCGTGATTCTGATTTAGGCTTAAACCCAGCATCTCAAGGTACGGTAATCCGCGTGCCAATGCCTGCTTTGACTGAAGAGCGCCGCCGCGACCTCACTAAAGTTGTGAAGAACGAGGGTGAAGAAACTAAGATTGCTGTTCGTAATTTGCGTCGTGACGCTAATGAGCATTTAAAGCGTCTTACTAAGGATAAAGAAATTTCCGAGGATGAAGAGCGTCGTGCTACAGATGAAATTCAGAAGATGACTGATAAAGCAGTGATCGATGTTGATAAGATCGTTTCTGAAAAAGAAAAAGAGATCATGACGGTTTAAAGCCGTCCTGAATTTTTAGCTTTTCATGACACAACATTCCAGTTCAACCCTAGCCATTCCAGAGGTCAATGCTGTACCTCGCCATGTGGCAATTATTATGGATGGAAATGGGCGCTGGGCTAGTAAGCGGATGATGCCTCGCGTTGCTGGACACTCGGAAGGGCTGAGTGCCGTTCGTAAGATTGTTCAAGAGTGCCGCAAGCTTGGCGTTGAGTACTTAACGGTCTTTGCTTTTAGCTCTGAAAACTGGCGTCGCCCACCGGAAGAGGTGGGATTCTTAATGAAGTTGTTTCTAAAGTCTCTCAAGGGCGAGGTGTCTCGTCTAGCAGAAAACGATATCGCTTTACGTTTAATTGGGGACTTAAGTCGCTTTGATGCTGCGATTCAAGAGATGGTGGAGTTTTCCGAAAAAAAGACTGCTGACTGCAAGAGCTTAACATTCACGATCGCAGCAAACTACGGTGGTCGCTGGGATATCTTGCAGGCAATGCAAAAATGCCTGATTGCCAATCCTGACTTGAAGCCCGAACAGGTTTGTGAAGAGGTGCTTCAACCCCATCTTTCGATGGCTTATGCTCCGGAGCCTGATTTGTTTATTCGGACTGGCGGTGAGCAGCGTGTAAGTAATTTCTTGTTGTGGCAACTGGCCTACACCGAGCTGTATTTCACCGATGTCTTGTGGCCTGACTTTGATGAGAAAGAGTTGCACAAGGCATTTGACTGGTTTAGTCAGCGCGAGCGTCGCTTTGGTCGCACTAGTGCTCAGCTTGCGTCGCAAGCAACGAGCGATGCAGTTTGACGTAGTTCATTGCCAATACATTCCCCATGCTAAAAACCAGAGTCATTACCGCCCTTGTCCTATTGGCGGTACTGCTGCCCATCTTGTTTCTACTCCCCCAGATTTACATTGGCGCTTTCTTTTTGGTAGCTTTGTTAGCCGCCGCTTGGGAGTGGAGTCGCTTGCTTGCGCCTGAGGCAGGCCGCGCTGCTTGGATATACGCTTTATTTTGCTTAGTCATTATTCTGTTTTTACTAGGCATGCAAAATCCTGCATGGCAATTTGCTCTCTTACTTCTAGCAGTCATATTCTGGTTTTTTGTGGCACCTTTTCTATTGGCTAAAGGGATGAATCTCTCACTAGAAAAGCTGAGACCTTTTTATGTGGTGCTGGGTTTAATTGTGTTGCCAGCTACTTGGTTTGCATTAGTGTTCTTGCGTGAGCTAGGACTCATCTTTTTGCTCAGCAGCATCGCTCTAGTATGGGTTGCAGACATTGGCGCATATTTTGTTGGGAAAGCTTTTGGTAAACATAAGCTTGCTGTGCAAATTAGCCCCGGCAAATCTATTGAAGGCGCCATTGGCGGCTTAATCCTTTGCTACTTGTATGCATTCTTATGTGTTTACTTTTTACCCTTTGAATCCACTTTGTTTGGTGCATGGGCCATCCGCTTTGGATGGGTGCCGATGTTCTTGATGGTGACGGTGTTGACTGCCTTCAGTATTTTCGGAGACTTATTTGAGTCCCAGCTAAAGCGCTTGGCTGGCGTCAAGGATTCTAGTCATTTATTGCCAGGCCATGGCGGAGTATTGGATCGTGTAGATGCTTTAATTCCAGCTATGCCAATCGCAGCACTCTTGGCGAGATTGGTGTGATGTCTGTGAGGCGGGTTGCTATCTTAGGCTCAACGGGGTCTATCGGTGTTAATACGCTGGACGTTATACGTGCGCATCCAGATCGATTTAAGGTGGTTGCGCTAACTGCAGCAAAACAGGTTGATGTGCTTGCTGATCAGTGTGCTGAGTTTCATCCAGCCATTGCTGTAGTGGCTGATGCCGCTGGCGCAGCCCGATTAACTAAGCTTTTGCTAGATAGAAAAATAAATACCGAAGTCTTGTATGGACCGCAAGCTTTGGTGAGTGCCGTTACCCAATCTGATTGCGACACTGTAATGGCCGCCATTGTAGGTGCTGCAGGATTGGTTCCAGCATTAGCTGCCGCTAAAGCAGGCAAAAGGGTATTGCTCGCAAATAAAGAAGCATTGGTCATGTCCGGTGATTTATTCATGCAGGCAATGAAAGTAGGTGGTGGCGAGTTATTGCCAATTGATAGTGAACATAATGCGATCTTTCAGTGTCTGCCCAGTCGATTTTCTAAGGATCTCAATCCCAGCTTAGGGGTGGAGGAGCTTTGGTTAACCGCTTCAGGTGGACCATTCAGAAATACCCCGCTTGAACAGCTGGCAAGCATTACTCCAGAACAAGCCTGCGCACATCCCAATTGGGTGATGGGTAGAAAAATTTCAGTAGATTCTGCAACGATGATGAATAAAGGTCTGGAGGTCATCGAGGCTTTTTGGTTATTTGGCTTACCTTTAGAAAAAATTAAAGTATTGATTCATCCGCAAAGCCTTGTTCATTCAATGGTCCGTTATCGTGATGGTTCTGTTTTAGCCCAGTTGGGTCAACCCGACATGCGCACCCCTATCGCTTATGGCCTAGCATGGCCAGAACGCATTGATGCTGGTGTAGCGCCATTGAGTTTGACGCAATTAGCATCCTTGAGTTTTGCTGAGCCCGAGCTGGAACGTTTTCCATGTCTTTCTTTAGCATTTGCTGCTGCTTACGCTGGCGGCACTGCGCCAACTGTTCTCAATGCTGCCAATGAAATTGCTGTTGCCGCTTTCTTAGAGGAAGGTTTGCCGTACTTGCAGATTCCGGTGGTAGTGGAGAAGGTATTGAATTCCATCGCCTCCGTGAATGCAAAATCTCTAGAAATAATTTTGGATGTAGATGCGCGCGCTCGTCAATCTGCGCAAGAGGTAGTGAGGGATGCTCTTTGCAAGCATTGATTACTCTTGCTGCGTTTTTATTGACCCTCGGAATCCTGGTCAGCTTTCATGAGTTTGGACATTTTTTAGCGGCTCGCTGCTGCGGAGTTCGTGTGCTGCGTTTTGCAATTGGATTTGGTAAGCCTTTATTTACTTATCACGCGAAAAATAAAACAGAGTGGGTATTGGCATCGATTCCTTTGGGTGGCTATGTCAAGTTGCTCGATGGTCGAGACCCTCAGCAAGCTATTTCGCCAGCCGAGGAGTCTCAGGCCTTTGATCGAAAGCCGCTTTGGCAACGATCTTTCATTGTGGCCGCTGGCCCCTTCGCCAATTTTTTTCTAGCAATCATCTTTTTTACTTTTATCTATATATCTGGTGCCCCACAATTGCCAGCAGTTTTGCAGAATCCCCCTGAGCATTCTGTTGCTGCCAAGCTCGGGCTAGCAGGAGGCGATCGGGTGATTGGATGGCAGGATTTAGGCTCTGGACAGGTTAATGCGCCCCTTTTTGGTGATTTTTCTCCTGTTCCAAGCTGGAATGCCTTGCGCTGGAGTTTGATGGATGCTCTTACTGGGGAGAATGGATTTGCCTTGGAGCTTGAAACTCCTGCTGGCGTAATTTCAGTTAAGGCCTTTTATGCCATAGATTTGCCCAAAATTACCCCTAATAGCGACCCAATACTGGCGCTGGGCATTTTGCCTGCTTTAACACCCCTGGCAGAGTGGCAGGATCTCAAGTTAGGGCCAATAGATGCACTCGTATTTGCGTCTGAAAGGGTCTGGGTGGTTACCAAGGTTTCTGCAAGGCTCATGGCCGGATTATTTACCGGAAGCACCTCCCTAAAACAGCTTAGCGGACCCATCAGTATTGCCGATATGGCGGGTAAATCAGCCCAGGTAGGGTGGCAGCCATTTTTAGCCTTTTTAGCACTTATGAGTATTAGCATTGGTTTGTTGAATTTGCTCCCTTTTCCAATGCTAGATGGGGGTCAGCTACTGTATGATGCATGGGAGTTGGTAGCCGGTAAGCGGATTTCGACATCAATGCAGGAGCAGCTCCAAAAAGTGGGCTTCCTTTTGCTGATTTCTATGTCGTTGCTGGCCTTGTTTAACGATTTACAACGCTATATTTCGCCTTGAATTCTCTGACATATTCTTTCCGTATTTTTGCCCGCTTCGTTACCCATACCCTGGTATTTTTTGCGCTTGGGTTGAGTTTGAATGCATCTGCAGCCGACTCATTTGTAGTGAAAGATATTCGTGTTGAAGGTTTGCAGCGCGTAGAACCAGGAACAGTCTTTAGTTATCTGCCTGTTCAAGTGGGCGACACCTTTACCGAAGAAAAGGGCGCTGAATCGATTAAGGCCCTTTACACCACAGGTTTTTTTAGAGACGTCCAGATTCAAGCTCAGGGCAATGTGCTGATTGTGATTGTTGAGGAGCGTCCTACGATTGCTCGTATTGAATTTACTGGGATGAAAGAATTTGATCCTGAAGTTGTTCGTAAGTCTTTAAAGGCGGTTGGTTTGGCTGAAGCGCGTTTTTACGATAAAGCGTTGATCGATAAAGCTGAGCAAGAATTAAAGCGCCAATATGTTGGTAAGGGTATGTATGCGGCAGAAGTGGTTGCTACCGTTACGCCGGTTGAACGAAATCAAGTGGCTGTGTATTTCAATATTGATGAAGGTCCTGTCGCTAAAATTGAAGAGATTAGCTTCATCGGAACGGAAGCTTTTAGTGAAAGTACTTTAAAAAGCGAGATGCAGTTAAAAACTGGCGGATGGTTGTCTTGGTACAGCAAAGACAATCTGTATTCCAAGCAAAAATTAACTGCCGATTTAGAGAATATTCGCTCGTACTATCTCAACCGTGGTTATCTCGAGTTTGTGATTGAATCCACTCAGGTTTCCATTACGCCAGATAAAAAAGGTATTTATCTGACGATCAGTATTCGTGAAGGCAAGAAGTTCACTGTGAAGGATGTCCGTTTAGCCGGTGAAACTCTGGGTAAAGAATCAGAGTTGATGCAGTTGATTGTGCTCAAGCCGGGAGATACTTTCTCATCCGCTAAATTAACAGAGAGCACTAAGGCGATTGCTGAAGTCTTGGGTTCTTATGGTTATGCGTTTGCAACCATTAACCCTCAGCCGGATATCCGCCGTGATATAGCTGAGGTAGATCTCACTTTGGTGGTTGATCCTGGTCGCCGAATCTATGTTCGTCAGGTCGCTATTTCTGGCAATGCTAAAACTCGCGATATGGTGATTCGTCGCGAAATGCGTCAGTTTGAAAGCTCTTGGTTTGATAGCGATAAGATTGATTTATCTAAAAAGCGCTTAGGTCGTTTAGGCTACTTTACTGAGACAGATATCACAACGGAAGATGTTCCTGGCTCTCCAGATCAAGTTGACGTCAACGTTAAGGTGACTGAAAAGCCAACAGGTGCAATTACCATTGGTGCCGGCTTCTCCTCAACTGAGAAATTGATTTTGTCTGCTGGTATTAATCAAGATAACGCCTTTGGTACCGGTACTGCAATTGGTTTGAATGCATCCTTGGGCAAGATTACTCAGAACTTAACCCTTTCTAATTACGATCCTTATTTCACTGAGGATGGCATTAGTCGCTATACAGACTTGTACTACCGCTCATCCAAGCCTTTGTATTACGCTGGCGATCCTGATTACCAAATTAAGTCCGTCGGATCGAATATTAAATTTGGTGTGCCGTATACAGAAGTGGATAGAGTATTTTTTGGAACCGGTCTAGAGGCCTTTCAAATTAAAACCTCTGCCAACACGCCAATACCGTATTTAAATTACGCAATGAGTTATGGAGTGGCTTCACCGGGCTACCCTGGCACAGTGACTACTTACAACGTTCCTTTAACTGTTGGTTGGGCACGCGACGGTCGCGACAGCTCGTTGATTCCGTCGACCGGCTCTTTGGAGCAGCTCTCGGGCGAAGTTGGAACCCCTGTCGGAGACCTCACTTTTTATCGTATTTATGGTCAGTATCAGAAATATCACTCCTTTTCGAAGGCCAATATTCTGTCCTTTAATGGTGAAGTGGGTTACGGTCAGGCTTATGGCAGCAATCCATTCCCGATTACCAAAAACTACTATGTAGGCGGTATTGGTTCTGTGCGCGGCTATTCTCCAGGCTCTTTAGGGCCGCAGTACTACAACACCTATATTGGCGCTTATCAGCCAACGGGCGGACAATCTAAGATTGTCAGCAACGTGGAATACACCTTCCCCGTCCCGGGTTCTGGGGTGGATAAAACCCTCCGCCTATTTACCTTCGTGGACGGTGGTAATGCATTTGGGCAAAACATCAATTTAGTTCTAAGATACTCCTATGGATTGGGTTTATCATGGATATCACCGCTTGGACCTTTGAAATTTAGCTATGGTATTCCGTATAAGTCACAACCAACGGACAATATCCAGCGTTTGCAGTTCCAAGTGGGTACAGCGTTTTAATTGCTTAAGGAAAGTTTTATGAAGTTTTATCAATCTTCAAAATGGATTCAAGTTGGCGTTCTTGCTGCTGTGACAGCGATCGCCGCTCCACAGGCTTTTGCTCAAGACGCGGGAACCCGTGTTGCAGTTGTGAACTCCGAGAAAGTATTTAATGAGTCCAACTTAGCAAAGGCGATGCAAACTCGCTTGCAAAATGAATTTACTAAGCGTCAGAATGATCTGCGCGATGCTGCTCAAAAGATTAAGTCTGCAGCTGAAAAGCTCGATCGTGATGCCGCAGTGATGAATGAAGCCGAGCGTGTACGTCGTCAACGTGAATTGGCTGATCAAGACCGCGAATTACAACGCAAGCAACGCGAATTTACTGAGGATCTTAATCAACGTACATTTGAAGAGCGCGCCAAGATTGCTGAAAAAGCAAACTCAGTGTTAAAGCAAATTGCAGAGCAAAGAAAAATTGACATCATTGTTCAAGAAGCAGCTTATGTCAGTCCTAAGGCTGATGTAACCGATGATGTTATCAAGGCTTTAAATAGCCAGAAGTAAGCTTTATGCCGACCGCCATTGAGCTGGCCGAACAGTTTCAAGCAAGCTTGGTGGGGGAGGCCTCCCATGGTTTTATAGGCCTCGCTCCACTAGAGCGAGCGCAGCCAGATCAGATATCCTTTCTTTCCAATCCGCTATATAGACAGCAGGCTAGCGATAGCGCTGCTGGCGCGTTAATTGTTAGTAAGTCTGATCTAGATTTTTTACAAGCAAACCCTAGTGAAAATTCTGCAAAGCGGGTGTACTTTGTATCAAAAAATCCGTATGCCACATTCGCTAGAATGGCTCAGCACTTTGCAAAAGCAAGTAGCCCAATCTATCCATCCGGAATTCATCCGAGTGCGGCAATTGATAGCACTGCGATTGTTCCAGCCTCATGCCATATTGGACCCTTTGTGCAAATTGGCGCAGGCGTAATGTTGGGTGAGCGTGTTTCTATTTTAGGTAATTCAAGTATTGCTAAAGATTGCTGTATTGAATGCGATACATTAATTTATCCGTCAGTTTCAATTTATTACAACACCCAGATTGGTGAACGCTGCATTATTCATAGTGGCGCAATCATTGGGGCTGATGGCTTTGGTTTTGCCCCCGATTTTTCTGCTACAGGCGGTGAGTGGGTCAAGATTCCGCAGACAGGCCGAGTAGTTATTGGTAATGATGTGGAGATTGGCGCTTCGACAACGATTGATCGTGGCGCAATGAGTGACACAGTCATTGGTGCGGGAACCAAAATTGATAATCAAGTGCAAATTGCGCATAACGTAGTGATAGGTAACTGTTGCGTTGTGGCCGGATGCGCCGCCATATCTGGCAGCACTAAGATTGGCAATTTCTGCATTATTGGCGGGGCAGCCAATTTTGCAGGGCACCTGACTATTGCTGATAGGACTACGGTTTCTGGTAACACTTCTATTATTCGCTCGATTAGCGAGCCAGGCCAGCACTACACTGGCGTTTACCCATCAATGCTCCACAGCGCTTGGGAGAAAAACGCCGCAATTTTGCGCGGCCTAGATAAAATACGTCAGCGCTTGCGCTTACTGGATAAAAACAAAACCACAGAGTCTTAAGATTCTGTAATCTAAAACTAATATTTACTTTTCAGCGGGTTATTTATGAGCACACCAATCGCAATCGATATCAATAAGATTCTTCAATTGCTACCGCATCGTTATCCATTTTTATTGGTTGATCGTGTATTAGAAATTACTCCGCGTGAGACTATTACTGCGTTAAAAAATGTCACCATGAATGAGCCTTTCTTTCAGGGCCATTTCCCAGATTTTCCAGTAATGCCTGGCGTGTTGATTATTGAGGCTTTGGCTCAAACAGCCGCCTTACTCACATTCTCTGAAGAGCGGGCAGAAGATGCGGTCTACTACTTTGCTGGTATCGATGGCGCCCGCTTCAAAAAACCAGTATTGCCAGGCGATCAACTCATCATGACTGCAAAGTTAGAGCGAGAGCGTGCAGGTATTTATAAATTTTCAGTACAAGCAACTGTAGATGGTGAGATTGCTGCAGAGGCCAATATCACTTGTGCGGTTCGTTCGAAAGGCGCGTAATGACTCGGATTCATGCATCTGCTGTAGTTGACAGTAAGGCTGAACTGGCTAGTGATGTTGAGGTAGGTCCATATTCTGTTATTGGCCCCAACGTCAAGATTGGCGCTGGTACTAAGGTAGGCTCCCATACAGTGATCGAGGGTTACACCACAATCGGCCAGGCCAATAGCTTTGCGCACTTTGCGGCGATTGGTGGACCACCGCAGGATATGAAGTACCGTGGAGAGCCCACCCAATTAATTATTGGCGACCGCAATACTGTTCGCGAGTTTACGACGATTCATACTGGTACGTCGCAGGATGAAGGCATTACCCGTATTGGAAATGACAACTGGATCATGGCTTATGTTCATATTGCCCATGACTGTCAGGTGGGCAATCACACCATTTTCTCAAGTAATGCGCAAATTGCGGGACATGTTCAGGTCGAAGATTGGGCCATCATGGGCGGCATGTCTGGAGTTCATCAATTTGTTCGTATTGGGCAGCACGCTATGTTGGGCGGTGCTTCTGCATTAGTGCAAGACATTCCACCATTTGTGATTGCCGCTGGAGATAAAGCTTCCCCTCACGGCATTAATGTGGAAGGCTTAAAGCGTCGTGGTTTTTCTAGCGAAACAATCTCTGCTTTGCGTCAGGCTTATAAAGTTCTCTATAAAGATGGTCTCAGTTTTGAAGAGGCTAAAGTAGAAATTCATAAAATGGTAGTCGCTTCTGCGGCTGATGTTGCTACTGCTGAAAAGCTAGCCCAGTTCCATGATTTTATTGCCGCTTCTACGCGCGGCATCATTCGGTAACGGAATTACTTTGCCAAAGTTAGCTTGTGTAGCTGGCGAACCTTCTGGCGATCTATTGGCGGCGCCAGCTCTTAGGGCGCTAAATCAAATACCAGACATGTCTGGTCTTGAGGTCTATGGGATTGGCGGCCCCCGTATGCAGGCTGAGGGTATGCGTTCTGATTGGCCCATGGAAACCTTGAGTGTGCGGGGTTATGTTGAGGCTATCAAACAGTTGCCAGCTATTCTGAAGCTTCGCAAAGAACTGATTCGAAATCTCCTGAATGAAGGTCGGCCTGACATCTACTTAGGAGTTGATGCGCCTGACTTTAATTTAGGTATCGAATTGGAGTTGCGCAAAGCGGGTATTCCGACATTGCATTTAGTCTCCCCCTCTATTTGGGCATGGCGAGCAGGAAGAATCAAGAAAATTTCCCAAGCAGTAGAACGCATGCTCTGCATCTTTCCCTTTGAAACAGAAATCTATGACAAAGCCGGCGTTGCCTCTACTTATGTTGGGCATCCATTGGCTAGCGATATTCCACTTGAGCCAGATACAAAGGCTGCCAGAGAGAAGATCGCCAAGACATTCAATATTGAAAGCAACTCCCTTGATGGAATTGTTATTGCGGTTCTTCCTGGGAGTCGTGGATCTGAGATTGAGCTTATAGCACCTGTCTTTTTTGAAACCATGGAGCTTCTATCGAAGAGGCTAAAGGGTCAGAAGCTTCACTTTCTCATTCCGGTGGCAACACCGCGATTGCGTGAGCCCCTTGAGCAACTTTTGCTGAAAGCGAAGAATGCAAATCCAGATGCTCAGATTTATTTGTTGGATGGAATGGCAGATGAAGTACTCGAGTCATCGGATGTGGTGCTGATTGCCAGCGGCACAGCAACTTTGCAGGCGGCTTTATGGAAAAAGCCGATGGTCATTTCTTATAAGGTGCCATGGTTAACAGCGCAGATCATGAAGCGCCAAGGTTACTTGCCGTATGTAGGTTTGCCAAATATTCTCTGCGGCGAGTTTGTAGTTCCTGAACTCTTGCAGGAGGATGCTACCCCTGAAAAATTAGCCAATGCCTTGCAAGATTGGTTAGAGAACCCAGTAAAGGTCGCCAAACTCAAAGAACGTTTTGCGCAGATGCATGAAACTTTGCGTCGTCCCACAGGTTTATTGGTTGCGCAAGCAGTAGCGCAGACGATTGCCAATCAACGCAAGAACAACAGTAGCATATGAGCCTCATTTGGATCTGCGGCGTGGATGAGGCGGGGCGTGGACCATTGGTGGGTGCAGTGGTTGCTGGCGCGGTAGTGCTAGACCCCAGCAATCCGATTGAAGGTCTAAAGGATTCTAAAAAGTTAACTGCTGTGCGCCGCGAATATCTCTATGAGCAGATCATGGAAAAGGCAAAAGCCTGGGGTGTAGGTGAGGCCAGTCCAGCCGAGATTGATGAGATGAATATTTTGCAAGCTACTATGCTGGCAATGCGTCGCGCTATAGAGGATCTCGCAAGCCGTTTGGGCTCCTGGCCCGATAAAGCCTTGATTGACGGCAATCGTTGTCCAGAATTGCCGATTGCTGCAGAAGCTATTATTAAGGGTGATGCTAAAGAACCAGCAATTTCTGCTGCATCTATTGTTGCTAAAGTCACTCGTGATCGTCAGATGATTTGTTTACACGAGCTTCATCCAGAGTATGGTTTTGCTCAGCATATGGGTTATCCCACTGAAGCCCATTTTGCCGCTCTAAAACAGTATGGCGCATGTGATCAACATCGACGCAGCTTTTCACCGGTGCGTAAAGTTCTTGAATCTATTGCAAACTAAGTTACGAATAAGTTATGAACTTTGACCTCATTACCTCCAAAGAGAATCCCTTGTTTAAAGAGATTCGGAACCTGCAAGCCACGGGCTCTAAAGGGCAGAAAGCCAGAATAGCTAGTGGACAAGCATTGTTAGAAGGGATTCACCTGGTTCAAACTTGGGTGGGTGATCCAGCGTTAAAGATTCTTTTAACCTCAGAAGTTGGCTTGAAGAATGTAGAGATTTCCCAAGCCGTTTATGAGCATCTGGAGATTTGTCCCGACACCAAAGTAATCCAATTGGATAGCGCACTCTGGGACTTATTGAGTGATCTGGTAAATGCACCCCATATTGCAGGTTTGCTGGATCTACCAAAATCTACCCTCACACCACCGCAATCTATTGCAACCCTAGAGGGCGATTTAGTCATATTGGATCGAGTGCAGGATGCAGGTAATGTTGGCTCAATCTTGCGTACTGCAGCTGCATCTGGTTTTACACAGGTAATTGCATTATCAGGTTGTGCTCATTTATGGTCCACCAAAGTATTGCGTGCGGGTATGGGTGCACATCGCTTGCTTGACCTTTATGAAGGTTGGTCTAACCAGCAAGTGTTGAGTGCTGTTACAGCGTCTTTATTCGCAGCCACAGCAGATGCTGAACAAGATCTTTACTCCCTGAAAAAAGATTTACTACACCCTGTAGCATGGGTGATGGGTAGCGAAGGGCAGGGCATATCAGAAGACCTACGTGCTCAGGCTAAGGGTGTATCCATCCCTATTGATCCACGGGTGGAATCCTTGAATGTTTCTACAGCTGCTGCAGTCTGTTTATTTGAAACTATGCGCGTAAGGCGTACTTAAACTGCTGATTCAGTTTGTATTAGCCAAGAATGGTTCTATCTGACTTGATCGCTTGCAGTACTGTGGTGGCAATTTCTTCAATCGATTTACTGGTTGTTAATACCCACGGTATAGATTGTTTTTTCATCATTGCCGTTGCTTCATTAATTTCATAGCGACAGTTTTCTAGTTTGGCGTAATTACTACCGGGTCTACGCTCATTCCGAATTTCTGAGAGACGCTCAGCATCAATCATGAGGCCAAAGATCTTCTGGCGATATGGCACCAAGTCCTTGGGCAGTTGACCCCGTTCAAAATCTTCCGGGATCAGTGGATAGTTGGCCGCCTTTAATCCATATTGCATCGCCAAATAAAGGCTAGTCGGGGTTTTGCCAACTCGAGAGATGCCAATCAGGATGACGTCGGCTTCAGCCAAGTTTTGGTTGGACTGGCCATCATCGTGGGCTAAAGAGTAGTTAATGGCCTCAATGCGGTTTTTATAAGCATCGGTATCCGCATTATGGTGGAGGCGGTTCATGGCATGGGTTGATTTCATGCCTAATGCTGCTTCTAATGGGGCCACAAAAGTCTGGAACATGTCGAGTATTAACCCGTTTGCCTTGCCAACAATTGTATTGAGCTCAGAGTTCACCAAAGTGGTGAAAACAATCGGTTGAACCCCATATTTGCTTGCTGCCTGGTTGATGCTACTAACGGCTTCATGGGCTTTATCGACACTATCCACAAAAGGCACCCGAATGTGCTTAAAAGGGGCCTCAAATTGCGCCAAAATCGACTGGCTGAAGTTCTCGGCAGTAATGCCGGTACCGTCAGAGACAATAAAAACAATACGGGTTTGGTTAGACATGGATTTGGCCTAAAAGTCAGGGTCAGCACTACAATAGAATCATATTAAAGCATGCCCCATTGAAGGTGGCCGCTACACCAGTTTCCTTATCCTTAGAGAGTATTTTATGTCCAACCAACAGCAACAAAATAGCAGTATGGCCGATGCCTATGTTTTGCCTTTTGAACAGTTACGCATGACTGATGTCGAATCAGTTGGCGGTAAGAATGCTTCATTAGGGGAGATGATTTCTCAGTTAGCCTCTACTGGGGTTCGTGTTCCTACTGGATTTGCAACTACCGCATTAGCATTCCGTGATTTTCTAAAACACAACAATCTCACCGATCGCATTCAACAGCGTTTAGAGGGTTTAAACATTGATGATGTGCGAGCATTGGCACAGGCTGGTGCAGAAATTCGTAATTGGATTGAAACAGCGCCTTTTCAGCCCAAATTGGACGAAGAGATTCGCAAGGCATTTGCAGTATTAGATGATTCCGGTAAAGGCTCATTCGCCGTGCGTTCTTCAGCTACTGCTGAAGACTTGCCTGACGCCTCTTTTGCTGGACAACAAGAAACATTCTTGAACGTCGAAGGTATCGATGATGTTCTGAAGAAGATTCGCGAAGTATTTGCTTCTTTGTATAACGATCGCGCAATCTCTTACCGTGTTCATAAGGGCTTTGCCCATGCTGAAGTAGCCTTATCTGCTGGTATCCAGCGCATGGTACGTTCAGACTTGGGTGCTGCCGGCGTAATGTTTACCTTGGATACTGAGTCCGGATTTGAGGACGTGGTGTTCATTACCTCCAGCTATGGCCTGGGTGAGACTGTTGTTCAGGGTGCGGTGAACCCAGATGAGTTTTATGTTTTCAAAACTACTTTGGCCCAGGATAAGAAGGCCATTATTCGCCGCTCTTTAGGTTCTAAGTTGATTCAGATGCAATTTGCGCCTAAGGGCTCTGCAGAAAAAGTGCAGACAGTGGATGTGTCTCCAGAAAAACGCAATCGCTTTTCCTTAGAAGATGCAGATATTACTGAGTTGGCTAAGTATGCAGTGATCATTGAGAAACACTACGGTCGTCCAATGGATATCGAGTGGGGTAAAGACGGTCAAGATGGCCGTATTTATATTCTGCAAGCGCGTCCTGAGACTGTAAAGAGTCAGGCAGCTGGTCAAGTTGAAATGCGCTACAAGTTAAAAGGTAGCTCAAAGGTATTAGCAAAAGGTCGCGCGATCGGCCAAAAGATCGGTGCTGGTCCTGTTCGGATTATTCGTGATCCAAGCGAGATGGATCGTGTTCAGCCTGGTGATGTATTGGTTGCCGATATGACTGATCCAAATTGGGAGCCAGTGATGAAGCGTGCTTCTGCGATTGTGACTAATCGTGGCGGTCGTACTTGTCATGCGGCGATTATTGCCCGTGAACTTGGTGTTCCTGCGGTGGTGGGTTGCGGCGATGCAACTGAGCATTTGCAAGACGGCATGATGGTGACCGTTTCTTGTGCTGAAGGTGACGAAGGTCATATCTATGATGGCTTGATCGAAACTGAAGTAACCGAAGTGTCCCGCGGTGTATTGCCAGAGATCCCAGTAAAGATCACCATGAATATTGGTAATCCTCAGTTGGCATTTGATTTCTGTCAAATCCCTAATGCAGGCGTAGGTTTGGCACGTCTCGAGTTCATTATCAATAACTACATTGGTGTTCATCCACGTGCAGTATTGGAGTATCCAAATATTGATCCTGATCTCAAACGTGCAGTGGAAAGTGTGGCTCGCGGTTACGCTAGTCCACGTCAGTTCTATGAAGATAAATTGGTTGAGGGTGTGGCAACGATTGCTGCAGCTTTCTATCCAAAACCAGTCATTGTTCGCCTTTCAGATTTCAAGTCCAATGAATATAAGAAGTTGATTGGTGGATCACGTTACGAGCCAGATGAAGAAAACCCAATGTTAGGCTTCCGCGGCGCGTCACGTTATGTATCGGCGGATTTTGGTGAGGCATTTGCTCTTGAGTGCGCAGCTATGAAGCGTGTACGCGAAGATATGGGCTTAGATAATGTAGAGATCATGGTTCCATTTGTACGCACGATTAATCAAGCTAAGCGCGTGATCGACATGATGGAGACATTTGGCCTCAAACGTGGCGTGAATGGCCTCCGTCTCATCATGATGTGCGAGATTCCATCGAATGCAATTTTGGCAGATCAGTTCCTTGAGTACTTTGATGGATTCTCTATCGGCTCAAACGACATGACTCAGTTAACGCTTGGTCTGGATCGTGACTCTGGCATGGAATTACTGGCTATCGACTTTGATGAGCGTGACCCAGCGGTGGAATTTATGATCGCTCGTTCAATTGACGCTTGCCGCAAACAAAACAAATACGTTGGTATTTGCGGTCAAGGCCCATCAGATCATCCAGACTTTGCTCGTTGGTTGGTTGAGAAGGGCATTACCTCTATTTCATTAAATCCAGATAGCGTGGTTGCTACTTGGGAAATGTTAGGTAAGAACTTAAAAGCCTAAACCAAGGCGGATGGCGATAAAGCAAAAGGCCTAGATTTTTTCTAGGCCTTTTTGTTTGTCAATGCATCCAGCACTCGCTTATTGGGCGCCTACCTTTTCTTTACAGGCGCCTTTTTTGCTGCAGCTTTCTTTGCTACCTTCTTTGCAGGAGTAGCCTTAGTTGTTTTTGCAGGCTTTGAGGCTCTTGCCTTGGATGGCGGATGATTAATTGGAACAATCCCCATTTTTTTAGCAGGGGTAGAAATGTCACTCGATTTATGAGCGCCGCTCCAGCTTGGTTCTGCTATAGAGTTAAAAGCCTCGCGTAGTTTCTCTCCCCATGCCTGATGAATCATGGCGAAATAAGGGTTTGCATCATCCAGGGTGACTAGCTTAGTGGCTTTCAGAGAATTTTTTTCATAAACCAGCATATCCAAAGGAAGCCCGACTGAAATATTACTTTTCAGAGTGGAGTCCATCGAAATGAGGGCGCACTTAGTTGCAAGGTTAAGTGGTGTATTGAAATTAAGTACTCGATCTAAGATTGGCTTTCCGTATTTAGATTCACCAATTTGGAAGTAGCAAGTCTCAGGCGTGGCTTCAATGAAATTTCCTGCGGAGTAAATATTAAAGAGGCGAGGTTTCTCACCTTTAACTTGGCCGCCAAAAATCATATTGCAGTTGAAATCAATACCAGACTTTTCGAGTGCTAAATGGTCACGCTCATAAACTTGTTTAATGGCATCGCCCACAACAACGGCGGCCTCGTATGAGTTTTTTGCTGTCCAGAGGTTTTTGCCTTTAAAAAGCTGTCCTTGAAGCAAGATTTCTTTAACAGACTGCGTAATCGCAAGATTGCCGGCACTCATCAGGGTAAAGAAGCGATCCTTGTTTTGAAACAAGCTCATCTTTCTGAAGGTGCCAATTTGGTCTACACCAGCATTGGTGCGGGTATCGGATAAGAAAACGAGACCATCTTTAAGGCAAAGCCCAACGCAATACGTCATACACTAACCCTCTTAATTATTTCCTGAAATTATCTCTTAAATATCTCAGGTGGGTTCTAAGACAGCTGTTGAATGGAGATATTGGCAGTAAGTTCTTCACCTCCGCCGCCGGAGCGAACGCCTTTAACTGGAGCTGCAGAGTAGTAGTCGCGACCAATGGCCAGTCGGATATGGCGGGAGTCAATTAAGCATGCATGGGTAATGTCTACACTAGTCCAAATACCTTTTTCAATATCGCTACAGAAATCAATCCACGCATGGCTCGCAAGATTCGGAGACTCTTCGGCGAAGAAATAGCCGCTGACATAACGGGCTGGGATGTTGGATGCGCGACATAGGCTCAGCATAATATGCGCATGATCTTGGCAGACGCCGGATTTCATGGCAAAGGATTGGGCTGCTGTAGTAGCAAAGTTCGTTTGGCCTGGAGAGTACACGATCAAACCCTGAATTGCTTCAGCAAGTTTGATCACTTGATCAACAGAATTTTTCTTGGGAAGGCTATAAGAAAAATAATCCAACATTTCATCTGTTGGTTCAGTCAGATTGGTTTGTTGAAGCAGATAGTAGGGTGAGACAGCCTTAGCATCATCTGCAAACTCAAATGCATCTTGTGTTTGTACTTCACCTTCAGCCTCAATCATCATCGAGGTATAAGGACTTTCCAGTACAAATACGCTGCAAACGTTACCAAAGGTATCTATGGAATTAGATGATTTAATCGGAGTGCTAATTCTCCATTTATCTATTTGTTGGCCCGCTAGCGATGGTGGCGTTAAGCGCAACTCTTGAATTGAGTAACGTACTGGCGTCTCATAGCGATATTCAGTGCGGTGGCGAATTTTAAGATGCATATAGTCTTCGTGAGTTCTTAGGCGACAGCCAATGGGATGAGATAAGCATTACTGAACTCATCGGCTATGTAGTTAATACGCTCTAAGAAGGCCTCAATAAATTCCTCTAGGCCTTGATCGAACACCTCATTAATATCTGAATAATCCAAACTTGCCTTCAGTTTTCCGAGCAAGCGTTCAATTTCTTTGGATTGTTGGTTCTTTACTTCCGAGATCAAGGGAATTAATTCATTCACGCAGCAGACTAAGGAGCGTGGCATCTGCTTATTGAAGATTAGCAGCTCAGCCACTTGCTTTGGTGTTACTTGATCAGAATAGATTTGACGATAAATTTCAAATGCTGAAACTGAGCGGAGCAATGCAGCCCAGTGATAGAAATCAAAGAATTCACCATCAGTACCTTCGTCGGAGGATTTCTTGGCACCGAGGACTTTCAGGGCGGCCTGATCTTCGTACTTAGTTTCTAAAATACGGGCAGTATTATCTGCACGCTCAAGCAGCGTTCCAACGCTGATAAAGTAAAACGCTTCGTTCTTGAGCATCGTGCCATAGAGAACGCCTCTAAAGAGGTGGCAGCGGTGCTTCACCCATTCCAGAAGGCGACTAGGATCGGCTTGATGTCTTGCTTCTAGTATGCGTTGAAGTTCTAACCAGGTAGTGTTTTGAGTTTCCCAAACTTCGGAAGTAATCTTGCCGCGAATGACGCGCGCATTTTCACGTGCGGCATATAAACAGGAGACGATGCTAGATGGGTTGCTGGTTTCATAAATCATGAAATCCAGGACGTTCTCGCGATTGACAACATCATATTTGCTGCGGAAGGCATCTTCTAGCTTAGAAATCGTCAATAATTTTTTCCAGCTCTGCTCTAAATATTCAGCAGGCTGTGGAAGTAGAGAGGTCTGATGATTTACATCGAGCATTCGGGCAGTGTTTTCTGCGCGCTCGGTGTAACGGGCCATCCAATAAAGACAATCAGCGGTACGACTTAACATGTGTTTCCTTATTCTTCTTACTCTTCCAATACCCAGGTATCTTTGGTGCCACCGCCTTGGGAGGAGTTCACCACTAAAGAACCTTCTTTGAGGGCAACCCTAGTCAACCCGCCAGGAACCATCTTGATGGTTTTTCCTGAGAGAACGAAGGGTCTTAAATCGATATGTCTTGGCGCAACACCGGACTCTACAAATGTAGGGCAGGTTGAGAGCGCTAAGGTAGGTTGAGCAATATATTTATCTGGATTGGCAATGAGATGGGTTCTAAATTCTTCAATCTCTGCTTTGGTAGATGCTGGGCCAACCAACATGCCATAGCCGCCAGCACCATGAGTGAGCTTCACTACTAACTTATCCAAATTGGCCAAGGTATAAGCTAAGTCATCGGCCTTGCGACATTGGAATGTAGGTACATTATTCAGGATGGGTTTTTCGCCAAGATAAAACTCAATCATCTCGGGAACGTAGGGATAAATAGACTTGTCATCAGCGATACCGGTGCCAATCGCATTTGCCAACGTCACGTTACCAGCGCGATGCGCTGATAAGAGTCCTGCTACACCTAAGGTTGAATCGGAGCGGAATGCCAATGGATCCAAGAAGTCATCGTCGACGCGGCGATAGATCACATCCACTCGTTCGGGCCCCTGGGTAGTTCGCATAAAGACCTGTTCATTCTTAACAAACAAATCCTTGCCTTCGACTAGTTCAACACCCATCTGTTGTGCAAGGTAGCTATGCTCAAAGTAAGCAGAGTTATACATGCCAGGAGTCAGCACAACCACGTTCGGTTTTTTAACATCATCCGGTTTAACGGATTTGAGGCACTCCAATAAAAGATCTGGGTAATGCTCTACAGGGGCAATACGATATTTCTGGAAGAGATCTGGGAAAAGTCGCATCATCATCTTGCGGTCTTCAACCATATACGACACACCGGAAGGAACACGCAAGTTATCTTCTAATACATAGAACTCGCCTTCGCCGGCGCGTACGATATCGATTCCGGCAATTTGGGCATAGATGTCACGCGGTATGCTGACATTGCGCATCTCAGGGCGATATTGCGCATTGTTGTAAATCTGTTCGGCTGGAACAATTCCCGCCTTAATAATTTCTTCATCGTGATATACGTCATAGATGAAGCGGTTCAGTGCTTTCACGCGTTGACGTAAGCCTGCTTCAAGCTGTTCCCATTCTTTGGCAGTAAAGATACGAGGCACTTGATCGAAAGGGATGGTTCTTTCTGAGCCAAGATCATCGCCGTAGACGGCGAAGGTGATGCCCACGCGCCTAAAGATGAGGTCTGCTTCAGCGCGTTTGAGACCCATCAGGGAATCACTTTGCTGTTTCAACCAGTTGTGAAAGATTTCGTAGTGGGGACGCGCTTTGCCAGCGGCGTCGAGCATTTCGTCAAAAGGCAATTTCATAGGTATAAAACTAATGCCTTTATAAAAGCTGTAAGAAATTAATTGAAGCAGCTTGGTGCTGTATTGCACCATTTAGGTGCAATTTATGCGTTCAAATCGCCTCTGGCAATACGACCTTTTTGAACTTCCCACTCACGCTCTTTGGTTGCTGCTCGCTTGTCATGTTGCTTTTTGCCTCTGGCAAGGCCAATTTCACATTTCACGTTGCCTTTGGAGAAATGCAGGTTTAGTGGCACTAGGGTGTAGCCCTTTTGCTCTACCTTGCCAATCAGCTTGCGGATCTCAATGGCATTGAGCAGTAGCTTTCTAGTGCGCGTGTTGTCTGGAACGATATGGGTAGAGGCAGACAGAAGGGGGGTAATATGGCAGCCGATCAAAAATAGCTCCGCCTTGCGAATGACAACATACGCTTCTTTAATGTGTACACGACCTGCGCGGATGGCTTTCACTTCCCAGCCTTCCAGCACAAGCCCTGCCTCAAAACGTTCCTCGATAAAATAATCAAAGAAGGCTTTTTTGTTATCGACGATACTCATATTTATTTAGCTCTCAAGAACGATTATGGCAGACGTCTACAAGACCGTTTTAATTGGTCAATCCGCCGACCGCATGTACGGCTTGGTGACTGATGTCGCTCGTTATCCCGAGTTCCTGCCTTGGTGTGGTGGCGTAGAAATTTTTGAGCAGACCGAGACCGTGCTCGACGCCAAAATTAATATCCATTTCAAGGGCATTACCCAGTATTTCCACACTCGCAATGTGAATCATCGCCCTGAGACCATCGATATGGTCTTCGTGGATGGCCCGTTTAAGCATTTTTCGGGCCAGTGGAACTTTATCCCCTTAAGAGAGGACGCCTGCAAGGTTGAGTTCAAACTTCACTGGGAGTTCAAGAGTGTCATCCTGGATAAAATTATTGGGCCTGTTTTTGGCCATATTGCCGGTACCTTTGTTGATTGCTTTGTAAAGCGCGCTGAGGATCTCTATGGCTGAACGCGCACTTGATCTGATTCTCTGTGACGCCAGACTGGGAGAGCCAGAACTGAAGCCATTCAAGCTCCTTTTGGATGCTGGAGAGTTGGCGACGGTTGGTTTAGCCTTAGTTAAAGCCGGTATTGCCGTTGGTCCGGATGACCCCGTTTTAGCCCGAAAGGGCTGCTTTGGGGTCTTTGGCAAACGCAAGGACTGGGATAGTCCGATTTATGCTGGAGATCGCTTAGAGCTCTATTCCCCTCTATTAATCGACCCCAAGACAGTTCGGCGTAAGAAGGCAAATCAGAACCAGGATGCCAAATTCCAGGCAGCCGCAGCTAAAAGAAAGGCTAGGAGGCTATAATCTGTTTTTGCGACTAGGGGTTTTGCATGCGACTCATTCAAAAAGCACTCACTTTTGACGATGTGCTCCTCGTACCGTCATATTCTTCGGTACTTCCTCGAGATGCCAGTTTGGCAAGTAAGTTAACTCGAGATATTTCACTCAATACACCATTGGTGTCTGCAGCTATGGATACCGTCACCGAAGGTCGTTTGGCAATTGCCATGGCCAGTGAGGGTGGTATTGGCATCGTTCATAAAAATTTAAAGCCTGCCGAGCAAGCACGTGAAGTGGCTAAAGTAAAACGCTACGAATCTGGCGTTTTGCGTGATCCGATCACAATTAGTCCAGACGTTACCTTGCGCCAAGTGATTCAACTTTCTCGCGAACATGGTTTCTCAGGATTCCCAGTTTTGGTTGGCAAAGAGGTTGTCGGAATTATTACGAACCGCGATTTACGTTTCGAAGAAGATTTAGACGCTCCAGTAAAAACCAAAATGACTCCACGTGAGCGTTTGATTACTGTGAAAGAAGGCTGCTCATTAGAAGAGGCAAAACGTTTGATGAGCCAGCATCGTTTAGAGCGCGTACTTGTCGTCAATGACAAGTTTGAACTGCGCGGTCTCATAACCGTAAAAGACATCCTGAAAGCGACAGAGCATCCAAATGCTTGTAAAGACAGCGAAGGCAAGTTGCGAGTGGGTGCAGCGGTTGGCGTGGGTCCTGATAATGACGAGCGTATTGAGCTCTTAGTTCGTGCGGGCGTTGACGTGATCGTTGTGGATACTGCGCACGGTCATAGCCAGGGAGTATTGGATCGCGTGAAGTGGGTTAAGAAAAACTATCCTCATGTACAAGTAATTGGCGGCAATATTGCTACTGGTGAAGCTGCTAAGGCATTGGCTGATCATGGTGCTGATGGCGTCAAGGTTGGAATTGGCCCAGGTTCAATTTGCACAACACGAATTGTTGCTGGCGTAGGTGTCCCACAAATTACGGCGATTGTGAATGTGGCAACCGCACTCAAAGGCACTGGCATTCCATTGATTGCTGATGGCGGCGTGCGTTACTCTGGTGACGTTGCTAAAGCATTAGCAGCCGGCGCTAGTTCAGTCATGATGGGCGGTATGTTTGCTGGAACTGAAGAAGCTCCTGGTGAAGTTTTCCTATACCAAGGGCGTTCATACAAGAGTTATCGCGGCATGGGTTCTTTAGGTGCCATGGCTGATGGTTCTGCTGACCGCTACTTCCAAAGCGACATTGTTGCGAATGCAGAAAAGCTTGTACCAGAGGGTATTGAAGGTCAGGTGCCATACAAAGGTAGCGTGTTGGCAATCTTGCATCAGCTTACTGGCGGCATTCGTTCTTCGATGGGTTACCTTGGATGCAGCACGATCGAAGAGCTGCATGAAAAAGCCAACTTTGTTGAGATTACATCCGCTGGTGTGCGTGAGTCGCACGTTCATGATGTGAAGATCACTAAAGAAGCGCCCAACTACCATATTGACTAAGACTTAAATAAGATTGCTTCATTCGTGCACGACAAAATACTGATTCTTGACTTTGGTTCACAAGTAACCCAATTAATTGCTCGACGTGTGCGTGATGGGCGCGTGTATTCAGAGATCCATCCCTATGATTGCGATCCAGAATTCATTCGCAAGTTCATTCAGGAGCAAGGTGGCAAGGGCATTATTCTTTCTGGTGGTCCTAGTTCGGTAACCGAAGACGGTAGCCCGCGTGCACCCCAAATCGTTTTTGAGCTTGGCGTTCCTGTTTTGGGGATTTGCTATGGCATGCAAACCATGGCTACTCAATTGGGCGGCGCAGTGGCTTCCGCAGAGTCTTTGGGTAAGGCGCGCGAATTTGGTTACTCTGAAGTGCGCGCGCATGGTCATACCAATTTACTAAAAGGTATCCAGGATTTCTCCACCAGTGAAGGTCATGGTATTTTGAAGGTGTGGATGAGTCATGGCGATTCAGTGACTACATTGCCGCTATCATTTAAGTTAATGGCTTCTACCGAGTCTTGTCCAATCGCCGGTATGGCTGATGAAGAGCGCCGCTTTTATGCATTTCAGTTTCATCCTGAGGTAACGCACACCATTCAAGGCACTGCAATCATTGAGCGCTTCGTACATGAAATTTGCCAATGCAAACCTGATTGGGTAATGGGTGATTACATTGCTGAGGCTGTAGAAAGTATTCGAAAAAAAGTTGGAGATGAGGAAGTTATTCTTGGTTTGTCTGGCGGCGTTGATTCAAGCGTTGCTGCAGCCTTAATTCATCGCGCGATTGGCGACCAACTGACTTGCGTATTTGTAGATCACGGCCTGCTTCGCTTGAATGAGGGCGATATGGTGATGGAAATGTTTGCGCGCAATTTAGGCGTGAAGGTCATTCGTGTTGATGCTAAAGAAACCTTTATGGGTGAATTAGCTGGCGTTGCTGATCCAGAAGCAAAGCGCAAAATCATTGGTAAAGAATTCGTAGAAATATTTCAGACTGAGTCTGGAAAAATCAAGAACGCTAAGTGGCTTGCCCAAGGAACCATTTACCCAGACGTGATCGAGTCTGCTGGTAAGGGTAAAAAAGGTGCGCACACCATCAAGAGTCACCATAATGTTGGGGGCTTACCAGATGACATGCACCTCAAATTACTAGAGCCATTGCGTGAGTTATTTAAAGATGAGGTCCGAGAGCTTGGTGTTGCTTTGGGCCTTCCTCGTGAGATGGTGTATCGCCATCCATTCCCGGGCCCAGGCCTAGGTGTGCGTATCTTGGGTGAAGTAAAGGCAGAGTTTGCAAGCTTGTTACAGCGCGCTGATGCTATCTTTATCGAAGAGTTACGCAATACGATTGATCAAGCAAGCCAAAAGTCTTGGTATGACTTAACTAGCCAGGCATTCGCTGTTTTTCTGCCGGTCAAGTCTGTTGGCGTAATGGGTGATGGCAGAACTTATGAGTATGTTGTTGCGCTCAGAGCCGTGCAAACCCAAGACTTTATGACGGCGCATTGGGCTCATCTACCGCACGAACTGCTCGGCAAAGTATCAAACCGCATCATTAATGAAGTGCGCGGTATCAATCGTGTTGTCTATGACATCAGCGGAAAGCCCCCGGCTACGATCGAGTGGGAATAAATAATTTTTTATTAAAAATGAAGTGTATTTAAACCCATCATTTTTACCGCCCCTACTTAATGATATTGAATAGCAAGAAGCGTAATATCGTCTGACTGGGGTGTTGATTGGCAATGAAGATCAATATCCGTTAGCAATTTATTAACAATTTCCTCGCTAGTCATTTGAGAGTTTGATAACAATCGACTAACTCGATTGATTGAATAAAGTTGACCTTCGATACTTTCAGCCTCAGTAACTCCGTCTGTGTATAGCAGAAGCGTATCCCCAGTGTTTAAAGTTGTAGTTCCTACGTTAAAGCTATTTACCTCATGAATGCCTAAAATCATATTTCTAGGGCCAGATAGAGGCGTGAACTCTTGGTTGGTGTTTGCTGTTAACGGGGCGTCATGACCAGCATTGATGTATTGCATTTCACCAGTAGTTACATTCAGGATTCCGATAAACATAGTGACAAACATATTGCTGTCATTGTTTTGGCAGAGGGCGTTATTAACAACCCGTATGGACTCTATCAGCCCTGTAGACTTGGTGATATTGGAGCGAAGAAGCGTCATGATTTTCATCATAAATAATGCTGCTGGGACACCCTTACCAGAAACGTCACCAATTGCTAATGCAATGTGGTCTGAATCAATTGAGAAGGCATCAAAGAAGTCTCCACCCATTTCTTTTGCAGGTCTAGTAAATCCATGGGCCCGAATGCGCGTGTGTTCAGGGTATAGATTCCCCCCTTTTGGGATCATATTCATTTGAATGGCGCCAGCGATCGTAACCTCATTTTTTAGGCTCTCATGAATCTTCTTTTCGACCTGTCTAAGACGTTCAATCTCTTCCTCAGCTTTCTTGCTATCTGAGGTATCGCGCACCATACCTAAAAACATTAATTCTCCGCCGATGATCATGCTGCTGGTGATTAAATCCATTGGAAATTTTTCACCATTGCTACGCACGCCAATGACTTCTCGTTTGCTGTTATGAAAAGCGAGCGTTTCATTATCCTCAGAGATGCTTTGGATTTTGTCCTGAAATTCATTGGCGTAGGATATATCCAGTAGCACTTTGAAATGTTTACCGATTGCTTTATTAAAGGGTCTTTGAAATATCTTCTCTGCCGCTGGATTAAATTTAACAATCACACCCTCTTTGTCAATCATGATCACACCATCAAGCATGTTATCGATGACATCAGCAGCTTGCGTATGTGCCTCTTGCAATTCTTTGTTTAAGGTATTTGTTCTTGCTCGAATGAATTGAGCGGTAATCGTTGCAAAAGTCGCCGTTACTATTACCGTAATCGTGTGCGACTCCCAAAGGGTCAATTGCCCCTTAAAAATAGTTTCCTTTGCCAACTCATACAAAGCCATTAATATCGCGACGCACAAATATGTGCCAACCAATTGCTTGATTGAGAAGTTGGATCTATGGGGGGACGTTTTGGGTGCCTTAGTCATTGATTTATATACTAAATAACTTAGATTCTAAGGTGGGAATGAAAGTGGGAAGTCGGAAGTTGGTATTGTCATTAAAGTGTCATTATCTAATTAGATACTTGTAAAATTTAGAGTCTATTTAAAAGAAGCATAGCTTAAATTAGATCCTTTCACTTAATTACACTAAATTCACACCATGCCTATAGACTTTGCCGATAAAGATAATCTCAGACTCATTATGATTGATGGTCGACTTGACAGTGCCGGGTCCGATGAGATTGCAATGAGATTTGCAGCAATGTCATCAGGTGCAAAGCCGGCAGTAGTAGTCGATCTGTCTAAAGTTTCTTTCTTATCCTCCATTGGGATTAGGTTGATTATTCAAAATGCAAAATCGCTCCAAAACAAGGGCGGAAAAATGATTCTGTTTGTTGGGGACAACGAACAAGTCAGCACTACATTAGATTCCACGGGTATAAGTGCTTTGGTACCGATGTTTTCTGAACTCACCCAGGCTGAACAGGCCGCTATAGCTTGATCACCTGATTTAATTGTTAATGTGAAAATGGGGGCGCCCTTGTCTCAATTTGCTATCAATGCAGATCGTTCAGAAATCAGATCAGCATCCAATTGGCTTGAAAAGACATCCTTGCAGTATGGGGTGCCAACAAACAAAGCCCTAGTCCTAGATCAATGTTTGGATGAGATTTTGATGAACATTGTGATGCATGCAGGGTCAACTGCAACCCAAACCCCGGTAGAGCTTGAATTTGCTATTCATGGGGTTGTTGCAGGCAAAGAGATCGCCATTACTGTGAGTGATTCTGGTAAGCCATTTAATTCAGCCCTGGCATCTCCAAAAGCCATTGCCAGCACCCTAGAGGAGGCCGAACCCGGTGGATTAGGTTTGGCCATCATTAAGGGGCTTTCAAGTCGATTGGCTTACGAATTTAGGAATGGCCGTAATTTTTTAACATTCGCCATTTTGGTTTAAATGCATCAAATTGGTGCTATCCGTTCCTCATAAGCCGTCAAAATTCTGTCATAGATTTGTCATAAATTCTCAATAGACTGCAGTGTGTTCGCAGTGAGAAGATCAGACGAAAAACCTATTCTGAGGTTTTCATTCCTGTTCTTTAATAGAGGCGGTATGTAAAATATTTCTATTATTGGTGATATGAAAAAATATAAGGTTCTCTTTTTGTGTCACCACAACAGTGCTCGCTCAATCATTGCCCAAGCTCTTGCGACGACTCATTTAAGTGGTAAATTTGAAGGATTTTCAGCCGGACCTGTTCCCGCTGAATCTTTGAGTCCTTACGCCACCGAATTGATCCAAGAGCTAAATTATCACGGCGAAGCTCTAGAGCCAAAAAGTTGGGATGTGTATTCATCTCCAAACGCCCCCAAAATGGACTTTATTATTTCTTTGTCTGACAGAGCAATTGGTGAAGGTGTACCTCTATGGCCTGGAAGCCCGGCTACCGCCCATTGGGATTTTTCTGACCCAGCGCATACCAATGGTACAAACATGGAGATTAAAAGAGCTTATGTATCTTTATTGAATGGCTTGCAAGCACGTATAGATATTATGGCTGCCCTCTCTTTTGAGAGATTGGATAAATATAGACTTCAAGATGAATTAAAAGCGATTCATCTAAATTTGCAGTGAAATTATTTTCTGGGTCTAAAACTGGTTTTCTAGACTGTCTCCTACCCCTTGCGTGCATCATTTTCCTAGATTGGCTTTGAATTAATGCGGCCTATGAAAAAAATTGCCAATCATCTCTCTTTAAATTTGGATCAGATTAGGCATAAATCAAAAAAATGGAAGGCTATTGCAGTTTCCATCATCGTTGTCTTTTTGGTGACGCTGACTCTCGGCCTTACTGCGTATTTTGACTTGCCTCCGGGGGCGCTGGCTTTACATTATTTGCAATCTGAATCTGACAATCAGGCTGATTTGCTCGATGTCGTTGCTATTGCGGATTTCTCAGGGCCCACTCGGATGATTGGACAAGATCTTGCCCAGGGATTTAAAGATGCGGCAAGCGCAGGTAATATTTCAAATGATGTACGTCTCATTATTAGGGATGACCGCGGCAATGCAAATGCAGTAGCAGCCTTGGCTGATAGTGCTGCAGCAGGCTTTAGTACGCTGGCAGTAATTGGCCCAACCCAGGCACTGGGTTACCAAGATATGACCGCATCTTTGGAGGAGGGAATGGTTCCCGGGCTGGTTCCGATTAGTCCTCCAACCATTCATCAAAATGAAAAATGGATCTTTGCTCTACAACCAAGCCAAGAAAGACAAGGTGAGTTTGTTAGTAACCTACTTTTGAAGATCCAAAAAACGAACTCGACGGCATTCATTACTCTTGAGGGCGATGCCAAAAATGGTTACGCTAACGGGTTCCAAAAAGTTTTTTCTAAAATTGGAAAAAATAACTTTGCATTAAAGGCATGGCCGAAAAATGGTGATAAAGAGGTCATTGCGCAATTGCTCAAGTCTATTTCAGCTTATGATTTCGTTGCCTTTTCGTTGCCAACGGATGAGGCTGTTCTGTTGGTAAAAGGGCTGAAGGATGAAAATTTTGCAGGGCAGTTAATAGGCTTTGGCGGCGCAAGTCTCCCCACTTTCCCCGATCAATTTCGTGAGTTTCCAAAAGAGCGTTTAGCACCTGGGTTTTATACGAATGGCTTAATGAGTGTGACGCCATTTCTTCCAAGCATGGCGGATGAGCGTGCGCGTGAGTTTATTAATGTCTACCAAAAACGGCGCCAAGAAAATCCTTCTTGGGCATATGCCTATGGATATGATTCTGGTTACCTATTAAGCGCCTTCATTGAAAAGTTAAAGCGTGACACTCCCGATTGGAAAAAACTACCTCCCGAAGAGATTCGTAAAAGTTTCCAAAGCTATCTATCTTCCTTGAATGGTAGCCATGGCAAGGAGGGGGCTTTCACCGGCCGTATGCGCTTAGACCAAAATCAAGAGCGCGATATTCCTCCAACATTAGTTTCCTTTCGGAACGGCAAGCAATTACCTTATTTAATGCAGTATGGAACCGATGCTGCACGCTTCAACTTTGCTGAGAAAGTTTCTGACAATAAAATTCAAGTTGATAACCGAGTATATGATTTGGTCCCGGTCATATTTACTGGGCTCATCCCACGAGAAATCAGCTTTATTAATTTAGAAAAAAGAACTTTTACTGGGGAAGTTGATATCTGGTTCCGCGGAAGCTTGGCTATTGATGCTGACGATATCGTTTTCCCAGCCCTGTTTACTGATAATCCCTCATTTACCGTTCTGGAGTCCTCTGACGGTAAGCATGAAAAGTATCGACTTTATCGTTACCGTGGGGTCTTCAAATTTGAGGCATTAGCAAAAGATTTGGCCTTGGGTCAACTACCTTTGTCGATTGCTTATCGACACAAAACACTGGACTCTTCGCAATTGCGTTTTGTGATTGACGAGGGGAACATTGGCAGTGCAGCCTCAATCATTAAAGGGATGGAAAAGGCTGAGGTCTTAGCGCCGGAGATGGACTATCGCGCAGAAACTACCAGTCTCGCGATTGATACGGATATTGTTAATTCCTTAGGAAACCCTGCATCAGCCACCGGCGAAAGAAGTTTTTCAGAATTTAAGGCGTCTTATGGGTTGCGCAATAAGAATGCCATGCTTGGATCCTATTTGGGCAGCAAGCTGGACTGGAGAATCTCCAGCAGCATCACCTTTTTCTTCGCCCTGATCGCTTGCATCCCTTGGCTAATGAGGTCGTATTTTAAAACTCGTAAGAAACTAGGTCGTTTAATCACTATTGAATCTGGGTTATTGGCCGTCTTTTTTGTAGAGATCTGTTTATTTTTTAGCCCCGCCCTAGATAAGGTAAATGCTATCTGGTTAGTTACTATTCAGAATGCATTCACTGCTTTTTACTATTTTGCAATTGCCGCCACTTTAAATCTCGGTGTGGATTGGCTTATCGAAAGACAAAAGTCAAAGAAGACGGCGCTTCAGGGCTCTTTAAGGGTACTTCTGGCCACCATCATTTATTCAACTTTTTTTGGTTTCTATTACACGGATGTATTAAACCGTGACATTCTTCCTGTCTTGGCCGCCTCCTCGGTCATTCTTACCGTGGTCGGATTAGCCTTGCGGGAATTAATTTTAGATGCTTTGGGTGGAATAACAATAGGACTTGAAGGCGCAATTAAGCCAGGAGATTGGGTATTTATAAACGCTAAAGATCACAACATTGATGGAATGGTCGAAGAATTGGGCTGGAGGAATGTGCGAATTCATTCTAGAGATGGATTGGTGCACTTCATTCCAAATTCAATCCTCATTCAGCAAACAGTCACCAATGCATCCAGTGATGGTGGATTCTCCAGAGTTGAAATTCCATTTGAAGTAAGCACATCAGCCAACTTAGAACAGTTGATTGAAGTCATTAGATTGGCTGTCATTGACTTACTTAAGGACAATGAATTTGTTGATCATTCAAGGTCAATCCGAATCATTTGTGAAGAAATTGAGTCGGATGGAGTTCAGTTAGAAGCGCATATTTTCTATCGAGCCGATCAATCAAAAGATCAGTTATCTACATCCGTTCTAGAGTTGGTAAATCGCATACTACTAGAGCAAAACGCTTTGCCGTTTATGTCAATTGCTGTTAGGGAGCGATCTAACTAGAGCGCAAGAAGTTATTGCTTTAGTATTTGCGCTCTTAACGATGTGTCCGCTACACCTACGCCTGCAACGTACAACCAGTACTTGCGTAAAATACGTAAGCGTATAGAGCCTTCATTAATCAACAACTCTGCACCACCGAGTTACTTATGTAAAAGTTGCAAAAATATCATTAATAAATATAACTCATTGTTTTATAAGTATTTTTTAATAAAGTCACTATTGGATGTCAGTGGATAGTCGAAGATTTCCCAATTGGTTATTACCGCATAAATAAAGTTTCGCCTTTAATATACTGGTAGCCCAACAGACAAGGATATTGTTAATGAATCAAGATGCAACAAAAGGTCAGCCCGATAACTCTGGCTTTATTGAAAAAAGCTTAGAGCAGTTGATATTCAATAGCCGCTGGATTTTGACTATCTTTTACGTCTTTCTAGTGTTTGCACTCGTGATTTTGGCTATCAAGTTTCTACAAGAATTTGCGCATTTTAGTTTGAGTTTTTGGGATGCATCAGAAGCTGAATTTTTAACTAGTGTATTAGCGCTTGTTGATAAAACACTTTTAGCAAACTTATTAATCCTGGTTATCTTTTCAGGTTATGAAAATTTTGTTTCTGTTATTGGCGCCGCTAAAGACAGCGATGATAGGCCGCGTTGGATGGGGGAGGTTGATTTTGCTGGCCTTAAACTCAAACTGATCGGCTCAATTGTCGCCCTCTCTGGCATTAATCTTCTTGCTGCATTCTTGGAAATTTCTACTACTAATAAAGATGACTTGGGTTGGATGATTGGCATCCATCTTGTTTTTGTTGTTACTGGTGTGTTATTTGCGTTATCTGAGCGCGTGATGATTCATCACAAATAGAGTGTCTTAGGTCGTAAATGAAATCAATCAACACCCATGCTTGAGTTACGAGAAGCTTCCCTCGCAATATTAGCAAGCGCGGATGTAAGAACTAAGGTCAGTCAGTTATTCGAGTTGTACGACGGGTATCAAAATCACGAAGTCACTCTCGACCTTGCCCGTAAGATTAACGGTGGAGATTTCATTCTGCCTGGGCGCCCAGAAAAGCCTGAATTGGTACTTCCTAAGTTGGTTCCCAAAAGAAGAATGGATACGCCAGAAGGTAGGGCGGGATTATTGCATTCACTTGCCCATATTGAATTTAACGCGATGAACCTTGCCTTAGATGCTATTTGGCGATTTTCTGATATGCCCAAGGAATACTACGAGGACTGGCTTAAGGTTGCCAAAGAAGAGGCCTACCACTTCAGCCTGGTCAATGAGCATTTGCTTTCACTTGGATTTTCTTATGGAGACTTCCCTGCGCACAATAGTCTATGGGAGATGGTCGAGAGAACTACTGACTCAGTAATCGCCAGAATGGCGCTAGTTCCCAGAACAATGGAAGCAAGAGGCTTGGATGCGGTACCAATGATTCGTGATCGTTTCATGCAAATCAAAGAGACTAGAGCAGTTGAGATTCTTGAAATCATTCTGAATGATGAAATAGGCCACGTATTGATTGGCAATCGTTGGTTTAATTTTCTTTGCACAAAAGATCATCTTTCCCCAATTGCAGCCTATCGAGAGTTGGCAATGAAATATCGTGCGCCCGTATTAAAAGGGCCATTTAATATAGAGGCGCGCAAACAGGCGGGTTTTACAACTGAAGAATTAAATCTTCTTGAGGCTTAGTAGATGAATATGAAGGTATTAAGCCTCATTCCGCCAATGACGCAGCTTAATACGCCATACCCTTCCACGGCTTATCTCACTGGATTTCTGAGGTCTCGCGGCATTGATGCGGTTCAAGAGGATCTCGCATTGGCTCTTGTCCTGAGCTTTTTTACTCCTGAGGGCATGGCTGAGATTCGTTCTGAAGCGCTTAATATTCCTGAAGAGAATCGTAGTGCCAGCGTCAATTTTTTCTTAGATTATTTTGATTCTTATCGGTCCACCATCTCGCCGGTGATTCGATTCTTGCAGGGTCGCGATAGCACCTTGAGTCATCGCATTAATACCCGTGATTTTTTACCTGAGGGTCCTCGCTTTGCATCGCTCGATGTATTTGAAGACGAGGAAGCCTCTGACTCATTGGCTTGGGCTTTTGGCGCGCTCGGCTCACAGGATAGGGCTCGTCATCTGGCAACCCTATATCTCAATGATCTTTCGGATGTATTGCGTGATGCTGTTGATGATCGTTTTGAGTTTGTGCGCTATGCAGAATCACTTGCAAGCAGTCAGCCTACCTTCACACCTTTGGCTGAGGCACTCAAAGCCAGTCCAACACTGATGGATTTGCATTTACAGGCGCTTGCTAGTAATGCGATTGAGTGCCATCAGCCTGGCTTGGTGCTTTTGTCTGTACCTTTTCCGGGGGCGATGTACGCAGCCTTACGCATAGCCCAGGTGATTAAGGGTACTCATCCAGAAATCAAGATTGCATTAGGGGGTGGCTACGTCAATACAGAGCTACGAGAATTATCGGATTCTCGCATTTTTGATTATGTTGACTTCATCACGCTAGATTCAGGAGAGAGGCCGCTCTTGGCTTTGCTTGAGCATCTCAAGGGTAAGCGTTCTGCAGAGCGATTGGTCCGCACTTTTATACGCAACGCTAGCAATCAGGTGCAGTATTTAAATTGGCAAGAGCCCGACGTACCTTTTGAGGAGGTCGGCACTGCCACTTGGGATGGTTTGCCTCTAGATTCCTATTTATCACTTCTCGACATGCTAAATCCCATGCATCGCCTTTGGAGTGATGGCCGTTGGAATAAGCTAACAGTTGCACATGGCTGTTATTGGAAAAAATGTAGCTTCTGTGATGTGTCTCTCGACTATATTTCTCGTTATGAAACTGCTTCGGCAAGTTTATTGGTAGATCGTATTGAGCAAATAGTTGCTGAGACTGGTCAGACAGGCTTTCATTTTGTAGATGAGGCTGCTCCTCCGAAAGTATTAAAGGCCTTAGCTGAGGAACTTATCCGTCGCAAGGTACTTATCTCTTGGTGGGGAAACATTCGCTTTGAGAAAACCTTTACTTCTGAATTGGCTGATCTTTTGGCAAGAAGTGGTTGCATCGCCATGTCTGGTGGTCTTGAGGTGGCCTCTGATCGCCTGTTGAACCTCATGAAGAAGGGCGTCTCAGTTGAGCAGGTGGCTCAGGTTACTAAAGGATTTTCAGATGCTGGCATCTTAGTGCATGCCTATCTCATGTATGGCTTCCCCACACAAACCGTGCAAGAAACAGTAGATGCCTTGGAATATGTAAGGCAACTTTTTGAGAATGACTGCATTCAAAGCGGCTTCTTTCATCGCTTTATTTGTACAGTGCATTCTCCGGTTGGCATCAATCCACAAGAGTATGGAATTGAATTAATCCCATTACCAGAAATTACTTTTGCCAAAAATGACGTTAGCTTTATTGATCCCACTGGTGTTGATCATGATGCCTTAGGACAAGGGTTAAAAAAGGCTATTTATAACTATATGCATGGCGTAGGTTTTGACATCAAAGCGCAAACTTGGTTTGATGGGCTTGGAATGACTATTCCTAAGACAACAGTCCCTAAAAACTTCATTGAGAAAGTCTTATTTCAATAGCCCGCTTCTCAGATCCAGATTTACAATAATCCTAAGAATCTTTCATTAAAAGCAGGGGAAATAAATGAACTTATCGCGTCGTACTTTCATTGCATCAGCTGCCTTAGCGCCAATAGCTTGTGGTGTGCCACTGGCTTATCAAAGGGGAACGCCAGTGGCACAGCCGACTCCTACGCCCATTGTGCGAGCTCCTCAGGTGGGGCAGGAATGGACATATATAAAGCGCGATACTTTTAATGGCAAGGCATTAGATGTTATTACCGAAAAAGTGGTCAGCCTAGGATCAAGTGTTGTGATTGATCGTTCGGATGAGGGTGGTGCAAGGCTGCCTAGTGAGATTCAGGGCCCTTGGGGAATAGTGCAGACCGATACTTCTTGGCCGCGCGTGATTAGCTTTAAACCGCCAATTCCCTTATGGCCTCAAGAATTAACTTCCAGCTGGAGCAAGCAGTTCACTGCAAAATATAGTGTGTCAGGATATTCTGATGGTGCATTCGCTTGGCAGGAATATATGAGTGCACATGGTTGGGAGCAAATCACCGTGCCTGCTGGAACTTTTTTGACTTTACGTTATCAAAACCTCATCAACTATGACAGTGATGATGCCAATAAAGTGAACTGCATTCGCAAAGAGACTATTTGGTTTGCTCCTAGTATTGGCCGTTGGGTAGCTCGCGAATCATCTGGTTCTTACAGGATTCAAGGTCAAATTGGTGCAGAAATTTTAGAGGGCAGCTACCAATGGCAACTCACTTCCTACAAATAAAATATCCACAAAAATACTTTCTTTTCATGCTGCCATTTTTCTTGGCGGCCTGCATTTCTTCGCAACCTTACCCAAAGGGCATTGTTGAATCTCAACCCCAAACAACACCGGTAGTTCGTGCTCCAAAGGTTGGTCAAGAATGGGTTTATCAGGTTCGCAATGTATTTAATCAGGAGCTAGTTGATACAGTGACTGAGCGAGTGGTTTCCGTTGGGGACCAGATTCGAATCTCACGTGTTGGTGTTAAGGCTGGTCCATTGCCGGATGAAGTTCAATCGCCATGGGGGTATGTAGTTCAAGATCCACATTGGAATCCCCCTCAAAAACTCACTACTGCGATTCCCCTTTGGCCGGAGCAATTAAAGGCTAATTGGAGTGGTTTTTATCAATCGAGATACGAAGTCTTGGGTTACCCAGATGGCACTTATTACTGGGGCTTGAGTATGAACGCTTCCCAGT
Source organism: Polynucleobacter sp. UB-Tiil-W10 (assembly GCF_018881605.1). GTDB lineage: Bacteria > Pseudomonadota > Gammaproteobacteria > Burkholderiales > Burkholderiaceae > Polynucleobacter. The sequence goes on from NZ_JACVPZ010000001.1 coordinate 1,431,964, forward strand.
GGGAGCGTTTATCAGTTCCCGCTGGCCAATTCTTGACCCTCAAATACCGAAACGAAATCCCTTACTTTCAGAGTCAAGATATCTTTAGGCTCTCCAATTATCGTGAGGAGGAGCTCTGGTTTTCTCCTGAAATTGGTCGCTGGGTCGTTCGCAGATCCTCTGGACGCTATTTGCTTGGAGGTATGAGGTGGAATGGCGCTCTTTGGGAGGATTACCTGGAGTGGCAGCTAATCTCCTGGAAATAAGCAAAGCGCTTAAAATAGATGCATTGCTATGTATACCGTAAAAGAACTATTTCCCACGCTCCAGGGCGAAGGTGCCCACGCTGGTAGAGCGGCTGTGTTTTGCCGTTTCGCAGGATGCAATCTTTGGAGTGGGCGTGAAGAAGATCGTGCGTCGGCTATTTGCCAGTTTTGCGATACCGATTTTGTGGGCAATGATGGTGCAGGCGGGGGTAAGTTTGAGACTGCAGCTTTGCTTGCAGATGCAATTGAGGCCTCATGGCGAAGTACCTCTGCTGGACCTCAACAGCGATATGTCGTTTTCACTGGTGGAGAGCCCCTCTTGCAATTGGATGATGCATTAATTGCAGCGCTTCATCAAAAAGGTTTTGCAGTGGCAATTGAAACGAATGGCACCATCAAAGTTCCTAAAGGGGTTGATTGGATTTGTGTAAGCCCTAAAGCTGGCTCTGAATTAATTGTTCTTCAGGCGGATGAGTTAAAGCTGGTGATTCCACAGCATGATCTTCGAGAGTTGGAAAAGCAAATGGCACGATTCGAGGGAATGGATTATCGCAATCGCTTCTTGCAGCCTATGGATGGCCTAAACCTTAAAAGTAATACTGAGTTAGCGGTAAGCTTGTGTCAAAAACGCCCCTTGTGGAGATTGAGTTTGCAGTCCCATAAGCTTATTGGGATTCGGTAAATTAAATAAGTATCTAATGACAAATAAACAGCCAGACATCTCCATCACTCGCCGTCTTGAGTTTGACTCAGGACATCGCATTCCTAACCATGGTGGCCAATGTCGTCATTTGCATGGACATCGTTATGCAATTGAAGTCACGCTTACTGGAGAAGTGGCGGATCATCCCGGCAAAGCCGACGACGGCATGGTGCTGGATTTTGGGGATATCAAACGCTTAACCAATCAACATGTTGTTGATCTTTGGGACCATGCATTTTTGGTGGCTAAAGAGGATGAGGGTTTGGTGGCTTTCTTGGCAACCTTGCCCAACCATAAGACAGTCATCATGGAGCATGTTCCTACCGTAGAAAACTTGGCAAATGCTGCATTTGCAATATTAAAGCCGGTATTTAGCAAAGCCTTTGATGGCCATTTGGAACTATCTGCCATTCGTCTCTATGAGACGCCCAATTGTTGGGCTGATGTTCATTCGACCTAAATGACACAAGCAGAGCTTGATCAGCAATATATGCGAATGGCAATTGAGCAAGCTCAGTTGGCGGCGCAATCTGGCGAAGTTCCTGTAGGTGCGGTATTGGTTCGGGATGGCCAAGTCATAGCTAAGGCATTTAATAAGCCAATTGCCAATCATGATCCTAGCGCGCATGCTGAAATGCTGGCATTGCGAGAAGCAGCTCTGGTGCAAGAGAATTACCGCATTCCTGGAAGCACCTTGTATGTAACCCTTGAGCCCTGTGCAATGTGCTCAGGCGCCATGCTTCATGCTAGGATTGATCGAGTGGTCTATGGCGCAGCAGATCCAAAAACGGGAGCTGCCGGAAGCGTGCTAGATCTATTTGCTTCGAAACAGATAAATCATCAAACGAGTGTTGAAGGTGGCATTATGAGCGAAGAGTGCGGTCAATTGCTACGTGATTTTTTTAAGGGGCGACGTTGAAACCAATTCATCTCATTGCTCCATCTGGAGCAAGCTTAGATAATAAAAGTCCTCTGGCTGGGATCAATTGGTTAGAACAACAATCTATTGCCGTCCACAATACAAATTGCGTTCATCGAGTCTATGAGCGATTTGCAGGCAGCGACGAAGAGCGTCTAGCCGAATTCAATAATATTTCCGCATTAGATCCTCAGACCTTAGTGATGGCAATGCGTGGCGGTTACGGCCTCCATCGCTTACTTCCTGGTATTCAATGGGATGCTATTGCAAAGACCATTCAAAATGGTTTACAAGTTTGTGGTCATAGCGACTTCACGGTCTTTCAGTTGGGGCTCTTAGCAAAAACAGGCGCTATTACATTGGCTGGGCCAATGCTCAACTATGACTTTGGTCGGCTTGGGGACAATGGTGAGCCAGTTGTGCCAGATGAGCTCATGTGGAAGTATTTTAAGGCCGCCGTCCAAGACCGAAAACTCGATTGCCAAGTGTCAGCTCAACAATCCTTCTTGGGCAAAGACAGTTCGCGCTCGATCACGGGTTTGTTGTGGGGTGGCAATTTAACGATATTAGCCGGTCTTGTCGGAACGCCTTATCTTCCAAGTGCCAAGCAAACACATGGCGGTATCTTGTTTCTGGAGGATGTGAATGAGCATCCTTATCGCATTGAGAGAATGTTGATGCAACTTTTGGATGCGGGCATTCTTTCCAATCAAGGCGCAATATTATTGGGTGGCTTTTCTGCTTATCGTCTTTACGATAACGATAAGGGGTATTCGCTCGAGCGTGCAATTGAAGTCATTCGTAAACGTTTGCCACAAGAAATACCGCTTTTAACGGGTCTTCCATTTGGCCATCAACCAAACAAGCTGACCTTGCCAGTTGGCGCTCAGGCAGAATTACATTTTCGCCCGAGTGGCTTTGAAATCAAAGCGCAGTGGTAGCGTTATTTGGCGATCGTATGAGTCATTCTTTCTATAAGGGCGCACTCATTTCCATTGCGCTCACTTTTGCAGGAGCGGTAATGGCAACTGAAGAGCCCAAATATTCTATTCTCGAAAAAGAACCTCCTTTTGAAGTTCGATCGTATGCGCCAATGATTGTGGCCGAGGTTCAAGTCGATGGCAATTTAGATGAAGCCTCTAGTCAGGGATTTCGTTTGATTGCGGGTTATATTTTTGGCCAGAATCAAGTTAGTGAAAAAATTGCCATGACCGCACCCGTGATGGTTGAGGATCAACAACAAAAGAGTGCAAAGATTGCCATGACTGCCCCTGTGGGAATTGAATCTAACGCAGGTAAATGGACTGTGTCATTTGTTATGCCCGCAGAGTACACCATGGAAACAATACCTAAGCCAATGAATCCGCAGGTGCAATTACGTCAAATTCCCGCGACTAAAAAGGCTGTAATCAGTTTTACTGGTTTTTATAATCAGCAAAAAGTTGCTGAGAAAACGCTGGAGCTTGAGCAGTGGATGAAAACACGGAATCTTCAAGGTGTTGGAGTCCCTAATTTCTCCCGTTACAACCCGCCATGGACTTTACCCTTCATGCGGCGTAATGAGGTCATGATGAACTTGCGTGATTAGTTCTTAGCTTCGAGGCTTTTCAATAAAAATTGGCCGCCGCCATTGATTCCCAAGGCTTTAACCAAAATCGGTAGAGCCTGTGCCAAGTGTTTTTCTAGCGTCCATGGGGGATTGATGATGAACATGCCGCTTGCTTGTAAGCGACGCTCGCCCGGTGCATTTTCAACGCGCAACTCTGTATGCAGCCAAGAACGTTTATGAATGGCTGCGATCTTTTTCAGGCGATCTGGTAGAGCTGCCGACTCTCTTCTTGAGAGTACAGGGTACCAAATTGCATAGCAGCCAGTTGCAAAACGTTGCAGAGCTTCTTCCATAGCAACTTCTAGATAGCGATAGTCTTGCTTGTCTTCGTAGGAGGGATCAATTAAAACTAAGCCGCGTCGACTAGGAGGAGGGAGTAGGCCCTTGAGCCTGGCAAAGCTATCTTCGGCATAAATATTAATCTGCTTAGACTGCTTTAGCTGACCAATATTGTGTCTCAGGATATCAATTTCTTTAGGATGTAGTTCAAATAATTTGAGACGATCTTGCTGCCGTAACAATTGAGCCAAAATGAAAGGGGAGCCTGGATAGGTGGAGAGTTCTCCGTCTAGATTTTCTACATCAATAGATTTCACATACTCTTGGATGCTCTCTGGAATTGCTACGTTTGCGTGTTTGCATGTTTCTATAAACTGATGAAGGCGAAAAATCCCTCCATCAGCCTCTTTACTCACCGTAGAAAAGCCATCCTTTAGGCTGTAGATGCCAGCACCAGCATGTGTATCCACAATCGTGAGTGCCCCAGGCTTCTCTTGCAAGTACTCGACCAAATGAATTAAGGTTAGATGCTTCAGGATGTCAGCATGACTGCCAGCATGAAAAGCATGTCGATAGCTAAACATAAATTACTTTGGAGTTCCTGGGTTTTGATGAAATTGCGCTTTAACAAAAAAGACCAAGGTAATGGCTACGATAGCAATTGAGACGTATTGCAAAGGCAGATTAAGTTCGAGATCCATCGTTTGGGTGAAATGCGCATATATTGCAGCGCCACCACTAAGTGCAATGAAGCGAGGCCAGAAATTCTTGGGGGTGAGTTGATTTTCGGGAACGTATTGTGCAAGTATTGCACCGATCATTCCGCACCAAATACCAATCCCCGCTCCCGCTAAAACATCAGAAAGCCAGTGGGCTCCGACCCCAATTCGCGAGAGACCTACAAGTGAGGCCACAATAAATAACAAAGACATTTTGATACGCTTAGATTGATCGCAGGCGAAATACAGTGCGCTTGCGATAGCAAATGCAGTTAATGTATGACCCGATGGGAACGCCTTGCTCAGCAATGGCTCTCCGAAATGGTAAAAACTTTCGCTATTAAGAACGCTTTCAGGTCTTGGTAAGTCAAAGGTGCGTTTGAGACTAAAGCTTGCTAACGCAGTAATTGCCCCAGCAAATATCCCAGCAGTTAATAAGCGGGGCGCTATCAGTAGTAATGGAAAAGTTAAAGCAAACAATCCCCAGCCATTACCTAAAAAAGTCAGCCAAGCCCAAAGAGTGTCAGGTAGAAGCTGTGTAAATCGATTGATGAATAAAAAACTGCTGGTTTGCAGCTCGCCAAAGTAAATAGCGCAAGCGAGCGTAAGAGGAGCTAATGGAATAAACCAAGCAAACGCAGGAATTGCTTTGTTGTTCATCCAGCTTAGCGAGCCTTCACCTGATCAGCATCTTGAAGTTGATGGATTACTTTATCAAGAACTTGTGGGACAGTAATCGCCTGCATACACACGTTGTCGTGACAAGGTGTTTTACGATGATTGGCGGCACTCACGCAGGGAGAGCAGGCGAGATTTGCAGTAATGGCGATTGAGTTACCAACTGAGCCATAAAGGGCAGGAGTCTCAGGCCCAAAGAGAACTACCGTTCTCAATGGTGTGACTGCTGAAAAGTGGCCAGGACCAGAATCATTTGTCACCATCACATCCGAAAGGGTGTAGAGCGGCGGTAGTTCAGCAAAGCTGACCTGCCCAGCAAAGTTCAAGGCATTTTTAACATTAGCTACGGCACGCACTTTTTCTACGTAGACGAATTCAGCAGGTGAGCCAGTAATCAGAATGAGATCGTTTGGGAATTGCTGATGGATCGCTTGAATCAATTCAGAAAAACGTTGCTGTGCCCAGCGACGCTGTGGAAGTAAATCACTTGCATTCGGGTTAATCAGAATCAGACGATCCTTGCCTGCGGTGTAGTCGATGCGTGCCTCCTTGGCCATCTTCTCAATACGCTCACGCACCTTTTTTAGGGCGTCTGGATTGATGATGGCCTGTTCTAAGCGCACTTCAGAATCTTTAATCTCAATTTTGCTAAAAGGCACTTCAATCTTTTGGGCAAAGGCAGCATGAATTAAGGATAGAAAATTCTTGGTAATGTGAATGTGTGGGTTGTAATGCACCTTGCGAGTCAACATAAATCCACGCCATAGTCCTTCGCCGTGATAGATGTGATATCCCACGCGGCGACGTGCACCGCACATGCCGGTCAGTAGTGCGGTAAATCGAGAGAATAGCTCCAAGTCAATCACGGTATCAATGCGGTGCTTACGAGCAAGAATCAGAAAGCGCAGCGTATCCTTCATTAAGCCGCCCAAGCTTGATGAGTCAATAGTAAAAATATTTTCTGGTTTTACGGTATTGAGTAAGGTGAGGCTGGCACGATTACTTTTGAAGATTAAGAAAAATAACTCGGCTCCACGAGCTTGTGCATTACGCATTGCAGGGTCAACCAAAATAGCGCTTCCCATTTCAGAGAGTTCAATAAACAGTAATTTCTTTGGAGTCTCTGGTCCGCGATTGAAAATATTTTTCACGCCATCAATGAGGGCGATAAATGGGCTAACAACAGCACAAAGTGGTACGCCGACCCAGTGGTCAATGGCGCGCATGGTGTTGACGCTAATAGTCATAGTTTTACTCTAGAGAATTATTTTCGTTTTAATAAAAAATAGGCGCCTGGCAGTACAGACAAAACGGTAATTGCTCCGTAGCTAATGGAAGCTAGCACCGTTAATGATGGGTTAACACCCCATAAGGCCAAGACCGATGAAAGGGTTGCTTCGCGCAATCCCCATCCTGAAATACTAATTGGCAACATCAGTAACAAACTTAACGCAGGCAGGCCAATCATTAAGCCTTCAATTGGAGCGTCTACTCCGTAAGCTTTCATGCAAAACAGCAAGGCCAAAATAGTCAGAAAGTGAATACCAATTGCTAAGCATGCTTGAGCAATATTATTGGGCCACGCAAATGCAAGATTAATGCCAGGCATCGCATTATTCATGTTGAAGCGATCCAAGAATTTCTGGAGTAGTTGCTTGCTAGGTGCCCAGGCAAGGATCAGGGCAATTGCTACGCCTGCTAGCAACATGACTGCCATCACCGCATAGCCCAGGTCCTGACCCCAGGCTGCCAATGTGGCACCGCCCAATATCAAGCCAATTCCGCCAAGTAGGTTATTGCCGGCTAAGCCTAAGAGGCGGTCGACCAATACCATCGAAAAACTTAAACGCAATTTGGGTGTGGCGCTTTCGAGATCTACCGAATGGTGCAGCTCTTCATCTAATTCTTTTGTTTCGCTTAAATTGCCAGCACTCGTTAAATGGGTTGCAGTAATAGCGCGATAGCTATCGCCACCCAATGTACTTGGTAGACCTTGGTTAATTAGACCGCCTGCAAAATACAGACCAATGTAGGAGTGAATGCGCCGTGGAAATCCCACCGCTTGCATAAATAATCCCCAGCGATATCCACCGCAAATAAAGGCAAACATCATGCATGCTAGTGCCGCCAAGAACCATAAGGGTTGCATCTGAAGATGGGTATCAAATAGAGAGTGCCAATCAATTCCACTCGTTGCTTTCCAGAGGAGAGCAATCGAAAGTAGAGCGCGAATCGTGGGCCAAGCTCGTTTGAGAATGGATTTCCATCTCGATTGGGGTTTGGTGCTGGGCTGGGCTTGTGAACTCATAAGCGTAAGGATAATGCCTTGGGCGCCTAAGGTCTTGAATTTGGGGGAATTACTCCGAGCGGCTGGAGTCCTGCCAATTACTGCAAAGGCTAAAGTCAAATTTTGATAAAACTCGGCCAAAACGCTCAATTTCTAGACTATCTAGGGGCTCGCATGCCTCAAAACCGGATTTATTGCCGACCGGTATGGGGTGCGGCATGCCTGACCAGTTAATGAGTAGGACATTTGACCCTCTTGGTAAATCCCCAAACCACAGATCGAACTGATCTTGTCGCTGATCCAAAACAAATACCGGAGTGGGGTAGGCATACCAAGCCGCGCGACTGCCTAGCGTCCAGTTTTGAACTGCAATACCATCGACTTTGGTGGCCTTGCTAAGAGCCGCTGCTTTTTGACCTGCCACTTTCCAGCCATACAAATCAGCAATGGGATTCGATTTGATTGCAGCAGAACTAATGCCACCAGACAATACATAAGCAAAGCCGATGCAGCACAGGGCAATTTGGATAAAAAATAAAATACGAATCCAGTAGCGATGATGTGTAGCCCAAGTTTTTGCTAAACCAATTCCGGCAAATGGCGCCAGACAAAACCATGCGGGTGAGGTCCAGTGAGGAAGGCCGCCTCCACCGGAAAGGCCAACAAAGATTGCGAATGGAATCAGAAAGAATCCGAAGAGTGCAAGCAATGAAATCTTTGTAGCATGCATGGAGTCTTTTAAAAATACAAAAGCTCCCAATATGTAAAGAGGGCCAAAGACGAGTATTTGAATGCCAATATAAGCGCCCAATCTGCGCCAGAGCCACTCACCACCACCGCCATGGGCAAGTTGGTATTTAAAAGAAATCCAATCATTTGCCCAATTCCAATACAGAACAGGGGTGATGAGTAGCAATGCAATGACAACTGCTAGCCAAAAACCGACTTTAGTAATCCATGGTTTTCTTGGAGTACTCAGAAAAACACATAACAATGCAAACGCAGTGAAAGCGGCAGTGTATTTACTAAGGCCTGCTAGGCCCAATAAAACGCCAGTAACAATCCAGTCGCTAATGCTAAATTGATCTTTGTTCAGCCAACGTATGCCCATCAACATCAGCCCAAGACTGATGGGTGCCAGTAAGGTATCGGGCAGCAAACCAATTGCCAGAACATGCAGCATGGGCGCTGCGATCACAATGAGGATCGCTAGTAGCCCACACAAATTTGCAGATGGAAGAGCGCTTGTTAGATAGCCTGCGTTACGACCGCGAATAAAGTGATGCACTTCAACTGTGACTTCATATACCAGGTAACAGGAAAAAATCCACAACAGCTCTGGGATCAGGCGAATAACACCTTCTGAAGAGGTTAGCGCCACCAGTGGCCATTGAATCCAGCCAACCAAAGGCGGATGATCGAAATAGCTCCACGCTAAGTGTTGGGCATACAAAGCATAGTGAGCCTCATCAACTGAAAATTCTATTGAAAAGCCTAAGGCTAGATGCACTGCTGCAGCAATAATGACGCAGATTGCAGCCCAGCTTGAGGGTGATTGTTGGCGCATAAGATGATTTTAGACTCAGAAGCAGCATTCTTTGGGACAATTGAGACATGTTGAAGCGAGCCCCCCTATTTTTAATCATCAGTACGGTTCTATTTATGGCTGGATGCGCTGGGTTGAGTGGTGATTCTGTGCAAAACGAAGCTGGTCAATCGTTTAATGCGGATCAATTGCCGGCCCAAGAGGAGTTACCAAAATTCTCGGCTGAGACCGCGCGTGATGGCATGCCTAATGGCTGGAATTTCTATCGCATCGCGCCATTTAAAAAGAATACGGTGTATCGCCTTGAGAGCTATCAAGGTAAAACAGTACTTAGCGCTAACTCCAAAACATCTGCTTCTGGATTGGCTGTCAAATTACGTCCGCGTCAGGCTGCTAATTTATTGTTGCAGTGGGAATGGAAAGCAATTAACCCAATCATCAATGCTGATAATGCGGATGGTTATGCTGATGATGCGCCACTTCGCATACTGGTTGCATTTGATGGCAATAAATCCAAGCTGCCCTTGAAAGAAAAAATGACTTTTGAGATGGCTAATCTCATCAGCGGACAAGAGATGCCTTATGCAACTTTGATGTACATCTGGTCCGGAAAATCACCTGTCGACACCATCATTACTAATGCCCATACCTCTAGGGTAAAAATGATTGTGGTGGATTCTGGTTGGGATAGTTTAGGCCAGTGGCATAAGCATCAACGTGATTTGGCAGCTGACTATAAGCGTGCTTATGGCGAAGCGCCAGGCGAGGTTATTGGTATTGCCTTGCTTACTGATACAGACAATACCAAGTCAGAGACGCGTGCCTTTTATGGTGATATTGAATTGATTCGCAAGAATCAAAAGTAAACGTTTTCTAAGAATGGGTAGGGCGCCATCTTTTCAGGAGTAGCGCATTACTGAGAACGCAGAAGCTCGATAGTGCCATGGCGCTTCCAGCCAGCATGGGCGAGAGATAACCTAGTGCTGCCAAGGGAATGCCGATAGCGTTAAAGATGAAAGCCCAAAATAAATTTTGCTGAATCTTTTTCCAAGTGCGTTTGGAGATATCAATTGCATTCGCTACTAAGTTAGGATCGCCTCTCATCAAGGTGATGCCAGCGGCCTCCATAGCGACATCAGTACCCGTGGACATTGCCATACCAACATCTGCAGTTGCTAGAGCAGGCGCGTCGTTCACACCATCGCCCACCATTGCCACAAATTGGCGTTCACCATTTTTTGATTTGAGTTTGCGAATAATGTCTGCCTTATCGCTTGGCATAATTTGGGCAAATACTTCTTCAATACCAATGGTTTTTGCAACACGATTAGCCGCGGTATTATTGTCACCAGACAGCATCACTGCGCGGATATGTAAGTGATGCAAAGAAGCAATCGCCTCTTTCGCGCTGTCTTTAAGCTCATCCCCAAAGGCGATGATTGCAATCGGGAATGAGGGAGCTGAGGACGCTGAAGAAGATTCGTTACTCATCAATACACTCACAGTTTGCCCAGCATCAAAACATGCTTTGGCTTTTTCTAATATTGCGGAGTGATGTTGGCTGCCCTCTAAAGAAGTGATGCTTTGCAGACTAAGGCTTTGGCCCACAAAAAAGCCTGAACTGGGTGTACCGCTAATGCCGATACCCGGCATCGCTTTGCTGTCAGTTGGAGTAATGGGGCTGAATCCCTTTTGCTTGGCAGCATCTAAAAGTGCTTTTGCGAGAGGGTGCTCACTGCCAAGTTGTAAGCCTGCAGCAGTAGCTAAGATGTAATCCTTGGTAAATGTGTTTGAAACTGGAATGATCTCTAGCAAGCGAGGCTTGCCAGCAGTGAGCGTGCCTGTCTTATCAAAAGCAACCACATTTAAGCGATGTGCCAACTCTAATACCTGAGGGTCCTTAATGAGAATCCCAAAGCGTGCTGCAACACCAGTTCCGGCCATGATCGCTGCGGGTGTTGCAAGACCTAATGCGCATGGGCATGCAATAACAAGAACTGAGACTGCTCGCAAAATAGCAATTGATGCCGAGTCCAAATAAAACCAGTTCGCCAATCCAGTAAGGATCGCAATCGCAATCACGCTGGGCACAAAAATTGCGCTGACTTGATCTACTAATTTTTGTATCGGAGCTTTTTGGGTCTGAGCATCCTCTACCATGGAGATAATTTTGGAGAGAACGCTCTCCACGCCTACAGCTTGGGCCTCAATCACCAATAGGCCTTCGCCGTTGAGTGAGCCACCAATGACTTTTTCACCAATATGCTTTTTGACGGAGTCACTTTCTCCTGTGAGAAGGGATTCATCAATATGGCTGTGGCCAAGCAAAATGATTCCATCTACCGGAATACGCTCACCTGGCAATACTAAGACTCGATCTTTTGGAAATACCTGATCTAAGGGGAGGTCACGAAATTGGTCTAGTGGGGAGTGCTCAGTGATGACGATATTTTGATCAATCACTTTTGCGTGCTCGGGCCAAAGTTTCTGTAGCGCGCGAATGGCTTCGCTAGTTTGTTGTTTTGCTCTAGCTTCTAGCCATTTGCCAAGCATGACCATGCAGATAATGACGGCCGAACCTTCAAAATAGAGTTCATGTGTTGCATGAGTTGAGCTCACCATTTGATAGACACTTAAACCGTAGGCGGCGCTAGTACCAAGGGCTACCAATAAATCCATATTGCCAACGCCCGACATTAGGGATTTGAAGCCAGCCTTATAAAAGCGCCACCCTAAAAAAAATTGCACTGGGGTGGCGAGCAGAAGTTGCCATTTTGGCGAGAGCGCCCAATGAATGCCTAAAGGCATGAGAAACATGGGTAAAAAGAGTGGGGCAGAGAGCGTAAAGCCTAGGATGACGCGACCCAGACCATCGCTCCCCCAGAACAATTTAGAGGGTGCCAAGTCTGAAATTCCATGAGGGATGCTGATTTTGGCCTCATAGCCTGTCTTTTGAACTAAAGCGATGATTTCATCGATGCTGACTCCAGAATCCGCTTTTAGGCGAATTTTGGCTTGTTCGGTAGCCAAATTCACGCTAGCCGCCTCCACCCCCGGAATCTTGTGTAAAGCCTTCTCAACCCTGCCAACACAGGAGGCACAGGTCATGCCGCCGATATCTAGAGTAAAAAGCTCTGAATTAGCGTCTTTTGGGGGGTTCATATAGAAGATAATCTACTGCATTAAAGCCATATTTACATCAAAAGGGCCTATATGTTGAGTTTAAAAGTATCTGGAATGACTTGTGGGGGCTGCATTAATGCAGTAACTCGAGCTATTCAGGCCCAGGATCCGCAAGCAACAGTTCATGTGGATTTAGCGAGCCAGACCGTGAATCTGGAGACCAGCTTATCCGAAGAAAAGGCTAGTGAACTCATAAATGACGCTGGATTTCCAGTTTCTAAATAGTCATTGCTTGGGGTGTTTATAACCCCCCAATGAAATCCCTCAGCGCCTAGTATTTTTCAAGGCACTAAAAGGAAAGTGGTTGGACTCACTTTCAGCAAATATTTGCAGCTACGAGTAAGCTAGCGCTAATTAAGAAAAGTACTAAAAACCTAGAAGCACTTTCTAGGTTTATTCATATTAGGAGAAGGTAGTGTCAGTTACACCAGAGTCAGTACAGGCAGCACTCAAAAACTTAGTCGATCCCAATACGAAGATTGATTTTGTCACTGCGAAAAATATTAAAAATCTCCGCGTGGAAGATGGCGATATTTCTTTAGATATTGTCTTGGGCTATCCCGCTAAAAGCCAGTTTGATTCGATTCGTAAGTCGGTGATCAATGCTTTGCGTGAGTTATCTGGCGTTAAAAATGTCAGCGTTAATATTTCCAGTCAAATTGTTGCGCATGCAGTGCAGCGTGGCGTCAAACTTTTACCCGGCGTAAAAAACATTATTGCAGTGGCGAGCGGTAAGGGTGGAGTAGGGAAGTCCACAACTGCTGTGAATCTCGCTTTAGCACTTTCTGCCGAGGGTGCGCAGGTTGGCATTTTGGATGCGGATATTTATGGCCCCAGTCAGCCAATGATGTTGGGCATTACTGGTAGACCGGACTCTATTGAAGAAAATACGATTGAGCCAATGGAAGCCTATGGTTTGCAGGCAAGCTCGATTGGGTTCTTGATCGATGATGATGCTCCGATGGTGTGGCGTGGCCCCATGGTGACCTCTGCTCTAGAGCAATTGCTTCGCCAAACCCGTTGGCGAGATTTGGATTACTTAATAGTAGATATGCCGCCTGGTACAGGTGATATTCAATTGACTTTGGCGCAAAAGGTTCCCGTTACCGGATCTGTCATTGTCACTACGCCACAGGATATAGCCTTATTAGATGCGCGCAAAGGTCTGAAGATGTTTGAGAAGGTCGGCGTACCCATTATTGGCATTATTGAAAATATGAGCACTTACGTTTGTACAAAATGTGGACATGAAGAGCATGTATTTGGTACTGGCGGCGGTGAAAAAATGTGCAAAGAGTATTCAGTCGATTTCTTGGGCTCTTTACCGCTAAACCTATCGATTCGTGAACAGGCGGATGCAGGTCGTCCTACTGTAGTGGCCGATCCGGATGGCGCAATCAGCGCTATCTATAAAGGTATTGCTAGACAGGTCGCTATCCGTGTTGCTACTCTATCAAAAGACATGAGCAGTAAATTTCCGAACATTGTGGTTCAAAACACCTAAGGCTCTGAACATTTATGCGCTTTGCGGTAATCATGCGTAAACAAAATATTGATAACCCATGGGTTTCATACCGCTGGGCGCCTCAGGAAGTGTTGCCTGATTTTGGGCAATTTAATAGCAATCAAAGCAACGCCATCTCGGGTCAGTTTCTGGGGCGAGATGCCGATGGTGAGTCTTGGTTATTCACAGGTTACGAGCTTGATCTCTTCCCGGATGAGGCCGAGGGCTACTACCTCAATGTTTCAGCCACAGCCCCGAGTTGGTTTGTGATGTGGCGCCTTGAGGAAGATATTGAGCGTTATATCGATGAGCAATTTATTGCCTTGGCCAAAGCTGAAGCATCCTTTGCAGTACCACACCGTATTTGTGTCAGCTACAACGAAGCTGCGCGCTTACTGGATGGTGGCGAGTCAGTTGATACCGTTCCCATGATTGACGAGCATGCCGCTTGGTTGCAAGAGTACGTTAATGACAACTATCGTCCTGAGCCTAAAAAGCGCCACAAGCCTGCTTCATTCAAGGGTGCCCAACGCCCTGCGGAGGAATAATGGCCGATGGATTTCTGGGCCGTTGGTCTAAGCGCAAAGCAGGTAAGGAAGATGTCGCGCTCGAGAAGAAAGTAGAAACTCCCAAAGAGGTAGCTCAGGCTCCGCTCGTTGAGGGCGCCCAAGAGACTGCACCTCCGCCAGCCAACCTAGAAGATGTAGCCAAGATCGATCGCTTTGATCCTGACTTTTCTGCTTTTATGAAGCCAGATGTAGATCCAGTCGTTCAGCAAGCCGCCCTTAAGAAAATGTTTACCGATCCTCATTTCAATATCATGGATGGCTTGGACATCTATATTGGTGACTATAGCCAGCCAGATCCACTTCCTCCTGGAATGCTCGAGAGGATGGTCCAGAGTGATATGTTGAAGCTTTTCACTAAGTCAGCCGAGCCTGCAACTCAAGAGCCCAAGCCAATTGAGGGTCAAGAGGCTAGTTCGTTATTGGATGTGCAAAAGCAAAGTGATTTAACATCCACACAGCAAAAACCTTCTGCTCCGTTGGATGTCGTGCCAAATGAAGTGCCGATTGAGTCAGAACAGAAAAAAACCTAAGAAGATAGCGCATGAGTCAAAAATTAGTCTGTAACTGCAATGGCACTATGCCCTTAGATGCAAAAGAAATGGGTGTGCCGATTCACCAATCTTTATGCAGGCAGGAAGTAGGATCTTTTTTAAAAGCCCTCGACGGATCTGACTCATTGGTTGTGGCTTGCACGCAAGAGGGTGTGCTATTTAGAGAGTTGGCTGATCAATCTGAAAAGCCTTTGGTTGCGCCACTGCGTTTTGTGAATATTCGAGAGGTTGCCGGCTGGACGCAAGAGGCTAAAACCTCTGGCCCCAAAATTGCCGCATTACTAGCTTTAGCGGATATGCCGGAAGCTGAGCCTGTCCCAGTAGTAAATTATGAAAGCCAGGGAAGACTGCTCATCGTCGGCGCTGGCTCTCAAGCCATCCCTTGGGCTGAAAAATTAAGCCAGTCATTGGATGTGTCTGTTCTCTGTACTGAGCCAGGTGACTTGCCCCTTGCCCGCAGTTATCCAATCTTTACTGGTGTAGTCACTAAGTTAGATGGCTATCTAGGTAATTTTTCAGTGAACTGGGACCTGCAAAATCCAATTGACCCCGAGATGTGTACGCGCTGTGGAGCCTGCGTTGAAGTGTGTCCTGAAGGCGCCATTGATCTTTCCTTTCAGATTGATTTAAGTAAATGTAAATCCCATCGCGATTGCGTGACAGCATGCGCCAGTATTGGTGCCATTTCTTTTGATCGAAAAGAGCGTGAACGTAATTCTGAATTTGATCTCATTTTGGATTTAAGAGTAGACCCCAAAATGCGGATGAGCCAAACACCGCAAGGCTATTTCGCCCCTGGTGCGGATCCCTTGGAGCAAGCGCTGTCAGTAAATCAATTGTCAGAGATGGTGGGGGAGTTTGAGAAGCCTAAATATTTTGTCTACAACGAAAAAATTTGTGCCCATGGGCGCAATGGCAAAGTGGGTTGCAATGCTTGTATTGATGTTTGTTCAACCGGAGCCATTGGTTCGATCTTTAAAAATGGCCAAGGTTCTGTGGAGGTCAATCCAAATCTCTGCATGGGTTGCGGCGCATGTGCCACCACCTGCCCTTCCGGGGCAATGCGTTACAACTATCCAAGCGTTGCTCATCAAGGTAAAGAACTGAAAACGGTAGCAAGTGTTTTTACCGCCGAAGCTAAAAAGATCAATAAGGCAATGGCCCCAAGCTTGCTTTTGCATACATTAAAAGCTGGCACACACATGATTGATGGCTTAGGCCGCTCTTCACACATCATGCCAAAGCAGTTTGAAGGTCTTCCGTCATTTGTCATACCTTATGGCATTGAACATATTGCTTCAACAGGTTTGGACTTATGGCTTGGTGCCCTGACATATGGTTTTGCTGAGGTGACATTGCTATTAAGCGGTGATGAAGATCCCGCGTATCGTGCTGCGCTTGAAGAGCAGGTAGATTTAGCAAATAGCATTCTTAAGGCATATGGCTTTGATGGGCGAGTTCATTTGATCTTGGCGAATTCTGTTGAAGATCTATCGACATTGTCAAAAGCAATGGGAGCATTGCGTCAGCGTGGATCACTCGGTCCTATTTGCACGCCTGCAAGTATTGGTCTCTCCAATCAAAAACGCGAAACGCTAGAGGCGGTCCTAGAGCACTTACAAAAACAAGCCAAGACACCATTACCAGAGGCGGGAGTTGTACTTCCAAAATCTTCCTTATTGGGCGGGCTGACAATTAACAAAGACGCTTGTACCTTGTGCATGTCTTGTGTCAGCGGCTGCCCCGAGGGCGCGCTGTTAGATAACCCAGATGAGCCCATACTTTCTTTTATTGAAAAGCAGTGCGTTCAGTGCGGCATCTGCGTACAAACCTGCCCCGAGAAAGCCTTAACTCTTGCTCCTCGTTTGCAAACAGTAGAGCAGCGCAAGCAACGGACCACTTTGAATGAAACACAAGCCTTCCATTGCATTAGCTGTGGCAAGCCTTTTGGAACACTCAAGATGGTTGATCTTATGCTCACCAAGCTAGGTGCTCACGGTGCATTTGCTGGTGCTGCAATGGATCGATTGAAGATGTGCAGTGATTGTCGAGTTGTAGATATGGTGAAAAAAGAAACATGAGCGAAATAGCAAAAGACGCGGCTAATGCAGTGGCTAAAGATGATTTATCTGCTGAAATAGGGGATGTTGGTTTGCCAGAGGATTTAGCAAGGGCAGACTTATATGGCTTAATTGCTCGTTTTTTTCAGATGCCGCCTGATCAAGAGCTTTTAGATCAAATTGCAGCATCAGCAGAGCAACATGATGCTGCTGATGAGGCTCCATTGGCCAAGGCCTGGATGGACGTGGTTGAGGTAGCTAAAAATAATTCTGCTAAGGCTTGGCTTGATGAGTTTGATTTGAATTTCATTAGCGTTGGCAAGCCCAACGTTGTGCTCAATGGCTCCTTTTACATGGCAGGCCATTTAAATGAGAAGCCTTTGATCAATATTCGGAATGCATTGGCTGAATTTGGGCTTGAGGCTGCGCAAGAGATAACAGAGACTGAAGATCATATTTCCGCACTTTGCGAGGTGATGCGATATCTGATTGCAGGGGATGATGTTGAAATCTCAAACCTTACAAATCAAAGGGTTTTTTTCAACCAACACATTCGACCCTGGTACGACGAATTATGCGATGCAATAGAGGGCATTCCTGAGATGCATCTTTACCACCCAATCGCCACCTTAACCAGAGAATTCCTAGCCATTGAGGGTCAAGGTTTCGACATGATTTAATGTTGCAATGCAACATAGGGTAAGCCTTAGATGGGTTTTGTTACAACGATATGTCAAAAATGCAATTACCAATTACACTTGTCCAAAATCAAGAAAAACTACTTAGGAGCATGCCATGCGCACCAAATCTACCGTTGCTTTAAGCGAAGAAAATAAACCATCGCGCCGTAAGTTCTTTATTGGTGCAGGCGCCGCTGTTGGTGCTGTCGCAGTAGTGAGTCAAACCCCGGTTGGCAAGGCGGTTATTCAAGAAATTAGCGGCACCAAAGTGGTGAAAGATGTTGGTCAAACCATGACCGCTCACATGCGCAAGTACTACGAATCTACTTTGATTTAAGAAACCTTAATTTGCTTTTGTTTCAACAGTTATTCAATAAATAAAAAAACTTTATCAGGGACACCATATGAGTCTGACTCGTAAATCCAATACCCCACAAAGCAGTCGCACAACATCGCACCTGATTGGCAGTCTGTCACGCGGCTTAAAAGCTGCTGTGCCAACCATGGATCGCCGCGCATTCCTCAAGCGTTCAGGCGTAGGAGTTGGTGCTGGTATCGCCGCTAGTCAATTGAGCTTTGTTCAAAGGGCGGCCGCTGAACCAAGTAAGGCAATGCTTGATGGCAAAGGCAAGATCGAAGTCAAAAGATCAATTTGCACCCACTGTTCAGTAGGTTGCGCAGTGGATGCCACTGTTGAGAATGGTGTTTGGGTACGTCAAGACCCAGTATTTGATTCTCCAATCAATATGGGCGCTCACTGTGCTAAAGGCGCTGCCTTGCGCGAGCATGGTCATGGTGATTACCGCTTACGTTACCCAATGAAGTTAGTTGATGGAAAGTACCAACGTATTTCTTGGGACCAAGCCTTAACTGAAATTACTGCACAGATGAAGAGCATTCGTGAGAAGTATTCTCCGGATGCGATGTTCTTCATCGGCTCTTCTAAGCACAACAATGAACAGGCCTACTTACTCCGTAAGTGGGTTTCTTTCTTTGGTACAAACAATACAGACCATCAGGCTCGTATTTGTCACTCCACAACAGTTGCCGGTGTTGCAAACACCTGGGGCTATGGTGCGATGACCAATAGCTATAACGACATGATGAATGCCAAGGCTGCTTTGTACATTGGTTCAAATGCTGCGGAAGCTCACCCAGTTTCTATGTTGATGCTCTTGCACGCAAAAGAAAATGGTTGCAAAGTGATTGTGGTTGATCCACGTTACACCCGAACTGCTGCTAAGTCAGATCAATATATCCGTATTCGATCTGGTACTGATATTCCATTCTTGTTTGGCATGCTGTATCACATCTTTAAAAATGGATGGGAAGATAAGAAGTACATCAATGACCGTGTATACGGCATGGATGAGATTCGCAAAGAAGTCATGGAAAAGTGGACGCCTGCAGCGGTTGAAGAAGCTTGCGGAGTTCCTGAAGCGCAGGTTTATCAGGCAGCTAAAACCATGGCAATGAATCGTCCTAGTACGGTTGTTTGGTGTATGGGTCAAACCCAGCACACTATTGGTAATGCCATCGTGCGTGCTTCCTGTATTTTGCAATTAGCCTTAGGCAACGTAGGCAAGTCTGGCGGCGGTACCAACATTTTCCGCGGTCACGATAACGTTCAAGGTGCAACTGACGTAGGTCCTAACCCAGACTCCTTGCCTGGCTACTATGGCTTGGCTGCTGGCTCATGGAAACACTTCGCGGCTGTTTGGGGTGTTGACTACGACTGGATCAAGGGTCGTTATGCGCCTGACATGATGGAGAAATCCGGCACTACTGTTTCTCGTTGGGTCGATGCCGTTCTCGAGAAGAATGACATGATCGATCAGCAGACTAACGTTAAGGGTCTGTTCTTCTGGGGTCATGCTCCTAACTCACAAACTCGCGGCCTCGATATGAAGCGTGCGATGGATAAGTTAGATCTCTTAGTGGTTGTGGATCCATATCCAAGTGCTACTGCTGCAATGGCTGCGATGCCTGCTGCAGAAGGACAAGCGGTTAATAAGAATCGTAATGTGTATTTGTTGCCTGCAGCAACTCAGTTTGAAACTTGTGGCTCTGCGACGGCTTCCAACCGTTCATTGCAGTGGCGTGAAAAAGTGATCGACCCATTGTTTGAGTCTGTACCTGACCACGTAATCATGCAGGCTTTCGCTGATCGCTTAGGCTTCGGTGAAGAGTTGTCCAAGAATTACAAGATGCTCAACTCTAAATTTGCTGGTAAGCAATGGAAAGAGCCGCAGATTGAAGATATCTTGCGTGAGATTAATCGCTCTTGCTGGACCATTGGCTATACCGGTCAAACACCAGAGCGCCTCAAGGCACACATGAGAATGGTTGCCACATTTGATCCGAAGACATTGAAGTCACGTGGTGGTGTTGACCCGGTAACTGGCTATGACACAACCGGCGACTACTACGGTTTGCCTTGGCCTTGCTACGGCACAGCTGCAATCAAGCACCCTGGCTCACCAAATCTGTATGACACAAGTAAGAGTGTTATGGAGGGCGGTGGTAACTTCCGCGCTAACTTCGGTGTTGAGCGTGAAGGCAAGAGTTTGTTGGCTGAAGATGGTTCCTACTCTAAGGGCTCAGCGATCACCACTGGCTACCCAGAATTTGATCACGTGTTTGTGAAGAAATTAGGTTGGTGGGATCAGTTAACTGATGACGAGAAAAAACTTGCAGAAGGTAAAAACTGGAAGACCGACTTATCTGGCGGTATTCAGCGCGTAGTGATGAAAAACGGTTGCCATCCATTCGGTAACGCCAAAGCACGTGCAGTGGTTTGGAACTTCCCTGATGCAATTCCAATTCACCGTGAAGCGCTTTACAGTACAAACGCTCCAATGATGCGCAAGTACCCAACAGCTGCTGATAAGAAGAATTTCTGGCGCTTACCAACTCTCTATAAGACTGTTCAAGATCAAAACTTGAATCAGAAGTTATACGAGAAGTTTCCAATCATTCTGACTTCTGGTCGTTTGGTTGAGTACGAGGGCGGTGGTGACGAGACACGTTCTAATCCATGGTTGGCAGAACTCCAGCAAGAAAACTTTGTGGAGATTAATCCAAAGGCTGCTGCAGATCGCGGTATTAAGAACTGGGATTATGTTTGGGTGAAGTCGCCAACGGGTGCGCAGATTAAAGTACGCGCCTTAGTGACAGAACGTGTTGATCAAGGAACTGCTTTTGTGCCATTCCACTTTGCTGGCTGGTGGCAGGGTGCGGACTTGCGTAAATACTATCCAGAGGGTGCAGCCCCAGTAGTTCAGGGTGAAGCTGTTAATACTGCAACTACTTATGGTTATGACATGGTGACGATGATGCAAGAAACAAAAACCACTATGTGTCAAATCGAAAAATTTGCCTAAGTCAAAAAATAAAGTCAGGAGAACACAATGGCAAGAATGAAATTTATTTGCGACACAGAGCGATGCATTGAATGCAACGGTTGTGTCACGGCCTGTAAAAATGATAATGAAGTACCTTGGGGTGTTAATCGCCGCCGTGTTGTTACGGTAAACGATGGCATCATCGGTCAAGAAAAATCAGTTTCAGTTGCATGTATGCACTGTAGCGATGCTCCTTGTATGGCGGTATGTCCAGTAGATTGTTTCTACCGTACTGATGAAGGTGTTGTATTGCACGATAAAGATATCTGTATCGGTTGCGGCTACTGCTCTTTTGCTTGCCCATTTGGCGCGCCACAGTTCTTAAGCAAGGGCGCCTTTGGCTCCCGCAGCAAGATGGATAAGTGCACATTCTGTAGCGGTGGTCCAGAAGAAAACGGCAGCGTTGCTGAGTTCGAAAAGTATGGGCGCAATCGTTTGGCAGAAGGCAAGTTGCCACTCTGCGCTGAGATGTGTTCTACAAAAGCATTGATCGGTGGTGATAGCGATATTATTTCTGGCATCTTTAATAATCGTGTTGCGACACGTGAGAAGAATGGCAAGTACCCAGGATCCAAAGCCTTTGGTTGGACTACTGCGTACGGTGGACCGGATGCACCAGCGCCTACACCAACACCTGCTGCAAAAATTCCAGGAGCTCAATAATGAAAGTGAATTTCAAAACTCTCGGTTTGTGTTTTGCAGCAGCAGCTTTGTTGGGGGCTTGCTCTGAGCCTCCAGAAATTGCTGCAAAGGCTGCTAAGCGTCCAGATGTTGCCCCTTATATGGGCGCTAATAACGGGTTTGTTACTAAGGGCTGGACGCCAGGTAACCAGGCTAGTTGGACCGAGTCGATTGACAAGCGCAATCAAGGTCAAAACGAATACAGTCGCGTTAAGTGATCAACTAAATAACAATAAATAAAACGAAAACGTTTAAGGACATGTGTATGAAACGATCATTTTCTAAAGTTCTACGCACTTTGGTAGTGGCTGCAGGTTTGTCACTGACTCTAGCGAGTGGTATGAGCTTTGCTGAACGTGCACCGATGGCGCCTTTGCCTTCTCCTAGCGGAGTAGATGTGCCTCCTGCATCTGTGCCGGCAAATCCAAATGCTTTGGCCAATGGAACTCAAGCGCAGGCTCAGCCAGCAAATCCATCAATTTTCATGGCGCCAAACAGCGACCCACAAAACTACGTCAGTATTCCTGACAAGCAAGCAGGTGTTTTGATCCAACGTGCTGGTCAAGAATGGCGTGTGATTCGTAACGGCATCATTACCGTTTACGGTGGCTGGTTATTGGCGATTGCCTTCTTTGGCATTATTGCGATGTACACCATTAAAGGCTCAATCAAGCTGCATGAGCCATTGTCAAGCATTAAAGTGAAGCGTTTTAGTGCATTTGACCGCATCACTCACTGGGTGATGGCATTTAGTTTCTTGGCTCTTGCATTTACAGGTCTATTAATTCTGTACGGTAAATATTTTGCGATGCCTTTAATGGGGGGTGTTGCTTACGGCTCCTTCTTGATGGTTTGTAAAAATATTCATAATTTTACTGGCCCATTATTTACCCTGAGCATCGTGATTTTCTTCTTGCTCTTTGTGGGTAAAAATATTCCTGGAAAAGGCGACCTCAATTGGCTGTTAACTTTTGGTGGAATGTTTAGCGGCAAGCATGTGCCAGCTGGCTTCTTCAATATGGGTGAGAAATTTTGGTTCTGGTTTGGTATGACTTTCTTAGGCTTAGTAATTTCTGCCTCAGGATTTGTGCTCGACATGATCGTGCCGTTTATGCAGATCGAGTATCTGCGTGGCACGATGCAAATCGCCAACATCATTCATAGCAGTGCTGCAATCTTGATGACTACCATGGCGATGGGCCACATTTATATCGGTACCATTGGTATGCAAGGCTCAATCGATGGCATGAAGACCGGCTATGTAGATGCTACTTGGGCTAAAGAGCACCATGAGCTCTGGTATGACAAGTTAAATAAATAAGGACAAGCCATGAAAAAAATCATTGCTTTTACATTCTGTGCATTTGCTTCTGCATCATCTTTTGCGACTCTTCCACCCCTGACTCCGGAAGCTCAGGCAGCAGCAGATTTGGCTAAAGCAAAAACTGCCTACGGCGATAAAGTTGGTGCATATCAACTCTGCCAGGCTCAAAACCGGGTTGCTGATCGATTTAAGGTCTCCGGAACTGCGGCTCCAGCAGCTTGTACTGCACCACCACCATTTGTTCCGCCAGTTGCGTCAGCAGCTACTCCTGCCGCTCCAGCGGCACCCGCTGCCAAGTAATTAGTCGGTGAGCAGCTCTTGTTGTAAGTAGCGTTTAGCTGCTGGTGTTTGAGGATTGTTAAAGAAGGGGCCTACGGGTCCCTTTTCTTTTATTTCCCCTTGGTCAATAAAGATAATGTGTTCAGCTAGTCTTTGTACTTGGGCAAGTTGATGGGATGAAAAAATCACATTAACTCCCTGGCGGTCAAATTGACGGATCAACTCTTCAACTTGTTCGGTAGTCTTGGGATCGAGATTGGCAGTCGGCTCATCCAGTAAAACCAAATTGGGTTTTTGAAGAATTGCTCTTCCAAGGCAAACCTTTTGTCTTTCACCGGCAGATAATTTATGCGCTGGGCTGTTAGCTAGCTCGCTTAAACCTACTTGCTCAATCACGCGATCTATATCAGCATTCTCAATGGACCTATCCGCGTCACAAACCATTGTGATATTGGTTTTAGCTGAGGTTTTGATCATTGGTGTGTGATGTAAAACCAAAGCCGTTTTTGTTTTGAAGGAGTAACTTACCGTCCCGCTATCTGGCTTGATGAGGCCGTCTAGAAGTTTGAGAAGAGTGGTTTTGCCTGCACCATTAGGGCCAATGCAGGCTGTGATTCTGTCTGCTGGAATAATGGCATGGGGGATGTTGAGAATAGTTCTGCCATTGCTCTTGACGATGATTTCCTTGAGTTCAATGAACTTTTCGAAATTATCTGCAGCATTAACCATAGCGGCGCTCCGCAATTTGACGGACTGCAAAAGTAAATAGATTGGCTAGTAAAACAATGGTCAGTAGAACCATGCCTAGCGCAAGGGCTAAAGGCAAATCACCTTTACTGGTTTCCAAGGCAATAGCAGTGGTCATCGTTCTGGTGGAGTGATCAATATTGCCGCCGACGATCATGACAGCCCCAACCTCTGAAATCGCTCTAGCCAGGCCGGCAAGGATGGCAATCGTAAGCGAGAAGCGACAATCCCATATCAACCACTTAAAACGGGATAGAGGTGGCAATCTCAGACTTAGAAAGGAGTCGCGATGGATCTTCCACGCGTCTTCCAGTATTTGTCGGCTGAGGGCGGCAATTAAAGGGGTTGTGAGCAGTGTTTGAGCGACGATCATGCCTTTGACTGTAAATAGCCAGCCCCATACTCCAAGAGGCCCCGTACGGGAGAGCATGAGGTATACCAAGACACCCACAATGACTGTGGGCACTCCCATTAGGGTATTGAGGGTCACAATAATCGTTTTTTTACCTACAAACCGTTCGGTGGCCAGTAGGGCGCCGATAGGAAGACCTAAAAGTGTCCCAATCAAGAGGGCGCTTAGGCTTACTTGCAAGGAAACCCAGACGATTCCCAATACCCCTGCATCTAGATGGGCAAGCAAGGAAAGGGCGTCTTGAAAAGCTTTCAACATGCGCTTGATTCTATCAAGGCAATGGCAAAATGACTGTAATGAGATTGATTCCCCTATTTTTGACCTATGGCTGAAGTGGTTTGCCTCTGTAATGAGGTCCTCGACGTGGATTTGCGCGATTATTTAGATGCTCACCCGATAGACTCGATTGACGAGTTGCGGGAGCAGGCATCGATTTGTAATAAATGCATGCAGTGTCAGGATCTCGTTGAGGGCGAGATCTACTTAGCGCGAGTTAGACGACAGCGCGCAGCGGGACAGTTCTAATGGTTCTCAATAAAACTACCCGGTTCACCATACTGAGTATGAATGTTCATAAGGGTTTATCGCCTTTACATCGCCATTCGACTATTTATCAGTTGCGCCAAAAAATGCGCAGCCAACATCCAGACCTACTGTTCTTGCAAGAGTTTCAGCAAGAGCATCGAGGAAGGATTCGGCGTTTTAACCAATGGCCTTTGACAGAGTTGACACATTTTCTCTCTGAAGATTTTTGGCATGACTGGCATTACGGCAAAAATGTTGAGTATCAAGATGGGCATCATGGCAATGCTATCTTCTCTAAGCATCCTCAGCAAAAGGGCAATAACTACGATATATCGGCCTATCGCTTTGAGAGTCGCGGCCTGCTGCATAGCGTTGCAAAAATTGATGGTGTGGATACACCCATACATTGCTTTTGTGTTCATTTAGCGCTCTTTGAGCGAGGTAGAGAGCGACAGCTAGAAGCGATCATTGGGCATATTCGAGATTTGACTCAAAATGGTCCTGCGATCGTGGCGGGAGACTTTAATGATTGGCGCAATCGTGTGAGTGCTCCCATGAAGGCTGCTGGCTTTGACGAGGTATTTGAAGTGCTCACTGGCTCTCCAGCAAAAACATTTCCCAGTGTGAAGCCTCTACTACCCATGGACAGAATTTATGTGCGTGGAATAAAAATCCATTCTGCACAAATTTTGCATGAATGGTTAAAACTATCGGATCATCTAGGCATTACAGCTGAATTGGAACTTTTATGAATATTCTGGCGTTTATTTTCGGATACCTTTTTGGGTTCTCATTAATCTGGGTTCCGATCGCGCACACCATCATCGTATTCTTATTTGGTATTCATTTAATCTCCGTGAGAAGGCCAGTCGGTGTGGCGTTCGCATGGTTTTTAATTGTGATTCTGCTGCCTCTTCTGGGTATCAGTTTATATATTCTGATTGGCGAGCGACCAGTTGGGCGAAAGCTCACGCGCAAGATTGTTCGCATGAATCGTGAATTCGAAAAAATTACTGAAACGATGCGTCAGGAGTTCGCGGGTGATAGGCTAAAGTTACCTGTTGAGGGAAGAGCGCTCAGTCTTTTGGCTGAATCTAAAAACGGTTCACCGGTGGTGGCTGGCAATAAGATCGAATTGCACACCAACTCACTCAAAATCCTGCAAAATTTTATTGATGAAATTCATCAGGCCAAAAAAACTTTGCGCCTGGAATTTTATATTTGGGCCCTTGGTGGTGATGCCGACCGTGTGTGTGAAGCCTTAATTGCAGCCTCTGAGCGGGGCGTTGCCTGTCAAGTTCTGCTCGATTCATTGGGTAGTAAAGACTGGTTTAAATCTCAGTGGCCGGTACGTTTTCGTAAGGCGGGCATCAGGGTGACAGAAGCACTTCCTATTCAGATTGGTCGTTTTCAGTTTCGCCGCGCTGATTTAAGACTTCACCGGAAAATTTTTGTGATTGATGGCGCAGTTGTTTGGACGGGCAGTATGAATTTGGTTGATCCTCGGACCTTCAAGCAAGATTCTGGAGTGGGTGAATGGGTTGATGCCATGGTTCGTATTGAGGGCCCAGTGGCTGCGCAGTTTGAATTGACGTTTGCGTTCGACTGGAGCGTTGATGATCCTAGTATCACTAGCTTTAAAGACCGTGAACCACCTGCATCACCTCATGTGGGAGGCGCTCTGGCTCAGGAATTTTCGTCCGGGCCAGTCTATCGTGATGATATTTTGTACCAAGTTTTGTTGTCAGCCATCATGGATGCGCGCGAAGAATTAACCATTACTACTCCATACTTTGGTCCTGATGATGGATTACTTCAGGCGCTGATGGCCGCTGCTGCTAGGGGGGTTAAGGTGACCCTCATCGTACCTAAGTTAAATGACTCTACCTTGGTGGCATGGAGCAGTAAAAGTTTCTATGAAGATTTAATGAACTCAGGCGTAACCATTGCTGAGTTTCATGGCGGCCTATTACATACAAAGAGTCTATTGATCGACAAGCGGATTGCCATCTTTGGGTCAGTAAATTTTGACCAACGCAGCTTACGCCTCAATTTTGAAATCAGCTTGATTGTTTATAACGTCGACTTCTGCGCTAAGCTGGAAAAGTTAATTGAGTCTTATCTGGCGCAATCGGAGTATGTTGATCCTAAAGTTTGGGTAAAAAGACCGGTATGGAAACGCTATATTGAGAACGCAGCACATCTCACTTCACCACTGCTTTAAATCGCTCCGCTAGCGCGCATCTTCTTGATGTCAGACTCCGTTACACCCAGTTCTTTGAGAATGGAGTCTGTATGCTCTCCTACTGCAGGAATAGGGTCCATGCGATAGTCATAAGTATCATTTAGTCCGGGTGGTAAAAGGGCTGCAATAGCGCCATTAGGGGTATCCACTTCCGTCCAGCGATTTCGCGCCTTCAGTTGCTCGTGTTTCCAAAGACCTGCCATGTCATTCAGATGAGCATTTGCAATTTGTGCTTTCTCGAGTCTGGCGATGAGTTGTTCAGAGGTCAGTTTGCTAAAGCATGCATCAATAATCTCTAAAAGCTCAGAACGTTTTTCATTGCGCTTAAAGTTGCGATCAAACCGCTCATCCTTTGCCAGCGCTGGATTCTCCAAGACAGTCTCGCAAAACTGCACCCATTCACGTTCATTTTGTAGTCCCAGCATGACAGTCTTGCCATCTCCGGCTTTAAAAGGGGCGTAGGGATAAATGGTTGCATGAGATGCGCCATTTCTTGGGGGCGGCTCTGCACCTTTATAAGCGTAATACATTGGAAAGTTCATCCACTCACCAAGAGATTCGAGCATGGAGATATCAATCACCGAGCCTTTGCCTGTTTTACCTCTTTGCAAAAGGGCTGCCAAGATATTGGTATAGGCGTACATGCCGGCTGCAATATCAGCAATAGAGTTTCCAGCTTTGCTTGGAGTTTCAGGCGTTCCCGTAATGGAAAGGAAGCCAGCCTCGCTCTGAATGAGTAAGTCGTAAGCCTTTTTATCGCGATAGGGACCGTTATTGCCGTAACCTGAGATGTCGCACAGAATGAGTCGTGGGTTATCTTTTTGCAAGATCTCTGCGGTGAGTCCCATGCGAGCAGCAGCACCTGGCGCAAGGTTTTGTACCAAGACATCAGCAGTCTTTAATAAGGTCTTGAGTGTTGCAATTGCAGCTGGCTGTTTCAGATCCAAGGTCAAACTTTCCTTAGAGCGATTTACCCAAACGAAGTGAGAGCATAGTCCGTCTACCTGCGTGTCATACCCTCTCGCAAAGTCGCCGCCACCAGGCCGCTCAACTTTAATGACTCTGGCGCCTAAATCCGCTAATTGGCGAGTGCAGAAAGGTGCAGCAATGGCATGCTCAAGAGAAACAACGGTAATGCCATCTAATGGACGAATGCTCATATATCAGTTCTCTTAGAAAGACCTTGGTAGACCAAGTACATGTTCGGCAATGTAGGAGTAAATCAAATTTGTAGAAATTGGAGCCACTTGATAGAGGCGAGTCTCTCTAAACTTACGTTCGACATCGTATTCATTGGCAAAGCCGAATCCACCATGTGTTTGTAGGCAGACATTGGCTGCTTCCCAGGATGCTTTAGCAGCCAGGTACTTGGCCATGTTGGCCTCAGGTCCGCAGGGTTGGTGATTATCAAATAACTCGCAAGCCTTAAAGCGCATCAGGTTGGCAGCCTCAGTCTCGATATAGCTATCGGCAATCGGAAACTGAATCCCTTGATTTTTTCCAATTGGACGATCAAAAACAACACGATCATTAGCATAGCGACGGGCGCGGTCAATAAACCAATAGGCATCACCAATACATTCGGCGGCAATTAATACGCGCTCTGCATTGAGGCCATCCAGAATGTATTTAAAGCCTTGGCCTTCCGTGCCGATGAGATTCTCAGCGGGGATTTCAAGATTATCAAAAAACACTTCGTTAGTTTCATGGTTGACCATGTTGGCGATTGGCCTTACTTCCATCCCTTTGCCAATGGCATCAGCAAGGTTGACGATAAAAATCGACATCCCTTCCGACTTGCGTTGCACTTCATTCAGTGGAGTGGTGCGAGCCAATAAAATCATGAGGTCAGAATGTTGAATGCGGGAGATCCAAACTTTTTGACCGTTGACTACATACTTATCACCCTTCTTTACTGCGGTAGTTTTTAGTTTGGTTGTATCGGTTCCAGTTGTGGGTTCGGTAACCGCCATGCTTTGGAGTCGCAATTCACCCGAAGCAATCTTA
Organism: Polynucleobacter sp. UB-Tiil-W10; assembly: GCF_018881605.1. Lineage (GTDB taxonomy): Bacteria > Pseudomonadota > Gammaproteobacteria > Burkholderiales > Burkholderiaceae > Polynucleobacter. The sequence continues at coordinate 1,461,120 of NZ_JACVPZ010000001.1, forward strand.
GGAAGGTACATTTTTTTCTGGATCTCTGAACCATGACGCAATAAGGTACCCATGTTGTACATTTGTCCGTGACATGAGCCTGAGTTACCACCCGAAAAATTGATCTCTTCCATGATCACAGAGGCCTCAGCTAGGCCTAAACCAGAACCACCGTATTCCTCCGGAATTAAAGCAGCCAACCAACCAGCTTTAGTCATCGCATCCACAAAAGCTTCTGGATAGCCTCGCTCATGATCTATTTTTTGCCAATAGGCGGAATCAAAAGAACTACAAAGATCACGCAATGCTTCACGCATATCTTGATACTGGTCAGGCTTGGGGATAGGGTGATTCATGAAAGTCTCAATTTATAGGTTTTATGGGTGATTTACCGATTTAGGTGCTAGTTTAAGCAAGAATTGAAAATCTTGGGGATTGGGTAAAACAAGGCAAAATAGACTTAATGAGATCCAAAGTAATTCACCCGCATGCTGGCACCTTAAGGGCTATTGCTTAATGGAACATATGTTCGAGCATTTTTTTGGATGGTTTGGAATGCCCTCGGTGGGTTTGCCAGCGGTATTCATCAGCGCATTTATTTCCGCAACATTAATACCAGCCGGATCCGAGCCAATTTTATTTGGCTATATCACTCTGAACCCTCAATTATTTTGGGTTGCAATTATGGTTGCCACCGTTGGTAATACATTGGGCGGAATGGTTGATTGGTGGTTGGGGGTAGTGGCACGTAACAGCTTTAAGGCGATGGATGAGCCTAGTAATAGCCGCCTGAAGCGCTGGCTTGGGGAGTGGGGCCCTAAGTTATTGCTGCTATCTTGGTTGCCAGGATTGGGTGATCCCTTGTGTCTGGCAGCAGGATGGTTAAAGCTCCCATGGCAGCCATGCCTTATTTATATGTTTATTGGCAAGCTAATACGTTTCATTTTGTTTACTTGGTTGCTAACTTTAGTCCCAGATAGTTTTTGGCATCAACTGGGGCATTGGCTGCATCTGATTTAAATCTAGCTATTCTGGTGCATTACCTTAGGGTGTTTTCAGCACATCCTGTAACATCAAGTTTTGGGCATGGCGATAGGAAGAATGCCCTCTAGTTAACTTGATACGGTAAAGATATGTCCACATTAAAAGGTAAAACTGCTCTAGTCACTGGCTCTACTAGTGGCATTGGTTTGGGAATGGCCATTGCATTGGCAAAGCAAGGTGCAAATATTATGGTGAATGGCTTTGGTGAGAAGGATGAAGCCATTGCCAAAATTAAAGCCTGTGGTGTAGAGGTTGATTATCACGGCGCAGATATGAGCAAGCCTGCTGAGATCGAGGACTTGATTAAGCAAACAGAAAAACGTTTTGGTACGCTCGATATACTGATCAATAACGCTGGTATTCAATACACTGCAAACATTGAAGAGTTTCCAACAGATAAATGGGATGCCATCATCGCCATTAATTTAAGTTCTGCATTTCATACAACACATCATGCATTGCCCGGTATGAAAAAACGTAACTGGGGTCGCATTATTAATATTGCTTCAGTGCATGGCTTGGTTGCATCTACCCAGAAGGCAGCTTATGTTGCTGCTAAACATGGCATTATTGGCCTCACAAAAGTTACCGCTCTTGAAAATGCGCGAACTGGTATTACCTGCAACGCCATTTGTCCAGGTTGGGTTTTAACTCCGCTAGTGCAGAAACAGGTGGATGCTCGCGCAGAGCGCGAAGGTATTTCTATTGAAGCTGCCAAGACTGCCCTGGTATCCGAGAAGCAGCCCTCTGGAGAATTTGTCAGTCCCGAGCAATTGGCGGCCCTGGCAGTATTTCTTTGTGGGGCTGATGCATCTGAAGTTCGTGGGGTGGCTTGGAATATGGATGGCGGTTGGACAGCCCAATAAACTGCTTCAGGCTGAGTCCCGTTAGATGCCGGCGCGCTTTTTGCCGGCATTTTTCTTAGCCCAAACAAAAACCCCAGAATAGTCTATAGTTATCGAAAAATAGACCACATTTTGCTTAATGTAATTAAAAGGAATATAGATCAAATGGAACACACATTACCTCAGTTGCCATATGCACTGGATGCTTTAGCTCCATATATCTCCAAGGAAACTTTGGAGTATCACTATGGTAAGCACCACCAAACTTATGTCACTAATTTGAATAATTTAATCAAAGGCACTGAGTTTGAAAATGCTTCTCTTGAAGATATTGTTAAGAAATCAGCAGGTGGTGTTTTCAATAATGCCGCACAGGTTTGGAACCATACGTTTTATTGGTTGGGAATGAAGCCAAATGGCGGCGGTGCACCTACTGGCGCATTGGCCGATGCCATTAATGCTAAGTGGGGTTCATTTGATAAATTCAAAGAAGAGTTTACAAAGTGCGCTGTAGGAACTTTTGGATCAGGCTGGGCTTGGTTGGTAAAAAAAGCAGATGGCAGTCTCGATCTAGTATCTACTAGCAATGCTGCAACCCCGCTTACTACGGATGCAAAAGCACTGCTTACCTGCGATGTTTGGGAGCATGCTTACTATATTGATACTCGTAATGCGCGACCAAAATATTTGGAAAATTTTTGGAATTTGGTTAATTGGGATTTTGCAAATCAAAACTTTGCTTAATGAACTAACTCAATATTTAGGAACACTATATGACTTCTATCTTGACCTCTTTGGGACGTACCGTTTTTGCGGGATTTGTCCTCCTTGTTTTAATTATCTTGGCTTTGGGCGGCAACTTTAGCTCTGTTGAACTCCCGTTTATTTTCCGTTGGTTGCACGTAATGTTTGGTGTGATGTGGATCGGTTTGCTCTGGTACTTTAACTTCGTGCAAATTCCTTCGATGCCAAAGATTCCGGATGAGCAAAAACCTGCTATTGGTAAAGTGATTGCTCCAACGGCATTGTTTTGGTTCCGTTACGCGGCTTTGTTTACAGTAGTAACCGGTTTAATTGTTGCTGGTTTAAATGGTTACTTGCATCAAGCTTTTACCTTGCAAGCTCCGTTCCGAGCAATCGGTTTGGGTATGTGGATTGCTTTGATAATGGCCATTAACGTTTGGTTCATTATTTGGCCAAATCAAAAGCGCGCTTTGGGCATTGTTACCGTTGAAGCTGATGTAAAGGCAAAATCTGCTCGTGTTGCAATGTTGACCTCCCGCTTAAACACAATGCTATCAGTACCAATGTTGTTCTTGATGGTTGCACAATCACACAACACTACTTGGTTTGTGATCGTTTCTTAATCACTGTCAGTGAGACAAACAAAAAGGCCCGCTCTGCGGGCCTTTTTGTTTCCTTGATGCAATGAAGTCAAGGAGTAGGGCGATGTTTAAGCTAAGATGGCTGGCAATTCCTTGGTCAAGGCACCACGCTGCGCGGTAGCTGTTCCCATGAGAACAAAGCCCAATAACTTTCCATCCGCAGATTCGAAGCGAGACTCTAGACCGCCTTCAATGGATGTTGTGATCCACTTACCTTCGGCGCCTTTAGATGGCGGAGAAACGATGGTGGCTAAGGCAGGTGTTTTCACCATCACCGGCATTGCGGGATAGGTGAGTGCAGTAGTTTGCCCTATCAAGGTTGGAGCCAATGCTCTTGCAGCTTGCATGATGGGCATCACGTAAGGCAAAACCAAGCCTTCAACTTCGGCACAATCTCCAATAGCAAAGATATTTTTAATATTGGTTTCGAGTTCGCGATTTACCTGAATGCCAATGCCGGCATTGATACCAGTAGCTTTAGCCAATTCAATTCTAGGCTTTAGTCCAACAGCAGATAAAAAGACATCGCAAGAAATCAATTTGCCATTCGCTAGAGTGACTTGCAAAGAATCTCCTTGCCGATCAATTGCTTGAACTGTTGTAGAGAGATGCCAGCGTACACCGGCAGCGCTTAATTTACCTTGCAACTCAAGAGCTGCAGCCTCGGGCAAGAGGCGACCTAAAGCCTGTGGAGCTAGATCAATAACATCTACTTCATAACCACCCAACACAAGATCATTAGCAAATTCGCAGCCAATGAGGCCAGCACCTAGAATCGCAATCTTCTTTTTCCCATTGATGGCATCACGAAAACGCGCATAGTCCTCCAAATCATTGACAGTAATGACTTCATTGGCAGCGCTACCTTGGAGTGGCAAGCGGATTTGATCAGCACCCAAAGCCATGACCAGTTTTCCGTAAGGGATCTCTCCTTTATTGGTCTGAATGGTTTGTGTACCAACATCAATAGCGCTGACATCACACTCCACTAAAACGGTTAGCTCTAGTTGTGTTGCCATGCCATCTGTCGGCGTAGAGATTAACTGCGCAGCTTCTTTCTTGCTGGCGAGAGCGGTCGAGAGCATGGGCTTGGAGTAAAAATATCCAGGCTCGCGTGTCACCAGGGTAATTGGAACTGCTTTATCCAATTTACGGATTTCACGGATGACGGTGTAGCCAGCTAATCCACTGCCAATGATGACAATCGCAGATTGGGATTGAGGGGTGGTTTGATCCAAAGCTAAGCTCTCCAAATAACGAAAAAGTAAAACAGGGTACGGGGGTAATGAATTGGTCTTAGCTTACTTGAACCATTTCAAAGTCGGCCTTTGCTACGCCGCAGTCAGGACATTCCCAGTCATCTGGAACATCCGCCCAAAGTGTTCCGGCGGGAATCCCATCCTCCGGGATTCCTTTTGCTTCGTCATAGATATAGCCGCACACGATACATTGATAAGATTTCATATTCATTCCTTAAATAGTTTGTTGATTTTAGATTTAATTCCCAATTCTTTCTGAGTCCTGCTTATTGGGCTGCAAAAACCTTTGCTTTTTCCAAAGCTTGCTTATAGTGGTTCGCATGGCGCTCTTCAACATTGGCTAGTGCGGCGAAGCGTTTTGCTGCTTTAGCCAATACCGCCTGAAATTGCTCAGCATGCTCTTTGGATTCCGCAATTTGCCCATCAATTTCCTGTATCGCGGCAGCATTACCTTCTTCCACTGCTGTTTTACGAAATGATGGATACATTTCAGTGTATTCATAAGTTTCGCCTTCAATGGCGATCTCTAAGGCACGTTCGGGCGTGATTGTGCCAGCAGGGTAGAGTAAATCCAAGTGGCCAAACGCATGCATCACTTCTTGATCGGCAGTCGCTTCAAAGATCTTTGCAGTTTCTTCATCGCCAGCAGCGCGAGCCAATTTAGCAAAATAACGATACTTGATATGAGCCATAGATTCGCCTGCGAAGGCAGACTCTAAGTTGTGGATAGTTTTGATTTCTGGGCGGGTCATTTTGATTCCTTTGTTTAAACAGATGGTTTGTTGAGTTTTCAAGCTTGCTTTCTCAACCATGAATACAGTGTGCGCTTAATTTATTAATCAGTCCAATGAATCATTATGATAGTATTTATCTAATTATTCGATAATGGAGGGGAAATGGCCAATCTACCGTCTTTACGGCAACTGGGGTATTTCGTTGCATTGGCAAAAGAGCTCAATTTCACCCGTGCAGCCCAAGCCTGTTTTGTAGGGCAATCGACTTTAAGTGCTGGACTAAAGGAGCTAGAAGATGCTCTAGGAATTCATTTGGTGGAGCGTGATCGCCAAAATGTTTCCATTACCCCCATTGGGCTAGAGGTGCTCGAACGTGCCAAACTGATCTTGGCAGCATCGCAGGATTTGGTTGAATATGCAGGCGCTACTGGTAAGCCAATGACTGCAACCATTCGATTGGGCGTCATACCAACCATTGCGCCATTCTTACTGCCTGCAGTCTTACCAGAAATTCGCAGACGTTTTCCGGAACTCAAGGTCACCCTCAGGGAGGATCTCACTGCAAACTTACTGTCAAGATTGGCTGAGCATAAATTAGATTTTGCTTTGATTGCCTTGCCCTATGATGTTGAGGGTCTTCTTGTTCAAGAATTATTTGATGATCATTTTTGGCTAGTTGCTAAAGAGGGGGATCCTGCCTTAAAAGGAAAAGAAGTGACCTTGCCAGCCAAGATGGCTGAGCGCCTTTTATTGTTGGAGGAGGGTCATTGCTTGCGAGACCATAGTTTGCAAGCATGCAAGCGCGCCGATATTCGGAAGGCAGAAGGCTTGGAAGCCACTAGCTTGCTGACCTTGTTACAAATGGTGGAGTCTGGTCTTGGCATCGCCTTACTTCCTGGCTTGGCAGTAAAAAGCAGTCTATTAAATAATTCTGAATTAGTGGCAAAGGAGTTGGCATCCCCGGCACCTAAACGAGTGATAGCTTTAGTGGCAAGACCCTCTACCGCACATACCCAAGAATTTAGTGCGCTGGCCAACTGTATTCGTGAGCAATTTGGGGTAACTTAAACACTCCCACACTTGTTCTGCAAATTAAATCAATTCTTGTTAAAGTCTCCCATCTTATTTATTACTCACTAAAAGGCAGCAAATGTCAGGCAAAGAAATGATGTTCACTCCGGTCAATCTTGGATCGATTCAATTAAAAAATCGTCTAGTGATGGCGCCGCTTACTCGAATGCGTGCAGTTGACGGTGATGTACCCAGCCCGTTAGCAAAAACCTACTACGCACAACGGGCGAGTGCCGGATTAATTATTACTGAGGCTACGCAAATTTCTCCTTTGGGCAAAGGTTATCCAGCTACCCCTGGCATCTATTCTCCCGAGCAAACTACAGCTTGGAAAGAGATTGTTGCAGCAGTGCATGCTAAGGGCGGTTCGATTGTTGCCCAGTTATGGCATGTGGGCCGCATCTCTCATTCTTCTTTGCACCCAGAGCAGGGTATGCCTGAGGCGCCCTCCGCAATTGCTGCGGCTGGTCAAACCTATGGTGCAGATTGGAAGCTGCATGACTATGAGACACCAAAAGCAATGAGCTTGGAAGATATTGCTCGCTTACTCAAAGAGTTTGAAGTCGCTGCGCAAAATGCAAAAGCTGCTGGTTTTGATGGTATTGAGATTCACGCAGCGAATGGCTATTTGCTGGACCAGTTCCTGCAAGACAAAACCAATCAACGTACCGATGAATTTGGTGGCTCGATTGAGAATCGCCTGCGCTTGCTGAGTCAAGTGATTGAGGCTGTCAGCAAAGTATTTCCAAGTGATCGGGTGGGGGTTCGTCTTTCACCATACGGCACATTTAACGATATGAGTGATAGTGATCCAGTAACTTTGTTTACTGCAGTAATCGCAAAACTCAATACTTATAACTTGGCTTATGTGCACATGATCGAGCCTCGCTCAACTAGTGCTGGCGGCGGCGATCAAGTCTATGAAGATGCTCCTGTTACTTCAGAGATGTTCCGTACCGCTTATCAAGGAAAATTTATTACAGCTGGTGGCTATGACCAGGCAATGGGTGAAAAGGTGTTAGAAGAGGGCTTAGCCGATGCAGTCGCTTATGGACGACTCTATATTGCTAATCCGGACTTAGCGGAGCGATTCCAGCAGGGCGCTGCTCTCAATCCCTATGATCGCACTACTTTTTATGGCGGCAAGGAAGTTGGTTACACAGACTACCCAAGTCTTTAATGAGCGACCCCAGTAATGGGGTGTACTCTGATCAATCCCGCTCTTAAAAAAGCGGGATTATTTTTTGTCTTCGGGATCTTTTAGTAAATCGTACTGATTAGCGACAAGCAACATTGCAAGGGAAGCGCAACCCATCGCAAAAAATTGCCATTGGTGCAGCATTGCAGTTCCCACAACAGTCATCAAGACTGTCCAGCCTATTGCCATCTTGGCTTTTTTAGAAAGTGGCTTCATTTAATGATTGCTCCGTCTTTAGTTTAGGCGCGTACCTTGTTCAACATACGACGAAGTGTATCGTCCTTTATGACGTAATGTTGCCATAAGCCAGCTAAGGCATGAATACCAATTAAAAAGTAGAGTGAGTTTCCGAGAAATTCATGAATTCCTTCAACGACTTTTTTCATCTCTGGATTGGGGGTAAGCAGTTGAGGCCATACCAAGCCAAAGAAGTGGATTTCTTTGCCGCCATACTGAAAATACAGGATGCCAAAGATAGGGGATATCAAGAGCAGGGCATAGAGTAACCAATGCATTGCCTTGGCTAAGGTAACAAATAAAGGTTTTGGGTTCGTGGGTTTAGGAACGCCATACTTTAAGCGGATCACTAGGCGAATCGCCATTGCTATAAAAATAAGCTGTCCAATGACACCATGGACTGATTTGCATAGCTCACGAGGCTCACTTCCTTTAGGGAACTGCCCCTTGAGCTCAATCACCGCAAAAGCAGCCACAACTAGGGCGGCAACAAGCCAGTGGAAGAATATAGAAGCTGGGTGGTATTCAGTTCTTGTCATGGCTGCTAAGTATTAAGTTGATTCATCATAAATGATAATGAATCTCATTAACATTAGCAATATCAGGGGTATTTCCCTCTAATTTAGCCAACCAATCTCAGTTATTAAGCCTGACCTTGGCGCTGAGTTCGTTTACTGCGCCCCGTTTATCTACTTGGGAGAGTCTCAGAGCTTCAACTTCAAAGTCTAGTTGTCCAGGATGAAATTCTTCGTCATTTCGCAGGTGAATGACATAGGTCCAGACCAGTTCGCGACCACGGTTTTTAAAGACATCAACTACACGTTTCATCTGGACCGCCTTTATGGTGAAGCTTATTTATTACCGACAGATGGGCTACTTACATTCATCTGTTGAGCGAGGTTATTTTTTAATGCCACCAAGTTTCTGGCCTCAATACGAATGACCCCGCCCCTAGGGCTATCAATATCAGCAATTAAAAAGAAGGATACTGAAACGACAAAAGGGAAGATCATGAATAGACCAATATTCTTCTCAAAATTGCGCGCACCAAATCCGACCAAGAGGTTGGCGCAAATGGCGATCGCTGCCATCAATGCCCAGGCCGTAAAAGGGATGCGGTTCCACCAAGCAGCTTGTGCGTAACCTTGGGAATTAAGAACCTCATTCATGCCGGAGGCAACTAGTGCCATGACTGGGGTGGCCTGCGTGCGAACAGTCGGAAGAATTTCATTCCAAAGGGCAGTTTGCAATTGATCTGTTTTACTGCGGATTTCTTGAATCTTATCTGGACTCTGTTTTGAATAAAACAGAATGCGTTGGTCTATGTATTGAAGGAGTAAATCTTTAGTCGCTGCCGACGCTTTAGGGGGCAGTAGATCAGCCCTTAAATACTCAGTTCCAATGGCATTTGCCTCGCCCTCCTCAAATACCTCTCGCTGATCATGGCGATCAATAGCCATTGAAAAAGTAAAGCCAATAATCAGGGCTAACAAAGTTAATGTAGCCGTCTGAATAATGCCGAGATCTGCAGATGTCTCTGTGTCTTTTGTACGGAAGCGACCCAGTATGGCGTGCCCAAACCAAACGGAGAAGGAAAATACTAGGATCGATATGCCAAAGATTGCAAGAGGGTAGTTGAGGAGATGAAAAATTTAAAAGGTTCCTGGATACAAAATATCTTTAGTTACATTCTGAATATCGCGATGGCCAGTAAATGCCATAGTGATATCCAACTCGTTATGAATAATCTCTAAGCACTTGGTTACACCTGCTTCACCCATAGCGCCCAATCCATAGAGGAATGGGCGACCAATCATTGTGCCGCGTGCGCCCAAGGCCCATGCTTTTAGAACGTCTTGACCTGAACGAATACCGCCGTCCATCCACACTTCGATGTCCTTGCCAACAGCATCCACAATTCCAGGTAAGGCCTGAATGCTAGAGATCGCGCCATCTAATTGACGACCGCCATGGTTGGAAACAATTAATGCATCTGCCCCAGAGTTTGCTGCTAAGCGAGCATCACCTTCATCCAAGATTCCTTTGATGATGAGTTTGCCGCCCCAAAGTTTTTTGATCCACTCAACATCACCCCAATTAAGCCCTGGATCAAATTGCTCTGCAGTCCAAGAGGATAGGGAGGACATATTGCCTACACCGGTAGCGTGCCCAACAATGTTGCGGAAAGTTCTACGCGGCGTCATTGCCATTCCAAGACACCAGCGAGGCTTGGTGGCCATATTGATCATATTGGCAATCGTCAGCTTAGGAGGGGCTGAGAGACCATTCTTTAAATCCTTATGACGCTGCCCTAGGATTTGCAAATCTAAGGTTAAAACGAGAGCAGAGCATTTGGCTGCTTTAGCGCGCTCAATCAAGCGCTCAATAAAGCCGCGATCTTTCATGACATAGAGTTGAAACCAAAATGGTTTCGTAGTGCGCTCTGCGACATCTTCAATTGAGCAAATGCTCATAGTAGACAAACAGAATGGCACACCAAATTTCTCGGCAGCTTGAGCTGCCAATATTTCACCATCAGCATGTTGCATGCCAGTAAGGCCAGTAGGCGCAAGAGCAACTGGCATTGCCACTTCTTGACCGACCATCGTTGTCTTGGTGGTGCGGTTAGTCATATTTACTGCTACACGCTGGCGCAGCTTAATCTTTTGAAAATCAGATTCATTGGCGCGGTAGGTTGATTCAGTCCATGATCCAGAGTCAGCATAGTCATAGAACATCTTGGGGGTGCGTTTTTGATGGAGGACCCGCAAGTCTTCTATATTGGTAATGATTGCCACAATGGTTCCTTCGGATTGATGCTCATTTGTTGAAGCAAAAGCTTAATTTAAGCTCTATCTTAGCAATACCGGGGATTTGTTTCTACAATGCTAGGGTATCCCTTGCTTGGGGACCTCAAATAACTCATTCCCTAATACGCTGCTGAATGCATCAACTGAATTTTTCCACCATTTTCTCCTTGCTGACAGCTACGGCCTTATGGGCCGGCAATGCAATTGCTGGGCGCGTATTGGTGGGTAGCATTTCTCCAATTACCTTAAGTGCAGCACGCTGGGGATTGGCCGCCTTACTTTTGCTGCCTTTGGGTTGGCGCGTCTTCACGCCAGGAAGTGCCTTGTGGCAAAACAAGAAACGCTTCCTGCTCTTGGGTTTATTCGGGGTAGGTAGTTATAACGTGCTGCTCTACCTTGCGCTGCAAACCTCCACTGCTATTAATGTCACCTTGATTGGTGCCAGCATGCCGATTTGGATGTTATTCATTGGCGCAGTGTTTTACCAAGTGAAGCCTAGCATCTTGCAAATGGTTGGCGCATTGGTGAGTTTGCTAGGCGTGGGTATTGTGCTTTCACGAGGAGATCTGGCAGCTCTTCTATCTATGCAGATGGTTGTGGGGGATCTTTTAATAATGCTGGCCACTATCTTGTGGGCTTTTTACAGTTGGATGTTAAGTCGTCCGGGATCCAGTACAGAGCGTCAATGGCCGTGGGCTGAATTTTTAATGGCGCAAGTAACGGTAGGTCTGTTGTGGACAGGTTTTTTTGACAGCTTTGAGATTGCAGCTGGCCACGCTTTTATTGATCTCAATTGGTGGACTGCATCGTTGATTCTCTTTGTCGCCATTGGCCCCTCTCTCATTGCTTATCGTTGTTGGGGTTACGGTGTTAATGGGGCAGGCCCTACGGTGGCCGCCTTTTTTGCTAATTTCATCCCCTTGTTTACTGCGCTTTTATCAGCCGCGATGTTGGGTGAGCCTCCTCAGGTCTTTCATGGCCTTGCCTTTACTTTGATTGTTGCCGGCATTGTTATCTCCTCCAAAAGAGGGAAGTAAGTCAGATAAATCAGGCAAAACAGGCAAAAATGCCCTTTTAAGTGGGTTTTTGGCCCTGAGCCCCCAAAAAAGTCGTAAATCGGTATCATTTAGGGCTAATCACTGAAATCCCTAGGAAATTACTATGCCAGGCTTACTTCCCAATGTTGATCCAGACGGTTTATTAGAGTTCTCGGTCGTGTATACCGACCGCTCTTTGAATCACATGTCTGAAGAATTCAAGCGTGTAATGGTCGATATTTCGAGCGTCCTGAAAGACGCTTATAACGCCAGCTCTGCAGTGATCGTTCCTGGTAGCGGCACTTTTGGTATGGAAGCAGTTGCCCGCCAATTTGGCAATAATAAGAAATGCCTAGTCCTACGCAACGGATGGTTTAGCTATCGTTGGACGCAAATTTTCGACTTGGATAGTTCTTTCAAAGATATCTCCATATTAAAAGGTCGGCAAGTAGATAACTCTGCTCAAGGTGCTTTTGAGCCTGCTCCAATTGAAGAGGTGGTTGCATTCATTAAGAAGGAAAAGCCTGCGGTTGTTTTTGCGCCGCATGTAGAAACTTCAGCGGGCATCATTCTTCCTGATGACTACATCAAGGCAGTTGGTGAAGCAGTACGCTCTGTTGATGGTATTTTTGTATTGGACTGCATCGCCTCAGGCGCAATGTGGGTTGATATGAAAGCATGTAATGTTGATGTGTTGATTTCAGCTCCGCAAAAAGGCTGGAGTAGCTCACCATGCTGCGCGTTGATCGCGCTGGGCGAGAGAGGTCGTGAGCGCATTGACTCTACTCAAAGCACTAGCTTTTCGATGGACTTAAAAAAATGGTTGCAGATTATGGAGGCCTATGAAAAAGGTGGCCACGTGTATCACACCACTATGCCTACGGATGCCTTAAAGATTTTGCGTAACGTGATGAAAGAAACCCAGTCACTTGGTTTTGCAGCACTTAAAGCTAAGCAAATTGAATTGGGCACTAAGGTTCGCGATCTTTTGGTATCCAAAGGTTACCCTTCGGTGGCTGCTAAGGGCTATCAATCTCCAGGCGTCATCGTGAGCTTTACCAAAGATCCTGATATTCAATCTGGTAAGAAGTTCATTGCGCTAGGCTTGCAAACTGCTGCTGGCGTTCCTTTGCAGTGTGATGAGCGTCCAGACTTCCGTACCTTCCGTCTTGGATTGTTTGGTTTGGAAAAATTAGCCCATGTTGATCGCACAGTTGGACATCTTGCAACTGCATTAGAGAAAATTACTGAGGCTGAAGCTCAGCCTGCTTAATCAACTCAAGTAGTACAGTATTAAAAATAAAGGCCATCATCTGATGGCCTTTATTACCTTTAGCGAAACGAAATCCAAATTGATGAAGCGACTTATCTAGCCAAGGGATTCGGGGTAGCGTCACCAATTTTGTGAAGCGTGTTGTTATCAACGTGATGAAATAGTTCTGCCTGACCTTTGATCTTCATGACAGTGTCCTGCTCATAAGACCAGGTGCCATCATCATGAGTGGAAACCTGAATCCGAAACTCCACCGTTCTAAATGCGTAATCTAAAAATGGGTTGGATGATATTCCTGCGCATCGATCACCTTCTTTGGCATAAAGCTCAAATTGCTTTGCATCTGAGGTGGCATTACCTGTGGCCATTGTGATCATGCCACGCGGTATGCTAAGCGTATGAATCACGCTACCGGTAGCAGGCTCCCAGAGCCAGTAACCCACTTGGTCATGATAGGTCTTTACTTGATCGGGCTTGGTGATATGGGTGTGATACCTCAAGCCATAAAACAATTGAGGGCCATTCGTTTGGGGATCGATAGGTTGAAGCTCAATGCGTTCTTCATAAGCTTGTTTCTTTGGACCTTCAGCTTTGGGTTTGACATCTAAGCCACGAATGCCTTCCCAAATTCCGGCCATGCCAGTCAAGGGCCCAAGCTGCTCTAGGGTGTTCACTGAATAGCCTTGGGGCTCAGTAAAAATGTCGCTGGGGAAATGGCTCATAACCAACCTTTTAAAAATGAAGCATTAATGTCAAATTTTTGAGTATTATTAAACTATCCACAAACTCTCTTGGAGAATGACATGATTTCACGTATTGTGCGCTTGAGCTTAGCCTCCCTTATTACCGCTGCTATCGGTATTACTCCAATTTCCGTGATGGCTGCTGATCCAGCGCCTGCGCCAACTCCAGCCGCGGCTCCAGTTGCTGCGCCTGCTTCGACTCCAGCGGAAAAATCTGCAGAGAAGAAAGCTAAGAAGAAAGCAAAGAAAGAAAAAAAGGCTGAGAAAAAAGCCAAAAAGAAATCTAAGAAGAAATCTAAACCAGCCGCTGACGCTGCAGCTCAGTAAAGTAAATCAATCCCTTTAATTAAGGGGTTCTGCACTATCTAAATCATCAGATCTTTTGGGGTCTGGTGATTTTTTTATTGGAGCATCCTTGCGCACTAGCAACCACATCGCTGCCATAACCAAAGTCATGCCGCTAATTTGTATCCAGGTAATGGGCTCTGCCAAAATTAAATATCCCATGAAGATGGTAGACACTGGACCCAGTATTCCAGCTTGTGCTACCAAGGGAGACCCAATCCGATTAATAGCAATCATGATCAGTAGCATTGGAATGACGGTACATAAGCTAGCGTTCAAAAGACTAAACCCATAGATCTGCGGCAATTGTTGAAAAATTGCCAATGGATTGTGAATGGTTGACTGCGCAATACTCAGAATGGCGGAAGCGGAGCTTGCATAGACCACTAGGCGTACGCTACCAATGCGTTTGACCATCTCACCGGCACCAATCATATAAGCCGCATAGGAACAGGCGCTGCCAAATACAAGAGCCATGCCAAACCAAGCGCTGATACCGGTGGAGTTGGCATCTTGAATAAAAACGATAAAAACCCCGATGTAGCCAACGACTAGTGCATACCACTGCAAGCGGGAAATGGGTTTCTTTAAAACAAAATAGGAGATCAACAGAACAATCGTAGGCGTGAGATAAAGAACAATTCTCTCAAGACCAACCGAGATATATTGAAGACCCAAGAAGTCGACATAGCTTGCTAAGAAGTATCCTAAAAAGCCGAGGAAAAATAATTTACCGCGATCAAGCCAAGTAATTGGGCTCATTTCTTTACGGCGAGATTCCCACCAGAAGATTCCCCAAAACAAGGGAAGGGCCATGAGCATGCGTAAGGCCAAAAGTGTTTCTGCATTTGCTCCGTACTCAAACGCTAGTTTCACCAGAATGGCTTTTCCAGAGAAAAGCATGGAACCCACACCGGCCATCAAAATGCCATAGAGGTAGCGTCGATGATGGTGAGCTGCGCTTACAGAATGCATCGCTATTTATAACAGTTTATTGAGAAGTGCTCGCATTTCTAGAATGGTTTCGGAGGGAGTAAGGCCAATGGGTCCAACCCCTTTGCTTACTAGGTTATCTGCCGCATGGGCATGTAGCTCAACTGCAATCCCCGAGGCTTGCCATAGATCTAGCTGATGACGCACGCCTTGACCGGCGATAGCAGCAATACTTCCCGTCAGAATGTCTCCCATACCTCCAGTACCCATGCCTGGGTTACCGGCGAGACACTGAGCGGGTGGGTGCTGTGGTGAGGCAATGAGAGTGTGCTGTCCCTTCAGAACCACAATTGATTGTGTTAGTTCAATGAGTTGTTGAATGGCATCTACGCGATTGGCTTGCACTATTTCAGTTGTGGTCTTTAAAAGCTTCGCTGCTTCGCCAGGGTGAGGGGTGAGAACTGTAAGCCCCGGAAAATCGGAGTTACGCTTCTTCAAGCAATCTAATAGCCCAACATTCTCGCTAATAAGATTGAGAGCATCAGCATCAATGACCAGTGGAATATTGGGATAGGCAAGTGATGCGCGTAGACATTGATAAGCCAATTCTGATTTACCAAGTCCTGGACCGATGGCAATGACATCAGGCTGCGTAGCGAGGAGTACATCATTAATATTGTCTGTGGCAAGACGAATCATGAGTTCAGGTTGATTGGCATCGGCATGCGCTGAAGCGGAATCTAACATTTCTAAGATAGTCCAACCGGCTCCAAGATGTAAACAGGCATTTCCCGCCAAAATAAGGGCACCAGCCATTCCTGGCGCACCACCTATTAAAACTACTTTCCCAGCATTGCCTTTATGTTCTGCAGGTTTGCGTCGCAGTAGCTTGGCTAGCTTGAGAGTGTCTAGGGTGGCTGGTTGCGGCTTCATGTGGTTAGTATCGCTCTGAATTGGGCAGTATTGAGCTAATTATAGGAAAGAGTATGCTCGTCATATGAAGATCCAATTTCTTGGTGCGGCAGGCGAGGTAACGGGCTCACGTCATTTGGTTGAAGTCATGTTATCTGGAAAGCTAAGACATTTCATGGTTGACTATGGAATGTTTCAGGGTGGGCGAGAGGCAACCAATAAAAATCTCGAGCCACTACCATTCTCACCAAAAGATCTCGAATTTGTAGTGCTAACACATGCGCATATTGACCATAGTGGTTTATTGCCTCGTCTTTGCGCTCAAGGATTTTCAGGACCCATCTACTGTACAAATGCTACCTTTGAGTTATTGAAAATTCTGTTGCTCGACAGCGCCCATTTGCAGCGCGCAGATGTAGAGAGGGCTGAGAGAAAGATTAAGGTAGGCAAATGGCGCGGAGAAGTGCCGGTTGCCTTATATTCTAGAGAAGAGGTGGAGATGACTCTGACCCAGTTCCAGCCATTGGAGTATGGGCAGTTAGTTGAATTGTTGCCAGGAATCCAGTTAGAGTTTCGCAACGCTGGACATATTTTAGGTTCCGCAATTGCCCTTATCAATATCACCGAAGATGGGCTTGAGAAAAAGTTATGTGTCTTTTCGGGAGATATTGGTATGAAGGGGAAAGTCTTAATGCCTGACCCGGAATTAATTAAAGGCGCGGATATCGTGGTAGTTGAGTCTACCTATGGTGATCGCTTACATCGCAGCTTGCAAGATACTGAGGATGAGTTGGTTGAAGTGATTGCTTCAACAATGAGTGCACATGGCAATGTAGTCATGCCAGCCTTTGCGGTAGGGCGCACTCAAGAAATACTATTTCTTTTAATTGACTTGGTCAGAAGGGGGCGCCTACCCCATTTAAATATTTGGGTAGATTCACCGATGGCTACTGCAGCAACTCATCTCACACAGCACTTTTTCTCTCAATTAGATGGCCAGTCTCAAGCTACTTTTGAGTGGTATAAAAATAATCCAGGCGCAGCAGATCTTCGCTTTATCGCCGATGTTGAAGAATCTAAGGCGTTGAATAAAATTAAGGGTGGTGCAATCATTATTTCTGCCAGCGGTATGTGTGATGCTGGTCGTATAGTGCATCATCTAGCCAGCAATTTACCGCGAGCACAAAATGCTATTGTGATAACGGGATTCCAGGCTTATGGAAGTCTCGGTAGGCGCTTGGTGGATAAGGTGCAGAAGGTTCGATTGTTTGGTGAGGAGGTGCCTGTAAAAGCCTCGATCCATACGATTGGCGGTTTATCTGCCCATGCTGATCAGGCCGGATTGCTTGATTGGCTCAGGGGATTTGAGCGCCCTCCAAAAACAGTATTTGTTGTACACGGTGAGCCAGAGTCATCTTCTGTATTGGCTGCAAGCATCAGAGAAGAATTGCATTGGGATAACGTCATTATCCCTGAGCGTTTACATTCTTATCGGTGCTAACCCATTTAGAACAATTAGTCAGCTACTTTTGCGCCTTGGATGTTATGACGCTTCATGGATTCCGCTACAAATCCAGATTGCTTTAACTCTGCGATGACACTACTCAAGAAAGCATTTGTAGTTTCATAGCTGGACCTTGCCTTTGGAATGCCAATTGCTTGATTAATCACCATGAAACGACCCGGTAGCATACGAAGACCTTCGTAGCGCTTTGCATCACTCTCTAGCTGCTGCTTTACACCTGCCGCCACATTTCCTAGTCCAGACATAAAGTCATCAATGACCGCTTGCGAACTCGCTGCTCTTAATAGGGTGGCATTCTTAATCTCACGCGTCAGATAAAGATCATAAGCGCTACCTTTCCCAACGACGATTTCATTGCCTGCAGCATCCACCTCTGCATTTGTCTTTAAAGGGGATGAAGTCTTCACCATATAAGCCCCTTCAATTTGAATGTAAGCCGGGGTATAGCTGATATCGGCGCCGCGAACGGGATCGATGGCCACAAATACTAAATCGATATCTCCAGTCTTCACCGCGTCGACCGTTGCGCCCGCAGTTTTGAAAGGGATGAGTCGCACAGGCAATGAAATGCGTTTTCCTATTTCATTGGCTATATCAATGGTTACTCCATATAGATTTTTTGAGGCGAGATCTTCGTTTGCAAGAATGGGATTGCCTAAATTAATGCCGACACGCAGAGTGCCAGTTGGCGCAAAAGAGGTGAGCGATGTGGAATCAATGGTTTTCATAGTGGCAGATGATTGACTAATAGCAAATTGAGGTAAGCACAGAAGCGCAAGCGAAGTGATTAGAAAAAGTAGTGACTTCATCAAAATATTGAGATAAAAAAACCGCGGCGGACCGCGGTTTTATATGCAAATGAAAAGATTATTTCTTAGCATCAGCTGCAGCAGGAGCTGCTGCAGGAGCCGCAGGGGCTTCTGCCGGAGCATCTTTCTTAGCTTCTTCCATATGAGCAGCTTCTGAACCATGCTTTTCACCGCTCATATCAACGTTACCGTCGCCTTTGAGGAGTAAGTATGCTGTGGCACCGATTAAGACTAGTACCATGATGATGATTGAACGGTTGCTCATTGCTTATCCTTCGATTTAGTTGAAATTAAGCCGATATTAACTCGGGATGGACGCCGGGTAAATCCCAATAATCCCTAGAAGCCCATATCTTTGATTGAACTAGGTATTAACACTAATTTAGCCTGCGAGTTAAGATGGCGCTATAGAGACCAAGAAAGTTGCAATATGAGCCCCAAGCTACCCGTTCATAACTCGCAAACCATTACGGAGTTTTTGAATCTTCATCATAGTCAAATATCAGAGGAGGATTCAGACGATTCGTATAAGTTTGCATTTGATGACGAAGCATTTCTAGCTCGTAGAGAAACGATGGGCATTCGCTTTGAATTAGAGCTACTGAAACCCGAAGTTCTGCTCAAACAGCATGGTATTGACCATACGATTACTGTCTTTGGCTCTACTCGTTTTATTAGTCAAGAGCAAGCGCTGGAGCTAGAAGGGCGAGCCAAGACGCCAGAAGAGATTGCGCATGCTAATAAGGCTATGCTGCACAGTGAGTACTATGAGTCAGCACGAGAATTTGGATCCTTAGTCGCCCACTACAACGCAACCCAACAAAAAGATTCTAATAAGCTTCATATCTGTACTGGTGGTGGTCCTGGCATTATGGAGGCAGTAAACCGCGGGGCATTTGAAGCGGGCGATAAAACCATTGGTTTTAATATCAGCCTCCCTAGGGAGCAACAACCCAATCAGTACATTAGTCCAGGACTCAGTTTTCGCTTTCATTACTTTGCGCTACGCAAGATGCATTTCATGTTGAGGGCTAGGGCAATCGTCGCCTATCCAGGAGGCTTTGGCTCCTTTGATGAGTTGTTTGAGGTCTTAACCCTGATTCAAACCAAAAAGGTTGTTCGCATTCCGGTGATTTTGGTGGGCACGAGCTACTGGAATGAGATGCTGAACTTTAAGCAGATGGTGGAATTCGGTGTGATTGATGAAGAAGATATGCAGAGTATTCACTTTACAGAGACGGCAGAGGAGGCTTGGCAGGTAATTCAAGATTGGTATCAGTTAGGCTGAGCATCCTAGCCCCTGTAAAATCATCACCATGAATCCCCCGCAAGCCAATCTCGCCACTTCACTTGACCTTCCTGGCTATCTGCTTGGGGGTGCCATGTTATTGCTGGTGATGATTTTTCATGGCGTTGTATTGCTCCAGATCGCGAAGCGATATGAGGTGAAAACCTTTTTGTATTTGGCTGAAAAGAAATACTCTGCTGTAGCACTCTGTTTTTACGTTAGTGTCTTTTGCTTGTTCTTGACCCATATTGCTGAAATATTAATTTGGGGTATCGCTTTGTACGCATTTAAGCTGCTGCCTGCTCTGGGCCAAAGCATTTTATTTAGTGGCAGTACATACACTGCAATGGGATTTATGGAAGATATTCTTCCTGACGGATGGAAAATGCTTGCGGTCATCATCGCTTTTTCTGGGATGTTTTCTTTTGCATGGACTGCATCGGTCATGATTTCTATGACCAAGAACTTTCGTCAAGCGTACACCAAGCTTCATATGAGAAAACTCAATATCTCATCCGATATCATTGATCGTTTTGAGTAATGTATGAGTAAAGCTTGGGATGCCATCATTATCGGTGGTGGTGCTGCAGGTCTATTCTGTGCTGGAGTTGCTGGCCAGTTAGGAAAAAAAGTACTCGTACTTGATCACGCAGAAGTATTGGGTGAAAAGATTCGTATTAGTGGGGGTGGCCGCTGTAACTTCACCAATCTACATAGCAGCCCAGCAAATTTTCTATCCCTCAATCAGCATTTTGTTAAAAGTGCGCTTGCTCGTTATCCCTCAACGGAATTCATCAAGCTAGTTGCCTCTTATGGAATTAATTACCATGAGAAGCACCAGGGTCAATTATTTTGTGATGACTCTGCCAAACAAATTATCGACTTGCTTTTCGCTGAATGTGCCAAAGGGAATGTGGCCCTACGAAATCCAGTCGTGGTTCAGTCAATTCAGCAAGAGGGTGATCAATGGACTGTTATGACTAACGCTGGCACTGAAAAATCTAAGGCAGTAGTGATGGCAACTGGTGGTTTACCAGTTCCTGCGATTGGTGCAACTGCTTACTCTTTGGATATTGCCAAGCAGTTTGGGCTAAATGTGATAGATCCAAGACCCGCTCTAGTGCCGCTTTCATTTACTGCTGATAATTTTGGGAGTCTCAATGAGTTAGCCGGCCTTAGTGTCCCAGTCAGAATCGCTTCTGGCTCTAAAGGCCATCGTTATGGTGCTTGTAGATTTAATGAGGATCTGCTGCTTACTCATAAAGGGCTGTCTGGCCCTGCGGTTCTGCAAGCAAGTAGCTATTGGGAAGAGGGCGAACCCATCCATATTGATTGGTTGGGTGCAATTGAGCGTCCCGGTGGGTTTAATTGCGATACGCTTTTTAATGATGAAGAAAATCGCCTAAAGCTTGTCGAAACGATTCTGGCCTCGGTTCTACCGCAGCGCCTAGCCAAAGCATTTGCTGATCAAAAAAACTTAACGGGACGTAAGTGGGCGGAAGTTTCTAAAAAAGATCGTCAATCCCTCAAAGAGCTTATTACAAACTGGTCAGTTAAGCCTGCGGGCACATTAGGATGGAAAAAAGCTGAGGTGATGCTTGGTGGCGTAGACACTAAAGATCTCGATGGGCAGACCATGATGTCGCGTAAACATGCAGGACTATTCTTTATTGGCGAATGCGTGGATGTCACAGGCCACTTAGGCGGACATAACTTCCAATGGGCCTGGGCGAGCGGCTTTGCTTGCGCGCAGGCTTTATCAATTTAGGGCTGTCGCTTTTTCTTTTCTCGCGAGCGGATGTTTAAAAGCTCGACCGCTAGTGAAAATGCCATGGCTACATAGACATAGCCTTTGGGAATGTGAACACCCATACCCTCAGCTATCAGCACTACACCTACAACTGTCAGAAACGACAAGGCCAGCACTTTGATTGAGGGGTGGCGATGAACAAAATCACCAATTGGTTTTGCTGCAATCAACATAATAAGGACGGATGCCAGAACTGCTGCGATCATGATGCTAATTTGATCGACCATACCTACCGCGGTAATGACGCTGTCTAAAGAGAAGATAATATCTAGCAGACCGATTTGTAAAACGGATCCAATAAATAAAAAAAGCATCGACTTAGTATTACTTTTCCCTTGAGATTCACCTTGCTCGTCACCATGCTCCCCAACTTCGACCTCTACATAAATTTCTTTAGAGGCTTTCCAGATTAAGAAGAAGCCGCCAAGTAGCAAGATTAAATCTCTACCGCTAATGGATTTCTCGGCAATACTAAAAAGTGGCTCGGTCAGGCCCATGACCCATGAAAGGCTGAGCAATAAAAGAATTCGAGTGACTAAGGCAAAAATCAAACCAAAGCGGCGAACTTTCTCACGAATCTCTGCAGGAAGTCTGTTGGCGATAACGCTAATGAAAATAATGTTATCGATGCCAAGAATAATCTCTAGGGCGGAGAGTGTTAAAAAGGCGACCCATGCATTGGGGTCGCACAGAAGTTGCATGATGCTTTCGATCATTGTTTACTTTACAGATATGACAATAGACAAAGTGTATCTAAGTTAAATAACGGCCACCCCAGGTTCTGAAGCCCATACTAAATATCGGGACATTCTCTGAATGCCAGGTTTGACAGATTTATTACTATTTAGGCTGATTTCTCATCCAGTCGGCAGTATTAAAAAAGGATTCTTCTAATTGCTTTGCAGCATTGCCGTCAATTCCACATTCTTTCATAGCTGTATACATACAAGCTAGCCATTGATCTCGTTCCTTTAAGCCAATCTTGAACGGTAGATGACGTGCTCTGAGCATTGGGTGGCCATATTTTGGGGAGTAAATATCAGAACCCCCCATCCAGCCAGTGAGAAAAAATTTGAGCTTTTCACGAGAGCCTGACAAATCCTGGGGATGCATTGCGCGCAAATCGCTAAAAATGGGTTCTAGGGCCATCAAATCGTAAAAACGATCAACCAATTGGTCAATTTGGTCTATTCCGCCTATGGACTCATAAATGGATATTTTTTTAGTCATATTGTCATTTTAATGCGGTAAATTCGGGGAATTGGCAGTTGAGCAAATTCGGTATAGAGTTAAATGTTGAAACACTATTAACCCTTGTTTATAGGAGCGTAAAAATGGATGCAAAAGATTTACAAAAATGGCAAAGAGAAAAAGCTAAAGAACTATTTGACTACTCGCATACTCTTCTAGAGGCTGCTAAAAAGTTAAGTGAACATCATTTAGCCGAGATTGAATGGGGCATGAAGAATGCACTTGATAGCGCTAAGTCAGCTGCTAAAAATGATTTAGCTAAATTAAAAGATCTACAAGAAGAGGCAACAAAAGAGGCTGCCAAGCGTGCAACCGTTTATCAGAAGAAGGTAAAGTCGGTTTTAAAAGAGCTTGGTGATGGAGCTGCCGATGAAACTGAAAAGCATTTGGAAAAAGTTCGCAGCTCCTTAGTCAGCTGGTTGGAAGATGCTGAAAATAAATTGCCAGCTCATGCTGACAAGCTATCAAAAGTTGTCCATGAGATGTCGACTACAGGTCAGAATATGTTTAAAGAAGGTCGCCGTATTGTTAATGAAGTAGCCGAGACTGCGGAAAAGAATATTGACGACTTGGTTAAAAAATCTGCAACCAAGAAGAAGTCGGGTGAGTAGTAACTTCTGTTGATGTAAATACGAAAACCGCTTCAGAGATGAGGCGGTTTTTATTTCCAGCCCTGTAACCATAACTCGCTATTGCTGAGGTCACGCCAAGGAATCTGCGTGGTTTTCTTGGAATAGACCGCCTCAATTTCCACAAACTCAATTTTTTCGCTAGGAGGCTCAGGAAGTATTACCTTGCTAACCAAAAAATGTTTTTGCTTGGCGATGGGTTGAACTGCCGTCCATTTGGTCAGCAGTAATTTCTTGGGACTTAATCGATTCATCTTGTGCCGCTTATCCTATTCTTATAAAGCAGCGCATTGAAACTCTTGCCCATTATTCAGAAGCAACCCTGAGGAAGGGGTAAATGTAACGCTTGATTGTGTCGTTTGAGCCGGACATTTTTGATCAAAATAACTTTGATTGCCCAGACTTCCGCAGAAGTCTAATTGATCACCCTTAAATTCCATTTGGGCTTTGCGCAGCACCATGGAAATCTTTGCATCACTCGTGGAGCTGCAATTCCAAGTGGTGTAACTCTCTCGTCCACAGGCGCAGAGCCCCAAGAGAATTGAAAAGCAGGCAAGAAGGCGAATGTAGGCTGGGTTTTGCGGAGGGTGCATCCGCCAAGGATAGTCATTTTTTCAATATTCTGCCTAAGATCTGGGTTTGGTATTAATATTTACGGCAGATCGTTTGGACAACGTATCAGCATTCATAAAACATTAATAAAAAGATCAAAGGAGACGCTGTGGATACAAATCGTAGAGATGCTCTTAAATTAGGAGCATCCGCTGCTGTGAGTGGCATGTTTATTTCTAATGCCATTGCCGCCCCTGATGGCCAGCCACCCATTGTGGTTGAGCCTTTAACTGGTAATGCTGGTCTCAGAATTGCCAACTTCCTACCAAAAATGGGCGCCACTTCTAGATTAGGTTTAGTAACAAATGACGGCCTGGTAGTGGATATTCCTGTTGAGGCTGCTCGGCAAAAAATACAGCTCTCATTTGACCCCACTTCAATGATTTCACTGGCGGCTTCGGGGAACAAAGGTTTGCTTGAGTTGGCAGCGTTATTTAAGGGTCGCGGAAGTAATTTAATTAATGTTAATCAAGTGATTTTGTTATCACCTATTCCTAAACCACAAAGTAATATTTATTGTGTGGGCTGGAACTATTTAGATCATTTTGAAGAGGGTCTTAAACACCGTGCTGATACTGCTGTAAAGGAGTATCCAAAGGTTCCCGTACTCTTTACAAAAGGTACGCAAACCATGAACGGCCCCTTCGATCCCATTCCATACGATGGTAGTTACTCGACTATGATTGACTGGGAGGCTGAGTTAGCGCTAGTAATCGGTAAGAAGGGCAAAAATATCTCTGAAGAGAATGCGATGGATTATGTCTTTGGCTATTCCGCTTATAACGACACTACTGCTCGCGATGTGCAGCAAAAACGTCACTCTGGGCAATGGTTCAAGGGCAAGAGTTTGGATGGACATGGCCCAATGGGTCCGTGGATCGTTACTGCCGGTGGCGTTAATTTAGATGACACTCGCATTATCTGTCGCGTTAATGGGGTTGAAAAACAAAACGCCAGCTATAAGCAAATGTACTTCAAGATTCCGGTAATTATCTCCGAGCTCTCACGTAGTCTTACTCTATTGCCTGGTGACATCATTGCAACTGGAACTCCATCTGGGGTTGGTGCCGGAAGAACTCCTCAGGAGTTTATGAAGCCGGGCGATGTAATGGAGACAAATATCACCGGCATCGGCATCATCCGAAACAAGATTGTTTAACCGGTTAACCCAGCGCTTTCCTGATAACAGCAAGGACCTAGAGAACCCAGAAGTGATGGGTTCCGTCCTTGCCCAACTGCTCAACTAAACCAAACTCCCAGTCGAGATAGGCCTGCATTGCTGCGGGATCTACGTTGGTTCCTTCATAAGGGCGCTTGTAGCGATCTAGGGGAGGTGAGGCTAGATGACTTGGACCCTTCTCTAGTTCCAGTCCCGCTTTTACCCAAGCAGCATTTCCGCCTTCCAAAATAAGGACTTCAGCATTTGTTAATGCTTGAAGCTCTTGTGCTGCAAAGAGGCTGAGTTCGCTCGGTGAGCTCGTCACGATATAGCGATCTACCTGAGGAATCTTTTTCATGGCTTGTGCAAGCTGTGATCGCAGGGCGTACCAGCCACCAGGAATGTGTCCCTTAACGTAGTTAGCATGTGTGCTGAAGTCAATAGCAACCGTATTGCTATCTGTTTTTAACCAATTGGAGACTGTTGCCGCATCAACGGTGTCAAGTGCTGGAAGGGCGGGTAGGGGCGTCTTCCAGATTCCCTTTTCAGTCAGGTCAGAAAGCGTCACTCCATCAAGCACATATACATCCCAAGCCATTTGTGCCAACCAGGAAGCGGGCATATTTGCACGTACACCGCCACCACTAGGATCAACTAACACTACGCGAGCACCTCGGACTGGAGCAACCATCTCGGTTTCTTGAACTAGCTGTCCGCCAGGCACGGATCTAAATCCTGGAAGATGACCCGCCTCATATTCTTCGGGCGTACGTGTGTCAAAAAAATACGTGGTCCGTTCGGACTGCGCTTGCCATTTCTGAGTATCCGCAAGGCTGGCACGTTTAACGCCTGCTCTATCGGCAACGCTACGGGCGCGTTCTGCCGCATCATTTTTGGTAGCTTCACTCACTTCCTGAAATTTCCTGCTTTGACCTTTATCTAACTCTTGTCCTGCTAAGGTCCAACCAATCGTACCGTTGCGTAGCGCATTCACTTCGTTTGGAATACCGGCATTAATGAGCGACTGTGTGCCGATAATGCTACGGGTTCTGCCTGCGCAGTTCACAATCACTTTTGTTTTGGGATTGGGTGCTAATTCTGGGAGGCGAAGAACAAGCTCTGCACCTGGAACGCTAATTCCCGTAGGGATGCTCATCGTGTTGTATTCATCAAAGCGACGGACATCCACAACAACGACATCTTCTTTGCTATCGATTAATTGCTTTACCTCTTGGGCGGATAAGGATGGGGTGTGTCGTTTGGATTCAACGAACTCGCCAAAAGACTTACTTGGAACATTGACATCTTTAAATACTTCACCGCCTGCCGCCTTCCAACCCTTTACACCACCTTCGAATACGGATACATCGGTAAAGCCTAAATTGATTAAGCGCCCAGCTGCTAACTGGGCAAATCCTTCGCCGTCATCTAGCGTAATGATGGGTACATTTTTCTTTGGTAGCTTAGCGTAAGCATCAACTTCAACTCTAGAGAGAGGAAGGTTTGCAGCAAAAAGAGGGTGCTCTTGTGCATGAGGATCTTCTTCGCGCACATCTAGAAAGCCAATTTCTTCTTTGTTAAGAAGTTTGTTGCGAACATAGGAATAGTTTTTGGTCTGAATGGTCATGCTGTCTCTGATTAATTTGATTGATTGATTTTTAGTCTAATTTAGCGCCGGACTTTTTAACTACTTCGCCCCAGCGTGTAATTTCTTGGTTGATATAAGCAGCAAGCTCAGGGCGCGTCATCTTGGGTACGCTTGCACCCATGGCTGCCCAGCGCTCTTTGATCTCAGGTGAGGCTAATGCAATCTGTACTTCAGCGCTCATCTTATCGGCGATATCTTTAGGCGTTCCTTTGATTGCCCACATGGCGTACCAGCTAGATACGATGAAATTGGATATACCTAATTCCTGGGCGGTCGGTACATTCGGAAATGCATCTACTCGTTTAGAGGTTGCTACCGCTACTGCAATAAGTTGACCGTTCTTAATGAATGGTGCTGCACCTGCGAGGGTGTCAAACATCATGTCAACTTGGCCAGCAACTAAGTCTTGGAGAGCAGGCCCAGTACCGCGATAGGGAATGTGCGTAATGAACAATTTGTTCTGCATCTTAAAGAGTTCGCCGGTTAAATGTTGCGAGGTGCCATTACCCGTAGATGCATAGTTATATTTGCCCGGATGCTTGCGAATCTCTTCCATGATCGATTTCAGATCATTCTTTGGGAACTTAGTTGGGTTCACAACGATGACATGGGGAACGCTACCAATAATCGCAATAGGCTCAAAATCTTTGGTGATGTCATAAGAGAGGTTGGTATACATGCTTGGCGCAATGGAATGATGCACCGCACCAAGAAGCCAGGTATAGCCATCTGGCGCCATTTTTGCTGCAACTGCAGCACCCAGAGTTCCGCCTGCACCACCGCGGTTATCAACCACGATTGAGTCATTTAATTGGGTTGAAAGCTGTTTGGCAAGAGGGCGTCCAAAAGCGTCTACAGCCCCGCCTGGCGGGAAGGGGTTGATAAAGGTGATCGGTTTGTTAGGCGTTGGCCAGGAAGTGTTTTGGGCATTGGCTGAGAGCCCAATAAGGGCGCCAATAAGCAATAGAACAACTTTTTTAATCATGATGTATGTCTCTGGACTATATTTTTATTAATACTCCTATTTTGGCTGAACACGCCGATATAAGAGTTATCCCTGATTTAGGGGGCGATTTTCTATGGTTTTTATGGGGATATACTGACTTCGCTGTCGGTACAAATACTCAATTATTCATAGGAGACGAGATGTCACAACACGATACATTGTTGGCTGCTTTTGAGACTTACAAAGCTGAAAACGAAAAATTTATTGAAAAAGGTATTAAGGCATCTGCTGCACGTGCACGTAAGGCCTTGCAAGAAATCGCTGGCGCCTGCAAAGAGCGTCGTAAAGAAATTACTGCTACTAAAGAGGCAATGGAAGCAAAGAAGTAATTCTCACTCCAGACTGATTATCAAGCCTAGCTTTTACGAGCTAGGCTTTTTTGCTTGTGCGCAACGAAATTAAAAATAGCGCGAGATTGCAACCCTAAGTAGTAATGCTAAATAAAGTGAGTTTCATTGCCTTGCTTCTAATGGGAACAAGCGCTTGGTACTCAGGGCTATTGGCCCAAGTATGCGCATCCTGTGTACTTGGAAATTCCAGCTCTACAAAGGTGTTGAATGGTGCGCTACCTAGTTCATTCCAAAAGAGCTCGGCAACTGAGCCCCGATTTTTTATCGAGCCTTTATAAAGCTCAACCGTTTGACCAACTTGGGAGCGGTATTGCTCAAAGGCGCTCAGATCACCCAATTCCATTAGACCAATGACTTTGACCATCATGACTCCCTATATATAAATTACCGAAAACCAAAAGAGTATATCCACGCTATAGTGAAGGTGTGAATACAAGGCAATTTTTTCAGTTGGGCCTCAAGAAAGCAATCAAAAGGAGCATTATGAAAATCGGATTTATTGGGCTTGGCAATATGGGCTTACCAATGGCCCTCAGCTTATTAAAAGCAGGTCATCAAGTTACAGGCTTTGATTTAGTAAAGAGTCAACTAGATGCATTTGCTGCTGCAGGGGGTGTTGTTGCGGTCGATGCAAACGCTACAGCAAAGGATGCGGATGTATTAATTAGCATGTTGCCTGCGTCCCGCCATGTGGAAGGCTTGTATCTTGGAGATGCCGGCTTATTGGCAAATGCCAATCCTAAGACGCTCCTAATCGACTGCTCAACGATTTCACCGAACGTAGCGCAAACAGTTGCCGCTGCTGCCAAAGCAAAAGGATTTGTCATGATTGATGCGCCAGTCTCAGGCGGGACTGCTGGGGCACAAGCGGGTACCTTAACCTTTATGGTCGGCGGCGATACCGGTGGGGTTGAGTGCGCGCGTCCCCTTTTGGAAAAGATGGGCAAGAATATCTTTCATGCAGGCGCCAATGGAGCAGGACAGACCGTCAAAGTCTGTAAGAACATGCTTTTAGGTATTCAGATGCTTGGAACCAGTGAGGCACTACGCTTAGGAATTGCTAATGGCATGGACCCTAAAGTTCTTTCTGACATCATGTCTAAAAGCTCAGGACGCAATTGGGCTTTGGAGTTGTATAACCCGTGTCCGGGCGTCATGGAAAACGTACCATCCTCAAAAGGCTATGCCGGTGGCTTTGGTGTAGATCTGATGCTGAAAGATTTAGGCTTAGCAGTTGAGAACGCAGAAAATCTAGATGCAAGCGTTCCCCTCGGAAAACTAGCACAACAACTTTATGAAAATCACAGCAAGGCAGGCAATGGGCAGCTTGATTTCTCAAGCGTATTTAATCTCAAGAAATAAGAACTCAGAATTATTTATGAGATAACCAGAGGCTTTTCTTGTCGCTTACTCATTTGACCAATGACGCGAGCGCCCAAGAAGTGATGTTGATTAAAAATATCTAACACTTCTTTCACGCTATCTGGACTGCACGAAACTAGCAAGCCACCGCTGGTTTGTGGATCGGTTAATAAGGCGCGTTGGGCTGGTGTGAAGTCTGAGGGGATGCCAACTTCATCGCCATAGCTGAGCCAGTTGCGATCGGATGCGCCGGTAATGACACCATCATCAGCAAGATTTTGTACATTGGAGAGAAGAGGTACTTGGCTCCAATCAATATGCGCTGTGCAGTTGGAGCCTCGCGCCAATTCTAATGTGTGGCCTGCTAATCCAAATCCAGTAACGTCGGTAAGTGCATGAACGCCAGCAAGTTTGGCTAAATCAGGACCAGCGGAATTGAGTTTGGTGGTATTTGAGATCATCTCTCGATAGCCATCTGGACTCAGCAAATCTTTTTTCAGTGCGGCAGATAAAACGCCAACACCCAATGGTTTTCCGAGGATGAGTACGTCACCTGGTTGGGCGCTGGCATTACTTTTCACACGCTTAGGATCCACAATGCCAATAGCGACTAGCCCATAAATAGGCTCAACTGAGTCAATCGTATGTCCACCTGCAATTGGAATGCCAGCACTACGACAAGCCTCGGCACCACCCTCTAAAATTCGGGCAATCGTTTTATTGGACAACACTTTAATTGGCATACCGACTAAAGCAAGGGCAAATAAAGGCGTGCCACCCATTGCATAGATATCGCTAATAGCATTGGTTGCAGCAATTTTTCCGAAGTCAAATGGATCATCCACAATCGGCATAAAAAAGTCGGTTGTTGCTACGATGGCTTGAGATTCATTGATCTGATAAACAGCCGCATCATCGGAGGTCTCAATGCCAATTAGCAACTCTTTTGGGAAAGGAAGTTGCGGAACGTTCTTCAGGATTTCAGAAAGTACGCCGGGGGCAATTTTGCAACCACAGCCACCACCATGAGAGAGGGAGGTAAGGCGAGGTTCAGCGGGGTTGATTGTGTTCACAGTATTCATATGGCGAGGGTATCAGATGCTAAGAAATTATTACTTATTGGCGAAGTAAGGACTCTATTTTCCCTTTAACTTCATTGCTTTCGACATTTTCAATGGCGCCTATCCATACTCCTTCTATTCTGCCGCTCTTACTGACAAGAAAGGTGGTTGGTAGGCCGCGTGCCTTCCAGGTCTTATAGACCGTGCTATTGCGATCGAGAAGTATTTCAACGCTATTTTCTGAAAAGCCATTTCCTTTTAGAAACTGTATGACGCGTGGTTTCATTTCAGCAAGGTTAACCGCTAGCACGACTAGGCCTTTGGGCCCATAGCTTTCCTGCAGTTGAGTCAGCTCATCAAATTCTTCACGACAAGGCTCGCACCAGCTTGCCCAAAAGTTGACGACGACGACTTTCCCTTTGAGACTTGCTATATCCACTGGTTTGCCAGATAGATTGTTAAGCTGTAATGGTGGCGCTAATTGCGGGAGCCCCAATTTCGCCGGTGACTGCCATTCAGCTTGGACCGAATAACTAGTCAGCGCAAGAAAAGAAAAAATCAGCGCGAGAGCAAAGTCTCGGACTGACTTATGGGCGAACAACCCCATCAAATATCTCAGTAATGAATTAACCAATACGCCTACTAGTAATTTTGTACTTGAAATTATCTGGATCAAGAGAGTCAAAGCGACCTTCAGTATTTTCAGCCTGTGGATACATTAAGAACGGAATCTCGCCTTTCTTGCCCAAAGTGGAGCCTGGAAGAGATAGGTCATGGTCATAGTTATAGGCCATCCAGTTCATTTCCCAATTGCCAAAGAGGTAATCGCGAATAGCAATAACTTTAGGATCAGTAACGGCTAAACCACCAGTTTCTTCGAGAATGACTTTACGTACGTCTGCTGGATCTACTGGAACCCATCCATACCCTGAGGCATAGAACTCTGCGCGGCAATGTTGTGCTTTAGTGATATCGCCAGATTTTCCCAGGCTCTTATAGCCACGTGCAGAATCTGCAATCCGAATACCGTACACATCGCGGGCGGGCAAGCCAACTGAGCGTGCAAGCGCCACAAAGACCGCGTTGATATCAGCGCACTTGCCACCAAGGTTATTGGTTTCCAACATTAACTTGACATCACCTTGACCGCAACCACGTGTTTTTGGATCGCGGCGTGTGTTATCTACCACCCAGTTATAAATCGCTTTAGCTTTATCAACATCGCTAGCATTGGCTGGCAAGCTTGCGATACATTCCAGAGCCTTGGCTTTAACGATTCCATCGGTCGGGAGGTATTTGGTGCCACGGGTCCAAAAGCGCTGCTCTTCTTTGGAAAGCTTGAGAGACGGGTTGGGTGTAGCAAATTCAAGATTACGATTACGCGTGCTTACAAGGATAGAAACTTTAACTGTATGGTTGTTAGCAGATTTATCCCACTTAGTCCAAAGCATCCGAGCTTGTTTATTTGGAGTCTCATAAATCTGATTGATTGCTTTAGGGTCGCTGGCTTCGGGTCGAATAGCTAATGTTTTGAAGTAGTCGGTATCTAAAACAAGTGGCAGCGGTATCCAAGTTTCTGCAGTTCCATTAGGAGATTCCAAGTTCACTTCAGTCACAATCTCGTAAGTTGTCCACTCAGATGAAGACTGTGCAAAAGCGGATGCGATTGGGCTAAGTGTTGGGAGAGCAAATGCACCAACAATGGTTTTGATGGCCGAGCGACGTGATGTAGTCATGATTTCCTAATTACCTATAAAAATAGATATGACAGTATTAAAAATGAGGGATGTCTCTATTTTAGCGAATGGCCTAGCGATTAAAGCTTCTTTTAGGCGGGCTACTACGCTTGGCAGGAGCCTTTTTAGCCGGAACTCCACCTGATCCTGCGGGTCTTGGCTTTCTGGATTGCTGATGCTGTTGACTCCGCAACTGAATCGGTTGAGCCACCGCATTAGGATCTGGTTCAAAGCCGGCAATGACTTCTTGCGGCAGTTTTTGTTTGATGAGCTTCTCAATATCCCTGAGCATTTGATGCTCGTCAACGCAGACCAAAGATACCGCTACGCCATTTGAGCCTGCACGACCTGTGCGTCCAATGCGATGGACATAGTCTTCGGAGACATTCGGCAGGTCATAGTTCACCACATGAGGTAGCTGATCAATATCGATACCACGCGCAGCAATATCAGTAGCAACTAAGGCGGTTAATTTACCCGCCTTAAAGTCAGCCAAAGCTTTGGTACGTGCGGATTGGCTTTTATTACCATGGATGGCCATACTAGTGATGCCATCTTTTTCTAATTGAGTTACTAATTTGTTCGCACCATGCTTAGTGCGCGTGAAGACCAACACTTGCTTCCAGTCATTGCTCTGAATGAGATGGGCTAAGAGCGGATGCTTCTTTGTTCTATCCACTGGGTGAATCAATTGGGCAATCGCTTCGTTAGCGCTATTGCTACGTGCCACTTCAATTAGCTCAGGCGCATTTAATAAGCCATCAGCCAATGCCTTGATCTCAGTAGAGAAGGTTGCTGAGAAGAGAAGGTTCTGACGCTTCTTTGGAAGAGCGGCCAAGATTTTCTTAATATCGCGCAGAAAGCCCATATCGAGCATGCGATCTGCTTCATCGAGAACTAATATTTCAATATCATTTAATGACACACAATTTTGTGACATCAAATCCAATAAACGTCCAGGTGTAGCAACCAAAATATCTAGACCACTAGCAATGGCTTTAATTTGTGGATTAGCACCAACACCACCAAAGATGACGGTGGACTTAAGGCCGGTGTATTTGCCATAGGTCACAACAGACTCTTGGACTTGAGCTGCTAATTCACGAGTAGGCGTCAGAATTAAGACACGTAAAAGACGTTTTCCTGAGCTTGGTTTGGTTGATGTTAAACGTTGCAGAATCGGCAGAGTAAACCCAGCAGTTTTGCCTGTGCCAGTTTGTGCTGCCGCTAAAAGATCGCCGCCTTTGAGAACTGCCGGAATGGATTTAGCTTGAATCGGGGTGGGGCTGGTGTAGCCTTCTTCTGCAATAGCGCGAAGAATAGGTTCTGATAAACCAAGATCTGTAAATAACATAGGGACCAATAAAGTATTGGCCCGTATTCAATTAAACGACTATCCCGGCCAATGGGGTGAGCTGCCACGCTAGAGCGTTTGCAGTAAGAAGCTCTATTTTAAGTCATCGCCATCAAAATCCAGCGAATTAGTGAATTACGCAGGATTCCATAGGTTTGGTACGACAGTATTAGCATATCCAGAGACGAATGATTTCTCAGAGCCAGTTGCAGGGTCAAACACTGAACGATGAATGCGTCCGATATTGCCTCCATACACATGAATGCTGATTGAAGTCTTATCGCTCAGACTGTTCTCCACTATATGAATGTCATGAGTATCCGGTGACACGGTATCAACGTGCCCAGGCGAACTAATGCAGGCCTCTCCCGCCTTGAAGCTGCCATTTGCTTGGCGATAGTAGGGTGTGCCTGTTTCTTCGCCGCGCAATTGGCCAATCATTCCCCAAACTGTGTGATTGTGAACGGGTGTCTTTTGACCTGGTCCCCACACAAAACTCACAACAGAAAATCGATCTAATGGATCGGCATAGAGGAGGTATTGCTGATAGTACTGTGGGTGCGGTTTAGTAAATTCTTCTGGCAACCAATCATCTTGTGCAATCAGTTTCTCCAGTATCTTTTTTCCATCAGTAAAAATAATCTCTTCACTAGGCTGCTTCTCAAGCAGAACGCTCAGTTCTTTTACAAAGGTCAGTAATTTTCCATCAGACATATTGGGCTCCATTGCGAGCATCACTCGGCAAGAAATAATCCATCAGGCCAAGCCTTTGGTTTAAGGGTATTGGTATCCACACAGACGATATGCAATACAGCGCTAGCAATAACTTGCAATTCATCGCCATCGGGAAGCTTTCTCTGTGCAGTTTGTTTAACCGTTACTTGAGTGCGTCCACGATGCTCAATCACTTGGTCAATATAGAGAATGTCATCAAGGCGACCTGGCTTATAAAAGTTCATCGTAAGTTCACGCACGGGCATGACGATATTCATTTCGTTGATGAGCTTGGTAGGGCTAAGGCCACGTTGGGCAAGCCACTCTGCACGACTACGTTCAAATATTTCCAGATAGCGTCCGTGATAAACAAAGCCAGCGGCATCCGTGTCGGAATAACAAACGCGATGGGTGTAAGTACAGACAGGGGAGTTTGGGGTAGAGGTAGTAGTCATTGCTGGTTAAATCAAACTTGGTAATAAAAGAATCATATTACGATGGGGAATGCCTGCTTCATCGTAGGTAGAACCCTGTACCTGAAAGCCGTGTTTTTCATAGAAAGGGATGGCAGTCACTTGAGAGTGCAGGACGATGGAATCCGTTTTTTGTGATTGAGCGAGATCAATCAGCTTTTTTAGGATTTGCTTGCCCAGCCCCTGATGTCTATATTGGGCTAAAACGGCCATACGTCCAATTTGAGCTTGTCCTTTACCCAAATCCACCAGTCTTCCCGTGCCAATGCAGCGTCCATCTTGCAGGGCTAGAGCATGAGCGGCCAAAGGATCAAATTCGTCTAATTCGAGCTCGGCTGGAACCCCTTGCTCTCCAATGAATACCTCCTGGCGCACCAAAAAGGCGCCTACCTCAGCCTCTGTCCACGGTTTTATCAGTATTTCCAAGATAGATGGAGTCTCAAATTGTTATTAATGGCTCAATTTACCAAGGAAGAAGGATTTTATATAGTTCTATGCCGGACAAAAAGCGCCCCTTTCCGTGGTTACAATGAATTGTGGCTCCATATTGAGCCCATCTGAAACCTTTTACTCAATTAGGAGTTATTTTGAAGAAATCTTTATTAGCTGGTTTGTTTGCTGCAGTTGGCATTACCTGTGCAGCTTCTGTTTTTGCACAAGCACCCGCAAAAATGTTGCCTTTAGCTGCTGAAGTTGTTGTTCTTAGCGCAACTGTTGACTCTGTGGATGTTAAAAAACGTATCGTTGTTTTGAAAGATGCAAACGGTAATTTGGCGCAAATGAACGTTTCTAAATCTATCAATGATTTAGATAAAGTTAAAAAAGGCGATGTGTTCTTGGTTGAGCATGCTCAAGCGATTGCTGTTGGATTGACAGCGGTTGGCAAAGATCAGAAGCCAGGCGTTTCTGGTGTGCGCTCTGTAGTAGTAGCGGGCAAAGGTTCTGCTAAGCCATTTGAAGAAACTACAGAAACTGTTTACGCAACTGTAAAGATTTCAACGATTGATCAAAAGACACGTATCGTTACTTTCACACTGCCAAGCGGCGAGAAGCAAAAAGTTAAAGTGGATCCATCTGTTCTTGGTCTTGAGAAATTCAAAGCTGGTGATGACGTAATGGTTGAGTTCGTTGACGACACAGCTATTGGTTTCGTAACACCGAAGAAATAAGTCTGAAGAATTATTGAAAAGACTGGGTAGTACACCAGTAATAAAAAAGCCCGCAGATGCGGGCTTTTTTATGTCTAGACCACTCCAAATAGATGGGGCGATAATTTATGCACTCTTGGCAATCATGACATCAGAAGCTTTGATAACTGCCCAAGCCTGATCTCCAACCTTGAGGTTGAGTTCATCAACCGCTTCATTAGTGATAGACGCAGTCACAATATGACCCCCTCCGATATCAAGCTTTACATGAGAAGTGGTCTGACCCATTTTGAGTTCCACTACTTTTCCGTTAAGGGTGTTACGTGCGCTGAGTTTAACTTTGAGTTCCATGATTTCTCCTAATGAACGTATTGCTTGGCATATGCAGCATCATTGTAAAGAGGCTCTTGATATTTGGACTTTCCATAATTGCGAATAATTGTCTGACCCTCATTTGAAGCGACAAATTGAATGAATTTCACGGCTATATCGCGATTTGGGGTGCTGCCAACAGGTGCCGCTAGAGCGTCATAGGTATTTACCAAGAACTTATCCCCGCGGTACAAAATCACCAGATTGGGTGCAACATCCTTTTCAGCAACCCAGGTGCTGCTATCAGTCATGAAGTAGGCGTTATCGGTGTTGGCTTTTTTAAGGGATGCCGTCATGAAGTCGTTGGTAACGATATACCAACTGCCTTCTGGAGTGATATCCGTCTTTTTCCAGATATCCATTTCCTTCTGGTGCGTGCCAGACTTATCCCCTCTAGAAATGAAGTTGGCTTTTGCTTTTGCTATCTTGGAGTAAGCGTCTGCGCCGCTGCTTGCTGTTTTAATATTCGCCGGGTCGCTTTTAGGTCCAACAATGTAAAACTCGTTAGAACCAATCAGTGTGCGGCTGGTTGCCCATCCCTCAGCAATGGCCTTATTGACCGCATCCGGAGCATGCACCATGATCATATCCACCTGCCCGGTTTTGAGTAAATTTAGAGAAGCGCCGCTGCCCGCTTTGATCCAGATTAAGCGAGCACCTTCTTTTTTATCAAACGCTTCACCAAGGGCTTGCAGAAGCCCTAATTCACCTGGACTGCCTGTAGCCAATGTAAAGCTTTGACTTCCTTGACCGTAAATTGCTTCTGGTTTTACTGGATTGGATTGTGCCATGGTAATTTGCACTCCCATGCCAAGAGCAACACTAGCAATGAGAGTCTTGAGGGTGATTAGGAATTTCTGATTTTTCATTTCGATTACTTCTTAGCATTCGGGAAGAAGAGTTGTTCGCCATCAATCTTGTAACTGGCAATCACATCTTGACCATTCTTGGAAATGAGCCAATCAATAAATTCTTGACCTTGTGCTTTTTTCACATGAGGGAACTTAGCTGGATTAACTAACATCACACCATACTGATTAAATAACTTCGGATCACCTTGCACCAAGATCACGAGGTCACCACGATTCTTAAAGCTCAGCCAAGTTCCACGGTCGGCCAAGATATAACCATTCATTGCTGAGGCGGTATTTAGAGCGGGCCCCATACCTGAGCCAGTTTCTTTGTACCAGGATTGGCTAGAAGAAGGGCTAATCCCAGCGCCTTTCCAATAGCGTAGCTCTGCTGCATGCGTACCGCTTTTATCTGCGCGGGAAACAAATGGTGCTTGTGCTGCAGAAATTTTCTGAAGTGCAAGCTGAATATCTTTGCCACCACTGATTTTTGCTGGATCAGATTTAGGCCCAATCAGGACAAAGTCGTTGTACATCACTTCGTAGCGCTTCGCTGAAAAACCTTCTTCAACAAACTTTTCTTCGGCAGGTTTGTCATGAACAAACACGACATCCGCATCTCCGCGGCGACCGATGTCCAATGCTTGTCCGGTACCTACAGCAACTACTTTGACTTCAATGCCAGTCTTCATCTTAAAAATAGGGAGCATGTAATTGAAGAGACCGGATTGCTCAGTAGAGGTAGTGGATGAAACCACAATACTTTTCTCTTGCGCATACACCTGAAGGGAGGTGATTGAAAGGGTGGCTAGGGCGGTGAGGAATAGTCTGCGAATCATTTTTTTCATTGCTGCACTCTAATTGGTTGATTAAAAGTCTATGATCGCATACATTAATACTTATTGAATATGCAAAAGATTACATATGCGAATTGAAGTGCGCCCAACCCTTATTGTTAAAACCCAGGCAGATGGAAACAGCTCCGTTGACCTGATCTGGCTTTCTCAATTGCTCAAGGATATTGGCCAAGGAAGTTCTTTGGTGGTTGCCAGCAAAAAATCGGGCACTTCCTATAGGGGTGCCTGGGGCAAGGTTAATCAGGTCGAAGATGCCTTAGGTATGCCCTTGATGATTCGAACCAAGGGTCATGGGTCTGAACTTACTGAATTTGGCATCTTTTTGATTCAGTTTATTGAGGATATGCAGGCAGGATATCTAAAGCATGATGCTCAATACCATGACATTCTGCTCAAGGAAATTAAGAAAATACAAAAGTCAGAAAGTCTTCGTTGGAAATTTTTCTCTAGCAGTGATTCAGTGATTCAAAAAGCGGCTGGAGAAGTGGCGGGGATAGATCTAAAAATTGCTGGCTCGGGAGAGTCTTTGGAGAGATTGTTGAATAACGAGGCGCATATCGCCGGATATCATGTCTCGGATCAAAAGAGTTCAAAAGCAATTTACCAACGCCTATCAAAAAATGACATTCAGATATACCCAGTCATGAAGCGAACTCAGGGATTAATTGTTAAGAAGGGCAATCCTCTGCATATTCGCTCCATAGAAGATCTGGTTGGAAAAAAAGTGCGTTTTATTAATCGACAGATTGGCTCAGGAACTCGACTCTTATTAGATACCTTGCTCATAGAGGAGGGCATTGATCCCTCAGAGATTAATGGATATGTGGCTGAGGAATTTACTCACTCTGCTGTTGCTAATGCTATTTTGGCCGGTAAGGCAGACGTCGGTTTGGGCGTAAAGAATATCGCCTTAGAAAATGGCTTGGGATTTGTGCCACTCAAAGATGAAATTTTCTTCATTGCTATGAATAAAGAAATGGCTACCCAATCAGAGTCTTCAAAGTTGATCCGTAAGATACGGAGCGCCTCTGGAGAGACCCCGGGATATAAAGCAGTTAGCCTCAATAGGCAAATACAGGATTGGCTGTAGCTTCCATTTGAATCGTCAAAGTTGTATGTATCCGCTAGAATGAATTTCATATGACCATGCGGATCCTTACTTTATTAGCAACATGCTTCTTGTTTACTGGTAGCGTATTTGCACAAGTCGCGACTATTGCCGTAGCTGCCAATATGAAGGATGCCTTTGCGGAGATAGCTACTGTATTTAAATCTACAGGTCGACCAGAAATGAGGGTGGTTTATGGCTCTTCAGGTAATTTCACCACGCAAATAATGAATGGGGCGCCATTTAATTTGTTTATTGCTGCTGATGAGCATTTTCCGCTTGAGTTGTATAAAAATGGCAAGACGGTGGACGAGGGCTCTGTCTACGCCATTGGTAAGCTAGCCATCATTGCTAAAACATCTTCTGGCATTAATTTGTTAGGTGGCAAAACAGAAATGGCCCAAGCCATTGCAAGGGCCAATAAAGTGGCCATTGCAAAACCTGAGCTGGCTCCCTATGGAAGAGCAGCAGTGCAGTATTTAAAAACAGAGGGGCTCTGGAATCTCGCTAAAGACAAGCTGGTTTATGCCGACAACATTGGGGCAGCTACAACATACGTAGTAAGCGGCGCTGCTGATCTTGGTTTTACCGCTTCTTCTTTGGCCAAATCGCCTGAGATTAGCAAGCAAACGAGTTTCTTATTAGTCGATCCAAAGCTGTATGAGCCTATTCAGCAGCGCATGGTACTAATCAAGGGTGCGCCTCAAGAGGCGGTAGATTTATATCGCTTTATGCAGGGACCTCAAGCCAAATTGATTTTGCAAAAATACGGTTACAGCATTCCTTAAGCGCTAATTACTCAGGTACTTTCATGTATTGAAGCATTTCTTGTAAGGCCTCTCTGGGAGATTTGCTTAGCTTCTCTACAACCGCCGCATAGTCTTGTTCGGGACGGTTCTGGCTTAGTTTAAATTTACCAGTCAAGCTTTTGATATCAATCTCGATGCCAATAATAGCCTTGAGCATCATTTGCACATATTCTTCCGGGGCGTCGTCTAACTTCCAGCTTGATTGATAGGTTGGTTCGTGAGTATTGGTCATTTGTGAGACGTGTGCTCTGATCCATTGTGGATCATCGATTAACTTGATGCTACCTTCTGCATGAACAGCAGCATAGTTCCAAGTAGGAACCACTTTTCCACCTTTTTGTTTGGAGGGATACCAGGAGGGAGTGATGTATGCATTAGGCCCATTAAAGATGGCTGTAACCAATAGATTGCTGCTGCCCGCCACTTTAACGAGTGGGTTCATTCTGGCGACATGTCCATATAGCTTGGTTTTGTCTGTGCTTAACATGAGGGGCAGGTGGTTAATTTCAAAATGACCATCCAGATTCGCAACGATAGTCGCTAATGGATATTCAGAAATCAGATGCGCTAATACCGTTTGGTCTTCAACTAAAAAATGTTTTGGTAAATACATAAGAGGCTAAGCAGAATGGATAAAAGGTTATATTTAAAAGGAACATAGCAGAGATTGAACCCTTTCCTTTAAAATTCGTACTCTATCTGCATCCTGATGGTATTTTTCGGTGATGCCGTGGTGGTTCCCCAAAGATAGGCTACGTTATATTTCAAAGCCTCCTTACGGCCCAGTTTGGTTTTTCCAAAAATGGCTGGCCCCGCACTAGATTGTTGTTGTTCATTGGTGTTCCAGTTATTCACCTGTCCTAGCCACGAATAAATCTGGGCTCCAAGCTCCAGCTCTGGCTGAAGTCGATATTTAACCTGACCTTGATAGCCAAAATAAGTGCCCTGATTTTCGGTGCCCGTGTAATGTCCTTGCATCAGGACGTTGAGGTTGGCTACCCACTTTTTCCATTCGCTTTGAAATAAGAAACCATATTTCGCTTCATAGCCTTCATTGCGATTTTGAGGACGCTCTACTTCAAGCAGGAAGCCAATATCGACGGGATATTTTCCAGTTTCCGTTAGCTGAAATTTATTTTCCCATTCAACCGCATCAAATTGGGAGTTAGTGCCATCCCAAGTAACTTTCCCATAAATCTCTGTGAACCACCAGGAGTTCACGCCGTAACCAAAACCAATAGAGGCGCCCGATTGTCTATTGTCCTCAACGCTTCTTGGGGTTTGGGTTCCAAGCTTCGTGTCTATCTCCCTTTCGCCTTCTTCGACTCTTGGGGTGTAGATGTAATCTGCTGGCCCACTTAAGTATTCACCAGCATGTACAAAAGTGCTTGTGCAAAGGAGGGCGGCCCATAAAAATCGCCATAGAAAATATTGATACTTCATCACTTAACTCTGACCACACCTTGAGCAGTTTCTGGGCTAAATTCACCTTCAAATTTATAAATACCAGGACTTAAAGGTCCAATGTAGAAAGAGGCTTTGCTGTTGGCCTTAATTAATACCTCCCTGTTGAGGTCGTAGCTTTCAAATTCCTCTGGAGTGTCATCCAGGTTTTCAATCGTGAGTTTTACCTTGGTATCGGCGGGGATATCAATTTCTGATGGTAGAAATCGCCCGTTTTTAATTGAAATCTGGATATCGCTGCTTGCCCCGTAGGAGATATTTATCAAACTCAACAATACGAAAATGCTGATAAGTAATTGTTTTAGATAAGTATTTTTCATGAATGTGTGCATATGTTAATGAGAACCATTCTCAAGTATAAGGTATATAATGAGAATCGTTCCTATTTATTGATAAAAGTGACAATCCTCCATGCATTTGGACCAGGTTGATTTGGAAGTTCTTTGCCGAGTGAGCGCGGTTAACGCGCCTAAAGGTGCCCCTCAAATTAAAGGGCAACTGGAAGATATTGGGTTTTTACCGGGCGAACAGGTGACCGTTCTTCGCAAAGGTTTGCTTGGTAAGGGTCCATATATGGTTCGCGTCGGAGCCTCCACTTTTGCATTGCGTCAAGCCGAAGCGCGCATGATTACAGTTGAAACTGTCCCGCATGTCTGAAGCTAAAGTTCATTTTTACTCGAGTGAGCCACTCGTTGCGTTATTGGGTAATCCCAATTGCGGTAAAACAGCTTTATTCAATTTACTCACTGGCAGTCGACAGAAGGTTGCCAACTATTCGGGTGTCACTGTTGAGCGCAAAGAAGGGCGTCTAACCCTTGAGTCGGGTAAAAATATTCGTGTTCTCGATTTACCGGGTGCGTACAGCCTTTATCCCAGATCGCTCGATGAGAAAGTAACTTGCAATGTATTGCTCGGTAGGGCTGAGGGTGAAAAGCGTCCCGATTTAGTGATCTGCGTTTTGAGTGCAATGAATTTGCGTCGAAATCTGCGCTTAGTATTGGCAGCCAAGCGGCTAGGTTTGCCCTGCGTAGTGGTGCTGAACATGTTAGATATTGCCAAGCGTCAGGGCTTGCAGATCGATACAGTTGCCTTATCAAATGAACTCGGATTACCAGTTCTAACCAGCATTGGAATTCAATCTGATGGTGCTGATGAGATCAAGCAGTTTTTATCGAATCTGGATTGGCGTAATTTGAATGGCTTGCGAACAGGTACAAGTGATGCCACTCTTGAAAATGTTGCCTCTCATATTGCCCATACAGAAACCGATAACATTCAAGTCCAAAGAATTCTGCAAAACCTCAAGCTTGATCAAATTATCCCCGACCAATTAAGCGATCGTTTGGATGCCGTGTTGTTGCATCCCGTCTTTGGCCCCATTATTTTGGTTGGCCTACTCTTTTGCATTTTTCAGGCAGTCTTTAGCTGGGCAACAGTACCAATGGACTTAATCAAGGGCGCCGTGGAGTACCTTGGCGGTCAACTCGTTGAGTTTGTGCCTAATGGTTGGTTGCGCAGCTTATTAATCAACGGAATTTTGGCGGGCTTAGGTGGTGTAGTGATTTTCTTGCCGCAAATTTTGATTCTGTTCTTCTTTATTTTGTTGCTTGAAGAATCTGGTTACCTGCCTAGAGCTGCTTACTTGCTAGACAGGGTAATGGGATCGGTAGGCCTTTCTGGTAGATCTTTCATTCCTCTGTTATCTAGCTTTGCCTGTGCCATTCCTGGAATAATGGCCACGAGAAGTATTACGAACGCTCGCGATCGCATGGTGACAATTCTCATTGCACCCATGATGACGTGTTCTGCGCGGCTCCCGGTTTATGCCTTATTGATATCTGCCTTCATTCCAGAGCAAAAACTTTGGGTTGGGATTGATTTGCAAGGCCTTGTCTTGTTCCTGCTTTATCTTGCAGGGATTTTGGGGGCCATGGCAGTGGCCTGGATTCTGAAACGCTTTACGAGTGAGCAATTTAGGATGAATGCGCTCATGATGGAGCTTCCTAGTTATCACTTGCCACGCATCGGCAATTTAGCTATTAGCTTATGGCAGCGCGCAGAAATATTTTTACGTCGTGTTGGCGGAATTATTTTGCTAATGACTATTGCATTGTGGGTGTTGTCTAGCTTTCCGTTCCCGCCTGAGGGTGCAACAGGATCGCCGATTCAATATAGCTTTGCGGGAATGATTGGACAGGCCTTGGCCCATGTGTTCTCACCCATTGGATTTAACTGGCAAATCAGTATTGCTCTAGTGCCGGGCATGGCAGCTCGTGAGGTTGTGGTTAGTTCATTAGCAACGGTATATGCGCTATCTGGATCGAGTGTTGACGCGGCTGATGCACTAATTCCCTTGATCTCCAGTGGCTGGTCCTTAGCCACAGCTTTATCTCTATTGGCCTGGTTTGTATTTGCTCCTCAGTGTTTATCCACCATTGCAGCAGTGAAGCGTGAAACTGGCGGCTGGAAGATTCCAATCATTATGCTGAGTTACTTATTTGGTTTGGCCTATATGGCGTCCTTTATCACCTATCACCTAGCTATGTATCTGGGTCTAGGTTAAATCTCCAGATGTCTATATTTGCTGCGGCACCGCATAAAAGGGTGCGGTAGTATTCCTTTTGTATTTAAAAAATAGATAACAACAAAAGGAGATATTAATGAGTTCTAGACGTCAATTTATGAAGACTGCTTCTGCTGCGGGAGCTGGTTTAGTGGCAGCCTCTACCATGGGTGTCATGCAGGAGGCTTCAGCTCATCCAACTTCGACCTGGGGAGGGGGGATCTACTCTGGTCCTCGTGAAATGGTAAGAAATAGCAAAATTCTCTCGATCCAAAATGCGGATGGAACAGAAACCTTGGGTGTAGTTACCCCAAAAGGGGTTATCGATATTCGTGCTGTAGCTAAGAAAATGAAGATTGCAGCACCGACTACTTTGGATCAATTATTGCA
This sequence comes from Polynucleobacter sp. UB-Tiil-W10, assembly GCF_018881605.1. GTDB lineage: Bacteria > Pseudomonadota > Gammaproteobacteria > Burkholderiales > Burkholderiaceae > Polynucleobacter. The sequence continues at coordinate 1,505,274 of NZ_JACVPZ010000001.1, forward strand.
AGAAGGTAATGCTGCTGGATTTAATAAGGTAGTAGCAAGCGCCGATAAATCTGGCGTGCCTTACTTAAAGGAATCCGACATTACTTTCGGGCGCCTATTTAAAAACCCTGGAAAGATTGTTTGCGTTGGCTTAAATTACCGTGCGCATGCGGATGAGGTTGGTATGGCTCACCCACGAGTACCGCCGCTATTCAATAAGTACAACAATAGTCTTACGTCCCATAATTGTTTATTACAAATTCCACCACCATCAGTTTCTTATAAGCTAGATTATGAGACTGAGTTGTTAATTGTTGTTGGCAAGCAGATGCGTAACGTTCCTGAATCAGCTGCTTTGGATTATGTGGCGGGTTATTGCACCTCAAATGATTTCTCATCACGTGATTTGCAATTGGAGTTACCGAGTGGGCAATGGATGATTGGAAAGACATTAGACCAATACGCGCCAATTGGGCCTTACTTTGTTACCTCTGACTTGGTGGGTGACCCGAATAAGCTTCAGGTGAAGACATGGGTTAATGGCGAGTTACGTCAGAACTCAAATACCTCAGACTTTATTCACAACACTCAAAAAATGTTGTCTTATATCAGCACCTACTGGACTCTGGAGCCAGGAGATATTGTTTTCACTGGCACACCTCAAGGCGTGATTGCTGGCATGCCAAAAGACAAGCAGGTCTGGTTGAAGAAGGGCGATAAGATTGTAAGTTCAGTAGAAAAGCTCGGAGAACTGAAGTTCACTTTGGCTTAATCTTCATAAGATTGCCTGCAAAAAGAAAGCCACCCTAGGGTGGCTTTACTTAGACTTGAATAGCTAATCAACCTAAGAGCTTAATGCAACTTATTCGGCAATAAAAGTATTCTCTAGCTTTCCAATGCCACCCATCTCAACAACAACAACATCGCCGTTAACTAAATACTTGGGGGGTTTAAAGCCAATACCAACGCCTACTGGTGTGCCTGTAGCAATCAGATCGCCAGGGTAAAGCGTAATGCCTGCAGAGACGGTTGCAATCATATTGGGGATGTCAAAGATCAGATCTTTGGTATTCGAGTTCTGACGTAACTCACCATTGACCCAGCACTTAACAGAGATGTCTTCCGCATCAACTTCGTCTGCTGTAACAACCCATGGACCCATTGGGCAGAAGGTATCAAAACTTTTACCTAAAAACCATTGCTTGTGCCTTTGCTGCCAATCACGTGCAGTCACGTCATTGATTGCTGTGTAACCCCACACATGCTTCATGGCATCTGCTTCAGTAATCCCCTTGCCACCTTTGCCAATCACAATAGTGAGCTCGGCTTCGTAATCAATGCAAGTTGATACTGCAGTTGGAATGATGACGTTGGTATTGGGGCCAGTTACAGACTCAGGTGGCTTTGTGAAAAAGATTGCATGGCTTGGAATATCTTCGCCAGGTTTAGCGCTGCCATCAAATCCACTGTTGGAAAATTCTTTAGCATGTTCATGGTAGTTTTTTCCGACGCAGAAAATATTGCGGCGTGGTCTTGGAACAGGGGCAAGAAGGCGAATATCACTAAACGTATGGGTAGAAATGGGTTTTGGTAATTTCTCGGCTAGATCGGATTTGAGGATAGCCACGATCCCATCCTCGCTAACATCAATACCTAAATCGAGTTCTTGAACTGTATTGCCGTCGGCAGAAACAATTCCCACGCGAGTTTTGGTGGGCTCTTTGGCTAAAACAAATGCTGCATATTTCATGATTGCTATCTCCGGCAGGGTTTTGTCTACGCTAACCCCTATTTATTGTGATGAATCTTGTAGTAGGATAAAGAACATAAATAATAACTAAATTACGTACTAGAGACAAAAAATGAGGCAAAAATATCTAGCCATTCCAATCGCAGCCTTGTTATGGGTCAATTTGCTCTGTCAAAGTGCATTTGTGCAAGCCCAAGATGCTTGGCCCACGAAACCCATCACCATGGTTGTCCCATTTCCGCCAGGCGGGGTTGCAGATACTGTAGGAAGACCGGTGGCGGAGGCTCTTTCTCGTGGTTTGGGTCAACCAGTGATAGTGGAAAATAAAGCTGGGGCTGGCGGTGGTATTGGTATGGCTGCAGTGGCTAAAGCCAAGCCTGATGGCTACACTATTTTGATGGCCCTATCTTCTATATCGATTATTCCTGAGGCGGATAAGATCGTTGGTAGAGAGCAATCATTTCAGCTTAACCAGCTGAAGCCCATCGCTCGTTTTACAGCAGACCCAACAGTTTTGGTGGTGAGAGCAGATAGTCCTTGGAAGGACTACAAATCTTTTGTGGCGGCAATGCGCGCCAATCCAGGCAAATACAACTTCGGTTCGTCAGGTAACTACGGAACAATGCACGTGCCAATGGAGATGCTCAAATCTTCCGAGAAGTTTTATATGGTGCATATTCCTTACACAGGTGCGGGACCGGCAATTGTGGGCTTACTTGGAGGTCAGGTAGATGCAATTGCTACAGGGCCTTCTTCTATCGTTCAGCAAATTAAGGCGGGCAAGGTTCGTGCTTTGGCTCATTGGGGTGATGGCAGGCTGGCCAGTATGCCCGATGTACCGAGCTTTAAAGAGATGGGGGTGAAGATAGAGTTTTTTCAATGGGCTGGTTTATTTGTGCCTAGTGCAACCCCTGACTACATAACAAACAAATTACGTGAAGCTGCAAAACAAGCCGCAAATGATGAGCGTGTTCGCACCGTAATTAATGGCGCTGGAAGTCCAATTCAATATATGGATGCGCCTGAATTTAAAACCTATTGGGATAAAGAATCTGCTCAGATGGGTGAAGTTGTCAAAAAGATCGGCAAGGTGGAATAATGCAAAATCGATTACTTCTTGCGTTTCTGATTATCTTTATTGCTCAGGCTGACGCCGCTACCGTTCAGGAGCAGATGGATCAAAATCCAGCGGTCAAGACGGCAGTTGAAGAGCTTGTTCTAGCAAATCATATTTTGTACGACCAGAATGCAGTAGATGGGTATGGCCATATTAGTGTCCGTAATCCAGCCAATCCCAATACATTCTTTCTGGCGAGAAGTGTTGCACCTTCCGTAGTCAAAGTTGAAGACATCATGGAATTTGATATGAACGGTAAAGCTTTAAATGGTGATACTCGAGTAGCTTATGGTGAGCGTTACATTCATAGTGGTGTTTTTAAAAATCGTCCGGATATTAATTCAGTAATTCATGGCCATGCTTCTCCAGTCCTTCCTTATGGCTTAACGGGGGTTAGTCTTAAGCCGGTTTATCACATGAGCGCTTTCTTAGGTGAGGGCGCACCTGTTTTCGAGATTCGTAATTTTGCCAAGCCTAATCCAGATACAGACATGTTTGTTAGTAATGTCGAGTTAGGCGATGCCTTATCTAAGACCATGGGCTTACAGTATTTTGTTTTGATGCGCGGTCATGGATACGCTGCAGGTGCAGATTCGATTAAGAAAGCTGTGTTCAGGACTATCTACGCGATTCAGAATGCCAGTATTCAGGCTGAGGCAATGAAGATGGGGCAGGTACAGTACCTTAGCCCTGGCGAGGCTATTACTGCGCAAGAGACGATCGAGAAAACCATTGGTCGCCCATGGCAACTTTGGAGTGAGCGCGTCAAAAAACCCTAATCATTGTTAAACTGACGCATCATGCAGATGCAAGCTCGTCCTCCAATCAAAGTACTTATCCAGGGCTTGCTGTTAGCTTTAATCTTACTTTCGCCCTCCATTAGTATGGCGGTGTTGCAAGATGAAATTCAGGTGTATGACGACGAAATTAATGCTAAGGGTGAGGCAAGTCTAGAGGTGCATTTAAACAGCACGCCCCGAGGCATTCAAAGCCCTTCTTATCCTGGGGAGGTAATGAGTAACAACGGTGTGCGGGTAACACCAGAGTTTGCTTATGGCCTTGGTCATGACCTCGAGGCTGGTTTGTATATCTCTTATGTGAACTACGACAACAAGTTTCAATATGCTGCTACTAAGCTCCGCATGAAGTGGTTACCAATGCGTGAAGATAAGGGCGACTCTTTTTTCGCAGGTGCAAATCTAGAGTTAGCTAACGTACAACCCCAGTTTGATGAGTCCAGATATAACAGTGAAATGCGTTTCATTATCGGCAAGCATTTTGATGAGTGGCTTTTCTCTTTCAATCCAATTATAGATATGCCGCTTTCACAACCCTATGTCCATCAAGCACCCTATTTTTCTACGGCTACGCGCCTATCAAGAGAAGTGACCCCAGAGTTGGCTCTTGGAGTTGAGTACTACTCCAATCTGAATCAAATCAATCAGCCAATCAATTATCAAAATACCCAGCAAATGGGTTTCTTAATGATGTACTACGATGGCAAACCACTTTCTTTTCAGGCTGGAGTAGGTAAAGGTTTTTCTAACAGCACGGATTCATTAACGCTCAAGGCGATTTTTTCTATTCCATTGAATTAAACGCCGGCAGCTTTAATCGGGCTTGATATTGGCATCTTTAATCACCTTGCTCCACATATTCATTTCCCGTGTAATGCGTTTGCTGGAGTCTGCTGGAGACAGGAAGTTCACATATACGCCAGCCGCCAACATCCGCTCTTGAACCTCAGGTCGTTGCAAGATGATTTTGATATCCCCGCTGAGCTTATCAATGATTGGTTTAGGCGTCCCTACTGGAGCCAAAATACCAAACATACTGACTACGTCAAAGTTCGGCAAGCCAGTAGCCTCAGTGACTGTTGGCACGTCTGGTAGTTGGCTAATTCGTTTAGCAGTTGTTACCGCAAGAGCTCTTAACTGCCCAGACTGAATAAATTGCAAAGCTGCGGGAACGGTCTCAGACATGGTCAATACCTGTCCACCCACTAAATCAGTCATCGCTGGTCCGCTACCTTTATAGGGTACATGCAATAAATCTAAGCCAAGTTGATAGCGAAACATTTCCATCACAAGGCGTTGTGGGGCCCCAGCACCAGATGAGGCGAAGGTAAGCTTGCCTGGGTTAGCTTTTGCATAAGCGATGAACTCTTTCATGTTCTTTACGGGAACTGAAGGGTTTACTACAAACACAAGCGGGACAACTCCCACTACATCAACAGGTGTGAAATCCTTTTCTAGGTTGTATTTGATCTTGTCTTTATCTAGATTGGCATTGATAGAGTGTGACGTAAGGGCTCCCATCAATAGGGTATAGCCATCAGCTGGTGACTTGGCAACCATATCGGCACCGATATTCCCACTATCACCTGCACGATTGTCAGGAATCACTTGCTGGTTTAGCGACTTGGACAATTCTTGCGCCATGATGCGTCCGATGACGTCGGTTGCTCCACCGGGCGGATAGGGAATTACCAGCTTAATGGGTTTGTCGGGATAGCTTTTGATTGCAGAGGGATTCGTTTGCGCAACTAGTGGAGCACTGATTAAGCTACTGCAAAGGAGTAGGCCTAGGCCCTTAATAATGGGATGTCTCATGTTGTATTTTTAATGGTGAGTTGAGTTACGATTTTCTATTATCTACAGAATATAAATTCATGCGCTGCGTCAATGATTTGCAAATTTCTCTAACTACAATGGACAAATGACTCTAGAGCCTCACCAAATCGAGATTATTGGCTATTGCGCTGCATTTTTAACGACGCTTGCCTTTTTGCTGCAGGCCATCCAGTCCTGGCGCACTAGGGATCTATCCGGGATTTCATTGGGGATGTATTCCTTGTTTACGGGTGGGGTGGGCTTGTGGCTGGTTTATGGACTCATTATTGAAAAGTGGCCGCTCATTCTGGCTAATGCAATGACTTTTGCCTTGGCACTTAGCATCCTTTTATTGAAATTGCGTCATACTTCTAGACACCAGAAATAAAACAGATATTCATCAAAATTCTTAGAAAGGTTTTTATGTCTTCAGCATTTGTGATTGATCCGCCAACAGTTATTTCATTGCCTGTAACAGGTGATAGCCGTCGCTTTGCAGTCAATCGCATTTATTGCGTAGGACGTAACTATGCTGATCATGCCCGTGAGATGGGTCATGATCCTGATCGTGAGCCGCCATTCTTTTTTATGAAGCCCGCTAATTCGATTGTCACAGATGGAAAAGAGATGGCATACCCAAGTCTATCGAGCGATGTGCATCACGAAATTGAGATGGTAGTTGCGATTGGGAAGGGTGGTGCGAATATTGCCGCTGATAAAGCCCTTGAGCACGTTTATGGATACGGTGTGGGTTTAGATATGACTAGGCGCGATCTTCAAGGTGAAGCCAAGAAAATGGGGCGTCCTTGGGATACCGGTAAAGCATTTGATCAATCTGCACCTTGTGGTGAGATCACTCCTGCAACTCAATGTGGTCATCCTGCTCAAGGCGCCATCAAGTTATTGGTCAATGGAGAAGTTCGCCAAGAGGGTGATCTCAATCAACTCATTTGGAATGTTCCAGACACAATTGCTTATCTCTCTACCTTATTTACTTTGGAACCCGGCGACTTAATTTTCTCTGGAACTCCAGCAGGAGTGGGCCCCGTGAAAAAGGGTGATGTTCTCGAAGGCAGTGTTGCTGGCTTAGCGAACTTAAAGACAAAAATTGCTTAAATACGAAAGAGGCTGAGAGTAATGAAAATTCTACTCAAGAAAATGGCGCTGGTTTGTGCGACGATAGCCGCGCCTATCTTCTTGATTTCATGCGCTAGCTCTGAGCAATCATCTTCAACCCCCGCGGTGAGTCCCGCGGTGAGTCTCTATGCCAATGCAACCCCCTTAGATTTGCGCATCAGTAACTGGCCTTATCCATATCCTCTAAAAGAATTTAAGACCTCTTTACAAGGACAGCCCGCTAGCATGATGTATATGGATGTGGCTGCGCTGGATAAGCCAAAGGGTGTAGTGCTCTTGTTTCATGGCAAGAATTTCTCCAGCGATTATTGGGCGCCAACGATTGCGGGCCTGTCTCAGGCTGGCTATCGTGTAATAGCGCCTGACCAGATTGGCTTTGGAAAATCTTCTAAGCCAGATGTTGAGTATCACTTCGATGATTTGGCGGTGAATACCCAAGCTTTATTAAAGTCTCTCAATATTCAGCGAGTCGCAGTGATTGCTAATTCCATGGGTGGCATGCTGGGCATTCGTTTTTCCCGTCTATACCCGCAGACTGTGCAAAAACTCGTGCTCGAAAATCCACTAGGCCTTGAGGATTACAGCAAGGCTATTCCTCCGCAGAAGAATGATGACTTGCTCAAGTTAGAGATGGCCCAAACAGAAACGAGCTATCGCCGTTTTCTACAGAGCTATTTTCCAAGCTGGCAACCAAACTATGAACAGTTTGTAGAAGTCTATGTCCGAGTTCAAAAAGGCCCTGACTATGCAAATTATGCAAAAACTTCGGTTCTGACATATCAGATGATTGCAGAAAAGCCTGTGGTGAATGATTTGCCGCAATTACAGATGCCAGTCTTATTGGTCATCGGTCAAAAAGACCGTACGGTATTTGGCCGACGCTTTGCGCCGCCGGAGGCAGTGAAGTCATTAGGTAATTTTCCCGAGTTAGGTAAGAAAGCCCAAGTAGTCATACCGAATGCAAAATTGGCTCCGATCGACAATGTGGGTCATGTACCCCATGTTGAAGTACCCGATCAATTTGTGAAAACTGTTGTGGAGTTCTTAAACTCCAAGGGCTAGACTAAGAGTGCTACTTATTGCCCCAACCACTGCGGCGGACGACTTTCCAAGAAAGCGTTCACACCCTCTTTAAAGTCTTTGCTATTGTAGGTTTCACGCATTAGCTCAGTACAGTCTGGAAGATTGCTTTGAAGAAGGCGCGCTAGAGTGAGTTTGCTTGCTTTTTGAGTAAGCGGCGCAAGGGCCGCTAATTTCTGTACCAGCGTATTTGTCACGGATACAATTTCGGTAGAGGCTGCCGTTTGATACAAGAAGCCTGTCTCTAATAATTCTGGTGCCTTGATAAGTTCTGCAGTCAGCAGCATTTTTTTGACTGTCGGAACTCCTAAGTGAGCGGCGAGCCAAGATAGATTGCTTGGCGATAAACAGTTTCCTAAAGTCTTTGCTACTGGTATGCCAAAACGGGCATCTGGAGTGGATATGCGAAAGTCACAAGCAGTTGCAATTAAAAGGCCGCTTCCTACAGCTAACCCTTCAATCATGGCAATGGTTGGCATCGGGAGTTGTTGCAGTGAGGCAAAGATCTGATCGACAGCGACTTCATAAGCTTGATCTTTTTTGAGATCAATAAACTGTTGAATATCGCTGCCTGAAACAAATGCTTTATCTCCGACGCCCCTAAAAATCACCACCCTAATATCGGGATTGGTTGCTAGGGCGTCACAGATCTTTTTGAGCTCTTCATACATTGGCCAAGTCAGGGCATTGCGGGCGCTGGGGTTATTGAATATGACCCGCGCAACCTTTCCGTTGAGCTCTAAATTGAGGCAAGGTGGGGTGGGGCCAGTAGTCATGGAGCCATTCTAAACAAAAGACCATTCTCCAGGCCCTGTATTTACAGAATTACCCCTACTAATAGTGTCCTGCGCTAGAATTCTCTTATGTATATGTTCCTACCTTTTCTGACGGCTTTTATAGGACTTGTTTTGGTCTGGCTTGAGAAACGTCTTGCGGGTTTGATACTTTTGGCGATTACCGTCGGAATTCTTTTAATTTGGTTCCGCGTTCATGCAACCGACCATCTCAACATTAGTCTGTAATTGATTGTGAGTAGACATTCTTTTCCTTCATTAGCGGCACTAGGTAATCAGCTTGCATTATTAGCTGTCGTTGGCATGCTTTCCTACGCATTTGTAGATCAGCTGTATTTTGGTGAACTTCCTTGCCCTCTATGCTTAATGCAACGCATTGGATTTGTGATTATTGGTTTTGCATTGGTTTTAAATATTCGTTTCGGTGCTCACTCTGCTCACTACGGTTGGGGCATTATTGGCGGCTTAGTTGGAATGATGGTTTCACTTCGTCAGGTGTTTTTACACATCCTGCCGGGTGACAAAGGATTTGGCGCAACATTTTTAGAGCTCCATTTTTATACCTGGGCTTATGTGGGGTATACCGGCTTGTTAATGGGGCTGGCAGTCCTTCTGATGCTGCCTAATCGTGAGGTTCGCTCTCGCTCTTGGTTTGCAAATGCATTAGTCATTGCATTTATTCTTTTGGTTTTAGGTAATCTCGTATCTACACTGCTGGAATGTGGCGTCGGTCCTTGCGCTGATGATCCAGTGAAGTATGAGGGCTGGTTGTGGCTGCGCTCTCGCTTTGGCTTCTAATCTAGACCATTCGGTCTGGCCCTGATTTTTATCATGCAATTCTCCAAAGTTCTGAAGAGCTTCTTCATTGCATCGATGTTGTGGGCTATTGCGCTCTCGGCTCACGCACAAGCTGAGCAGAAAAATGCTGTCTGGCCCAAGCAGGCTATTCGTATCATCGTAACCTTCACTCCTGGTGGGGCGCCGGATATTTTGGCGCGTGTTTTAGCGGAGAGTTGGCAGCAAACTTTGGGTGTGTCGGTGCTAGTAGAGAATCGTCCTGGCTATGGCGGTAATATTGGCGCTGACCTGGTTGCTAAGAGCGAACCCGATGGCTACACCTTGCTGATTGGTACAGTAGGCATCCACGCAATCAATGGCGCCCTTTATGAAAAGATGTCTTTTGATCCTGTAAAGGATTTCACGCCCATTAGTTTTTTAGCCAGTACGCCGAATGTATTAATCGTCAATAAAAAATTAGGCGTGAACAATCTCCATGAATTAATTGAGCTAGCAAAAACAAAACCAGGCCAATTGACTTTTGGGTCATCGGGTATTGGCACCTCACTGCATATGTCTGGTGAATTATTTAAAGAAATGGCTGGTCTACAAATACGGCATATTCCATACAAAGGTCGCGCGCAATCTTTGCCAGACTTACTGAGTGGCCGCATCTCGATGCTCTTTGATAATCTTTCCTCCTCTTTGGCCCTCATTAAAGCAGGGGAGGTTCAGGCTTTAGGGGTCACCACACTAAAACGTTCACACGCCGCTCCTGAAATTCCAACCTTAGCCGAGCAAGGCCTGACAGGTTTTGAGGCGACATCTTGGTTTTCTTTGATGGCACCAGCAAATCTGCCGCCCAATATTCAAAAGCGCCTAAATCAGATGGTGCAACAAACCCTGAGTAACCCAGAGGTTAAATCACGTCTTTTGGCTAGTGGTTTGGATCCTGCTCCAGGTAGCCCCAAAGACCTTTCTAGGTTAATTGCCGCCGAAGCAAGCAAATGGGGTAGGGTAGTGCAGCAATCAGGTGCAAAATTAGACTAAAAATCAGTGCAATAAAGAGATTTTCTTGTCAGCTCCAGCCTATTTTCACGCGTTAAAGGAATGAGAACCATACGCTTGAAATCACTTTCTACTCATTACCCCATTTTCAAGTCTCTAAATTTGCCTAAATTATTAGCATTAGACTTTTCTAAATTCGGGGCAACTTTGCTTGTTTGTTTATTGGTGGGCTGCGCTACGCAAACCCAGCAAATCAAAATGAATGAGTCCAAGGAGCAGTTTAAAAACGGTGACCTGCAAAATACAGCCGCCGCCATACAAGGTGCATTTAAAGATAAGAATACTTTGTACTTCATGGAGCTGGGCGAAGTGCAAAGGTTGCAAGGCTCTTCTCAGATTCCGAGTAGCACTCAAAACCTGCTGGCTGCCGACCAACTGGTTAGTCGTTGGGAGGTCACTACTAGTGACAAACTCAGACGCTCCTTCTCTGGAGCCAGTGCTTATGTTTTGTCTGAAGGCTTTAGCAGCGAGTACGACCCTAAACCATATGAAGTGAGTCTATTAAGTCAGACTTTGGCATTAAATCACCTCTCTCAAGGTCGCTGGAATGATGCCATGGTGGAAGCCAAAAAAATGGCGCAACGCGAGAAAGTAATCGAAGAGCTGATTCAAAGCCAAGTTGTTGCGGTATCAAACGTAGAGCGTGACCAACAATCTAATCCTAATACTCGAGGTGCTACTAGTCGTATAGAAAATATTAACGGCTATCCCATTAATTTATTAGATGACGAGGAAACGCGTAGTCTCAAGAATTCTTATCAGAATCCTGGCGCGTACTACCTGTCTGGCTTTATTCACGAATCGCAAGGCGAGGCTAGTTTGGCTGCACCAGGTTATCGTCTGGCAATTGAGTTAAGACCGCAGGTGAACTTTTTTAAAACCAGTATTGCCAAGCTCGATTCCAACATTGCAAATCAAGCTAAAAAATCCTTTGCCGATACTTTGATCATTATTGATACGGGATACATGCCTAAAATCATTCCCTATCAAATTAGCCAATCTTTTAATATTGGCGGCAATCCAAAATTAGTCACCCTCACTTTTCCGGTAATTGAAAAGTCTACCGAGCGTTATCGGCCAACCATGGTTCAACTAGGTGATAGGGTTGCCAATCCAGAGTTGGTGGCAAACATCGATGCCATGGCTCGTAAGAACTTGCATGATCAAATGCCGGCCTATGTTTTAAGGGCTTCCTCTAGGGCGCTAGTTTCCTTGGCTGCACAATATGCAGCAGATCGTGCTGCACAGCAGGCAGCTAACAGAAATAACCAGAACAACCAAAATAATGGCGGCGCTGCTCTTATTGGGGCGATTGCAGGATTGATTACGGGATATAGTCTGCAAGCAATCAATGTGACGGATGTGCGGCATTGGTCAACCTTGCCTGCGCAAACCTATATGGCCAGAATGGGTTTGCCAATAGGGCCTACGGTTCTTAAGTACACCTTACCATCTGGAGTAACTGCTTCTCAAACCGTCAACTTGGTAGGTGGCTATAACGTGGTTTATATCCGCATGTTCAGAAATCGAGCAACAGTACTCACCTCAAATGATCCGGCTGCAATTTCGCCTACAGCACCAGTTGCAAGCGCTCCTGCAGTTGCCATCCCCGCTCAGCCTGCTAGCGTATTACCTGCAACTTTGGAGCCCAAACCATCTGAGGGTACATTTGCAGGCTTTAAGAAGTTATGGGGCGGTTTTCAGGATCCTCAGTCTGAAGCGCTTACTCCAGTGGCAACCCCGGCCCCTGCAGTTCCTGTCCCGGTTTCTAGCTCCAATCTAACTCCAGCTCCAACTCCCAGCAATAGTCCCGCTAGCGGTAATATAGAAGAGGCGAAGCCTTACGAGCCACCCAATCTGCTGAATAGCTTTCAGCAGCTTTTTAATTAGGAAAGATTCAGATGAAAAAATACCTTGCAATCCTGATGGCGGCACTTGCTTTAGTAGCATGTAGCTCAACCCCATCAATGAAGGATATGACGGTACGCATGGGTGATACCGATAGCATTCAAATTACCGATATGAGAAGTCTAGTGCGCAATGGCGTTCTCACTGCACAAGTGACTATTCAAAATGACAGTAAATCAAATCTGGTTTCTTATCGATTTAAGTGGATTGGTAAAAACGGCATGACTGTGACAGATGAAGAGGCATGGAAGCCTGTGACGGTGGGGAAGGGACAGTCGACCGTTATTATGGGGATAGCCCCAACACCTGATGCTACTGACTTTCGCTTTGAGTTAAATCAGTACAAGTAACCATAAAATAAAAATCAAGCAAACATTCAATATTAAAAAGATATTAGGGCTTATTAAGGATGATCATGAACACTAAAACTATTCGCTTATCAGCCATCGCATTATCAGTAGCAGCGCTTGCAGCTTGCTCTGGTCCACAGGTTCGTTACGGCGATGCTAAGGCTGTTGAGACCGTGAATGCCGACTACGGATCAACGGATTTACAGATGATTGCTGAGGCAATGACAAGATCATTGTTGCAATCAAAAGCGATCTCTGGAAGCAAGGATGCGCCGATTGTGACGCTGGCAGATGTGAAGAATAAGACTTCTGAATACATTGATACACGTGTAATAACCGATAAGATCCGTACGCAACTCATGAAGAGTGGTCAGGTGCGATTTGCAGTCAGTGTCACTGAAATGCAAAATCAGACTGATGAGCTTAAGCGTCAGAATCAGTCAGGGCTATATAAGAACAGCACGATTGCAAAGACTGGCAATATGCAGGGCGCGCAATATCGTATCGAGGGATCGATTGCATCCATTGTGAAGAATACTAAAGACGTTAAAGATGTTTACTACGTCTTTAATTTGAATCTCATTAACAACGAATCTGGTTTGCTCGAGTGGGCTGACGAAAAAGAGATTCGTAAGACTGCTACGCGCTAAGACGCTACAAAAATTTAGTTAAGGATTGAGTCATTCATGAAAAAAATCTTTTTAGCTTGTACGGGAGTGAGTCTAGTCTTTTTGGCTGGCTGCGCTTCCAAGCCGCCTGCTCCAGTAGTGGAGTCTGCTATTGTGGGTCAAGTTCCAGCAGATCCACCCAAGAACCCAGTGATTACTGCAGAAGCCCTGAAGGCGGACTCCAAGTCAATCGCTGTAACTGATATCTACTTCAAAAAAGAAGGTAAGAACTTAACGTACATCGAAGAAACGAGAACAACGACTGATAACAGTATTTCTTCTACGATTACGCCGAAGATAATTGAGATTGATGCTGATAAAGCGGATGCCTCTGCTCTAACTGGAGGTGCAAATTCATCTGCGTTTCCAGTGAAGTTTACTAATCTGGCTGATCCCAAGTCGACTAGCCCTGGCACAGCTTCACCTCCTGCGCCCGTAGTTGATGCATCAACGCCAAGCAATAGCTCTTCAAGCGCCAACACCCAAAGCATGAAGAAGTCTGGCTATCAAAGCAATAATGAGTACGGTGAGTTGCGCTATCTGGCTAACCCAATACGTGGCTTACTGATTAAGTCAGGCTATAAGGTAGTACAAGCCAAGTCCACTCCTGCAGTTCCCAATCAAGGTGATGAGTATTTTGATATTGTGAAGCGTATTAAGGCTGGCGATTTTGGTGATGCAGACTACGTCCTGTATGGCGTTTTGGCTGAAATCTCTAGTACGGATAATGTTTCTGATATTCCTGGAACAAAATCTACCTCACAGCAGGTAACACTTGAGGTAACGGTAGACTTTAATATCGTCGATGCTAAATCCACGCAAATCGTAGCTTCCTTTGTGGCGTCAGGCGAAGGAAAGGATGTTCAGATCGATGGTAGAGATACAGGACATAAGCCAAGCATGGCGAAGTTGATGAAGTTAGCTTCTTTAGATTTGGCAGAAGATGTTCGTAAGCACTTGGCTGAGCAAAACTTTATTACGAATAGTCCCGGCTCAGCAGGACAAGTGCGCAATCTTAAAAGACGCTTAGATGATGATGCTTCTACCTTGAAGGTTTACAAATAAAGGTAAGCAACAAAGTAGTTTGTATTAAACCTCTACCGGCGGATGCGTTTTCTCATAGCGCTCCGCCGTTCTTCTAAAGAGATAGAGCAAGAAGCATGCGGCCAAGCCTAAGCTTAAGCTATTGCCAGCCCAGAAGCCGTTGGCGCCTTGCAAGAACGTAGGCGTATTGCCCAATACATTGAAGCCCATGAGGTAACCGCCACCTAGGCCTACACCCCAGAGAGATCCGGCATAAATTACCATAGGCAAAAACGCAATACGATAGGCTCGCAGAATAAATGCTGCAGTGATTTGTAATGCATCGAAGACTTGGTAAAACGCAATAAACAAGAAGAGCGGTATGGCAAATACCTTTACCTCTGCTGGTGGATCATATAGGTCAAGTAGCTGAATTCTAAGCATCCATACTGCAATGCCAATGGTGACGCAAAGTGTAGTTGTGAAAAATACAGAGGACCAACCAATCTCTTCAGCGCGCTCAGGCTTATTGGCGCCAATAGATTGCGACACCAAAGTCATGGTCGCAATCGAGAGTGATAGCGGCACCATATAAATCACGGTACCCATATTTGCCACAATTTGATGGCCTGCTAATGCCGTGGTTCCAAGGCGAGCAATAAATAAAGACATAAAAGTGAAAGAAGTTACTTCGATCAAGTAGCTAAAGCCGATCGGTGCGCCTAGCTTTAGTAATGTCCAAATGCGGTGCCAATCCGGCAAGCTAAAGCGCGCAAAAATCTTAAATGGCCTGTAAAACCGATCAAATATTACAAAGCTCAGAGTCATCAGCAGCCAAGACCAGTTGATGATCACGGTAGCCACAGCGCAACCTGGCCCACCCATGCCCTCGATACCAAAACCTCCATATATGAATAGTAGGTTTAAGGGTAATTTCAGGGCAAGCCCAATGATTTGCACCACAGTAATAACAGTAGGGCGCGAGACAGCATTATGAAGCGCCATCAGCACGCGCATAGCCATGCTCGCGGGCAATCCTAATGCCAAGATATTGAGATACAGTTTCGCTTTACCTTCGATAGCCTCATTGACTTGCGAGATTGCTAGTAAGTGATCGGCATTGAGCAAAATAAAGCAACCCAATCCAGTAAGGCCTAAGGCAAGCCATGTAGCTTGCCGTACTTCTTCGCCGATTTCTGAAAAACGTTTAGCGCCAAACAGTTGCCCTGCAATTGGCGCAAGAGCCGAGATCACTCCAGTTAAGCCAACGTAAATACTGATAAAGATGGCTGAAGCCATTGCAAGCGCCGCCAAATCGTCAGCAGAGTAACGTGCAGTCATGGCGGTATCTAGCACCCCAAACGCAATTACGGCGAGCTGACCAATTAACAAAGGCCCAGCTAGTTTTAGTAAGGAGGGAATATCCTCGCGGAGACGCGATATTTTAAAATGCAGCACGATTTATTCTGGGATAACTTCGTAGAGGCGCAGACGTTCATCGCGGTCCGCTGCACGACGATCTTCCCAAAGTAGGGTCAACTTTTTACTGTTCAGTTGTGCATATGCTTTTGCCTCGGATTGGCTGTGTGTCAGCATCCATGGGCAATTGGGGTCATCGCGTAACTTGAGCTTGGAGAAGTATTCAAAAGAGGCTAACTGGGCAGAGCCAAGGTTGCTCGTATCGATGCAGCCACCGCCAGCCGGGATTACTTGAGCTAAGCGTGCAGAAACGTGCCGATAGGTTTTGGCGTAGTTAATGGTGGGCAACCATAACGTCATCAGCAGTACCCACATCAAAGTAGTGCCTGATGCCGAAATGATGAGACAGCGCCAAATTTCTTTCGGAGCGCGCGAAGTTCTCCAACGCACTACTGCTAACCATAGGCCAGTAATCGCCAGCGCTATGATAAAAGCCAATACATTAAATTGACTCTCGAAACCCGGCAGCAGACGCGCAATATTGGCTGCAGTTGTCACAGGATAACCAGTCACTTTTGCTAACCAAATAATCCAAATGGCGAGGGCAATCAGCGTAAAGCTGAACATCGCAAACCAATCAATAAAGCTAATAACACTCCGCTTCAAAACGGGTAAGCTAAATGCAGCAATGATGGAAAGGCTTGGAATCAAAATCATTAAGTCATGTTCATTTGCTTCTAGCCGGAACAGGACATAAATTAAGCTACCAATAAATAAACTCAATGGGATTGCTAGGTGTGGGGCGCGCCATGCGCCTGCTGCTTTAACACGACCCCAGTGTGCAAGGGAGACTATCGCGAGAGGCCAGACAGGCCAGGCATAAGCCCAGAAGTTCACACTCAAGAAACCTAGTGACTCGATTGATGGGGTAGCGCGCATTTCTGGCACGTTTCGCCAACCTTCTTCAGCGATATGGCGCCACTGCGTAGGAATATCAGCTAAATACCAAAGGATTGGCCAAATTGCAAAACCCATTAAGCCTAAAACAGTACTTGTAAGCGTCCAACGAAAACGTAACTTTGCATTGCTAGCGATTACCGCAATGATCGTAGATGTAACGATGATTAAGCTCAGCGTGAGATTGCTAGATAGCGATACGATAGCAATGCCAAGACCAGTCCATAAGCCGCCTTGCCAAGGTTTATCTAAACCACGCACTGTGCCATACAGCACGATACTGATGCCCATGAGCTGCGCCATCATCGGTGTTGTTTCATGAGCGCGTTGAGCAAGACCTACGCACGCCAAGAAAATCAGCAGTGCGCCATCAGCCAAAGTCATGCCGTAACTCTTCATGTCTGGCTGACCGCCAACAGCTAATGCCATTGGTTGGACTTCGCGACGACGACCTAGTAAGTAGGTTGCATACCAAATCGCTAGAGCGGCAGCGAAGAAGCAAATGGCTGCATATATACGCGCGGCATTAGCAGCGCCGATAAATGGGCCAAACCATTTAATTAATGTTGCACCCATCCAATACGGCAGAGGTGCGCCAAGGGAGATATCGCGACCAGCTAGGTGTGGAACCAGCCAATCAATTGAGTTGCCGCGAAAGAGGGTCCACATACCGCCAAAGCCAATCGCGTCTTCATTCTTCCAGGGGTCCCGAAAGAAGAGGCCGGCAAAACCATAAACCAAGGTCAACGCAAAAATAACAATGCGCGGAATCGATTTAGTGGCGGCGGCGGTAAGTTTGACCATGAGTGAAGTTCAAAATAAAAAAGGCAGCAAACGCTGCCTTGATTATCTCGCAGAGCAGGTATTTCACATACCCTGCGAATAGAAGTGGTTTAAGCCTTCTTCTTAGCTGGCTTTTCAGCAGCTTTAGCTTCTGCAGCAGCAGCTTTTTTCTCAGCTGTTTTAGCAGCGCCATCACCGGTAGCTTTAGCAACAGCTTTAGTACCGAATTTCTGACGGAATTTCTCAACACGACCAGCGGTATCCATAATTTTCTGGGTACCTGTGTAGAAAGGGTGTGACTCAGATGAAGTCTCGATCTTGGCCAATGGGTATTCGTTACCATCTTCCCACTTGATTTTCTCTTTAGTGGACATGGTGGAGCGAGTTTTGAAGCTGAAGTTATTGGAAACGTCTACAAAGACGATTTCGCGATATTCGGGGTGAATGCCAGGTTTCATGTTGAGTCCTATGAGCGGGTAGCCGTTAAAGTCAAATTGACTTAAATACTTTCCCAGGTTTTAAAAGCAGTTATGGGTGCAGCAAAAGCGAAATTATGCCATGAAATCAACAACAAAGCGCTGTTTAGATGTGCAAAAGGGGCTAAAAAGCCCCTTTATGCCTATAAATCGCCCCCAAGGGGATCTAAATTAGC
This sequence comes from Polynucleobacter sp. UB-Tiil-W10, assembly GCF_018881605.1. Taxonomy (GTDB): domain Bacteria; phylum Pseudomonadota; class Gammaproteobacteria; order Burkholderiales; family Burkholderiaceae; genus Polynucleobacter. The sequence goes on from NZ_JACVPZ010000001.1 coordinate 1,523,348, forward strand.
CTCCGCGACGCATTAGGTCGAAAAATTCACCATTGTTTTTGGTGGATTTGAGCTTATCAACGATAAAGTTCATTGCCTCGATATCGTCCATATCTGCCAGCAATTTGCGCAATACCCAGATCTTCTGGAGGTTCTCCGCTTTAACCAAGAGCTCTTCACGGCGGGTACCGGACTTATTGAGGTTAATTGAAGGATAAACACGACGTTCAGCCAAGCGACGCTCAAGGTGAACTTCCATATTGCCGGTACCTTTGAACTCTTCATAAATGAGGTCATCCATACGGCTACCGGTTTCAATCAAAGCAGTAGCAATGATGGTTAATGAGCCACCTTCCTCAATATTACGAGCTGCACCGAAGAAGCGTTTTGGACGTTGCAATGCATTGGCATCCACACCACCAGAGAGAACTTTGCCTGATGAAGGGACAACGGTGTTGTATGCGCGTGCAAGACGAGTGATCGAATCAAGCAAGATGATGACGTCTTTGCCCATCTCAACTAAGCGCTTGGCTTTTTCAATCACCATCTCAGCAACTTGAACGTGACGCACTGCTGGTTCGTCAAAGGTAGAAGCAACAACTTCACCGCGAACAGAGCGTTGCATTTCAGTAACTTCTTCTGGACGCTCGTCAACGAGTAATACGATCAAAATCGCTTCAGGATTATTGGCTGCGATCGCATGAGCAATGTGTTGCATCATCACGGTCTTACCGGATTTTGGTGAAGCTACGATCAAGCCACGTTGGCCATAGCCAATCGGAGAGATCATGTCGATGATGCGGCCCGTTAAATTTTCTTCAGCCTTGATATCGCGCTCTAAGCTGATCACCCGGTTTGGGTGTAATGGCGTTAAGTTTTCGAACATGATCCGGTTCTTAAGGGCTTCTGGAGCCAAACCGTTGATCTTGTCTACTTTTACTAATGCAAAGTAACGCTCACCATCTTTAGGAGTTCGCACTTCGCCTTCGACGCTGTCACCAGTGTGTAAGTTAAAGCGACGAATCTGCGCAGGAGAGATATAAATATCATCAGGAGAAGCCATGTAAGAGGCTTCAGGAGAACGCAAGAAACCAAAGCCGTCGGGTAATACTTCTAAAGTACCGTCGCCGAAAACGGTTTCGCCAGCCTTCGCACGTTTTTTCAGAATGGCAAACATCAATTCTTGTTTGCGCATCCGTTGAGTATTTTCAATCTCCAAGCTAGCCGCCATTTCAAGCAGTGCGGATACGTGGAGGACTTTGAGTTCAGTTAATTGCATGTGGTTCTCGGGTGTTGATAAAGATAAATTTGAATGAGGGAATGTGTTTTGAGGTATCGCTGCGCTGATTTAGATCAAGCAGATATGGAAAAACAGAATTTTGGAATTTGCTAAAAGAAGGAGGGGGATAAATTGCTGAAAATCGGAGCACTGATTAGTGCGTTTGAGTAATACTACACCAAAAAAGGGGTGTGACAAGCGTTTAAAGCGGGAAAAACCACAGGCTCAGCTGGTGAACCTGTGGTCTGAGACTATTTACAGATGACTATCAATAAATGCAGTCAACTGCGATTTGGCCAAAGCGCCTACTTTTTGAGCAGCTACTGTGCCATTTTTAAAGAGAATGAGGGTAGGAATGCCGCGAATATTGAACTGGGCAGGAACGCCTTGGTTCTCATCCACGTTCATTTTTGCGATCTGTAGCTTGTCGCCATACTCACCAGAGAGCTCTTCTAGGATCGGACCAATCATTTTGCAAGGACCGCACCACTCAGCCCAGAAATCGAGCAAAACAGGTTTATCGGACTTGAGGACGTCTTGTTCGAAGGAGGCGTCAGTTACATATTTAATGCCGGCACTCATGAAAATTCCTTATTTAGGCTTATTTAGTTATTGCGTTACAACGCTTATATTAGCAATAAGCGGAACGTTCTGCTCAAAATAGATAAATTACTCAATTAATGCTCCAGTCTTTCCCCATTCTTTCTGACCAAAAGCAGTTGCAGCAGTGGGCCATTACGCCCAATGCTGGAGCGCTTACCCAATTGGCTAAAGGTATTTGGGATTGTGCAATGCAAACCAATCAGCGCCCCCTTGTGGTGCTAAGCACTGCGGGACCACTCATTGGGGTGAGGGCGGCTCTTGAGCTAAACCGACCAAATGACCTGCCAAACAACATCGCCTTCCTACCTCAAGTGATTAGCTTTACCGATTGGCTGGAAGCAGCACCAGGCGCATGGAAATTCCCAAAGAAGCAAAGTGATTTGGAGAGGTGGTTATCGGTTTTTGTGAATTTGCGCAAACATAAAACTTTGCAGACGTGGTTTAAAGCGGAGAGTGAAGCTGGAGCATGGGGATTGGCGCAAGCAGTAATTGATGCGTGCGACTCATTATCTGAATTGGTGGTCCCGCAATTACAAGGTGAGCTAAACACTCTCTTGGATACACATTCATTAGATGCCGAAACTTGGCTTAAAAAAGTGGAGTTTGTTTTAGATCAGGCAATTGCTAAAGCCTATGTCGGACTCTCTAAAAAAGTGGTTGATGAAGAGTCTGCTGTGCTTCTCACATTTTGGCGTTATCTGACTAATGTAGGTGACCCAGTCATCCGCAAACATTTGGCAATGGCTGCATATATGCAATTGGCAAAGTCCAATGCAGGAAATCAACACAATAATGTACGCCCATTTATTTGGGTGCAGACCGCAGATCCAAAACCAATTGACCAAGAGTTAATTGATCGCTACACAAGTGATTACGCACAGTTTGCACCAGTGGTGCGCGTAGACCTTGATTGGAATTCAGTAGCCTTATGGTCTGAAGCGCTTTGTGGGCTTGATGCAGAAGGTCATATCGCATCTGCAAACCCTGTAGAAGAATCTCAAGTGAATAGCAATATTCAAGCAAATAGAAATGATGATTGGCGTTTGCTGGCAGCAAGACGCTTTGAAGAGCTGGCATGGGCAGCAACGAAATCGATTGAGTCGCATCTCATTGCTGGTAAGAAAAATATTGCTCTGGTTGCGCAAGATCGTTTAGCGGCTAGAAGGGTGCGAGCACTGTTAAGTCGCTTTGGTAATGCTTTGCGTATACGCGATGAAACCGGTTGGAAGTTATCGACCACTAGAGCGGCAGCAGCTTTTGATAGCTGGCTTGAAGTGATGCGCGCTCCCAAGGAGGGGCCTAGCGCAAGTGCATTATTGGAGTTTTTACAAAATCCTTATTTTGATCTAGCGCATAGCCTGAATAAATCTCCAGAGGCATGCATCGGGCTGCTTGCTCAGTTAGAGGATATTTTGATTGCCAGCCAAGCAAAGTCAGGATGGGAAACTTTCCTCATGGCAATAGAGCGAGCCAATAGGTATGCAGCATCTAATGGTGGATCTCCTAACGAGCAATTAATCGATCTCATCAAGTTTGTTAGAAGCCTGCACGTTGCTTGGCAGCAGTTATCAGTGGACTGCTCCAACGCTTACGAACTGTTACAAAAAAACCTGATAGAGACAGGCATGGCAGGCCGTTTGGATCGCGACGCTGCTGGTAAGCAGCTTCTAGAGGTCCTTGATCGCTTTAATCTGAGTGGTGGCGTGTATAGCGGCCTGAAGATGAGATTGTCAGAATGGCTCAGTTTGCTGAAAACGGTTATTGAAGAGGCAACTTATGAGGAAGCGGGTAAAGAAGCGCAAGCTACCTTAAGCATTTTGCCGCTGAGTTCAACACGCTTGCGTCAATTTGATGCAGTCGTGTTAGTTGGATGCGATGAGCAGCAGCTGCCAGCATTCGCTGAACCGCCATTATTTTTCTCAGACACACTGAATCGCTATCTCAAGTCCTCAACGATTGCTGCTCAATACGTACAGCAAGCAAGAGATCTCTCTCAATTGCTAGTCTCCTGTAAACAGGTAGATCTTCTTTGGCAGAGCAAAAGTAAAAGTGGTGAACCTCTACGTCCTTCAGCGTGGATACAACGCTTGCAGACCCAATTAAAACACTGGAAGGCGTTAGAGGTCAAACCAGGGATTTATGAAGGTAAATCACAACCGATTCAGATGTCAGTGACTGTGCCAGATGCGGATTTGGCAATTCCGGTAACGGTTTCGCCCAGTGCCTATAAGGCTTTGCGTGATTGTCCTTATCGCTATTACGTCAGCAGCTTATTAGGTTTACGTAAAGCAAAAGAATTTGAAGAGGGGTTTGATGCCTCTTTAGCGGGTCAAACCTTGCATGCTTTATTAAAGACCTTTTTTCAAGCACTCAAAACTGAAGACGAAAAATTGCACTCACCAATTCATGATGGTACCCAAGCGCGCCGTCAGTGGATGATTGATCATTTAATGAAATGTTCAGAGAAAGAGTTTGAGCGTTTGATTGCTGGTGATGCTAGGGTATTGGGAACGCTAAGGGATTGGCAAAAGCAAATCCCCAGTTTTATTGATTGGCAGATTCAGAGAGAAAGCGAAGGCTGGCGTTATCACGATGCCGAGTTGACGGTTGGCTTTACATTGAGTTTGACTGATCCAGATGGTGTTCAAAGAGATATTCGTATTGCAGGGCGTGCCGATCGATTTGATATTCATCAATCTGATAGCACTGCAGCAGCCGTGATTGACTATAAAAATCAAAAGATGAAAAAGATTGTGGATCGTGCCGAGAATCTCTTGGATGATCCACAGCTTTTAATTTATGCCCGTGCTGCCAGTGAAAATGCTGTTGTAGCCCATATTCCGGGGCGAACTGTAGACCAAGCAGAATGGGTAAGCCTCAAGGCTGAGCTGGATAAAGGCGAGGATAAAAATATCCGGGCACATGTAGTAGAAAATATGCCTGAACTGATGACTCAGTTTTCTGAACAGATCACCAAAGATTTAAATAGCTTGTGGGCACGCAAGCCCATGCAAGCATTTGCACCAGATAGCGTATGCCAGTACTGTGAAGCCAGGGGCATCTGTAGGAAGGGCATGTGGTGAGCGAAGAGTTCAATTATTCCTTAGCCTGCAATCCGGAAAGATCCGTAATCGTTTCTGCCTGTGCGGGTAGTGGCAAAACTTGGTTATTGGTAGCTCGAATGATTAGACTTTTGTTAGCTGGCGCAAAGCCACAAGAGATCTTGGCGCTTACCTTTACCCGTAAAGCTGCACAAGAAATGCGCGATCGTCTCTATGGTTTATTGGAAGAGTTCTCCACTGCGGATGACGCAACACTCATACATGAATTGCAAATCAGGGGGCTTACAAAAGAAGAGGCTACTCTGTTGCTGCCGCAGGCCAGAGCCCTCTATATCAAGGTCTTATCGAGCCCACAGGCCATCGTTATTGACACCTTCCATGGTTGGTTTGGGCGCCTACTTGGTGCAGCCCCTGTATCAGCAGAGGTGCAACCTGGATTCAATCTCAGAGAAGATGCCAAGCGCCTGCAAGAAGAGTGCATGGAGGATTGGTGGGGCAATCTGCCGGAGGATTTAAAAGAGCGCTATGACGTATTGCTGGCAGAGTTTGGCGCAAGCGAAACTCAAAAGTTCTTAATGGGTAATTACAGTCTCTTTAAGCAAAGAGGCGCATGGACTTTCTTTAAAGATGCCTGCATTACTAAGAACATCAAACCAGTCGATTATTTAAGCAAAGTCTTGCCGTGCCTTAGCAAGAAAAACCCGCTTGAAGCATTTTGGCAGCGCTCTGGTACCAAGAAGGATCTAGAGGAGATCTATAAATGCTTTAGTAACGGCACGCCAACACAAATTGGTAAAGCAGAGTATCTAAAAAAAGTCATGGAGCATCATGATGTCAATGGCTCGGTAATGGATGTCGCAAATGAGTTCCAGGCTTACTTTTTGACTCAGGCCCGAACTCCTTTGGCGGACATTGCAAAAACTTCTGCTCCCATGCTGAAGTATTTGGAGAAGATCGGTGGCGATCCGACGGAGATTACGGCGATTCGTAATGGCTGGGTAGAGGCTTATGAAGCTTTATTTGCCTGGCAAAGTGAGCATCTGATTTATGAGCTCAATCTTGCTTGGTTTGCCATGAGCGAAGTAATGCTCGCTCATATGGAAAAAGCCAAAGAGGCTATGCGTGTCCGTGACTTCGATGATTTAGAGATTGGTGTGAGCCAATTAATGGCCAGCTCTGCCAATGCTTCTTATCTACAAGCTCGCTTGGATGCAAAGTACAAACATATTCTGATTGATGAGTTTCAGGATACCAACCCATTGCAGTGGCAAATCTTGCGCTCATGGTTAGATGGTTATGGTGATGATGGTTCAATGCCGAGCGTCTTTATTGTGGGTGATCCCAAACAATCGATCTATCGATTCCGCCGTGCCGATCCAAGGCTCTTTGATAGCGCTAGAGATTTTCTGGTGAAAAAACTCAGTGCGGTAGCTTTATCGCAAAATACAACCCGCAGAAATGCACCATCTATTAACGATGCAGTAAATCAGGTGTTCTTGGCAGGCGCCTTGCCGGAGAGTTATCAATTTACCAAACAAGCTACTGCCTGGAAGGCTCTACAGAATGGGCTTCCAGCAGAATCTTATGCAGCCAATGGCGAAGCGCAATTGCTACCCCTAATTGAGCGAGTGGCGGATGAGCAGCCAGAGAGATGTGGCACTGCTTTTGATGCTGCGATTCAGGATTCTGGCCAAACCAGCGATGTGCAGCAGCGCTATGAAGAGGGCAAGCAGATTAGTCGCTTAATTCACCACGTGATAGCAACACGTCAGGTGATGGATAAAAAAGATAGCCAAGATTGTTGGCGCCCAGCAAGAGCGAGTGATTTCATTCTGTTGGTTAAGCGTCGAAAATATTTGCCGCAATTCGAGAGAGCTTTGCGTGAAGCAGGATTGGCTTATGACAGCACTCGTTTGGGCGGCCTCCTCAATACCCTGGAAATTGATGACCTCATTGCGTTGCTTACAGTCTTGGTTTCTCCTCGCCATGATTTGCCATTAGCTCAGGTTCTACGTAGCCCGATTTTTAGCTTTACCGAAGCACAGATGCAAGAACTCAGTATGAGTGTGAACGGCAATCAGCAAGGCTATCGCTGCTGGTGGGATGCTTTGCAGGATAATCAAAATCCACATATCCAAAAGGCTGCTAGGTATTTAGAACACTGGCGTGGGCTAGGCGAGGTCTTGCCAGTACACGATTTGCTGGATTTGATTTATCACGAGAGTAATTTGCGTGTGAGCTATGCTGTTGCCGCTCAAAATCTGGCTAGGGCACAAGTCCTGGCCAATCTAGATGCCTTTATAGAGCTTGCCTTAAATCAAGATGGTGGACGCTATCCGAGTTTAAGTCGCTTTATTGATGAGATGAATGCAATGCGTCGCGGCGATGATGATGAAACGCCAGATGAAGGTGATGTTGAGGCAGAGACTAATGAAGATATTGGTGAAGTCGATGAGCAAAGCGAGATGTCTGAAGAGGATAGACATAAGCGCGTCCGATTAATGACCATTCATGGGGCCAAAGGATTAGAAGCGCCTTTTGTCATCATGCTCGATGCAAATAATACTGAGTGGCGCGCTCCACATCGCGGCGTTCTCCTGGATTGGTCTCCTGAAGATACGAACCCTACACATCTTTCCCTATACACCTCCAAGACACTTACGGGTGAGCGTAGCGCTATCTTCAAAAAGGAAAGTGAAGTTAGTCAAAATGAAAATTGGAATCTTCTCTACGTTGCTATGACTAGGGCTAAGCAGGGCTTATGGCTGAGCGGCGCAGCTAGCAGCAGTAAGACTGGGCTTAATGAGCGATCGTGGTACGGCAGGGCTTTAGCGGCGGGTGTCCCAGTCTTAGATATCAATGCCCTTGGCCTTGAAAATGCATCTTCAGGGCAAGCTGACATGAAGATGGATCTGGGAAGTGTGCCCTTCAAGATTGATCACTTTCAGATTGCATGGGATCAAGCCCAAATCAATTATCAGGACTCCATCTCAAAGATTGAAAGTGGCGCACTTGCGAAAGAGCTTGTAGAAAAATCACTGGAACAGGAAAGTGAGGAGCCTGATCCAGAAATCCTGGAAGAGGGCACAAACTTCCATAAGTTGCTAGAGTTCATTACCCCCGACTCCGCCAATCACAGCAAGCCGGCAATGCCAAGTGAGCAAGAGCTCATGAACTGGCTTGGGGTTGATCAGGAGGGCGCAATCAAACTTATTGCGCACGTCCAAAAAGTGCTGACAACCCCAGAGTTAAAACGCTATCTGACATCAGGCGAGTGGGTACAGGCTTGGAATGAGTTGGATATCGCTAGCGAACAAGGCAAGAGCTACCGCATGGACCGCTTGGTAGAGTTTGACGACCATCTTGCAATCTTGGATTACAAGCTCACTATTCCGGAAGTGGGTGGTGAGAAGTATGAAAAGTACCGCAAACAGTTGCAAGGCTACCAGGCCGAGCTCAAACGCATCAGAAAAGATAAGCAGAGCAAGGCTTACTTGATTTCATCCAAGGGTGAGATCAAAGAGATCAATTAAACTGAGCAGAGTAGGAAAGCAATCCCACCTTACTTCACCCTTTAGGACATCCTCATGGCAATTTCAATGTACCAAGCGTCAATCCCGCAATTTACGCAGATGCTCACCAATCTTTCGAATATCCTCAAAAAGGGTGAAGCGTTTGCGGGCGCTAAGGGTCTCGATAGCAAGGTGCTGGCAGAAGGTCGGCTTGCTCCAGATATGTTTCCGCTAACTAAGCAAGTGCAAATCGCCTGTGATCTAGTGAAAAATGGCATGGCACGTATAGCTGGAGTGGAGTCACCTAAGTTTGAAGATGATGAGGTAACCCTCGCAGACCTTCAGGAGCGCATTGCTAAAACCATTGCTTTTGCCAATAGCCTCAAGCCAGAGCAGATTAATGGCACCGAAGCGAAAGAAATTAAGTTCTCCATTCAAGAATGGAATTTTGAGTTTGTCGGCGAGCAATATCTGCTGACTTGGGTCACGCCTAATTTCTATTTTCATGTCACTACGGCTTATGACATCCTGCGTCATAAAGGAGTGGAGATTGGGAAGACCGATTACTTGGGCGGCTAAGTAGCGCTTACAATTGACACATGGAATATTTTTCACAAATCATTGATGAAGTAAATCCTTGGCTTTTCCGAGCTAGTGTTTATTTATCCAATGCCTTTTTGGATGATCCAGCGATTCTGGCATTTGCTTTTTGCTAAAAACAAAGTAAGTACCCAATAAAAAAACCACCACATCGGCGGTTTTTTTATTTGAGGCTAAAAATCACCTTACTTAATCATTCCTGCGTTCTTGGCATCATCCATGGCTTGAGCGGTTTTCTCTTTCATGAATGCGGGCATTTTTGCCAAAGGTACATCCACAATCACAAATCCAGCGTCTTCTAATTTCTTCTTAGTTTCAGGATCAGCATTGAGTTGTGCGAAGTAGTCAGACATTTTTTGCTGCAGCACTAGTGGAGTTGCTTTTGGCACGGCAACGCCACGATAAGCGCCGTCTACCCAATTAAGACCCAATTCTTTGAAGGTGGGTACGTCAGGTAAAGCAGGGTTACGCTTCTCAGTAGCAATGGCTAGCGTGCGCACCTTCCCTTTTTGCTGAATAGCTAAAGGCAGATAACCCATAGCGCCATCAACGTGCATTCCAATTAGAGCGGTAATCAAATCACCTGTACCTTTAAAGGGTACGTAATTGATTTTGACGCCCGCTAATTTATTCAGGCGCTCAACTGCCATATGGTTGGCAGAGAATTGTGCTGAGCCTGCTAAAGACATCTTGCCTGGTTCTTTTTTGGCGGCGGCAATAAACTCTTGATAGGTTTTATAGGGGCTATCTGCAGAGACCATCAAAGCATCAGGGGTGAAGTGGTAGTAGTAGATCGCATTAATATCTTCGGTCTTGTACTGAATGCCTTCTTGAAGTGGTTGCAAGATGGTGTGCGGAATATTGACGCCCACCACAGTCGCGCCATCAGCTGGATAAGTATTCAGGGTGCTCCATACCAACGCACCCCCAGCACCAGCGCGATTCATTACTACCATCGGTTGCTTGAACTTCTTAGCGGAAATGTCGGCCTGATAGCGCGCTACTAAATCGGATTCACCGGCCGCAGGGAAGGGGATGATGTACTGAATGGTTCTGTCAGGGAAGGGTTGAGCATTTGCACCTGATAACAGTCCGAATGAAATCAAACACGCACTCAGTAGGCTGCTCAGTAGGCCGCTCAGTAAGCCACCCAGTAATTTAAATAGCTTCATTTGGAGATCTCCTCAATGACTGCATTGGTAACTTCGCTCATCATGGCTGTGCCGCCTAAATCACGAGTGTGTAACTTTGGATTGGCCGTCACTTTTTCGATGGCAGCCATTAACTGTGCGCCGAGGGCTTTCTCGCCTAGGAAATCGAGCATCATCACCGCGGACCAGAAGGTGCCAATTGGATTAGCGAGACCTTTGCCCATGATGTCAAAAGCAGAACCATGAATCGGTTCAAACATCGATGGATAACGACGCTCTGGATCGAGGTTGGCAGTGGGTGCAATGCCTAGGCTACCGGCTAGTGCGGCCGCTAAATCGCTCAGGACATCGGCATGTAGATTGGTGGCGACGATGGTATCTAAAGATTCTGGACGATTAACCATACGCGCAGTAGCGGCATCCACTAATTCTTTATCCCAAGTCACATCCGGAAAGTCTTTGGCAACGATGTTGGCAATCTCATCCCACATCACCATGCCATGGCGCTGTGCATTGGATTTGGTGATCACAGTGAGGTGCTTACGAGGGCGTGATTGCGCTAACTGAAAGGCAAAGCGCTGGACACGTTCAACCCCAACGCGGGTCATGATGCTCATATCAGAGGCCACTTCAATGGGGTGACCTTGGTGAGCTCTACCACCTACGCCAGAGTATTCGCCTTCGGAGTTCTCGCGCACGATCACCCAGTCTAGTTGGCCTGGTTTGCAATTGCGTAACGGAGTTTCGATACCGGGAAGAATACGAGTGGGGCGCACGTTCGCGTACTGATCAAAGCCCTGGCAAATTTTGAGGCGCAAGCCCCATAAGGTAATGTGATCCGGAATTTTGGAATCGCCTGCAGAGCCGAATAAGATAGCGTCTTTGGAGCGCAAAGGCTCAAGACCATCATCGGGCATCATGATGCCGTGCTTGCGGTAGTAATCGCCACCCCAATCAAAGTGCTCGAATTCAAAAGCGACTTCAGGATGTTTTTTGCTTAAGGCATTTAATACCTTTTCGCACTCTGGGACTACTTCTTTACCAATGCCGTCGCCCGGAATGGACGCGATCTTATACGTCTTCATATGTCTCCTACTGTTCTTTTTATATGAGCTACTTAGTGAGTAAGCACCTTAGTAACTTCTAGAACCATTATGCAATCCCTTAGGCTCGAATAGGGCTAGGGTGAACTCGGGTATGCCCATAGAAAGCGGTGGTGGAGGAGTGCCCATAGCCCCAAAACAACAAAAATAACCTCTTTTTTGCGGTTTTTACATATACTGTATAAACATACAGTATATTAATGACTATGACGCAAGTAATGAACCCCGCAAAAGTAACCCTTAGCCAAGCACCACAAGCCTTAGCGGGCCATTTTGCCGCCTATGAGCTCAAACTTCTAAGTCACCGGATTTCAGCTGGATTCCCCAGTCCAGCAGCAGATTACGCTGAAGATGGCCTCGATCTGAACCATTATCTAGTCCAAAACAAGCCAGCCACCTTCATGTTCACCGTGCAAGGGGATTCAATGCTGGGCGCAGGGATTTGTGATGGCGACAAGGTAGTCGTTGATAAAGCCCTGAAGCCAAAACATAAAGATATCGTGGTTGCCGTTGTTGATAGTGAATACACCATCAAGCGCCTCTACCAATTGCGTGGCCGTATTGAACTGCAACCAGAAAACCCCATTTATCAGCCCATCACCTTTAACGAAGGTAGTGAGCTGCAAATTTGGGGTGTAGTGGTTGGTGTAGTGCGTAAGTACAGCAATGCTAGTACTAGATATAACAAGGGAGGCAAGTGAGATGAGCGTCAGCAATTCATCCAATGCACTCTTCGCACTGGTAGATGTGAACAACTTCTACGTTTCTTGTGAGCGCGTGTTCCAGCCCAAGTTAGAAGAAGTACCAATGGTGGTGCTTTCCAATAACGATGGCTGCGCTGTAGCGCGTAGCGCTGAAGTCAAGGCACTCGGTGTAAAGATGGGAACACCTTGGTTTCAGATGAAAGACTTGGCTAAGAAGCATGGTATTCAAGCTTACTCATCCAATTACACCTTATATGGTGATATGAGTAGTCGTGTAGTTCAGGTACTCAGAGAGTTCACTCCTAATCTAGAGGTCTACAGCATCGATGAAAGCTTCTTGCAAATCGAGACTGTCTTAAAGCAGTATCAAGACACGATCGAGCTGGGTCAGAAGATCAAGCAGCAAGTTAAAGACACTACTGGCTTGCCGGTCTGCGTGGGCATTGGTGCTAGCAAGACCTTAGCAAAGCTTGCCAACCACTTGGCTAAGAAGCACAAGCAGTTCAATGGCGTATGTGATGTGAATGCCATGGCAAAAGAAGAGCTCTATCAGTGGATGAGTGAGACTGAAGTGGGTGAGGTCTGGGGTGTTGGCAAGCAAATCGCCAAAAAACTGAAAGCCCAACACATTCAGAGCGTATTTGATCTTTTGCAAACTTCACCACAAGTAATGCGCCAACAGTTTGGCGTAGTGATGGAGCGTCTTTGTTACGAACTACGCGGTACCTCTTGCCTGCAGTTGGAAGAAGTAGCGCCAGCCAAACAACAAATTATTGCTTCACGCAGTTTTGGTAAGTTGGTTACCAGCCAGGTAGAACTTGCCGAATCCGTTGCTACCCATGTAGCGCGTGCAGCTGAAAAACTCAGAACTCAAAATAGCACTACGGGCGCGCTGACTGTATTTATTCAGACTAATCCGTTTAAGCAAAACGAGCCACAGCATCACCAGAGCGTCACGATTCCATTGACTAACCCGACGGATAACACGCTGACATTAACGAATGCAGCGCTGGCAGGCCTCAAGCAAATTTACCAATCGAACTTTCGTTACAAGAAGGCAGGCGTCATTCTCAATCTGATTAGTGACAAGCCAGCTGCTCAGCAATCACTGTTTGAGGATATCGAGACCAAAGGTAAATCAGCTCACCTCATGAAAGCGGTAGATGAGATCAACTCACGCTTTGGTAATGCAGTGATCAGGTCTGCGGCAGCAGGAACAAACGGCACTAAGGAAGAGTGGCAGATGAGATCAAACAATCGGTCACCGAACTACACCACCAAGTGGGATGAGCTACCTGTAGCACGATAAAAAACATGAAATATTTAAACAAAAAACCACAATTTTTTACTAGCTCATTTCGTGAGCTTCAAGTCAATTATTCTGAATTCGTAGCGGCAACTAAATAGCAAAAGAGGACCAAAAAATGAACACAATTAGCAACTTGATGAACAACTTTAACGGTATCTCATTGGCAGCGATCATGATCCTGTCTTACTGCGCCGTATTAAAGAACACGAAGCGTCATGAAAGCGCAACAAAACAGGTCTTTAATCGTAAGTATCAATAAAGAACAAGCAGTAGGCCTGGAAGGGGAATAAGGAAATCACGGATTCCTTATTCCCTAGTAAAGGCTGCTACTTCGCTTCTAATGCTTTGCGCAGGTATTCAGACACATTGTCTTGGCGCAGCATCCATTGTTTATAGTCTGTTGGAACTTGGCTAATAGATTCACCTTTGTGTTTTCCAAAAGGCATGATGGTTGGAATTCTGGCCTTCTCAGACATTTCCCATAGGGCATCAAAAGAGGCTGGGTGCAATTTATCAATAATTTGCCCCACAATTTTTGAGCAAATCCATACATCAGCCAAGGCGCTATGCGCATTGCGTAATTGGTCTCGTGCAGTCTCGCGTTCAAAGTAATAGAGTAGGGCGCTTTGAGTATGGCTATCAAGATCGGGCCATAGGCTACGGGATAAGGCTAAGGTACATATGCGTTTAACTTCCGGTTTGCCAATCGCAACCCAATCAAAATCAATATTGTGACCAATCAAATATTTAGTACCAGCAGGCAATCTAAATGAGCTGCTAGCTGGGCAATGAACTAATTCCTCATCCATGATGTGATGAGTCGCAAGTGCGCCTAAGCTAATGGGTTTGCCTGGGTTGTAGCGCTGCACCCAAGGATTACCTACTTCAAGTGGATTGAGAGAGGTAACGTCTAGCGAGGCGGCCTCAATAATGACGGCATCGTTCTTATCGGTTGCTTCAACATCAAAAATAATGGCTTGGGGCATATGGAGGTCTATCAGGATTGAATCACCCTATTGTGCCTTGAATTAAAAAGCTCAATTGATGTTAAATAAATGTCCGATACCTAAGCCACACCAAGCGCTCATTTTCGACGTGGACCGCTAATAGGTAGGTCGGTAAGTTATTATCTAATCGTCACTTATTCACCCATATTCAATCCAAGGAAGTATCGTGAAATCATTACTAGCAATCGTATTGGCAGCTATTTTTTCCGTGGCATTTGCCCAGCAAAAAACAGCCATTATTCAAACAGATCAGATGCAGCAGGCAATTGCTCGCGGTGCGATTATTTGGGATGTACGCGATGAAAAAAGCTATTTAGATGGGCACATTCCAGGAGCAATCAATATTGGTGAAGTCGGTAGCGTATTGCGCGATCCAAACAAGGAAGACTACATTCCTACAGAGCAAATTCAGAAGATTTTTAACGGCGCTGGTTTAGACGTGAATAAAGATATTGTGGTTTATGGTGCGCGTGGAAATCCATATACTTATTTTGGTCTGTACACGATTAATTATTTTGGCGGAAAAAATGCGCAGATTTACCATGATGGCATTGATGGCTGGAAACAAGCGGGTTTACCAATCCAAAAGGAGCGTCAAACCTTGTCACCGGTATCAGTAGCATTGGTAGCTCAACCTCAGTTGGTTGTTAGCAATGAAGAAATGCTCAAGATGGTCCAATCAAAGTCCGTGCAAATTATTGATGCGAGAACTCCTGATGAGTTTTCGGGTAAAGATGTCCGAGCTATTCGGGGCGGCCATATTCCGAATTCCATCAACATTCCCTATGAAGACAATTGGCAAGATCCTGCAACCGCAATTAAATTAGGAAAAAAGCAAGTTGCCGATAACTCTGGCATGGCACTTAAAAATCAAATGGATCTAAAAAAGTTGTATGCCAATCTTGATCCCGATAAAGAGACAGTGGTGTACTGCCAAAGCGGTGTGCGCGCAGCTGAAACCGCGGTGGTATTGAAGACTTTAGGTTTTAAAAAGGTCAAGGTATACGACTCCGCTTGGCTAGGCTGGGGCAATAACCTTAAAGCACCTGTAGCTGATGAAACTTTCTTAAATGTTGGTGCACTCAATGCAAAGATGGCCGCAATGCAAAATAGAATTAGCCAACTGGAAGAGGCTTTAAAAAACAAAAATAACTGACGCCAGATATTTAAAGATGTCCATATGGCGTTATTTAATAATCCTTTGATGCTTTTGCTAGCAACGATAAAGAACGGTCTCTTTATTCCTACTTTTAAATCATCCTAAACCACTATCCATTGCTACTCGATGACTCTACGCTGAAACCTTCTATATATAGGAGGGATCAGCCTTGCGAGTATCTATTGAGTGTTCTCATAGGCAGTTACAGCTATTTAAGATCCAACTAGACGCACGAACCGTCCTCGTTTTATTAATTATTTGGATGATTTGGGGAATTTTGAGGATTCTGAAGATCTTTTAAAACAAGGCACGATTTTTTGGACCTGGAAAAGACCAATTCCAGCACCTAAAAACGAAAGAGAATTCCAAATCAGTAGTGGTTTGCCTTAATTCGCATAAAGTCGCTTGAAATTACAGTAATCTAGTATTTACAAGATGCATTACTTCACATTTTCAATTGGGCGAGATGGCTTTATGAAGAAGATTTTGGCGGGACTATTTATTCTGATTTATCAATTGGTAGGCATCCAATCCGCCTATGCCTTTTTGCAACCAGTACCTGGGTATGTGGGCGATGGCAGTCTTTATGTAGAAACTGATTCCATTCTTAGAAATGGGAATTCTGCAACACTAATATATGTAGAGAACTTTAATCAAACACAAGCCTATGGCTCTAAAGCCTATTTATCCAAGGCAACTGAAATTCGTGTGGATTGCACTGATAAAAGAGTATTTGCACTTGGAGAAGGTTTTTATTCTCAACCAAGTATGCAGGGCGTCCTGTTAGGAAGATTTCCTTTGCGAGATGAATTTGGTTCAACTCCTGCCGAAGGGAGTTGGAATTTCAATCTCATCAAAATAGGGTGTGGATTCGCTCTGTAGCAATAAAGCGCAGATCAGGGGAGTATGGGATAGGTAGGGGTGGATGAGCCTGGCCCCCGGCACTGGCAGAAATTGGGTTTGGCTGCTTCGTTCCCGACCTGACCAGGTTATCCAACCCACCATGCGGGGAGGCCCATCCAATTCCATTTTAGCTTGTTAGAATGTAAGACATGACAGCATTGGCATTAGCCCGTTCGTGGCGCCCCAAAACCTTCTCTGAATTAGTCGGCCAAGACCATGTGGTTAAGGCCTTAACGCATGCTTTGGATCAGGGTCGCCTGCACCATGCATGGCTCTTTACCGGTACTCGCGGGGTGGGTAAGACCACGATTGCCCGGATTATGGCTAAAGCCCTTAATTGCACGGGATCTGATGGTTCTGGCAAGATGACTTCAGAGCCTTGCGGAAAATGCCCGGCCTGTATGGAAATCGATGCTGGTCGTTTTGTTGACTATATAGAGATGGATGCAGCCAGTAACCGTGGTGTTGACGATATTGCTGCTCTCCTAGAAAAAGCAGCTTACGCACCCAGTAATGGCCGTTACAAGGTTTACATGATTGACGAGGTGCATATGCTCACCAATCATGCCTTTAATGCCATGCTCAAAACTTTGGAAGAACCTCCAGAGCACGTCAAATTTATTCTGGCTACTACTGATCCACAAAAGATCCCGGTAACCATTTTGTCGCGTTGTTTGCAGTTCAACCTCAAGCAAATGCCAGTACCGCTGATTGTGGAGCACTTAGAAAAAGTGCTCGCAGCAGAAAAAGTGGAATACGAAGTGAATGCTTTGCGTGTTCTTGCCAAGGCAGCCCAAGGTTCCATGCGCGATGCCTTGTCGTTAACCGATCAAGCCATTGCCTACGCCGCTGGCAAAGTTTCTGAAGAATCTGTACGTGGCATGCTTGGCACATTGGATGACGCCTATCTCATTCGTATTTTGGATTGCTTGATCGCTAAAGACGGTGCAAGCCTGCTTGCAGTGGCAAATGAGATGGGTGAGCGCAGTATGTCTTTCTCATTGGCATTGCAAGACCTCTCCAGTTTGTTGCAAAAAATTGCAGCAGCACAAGTTGTTCCAGAATCCGTTTTAGAAGATTGGCCAGAAGCAGGTGAGATTCGTCGCTTGGCTGGTCAACTGACAAAAGAAGAAGCGCAACTCTTTTATCAAATTACGATTACAAGCCGCCCAGACTTATCACTAGCTCCTGATGAGCAAACTGGCTTTGCCATGACGCTATTGCGTATGTTGGCATTTCGCCCCGGAAGCAATTCTTCTTCAGCACCATCGGCCCCACCAGTAAATACTGCTCGTCCAGCACCTTCAATTCAATCAGCTGCGCCAGCAGCTAGAGCATCTGCACCAGCGCCTGCAGCTAAAGCGGTAGCTCCAACACCAGTACCCTCGGCATCTGCCCCAGCTACCGCAGCCAGCTCAGCCGAGCGTCCCGACTGGCATAGTTTGATGCGTCAGTTGCCCGTTAAGGGGATGGTGCAGCAGTTGGCGTTTCAGACAGAGTTGCAAGATTGGAATGATTCTGCCGCCGGAGTGCGTGTGACTATCGTTACGCCAATGCCACAGTTAGCTTCTGATGCTACGGTTGGTCGTTTGGCTGACGTACTCACTGCTCACTTTGGTAAGCCAGTAAAGATCGTGATTGAGAAGGGTGAAGTTGAGGGCAAGACCGTTGCCAAAGTGGATGCTCAGATTCATCAAGAGAAAAGAATGAACGCAGAACAAATGATTGCTGCAGATCCATTTATTCAGCAATTGGAAAAAGAGTTTGGCGCTAAAGTGGTTGGTGGCTCAGTGAAGCCACTCTAAATACAGAATTCAAAGAAACTGAATTTAATTTTCACTCTATAAATAAGTCATTAAGGAAAAGAAGCGATGATGAAAGGTGGACTTGCTGGCCTCATGAAACAGGCTCAGCAGATGCAAGAGAAGATGAAAGTAGCGCAAGAGCAATTGACTGCGCTGGAAGTGACTGGCCAAGCAGCCGGTGGCTTGGTTAAGGTAACCATCTCTGGTAAGTACGAACTCAAGCGTGTGCAGATCGATCCAGGCGCCATGGATGACCGTGAGATGTTGGAAGACTTGATCGTTACAGCCTACACAGAAGCCTTCAAGCAAGTAGAAGCAGCTAGTGCGCAGATGATGTCAGGCGCTACTGCTGGCATGCCTATGCCTCCAGGCTTTAAGCTGCCTTTCTAATTAATTTTGATTATTTACGAATTGTTTAATTAGATGGCGCGCATAGAAGCACCTCAAGACGCACTTGGTCGTTTGATCGAGGCATTGCGTGTATTGCCGGGAGTGGGCCCGAAGTCTGCTCAACGGATGGCGTTCTACCTCCTACAGCATGATCGCAATGGCGCGGCAGTGCTCGCTCAATCATTGGGTGAGGCAGTAGAAACGGTTGGTCACTGCGCACGTTGCAATACTTTTTCAGAAACACAGATTTGTAGCACCTGCTCTGATGGCCGTCGTGATCCATCGCTGCTGTGCATAGTGGAAACTCCTGCTGACCAAGTCATGGTGGAGCAGACACTCAGCTTCAAAGGCAATTACTTTGTATTAATGGGGCGCCTCTCGCCACTCGATGGCATGGGCCCAAATGAAATTGGCTTTGATCGATTGCTTAGTCGCATTGAAACTCCCGATACCGGTGTGCCAATTCGTGAAGTGGTACTAGCAACGAATTTCACGAGCGAAGGTGAGGCAACTGCCCATTACATTGGTGAAGTACTAAAAGCCAAAGGCATCAAGGTCACTCGCATTGCTCGTGGTATCCCAGTAGGTGGGGAGCTTGAATATGTAGATGCCGGCACCTTAGCTAGAGCATTAATGGACCGTCGATAGTGAATTGCTCGCCGAACTTATAGTCCTAATTGACTGTGAGACCCCAGGCGCACTAGTTGCAAAGTGCTGTCATCAGGCTTTCGGTAAATCAGAATAAGATCTGGTTTTAAGTGACAGTCTCGATGATCTTGCCAATCACCTTTTAATGCGTGATCGTAATAATTAAATGGCAATACTTTATTTGTTGTCAGAAGACCAATAAGTAACTGAAGATCAGTTGCTAATGTTTCCTTGTGTATTCCTTTAAATTCTCTTTTGTAATCGCGTTTAAATTTTTTAGTGTATTCAATCGTCCGCATTCAAATCAGCCATTAGGTCATCAACAGAGGTAAAGGTTTTCAGTTTTCCTTTCCTCGCTTCTTTCATGGCCTCAATGGTTTCTTTGTTTGGAATCAGTGGCTCAAAAGGCAATGCCTTTTCTCTGGCTACTCTAGTCATCAAAATGCGAAAGGCATCGGAAGGGGTCAGTCCCATAGCAGCTAAGACGGCAGTAGCCTCTTCCTTGATATTTCCATCAATCCTTGCTCGCACAACAGCATTAGCAGCCATGATTTATCCTTTCATATTGAGCTACATTGTAGCTCAATATCAGCTGTTAATCTAGTAAAGAGCACCAAAGACCATGACCCTACAGCGTAAAGAATTATTTAAAAATGCAGTTTGACATTCGAGACATTGATTACGGAATCTGTTGTAGTTCAAGGCCTAGGAATGACGTCTGGATGTAGTTGGTTGTCATTCTCTAGACATAAACACTAGGTAAATTGCCTCTTTTTGGGGATAATTTGGGCTGCACCACCCTTGAGCTTCAATCTCAGGCTGTGTTTGCCTAGTTTTCTTCATCGGCATGTTGCTATTGCATTGCACTGCACTGGCTTCCTCATTAGAAATTGTGAATGACCCGCAAGATTTATCTATTCCTCCTGTTGAGCATTATTTGCACATTTTTCGGGGCAACTGCGTTCGCGCAGAAGGCGGGATCAGGCTCGGACCAAATCGCAAGTTTTGCTGAGGCAATTCATGGTTTGCCAACTGAAGGTGAACTCTTGGGTTTGCCAGTGAACGTGCATGGTCAAACGACTTATATCAATCAGCGTTACAACAACTTTACCTCTAGCTATTCTGGTCAGAACAGTATGTCTGCCCTCAAGTCGATGAGCTATACCTGGTCAGGCACTTTATTCTTTGGTGCACGTTTAGCGCCAAATACGGATATTTATTTCAATCCAGAAGTGGTTTCTGGTATGCCATTTTCTGGACTCACTGGTCTTGGTGGTTTTACCAATGGTGAAGCAACTAAAGCAAATGGCCCAATAGCTAAGTTTTATTCAGCACGTGCTTTTTTACGTCAGACTATTAATCAAGAGGGCGATGAGGTCGTTCTTGAAAACGAAGCCAATCAAATTACTCAAACTGTAAGTAGTAATCGCGTAGTAGTAACTGCCGGTCAGTTTTCTACTTTAGATATCTTTGACGATAGTCGTTACGCTAAAGATCCTCGTGTGCAGTTTATGAACTGGGGCAATATGACCTATCTGGCTTATGACTACGCTGCTGATGCACGTGGCTACAGCACTGGCTTAGCGGGTGAGTGGTATCTCGACAATTGGGTGCTGAGGGCCTCCCGTATGCTTGCTCCAAAAAATCCTAACGGCCGTGACTTGAACTGGCAAATTTTTAATACCTATGGTGATCAATTTGAAGTAGAACGTCAGCATCAAATTGCAGACTTGCCTGGTAAGGTTAGCGTTTTAGCTTATCGCAACAAAATGATCTTGGCGCGTTTTAGCGATGCAACAAATTATGTAGTAGCTAATAATGCACAAGGCACGCAAGCTATTAATAATGTACGCACTAACTACCAATACAAAACTGGTATTGGTATTAATGGCGAACAAGCATTAACTAAAGATCTTGGCATCTATGGGCGCGCATTTACATCCGATGGCCATACAGAGACCATGTCTTTTACTGAGGCAGATAATTCTGTATCGGTAGGTATGGGTCTGAATGGCACAAGTTGGAGTCGTCCAAAAGACAGTATCGGTATTTCTATGATGCAAAACGGTTTATCCAGCTACAGAAGAAATTACTTACAAGCTGGTGGTGTGTCTTACTTCATTGGTGACTATGCCGGTCCAGGCCAGGCAATTTCTTATCGTCCAGAGCGTATCGGGGAGGTGTATTACAACGCCACCGTGATTAAGAATGTCCTAGCGGGTTTGAACTTTCAGCACATCAATAACCCCGCCTACAACTCCGCTCGCGGGCCGGTAAATATCCTGTCTTTTAGGATTCATGCCGAGTTTTAAGAGATTTACTGAGTGTAGACACAATACAGACATAATTATTATCTTTAGAATCATAGACTTAGGAATGATGAATAATTCGACTTTTGGCTTTTGTCCCCTATAATCCTTAAAACCCCCTGAAATGGTTATTGATTCAATCGAAATCTGCATCTGGGGCTATAAAAACAGCATTTATATGATTTAGAGGCAGCCGCATTTGTTGATTCTTGGCAAAACCAAAACTAGCGTAGTTAAACCGCTCAAAAGCATGACTCCATTTGCAATGGCTGCTTTTGTAGTTTGCGCCTCCACTTTTTCGGTTTCAGTGCTTGCACAAACACCTACGGAGAATGCTCCAGCAAGCGTGACCGTTCAGTCAGGTGACACTTCTTTGGCCGCGCCGCCATCTATTGGTGCGCAACTTGGTGCGCAAGATCCTAAAGTCGACTCAAGCTCTAAAGCTGCCGAGCTATTTGCTCCTGTAACCAAAGCCAATACTCCGAAGATTTATACCAAACCTGTTTCTTCAGGGCCAACGGAGATGGATTTACGTCAGCTGTGGAGTGAGCTCAAGATTAATAACCCGCAACTCTCTTCATTGCGTGAGTCTTACTTATCTGCCAAGGCAACTGTTCCACAAATTAATGCACCCGCTAATCCTCAGGTTGGGTTGGTGTGGTCAGGTATGCCAGTAAATTCTCCTTTAGCTTTGGGTGGAGCAAATGCCCCATCTCAGCAATACCCTGGTGGCATCAGTAGCAATAACGCCATATCAATAGCGCAACCTTTTCAGTTCCCGGGCAAGAAGAGCCTGGCAGCAGATATTGCCGACACCAATGCAGAGGCCCTGTTAGCCAGTTCTGAATCTACTTACCTACAGCTTGGCGCACAGCTCTCTACCTTGTACTACAGCGCACTGGCTGCGCAAAAGCAATTGCAAGTTCTTAAAGAGTCCGTTGTTCGTCTCGAGATGATTAAGAATGTGGCTAAGGCGCGTTATTCCAATAATGCTGCAGCCTACGTAGAGTTTTTAAATGCTCAAGTAGCGCAAAGTGCAGCACAGGCAGATCAATTTAATGTTGAGCGCCAGCTCAATGTTGCTTTGAATAACATCAATACTTTGGTCGGGCGCCACTCTCGTGACAAGCTGGTACTACGCGGTGATGTACGTCGCGCGATGAGTAGCGTACCCACCTTAATCGAGCTTGAAGACTACGCAGAATCTAGTCATCCCGCCTTAAAGAGTTCTGCGCTGCAATTAGACGCAGCACGTAAGGGTGTGGATCTGGCGAAGAAAGCTTACTTGCCAGACTTTCAGGTTATTGGTTCTTCATATACACCACGTGGACCATTTTCTGCAAACAATGGCGCGCTGTTTTATCAATTTGAATTAGATCTCATCATTCCTTTGTATTTCTTTACCAAGGAAAAGTATGGAGTGGAGCAGGCGCAGCGTAATCAAGCTGCTGCTGAGGCTGGCAATATATCGAATCGTCAGCAAATTGTGCTGGCCGTAAACACTGCTTATGCCGCTTATGAGCAGGCTAAGAACCAAACCCAGTTTCTGAAAGATCGCCAAGTACCCCAGGCTGATGCTGCCTATAAGGTTGGCCTCACCCAGTACTCTAATAATGGTCAAGGCTTTAATGATTTGTTGACGGCGCAAACGCAATTACGTAACTTGGAGGTGCAATTGGCTTTGGCCGAAGCAAACCTTCTGCAAGCTCAGGCGGTGTTGTTAGTCACTGCCGGAAAAGAACCTTTTTAAGGAGATGTTTTGAAGGACAAACTCATTCATCTTTATCAGCGTCTTAAGGCGGGGTTTCAACCCGTCCTGAAAGAGTTTCAAAAGATCAAAGCCAAATTAGATGCTCGAGTTGCATCTAACACGAATAAGATTCATCGCTCTTATTGGAATCTTCCAGTTGAGACGCGCATGCGTATTCGCTGGGTGCTGATCTGCGTTTCTTTGTTGATGTTTGGTATTGTCATTGGCTTGTTTGTGAATGTGAATCGTCCAGTCAAGCTTGATAAAACGGCCAAGACCTTATCCATTGAAAACACAGGGGCAATGGAGCTAAAACTTCCTGGCGTTGATCTCAATCCCAATATCTATGTCTTCCAAGACGCCGCCAGAGTAAAGGTGCCCATAGAGTTAAATGTTCCTGGCCGCTTGGCATTTAATGCTGAAAAATCTAAAGTACTTTCTGCAAGAGCGCCAGGAAGGGTCGAGCGTATCTATGCTTTTGATGGCGCACCAGTCGAGGCGGGTTCGCCCGTGGTTGAGCTCTATAGCCCTGAGTTCCTCTCAGCCCAGCAAGAGTATTTGCTCTCTTCGAAAACGGCTAAAGTGCTTGAAGCTAATAAGACGATGAGTGATTTACTTGGGGATGCGCAAATTACCCAGCAGGCTGCGGCCAATCGAATGCGCAATTTAGGTGCGAGCGATGGCGACATTAAATCTTTGGAGAAGAGCGGAAAAACCCAATATAACCTGGTGATGCGCTCACCCTTACAGGGTGTGGTTGTGAAGCGCTCCATTGATCCAGGGTCCATTGTGAATGCTGGAGATGTTTTGGTGACCTTGGCTAACCCTAAAGAGCTTTGGTTTTTGGGTAATGTGTACGAGCAAGATATTCGTAAGATTCAAAAAGGGCAGACTATGGTACTGCGTTCAGAGTCTTACCCTAATAAAGAGTTTGTAGCTACCGCGAATTTCATTGCCCCAACGATTGATCCAGAAACTCACGCCTTACTCATTCGTTGCGATGTCGAAAATCCTGATGGACTCTTGCGTCCCGATATGTATGTCAGTGCACGACTGATTACAGGAGAAGCAGAAGCTGTCGTGGTTCCTCAATCGGCAATTGTGCGTGTACGTGAGATGCGATACGTCATTATTAAAACGGGTAAAGATACCTTCCGTCGCTTTGCCGTCAAAGGTTATGACATGGATGGCAAGCGCTATGCCGTTACTGAGGGTTTAGAGCCTGGAATGTTGGTCTTAACTGATGGCGCGGTTCTGTTGAATGACCGCTTTGCCAAGCAGGAGGAATAATTGAGTTTAGTTACCTCCTTCATCCGGGGAGTATTGGATAAGCGCGTCATTATTCTGTTTGCCGCAGCAGTGCTGTTGGTGCTCGGTGCATTTAGTCTCAAACAATTACCCATTCAGCCTTATCCAGGTGTTGCGCCTCTGACGATTCAGGCGATTTCACAATGGCCCGGTAGAAGCACTACTGAAGTTGAGCAACAGGTCACCATCCCCGTTGAAAATGCATTGGCTGGTATTTCAGGGGTAAAGGCATTTCGTTCGGTATCGTTATTTGGTTTATCGGTTGTTACCCTCAAATTCAATGACAACGCAGATCCGTTTAAAGTACGTCAAATTTTTAATACCAATTTAGGTAATGTCTCTTTCCCACCAGGCGTGAGTTCGAGTGTCAGTCCGGATTCTGACGCAACCGGTGAAATCTTGCGCTACCAGGTCACTTCTGACTATGCCTCCCCAACACGCCTCAAGACTTTACAAAACTACGAGATCTACAAAGAGCTCAAGCAGACTCCCGGAATTGCGGACGTTTCTTCTTTTGGCGGTAAGGTGCGCCAGTACCAGGTCATCGTGAGTCCTGAGAGCTTGCAATCGAAGGGCATTACCGTACCGCAGTTAATTGATGCTTTATCTAAAGCCAATGACAATACTGGCGGCGGTATTTTACCTAGTGGTGAACAGCAATTTGTGGTGCGTGGCGTTGGCTTACTCAAAAATATTGAGGATATTAAGCAGGTGGTGATTGCAGTCAACAAAGGTATCCCCATCCGTATTGGCGATGTGGCTACTGTCGTGATTGGTAATGCCCCGCGTTTAGGTCTTTTCCAGTTTGACAATAATCCAGATTCTGTGGAGGGTATTGTTTATCTGCGTCGCGGTGAAAATGCTTCCGAGGTGTTGGCACGTGTACGCGAGAAAATTGACAACATCAATAACCATATATTGCCACCAGGTATTCAAGTTAAACCTTTCTATGATCGCCAGGTATTACTCGATATAACGGTAGGCACTGTTAAGCACACGATGTTCTTTGGCATCACCATGGTGCTGGTGCTGCTTTATGTGTTTTTGGGCAACCTGCGCGCTGCTGCAGTCGTTGCTGCAGTCATTCCATTGGCGCTGTGTTTCTCATTCATCATGATGTACCTCTTCAATGTTCCGGCGAATCTGATTTCTCTTGGAGCGATTGACTTCGGGGTGATTGTGGATGCTGCGGTGATCATTACCGAAAACGTGATGCGTCACATGGAAGAGGGCGGTAAACGAGTAAACCAAAGCATCATCTTGGCAACGAGTGAAGTGCAGCGGGCAATGGTGTATTCCACCAGCATCATTATCGTAGCTTACTCACCCTTATTCTTGATGGGTGGTGTTGAAGGCATCATTTTTAAACCCATGGCTTTCACTATGGGATTTGCTCTAGTTGCATCTATTATCTTAAGCCTGACTTTTTTGCCTGCATCGATGTCTTATGTGTTTGGGGAAAATTTCCATCATGCACCGCCCAAATTTATTACGTGGATCTTAGAGCGTTATCGACCCTTGTTACGTAAGTGGATGGATCATCCACGCCATATCATCACACTATCTATTTTTATTCTATGCATTACTTTATTAAGTGCCACTCGATTGGGAACCGCATTCTTGCCTACTCTTGAAGAAAACAATATTTGGTTGCGGGTGACCCTGCCAAATACGGTTGATCTGAATTACTCGATTAGTGTTGCCAATCAGCTCCGTGAAATTTTCCTAAAGCAACCTGAGCTCGAAAAGGTTGCTGTTCAGATTGGCCGTCCAGACGATGGCACTGATTCAACGGGGGTGTTCAACCAAGAATATGGTTTGTACTTAAAGGCACCCGAATCTTTACCCAAAGGAACCAATAAGCATCTCTTATTACAGCATCTTCAGGCCGAGCTCGAGAAGATCCCGGGGATCAATTTCAGTTTCTCTCAATACATTCAAGATAACGTCAATGAGGCGCTCTCTGGTGTAAAGGGTGAGAACTCGGTGAAAATTTTTGGCTCAGATTTAGAGGTCTTATCTCAAAAAGCGCATGAGGTAGTCGCTCAACTCAAAAAGGTCCACGGTATCGAAGATGAGAATATTCTGAAGGAACTAGGTCAACCTACTTTAAATATTCAAATCGATCGTGATAAGGCCGCACGCTATGGTGTGAATGTCAACGATATTCAGACGGTAGTCGCTAATTCGATTGGTGGCGCACCTGTTGCGAATTTCTTGGAAGATGAAAAAACATTTGGCATTGCGGTGCGCTTGAATGAAGCTAGCCGTAACGACATTCCAGACATTGCCAATTTATTAATTGACACTCCTGGTGGTCAAAAAGTGCCATTGGGTATGGTTGCCAATGTGCGCTTAACAGATGGTCCTTTCTTTATTTACCGTGAGGCTGGAAAGCGCTACATAGCTGTGATCTTTAGCGTGCGTGGTCGAGATCTTGGAAGTGCGGTAGAGGATGCTAAATACTTAGTGGAAAAGAATGTCGCATTGCCAACCAATTACACTATTGCATGGGATGGTCAGTTCAATCAAATGAAAGCCGCTCAACAAAAGTTGATGGTGATCATTCCTCTTACATTGGTCGCTATCTTCTTGTTGTTGGTCACTGCTTTGGGTAATTTCCGTGATGCGGTAATTGTGTTAATTAACGTGCCGTTTGCTGCGATTGGCGGAATCATCGCACTGCATTTGGGTGGTGAGACCCTCAGTATTTCAGCCTTATTCGGATTCCTTTCTTTATTCGGTATTGCGATTCAGGATGGTGTGATCTTGATTTCATACATTAATAAAACCGTGGCGGAAGAGCATGGCGCCATGAAAGACGCTATGGTGGATGGTGCCGCTTTGCGAGTTCGTCCTGTATTAATGACGGCCATGCTTGCTGGCTTAGGTCTCTTGCCTGCCGCTTTATCGCATTCGATTGGTTCAGAGGCGCAGCGCCCTCTCGCTTTAGTGATTGTTGGTGGAATGGTGACAACAACTATTTTGACGCTGTTAGTGTTACCTGTAATCTACGCGGCAATGAGAGCTCGCGGCAAACATAAACCTGGACTCGTTTAACCATGTCAAAACAACCTCATATCCTAGTCTCCAATGATGATGGCTATTTGGCGCCTGGCTTATTGGCTTTGGTTAATGCTGTACGTCCTCTGGGGCGCATTACTGTGATTGCTCCTGAGCAGAACCATAGCGGGGCCTCTAATTCTTTAACACTTTCTAGGCCGCTCTCGATTCATCGCGTGGCTGGTGGAGAGCGTGATGGCTTTTTCTTCATTAATGGCACTCCCACAGATTGTGTACACGTTGCGATGACGGGTTTCTTGGATGAGAAGCCTGACCTAGTGATCTCTGGTATTAATCAAGGCGAGAACATGGGCGAGGATACGCTTTACTCTGGCACTGTAGCGGCCGCAGTTGAGGGCGTTATGTTTGGTGTTCCTGGTATTGCTTTCTCACAAATTGATCGTGGTTGGAATCGGATTGAAGATGCGGCTAAAGCAGCCCATGATGTGGTTGCGCAAATGCTGGTTTCTTCTTTAAGCCAAAATCATGCTGACGGCGCAGCAACGCTACTCAATGTCAATATTCCCAATCGTCCTTATGCTGATTTATATCGCTGGCGTGTAACGCGCCTCGGTAATCGTCATCATTCACAGCCAGTAGTAGTTCAAGATAGTCCACGTGGTGAGAAGATTTATTGGATTGGGGCCGCTGGCGATGTCAAAGAAGGCTCCGAGGGAACTGACTTTCATGCAATTGCTGAAGGATGTATTTCGATTACGCCAATGCAATTGGATTTAACGCACTATGCTCGTTTAGCGGCAATGCGCGCCAATGGTTGGGATCGCGGTTGAAGGCTCCCACCGAACGCTTTGCTGCCTATCGACAGGCCCTGGCTGCAAAAGTGCATGCTAGCGGCGTAAAGCACGGTAAAACTTTAGAAGCCATTGCCACTGTTCCAAGACATGCGTTTATGGATGCGGGTTTGCATGCGCAAGCCTATGAAGACACTGCTCTACCAATTGGACATGAGCAAACTATTTCTAAGCCCTCAGTAGTGGCGCGCATGATTGAGCTACTTCATAAGCCTAAGCATAAGCTGGGTAAGGTTTTGGAGATCGGCACTGGATGCGGGTACCAAGCTGCAGTTCTGAGTTTGTTGGCAGATGAGGTTTACTCTATAGAACGTATTCGTCCATTGCATGACATGGCCAGAGCAAAGTTGCGCCCATTTCGTATCAATAATCTGCGCCTAATCTATGGCGATGGTATTTTGGGTTTGCCTCAAGCCGCACCATTTGATGGGATTATTCTGGCTGCAGCAGGCTTGGGAATCCCGGATGCCTTGCTCGATCAATTATCGATTGGCGGGCGCTTAGTTGCCCCAGTTGTCAAAAATGACAAAGAGCAGCAGCTTGTGATGGTGGAAAGAATGAGCTCCCAGCGCTATCAAAGAACTGTGCTGGACGGGGTCTTTTTTGTGCCCTTACAATCAGGGGTAGTATGAGATTTATGATGAATACTCCAATTCAGAACCCAATTTAATGCCACACCTATTCAAGACTTTCCTAATTGCACTGATATCCACATCGCTGGTGTTGCTAGCGGGGTGTTCCGTACCTCGCACCAAGCCTGCCAGTGTTACCGATCGAACTGCAGGCTCAAGCGAGCCTACGCCTCCTGGGTACTATCGTGTGAAAAAGGGGGACACCTTGGCGCGTATTGCCTTGGATAACGGACAAGCACCACGCGATGTAGTGCAGTGGAATAAGGCAGCCAACCCGAGCTTTAACCCAAATGTAATTGAGGTAGATGACTTAATTTTAATTAAAGCGCCGGGCGGATCTAAGCCAGCACGCGTGGTTGAGAAAAAATCATCTGCTGATAAATCGGATACCCCAATATCTTCTCCAGAACCTGCAAAAACAGAAGTGGTTGCTGAGCCCGGAATTCGTTTATCTTGGCCCGCTAAAGGCAAGGTCACTGGTGAGTTCAGTGAAACCAATAAAGGTATTGATATCGCAGGGAAGGTTGGCGAGCCAGTACTAGCGGCATCCGATGGCAAAGTAGTTTATGCCGGCAATAGTTTGCGTGGTTATGGCAATTTAGTGATTGTCAAACATGACAATACCTATCTCACCGCATATGCTCACAACAGTAAGCTCTTGGTTAAAGAGGGTGACTCTGTGCGCAAGGGTCAAAGGATTGCAGAGATGGGCGATACAGATGCCACATCGCCTAAATTACATTTTGAGTTACGCGTCAATGGTAAACCAGTCAATCCAACGCCGTATTTGCAGTGATGTTGCAGTAAGTACGCATGGCCACCGTTCTTGTATTTGATATTGAAACCATCCCAGATGTAAACGGACTGCGTCGTCTGGAAGACTATCCTGATGCGATGAGTGATTCTGAAGTGGCCGCTAAAGCCATGGCAGATCGAGCCGCTAAAACGGGCAGTGAGTTTCTACCCTTATTTCTACAAAAGATCGTTGCTATATCTTGCGTGATTCGCAGAACGACTAAAGAGGGTCTGCCTCAAATTAAAGTCGGTACTCTAGGCACTCCGCAAGATGACGAAAAAGTATTAGTACAAGCCTTCTTTGATCTGATTGAAAAGTACACTCCTCAATTAGTTTCTTGGAATGGCAGTGGCTTTGATTTGCCAGTTTTGCACTATCGCGCCTTAGCAAATCATGTGCAAGCCCCGCGTTATTGGGAGATGGGCGAGAGTCAAGACTCTGATAGCCGTGAGTTTAAGTGGAACAACTACATCAGTCGCTATCACATGCGCCATCTCGATATGATGGACTTGCTAGCTAAATTTAATGGACGTGCTAATGCCCCCTTAGATGGTTTGGCTAAGCTCTGTGGCTTCCCAGGTAAGATGGGCATGGATGGCAGTCAGGTATGGCCTGCGTATCAAGATGGCAAGATTAACGACATTCGTCGCTACTGCGAGACCGATGTAGTCAATACGTATTTGATGTACTGCCGCTTTCAATTGCTTCGTGGCGGCTTCTCTCTTGAGGAATACCAAGAGGAAATTGATTTTGTAAAAGCTTATCTCGAAAAAGAATCCAAAGAGCCGAATGGCGGTCAGTGGCAAGAATATCTTCAGGGTTTTTCAGCAGATGCGTAGAGGGGATAAGCCAGTCAATATTGAAGTGGCTGAGCCAATCAAAGTTGAAGCCCTAGATCTAGACGCTCAAGGGATAGCCCGTTTAGTTCCTAACAAAGAAGAGGCTTCCCAAGGCCAAAGCGGTAAGGTGATCTTTATTAAAGGTGCGCTGCCAACAGAGTTAGTGACCTACACTATCACCAGTGATAAAGCCCGTTTTAGCAAAGCTAAAGTTCGCAATATTCTCAAGCCCGCAGTATTTAGGGCGGAACCCAAGTGCAAAGCCTTTGGGGTATGTGGTGGTTGCACAATGCAGCACTTAGATATTCGTGCTCAAGTAGCCATGAAACAGCGCGTCCTTGAAGATGACTTGCAACATATCGCCAAAGTAAAGCCAGAAGAAATTTTGCGACCGATGGGTGGCCCCACCTGGGAGTATCGTCACCGCGCGCGTTTAAGCGCCGTGAATCGCTCGATTAAAAAGGGTACGGTATTAATTGGTTTTCATGAGGGCAAGAGTGGCTACGTTGCGGATATGTTGGCATGCGAGATTTTGCCCAAGCATGTATCCGATCTTTTGCCCAAGATGCGTACCTTGGTTATGGGTTTATCTATCGTGGATCGTATGCCTCAGATTGAAATTGCAGTGGGTGAGCCTGAAGATGCGCAATCGGATGATCCTACAAAATCAAGGCCAGTAACGGCTTTAGTGTTTCGAAATCTTAAGCCTTTAACTCCAGAAGATGAGCGGTTGCTGCGGGCTTTTGCAGATCAACATCAGGTTTGGGTATGGTTGCAGCCCAAAGGCATTGAGACCGTAGCTCCTTTTTATCCAGAGACCGGCAAGCTTTGCTATCGCCTTCCTGAATTTGAAATTGAGATGCCATTTAAGCCTGCTGATTTCACCCAAGTCAATCACATGATGAATCGCGCATTAGTGAGTAGGGCGATTCGTTTGTTGGATGTGAAATCAACTGATCGTGTCCTGGATTTATTTTGCGGAATTGGTAATTTCACGCTCCCACTTGCTAGAAAAGCAGAGCAAGTTTTAGGGATTGAAGGTTTAGAGAGTTTGACGACTCGAGCGAAAGCGAATGCAGAACATAACGGACTGGTGGATAAAGCCAGCTTCATGCAAAGTGATTTGTTTCTAGTAACAACAGAAACAATTGCATCGTGGGCTAAGGCGGAGCGCTGGTTAATGGATCCTCCGCGTGAAGGTGCGATGGAGATTTGTAAGGCATTAGCAGAGCTACATTTGCAGCAAAGTGATCTACTACCGCAGCGCATTGTTTATGTTTCCTGTAATCCCAAAACCTTAGCTAGAGATGTGGAGATCCTATGCCATCAGGCGGGATACACCTTAAGCAGTGCAGGGATCATTAATATGTTTCCCCACACCTCTCATGTTGAATCTATGGCGGTATTTGATCGTCAACAGACCCATAAGCCCTTGATTTAGAGGCATCCCCTTAATTATTGCCCTCAATTAGTGCATTTGGCAAATTCGCGGTGCAATTGGTCTAAGTGCAGGTCTTATAGAAGAGTAGATTGAAGTTGTGCAGTGATGTATGGCTGCCAAACCTTTTTACCTTCGGGAGCGCATCATGAAAGCCTCAGATAGTTTTGCCATCTTATTAATTTTGATGGCACTGTCTTACGCTGTAAGCATGCTTGTAGCAAATTAACTTGGGATAAGCATCAATCTCTACTGAGATTCGCCAGTATTCATATCTCTATGTGATAAAACTAACTACTTATATTTAGTTCACATAAAGGTATTTTATGAAATCCATCTTCGGCCTAGCACTAGGCCTAAGCATCAGTTTTGTCGTCAATGCGCAAACCATCCCGACTCTAGCAAAAGTCTATAGTGGTAATACTGTTGAAACCTCAATCAACGCATCACAAAAGAATCCCAAAAGACAGACGCAAACTTTTGTTGGCACTTTAACGATATTGAAACAAGACGGTCAAAGTGTTGAGTTCATGTATCAAAATCCTACTTATAAAGCTTATGAAATCGGGACGATTTCTGCCGATGGGAAGAAATTGCAAATTGCCTATAAGGGTGGCTCTGGCGTATACGACATTAGTCAAAATAAATTAGTGGGCTGCGGCTCCGGACGGGCTAGTGAAGGTCCATTTAGCCAATGGATTAATACCTACTTCGCATGGTGTGATGATTTAACCGCAAACTAATACCTTGGGGAAGATCCATAAGAATAAAGGCGCCTTGAGCGCCTTTATTCATGGGAGTAAAACGAGATTTTTAATCCCTATTGCCGCCAACAATACCCAAGAGGGCGAGTAAGTTGGTAAAGACGTTATAGACGTCTAAGTAAATCGCTAATGTAGCCATGATGTAGTTGGTCTCGCCGCCATTAATAACGCGTTGTACATCAACCAAAATAAAGGCTGAGAAGATGGCAATTGCAAGAACCATCACAGTCAACATCAAGGCAGGTAACTGTAACCAGATGTTTGCTACAGAAGCAACAATCAAGAGCAGTACACCGACCATCAACCATTTGCCCATGCCAGCAAAATCACTTTTGCTTACAGTAGCAATCGTTGCCATGGTGGCAAATATGGCAGCGGTGCCGCCAAAGGACAGCATGATGAGAGTGGCGCCGTTGCTGTAGCTATTCAATGTGTAGCCAACTAGGCGAGACATCATGATGCCCATGAAGAAGGTAAAGCCCAAGAGCAGGAGTACACCTACGCCGGTATCTTTATTCTTCTCAATTGCCCAGAAGAAGCCAAAGGCAACAGCCATAAACACCATAAAGCCAATAAATGGGCTGCCAGAGAATAGGTTAAGACCCATCGCAACTCCGAGCCAGGCACCAATAACGGTTGGAACCATGGACAGGGCTAAGAGGGCATAAGTGTTGCGCAGTACGCGGTTGCGTACCTGGCCGGTGCTAATTGAGCCGGTTTGGCCAAAGCCGTAAGAGTTCAGATCACTCATATTGACTCCTTCTTTTTCATTGTTATTACAAGAGCCCATGGAGGGCTGTTGACAGTAAGTATAGACAAAACGCCCCAATTTCAAGCCCCCAAATGAAAGACCTACAAATTAAAGGCTTATGCCCTGTAAATTCAAGGGCTTAGCCCTACAGGCATAGGGGTAAATACGGTCAAGCAATGTATAATTCGGGGGTCGCTGGAGTGGGGTGGTTTATTAACCTTACCTAGCAAATACCTTTGAAATCACTATTGGAGTCTTGAATGGCAATTGAACGCACCCTTTCTATTATCAAACCTGATGCTGTCGCTAAAAACGTCATCGGCAAAATCTATGACCGTTTTGAATCTGCTGGTTTGAAGATTGTTGCTTCCAGAATGGCGCATCTCTCACAAGTTGAGGCTGAGCAGTTCTACGGCGTTCATAAAGATCGTCCTTTCTTCAAGGACTTAGTAAGCTTCATGATTTCTGGTCCTGTAATGATTCAAGTATTGCAAGGCGAAGGCGCTATTGCTAAGAATCGTGACTTGATGGGCGCTACTGATCCTAAGAAGGCAGACAAAGGCACAATCCGTGCTGACTTTGCTGACAGCATCGATGCAAACGCAGTACACGGTTCTGACGCTCCTGAAACAGCTGCTGTGGAAGTTGCTTTCTTCTTCCCTGGCATGAATGTTTTCAATCGTTAATTGACGATTGCTGACGAATAAGCTATTTAATTTATAAGTAGGCGCATTGACCTCCCCGCGCGTAAATCTCTTAGATTTTGACGCTGACCAAATGGCGGCGTATGTCGCGGGGTTGAATGAAAAGCCCTTTAGGGCGAAGCAACTCATGCAGTGGATACACCAACGCGGTGTAGCAAACATTAATGACATGAGTGATTTAGCAAAAAGCTTTAGAGCGACTTTGCTAGACAAAGCAGAAGTACTTTCTCTCCCCGTTATCAAAGATGAGCATGCCGCAGATGGCACCCGCAAGTGGTTGCTAGATGTGGGCGCTGGTAATGCGGTTGAGTCCGTTTTTATTCCTGAGGACGATAGAGGTACTTTGTGTATCTCTTCTCAGGCAGGCTGCGCGGTCAATTGCCGCTTTTGCTCAACAGGTCATCAGGGCTTCTCACGCAATCTGACTTCCGGTGAAATCATCGGGCAACTTTGGTTTGCTGAGCATCTTTTGCGTAACGATCCTGAAGCTGTTCGCAGAATAGAAAAGTTTCCAACGCCAGGCTGGGAACATACTGGTCGCGTGATTTCTAATGTGGTGATGATGGGTATGGGCGAGCCTTTACTCAATTACGACAATGTGGTTTCTGCATTGCGCTTAATGCTCGACGATAGGGCGTATGGTTTATCCCGTCGTCGTGTCACGGTTTCTACATCGGGAGTGGTGCCGATGATTGATCGCCTTGCACAAGATTGCCCAGTAGCGCTAGCTGTATCCTTGCATGCGCCAAATGATGCCTTGCGTGATCAATTGGTCCCGCTCAATCAGAAATATCCGTTACGAGAATTGCTTGACGCCTGCGAGCGTTACTTGCCATTTGCACCAAGAGATTTTTTGACCTTTGAATATTGCATGCTTGATGGAGTTAATGATTCTGATATTCAGGCTAAAGAGCTAGTGCGTTTACTGAGAAACATTAAGTGCAAGATCAATCTCATTCCATTTAACCCATTTCCAGAATCTGGCCTTAAGCGCTCATCAGCCCAGCGCGTAAATGCGTTTGCTGGCATCTTGTTGGATGCAGGCATGGTAGCGACAGTGCGCAAGACGCGTGGCGATGATATTGCTGCGGCTTGTGGTCAATTGGCAGGAGATGTGGTCGATCGCACGCGAGTTCGTGAACGTGCCGTTCATCATGCTGAGATCGAACTCACAGAGCTTGAGTCTGATGAGGGATCCGATTTGGGACCCAACGAGCACCCCATTGAGTGGCTCAAAAAATTAAAGTAAAAGATGAGAACTCAACTAATAGATCCTCATGCGCTCTGATAATTCTTTACCACCACTTCCGCTAGGTCCATCACCTAAGCGTGCAACGCGACAAGCAACGGTTGCTTGGAAAACCAACATCATCACCGTTGGTGGAGATGCGCCAGTGCGGGTGCAGTCAATGACCAACACCGACACAGCTGATGCTGTGGGTACAGCGATACAAGTAAAAGAATTGGCTCGCGCTGGTTCTGAGATGGTGCGCATTACCGTCAACACACCAGAGGCAGCCGCTGCAGTTCCTTATATTCGTGAACAGCTCGATAAGATGGATGTCTTGGTGCCTCTGATTGGCGACTTCCACTACAACGGACATACTTTATTAAATGATTTTCCAGAGTGCGCTAAAGCGCTCTCGAAGTACCGTATTAATCCAGGCAACGTGGGTAAGGGCGCTAAGCGCGATCCACAATTTGCGCAAATGATTGAAGCCGCATGTAAGTACGATAAGGCTATTCGCATTGGTGTGAACTGGGGTAGCTTAGATCAAGATCTACTCGCTTCCATTATGGACAGCAATGCAGCATTAGCGCAGCCAAAAACTGCGCAAGAAGTGATGATTGAAGCTTTGATTCAGTCGGCATTGCAGTCAGCAGAAAAAGCGGTTGAGTTAGGTATGAATCCTGATCAAATTTTGCTTTCTTGCAAGGTCAGCAATGTTCAAGACTTGGTTGCGGTTTATCGTGACCTTTCTCGACGCTCAGACTATCCATTGCACTTAGGATTAACAGAAGCAGGCATGGGAAGTAAAGGTATCGTCTCATCAACTGCAGCCATGGGCATTTTGTTGCAAGAAGGTATTGGCGATACGATTCGCGTTTCATTGACGCCCGATCCAGGCGCTCCTCGTGAAAACGAAGTGATCGTCGCTCAAGAAATATTGCAAACCATGGGCTTACGTAATTTCACGCCAATGGTGATTGCTTGTCCTGGTTGCGGCAGAACCACCAGCACGACCTTCCAGGAGTTAGCGGCGAATATCCAGTCTTATTTGCGTCAACAAATGCCGATTTGGAAGAAAACCCATCCCGGAGTTGAGAATATGAACGTGGCCGTGATGGGTTGTATCGTGAATGGCCCGGGCGAAAGTAAGCATGCCAATATTGGTATTTCATTGCCGGGAACAGGCGAAACCCCAGCTGCACCAGTCTTTGTTGACGGAGTTAAAGTAAAAACGCTGCGCGGTGAGAAAATTGCCGAAGAGTTTCAGGTGATTGTTGATGAGTACGTCAAGCAAAACTACGCAGCAAAAGTTGAATAAAGCCAAGTTAGAACAAGAATAAAAATGACTGACCAGAATAAGCAAGCCAAAGTACAAAAAACGCAGAAAATTAATGGCGTACGCGGTATGAATGATTTGCTGCCAGCAGAGGCTGCGCAGTGGGCGCATCTTGAGCATGTTTTACGTGATCTAACGCGTGCTTATGGCTACGAATTTTTGAGAACACCGATTGTCGAAGCAACGGCTGTGTTTCAGCGTGGCATTGGCGAGGTTACCGACATTGTGGAAAAGGAGATGTACTCCTTTGAAGATCGCTTAAATGGCGAGCAACTTACTCTGCGTCCTGAAGGAACTGCTGCATTAGTACGTTCTGTGATTGAGAACAATTTGCTCTACGAGGGGCCCAAGCGTCTTTGGTATACCGGTCCGATGTTTCGTCATGAGCGCCCACAACGTGGTCGCTATCGCCAGTTTCACCAGTTTGGTATTGAGGCTTTAGGCTTCGCTGGGCCGGATATCGATGCAGAAATCATCCTGATGGGTCAACGCCTGTGGGATGAGTTGGGCTTAAAGGGCGTGCGCCTAGAAATAAACTCTTTGGGTCAAGCTCCTGAGCGCGGCGAACACCGCGCAGCTTTAGTAACTTATTTCGAAAAGCATCAAGAGCAGCTTGACGAAGATTCTCAGCGTCGTCTCATTAGTAATCCATTACGGATCTTGGATTCTAAAAATCCAGAGATGCAGTCATTAATTGAAGGCGCACCAAAATTATTGGATTTTTTGGGTGAAGAGTCGCTTAAGCACTTTAATGCAGTGCAAGCTTTAATCAAGGCAAATAACATTCCTTGCAAAATCAATCCTCGTTTAGTGCGTGGTTTGGATTACTACAACCTTACTGTATTTGAGTGGGTGACTGACGAGCTAGGTGCTCAGGGAACGATTGCTGGGGGTGGACGTTATGACCCATTGATCGAGCGCATGGGCGGTAAACCAGCGCCTGCCTGTGGTTGGGCGATGGGTATGGAGCGCGTACTTGAATTGATGAAAGTTTCTGGCTCCTTGCCCGAAGCTCAGGCTCAATGCGATATCTTTGTTTTGCATCAAGGTGGCGAGACGTTAACTGCTGCCATGATCATCGCCGAGCGCCTTCGTAGTGCAGGCATTGACACCATTCTTTTCTGCCCTCCAGATGGTCAATCGGCTAGCTTTAAGTCACAAATGAAGAAAGCGGATAGCAGCGGGGCAGCCTTTGCGGTCATTATTGGCCCTGATGAATTTGCTAAAAATGAGGCTGGACTCAAGGACTTACGTGGCACCGGTGAACAGAAATCCATTCCTTTGGATGATGTCTTGGGGGCTGTAATTGATGCCCTGGTTGGCGCCTCCGAATAGAATTAAGCTAATACACCATTAATTACCTATAAATGAGTTTGGATTGACATGCCTTTAGATCTAGAAGAACAAGAACAATTAGACCAATTCAAAGCGTTTTGGCAGAAGTATCGCAACCTCATTACCGGAGTAGTGACTGCCGTCTTATTGACCTATGTCGCCTTTAGTGGGTATCAATGGTGGCGTAACAGCCAAGCACTG
The DNA here is from genome assembly GCF_018881605.1 of Polynucleobacter sp. UB-Tiil-W10. Classification (GTDB taxonomy): domain Bacteria; phylum Pseudomonadota; class Gammaproteobacteria; order Burkholderiales; family Burkholderiaceae; genus Polynucleobacter. The sequence goes on from NZ_JACVPZ010000001.1 coordinate 1,561,831, forward strand.
GAGGCTTCTAAGCTTTATGAAACGATGGTGAGCGCTATTGCTAAAGGCGATAAAGATCAAACCTTGCGCGCAGCCGATGATTTGCAAAAAGATTTTGGACGCACTCCGTATGCAGCAATGTCGAGTTTGATTGCCGCTCGTATTGCATCTGATGCAGGTGATGGTGCTAAGGCCTTAGATTATTTACGCTGGGCAGCAAAGAATGCTTCAAATGATGGTTATCTCGCATTGGCAAAATTACGCCTAGTAACTCAACTCATTGAGCAGGGTGGTGAAAAGGATTTTGCTGAAGCCGATCAAATATTGAAAGAGAAGCCTATTGCTGGTTTCGAATCTTTGTGGCTTGAGCGTCGTGGCGACTGGTATTTGGTGCAAAAGAAAAATGCTGAAGCTAAAGCAAGTTATCAAGAAGCCTGGAAAAAATTAGACCAGGCAAAAGAATTCCCTGAAGAGGCGCGTCGTCTCTTAAAGGTTAAATTAGACGCTGTTGGAGGAGTTGCTCAGTGATGACTAAAGAGATGAAGCGTTTGCCGATGCGCATAGGCACTGCCTTGGTATTGGGTGCCGTGGTAATTGCTTTAGCTGCTTGCTCTGGGAGCTCTAGAGTAAGAAAGCCCGCCGAACTGGGTGCGGTGACAAATCAATTTGATTTGCAGCCTGTCTGGTCAACCAGTATTGGTTCATCCGAATCTTTTAACTTTCATCCCATCGTTGCTGGGGATGCAGTATATGTAGCCTCTCATCGTGGAAATCTAGCCAAGATTGATTTGGCATCGGGCAATAAAGTTTGGGAAGCATCCGTACCAGAACGTTTGTCGGTTGGTCCTGGTTCCGACGGCCGCACTACTGTTGCTGTTACTACCAAAGGTATGGTCTATGCCTACGACGATGCTGGTAAGCCAATCTGGAATGTCAGCGTCGGTAGCGAAGTCTTAAGTGAGCCCGTAGTTGCGGGCGGTGTAGTCATTGTTCGCGCTCTTGACAATCGTTTTGTTGGATTGGATGCGCAAACCGGTGCACGTAAATGGACCTATCAGCGTCAACAGTCTGCCTTATCCTTGCGTGTCGGCTACGGCATGTTGGCCATCAATAATGAAGTGATCGTGACTGGTTTTGCGGGCGGGCGTTTTGGCATGATTGCGATTGCCAATGGTGGTTTAGTTTGGGAGACGCCGGTGTCCTTCCCTAAAGGTTTCTCAGAAATTGAGCGCTTGAATGATGTCACTGCTAAACCAAGCTTAGAAGGCGATATTCTCTGTGCAGTTTCTTATCAGGGACGTATTGGTTGTGGTCAAGCCCGCACTGGAAGTCTCTTGTGGTTTAAGGATTTTTCAAGCTACACAGGTACTTCACAAAGCACGGATATGGTTTTTGCAGCAAATGAAAAATCCTATGTCACTGCTTTTGCAACGAAAGACGGCACCCAAGTTTGGGAAAATACTCAACTGACATTTCGTGATGTAGGTGAGTCGCTTGCGATAGGTAAGGTTTTATTGATGGGTGATGCCCAAGGCTATATCCATGCATTTTCACAGGCGAATGGTGAGATGGTTGCGCGTATTCGTCACGACAGTAGTCCAATCTCGGCTGCCCCCATTGCGGTAGGTGGCCTCATCTTGGTTCAGTCTCAAGGTGGAAAAATAGCGGCGTACAGTCCAAAATGAATCCAGTCATCACTATCGTAGGTCGTCCCAATGTGGGCAAGTCGACTCTCTTTAATCGCTTAACGCGTTCACGCGATGCATTGGTGGCTGACTTTTCTGGCCTAACGAGAGATCGTCACTATGGCAAAGGCCGCATTGGTGAGCGCGCATTTATTTGCGTAGACACTGGGGGTTTTGAGCCAGTTGCAAAGACCGGCATTGTTGCTGAAATGGCTAAGCAAACTAAGCAAGCTGTTGCTGAATCTGACATCGTGATTTTCTTGGTCGATGGTCGTCTAGGTATGGCACCACAAGATCGCGTGATTGCGGATTTCTTGCGCAAGACGGGTAGACCAGTCATTCTGGCAGTTAATAAAACTGAAGGTATGCAGGCTGGAGTTGTTACCGCGGACTTTCATGAGCTTGGCTTAGGTGAGCCATTCCCAATCTCTTCTGCGCATGGCGATGGCGTGCGCGGTTTGCTTGATGACGCGTTAGATTCACTTGGAATTGCAGAGCCCGATGACGAGGAATTAATTAACGATCCAAATCGCCCAATGAAAATTGCAGTAGTGGGTCGTCCAAACGTTGGTAAATCTACGTTGATCAATAAGTTGATTGGCGAAGAGCGTGTCATTGCATTTGATATGCCTGGTACTACTCGTGATGCCATCGAAGTTCCCTTTGAGCGTAATGGCAAGCCTTATATTTTGGTTGACACTGCAGGTTTGCGTCGCCGTGGAAAAGTATTTGAAGCTATTGAGAAGTTCTCAGTAGTAAAAACATTGCAAGCGATTGCCGACTGCAACGTGGTGATCTTGATGTTGGATGCGCAGCAAGATATTTCTGAGCAAGACGCCCACATCGCTGGATTTATTGTGGAGGCTGGCCGCGCATTAGTGGTTGCAGTCAACAAGTGGGATGGCTTGGATGCTTATGTAAAAGAGCGTGCTCGTTTAGAGATCGCACAAAAGCTGCGCTTTCTCGATTTTGCAAACGTTCATCCAATCTCCGCTAAAAAAGGTACTGGTCTAAAGGAGCTCTTTAAGGATGTGGATTTGGCCTATGCTGCAGCAATGGCTAAGCTGCCAACTCCCCGTTTAACCCGCATCTTGCAAGAGGCAATCGAGCATCAGCAGCCCAAACGGGTTGGTATGGGTCGTCCAAAATTACGTTATGCCCACCAAGGGGGCATGAATCCCCCAATTGTGGTCATTCATGGCACATCCTTGAGTGGAGTGACAGATAGCTACAAGCGATACTTAGAAGGTCGCTTTAGGGACGTCTTTAAATTACGCGGTACACCTTTGCGTATTCAGATGAATACAGCCAAAAACCCCTATGTCGATGCCGATAAAGGTAAAAAAGGCAAAAAGCGCTAATTTGGGCTAAGCTTTCGTGCCAAAAGGGGCTTGATTTTTTTGAAAATCAGCCCAATATAGAAGGTTGGATGTCCCGCTGGGATGAACAGTTTGTATTAAATGTTTTGTAGTGAAGATTTGAAGATTGATATTAATTAAAAAAAGCAAGACTCCCAAAAAAGTAGTTAACAAAAGATAATTAAGGAGCAGTATGAGTAATAGCAACCCCAAACAAATTCAATTACTTCAGGATCCTTTCCTCAATGCCTTACGCAAAGAGCATGTTCCTGTTTCGATCTATCTTGTAAACGGTATTAAGTTGCAGGGCAATATTGAATCATTTGATCAATATGTCGTGCTCTTGCGCAATACAGTGACGCAGATGGTTTACAAACATGCAATCTCTACGATCGTTCCCGCTCGTGCGATTGATTTCCGTTTGGAAGAAGCTAGCCCTGTATAAAACTGGAGTAGATGCGGCACGCGCCGTTCTGGTTGGGGTCGATACAGGACGCGAAGATTTTGCAGATAGTATGGCTGAACTCAGTCTTTTGGCTGATAGCGCCGGCTCTATTCCTGCAGCTAGTGTTATTGCACGCAAAGGCAAAACGGATCCCGCCTTATTTATTGGCTCAGGTAAGGCTAATGAACTCAAGAGAGTAATGGAGGAGCAGGGCGCTGAACTTGCCATCTTCAATCATCCGCTCTCCCCAACTCAGCAACGCAATTTAGAACGTCACATTGGATTTCATGTGATGGATCGCACGGGTTTGATTTTGGATATCTTTAGTCAAAGAGCGCAAAGTCATATTGGTAAGACGCAAGTTGAACTTGCGCAAGTGCGTTATCGCATGTCTCGCTTGGTCAGGGCCTGGAGTCACTTAGAGCGACAGCGTGGTGGTATTGGTGTGCGTGGCGGCCCTGGTGAAACCCAGATGGAGCTGGATCGACGCATGTTGGCCACCAAAGCGAAACGCTTAGAAAATGAATTAGAAAAATTACAGCGTCAACAGAGAACCCAAAGAAGGGCTCGCCATCGTAAAGATGTGTTTTCAGTCTCCTTGGTTGGTTACACCAATGCTGGTAAATCGACCTTATTTAATGCCCTAACTAAAGCAGGGACATATGCCGCTGACCAGCTTTTTGCCACCCTAGATACCACTTCCAGAAAGGTGCATTTAGAGGGAGTTGGGTCGATTGTGGTCTCTGATACCGTGGGATTTATCCGGGATTTGCCTCACCAGTTAGTAGAGGCATTTAGGGCAACTTTGGATGAAACCATCCATGCCGACCTTATTTTGCATGTTATCGATGCCTGCAGCCCTGTTGCTAGGGAGCAAAAGGCAGAGGTTGAGGCTGTTTTGGAGGAAATTGGCGCCGATGACATTCCTAGGATCGAGGTGATGAATAAGATCGACCAGATGCCCCAAACCTTCAACCGTGGGGCTGTTTTAGAGCGTGATGGACAGGGCTTTCCAAGCCAGGTTTTCCTGTCGGCCAAGACGGGCTTAGGCCTTGATTTACTTCGCTCGGCCCTGGCCGAATGCTCTCAAATGACTGATAGAATAAGGGTCGAGCACAACCGTGCCAAGAAGCAATTGGCCCCGGATGAGTTTTTAGAACCCTTACCCGAACGACCAGAAACATCTGAATTTAATCCGATTGCCAACCGAAGCTATTTTTCTAATGACGCGTAAATTTCTAGACCTTTTTTCGGTTAATGATCCAGGATGGGGCAATAGCCACAATTCCGCTGGATCTAAAGATGCCAAAGACGGGCAGGGAGGCGAGCAAGCTCCAAAATCAGATTCTGAAACAAATAAACCTGTAGAGACTCAGCCAGGTAGTCAACCCACAAATCAACCAACGAATCCGGTCAATAAACCAGATGGTCCACCAGATCTCGATGAGTTATGGCGCGATTTCAATGACAGAATTGCTGGCATCTTTGGCGGTAAGAAAAATCCAGGTGCAACCGGTAGTCCTGCTAGTAAGCCAGCGAGCAAACCCAATAGCGGCGACATTCCTCCGCCATCCCAACGCGGCAATGGCGGTAACAATGGCGGCATCAATACGCCTAACTTTAATTTCAGCAATCCGTTTGGCTCTAAGGCAAGCTTTCTGATTGTTGGAGCAGCTGTGTTTTTGATGTGGGTATGCAGTGGCTTCTTCATTATTCAAGAAGGTCAAGCCGGCGTTGTCCTCACTTTTGGTAAGTATGACTACACCGCTAAGCCAGGCATTAACTGGCGTATGCCTTGGCCAATTCAGTCCGAAGAGACGGTGAACTTGTCAGGAGTGCGTTCTGTTGAAGTAGGGCGTCCTGTATTAATCAAGGCAACCAATCAAAAAGATTCCTCAATGCTGACTGAGGATGAAAACATTATCGACGTGCGCTTTGCTGTGCAATATCGCCTGAAAGATCCTACCGATTATTTATTCAATAACCGTGATCCAGATGCAGCAGTAGTTCAAGCTGCTGAAACGGCAGTGCGTGAAATCGTTGCGCGTAGCAAGATGGATACTGTGCTGTATGAAGGTCGTGAAAAGATTGGCATTGATTTAGCCAATTCCATACAGAAGATTTTGGACAGTTATAAAACGGGCATTTACGTCACTAGCGTGACCGTACAAAATGTTCAGCCACCCGAGCAAGTTCAAGCTGCTTTTGATGATGCGGTGAAAGCAGGACAAGACCAAGAGCGTTTGAAGAGTGAAGGTCAAGCTTATGCCAACGATATTATTCCGCGCGCCAAAGGTACTGCCGCACGTCTTATCCAAGAAGCTGAGGGCTATAAAGCCCGTGTAGTTGCTACTGCTGAGGGTGATGCCACGCGCTTTAAGCAGATCTTGGTTGAATACGCTAAGGCGCCTCAAGTTACTCGTGATCGCATGTACATCGATAGCATGCGCGAGATGTATAACAACGTCACAAAGATCTTAGTTGATACCACCAAGAGTAATAGCTTGCTATATCTCCCACTCGACAAGATTGTTGCGCAAGTAAATGCTGAAAGTTCTCAAGCGGCTAGTGGGCAAACCACTTCATCTGGGACAAGCACTCCAACTGGTAGCGTAACGGTGGGTGGGGCAACTGGGACAAATACAAATCCTACAAGCTCTTCTTCTGGTGCTACTCCATTAACGCCAGCAACAAATAGCGCGGTAGATAAACGTGATGGCCTCCGTAGTCGTGATAGGGAGTCCAGATAATGAACGCCAATCGTTTAATTGCTGCGGGTATTGGCTTTATTGCACTGATATATGTGCTGTCTTCCAGTATTTTTGTTGTGGATCAGCGCAAGTTTGCTGTGGTGTTTTCATTTGGGCAGATTGTTCGCGTGATTGAAGCGCCAGGAATTCAAGTAAAGCTTCCAGCCCCATTTGAGAGCGTCCGTTTTTTTGATCGTCGCATACTGACAATTGATAATCCAGAAGCAGAGCGTTTCATTACTGCTGAAAAGAAAAACTTATTAGTAGATTCTTATGTGAAGTGGCGGATTGTTGATCCACGTAAGTTCTTTATTAGCTTTAAAGGTGATGAGCGTTTGGCGCAAGACCGCTTGACGCAATTGGTACGCTCAGCTCTCAATGAGGAATTCACTAAACGTACTGTGCGTGAATTGATTTCTGATCAGCGTGAAGAAGTCATGCAGGGTATTCGCAAGAAGGTCGCCGATGATGCATCTGATATCGGCGTAGAAATCGTAGACGTTCGCTTAAAGCGCGTTGATCTTCTAGCGGAAATTAGCGATTCTGTTTATCGCCGTATGGAAGCAGAGCGTAAACGCGTTGCAAATGAATTGCGATCAATGGGCGCCGCAGAGTCTGACAAGATTCGTGCGAACGCAGAGCGTCAACGTGACACGATCTTGGCGGAAGCCTATCGGGATGCGCAAAAAATTAAGGGTGCAGGCGATGCTAAAGCTACTGCACTCTATGCCGAGGCCTTTGGGCGCGATCCCCAATTTGCTCAGTTCTATCAAAGCTTAGAGGCCTATAGAAGTTCTTTCAAGGATAAGAAAGACATCATGGTGGTTGAGCCGAATGGTGAGTTCTTTAAGTTCTTGCACAAAAAATAAGAAAGCAAATAGTTCACATCATGAATCGCTGGTTACTTCCTGAAGATATTGCAGATGTTTTGCCTGCCGAGGCTCGCAAGGTTGAGTCTTTGCGTCGTGCCGTCTTGGACCTGTATCAGTCTTATGGCTATGAATTAGTTGCGCCTCCAATTCTAGAGTTCTTGGATTCTTTATTGACCGGTACCGGCTCGGATCTCAATCTTCAAACATTTAAGCTGGTAGATCAGTTATCTGGCCGTACATTAGGTTTGCGTGCCGATATGACTCCCCAAGTGGCTCGTATTGATGCACACCTCTTAAATCGTGCTGGTGTCACCCGTCTTTGTTATGCCGGCTCTGTTGCGCATGCTCGCACTCCTGTTGGTAGCTCAGCGCGCGAAGAATTACAACTTGGTGCAGAGATTTACGGTTGTGCAACCTGGGAAGCCGATTTTGAGGCGATTACCTTATTGCTCAAAACACTGTCTGTTGCTGGGTTAGAGAAGGTCTACCTAGATTTGTCGCATGCCGGCATTTTGGAGGGTATCTTAGATGGTCAGAATTTAGATAAAGAAACTATTGAAGTGTTATATGGCTTACTTCAAAGTAAAGATCGTCCTCGCCTAAGTCAATGGGCAAGCTGCTTGCCTGCAAATATCGCTCAAGCGCTGATGGCATTGACTGAATTGAATGGCCCTTGTTCTGAAGTATTGGCAAACGCTAAGAAAGTATTGCCTCAGCATGCAGCGGTTGATCAAGCTTTGGCGGATCTTGAGCGTTTAGTTTCTGCTGCAGCAAAGTTGTCTACTAATTTAGAGCTCAGTATTGATTTGGCTGATCTGCGTGGTTACCAGTATCACAGTGGTGTTATGTTTGCCGCGTACGTTGATCAATTGCCGCAACCGATTGCCAGAGGGGGTCGTTATGACCACGTAGGTCAAGCCTTTGGTCGTTCGCGTCCTGCAACAGGCTTTTCTTTGGATCTATTAACCCTAGCCAATTTATCGCCATTGAATACTCGCAAGTTGGCTATCTTGGCTCCTTGGATTGATGATGCTGAATTAAGCAAGGTGATCGCAACTCTGAGAAGTCAGGGTGAGGTAGTGATACAAATTCCAGCAGGTACGGCAGTAGAAGCTGCAGAATATGAATGTGATCGGGAGTTGGTCAAACAGGGCAACTCTTGGGATGTAAAACAGAAGTAAAGCAATAAATTAGGCATCAAGCAGTTCACTTATTTTGTAATTATCTTTTTGGATTTCATTATGTCTTCAAAGCAGCAAACTAAAGGTCGTAACGTAGTTGTCATTGGCACTCAGTGGGGTGATGAAGGCAAAGGTAAGGTAGTTGATTGGTTGACTGATCATGCCCAAGCAGTGGTTCGCTTTCAGGGCGGTCACAATGCAGGCCATACTCTCATCATCGGCGACAAGAAGACAATTCTGCGTTTGATTCCTTCTGGAATCATGCATAAAAATGTGATCTGCTACATCGGTAACGGCGTAGTGCTGTCGCCAGAGGCCCTCTTTAAAGAAATCGGTGAACTTGAGTCTGCTGGTTTAGATGTTCAATCTCGCTTGAAGATCTCAGAGGCGACGACTTTAATTCTGCCTTATCACGTTGCGATTGATCATGCCCGTGAGAAGAAACGTGGCGAAGCCAAGATTGGCACTACAGGTCGTGGAATTGGGCCTGCATACGAAGACAAAGTTGCTCGTCGTGCATTGCGCGTTCAAGATTTGTTCTACCCAGAAAAATTTGCGGAACAGTTACGTGAGAACTTGGAATATCACAATTTCATGCTCACCAATTACTATGGCGCTGAGCCAGTGAGTTATGAAAAGACATTAGCTGAGGCAATGTCTTACGCAGAGCGTCTTAAACCAATGGTGGTGGATGTCTCTAGCGCTTTGTACACTGCTGAGCAATCTGGTCAGAATTTGTTATTCGAAGGTGCGCAGGGAACATTGCTCGATATTGATCACGGTACCTATCCGTATGTCACTTCCAGTAACTGCGTAGCAGGCAATGCCGCTGCCGGCTCAGGTGTTGGACCAGACTCATTGCAATACATTTTGGGCATTACTAAAGCTTATTGCACACGCGTTGGTGCTGGTCCTTTCCCAAGCGAACTCTACGATCATGACAATCCTGCAAAGCAGGATCCGATTGGCGTACGTTTGGCTGAAGTTGGCAAAGAGTTTGGCTCTGTAACAGGACGCCCGCGTCGTACCGGCTGGTTAGATGCTGCTGCATTGAAGCGCTCAATTCAGATCAATGGATTATCTGGTCTTTGCATTACCAAGCTGGACGTTTTGGATGGTTTTGAAACGATTCGTTTATGCGTTGGTTACAACCTTGACGGTATGAAGTTGGATGTATTGCCACGCGGCGCAGAATCCGTAGCCCGTTGCGAACCTATTTATGAAGATTTTCCGGGTTGGAAGGGTACAACCTTCGGTATCCGTGAGTGGGACAAATTGCCTGCTGAGGCGCAAAAATTCCTGCGCCGTATTGAGGAAGTTGCTGGTAAGCCTATCGCTATGGTGTCTACAGGCCCAGAGCGCGATGAAACCATCCTCCTCCAGCATCCATTCCAGGATTGATGGAAAATATTTAAGAATTTATAAACCAAACCTATTTATTAACTTTTGCTTAAGAAGATAACAACATGACTGCGCGCACTACCTGCAATAGCCTCCAAGTGGCAACCCCTTTATATCGATTTATTGAAGACAAAGTACTTCCAGGTACTGGCATTAAGAGTGTTGATTTTTGGAAGGGCTTTGATGAGATCGTTAAAGACTTAACTCCAAAAAATGATGCATTGCTCGCAAAGCGTGATCGCATTCAATTGGATTTGGATAAATGGCATCAAGCCAATCCAGGCCCAATCAAAGATATGCCTGCATATCGCCAGTTTCTCAAAGAGATTGATTACTTGGTAGATGTTCCAGGAAAAATTACTGCGACAACTAAAAACGTAGATGACGAGTTGGCTCTGCAGGCTGGCCCTCAATTAGTTGTTCCAGTACTCAATGCACGTTATGCATTAAATGCGGCTAATGCTCGTTGGGGTTCTTTGTACGACGCCCTTTATGGTACGGATGTGCTATCTGAAGAAGATGGCGCTACAAAGACTGGCGCGTATAACCCTATTCGTGGTGCTAAGGTAGTTGCTTATGCCCGTAATTTCTTGGATCAAGCTGCGCCATTGGCTAAAGGTTCGCACCGTGATTCAGTGGCTTACACAGTAGACGGTAATAAGCTGTCAGTAAAGTTAAAAGACGGCACATCAACTGGCTTGGCTGATGAGAAGCAATTCGTTGGTTACCAAGGCGATGCTGCGGCTCCAAGCTCTATCTTGTTGCGCAATAACGGTGTTCATATTGATATTGAAATCAATAAGAGCAAAACTATTGGTGCAAGTGATCCTGCCGGCATCAATGATGTTGTCCTTGAGGCAGCACTTTCTACCATTTTGGACTTAGAAGACTCTATTGCTGCAGTTGATGGCGATGACAAGGTTCTTGCCTATGAAAATTGGCTCGGCATTCTCAAAGGCACATTGGTTGAAGAAGTGAAGAAGGGCGATAAGACGATTACTCGCACTCTAAATCCAGATCGTAAGTACAAGGCCGGTATCGGCGCTGTTGATGCAAAAGACGGCATCGTTACCTTGCATGGCCGTTCACTCTTGTTCCTTCGCAACGTTGGCCATTTGATGACTAACCCAGCCATCATTACTGGTGAAGGTAAAGAGATCTACGAAGGTATCTTAGATGCGGTAGTGACAGTGTTGATTGCTTTGTATGACATCAATCGTCCAGCAAGCCAAACCATTGGTAATACTCGCAAGGGCTCTGTTTATATCGTCAAACCAAAAATGCACAGCCCAGAAGAAGTGGCTTTTGCTGGCGAACTCTTTGGTCGCGTTGAGAAATTGCTCGGCTTGCCAGCGGATACTGTCAAACTTGGCATCATGGATGAAGAGCGTCGTATGAGTGCCAACATTAAGGCGGCTATTGCTGCTGCAGGTGCGCGCGTAGCCTTTATTAACACTGGCTTCCTAGATCGTACAGGCGATGAAATGCACACTGCGATGTATGCAGGTCCAATGATGCGCAAAGGTGATATGAAAACCAGCAAGTGGTTATCCGCTTATGAGCGTCGCAACGTATTTGCAGGTTTGGATTGTGGCTTACGTGGTCGCGCTCAAATCGGTAAAGGTATGTGGGCAATGCCAGACATGATGAAAGCCATGGTTGAGCAAAAGATTGTTCACCCAAAAGCTGGTGCTAATACTGCTTGGGTACCATCACCAACAGCAGCTACCTTACACGCGCTGCACTACCATCAAGTAAACGTAGCAGAGCTCCAGAAGGAAATGGAAAAGCTCGATACTGCTGCCGAAGCTGAAGCATTGATCAATGATTTATTGACTATTCCGGTAGTTGAGAAGGCAAACTGGTCTAAAGAAGAGATTCAGCAAGAATTGGATAACAACTGCCAAGGTATCTTGGGTTATGTGGTTCGCTGGATTGATCAAGGTGTTGGTTGCTCTAAAGTGCCTGACATTCATAACGTAGGCTTAATGGAAGACCGCGCAACTTTGCGTATCTCCAGTCAGCACATTGCAAACTGGTTGCTCAACGATATTGTTAGCGCTGACCAAGTGAACGAATCATTGCAGCGTATGGCTAAAGTAGTTGACGGTCAAAATGCTGGTGATGCTTTGTACCAGCCAATGATGCCTAACTACAAAGATTCGTATGCCTATAAAGCTGCTAGCGACTTGATTTTCAAAGGTCTTGAGCAGCCAAATGGTTATACAGAGCCTTTGTTGCATGCTTGGCGTTTAGAGGTAAAGAAGGCGCACGCTAAGTAATTTAGCCAACACCCTAAATAAGAATGGATTTGCCCAATCAGCAAATCCATTTTTTATTGGTCATCAGCAAATGTTCGGATTTCTAAACCCATTCTCTAAAGCACCCTCTAACTTCCCATTTCAATATCACGATGGGGGTAGGGAGACCGCTGGCTTTAAGGGTGGCGCAGGTGACTGTGTTGTGAGGTCAATCGCCATTGCGGCTAGGTTGCCGTATCTGCAGGTCTATGAGCAGCTCAGACTTGCAAATGAGAGTTACGCCCAACTCAGAAATGATCGACTTTCTAAAAGACTTAATGCCAAAGGCTCATCTCCTAGAAACGGCAATCATCGCAATGTCTTTCATGACTACATTCTTGGCTTGGGTTTTCGATGGGTGCCTACGATGAAAATAGGCGCTGGCTGCCAAGTTCATTTAAGGTTAGATGAGCTGCCTTCAGGAGTCTTAATTGTGAGGGTTTCTAAGCATTTGACTGCAATAGTGAATGGTGTCATTTACGATACTCATGACCCCTCTAGAGGTGGAAATCGATGTGTTTATGGCTATTACATCAAAACTTAAGGCAGTTTCTTAACTTCTGGAAAACACGCTCTTTTGCCTAAAAAAAACCCTGAATTAACCTAATAAAGGACTGTTTTTAGGGTTTTTATTTAAAGTTATTTATAGCGACCCAGATATTTAAGATTCCAAGCTTGTCTGTAAATGCCTGTCATTCCAATCATTGTGGAAGTAGTCCAAGCGATTGAAAAAAGGCCTGAAAAGGCGATAAAGAAGGGCACCGTTTTCCATCCATACGGAAGAATGTCAGATATAAAACCCACAGTCGTATAGCAGCTCCCGGCAAAAAGAATGGCATTTACCCCGCTAGGTATTAGGTTAAACCAAAAGAGCATGGCTGCCCAAATGAAGATCTCGCAAATATGAATCAAGGCAATGATAATGAAGGCTACGTAGAAGTGAAAAAAGACCCAATCATATTGATTGCGTTCTAGATTTACCTTGGTAATACGCTCGAAACGCATGGCCATGTGATTTAAGCCGCTACCATGGAATATGAGAATCAGGATTAAGCCCGTAACCCCAAAAAAGATATCCATCAGAACAAAGGTAAGCGAGACGGTTGTTGTCGTGTCTGACAAAGCTGGCAAGTCCATAATTTCCATTCAGCAATAGGTAGGTAGGCAATGTAGCCACAATCCTACCCCAAAGCAGATCCGTGCGCTAGCGAGGATAATGGTCTTTTGTCCCCCTCATTTGCACTGTTGAGTCTACATTGAATTTAGTTCGCACCCCTCAGCAAGAGAGATTCTTTTTGCTTTCCTTGGCTGGCATTCAGTTCACCCACATTCTGGATTTTATGATCATGATGCCGCTTGGGCCTCAGTTCATTAGCGCTTTATCGATCAATACGCATCAATTTGGTTTATTGCTATCTTCTTATACTTTTGCGGCTGCGATTGCAGGCGTATTTGCCACCTATTACATCGATCGATTTGAGCGCAGGCAATTGCTTCTGCGTTTGTATGTTTGCTTCATTATTGCAACCATAGCCTGTGGGTTTGCCCAAAACTATCACATGCTATTTATCGCGCGTGCCTGCGCAGGTGCTTTCGGAGGCATCTTAGGGTCATTAGTGCAGACGATTGTTGCCGACTCCATTCCTTTTGAACGCAGAGGGAAAGCGCTGGGTACGGTCATGGCCGCTTTCTCAGTTTCAACAGTCGCTGGCGTGCCTTTAAGTTTGTTCTTAGCAAACCACATTAGCTTTCTAGGCTGGCGTGCTCCTTTCATGTTTATTGGCCTCATCTCTATATTGATTTTGTTTGTTGGATATCGCTTTATCCCTAAAATTTCTGGACATTTACATCACGTCCAGGAGGGTAGTCGCTTTAGGCAAATCTATGACATTCTGATTGCCCACAAACATGCACGCGCTTTTATGTTTATGGGACTAATTATGATCACCGGATTCTCAGTGATTCCCTATATTGCCCTGTATCTCACCTCTAATGTCGGCGTTGCTAACTCCTATATTTCTTTAATTTACCTATGTGGTGGTATTGCTACTTTGATGAGCTCAAGGTTGATAGGTCAAATGGCTGATAAATATGGCAAGGTTAGAGTGTTTAGAGTTCTGGCGATTGTTAGCTTAATTCCGCTGATAGTAACAACTAATCTTGAACCGGTTCCCCTTTGGGTTGTGTTGATTAACTCCACATCATTTTTTATCTTGATTTCAGGGCGTATGATCCCGGCTATGGCTATTGTGAGCCAGCTCGTGGAGCCAAAGATCCGGGGAACCTTTATGAGTCTAGTAGGCTCAACTCAGATGCTAGCCTCTGGAATTGCATCTGTTTTGGCAGGCCTAGTCGTCACTATTGCACCAGACGGAAAGATGGAGCATTACAACTTGGTTGGCTACGGCGCAGTTATTTGTGGGTTACTGACATTCTGGCTGGTAGGATATATTCATAACGATACGAAAAAAGCATAAGGAGATCTCATGATTGAATTTAAAAGACCTGATGGACAGGCATTGAATGGTTATTTAGCTGAGCCACGTGATAAAGCGAATGCCCCTGGAGTAGTTGTCATTCAGGAGTGGTGGGGTCTTGATGAAGAGGTTAAGGCCGTGGCCGATCGCCTAGCTAAAGCAGGGTATCGTGCGCTGGTTCCTGATTTATACCGCGGTAAGTTGGCTCTCGAGGCTAATGAAGCTGAACATTTAATGGGTGATCTCAATTTTGGGGATGCCGCTGGTCAAGATATTCGGGGTGCCGTTCAATATTTGAAGGCAACTGGCAGCGCGAAAGTTGCAGTTACTGGATTCTGTATGGGCGGTGCGTTAACCGTATTGGCCGCCTGCAATGTGCCAGAGTTAGACGGCGCTATCGTCTGGTACGGTAACCCGCCTCTTGAATACGTTAATGCTGAAGCTATTACTAAGCCGATGCTTGGACATTGGGCCTTGCATGATGAATTTTTCCCGATTTCAGGAGTGGATCAGTTGGAGGAAAAGCTCAAAGCAGCAGGCGTGAATTATGAATTTCATCGCTACGATACAAAGCATGCCTTTGCAAACCCTAAAGCAGATTCGCGGGACTTACCGCCTCTGAAGTACAACGCTGAAGCAGCTCAGCTGGCTTGGGAGCGTACGCTAAAATTTTTACAGAAATACATTAATCAATAATCATCTCCCTTGAACCGCTATGCACTTATTTGCCGAAAATCTTGCTGTTGAAATTTCTAGTTATTACCGTAACTTAGCTTTGGGTCATGGCGTAGTGCCAAAGGTATTTACCTTAGTAGACGGTGAAGGCGACCAATATCTCTTTTTTATTGATGATCTCCCTTTTGAGAAAGATGAAGAGGCAAATCAGTTTCTTGCTTATATTGTGCAAGCGCATGAGGCAGTTTGCTATGCCCGCGGAACTTTAGTAATCGTTGAAAAGAATCAACAGTTTATTGAGTTTGCAGTGATCGACCGCGACGACACGGATGCGATTGTCTGTTCAGCGGAGCTCACAAGGGACATTGAGGATAAGCCTATTGGTCTTGGTGAGTTTGAAAAGACATTGGTTAAGAAGGGCTCTATTATTTTTGGCGGCCTATTTGAACCAGTTCAG
The DNA here is from genome assembly GCF_018881605.1 of Polynucleobacter sp. UB-Tiil-W10. Classification (GTDB taxonomy): domain Bacteria; phylum Pseudomonadota; class Gammaproteobacteria; order Burkholderiales; family Burkholderiaceae; genus Polynucleobacter. Next base: position 1,577,411 of record NZ_JACVPZ010000001.1, read on the forward strand.
ATTTCTGAAAATAAGATCGATGACTTTGAAGGTCTTTGGGTGGAGATGAAATCAAAAATCTTGCACCGCTCAATGGGGCTCTAATTTCCTTCTCAGAAATTTACGGGAAGTTGCCTCTAGTGCAAAGGACCCAATTAAGGCGCAGCCCAGCGCAATTGCGCTGCCTGGTGCACTTTCAATTACATTCAAAAGCAGCGTCGTAAACAAGCTCAAGTTAATAATAATGGCCGTCCAGAGAGGCCATAACTTTGCACCAGTTTGCTTACGCACTCGAATATGCCCATAGGTAATTGCTGCATATACCAATAAAAAGGCAAGGCTAGCCATTTTGCCAACTACATCTAGCGGGAATGCCAATACCAAAGCAATTACCAGGAGTGCGGAGATGGTTAATGCACGCAACTGTGTTTTTAAAACAGACTCACTCAGAGCTTTGGAAACGGAGCTTTTCCTTGTCATGTCTGCTGCAATATTCGAGGCGGCAAAGATGGTGGCATTGAGTGCGGCGGCACAGGCCAAGAGGGCGGACGCCCCAATGACAACAAAGCCTGTTTTACCTGCAACGATTTGGGCTGCCTCAGCCAATACGTGGCCGCTGTAAAGCGACATTTGAGCAGGGGAAAGCAGAAGTATTGCTGCGGTGCTAACCAGTACATAAGCGATCGTTACCAAAATGAGCGCAGAGAACATGGCAAGTGGCAACTCTTTTTGGGGCTCGTGCATCGCATTTGAGGAGTTGGTTACCACCCCAAAGCCTTGATAGTTGATGTACAAGATACCAGTGGCAATCGCGATGCCATTCAGAGACCAGCTAGAAAAATGAAATGTCTCAACATTGGCAACATGAATGCCTTCGACAGAAAACAGTAACAGAGCAAGTGTTACAAAGCCAATCGCTAACATTTCTGCTTTGCCAACAATATCGGTGCCTAGCAAGTTAATGCCGGCGCAAAGAATGACTATGCCAGCACCAACTATTTTTACTTCCAGTGGAGATAAATTTCCGCCAAATAGGGTGTTGGCATATTCAGAAAAACCTGCGGCATAAAGCGCAGCAGCAATCAGATAAGCGATGTATTGAAATATATTGAGGCCGCCCGAAATTACCCCTGGCCCAAAGCTCATTACTGTGAATGTGGCGGCACCTCCACTGCTAGGAAAAGTGGCGCCTAATTTGGCATAAGAGTAAACCGAAAATGAGGCAGCAACGGCGCCCAGTAAAAAGGCCAAAGGAATATGAGATCCCGCATGAGCACTGGCAGTGCCTAAAAGGGAAAACAGCCCAGCACCCATCATCCCCCCAATACCTAGGGCGGTAGCTGAAAAAAGGCTAATTGCTTTGGATTTCTTGCTCGAGTCTTTGAGTAAGGCGGGATTCAATTGGGTAGTCAGGGTATGTTGAGAGCTTTTAGTTAAGAGCCCTATATTAAAGCTATTTAGGGTTAAGGAAGACTATATAAATGGCTGGTCAATGGCATAAATCGGAACAATAACTATCAGAGAGATTTCCTGTAAAAAAATTCAACCGCACCATGATTTCTCAATTTATTGCCGCTGTGAAGCCTAAAGAGATTATCGAGAAAGTTATAGGAGCATGGCTTGGTGGTAAGAAAATCGACACCACTATATTCACTGAGCAAATTACGGCGATTGATCCTACCCAACGCTAAGGAATCGGGTGAGGCAGCTCTCAAAAATGCGCATAGTCATTAATGAGTATTCATTACCGATTTAAAGAAATGCCGCCTTTGGGCGGTTTTTCATCAGGAGCAAACTTCTATGCCTGTTGAAAAAGGCGCTTTTGGCCCCATATAGGACTTTGTAGGTGTATTTGGTGCCCAGGAAGGGACTCGAACCCCCACAACCTTACGATCGCCAGCACCTGAAGCTGGTGCGTCTACCAATTTCGCCACCTGGGCATACCTTTATTATAGAGGGATGGGCGTTTTGAGGTCATTTCCGCCCCCATTTGGCTTTTTCCCTTCAGACTTGGTGGTTTGATACAGTAGCCTTATTCATAACAAAAATAGATATCAATAGATATATAGACAGGGCATGTATTGCCGAAGGAATTAAATGCGTAAAGCAAAAGACTTGGTGCCACGTGAGGCTGACCGCTTAGGAACAGTCCAAGGGCATCGAGATGGATTTGGATTTGTCATACCCGACGATGGTGGCGAAGATATCTTTCTATCTGAAAGAGAAATGTCACGCGTAATGCATGGTGACAGAGTTAATGTCAGAGTATTGGGAACAGATCGACGTGGTCGTCCAGAGGGGCAAATTGTCGAGGTAGTTCTGCACGCCAATAAAGTAGTTATTGGGCGTCTCTTAAATGAAAATGGTGTCCTGATTGTTGCGCCGGAAGATAAGCGCATTGGTCATGACATTTTGATTCCACCAAAAGGTCAGGGCACTGCTAAGCTAGGTCAAGTTGTTAGTGTTGAAATTATTGATTACCCAGATAGCTATCGCCAGGCAGTTGGTCGCGTAGTTGAAGTCTTGGGCGAGATTGATGATCCCGGTATGGAAATCGAAATCGCTGTGCGTAAATATGGCGTCCCCCACGAATTTTCCGCCTCAGCCATGAAAGAGGCGGCAGCATTGCCAGATACGGTGCAGCAATCGGACTTAGAGGGTCGTGTTGATCTTCGCGATGTACCTTTGGTAACTATTGACGGCGCTGATGCGCGAGACTTTGATGATGCCGTTTACTGTGAGCCCGTCATGTACGGCCAGACTAAGGCCTGGCGTTTAATTGTGGCGATTGCTGACGTATCGCATTATGTAAAGCCTGGTCAACCATTGGATGATGAAGGTTTATTGCGTGCCACTTCGGTGTATTTCCCAAGACGTGTCATTCCGATGCTTCCTGAGAAGATCTCGAATGGCCTTTGTTCGCTTAATCCCGGAGTAGATCGCCTGTGTATGGTGTGTGACTCTGTTGTAGATAACAACGGTATTGTTTTGGCTTACCAGTTTTATCCAGCAGTCATGCACTCGGCGCAGCGCTTTACCTACGATACTGTTTGGGAAATTCTTTCTAATAGCAAGGGTCCTGAAGCAACGCGCTTTGCGCAGTTCCGTCCATTACTGGGCAACCTTTATTCTCTTTATAAGATTCTATTGGCCGCTCGTGAGAAGCGGGGCGCTATTGAGTTTGAAACTACCGAGACTCAAATCATCAGCAACGAGCTTGGCAAGATTCTGCGCATTGAACCACGTCTTCGCAATGATGCTCACCGCTTAATTGAAGAGTGTATGTTGACTGCTAACGTTTGCGCTGCTGACTTCATTGATAAAAATAAGCATCTGAGCCTATATCGCGTTCACGGTGAACCATCAGAAGAGAAGTTAGTTACCTTGCGTCAAGTTCTGAGAACCTCAGGTTTGTCTTTGGGTGGCGGAGAGAAACCTAAGCCTCGTGATTACGCAAAATTGATGCGTGAAATCAAAGAGCGACCTGATGCCAATATGTTGCAGTCAGTTGTATTGCGCTCCATGCAGCAGGCGATGTACCAGCCAGATAACGAAGGTCACTTCGGTTTGGCTTACCCAGCGTATTCTCATTTCACCAGCCCGATTCGTCGCTATCCGGATTTGCTAACGCATCGAGTGATCAAGTCGATTCTCCAGAAAAAACCATACGTGCCGGTATTACCGCCTAAGGTACCGCTGAATCTCACCTTGCCGCGTAAAGGCAAAGGTCGTGAGAATGCAGTTAATGCTAAGAAATCTCAAAGTGATGCAAAAGCTGGGGTGGCCAAGGGTGTAAAAACACCTAAAGGTGCCAATGCCGCATTACCAATCTGGGGCCAATTGGGTGTTCACTGCTCCTCGAATGAGCGTCGTGCTGATGAGGCATCACGTGATGTAGAGGCTTGGCTGAAGTGTTACTACATGCGCGACCATTTGGGTCAAGAATATGCAGGCACCGTTACCGGTGTTGCTAACTTTGGCTTGTTTATTCAATTAGAGAATCTCTTTGTTGAAGGCATGGTGCACGTCACTGAGCTTGGTGGAGATTACTTCCAATATGATGAAGCTCGACAAGAGTTGCGTGGAGAGCGCACTGGTATTCGCTATCGCTTAGGCGATCGCTTACATGTATTAGTAAGTCGCGTTGACTTAGACGCACGTAAGATTGAATTTAGTCTTGTTAAATCAGTTGGTGCTGAGCCTGGTGGCTCTTCCAATCGCCGCCAGCTTTTATTGGCAACGGATACAGGCAGACCCAATAAAAAAGCTGCCCCTCAAAGAAGTCGTTCTGATAACAAGATCCCACAAAAGCCGAGCGGCATCAATGTGAATGCAGCTAAATCTGCTGGGACTTTAGGAGCTAACCAGTCTAAGAGCAAGGCTAATAGTAAAAACAATAAAAACGGTAAGTCCGCTAAACCGGGTAGATCAGTCGGCAAGCCTGCAGGCAGCAAACCCCCGGTTCGTAGTACTAATGCACGCCGCAAATAAAGATTGATTAGAAAAATAAGATGAAACAAATATTAGTAGGTTTTCATGCGGTGCAAGCGCGTTTACGAGTTGACCCAGATAGTCTGAAGTCTGTGTACTTTGACTCTGGTCGTCGCGATAGGCGTATGGGGGATTTCTTAAAGCAAGCAGAAGAGATTTTGGGTGAGCGTTTGCACGCCGCTGATGCTGAGCGTCTACATAAGTTGACAGGGCATGATCGTCACCAAGGGGTTGTGGCCTTGGCTGAAAAAATGACTGTGGCACGCACTGTCACTGAAGTGGTTGAAGATGCTGAGGGTGCTCAGAAAAAGCCATTGTTCCTGGTTTTAGATGGCATTACTGATCCCCATAACTTTGGAGCTTGCCTGCGCGTAGCAGATGGCGCTGGCGTAGATGCTGTAGTAGTTCCTAAAGATCGCTCCGCATCAATTAATGCCACTGTAAGCAAGGTATCTAGCGGGGCATCAGAAGTGATACCCGTTATTACGGTTACCAACCTCGTTCGAAGTATGAAAGAGATGCAGGAAGCTGGTGTTTGGCTAATCGGCACCGATGATGAAGCTACAAAATCGATTTATGACATTGACCTCACGGGGCCTATTGCCATCGTGATGGGGGCTGAAGGCGAGGGTATGCGCCGCCTCACCAAAGAAACTTGCGATGAGCTAGTGCGCATTCCTATGCAAGGTGCAGTCTCAAGTTTGAATGTATCTGTTGCAAGTGGCGTATGCTTATATGAGGCATTAAGACAGCGCCTAGCCAAAGAAACTGATAAAGCTGCCAAGTAAAACAAGGAGCTTCATATGAAATGCAATATGGGACACACTGATCGCGTTCTACGAATGACTGTTGGCGTCACGCTGATGGGCTTAGCTGGTTTTGGTATTACTGGCCCGTGGGCTTGGATAGGCATTGTTCCCTTACTAACGGGAATGATCGGTAATTGCCCAGCCTATTCTTTACTCGGTATTAATACCGGCAAGAAGTAATAGAAATTCTTTCGCTTGTTTTAGCATGGCAAGTAATGATGTACAGGGACTTGCTTCCCCTTTCTTTGACCCTCTTTATCATTAAGTTGGGTTAACGATCTAAAAACCACCTACCTAATATCAATCGATTATTGGTGAAGTTTCAGTAAACTTTCTTCAAAATTACCAGAAGGCTATTTGCCAGTGAATTTAAAAGAGAAAATGGGTTCTATCAAATTAAAGATAGGTATCACTTTTCTGTATTTGGGAGTGGCTTATTTTGGTTTGCAAACTCTTGCATCAAACCAGCATGATGAGTTTGGGAGAATGGTCAACTCTTCCGGTAAACGGGAGGTGGTGTGCCCAACGCAGCAAAAAGATACTGGTGTATTGCTGGTAATAGGACAGTCAAATTCAGCAAATTATGCTGAAAAGAAATACACCACTGAGTTCCCCGATAAGGTTGTTAATTACTTTAATGGACATTGCTATGTTGCATCCTCGCCATTATTGGGGGCATCCCACAATCAGGGTGAATTTATTACGCTAATGGCCGATAAACTGATAAGAAATGGCACTTTTCAAAATGTGGTCGTTATATCTTCTGGCATTGGCGGGTCACCAATATCTCGTTGGGAAAAAGATGGCGACTTAAACAAAATGCTATTAGAAGTGGTCACACAGTTTGCAGGCCTCTATAAAGTAACCGATATTATTTGACATCAAGGGGAGGCCGATTTTCTCCTTGGCACCTCAAAGCAGGAGTACTACAGTGCGTTTCACTCGTTAGTAGATTCCTTGGAGGGCGGTGGGGTGAGGGCAAATATATTTATTGCTATAGCAACTAAATGTGGCGTTAATCCATCTTGGAAGGAAGCCAACCCAGTTGCCCTGGGTCAGGCGGCATTAGTTGATAGCAAGCAAATTTTTTTGGGTGCCAATACCGACGCTTTACTAGAAAAACAAGATCGGCAGATTGGGGATGATTGCCACTTTAGTGAAAGTGGGCAGGAGAAAACTGCCAATGCTTTCGCGGACTCAATCAAAAAAGCGCATCAAAGCCAATAATCTGCCATTGGTTTAGCTTGAATTACTTGGCCAGCAAAGCCTCTAACTTCTCAGTATCAACACAGAAATTCCTAATGCCTTCAGCTAACTTCTCAGTTGCCATCGCATCATTATTGAGCTGCAGGCGAAAACTGGATTCATCTAGCTTTAAAGGCGTAATGCCTTCGGCCTGTAACGCAGTTTGAGCATTGGCAGCATTGAGTTTTTTCTCAATAGATACATTGCTGCTTTGAAGTTCGGCCAACAATTCTGGGCTGATGGTCAGCAGATCTACTCCGGCTAGCTCCAAGATTTGACTAGTATTTCTGAAGCTGGCTCCCATAATTTCAGTAGGGATGCCAAAGTGCTTGTAGTAATGAAAAATTCTCTTTACCGAAGTCACGCCAGGATCATTCGCTCCACCATTGGCGCTATCGCTCCAGTTGCTAGCTAACTTCGCTTTATGCCAATCCGTGATACGGCCCACAAATGGTGAGATGAGTTTTGCGTTAGCTGCTCCGCATGCAGCCGCCTGCACTAAAGAGAAGAGCAAAGTCATGTTGCAATGAATGCCCTCAGCCTCTAATTCTTTGGCAGCAGCAATGCCTTCCCATGTGCCGGCCAATTTAATCAGAATGCGTTTTCGGTCAATTCCATGGGATTCGTATAGAGCAATTAAATGCTTCGCTTTCGTTACTGTTGCTTTGGTATCAAATGACAATCGTGCATCCACCTCCGTGGAAACGCGACCTGGGACAATTTTCAAAATCTCCAAGCCAAACGCGACCAAGATGTAATCCACCAAATCAGTTGGGCTCAAGCCTGGATGGGCATCCTTTACAGAGCGCACTAAATCTTGATAGTTGCTTTGCTGCGCAGCCTTCAATATCAGGGAGGGGTTTGTGGTCGCATCCTGTGGCTGAAAGGCCTGCATGCGCTCAAAATCGCCTGTATCGGCCACAACGGTAGTGACTTTCTTGAGTTGCTCTAGTTGGCTTAGTGACGAAGAGGTGCTATTCATGGGCTTGCTCGCTGCTAAAAGTGGTTTTCTTGTGGATATCATATGATAGATGGATTAATAACTCTGTTCCAGTAAAGGCATTTGGTAAGGTATATGAATCAAGATCAACTAAAGCAAATGGTGGGTGAGGCTGCGAGAGATGAAGTGCTTAAGCTCCCTGCTGGACTGGTCTTGGGTGTGGGAACTGGCTCGACTGCAAACTGCTTTATTGATGCACTAGCCCCACATAAGGATCATTTTGCGGGCACGGTATCGAGCTCCAATGCAACCACTGAGCGACTATTGAAGCATGGCTTTAAAGTGCTCAATCCAAATGATGTACAAGGTCTGCCGGCTTATGTAGATGGCGCGGATGAAATCGATCCAGCTGGTCATATGATTAAAGGCGGCGGTGGGGCGCTCACACGAGAAAAAATTATTGCCTCAATGGCAAAGCAATTTATTTGTATTTGCGATTCATCTAAGCAAGTGCCGGTGCTTGGTAACTTTGCGTTACCAGTAGAAATTATTCCCCTTTCCCAGGGTGTTGTTACAAGAGCGTTGGAAAAGATTGGTGGGGTAGTCACACTTCGTTTGGCTAAAGATACGCGTGTAGATTTAAACCAAACCCAAAGCGAGCCATTTGTTACGGATAACGGCGGCTGGATTTTGGATGTTGCTGGATTAAAGATTGCAAACCCTATTGCATTGGAAGCTCAAATCAACCAAATCGCTGGCGTGATTACTGTGGGCCTATTTGCCAAGGAAAAGGCTAATATTTTGCTCGTTAGCAATGCGGCTGGCGTTGAGAGAATTGCGCTTTAGATATTAAAAAACCCGACGGGGTATGCCCATCGGGTTTGTTTGCCACGTTTAACGTGACGCGGATAATCGGAAGATATTGAGTTCCGACATCCATAAGTGCATAGATGCACTTATCTTTAGTGGCTTTCGCCAATGTGAGCGAGACACCAACTCTGTCTCACCACAATTCCATCCTACGCCTTTAGTTGGCAGTGTCAACAACAATCAAAAATATATTTTTATAAATTGCACTTCAGTTTGAGATAAATCAATTGCTGTAACGCAATACCAAATAAATGCTTACTCGGCAGGGGGTACATAACCCTGGGCCATATCAGCTCCACCCTCGAAGAAATACTTCTCAACCTGCTTCAAAAGGTATTGGCGTGCTCGTGGGTCTGCCATGTTGAGGCGATTTTCATTAATCAACATCGTTTGCTGCTTTAACCAAGCAGCCCAAGCCTCCTTAGAGACTTGATTCCAAATCTTTTTACCAAGCTCGCCTGGAAGTGGAGCGAAATCCATTCCTTCGGCCTCTTTATTAAGTTTGATGCATTGAACCATGCGTGCCATCTGTAATGCCTTTCTAATGTATTTCTTTTTTCTTATAGATCTTTAGTTAAAACCATGGACTTGCGATCCCAGTTGTAAATTTGTTTTCTTTCTTCAGGCAGATCATCTACTGATGCCCGTTTAAAGCCACGCTTTAAGAACCAGTGCTCGGTTCTAGTGGTGAGAACAAATAATTTTTTAATGCCTTCTTGCTTGGCGCGCATTTCAACACGTTTGAGTAGACGCTCGCCATCGCCAGATCCTTGAACATCAGGATCCACTGCGAGACAAGCTAACTCACCAACACCATTGGGAAATGGGAAGAGGGCAGCGCAACCAAAGAGAACGCGGTCATGCTCAATGACTGAGAAGCGCTGAATATCACGCTCAATCACATCCTGGCCACGCGCTGCCAAAATACCTTCATCCTCAAGGGGCATAGTGAGTTGCAAGATGCCGCCAACATCATCTTGGTTAGCTTCACGTAAGTTCTCAATATCGGATGAGGCCAGCATCATGCCAATACCGTCATGGGTAAAGAGCTCTTCTAAAAGCGCGCCATCTTGGTTGCATGGCAAGAAATGAACACGGCTAACGCCCGCCCTGATCGCTCTTCCAGAGGTATTAAGTAGACTCTTCATGCCTAACTCCATGTCCTTGTTCTGGCCAACGTAATCTTGTAATTGAGCCATTGACATTTCTGTTATGAAATCACCTTCAGCGTCTTTTAAGCCATCGTATGGACTTAAGAAAATTAATTTATCTGCTTTGAGAGCGGCAGCAGTAGATGCGGCAACATCCTCGTATGCGAGATTAAAAGCTTGGCCTGTTGGGGAGAAGCCTAGGGGTGATAGAAGGACAATCTTATTGCTGTCTAGGGATTGCCTAATCGAACTAGAGTCAACTTTACGAACGAGTCCAGTATGTATGTAGTCAGTGCCCTCTACAACGCCTACTGGCATTGCAGTAATAAAGTTGCCAGAGATTACCGAAATACGTGAGCCAGCCATTGGGGTATTTGGTAAACCCCGACTAAACGCTGCCTCAATATCGAGACGCAATTCACCTGCAGCCTCTTTAACGCACTCTAGAGCAGCTGCATCCGTAATCCGATAACTGTGCAGGGCGCTCTTACCAAACTTGCTGGTAATTTTCCGAAGCATTAACTGCTCTTCAATTTGCGGGCGAATGCCGTGAACCAAAACAATACGCATACCCATGGCATGCAACATGGCGATATCTTCAATCAGATTTTCAAGACCAATTTCCTGGACCAGTTCGCCAGCAAAGGCGATGACAAAGGTCTTTTCGCGAAAGCTATGAATGTAGGGCGCAACATCGCGCAACCACCCTACGAAAGGGAAGTTGGAGGTAGTTTCTTCGGCCATTAAGGCCTGATTCGGTGCATTTGTTGGCATAGTGAGAAAATTATAGGGTGCAAGAGCCTATAAACCAACAAAAACCCAAAGCAATGCCACCGCCTGTGCCTGCTTCCAACACCTTACGTAGGTTAGAAATTCGCTTTCCAGAGGAATTGCCAGTCTCGGGTCAGCGTCAGCTGATCAAGGATGCCTTGCAAAGCCACCAGGTAGTGATCGTTTGTGGTGAGACGGGCTCAGGAAAGACCACCCAGCTTCCCAAGATCTGCTTGGATCTTGGACGAGGCACGATTAATGGCGGCAAACTCATTGGGCACACTCAGCCTCGCCGAATCGCAGCAACCGCCACTGCCAAGAGAATTGCCCAAGAGCTGGGCTCTCCAATTGGTCAAGACGTGGGTTATCAAGTCCGCTTTGCTGACAAGAGCAGTCATACAGCCTCTATCAAGCTGATGACGGACGGCATCCTTCTTGCGGAGACTCAGCGTGACCCTCAGTTACGCGCCTATGACACGCTCATCATTGATGAGGCGCATGAGCGTAGTCTGAATATTGATTTCTTATTAGGGTACCTGAGACAGTTGCTGCCCAAGCGACCAGACCTCAAGCTAATAATCACTTCAGCAACTATTGATGCTCAGCGATTTGCTGAACATTTTTCAATGAATGGAAAGATTGCGCCGGTTATCGAGGTCAGTGGTCGACTATTTCCGGTAGAACAGCGTTATTCGCCACTAGAACCAGATACAAAGCCGGATGGCAAAAAAGAATCGAAGACCGCCAAAGAAATTCCAGATGCCGTGACTCAAGAAATTGCCAGTCTATGGCGTGAAGGTGCAGCTGGTGCCGGAGATGTATTGGTGTTCTTACCAGGCGAGAGAGAAATTCGTGATTGCGCAGAAGCCTTGCGTAAAGATCATGTGCTGCAACAGCGCTTTCATCCGGAGATTCTAAGTTTGTTTGCGCGTCAGTCCGTTGCGGAGCAGGAGAGAGTATTTAGCCCGGGCAATGGGCGACGCATCATTCTGACGACTAACGTTGCAGAGACGTCATTAACGGTTCCGAATATCCGCTATGTGATTGATAGCGGTTTAGCCAGAGTAAAGCGTTACTCCTATCGCAATAAGGTGGAGCAGCTTCAGATTGAACCCATTTCTCAAGCGGCAGCCAATCAGAGGGCTGGGCGTTGCGGTCGCGTTTCTGATGGTATCTGTGTGCGCTTATATAGCGAGCAAGATTATCTCAGCCGTCCTAAATTTACTGACCCTGAGATATTGCGCAGCTCTTTAGCCGCAGTGCTCTTGCGCATGAGTTCCTTGCGTCTACCTAAGATTCAGCATTTTCCCTTTATTGATAAACCTTTGGGCAGAGCTATTGCCGATGGTGTGCAGCTTTTGGACGAATTGGGCGCCATTGAGTTTGATGATTCAGAGTCGGCAGATGCTAAAGATGTCGGTAAGGATATTAATAACAGTTTCAAACTCACTGCGATTGGTAAGCAATTAGCAGACTTGCCCCTTGATCCTCGGATTGGCAGAATGTTATTGGCTGCTAAAGAGCAGAACGCTTTAAAAGAAGTAACCATTATTGCTTCTGCATTAGCTACGCAAGATCCTCGCGATCGCCCAATGGATCAAGCTGCTGCAGCCGATCAAGCCCACTTGCAGTTTGCGGATGAGCGCTCAGAGTTCTTGAGCTTCGTAAAGCTTTGGAATTGGTATCAAGATGCTTTGCAACATAAGCACAGCAATCGACAGCTCGAGAATCTTTGTAAAAGTAAATTTTTATCACCACGGCGCTTACGTGAATGGCGCGATGTTCATGGGCAGCTACATACAATGCTTGGTGAGAAGGGTTGGAAAGATAACGGCCTAGCCGCAACATATGAACAAGTTCACCTTGCTTTATTAACAGGCCTGCTTGGATATGTAGCTAAAAAAGAAGAAGACGAAAAATCTCAAGATCGCAATAGCAAAACAGGGGGCTATGTTGGAGCGCGTGGTATCCGTCCCTTTATTTGGCCGGGTTCCACTATCGGCAAAAAGGCGGGCGCTTGGATTTTGGCTGGTGAACTACAAGAAACCAATCGTATGTATGCCAGGACGATTGCAAAGATTGAGCCTCAATGGGTTGAGCGCGTTGCTGCACATCGCTTGATTAAATCGTTGAGCGACCCATTCTGGGATAACCGTCAAGGCGAGGTAATGGCATTTGAACGGGGCACTTTGTATGGCTTGCCTATTTATCATGGCCGTCGAGTGCGTTATGAGCCCCACAATCCTGCTGAAACAAGAGAATTATTTATTGGCCAAGCATTGGTACAGGAGGAAATGTTTGGACGTATGGATACTCCTGCGCTCCAACGTGAAACAGAAACTGATGCCAAAAAGAAATACCCCAATTTATTTGGATTCTTCTGGCATAACCGTCGCCTTATTAAAGAAATTGAGGCCCTAGAACATCGCTCACGTAGACCCGATGTATTGGTGGATGATGATCTGCTATTTGCTTTTTATGAATCGCGCATCCCCAAGGAAGTGCGGAGTCGTGAGAGTCTTAAAGCATGGCTCGGAAAAGAGCAGGGTCTGGATGGACAGCTTCGCTTAGAAAAAGCAGACTTGATGCGCCATGAGGCAGCGGGTATCACCGTAGATCGCTACCCAAAAACCATGTTGGTCGGTGGTGCACAGCTTAGCCTGACGTATCACTTTGAACCCGGCAGCCCAAAGGATGGAGTAACTCTGGTTGTTCCTTTAACGCAGCTCAATCAAGTAGATGGGCGCCGTTGTGAATGGTTGGTTCCTGGCATGTGTGAGGAGAAGGTGCTTCTCCTACTGAAATCACTACCGCAAAAATTAAGACGCCATTGCGTACCATTGCCAGATTACGCAAAGTCCTTTCTTGATCGCAGGTTGGAAGATAAGCAATTTGGTGTTGGCGACTTTTTAGATGGCCTCATAAGCGATATCCGGAAGGAGCGCGGCTTAGAGATTAAGCGAACTGACTTCAGACCCGAGTCCTTGCCCCTACATTCCTCGATGAACTTCCGCTTGATTGATGAGCATGGCCGTCAACTCGAGGTGGAGCGTAACTTAGCTCGCTTACGATCTGAATATGGGCAGACTGCCCGCAGTGCCTTTCAAGCAATTGCTCAAGAGACGGCCCAGGTGGAGTTGGGTATGGAGCCGCCAGTAGGCGAAAAATCTAGACCTAGTGCAACTAACGCTGATGCGACTCGAAAGGTCGAGCAGGGTGGTTACCGCGCCTGGGAGTTTGGAGAATTACCAGAAACCTTGGAGATTCAAAAAGGGAATAAAACCTTATTTGGATATCCCGCCTTAGTTGATCGTATAGATTATTGCGATCTTGAAGTATTTGATGATTTAGAGGAAGCTCGTAAGCAGCACGGCATGGGATTGCGTCGCTTATTCTTCTTAGGGAATAAAGATACGCTCAAGGCTTTGCAAAAACAGTTACCTGGCATTCGTGAATTAGGTTTGCTATTTATCAATGTGGGATCGGTAGAAGGTTTAATAGAGCAGATTCTGAATCTTGCCCTTGAGCGTGCATTTATGACTGAGCCGCTACCGGTGAACGCTGAGCAATTTGCAGAGCGCTTGCAAGCTGGCAAACCTAGGTTATCACTGATTGCTCAGGAGATTTCTCGCCATGCCTTAAATGCATTGCAAGCTCATGCTGATCTCCAAAAGAAGATTGCCAGTGCAAAAGCGGCCTCACCGACTGCTTATGTTGACATTCAAACGCAAATCCAAGGGCTGATATTTCCGAAGTTCGTGGCAGATATACCGTATGCCCAATTAGTCCATGTGCCGCGCTACTTAAAAGCGATTGCAATGCGGATCGATAAATTACGCTCCAACCCCAGCCGTGATGCCCAATGTCAAAAGGATTGGGAGTCAGTAGCGCGTCCCTGGCAAAAGCTGATGCAGGGCAGCAAGGGCTCCGCTTCCTATGCAATGGCTGAGGATCAGGCTTTGACCGATTTTCGTTGGCAGTTGGAAGAGTTGAGGGTAGCTTTATATGCTCAGGAGCTTAAAACACCAACCCCAATGTCCTTAAAGCGCCTAGAAAAGGTTTTATCAAGCTTGCGCTAGGTCAAATCCACACCATTTCCATTTGATTTAGAGGCCTATTAGAAGCTCCCGATTGCTTACAATAGTGCTATGTACAAATTTATCAAGATTAGGGGTTTTCGCACTATTGCGACCTCGGCTTTATTGGCGCTACTGCTAGTCAATCAAAACGCTGTTGCGCAAGCCAGTAACCCTGCTACACCAGCAAGCTCTTCAGGTCAGCCAAAGCTGGCAGTTATTCTCAACTCAGGCGAAGCTTCGGTGAGTCTCATTGATATGACTTCACGTCAGGTCATTAAAACCATTCCGGTTGGTAAAGAGCCTCATCACTTAATGATTACCCCTGATCAAAAAACCCTCTTAATTGCTAATGCGGCTGGCAATGATGTTGTGTTGATGAATCCAACTACTGGTGAGTTGACTGGCAAGATACCAAACATTATTGATCCTTACCAAATTGGTTACTCGCCGAATCACAAATGGTTTGTGGCAAACGGAAATCGTTTGGATCGTGTGGATATTTATGCTGCCGATGGTGCTAATCTCAAATTAGCGAAGACTGTGAAGTTGGCTAAGACACCAAGTCATATTGCTTTCACATCCGATAGCAAAATTGCATTCATTACTTTGCAAGACTCCAGTGAGCTTGCTGCAATTGATCTCGAAACCCAAAACCTATTGTGGGTCATGCCTACAGGAAAAGTGCCTGCTGGTTTGTGGATGACGCCTGGAGACCAATACCTATTGGTCGGCATTACCGGCGAAGACTATGTTCAGGTGATCGATTGGAGAACTCGCAAAGAAGTAAAACGTATCCCTACAGGGAAGGGCGCTCATAATTTCCGCCCCTTAGGTGATAAAAAGCATGTATTTGTGAGTAACCGAATTGCCTCTACGATCAGCTTGATCAATATGCAAACCTTGGAGAAGGTTGGTGAAATCACCGGACTTCCAGCCGGTCCAGACGATATGGAAATTACCCCTGATGGTAAAACCTTATGGGTAACTTTCCGCTTCTCCAAAAAAGTTGGGGTAATCGATATCCCTTCCATGAAGTTGGTAACCGTAATACCTGTTGGCAAATCCCCGCATGGCGTGTTCTTTGCTCCAAGGGCTGGATGGGAATAGCCATCACATGAAGCGTATAAGTCATAACGCATTCACACGCATTACAGCCGCGCTTATGTTCGGCTGTTTTTCATTGGCTGCTTTTGCTCAGACTGCAGAATGTAGTAAGAAGGTATACCTTACTTTTGATACCGGCAATATGTCTGTAGCTGAAAAAGTAGCTGAGATTCTGAAGCGTCAAAATGTGAAAGCTACTTTTTTTCTATCCAACGAAAAAACTTTTCGCGGCGACTTTTCTTTGGATGATTCTTGGAAGGGTTATTGGCAGGAGCGCGTTAAGGAAGGTCATCACTTTGGTAGTCACACCTACGACCATACCTATTTTGTAAAAGATGGCCCCAAAGGTGAAGTCTTTGAGAGACCTCAATTTGGCCCTAAAGCGGGCATGACGATTCTGTACAACGAAGCGGCGATGTGTAAAGAAATCCGTAAGGTAGATCAGCGCTTTCAAGAGCTGACCGAGCATCCCATACAAAAGATTTGGCGCGCACCTGGCGGTAAAACTTCACCTGTCTTAATTCGGATGGGGGATATGTGTGGCTATCAACACATAGGCTGGGCTGCTGCTGGCTTCTTGGGCGATGAGTTGAATTCCGATAAGCACCCTAATAACGTTCTATTGGAGAAAGCTAGCAGGGACCTAAAAGACGGCGATATCACCATGGCCCACCTAGGTATTTGGTCAAGAAAAGATCCTTGGGCACCCGCCGTTTTAGAGCAGCTCATTATTAATCTAAAGGGGAGTGGGTTCTGCTTTGGGTTGCTACCCAAAAATTCTGGAAATCCATCAAAATAAGGCATGGACTTTACTGCCTTCACCTCATTTATTTCAAATGCCTACGCGAGTGTGCAGGAATTCCTTTTTGCCAATGTAGTAGGTCCGATTTTGTATCAATTTGATTTAATGTCTTGGGCGGAAGATGCGTTTGATGGGATCGATTGGTTTTTGTTTGGCTGCATTCAAATTTTCTTAATTATTTTTGTATTAAGAACTTGGGAGCGATTCGCGCCTGCAGAAAAGCAAGAGCGCTTTGCAAAAACGAGTAGGGCGGATGTTTTCTACACCGTGTTTCATCGTCTAGGGATTTTTCACGGACTGATCTTTATTGCTCTATCTGGATTCTTCTTTGAGATCGATTCGATCTTGCATGACTTTCGTTTTGACAGATTGAATGTGGAATCGTGGTGGCCTGGTGTTAGCTCAATTCCAGTTGTCAGTTTCTTGATCTACCTGGTGTTGTTAGATTTCGTTGATTATTTGTACCATCGCGCTTCACATGCAATTAACTGGTGGTGGCAGTTGCATTCTTTGCATCACAGTCAAACAGTCATGACTGCATGGTCTGATAACCGCAATCACATTCTGGATGACATCATGCGCGCAACCTTTATGGCTTTTTTTGCGTTGTTATTTGGCGTGTCTCCTGGCCAGTTCATTATGCTGATTGCCTTAAGCCAATTTATTCAAAGCTGGCAGCACGCCAATCTCAAAGTTCATCTGGGACCTGCTAAATACGTAATGATTTCACCAATGTTTCATCGCATGCACCATGCAGTAGGTTATGGCCATGAGGCCATAGGCAAACCTGGTGTTCTAGGGGGCTGTAATTTTGGTATTTTGTTTCCTTGGTGGGATATGGTGTTTAGAACAGCCATCTTCCCTAAAGAGGTCTATCCTACGGGAGTAAGAGATTTATCAGTTTCAGAAAATGTCCTCTCTCAGCAATGGCAAGGTCTAGTACGAGCCGTTAAAGAATTCAGGCCTAAGTAGGCTGTAGGTCTTTAGGTCCACAGGCAATAGGAGCTGTATGGTCGGATTACCGCAAGTATTTAAATCATTTGGCATGGCCTTGGTTGGCACCATGCATCCGCGCATGTTATGGCTGAGCTTGAGACCATTTTTGATTGTCTCGGTTCTATGGGGCTGCCTCATTTGGCTGACCTGGACACCCGCACTCGAACTCTTAAGTATTTTTCTGACAACTTCTATCTTTACTAGCTGGATACAAGACGGATTAATTTGGGCGGGCTTTGAGAATGCCAGAGCATGGATAGCGCCATTATTTTTTGTCATGCTGATCATTCCTCTCATCACAATCAGTCTGCTAGTGTTCATTGCCTTTTCAACGGTACCAGCGATTGTGAGAATCGCCTCTAGGCAGTCACAATTTCAGGACCTAGAATATAAACGTGGTGGCGGTTTCTTTGGCAGCCTCTTCTATAGCCTATGGTCAGCATTGATTTGTTTGGCTTTGATCATGTTGACTTTGCCGGTTTGGTGGGTTCCACCACTGGTAGCGGTATTGCCCCCATTGCTTTGGGGATGGTTGACGATGCGCCTCATGTCATACGATGTTCTTGCGAAACATGCCAGCACAGAAGAGCGTGATCTTCTCATTGAAAAATATCGCTGGCCTTTGCTTTGTATGGGTATTGCATCGGGAATGCTGGGGGCAGTACCCACCTTCTTTTGGGCGACCTCTGCATTGGCTTTAGTGCTGTTTCCAATCGTGAGTTTTGTAGCGCTCTGGATTTATTCTTTGATTTTCGTATTCGCTGCATTGTGGTTTAGCTACTTCTTATTGGATGCCCTCAAGCAGTTGCGAGAAGAAGAATTGGATAAAGCGCTTACTGTGCAATCGCGTGTTGTTGATATGGAGCTTCCCCATCATCGTTAATACGATGGCTAATGAGATGAGTGATGTAATGAAAAAAGTTGAAATAGATGACCCAAATGAGATGTCAGATGTAGCACAGCGTCGCTTTGGTTTAATCGTGATTGGTGATGAGATATTGTCAGGACGTCGCCAAGATAAACACATGAGTAAGCTGATTGAGCTGCTCAATGAGCGTGGCCTGAGTCTTGCATGGGCTAAATATGTTGCCGATGACCCCGAGCAAATTACCGCGACCTTAAAAGATAGTTTTGCGAGTGGGGATGTGGTGTTTAGTACTGGTGGCATTGGTGCGACACCAGATGATCACACCCGTCAATGCGCAGCACTTGCTCTCGGTACGAAAACTCAATTGCATCCAACCGCGAGAGAGTTAATCGCTGGACGAATTCAGTCGATGGCTGAAGGCGATCCGATGAAGTCGGATTTAAATACCCCCGAGAATCAACATCGCTTCAAGATGGGTGAGTTTCCAATAGGAAGCGACATCATTCCGAACCCCTACAACCAAATCCCCGGTTTTCGAATTCAAGAGCATCACTTTGTTCCTGGCTTTCCGGTGATGGCAGCGCCTATGATGGCTTGGTGCCTAGATACTTATTACAAAGATCTCTTCCATCAAGAAAACTGGGCAGAGCAGAGTTTCATCGTGCCCAAGGGAATTGAGTCCACTTTGACCCCCCTAATGGAGCGTATAGAGGCTAATTTCCCGGGGGTTAAGGTCTTTAGTCTTCCCTCTGTAGGTGATGCCTCTAGGGGTGGGGTCTATAGCCAGCGCCATATTGAATTGGGCATTAAAGGTAATGCCAACCTTTTGGAAAGTGCTTGGATTGCCTTAAGAGCCGGCACTCAAGAGCTGGGTTACGAAATCCACGATATCAGCCAAGAATAATTGCACAAAAAAGGTGCATTTAGGGGTAATTGAGCTTGTATCGGGGGTATTTCAGCACTTAAATAGTGCAATAATGAGCGTTCCCATTTGTTTGCTTCAGTAAATTACATACATCCATTAGGCATGTTTGATGCCTGGAATGAACAAGGGTGTATGCCTTGAGTTTTGATTCCGAATTTAGTTAATAGAGGAGATTTGCATGACGAAGACCGTCGCTGATGTGATGAAGTTAGTTAAAGAGAAAGAATGTACTTTTGTTGATTTCCGCTTTGTAGATACAAAGGGTAAAGAACAGCACACGACAGTTCCTATCTCTGCTTTTGACGAAGACAAATTTGAGAGCGGTCATGCATTTGACGGTTCTTCTATTGCTGGTTGGAAGGGTATTGAAGCGTCTGACATGTTGCTTAGACCAGATCCAACAGCCGCCTACATCGACCCATTCTACGAAGAGCCAACCTTGGTGTTGACTTGTGATGTGATCGAGCCAGCGGACGGCAAAGGTTACGACCGTGACCCACGTTCTATCGCTAAGCGCGCTGAAGCCTACTTAAAGAGTACTGGCTTAGGCGACGCAGCTTACTTTGGTCCAGAACCAGAATTCTTCATTTTTGACGGCGTTCGTTGGGGTGCTGACATGCAGGGTTGCTTCGTGAAGATTGATTCCGAAGAAGCTCCATGGTCATCAGGTGCTGAAATCGAAGGTGGTAATACTGGTCACCGTCCAGGTAAAAAAGGCGGTTACTTCCCAGTTGCTCCTGTAGATACATTCCAAGATATGCGTTCTGAAATGTGTTTGATTCTCGAATCATTGGGCATTCCAGTTGAAGTGCATCACCATGAAGTTGCTGGCCAAGGTCAAAACGAATTGGGCACTAAGTTCAGCACATTGGTACAGCGCGCTGACTGGACTATCTGGCAGAAGTATGTCATTCAAAACGTAGCCCACGCTTATGGCAAGACAGCAACATTTATGCCTAAGCCAGTAGTTGGCGACAACGGCTCTGGTATGCACGTTCACCAATCCATTTGGAAGAATGGTGAGAACTTGTTTGCTGGTAACGGCTATGCAGGCTTGTCAGAATTCGCATTGTTCTACATTGGCGGCATCATCAAGCACGCTAAAGCATTGAATGCGATTACTAACCCAGGCACAAACTCATACAAGCGTTTAGTGCCAGGCTTTGAGGCTCCAGTGAAGTTGGCGTACTCAGCACGTAACCGTTCTGCATCTATTCGTATTCCACACGTTCCAAATCCAAAGGGTCGTCGTATCGAAACGCGTTTCCCTGATCCATTGGCTAACCCATACCTCTGCTTCTCAGCATTGATGATGGCTGGTTTGGACGGCGTTCAGAACAAGATTCATCCAGGCGAAGCTGCTGACAAGAACTTGTATGACTTGCCACCAGAAGAAGATGCAAAGATCCCAACCGTTTGCGCAAGCTTGGAAGAGGCATTGGATGCATTGAAGAAAGATCACGAGTTCTTGACTCGCGGTGGTGTATTCACTGAATCCATGATTGATGCATATATCAATTTGAAGATGGAAGATGTCACACGTTTCCGTATGACTACTCATCCAATCGAATTTGATATGTACTACTCCCTGTAAGCGAAGGAGAGAACTTGAGCGCAGGTCTGTTGCGCAATTCGTTCAAGGGAGCAGCTTCGGCTGCTCCTTTTTTTCCGACATTGCTTGATCAGATGCCCAATGCCATCGTGGTATTTGCGGCAGAGAACCAACAATTGGTGTACGTGAACCCGGCTGCTGAGTCAGCTTTGGACCTCTCGCGTAAATCACTTGAGGGGCAATCTGTGCACAATTTATTTGGTGATAACGAAGCATTAAATGACATGATTTCTGAGGTGAAGCAGGGGCATGTGCTCGCTCAACGCCAAGAAATGATTTTGGATGCATTACCTGGAAGCATTCATCAAGACTCTATTCCGGCTCACGTTGTAGTGGCTGCTTTGGATGATCCCGATCTCATCATGATGGAGTGGTTTCCGATCGATCAGCAGCTGCGCAGCGAGCGTGATGAACGTGTCACGCAGCAAGTAGAGGCCAATAAACAGTTGATGCGTAACTTAGCGCATGAGATTAAAAATCCATTGGGCGGTATTCGTGGGGCAGCTCAGCTACTGGAATTTGAGTTGCCAGAAAAGGGCTTGCGTGAATACACCCAAGTCATTATTAAAGAATCTGATCGTCTCCAGACTTTAGTTGACCGCCTCTTAGCGCCCCATCGTAAGGCGCATGTAATGGAATCCTTCAATGTGCATGAAGCATTGGAGCGTGTTCGCAGCCTAGTCCTGGCAGAGTTTCCAAAAGGTCTGCGCATTATTCGCAATTACGACACTAGTCTGCCAGATGTATTGGGGGATCGTGAGCAGTTGATTCAAGCAACCTTAAATATTGTTCATAACGCTGCACAAGCACTTTCGGAAGAGATTCGTAGTGGTGTTGCGCAAATTGAGTTAAAGACCCGTGTAGCGCGCTCAGTCACGATTGCAAAGCATCGCTATAAGCTGGCGATGGATCTTCATGTAATTGATAACGGCCCTGGGATTCCAGAAGAAATTATTGAGCGCATCTTCTTTCCATTGGTTTCAGGTAGAGAAGGGGGTAGCGGCCTTGGCCTAACCTTAGCTCAAACCTTTGTTCAGCAGCACCAAGGGTTTATTGCTTGCAATAGTCGTCCTGGGCGCACCGATTTTCATATTCAAATTCCATACCGTAGGCAGGAGAAAATATCATGAAACCAATTTGGATCGTTGACGATGATCAATCCATTCGTTGGGTCTTAGAAAAAGCCTTAGCGCGCGAGAATATTCCGCATAAGAGTTTCTCTAACCCAAATGATGTACTCAATGCCCTTGAAAAAGAATCCCCCCAGGTTCTGATTTCAGATATCCGCATGCCACGTGGCAATGGTTTGGATCTATTGCAGCATGTGAAGGCGAGCCATCCAAATTTACCTGTAATCATCATGACTGCGTACTCTGATTTGGATTCTGCGGTCTCATCTTTCCAAGGCGGCGCCTTCGAATACCTTACTAAACCTTTCGATGTAGAAAAAGCGATTGAGTTGATTCATCGTGCAGTTGAGCAGGGCATTCGCAATGATTCTGGGGCGAAAGAGTTAACCGCATGGAGGCAAGATGCCACCGAGATTATTGGTCAAGCGCCAGCTATGCAGGAAATATTCCGTGCAATTGGCCGTTTAGCCCAGTCTAATGCCACAGTGCTGATTACTGGAGAGTCTGGCACTGGAAAAGAATTGGTTGCCCATGCTTTGCACAAACATAGCCCTAGCGCAAAAGGCCCATTTATCTCCTTGAGCACTTCTGCTGTACCGAAAGATTTATTGGAATCTGAGTTATTTGGTCACGAGCGTGGGGCTTTTCCTGGCGCTCAGACTTTACGTCGTGGCCGCTTTGAGCAGGCAGATGGAGGCACTCTCTTCTTGGGTGAAGTGGGGGACCTCCCCTTTGATTTGCAGACCCGTTTACTGCGTGTTCTGTCTGACGGAAATTTTTATCGCATTGGTGGTCAGGATCCTATTAAGGCAAATGTGCGCATCATTGCCTCAACTCATCAAAATCTCGATGCAAGAGTAGCTGCCGGACTCTTCCGCGAAGATTTATTGCATCGCTTGAATGTGATTCGTTTGCGTATGCCTTCATTGCGTGAGCGCAGTGAAGATATTCCCATGTTAGCAAGACACTTCATGCTCAGTTGCGCTAAGTCTTTAGGCGTTGAGCCGAAGAAGCTTTCTGATGAAGTCTTAAAAGAAATTAGCGCAATGCCTTTTTCGGGTAACGTTCGTCAATTGGAGAATCTATGTCACTGGTTAACTGTGATGACGCCCGCAAACGTCATCGGCGTAAGTGATCTTCCGGCCGACATCGTTGCCCAAGTTAATGAACAGCCCGTCATTGTTCACGGAGAGTCTTCACCTAGTAATCCCGCCTCTAGCAAAGTTGCTGTAGGGGATTGGGAGGGGGGCTTAGGCCGTCTTGCTGTCAAGATGTTGCAAGATGGGGATAAAGAAGTTTTTGACGCCTTGACTGCACGCTTTGAAAAAGCTGTTTTACAAGCTGCTTTAGAGGTAACACGCGGCAGAAGGGTGGAAGCTGCGCAACGCCTTGGTATTGGGCGTAATACGATTACTCGCAAGTTGCAAGAGTTGGGCATTGATGACTGATTCAGTTCGAATAGCAGCGTGGAATGTGAACTCCTTAAAAGTTCGCCTTCCACACGTTCTTCGTTGGCTGCAAGATCAGGAAGCAAAGAAACAGCCAATTGATGCACTCTGTTTGCAAGAGCTCAAGCTCACGGATGATAAGTATCCTCATAAAGAGTTAGAGGATGCGGGCTACTTAAGTTTGGCTGCCGGGCAAAAGACCTACAACGGCGTTGCGATTATCTTGCGTAAGGCAGCCCTTGCGCCAATCGCCTCTGATATAGAAACAGCATTTTTAAAACCGACCAGAAATATCCCAAACCACGAAGATGAGCAGCGGCGCATCCTCGCGGCGACAGTTTGCTTTGCCGGAACTCAGCCTATGAGACTAGTCTCGGCGTATTTTCCGAATGGGCAATCACCTGACAGCGATAAATTTGTATACAAGCTCAATTGGCTCAAGGCGCTAAACACTTGGCTGGATGATGAGCTCAAGCAAAACTCTCGCCTCGCACTATTGGGTGACTTCAATATCGCCCCAGCAGACGAAGATGTGCATGATCCCAAGGCTTGGGAAGGGCAGAATCTCGTTTCGCCTCCAGAGCGTGAGGCATTTCAGAATCTAATAAAGCTTGGTCTGAGCGATTCATTCAGAATGTTTGAACAGGCACCCAAAACATTTAGTTGGTGGGACTATCGCATGATGGGCTTCAGAAGAAACGCCGGAATGCGCATTGATCATATTTTGCTCAGTGACGCCCTAAAAGAAAAATGCAGTGCAAGCATCGTGGATAAAGTACCAAGAGCCTGGGAGCAGCCATCCGACCATGCTCCAGTGATTGCGCAGATCAAAAAGTCCTAATATGGGCGCCCATTCCACGCATTGACCTAGTATTCTTAAAACGGGTTTGCCCTTATTATGGTCATTAATAATGAAGCAAGTAGCTTTACCCATCGGGATCAAATCTAAATTCTTGAATGCGATTACTTAGAAATACAACTGCTTATGCATTAACCGTTGCCAGCACTTGTCTGTTGGCCGGATGCATGATGGTTGGCCCAGATTATTCAAGGCCGCCAGTTAAGGCTGTCGATCAATATAAATCATCAACTCAAACGGAATTTACAGAATCTTTGGGTGAAAACTCAAACAAGATTCTGGATCCTGTGGAGTGGTGGCAGAGCTTTAATGATCCAACGCTCAATGCCTTGCTAAAGCAGGCAACAGCGCAAAACTTAAGCTTGCAACAAACAGCCTTACGCATTTACCAATTACAAGCTCAACTTGGAGTGAGTGACGCTACGTTATTGCCATCTGCTAACTTAAGTGCTTCGTATAACAACAATCGGAATAGCGCGATCCAAGAGGCGATTAATGACGCTAATAATTTGGTCTCAAAAAATGCCTTAGTTCAAATGAGTTGGGAGTTGGACTTTTGGGGTAAGAATCGCCGTGGTGTTCAAAGTTCATTGACCTCCTATTTATCAGGGGTTGCAGCCTATTACTCAGCTGATGTTTCTCTCACTGCAGACGTTGCCAATACGTATATCAATATCCGTAACTATGATGAGCTGATCGCGGTTGCTAAAACCAACTTAGCCCTACAAAAAGAAAGCTTACGCATTGCAGGTGCACGTTTTAAATATGGTGCTACCTCCATGCTGGACTTAAGCCAAGCGCAAGCTCAGTATGAGCAGACCAAGGCACAGATACCGGGCTTGGTTGCGAATTTGAAAAAAAATCAGCATGCCATGAGTATTTTGCTAGGTGAGCCTCCAGATTATTACGAAAAGACTTATGGCAACACTAAGGGAAGTCTCAAGCCTCCGGCCGAACTGGGCATTGGTATGCCAAGAGATTTATTGCGTCGCCGCCCCGATGTTTTGCAGGCAGAGTTTGATGCTGCTTCTAAATCGGCCCTCATCGGCGTGAATAAGGCGCAACTGTTCCCAACCTTTACGCTAGGTGGAACTTTTGGATACTCCACTTCCAACTATGGCAATCTAACCTCCGCTAACTTATTTAGTTGGGGCAATAACTCATCTGGAGTAAGTGCTGGTCTTTATTTGCCACTTTTCTATCGGGGTGCAATTGTGGACCAGGTCAGAGTGCAGGATGCCATCTTCCAGCAGAGCCTCTTGGCTTATCAGAATCAAGTCTTGAATGCGCAGAAGGAGGTTGAGGATTCGCTGATTACGATCTCCACCACTAAAAGCTCAAAAGAAGATTTAGGTCGCGGCGTAATTGCGGCGCAAAGTGCCGCAGATTTAGCGCTTGAGCGCTATAAGACCGGGCAGAGTGACTACACTACGGTGATTACTGCACAGCAAAATCTATTAAATATCCAAAACTCCCTAGTCCAAACTTCATCCAATGAGCTCATTGGATATGTTGGGGCATTTAAGGCTCTTGGTGGTGGTTGGACGGCAGACATGAGTCCTCCTCAGTTACCAGACCAGATGATTGCTGATATGTCTGATCGCACGGATTGGGGTTCTGTCCTGACAAGAACGGGTGATCCTTTAACAGTGAAGGTAGGCAAGTTTTTAGTAGATACTCCAGATCCATCCAAGCCTACACAATCAGTTACACCAGCTAAATCAAATACACCTTTAAATATATCCAATCCGCCGACTCAGGGAAGTGCTGCGCCATGAAAGACCTTTTAATCAAAGCCAAACTTTTGCTGCTGCCCTTGTGGAGGTATATTTTGACACTATGGAGTTCACTCTCTGCCAGATGGAATGCACTTCTAGGAAAGCTAAGTACGGTTGAGATTCCCATGCTTAAAAAGAAGCTTTCGCCTCGGATAATTGGGGTATCTCTGCTGGTTCTAATTGCCTTGATAGCAATCATTTGCTTAAAGTCTTGTGGCAAAGAAATCAAACAATCTCCAACACCAGTAACTATTGCGCAGCCACTCTCGCAAGAGATTCGGAGTTTTGCAACCTTTGACGGTTTAGTAGATCCCTACCTCACAGTGAATCTTGATGCGCGAGTAAAGGGCTATCTCACGAAGATTGGATTTGCAGATGGCGCTATGGTAAAGAAGGGGGATCTGCTATTTGTAATTGAGCAAGACCAATATATACAAGAGGTGAAACTAAAGCAGGCAATTTATACCGAAGCGAAGAGTGAGTATGGTCGCCAGAAATCCTTGCTGAAAGAGAATGCTACTTCTCAGGCTGCAGTGGATAAAGCTTTATCTCAATTTCAGCAGGCTGAAGCTAATCTAACCCTTGCCAAGATTAATTTGGGATATACCGAAATCAGAGCGCCTTTTGATGGGCTCATGGGAAGACATCTATTGGATGTGGGCGCTTATTTGGATGCTACGACAAAAGGTGTTCAGCTCTCCACTATTCAGCAGATCTCACCAATTTATGTTTACTTTTCCATTAACGAGAGAGATTTCTTGAAGTTTGAAAAGGGTCAAAATCAAAATTCGGAACGCAAGTCTGAAGTAAACACGCTACCTATCTTTGTTGGACTTCAAAATGAAGTTGGATATCCACACGAAGGTGTCTTAGATTACGCTGCCAACTTAATTTCGACCGAAACTGGATCCCTGCAATTGCGGGCAATCTTGAAGAACGAGAACTATCAGTTAATTCCTGGTTTATATGCTCGCGTCATGGCTCAGTATGGCGCGCCAAGGCAAGCTTTATTGTTGCCTAAGACTGCTGTTATGACAGATCAAGTGGGTGACTATGTCTATGTTTTAGATAATGCAATGCGTGCGCAACGTCAGGATATTGTCTTGGGTCAGCGCTTTGAGAAATATGTAGAGATCAGTAAAGGTTTAACTGCAAATAGTAAGGTGGTGATTAATGGATTTATTAACCTAAGTATTAATCAAGAAGCTAAACCAACAGAGACTACGATTGAGGCAATGCCAGCTCGATAATCATGCTATCTAAATTCTTTATCGAACGGCCAGTCCTGGCCAATGTGATTGCCTTGATCATGCTATTGATTGGGGCGGTATCCATTAATAGTTTGCCCATTGCCCAGTATCCCAATATTGTTCCTCCTACAATTCAGGTGACCGCAAGATATCCCGGTGCAAGTGCGACCCTTGTGCAGCAATTGGTTGCTAGCAATATTGAAACGCAGGTCAATGGTGTTGATGGGATGCTTTACATGGAGTCCGCATCTACCAATGACGGAAACTACACCCTAACCGTTACCTTTAAGGTTGGCACAGATCCGGATTTGGCTCAGGTAAACGTGCAAAACCGGGTAGCTATTGCGCTTCCTTCTTTGCCGCAAGCGGTTCAAAAGCAGGGCGTTACAACGAAAACACAATCAACTGCCATTCTGCAGTTTGTTACCCTAACTTCATCCAATCCAGATCATGACGGTTTATTTTTAAGTAACCTTGCAAATCTCAAGTTGCAACAGCGCTTAGCGCGATTGCCGGGAGTGGCTGCTGCCAACGTCTTTGGTGTGGGTAACTACAGCATGCGAGTTTGGCTCGATCCTGCCCAACTCAAGATGCGCAATCTGACGCCAAGTGATGTGATTAACGTCATTAATAGGCAGAACGTACTGCTCACCGCTGGTCAAATTGGCGCTCCCCCAACACCGATGGGACAAGATTTTCAGCTGACGCTTAATGTCACCAGCGCTATGACAACCCCTGAGCAGTTTGGCAGAATTGTTGTGAAGACTGGTGGTAAGGCTGCCATCACTTACTTGCGAGACATCGCCAGAATTGAAATGGGTAGCCAAAATTACAGTCAGTTCTTCAAGATTGATGATAGGCCTGCAGGCGGCATTGCCATTTATCAAATGCCTGGTGCTAATGCAATTGCAACTGCACAAGCTGTTCAAGAGGAAATGAAAAGTATTGCCAAGACGCTTCCAAAGGAGGTTTCTTGGGCAATTCCTTTTGATACCACGATGTTTGTTCAAGCCTCGATACATGAGGTATACAAAACCCTCTATGAGGCAGGCATCTTGGTTTTACTCGTCATCATGATTTTCCTGCAGAACTGGCGTGCCACACTAGTTCCCGCAACAACAGTACCCGTCACAATTATTGGCGCATTTGCCTGCATGGCAGCTCTTGGTTTCTCCATCAATTTGCTTACTTTATTTGCGATTGTTTTATGTATCGGTATTGTGGTGGACGATGCGATTGTGGTGGTAGAGGCGGTTTCAAAGAAGGTGGAAGAGGGCGAAGATCCTAAGCAAGGTGCAATTGATGCCATGACCTCTTTGATGGGGCCGATTATTGGCATTACCTTGGTTTTGATGGCGGTATTTATTCCTGCGTCATTTATTGCCGGCATTACAGGGCAGATGTATCGGCAGTTTGCCTTGGTGATTGCTGCAACTGCGTTAATTAGTGGCATTAATGCGATCACTCTAAAGCCAACCCAGTCAGCGCAGTATTTAAAGCCGATTGATCCTAACGCAGTTAAAAACAAGCTCTATCAAAAATTTGATCTGTATTTCAATCGCTTGGCAACGTGGTATGGGCACAAGATTGAAGGCTTGATGAAGAATCGAGCCAAGGCATCATTGGTAGGTATTGCAATTATTGTGGCCTCCCTTGTTGGTCTGATGTTTGTCCCGTCTGGCTTCATACCAAATGAAGACCAAGGCTATTTAGTAGTCTCAACTACCTTGCCTGATGCTGCCTCTTTACAGCGGACCGAGGCAGGGATGAAAAAAGCAGTTGATGTGATCAAGAAGGTGCCCGGGGTTGAAACAGTTGTAGTGATTGGTGGTATTAACTTGCTGAACAACAGCAGCTCTCAGTCTAATGCTGGTGGTCTATACGTCATCATGAAAAAGTGGGAAGAGCGAGGTAAAGGCGAGAGTCTTCGTGAAATCTACAACAATATGAATGAAGGGCTAAAGCAAGTGCAAGAGCTCAAGGCCTTTGTGCTCTTACCGCCAGCCATTCCTGGTTTAGGTTTGTCTGGTGGTTTTGAGATGAGATTGATGCTGACTGATGGCAGTAATAATTTTGCAAAGTTAGATGCTGCTGCTAAGGCTTTCATTGATGAAGCACAGAAGCAGCCAGAGATCATGATGGCCTTTACGCCATTCCAAAATAATGTTCCGCAACTACAACTCAGCTTCAATATAGGTAGAGCAGAAACTTTTGGTGTTGAGATTGGGGATGCTTATGACGTATTGCAATCCTATCTTGGATCTTCTTACGTCAACCAATTCTTCAAATATGGTCAAACCTATCAAGTGTATGTGCAGGCTGATGGCAAATACCGTAACGCTATAGAGCAAGTCAATCGTCTTTATGTAAAAAATAATAGCGGCAATATGGTTCCGCTTGGATCCTTCATTGATGTCAAAGAAGTTGCTGGACCAGCTTTCGCATCACAGTTTCAGCTTTATCCTTCTGCTGCTGTCCTGGGCGCAGCCAAGGACGGCTATAGTTCTGGGCAGGCGATGAAGGCTCTAGAGCAAGTGGCCGCCAAGACTTTACCTGATGGTGTCGCTTTCCAGTGGGCTGGTATGTCTTATCAAGAAAACTTGGTAGGGAATACTGTGATCTTGATCTTTGCACTTTCGATCTTGCTGGTGTACTTAGTGCTTGCTGCGCAATATGAAACTTGGGTAGCTCCACTAGCTGTTTTAACTGCAGTTCCACTTTCCTTATCGGGAACGGTATTGGCTTTATTGCTTACGGGCCTATCAAATAATATTTATGTTCAGATTGGTCTGGTGTTAATGATTGCACTCTCCTGCAAGAACTCGATCTTGATTGTTGAAGTCGCCATTGAATGTAGACATAAGGGCATGAGTTTTGTAGACGCTGCGCTAGAAGCTTCGAGAGAGCGCTTTAGACCAATTGTGATGACATCGATTGCATTTATCTTAGGCGTCATGCCATTGCTTCTATCAAGTGGGGCAGGTGCAGCAGCACGTATCTCCCTGGGCATAACGGTATTTAGCGGCATGATCGCTTCCACCTGCCTTGCTGTGGCTCTGGTCCCAATCTTTTATGTGGAAATCGAAACCTTCTTTGAAAACCGGGCGAATAAGAAGGCTGGCAAGACTGGTTAATAGTCTCTAAGCTAAGCCACCATGCCTTAACAAGGCATCAATGCTGGGCTCTCTACCTCTAAAAGCTTTGAACGATTCGGCCGCAGGACGACTGCCACCGACTTCCAATATTTCCTCACGATAGCGAGTACCAGTTTTTTCATCGAGGACGCTGCCAGTCAGTTTTGCCGCCTCTTCAAAGGCAGAGTAAACATCGGCAGACAATACTTCCGCCCACTTATAACTGTAGTAGCCGGCCGCATAGCCACCAGCAAAAATATGGCTAAAGGTATTGATCCAACGGGAGATGGCTGCTTGAGGAATAACATTGAATTGATCTGCTATAGCTCTAGATAAGTCCAGAACTGCTTGACCTTTAGCATTCTTCACATCAAAGCTCGCGTGCAGACGCCAATCGGTTAATGACATCACGATCTGACGCAAGGTCATATAGCCGTTTTGGAAATTCTTGGCAGCGAGGATTTTTTCAAAGAGCTCCCGTGGCAAAGGCTGGCCAGTTTCAGCATGCGCTGTCATTTTTTCTAAGACTTCCCATTCCCAGCAAAAGTTTTCCATAAACTGACTTGGAAGCTCTACTGCGTCCCACTCGACACCATTGATGCCTGATACACCTAAAGCACTGACTTGAGTTAGGAGGTGATGCAGGCCATGGCCGCTTTCATGGAAGAGCGTGATGACATCATCATGAGTAATGGTCGGCTGACGTAAGACGCCATCCACTTTGACTGGCGGTGCAAAGTTACAAACTAAGTAGGCTACCGGCACCTGAATCTCACCATTTGGCAATACTCTGCGTCCACGGGCGTCATCCATCCAAGCCCCGCCACGCTTGCCAGGGCGGGCGTAGGGGTCTAGGTAAAAATAAGCCACGATATTACCCTTGGCATTTTTTACAGAGAAGGATTGGACGTCCGCATGCCAAGTAGGCAAATCTGCCGCTTCAATCTTGACACCAAACAAAGTTTGAATAACCTGAAAGAGTCCATCCAATACCTTTGGTAATGGGAAGTATTGCTTGAGTTCATTCTCCGAAAAGGAGTAGCGCTCTTGCTTCAATCTCTCGGATGCAAAGGCAACATCCCAAGGCTCCAATCCATCAATAATAGAAAGTTCAGTCTTGGCAAACTCAGAAAGTTCTTGCCAATCTTTTAATGCAAAGGGTTTGGCCTTCTGCGCAAAGTTGGTTAAGAATGAGTCAACTTCCTCGACACTGCTAGCCATCTTAGGCGCCAAACTTAGCGCTGCATAGTTTTTGAAGCCCAGCATGCGTGCTTCCTCATCGCGAAGACGTAATTGCTCCAGCATATTTTGAGTGTTGTCCCAATCCAATTTGCCATTGGCGTACTGGGGCGCTAGCTCAGAAGCGCGAGTCACATAAGTCTCATACATTAGGCGGCGTAAAGCTCGGTTTTCTGAATACTGCATGACAGGGTAATAAGAGGGGAAGTGCAGTGTGAATGCCCAGCCTTGTAGGTTTTTTTGCTGGGCAGTATCTGCAGCTGCAGCAATCGCATCTTCTGGCATGCCCACTAAGTCTGCTTTATCGGTTACGAGATGAACAAAACCATCGGTAGCATCCAAGACGTGATCTGAAAAGGCTTTTCCTAAGGTTGCTTGCTCATCCTGAATTTGAGCAAAGCGGGGCTTATCTGCATCACTGAGTTCCGCTCCACCCAAACGAAAGTCTCGTAAGGAGTTTTCAATCACTTTCTTTTGAGCTGCACTCAACTTTGAAAAGTCGGAGGCCTTACTTAATTCTTTGAACTTTTTATAAAGCTCTAAATTTTGTCCAAGACTCGAAAAGAAGGCAGTTACCTTGGGCAACATTTCCCCATAGGCGACACGCAGCTCAGGCGTATCGGCAACACTATTCAGATGAGAAATCACACCCCAAGATCTTCCCAAGGATTCTGTTGCATCCTCAAGAGGTTCAGCCAACATATTCCATGTGGATGCAGTGTTGGGATTGACGGCTAGCTCAACGGCATCTTGTGCATGCTTCAGTAAATACTCAATCGCGGGTGCTATATGTTCTGGTTTGACTTCTGAATAGGCGGCAATGCCGCGTCCAAAGTTAACGAGAGGATTGTTTTGTAATTCTGCGGGGAGAACTCTGCTAAGGGATGTAGTCATCCCTCTAGCTTAATGGACTGGGAGTAATTTTGCCAAAGTCCCAGTTAAATCCTTAGTGCGTAGTAAGTTAATGCTTGGCGGCTTTTTCGGCAGCTTCCAGGGTGTTCATCAGCAGCATGGTGATGGTCATGGGGCCTACGCCACCTGGAACTGGGGTAATCCAGCCAGCGACATACTTGGCAGTATCAAAATCCACGTCGCCGCACAGTTTGCCATCAGGGAGGCGGTTGATGCCTACGTCGATGACAACAGCGCCATTCTTGACCATGTCGCCGGAGATCATTTTGGGTTTGCCAGTAGCAACCACCAAAATATCCGCATCTTTTGTATGGTGAGCCAAGTCACGTGTCTTGCTATTGCAAATAGTGACAGTTGCACCAGCTTGCAATAGGAGCATAGCCATTGGCTTTCCCACAATATTGGAGGCTCCAACAATCACAGCACGAGCACCTCGAATGGGGTATTCAATGCTTTCGAGAATCTTCATGCAACCATAAGGTGTGCAGGGCTTGAATTCTGGTTGACCTACCATCAAGGCGCCAGCATTGGCAACGTGAAAGCCATCCACATCTTTTTCTGGGGCAATCGCTTCCAATACGCGCTCAGAGGCAATATGCTCTGGCAAAGGTAGTTGTACCAAGATCCCATGAATGGCAGGGTCAGCATTGAGAGTGGCAATGCGAGCCAGCAATTCTTCCTCGCCAAGTTCAGCTGAGTAACGTTCTAAAACAGAATGAAAGCCTACGTCTTCACAGGCTTTTACTTTATTGCGAACATACACTGCGCTGGCAGGATTGTCACCAACCACAATCACGGCTAAACCAGGTCTTGTGCCTTTGGCGGTAACAATCGCGCCACGTGCAGCAATCTCGGTGCGGAGTTTTTTAGAAAGGGCGTTTCCGTCTAATAATTGGGCTGGCATTGAAAACCCCGTTAATTAATTAGGCTGGGGATCGGATAAAGCCAAGCGGAGCAGGTCTGCAACCGTATTGACGTTGAGCTTTTCCATGATGTTGGCACGGTGCGCCTCAACAGTCTTAATGGAAATACCCAGGTCATCAGCAATTTGTTTATTTAAGCGACCAGCAACAATGCGCTCGAGAACCTGGCGCTCGCGACCAGTAAGCTTGCTGAGTAAGCTCTGGGTAATTTTGCGTTGACTGGCTTGTGAATAGTCGATGCGCGCTTTTGCAAGCATGCGGTCCACTAATCCGCAGAGATCATTTTCTTTAAAAGGCTTTTCAATGAAATCTACCGCACCCCGTTTCATGGTGGAGACTGCCATAGAGACATCACCATGACCGGTAATGAAAGCAACTGGCATAGGCAAGTTTTCACTGGTAAGACGCTCTTGTAATTCGAGGCCTGACATACCGGGCATGCGCACATCCAAAATGGCGCAAGAGATGGTTGACTTATCCGTGCTTTGCAAGGACTGCAAAAAACGTTCTGCGCTTGCATGGCAACGAACGACATAGCCATTGCTTTCTAGAAGCCAAGTAAGCGAATCTCTTACCGCTTCATCGTCATCGACTACATAGACAACTTCAGCTTGGTTTGGTTTTGCTGCGGCGCTTAAGTTCATATCAGTTCTCGTCAGGTAAATCTTTAAATTCAATCTTAAACATTAGCCTCAGATTGTGGGGATTCCAAGGGTAGAAGTATTGTAAAGGTGCAGCCCGCTAGTTTGGTCTGTTCTGAGTCTTGGACATTGGTAGCCCAAAGCCTGCCATGGTGGGATTCAATAATGGATCTGCAAATATTGAGTCCCATACCCATTCCATCGGATTTTGTACTAAAAAACGGCTCAAACATGCGTTCCAGCACGTTTTCTGGGATACCACCCCCTGCATCGGTTACCTGAATTCGGAGCATCGCCGGGAAAATACTGGTATCTAAATCGGCGCTAATTCGAACGGGTGGCGCCGACCAACGGGAGGAAAGGGGGTATGCCTCTCGTACGCTGTCCAAGGCATTTTTAAGAAGATTAACCACAACCTGCAGGATGAGGACCGGATCCAAGTCAACTACCGGCAAGTTATCGGCGATCTCAGAATGAATGCTTAAGCGGTGACGATGGGCTTCAATCTCTACCAAGCCAACCGCATCATTAATGATGTCGGTAATGCACGAGGCTTTGCGTTGGGGTTCGCTACGTTTTACAAAACCTCGAATCCGTTGAATGATGGTGCCCGCTCGATGCGCTTGTTCAGAAGCCTTTTCAAGTGCAGGCAAAATTTCTTTAGACAGTGCAGGATCTAAGTTGCCATCCAATCGTTTTGCAACGCCCATACAGTAGTTGGAGATAGCGGATAAAGGTTGGTTTAATTCGTGCGCCAAAGAGGATGCCATTTCACCCATAGTAGTTAAGCGACTGGTGAACTGCATCCGCTCTTGTTGTTGCAGAGCTAAATCATCCGCTTCCTTACGAGTAGTAATGTCGGTAGCAATTAATAGCTGTGCAAGATGTCCGTCTACCCATGGGATGAATCGACGTCTCACTTCAAACCACTTATTGCTGTCATCGCTTAACTGGACTTCTTCCGATTCGGATTCTTGATACAAGAATGAGGTTGGAATTCCGGGAGGGGAATCCTCTAGATCTTCCGCGATTTCTCGCATCGTCGTGTTGCCCGTATCAATACCGGCTAACTGGAAGTGACCTTTAGAGTCATCACCAAAGCGCTCACGATAAAACCGATTGGCAAATAGTAGGGCGTTAGTTTCTGGTGATACTACCGATACAGCCGCATCTAGACTTTCTAGAACTGTGGTGAAGCGTTCTTGAGAAGCCGCTAATTCTTCGCGAATCTTTTTAGGCTCAGAAATATCAATTAATGAGGTAACCCAACCAGTCTGCTTGCCTTTTTCATTAATGAGTGGCGCAATAAAAGTGCGCGTCTGAATCAAGGAGCCATCCCTTTTTAAAATTACGCCTTCAATGCCGACCTTCATGTTGCCTGAGATATCGGCCCTTAAAGCGCGATTCATTTTTTCTACAAGCTCATCTCTTCTGGAGTCAGGCCAGAAAGGAAATGGCGGCGTGAGACCCATTAGCTCTTCCGATGACCAGCCCGTCATTTCACAAAAGGCTCGATTGACATACGTAATGCGTTTTTGCATATCATGCGCACGAATACCGACTGGAGTGGAATTTTCCATGGCATTACGAAAACTTGTTTCTGTGCGCAGACTGGCTTCTGCTTCTTGCCGCACTTGCATCTGCTTGAGTACTGACCACAAACTCCACACCACGAATGCGCTCAAACCGAGCACAACACCAATCAGCATTCTAAAAGTGAGATTGGTAGGTGGAGGGTAGGTATCAATGCGCAAATTGATATTTGGGCTCAAGACACCAATATCTAAACTGGTCTGATTGCTAAACGCTCTTTTGGGTGTGTTCTTATCGGAAGATATGCCCAGCACCCTCTCATTGTCGGTGAGTAAGGTAAAGCGGTAATGTGATTTGAGCTCTCCTGGAATGACTTCTAAGATGCCTTGGGTGGTGTAGAGGGCCGCTAAGAAACCAATAATTTCACCGCCAACGATATTGGGTACCACTTGCCAAAAAACAATTTTTCTATCTGCGGAGATCGGCTCATCTACTGGAATCTCTAAGGAGATGAATTGACTAAAGGCTGCCCGACTGGTTACTCTACTTAGTTCGATTGCAGATAAAAGACTGGCATGAATGGGTTGATCATTTTGGCTCTTGCTAATCCAATCTGTTTTCTCGCTTTCAGCTGGAGCAATCCATTCACGTTGATTTTTATCATTTAGCCAAATGATTCTGACAATCTCATGATTGTTTAAAACAATGTCCTCTGCTTGCTCACGAGCAATTTGCCTTAACTTGACCTTGTCTTCACTAGCTGCAACTTCTCGATTGATCGTAGTGAATGCATCCAGATTGCTGACAAAACGAGCCTGAATCCGTTGCTTGGCAAAAGAGAGCTCTCTAAATAGGGCAGCCTCTTGCTGATTTTTTTCCTGCAAATGCAGGGTGCCCAAAATAATGCCCATGACCACTGTAAATAGAACGATTGCGAGTAACGGGGTGTAAACCAGTCTAAATCCGCGAATTTTGCGGAGCCATCTGAATGGACTAAGAATGAGTCCGGATAAGACTGTTTTTTTCATGAATACGAAGATTTTGCCTTAATTGCCTACCTTGAGGCGCATTTTTGCCTGCTTTGAGGCTTCTTATTTGCAGCGCAATAAATTACCACATTATGAGAAATATTATCATTATGTGGAAAATTGCTTGTTTACACCCATATACCTTCCTAGAATGTTGCCTATAGAGTTAATGACAAATTAAGTACTATTTAATGGAGACAAAAGATGGCAGCAGTTCCAGACCAAATACTAGGTAAACAGAATGCCCAGGACGCTGATCCGGGGGAGACTCAAGAATGGTTGCAGGCGCTCGATGGTGTTATTCGCAACGAGGGCCCCGAGAGAGCTGCCTATCTGATTGATCAACAAATTTCTCATGCGCGTGTAAACGGAGTAGTGCAGCCTTTCCATGCGGAGACGCCTTACATCAATACTATTCCCGTTGAAAACCAAGCGCGTTTACCTGGTGATCAAAACGTAGAGCATCGCATTCGTTCTTACACTCGCTGGAATGCGATGGCGATGGTTCTGCGCGCCAACAAAGATACGAACGTTGGCGGACACATTTCTTCATTCCAGTCAGCGGCTACTTTGTATGACGTTGGCTTTAACCATTTCTGGCATGCGCCGTCTCCTGAGCATGGCGGGGATCTTATATTTGTGCAGGGTCACTCAGCGCCAGGTGTCTACGCACGTGCTTATATGCTGGGTCGCCTCGAAGAAGGACAACTCAATAACTTCCGCCAAGAAGTAGGCGGCAAAGGTATCTCCAGTTATCCACACCCTTGGTTGATGCCTGACTTCTGGCAGTTCCCAACAGTATCGATGGGCTTAGGCCCCATCATGGCGATTTATCAAGCGCGTTTTATGAAGTACCTCACAGATCGTGGATTTATTCAGGAGCAGAGTCGTAAAGTTTGGGCCTTCTTGGGTGACGGCGAAACCGACGAGCCAGAATCATTGGGTGCGATTGGTATGGCTGGTCGTGAAAAACTCGATAACCTCATTTTTGTTATTAACTGTAACTTGCAGCGCTTAGATGGACCAGTGCGCGGTAACGGAAAAATTATTCAAGAACTTGAAGGTGAGTTCCGTGGCGCCGGTTGGAATGTGATCAAGGTCGTTTGGGGCGGTCAGTGGGATGCATTATTTGCGCGCGATAAGAAGGGCATCTTGATGCAACGCCTGGGCGAGATCGTCGATGGTCAGTACCAGACTATGAAGTCTAAGAATGGCGCCTATGTTCGCGAGATCGTCTTTAATACACCAGAGTTAAAAGCTCTTGTGAATGACTGGAGTGATGATGAGATCTGGCAACTCAACCGTGGTGGACATGACCCTCATAAAGTCTTTGCAGCCTTCCATGCTGCTGTGAATACCAAAGATCAACCAACTGTCATCTTGGCCCACACCATTAAGGGTTACGGCATGGGCGGCTCTGGTGAGGCAATGAATATTGCTCACCAAGCGAAGAAGATGAACGATGACGACGTTCGTCGCTTCCGTGATCGCTTTGAGATCCCAGTAAAGGATGAGCAATTAGACGAAATGCCTTTGGTGAAGTTTGCTGAAGGTAGTCCTGAGTTGGAATACATGAAGGCGCGTCGTCAAGAGTTAGGTGGCTATCTGCCTCAGCGTCGCATGAAGGCAGAAAGTTTGCCTGTGCCCGCCTTAGACGTTTTTGCCCCATTGCTCGAAGCGACGTCAGAAGGTCGTGAGATCTCTACCACTATGGCATTTGTGCGCATGCTTAATACAGTAGTGCGCGATAAGGTCCTCGGTAAGCGCGTGGTTCCGATTGTTCCGGATGAGTCGCGAACTTTTGGCATGGAAGGCATGTTCCGCCAATTGGGTATTTGGAATCAATTGGGTCAGCTTTACACACCAGAAGATCACGATCAATTGATGTTCTATAAAGAGGATAAGACCGGTCAAATTCTGCAAGAGGGAATTAACGAAGCGGGCGGTATGTGCGACTGGATCGCAGCAGCGACTTCATACTCTACGCACGGTGTGCCGATGTTGCCTTTCTATATCTTCTACTCCATGTTTGGTTTCCAGCGTATAGGTGACTTAGCTTGGGCGGCAGGGGATATGCGTAGCCGCGGTTTCTTGCTGGGTGGTACTGCTGGTAGGACTACTTTGAACGGCGAAGGCTTGCAACATGAAGATGGCCATAGTCATCTGTGGAGTGGTGCAGTTCCAAACTGCATCAGCTATGACCCAACCTTCTCATTTGAATTAGCAGTTGTGATTCAGGATGGTATGCGTCGCATGTTGGAAGTGCAGGAAGACGTTTACTACTACGTCACCTTGATGAATGAAAACTATTCGCATCCAGCAATGCCTAAGGGTGCGGCGCAAGACATCATTAAGGGTATGTATAAGCTCAAGTCAGTTGGTGACGATAAAGCAAAGTTGCGCGTACAACTCTTGGGTTCAGGAACCATCTTCCGCGAAGTGATTGAGGCGGCAGAAATTCTCCATAAAGACTGGGGTATTGCTTCAGACTTATGGGGTTGCCCAAGTTTTACAGAACTTGGCCGTGATTGGACTGCGGTACACCGTAGCAATCTCTTAAATCCGACTGCCGCACCCGCTTTATCTCATGTAGAGAATTGTCTTAAAGATACTGTCGGCCCTGTGATTGCGGCAACTGACTATGTCCGCTTGTTTGCTGAGCAGATTCGTCCAGCCATTCAGCATATGGGTCGCCGTTATGAAGTCTTGGGTACTGATGGCTTTGGTCGTTCCGATACCCGCGAAAAACTCCGTGACTTCTTTGAGGTGGATCGTCGTTGGGTAGTTCTGACTGCCCTGAGGTCATTGGTTGATTCTGGCCAGCTTGATCGCTCTAAGCTGGCAGAGGCGATTAAGAAATATGACATCGACACTACTAAACCAAACCCAA
The DNA here is from genome assembly GCF_018881605.1 of Polynucleobacter sp. UB-Tiil-W10. GTDB lineage: Bacteria > Pseudomonadota > Gammaproteobacteria > Burkholderiales > Burkholderiaceae > Polynucleobacter. The sequence goes on from NZ_JACVPZ010000001.1 coordinate 1,616,818, forward strand.
TGACGGTTTGATAAGAGATAAATACTATGAGTCAAATAATTGAAATCAAAGTCCCAGATATCGGCGACTATAAAGATGTGCCAGTGATCGAAGTCTTGGTTAAGGCTGGTGACAAAGTTGAGAAAGAGCAATCGATCGTTGTGCTTGAGTCTGACAAAGCCACGATGGATGTTCCATCATCACACTCTGGCATTGTGAAAGAAGTGAAAGTGAAAGTTGGTGACAGCCTTTCTGAGGGATCCCTAGTGATTACCTTGGAAGAGGACGCGACAACTTCAGCTCCGGCGCCAGTAGCAACGCCAGCAGCTAGCGCGCCTGTTCAAGCTCCCGCAGCCGCTAGTGCCAGTGGCGCTAGTAGTACTCCTATTGAAATCAAAGTCCCAGATATCGGCGACTATAAAGATGTGCCAGTGATCGAAGTCTTGGTTAAGGCTGGTGACAAAGTTGAGAAAGAGCAATCGATTGTTGTGCTTGAGTCTGATAAAGCCACGATGGATGTTCCATCATCACACTCTGGCATTGTGAAAGAAGTGAAAGTGAAAGTTGGTGACAGCCTTTCCGAGGGATCAGTCGTTCTGGTCTTGGAAGGCGGGGCATCTGGTGCTACATCAGCTCCTGCAGCCGCTACTGCGGCAGCGCCAGTAGCTCCAGTGACTAAGGCAGTTGAACCGCCAATTGCACGTGCACCAGCACCTCCTCCTATCAGCAATACACCTCCGCCAGCAGATGCCGCCGTAAGTCATGCCAGTCCATCTGTGCGTAAGTTTGCACGTGAGCTTGGTGTCACCATTACTCAGGTCAAAGGATCTGGTCCTAAAGCTCGAATTACTCAAGAAGATGTGCAGGCATTTGTGAAGGCCGCAATGAGTGGTGGTGCCGGTAGTCCTGTAGCAGCTTCAAGTGGCGGTAGTTTAGGCGGTTTAAATCTGATTCCTTGGCCGAAGGTGGATTTCACGAAGTTTGGTGAGATTGAGCGTCAGCCACTCAACCGAATTAAGAAACTCACAGCAGCGAATTTGGGCCGTAACTGGGTAATGATCCCAGCTGTGACTTATCACGAAGATGCTGACATTACCGATTTAGAAGCATTCCGCGTTCTCACTAATAAAGAGAATGAGAAGAAGGGTGTCAAGATCACGATGCTCGCTTTCTTAATGAAAGCTGCAGTTGCTGCATTGAAAAAATATCCAGAGTTCAATAGCTCTTTGGATGGCGATGATCTGATTCTGAAGAAATACTTCAATATCGGTTTTGCGGCAGATACGCCTACTGGATTAGTTGTGCCAGTAATTAAAGATGCGGATAAGAAAGGCATCTTTGAATTAGCAAAAGAGACTTCAGACTTAGCTGCTCTTGCACGTGATGGCAAATTAAAGCCAGACCAAATGCAAGGTGCTAGTTTTACGATCTCATCACTTGGCGGTATCGGAGGTACGTATTTCTCACCAATTGTGAATGCTCCAGAAGTAGCCATTATGGGTGTGAGCAAAGCAGCAATGAAACCGGTTTGGGACGGCAAGCAATTTATACCGCGTCTCATTTGCCCATTGTCTTTATCTGCAGACCATCGTGTGATTGATGGTGCCTTAGCTACGCGTTTCAACGTTTACGTAGCTCAGCTCTTGGCCGACTTCCGTCGCGCCAGTCTGTAAGGGGGATCTATGGCTAAGCAAATGATCCTTGTTCCGGATATTGGTGATTATTCAGATATACCAGTAATTGAAGTGCTGGTTAAAGTTGGTGATGTGATTGAAAAAGAACAGCCACTACTAGTTCTAGAGTCTGACAAAGCAACTATGGAAGTGCCAGCAGATGCCGCTGGTACTGTCACTAGTATTGCAGTCAAGCTAGGCGATAAGGTGAGTAAAGGTTCTGTGATTGCAGAGATTGAAGCCAGTAGCGCAGCGCCTGCTGTTGCTCCTGCCCCAGCAGCATCTTCACCAGCCCCCGCTCCAGCTCCAGCCGCACTCGCGCCTGCGCCAGTAGCAGGGCAGTACAGCGGTAAAGTCGATCATGAGTGTGAAGTGTTGGTACTTGGTGCTGGCCCCGGCGGCTATAGCGCAGCATTTCGTAGTGCCGACTTGGGTATGAACACAGTTTTAGTAGAGCGCTACCCAACCTTGGGTGGTGTTTGCTTAAACGTCGGCTGCATTCCATCAAAGGCATTGCTGCATACAACCTCAGTCATGGACGAAGTCAAAACGATGGCTAAGCATGGCATCACTTTTGGCGCACCCAAGATTGAGATTGATCAATTGCGCGGTTATAAAGAATCCGTTATCGCTAAGCTAACTGGCGGACTTGCTGGCATGGCAAAAGCACGCAAAGTAAAAGTGGTGCGTGGTCTAGGTAAGTTCTTGGATGCAAACCATGTCGAAGTAGAGTTAACCGATGGCGCTGGTCAGGATCTCACTGGCAAAAAAGAAGTAGTGCGCTTTCAGAAGGCGATTATTGCCGCTGGTAGTCAGCCTGTGAAATTGCCTTTCTTGCCAGAAGATCAGCGCATTATAGATAGTACCGGCGCCTTATTACTCACGAGTATTCCTAAACGCATGCTCGTCATTGGCGGCGGCATTATTGGTTTAGAGATGGCTACTGTTTACAGTACGCTTGGTTCACGCATTGATATTGCTGAAATGATGGATGGCTTAATGGCCGGCGCCGATCGTGATTTAGAGAAGGTCTGGGAGAAGTTCAATGCCGGACGTTTTGAAAAAATCATGCTGAAGACCCGCGCAGCCAAAGCTGAAGTAAAGCCTGATGGAATTCAAGTGAGCTTTGAGGGTGAAAACGCACCAGCAGAACCGCAAACCTATGACTTGGTATTGGTTGCTGTAGGGCGCACGCCTAATGGCAAGAAGATCGATGCCGGTAAAGCAGGAGTTCAGGTTGATGAACGCGGCTTTATTCCTGTTGATAAACAAATGCGCACCAACGTGCCTAATATTTTTGCGATTGGCGACTTGGTTGGTCAGCCAATGTTGGCACACAAGGCGGTGCATGAGGGTCACGTTGCTGCCGAAGCTGCTGCTGGCGAAAAGTCCTACTTTGATGCGAAGCAAATTCCATCGGTTGCCTACACCGACCCAGAAGTGGCTTGGGCTGGTTTGACAGAAGAGCAGTGCAAAGCTCAAGGTATTGCTTATGAGAAGGGTCTATTCCCATGGGCTGCTAGTGGACGCGCGATTGCCAATGGACGCGATGAAGGTTTCACCAAGTTGATATTTGATGCTACGACTCATCGCATTATTGGTGGTGGCATTGTAGGCACACACGCCGGTGATTTAATTGGTGAAGTGTGTTTGGCAATCGAGATGGGTGCTGATGCAGTAGATATCGGTAAGACCATTCATCCGCACCCAACGCTGGGTGAGTCTGTGGGTCTCGCTGCTGAGGCAGCTCATGGTCATTGCACTGACTTGCCACCTGTCAAAAAGAAATCTTAAGTAGCACCTAATCTACAAAAGAAAAAGCCCCGAGCAATCGGGGCTTTTGCATTCAAGGGAGTTCCCTGAGATATCTATTAGCTTACTTCTTCTTAGCGGATTTGCTTGCTGTATCGGCAGCCTTCATGACTGTTTCAGTTGCGCTGTTCAGGTTTGTTTGTGCAACCTCTACTGCATGCTTCACTGCCTTTTGGCTAGTCTCAAATACATTATTCGCAGAAGCAATGGCTTGTTTCATAGCCTGAACTGCAGCGTCAGATCCGGCTGGTGCATTCTTCGTCCACTCTTCTACTAAAGAGTTGATTTTCTTTTGGCCGGCTTGAAATTCTTTTTCGGCGGACTCTGTGAAACTGTTTTGTGTCTCATGCGCTAATTCATACAAATGACGGCTATAGGCCATAATTTTTTCGGCCATTGGCTGAACTGCTTCTGCTTGATGGGCGAGTAATTGCTGAATGTCTTTAACCTCAAGGGCTTTCTTGGCGCTATTCATGCTATCCCCCAAGCTTTGCTTAGCGATATGCATATTGAGTTCAACTAATTTTTCAATACTTTGCAACGCTTGATTGGTTAATCCACTCAAGGTCTCTAAGTTTGCTTTTTGAGCTGCTGCAATTTGTTCTGGAGTTAAGTTCATGTCTATCTCTTTCCGTTTGACTGGTTTCTTTATTCTGACTTTAGGCTTTTGCTTAATGTACTCTCTTTGCACCATTGTATTGCATATATGTTGCGTTGCAGCATTAATTCCACGGACTAGACCCACGAAGTGCATTCCTGAAAAGAGCCTAAAATTAGGACCTCAGTAAAAAATCTCAATATTTTCAGTAAGTTACCTATGAAGCTTTCGCTAGACAATGCTATAGCCCCAATTTTTGTACTCATTTGGAGTACTGGGTTTGTAATCGCTCGTCTGGCAATGCCTTACGTAGAGCCGGCTACATTCTTGTTTTGGCGCTTTGCAGGGGTTCTAGCAGCCATGGCAGCCCTCAGCCTAGTGTGGAGAATCACATGGCCTAGCTGGTCTCAAATCAAGCATATTGCGGTTGCAGGCATCTTGCTGCAGTTTGGTTATTTGCTGGGAGTTTGGTTCGCTGTCAGATTGGGAATGACAGCCGGGCTGGTCGCCATCATTGTTGGTTTGCAGCCAATTGTGACGGCATGGTTTGCCGCTTGGATTTCAGAGAAAGTGTCGCCACGTCAATGGATAGGTCTGGGCTTCGGGTTTGCAGGCGTGGCTTTGGTGGTTGCGGAAAAGATTGGTTTTGCACACATCCCTATGTTTAGTTACATATTGGCATTTATTGCGCTTTTCTCAATTACATTTGGCACGCTTTATCAAAAGAAGTTCTGCCCAGTATTTGATCTGCGTGCAGGATCATCCATTCAGTTTGGTGTATCAGCTGTGCTGTGCTTCATCTGCATGTATTTGTTTGAGTCAGGAGAGATGGTTTGGAATCTCCCTGTCATCGGCGCCTTGCTATGGGCCATCTTCCCCTTGTCGATTGGATCGATTAGCTTGCTATTTATGATGATTCGCAAAGGGGCCGCAACTAAAGTCACTAGCTTTCTCTATTTAGTGCCACCGACAACCGCTGCAATGGCCTGGCTGTTATTTGATGAGCCATTCACATTACTAATGGCAGTAGGCTTGTGTTTGACGATGACGGGCGTAGTGTTGGTAAATGCTCGTCAGACCAATACAGTGGCGACAATTGCCGAGTAGGGTTTTTATTTAGAGGGATGAATTGTCTAAATTGGGGCGAATAAAACTGCCTTAGCTTGGGAAATTAATTATCATTCCGTATGTTGAAAGTTTTGGAAGGTATTTTCGGATGCGTTTGAATCGATTTTGGGCCGTTGCCTTGTGGACCCTTTTTGCTGTTGGCACCTTAGTAAACGTACCAGCTACTGCTGCCAATAAAGATAAGCAGGCCGCCAAAACTACGAATAAAGTCGTTGTTAAGACAAGCACGAAGACGGCAAAGAAACCCAAAACAGTTCGCACAACAGTAACGCGCTCAACAGAACCTGTCATTCCTGCAAGACCATCTCTTGCCACGGCCTTGGGTTTGCGAGGTCAACATGACGAACTGAGTTTGAAATCTAGTGTGGCGATGGTTGTAAACCAAGATACCAAAGAAGTGTATTTTGAAAAGAACCCTTCAGTCAGTTTGCCAATCGCCTCCATTACAAAATTAATGACCGCTATGGTGGTCTTAGATTCCAAGTTACCTCTAGATGAAACATTGGTCATTAATGCAGATGATGTGTATATCTATCGCACTTCACGTCTAGCTGGCGGTACGGTTTTAACGCGTGAAGAAGCTTTGCTATTGGCTTTGATGTCCTCTGAGAACCGCGCTGCGTATACCTTGGGAAGAAATTATCCAGGCGGCATCCCAGCATTTGTAGATGCTATGAACCGCAAAGCAAAAGAGTTGGGCATGGAGCACTCTCATTTTGCAGATCCAACAGGACTCTTAAGTGAGAATGTTGCCTCTGCAGAAGATCTCACCCGGATGCTGAATGCTGCGTATCAATACAAAATGATTCGTGAGTTTTCTACTTGGCCAGATTTAACGATGGTGATTGCAAAGCGTCCTCAGAAATTCTTGAACACTAATCGTTTAGTGCGCTCTGGAGATATGAATATTGGTCTGCAGAAAACAGGTTTTATTAATGCTGCTGGTAAATGCTTAGTAATGCAAGCGCGGGTGAATAACACACCATTGCTATTGGTCTTCTTGGATTCCGTTGGAACGCAATCACGCTTTGCTGATGCTGTTCGTGTCCGCGATTGGTATGAGCGCATGCCTTCTGGTGCGCAGCCGATTCGTCGCTTGATGTAACTGATTAACTGAATTAAGTTAATCAGTTAGATTACTGAACCTGGCTCTGCAGACTTAGGCTTAAAGCCCATTCCCTTGGATATCTGTAGGGCAGTTTCTTGTAGGGCGCGTAGCCAATCCGCCTGAATACGATCAGTTGGTGCGCTCAGAGACAGACCGGCAACCAATTTTCCAGTGTCGTCCAAAATGGCGGCGGCCAAACAACTCACACCCAGTTCTAGTTCTTCATCATCACGAGCATTACCTACCTTACGCACATGATTAAGCTCAGTTTCGAGTTTGCTCAGGTCTGTAATGCTATTACGAGTGTGGCCCGATAAACCAGTGCGAGTGACATAAGCACGAACTTGTCCTGGATCATCGCTAGCTAAAAACAGTTTGCCAACAGAGGTGAGGTGTAGTGGGGCGCGACCACCAATCGCGCGGACAACCTGCATACCAGAACGCTCGCTATATGCACGATCAATGTAGACAATTTCATCGCCTTGGCGAACGGACAAATTGACGGTTTCACCGGTGAGCTTGTGGAGAGTGCGCATCGGTAGTTGAGCTGCTTCGCGCACAGATAAGCGCGCTTTAACTAAGTTACCTAACTCTAAAAGCTTCAGACCAAGCCGATAGGTTCCACCATCGCCACGCTCAACCAAGCGGCAGGCAACCATGTCATTCAGAATACGGTGAGCTGTTGAGGGGTGAAGACCAGTGGTTTCTGCTAGATTCTTCAGGCTACTCGACTCTTCTTGCTCGGCAAGAGCATCGAGCAAATTCATCATGCGCTCCACTACTTGGATGGCAGTCTTGCCAACTTCCCCGGTAGATTTGCGAGTTTTCACAGTTTTGCTGATGTTCATAGGCCTCATTGTAGCGATTTCAGATGAAATTGCATATTATGAAATCCTATTTTATAAAGCTAATGTTGCATCTTTCCCCTTTTCAGCGGAAAAATTAGGGTGCCAGACTTGTCTTAAGGCTGCTTAGGGTTGCCTTAGGGCAGTAGCGCACTCATTCACAAGGTCTGGCCCCCGATAGATTAATCCGCTGTAGAGTTGAACGAGACTGGCGCCAGCCATGATCTTTTCGCGGGCGTCTGCGCCCGATAGGATGCCGCCAACACCAATGATTGGAATCTGATTTCCTAATCTGGCTTTCAAAGCTTTGATCACAACATTCGAAGCATTGCGCACTGGAGCACCTGAAAGACCGCCGGCCTCTGCGCAATACTCCATTCCTTGCACTGCATCTCGAGAGATCGTTGTATTGGTTGCAATGACTGCATCAACGCCAAACTCTATGAGGAGATCGGCAATCAGGTTGATATCGCCATGATCTAAGTCTGGTGCAATCTTCAAAAAGAGTGGCTTGCGAACGCCATAGCGATCGCTTAAACGCTTTCTGGCCTCATCTAGGCTACCCAATAATTCGCGGAGCATTTCTTCGCCATGTAGGTCGCGCAGATTTTGCGTATTTGGAGAGGAGATATTGACAGTAATGTAAGTAGCAATTTCATAGACTGCTTCCATTGCTAGAACATAATCGCGTGAGGCTTCTCCTATTGGGGTGCTGGCATTTTTTCCGATATTCAAACCCAGTACACCACCGCTTTGCCAGAATTTGGAGCGACGGACTCTGGCAACACAGGCTTCAACACCATCATTATTAAAGCCCATGCGATTGATGATGGCCTGAGCTTCTGGTAAGCGAAACATGCGGGGCTTAGGATTTCCTGGTTGCGGACGGGGAGTCACCGTGCCAATTTCCAAAAATCCAAATCCTAATGCAGCAAGGGCATCGATATGTTTCCCGTCTTTATCCATCCCTGCGGCCAATCCAACTGGATTTGGAAATTCAATGCCACAGAGTATTTGTGGATCGTTAATCGGTTTAGTGACAAGACGTTCCAACAGTCCCCAGCGCTCTGCGCGATCCATATTGCTAAGGGTGAGGTTGTGTGCTTTTTCGGGGTCTATGCAAAAAAGCCAAGGGCGTAGAAGGGAGTAACGATCAATCATGGGTAGATATTATGACTCAGACAGCGTTTGCCAATGGTCGTCAATCAAACCTTCCATCGGCTGAAATTTCACCTTGTACGACATCTTGTCGCTCTCTTTAATGTAGTAGCCAAGATAAAGATAAGGCAGGCCTAATACGCGAGCTTGTTCAAGTTGCCACAGAATGCTAAAGCTGCCATAGCTCGCAGATGGGCTGGACGTGTCATAAAAGGTATAAACCGAGGAGATCCCTTGTTCCAAAATATCGATCATGCTCACCATGCGTAATCGACCGGGATGCGAATCGTGCGGACCATCCCGAAACTCGACAATGCGTGAGTTCACCCGACTTTGTAATAAAAACTGCATGTACTGATCTTGATCATCGCTATCCATATCGCCACCTGCATGACGCTCAGTTTGATAGCGTTGATAAAGTTGGTAATGCTCTTCTTGATAGCCAAGATTGAGAACAGAGGCCTCAAGGCCAGCATGTTTTTTATGGGCGCGGCGTTGACTGCGAGTAGGCTCAAACTGATTCACCAAGATACGCGTTGCAACACAGGCTTTACATTCATCACAGTAAGGCCTATAGGTATACAAACCACTGCGGCGAAATCCGGCATTGAGTAAGTCGTTATATACATCTGCATGAATGAGGTGAGAGGGGGTGGCTACTTGAGACCGAGCCGTCCTATTGGGTAAGTAGCTACAAGCGTATGGAGCAGTTGCATAGAACTGCAGTGTGGTCAGGGGAAGTTCTTTAAGCTGAGTCATAGCCAGTGATGCAAGATTGCTTTGTCAAAAGTCCAGGATTGCTCAATCTTAGTTTGATTTACGGAAGTTTGCAGTTGCTCTAAAAAGAGTTGTCGAGACATGGGCGCTGCGCCCAGGGAGAGCAGGTGTGCTGTCTCTTGTTGGCAGTCGATCATGTAGATATCGTTTCTCAGACACCATGCGCTGAGGGCAGCTAAAGCAATTTTGGAGGCATTGGTCTTGCGACTAAACATGGATTCTCCAAACACCATGCCCCCGAAGGATACGCAATAGAGGCCGCCAGTGAGTTGACCATCTTCTATTACAGCAATGCTATGGGCGTTTCCCTGTTCATGAAGCGTGGTATAGGCGTCAATAATTTCGTGGGTAATCCAGGTGCCGTCTTGATCTTTGCGGGTGCTGGTGGCGCACGAGCGTATGACTGCGCCAAAATCCTCATCCACCACTATCTGCGATTGGATATTTTGACAAAAGGCGCGAATGATTTTCCGTAAGGAGTCGCTGCATTTAAATTCGCTAGGCTTTAATACCATCCTAGGGTCAGGAGACCACCAGAGGATAGGTTGATTATCCGAGTACCAAGGAAAGATACCTTGTTGATAGGCGCGAGCCAGTTGCCCTGGATAGATGTGTTCACTGACCGCGATGAGTCCCGGCACGCTGGGGTCGGGATCTGCCTCTATGAGGGGATTGGGAAAAGGATCTTGAGGCCCTAACCAAGCAATCTGACTCATGACGACTCTTTAAATTCTCTCAGACGGCAAGACATCACGACTACGGACATAAAACTCTTTTCCCGAATCTAAAAGGCCTGCAGCGCGATCTGCAAAAAACCATTCGAGTGTTTGCTTGACGGTAGGGAAGGCCAAATCATCCCAAGGAATTTCATGTTCATGAAATAAGGCGACTTCTAAGCTCTCTTCGCCAGCATAAAAATCCGGCGTAGTCATTTTGGCTAAGTAAAACAGGTGAACCTGTTCGGCATGCAGTACATTGAGCAATGAATAGAGTGGGCCAATCTCCACAACTGCACCCGCTTCCTCAAGTGTCTCACGGGCAGCACCATGACTGGTGCTTTCGCCTAGCTCCATAAAGCCAGCAGGTAAGGTCCAAAAACCATGGCGAGGCTCAATCGATCTTCGGCATAAAAGAATCTGCTCGCCATATACCGGAATACTGCCCACTACATTGCGAGGATTTTGATAATGAATGCTGCCACAGGCTTCGCATACATGACGTTCGCGAGAATCATCCGCCGGAATTTTGATTGTTAAGACAGAGGCGCAGTTAGGGCAATACTTCATACTGACTTTCTAAAAGTGGGCTTTGACGGCGCCACGCAGGGCATTGCTAAGGATAATCTCATCTGCCATTGAAACATCTTTAATAGTCAGGTTAGCTTCGCGGGCATTCATGGATGGGTCAGCAAGAAGGGCTGCACGCATTACGCCGGGCAGATGACCTGCCGAAACGGGAGGGGTGAGCCACTCAGAACTGCCTTGAGGTTTGATAAAAATGCTAGTCCTGCCACCCTCAGTGACAAAGCCTTGTTCATTTACAAATAGAGCGTCAAATCCACCTAGCTTCACAGCCTCGTGCCAAGCTTGATCGTAAAGAGTGCGATCGCTAATTTTGTGACGTAATAACGCATCCCCAGAAAACATGGTGACATCCATGGGCAGAATATCCTTAGCCCAGAAAATTTTCACGGGATCGTTTGAGTGGTGAATAACCGCAGTTACAACAGAAAGCTCACCATGGGGTGCTAGATCAAGTCTTAATCGATAGGACAGGTTTTTATCCAGAGGTGCGCAGGCGCTTATAACTAAATTCTTAGCAGCCTCTAGATTGAAAGCAATTCTGAGGGAGAGAGCGGAGGTTTGCATCCGATGCAGGTGAGCCTGCAATCGTAGCGCCTCACCCTTGGAGATCGCTATGGTTTCAAACAAGCCTGTAGCACTCGGTAGATCCATGAGAAATGCTGCTTTAATGCCGCATTCTTGCCACTCTTGGCTGGGATTGGAATCATTGGTAATACCAGCACCAATTCCGAGGGTGAAATGAGAAGCGTGAGATTGAAGATCTTGGTGTATTTCAACAGTTCGAATAGGAACGCTAAAGGTAAAATTGCCATTGGGGTCAAGCCATCCTAGGGCGCCACAGTAGTAGCCACGATCTTCAGGTTCCAGTTCTTGAATAATTTCCATGCTGCGTTTTTTAGGTGCGCCTGTAACAGAGCCACATGGAAAAACGGCTTTGACAATATCAAACAAAGCGGTTTCGGGTTTGATCTGACCTTGCACAGTGGAGGTCATTTGCAAAACATCACCATGTCTTGCTACTTCAAATAAATTGGGAACGGTTACCGTGCTCGGCAAGCAAATACGACTGAAATCATTGCGCAATAGATCAACAATCATGACATTCTCAGCTTGATTCTTTGGATCATTGGATAGGGTGCTTGCAATTGCTGATAGGGCGCTCGCAGTACCTTTCATTGGCATGGCTTTTAAAGTATCGCCATCGCGCGCGATAAAGAGCTCCGGTGATTGCGATAGCAAAAAGTTACCTTCATGCTCTATAAAAGCACCAAATCGTCCTGGCTGGCGATCTCTTAAGCGACTATATAGCGAGATTGGAGCACCATAAGTCTTACCTTTGATGCGATAGGTGTGATTAATCTGATAGCTATCACCACTGCGAATATATTCCTGAATTGCCCTGATATCGTTAGAGAATTGCTCCTCATTCAAGGACTCCTGCACATCCATGACGCCAGCATTTTTTTGGGAGCGATCCAGCCAAGCTAATTTTTGGTTAATCCAGTAATCAACATCGTGTTTCGAGAGCTTTTTGAAGTCCAAAAAAGACCAAGCCTCGATGAGTGGGTGGGGGCTATCTGAGTGATTGATGCGTTGAGGCAGTTGATGAATCTGTCTGCCCAATTCGTAAGCGAAAGCAGAAACGACAAATTGACCACAGGCCAGAGCGGCAGATATTTCCTCTAGGCAAGTTTGTGTAGCGAATAAATCTTGTGCGCTATCACCACTTGGTAAGACACGCCAATAATGGACTACGTTTTCGTATAGGCGACTAGTAGGCGAGGCCGCGGTACTTTGCGCATCGTCGAGCAAAATCATCGCGGCTTGCCTGGTTAGTCCTAGTTACTTCAGAATGGTGGCTGATTCTATGGTGACGTTCTTTGTAGGAACGTCGGCCATTCTGCCCATGCGGGGAGAAGGCGCAACCATTGTTGGTACTTTGCGGATGGCATCAATGGTCTGTGTTCCAGAAATTACTTTACCAAACACGGTATATCCATTACCCATGGAATTGGGATAGTCCAAGGCCGCATTATCTTTAACGTTGATAAAGAACTGTGAAGTCGCAGAATCTGGATCGGATGTACGGGCCATCGCAATCGTATACACATTATTTTTAAGACCATTCTGCGCTTCAGAAACAACAGGGGCTTCCGTTGGTTTCTGATTTAAATCTGGTGTAAAGCCACCACCCTGAATCATGAAGCCATCAATGACGCGATGAAAGATAGTGCCGTTATAAAAACCACTCTTCACATAATTTAAAAAGTTGGCTGTTGTCTTAGGCGCTTTTACATCATCAAGCTCCACCACGAAATTACCCATTGTGGTTTTGAATTCGACCTTCGGTCCAGCAATAGCGGCTTGGCTTGCAAAGCAGCTGGCAACGAGAACGAGGCTGGCAAATAGTTTGCGCATAAAGATTCCTTGAATTAAATAGTATGAATGGTATTCATTGTATTGCTCAATGCTAGAAGGGAAAGCTCAGTCTTATTAAAAGAGGAGCTATCTTCAATAATCCGAGTTAGCCTGCTAAAGAGTGCAACTGCAGTAAAAATTTCGCCTGCAGTTGCATCCTCACAAGACTTATTTGGTTGGCGCTGCAGTGACTTCGATTGCTATTGCCTCGGTAAAGGTAGCGTCGACTTGATCGCCCACTTTAATCTTTTGCAGGACTGCTGGATCTTTAACTTTTAACTCCACCGTACGATTTGGCCCTTTTAAGGTGACCATTTGACTTTTCTGGTCGACCTTCATGACGTTTGCAGTAAGGCTTACTGTTCTTTCAACTGCACCAGCAGGCTTGCTACCAGGCGCTGCGCGTACAGATTCTTCGGAGACAATCGGTTGACCTAATTTACCGCCATTAACTGACTTATGCAGATCTAATGCTAATGCTTGTACATAGGTGAGCGTTACTAAATCACCCACTTTAATTTGGTCAAAATTGCGAGCCTGAGGACCCAGAGCTAATGCAACTTCTTTGCCTTGCGGTCCAACGACTACAACGCTACGATTTTGCTTATCAATTGATTTCACTTTGCCCTGAATTTGAATGGCATCAGCGGCGGCAACTTCACCTGGCCCTTTGGCAACCATCATTGCGCCTTGTGGAGCATTTTGAGCTGCAGCTAGATAAGGCATTGCAAGAACAGCGGCGGCGATAGGAAGAATAATTTTTTTCATGATGCTCCTTAGAGTGTATGAAGATGGAAACAAGAAAGACTCAGTCACTATAAAGTGACATTTCTTATGATAACTATCTCTTGCTGCAATTGGATCAATTTAGAATAAAAAGCTTCCAGCCCCAATATTGGCCCTAGTTGAGGCCATTGGGAACATTTCCAGCATATTGATATGAGGCCTCTTCAAACATGCCGGGTCTGCTGAGGTAATCTAGGGCCCAATCGATAGTGTCGACACCCCAAAAGCAGTGCTGCTTGACTATCAGGGCAGGAACCCCAAAAGCACCATCGGTTTTAGCTTGCTTAGTATTGGAGATCAGCTTAGCTTTCACTTCTGGACTTTCCGGTTTGGCCATATCTGCTGGCAGCCCTAGGTAAACACAAAATTCTGGCCAAGATAGATTGGGATCCTTTCCCTCTACCCAAACATAGTCAAAGGCACGTTCAACCATAGCCCAATCGGCATTCTGCTCAACCAGCAAACGTTGTGCCGCTACCGTCATAAAAGGATGGTGCTCGGGAAAGCGAAAGGGGATACCGAGTTTCTCGGCTTGCCAGACGCAGAACTGATATGTATGGGGGCGTTTAGCAGCCACTTCTCCAGGGCCTATGTTTTCAGATGCTCTTAGTAAGCCGCCCAACAAAATTGGAACGGGCTGGATATCTAGCTTGGCTTCAAGGCGCTGTCTTTGCTTAATATAAAGATAGGCAAAGGGTGAGACGATATCGTAATAAAAAGTGGCTGACGTCTTTATGCTCATATCATTTCTTCTTGTGCTCTTCATCGAGCTTTTTTAAGAAAGCCAATTTTTCTTTGATCTGTGTCTCGAGTCCTCGCTCAACAGGCTCATACCAATGCGGTTCTTTCATGCCCTCTGGCAGATAGGATTCACCGGCGGCATAGCCATGAGGCTCATCATGGGCGTAGCGATACTCTTTGCCATGACCAAGTTCTTTCATCAATTTCGTAGGTGCATTGCGCAGATGATTGGGAACAGGTTTGGACTGATCGTTTGCCACATAAGCACGGGCAGCATTAAAGGCGTTATAGCTTGCATTGCTCTTAGAGGCGACTGCAAGATAAACCACCGCTTGCCCCAAGGCAAGCTCACCCTCAGGGGAACCCAGTCTTTCATAGGTCTGCGCGGCATCGTTGGCTAATTGCATGGCTCTTGGGTCTGCCAGGCCAATATCTTCCCAGGCCATGCGAATAATGCGTCTGGCTAGATATCGAGGATCAGCGCCACCATCTAGCATGCGACAAAACCAATACAAAGCCGCATCGGGATTTGAACCTCTAACGGATTTGTGTAGGGCAGAGATTTGATCGTAGAAGTGATCGCCACCTTTATCAAAGCGCCGTGCTTGAGCACTCAGAGCGTTTTCAATAAATTGCTGATCAACTATTTTTACTTCTGCATTGGGTGTAAGTACTGCATTCCGAACTTGCTCAACTAGATTGAGCAGGCGTCTTGCATCACCATCGGCATTCGAGATGATTGTATTAATTGCTGCGGAGTCAAATTGCACATCAGGCATTGCATGTTGATGCGCGCGTTCAAAGAGTAATTTCAGCTCTTCGGGGGTAAGTGACTTCAAGATGTGCACCTGAGCACGCGACAAGAGTGCTGAGTTCACCTCAAATGAGGGGTTCTCGGTAGTAGCGCCAATAAAAGTAAATAAGCCAGACTCAACATGGGGCAGTAGGGCGTCTTGCTGGCTTTTATTAAAGCGATGGATCTCGTCGACGAACAAAATGGTTTGCTTGCCATATTGAGCCATATTTTGCTGGGCATGCTCAATCGCTTCACGGATTTCTTTTACGCCAGCTAGAACGGCAGAAATGGCAATGAACTCGCGATCAAATGCCTTAGCTGAGAGGCGTGCTAGCGTAGTTTTACCAACGCCCGGAGGGCCCCACAAAATCATCGAATGGGGTTTGCCTGAGGCAAATGCTAGGTTAAGAGGTTTACCGCTTGCTAATAAATGGGCTTGCCCAATGACTTCTTCGATTGTCTTTGGACGCAGTGCTTCCGCTAGTGGTGGAGGCGGTGCGCTATCAAAAAGACTGCTCATTGCATCATGCTTGAACAAAAAGAATGACTAAAGATGCCCAGGCCAAACATGCAGCAGCAACATAGGTCAAGCGATTGCGCATAGTCATGAATGCTAAGCGGGTCGCCTCATCAGAAAAATAATATTGATAAGTATTTTGATCAATATTGCGCTGAATGATTAATGTCGAAGCCAAAATTAATAAGCCAACTGGAATATAAATATGAAGTGCCACCCAAGAAACTAGTGCGGGTATTACACCCCAGATCCAGGCATTACGATCTTCCCAGCGGTCTCCTGCGGGAGCTTTGCCTAAAAGATGTAAATTGGCACCCCAATGTAAAGCACCCATAAATGAAGTGATCACGGCACCATAGCCCGCTAAAGATTCAGCGCTTAAGTAATTGACTGGTGTTGGCGCTAGTTGAACCATTAATGCCAGTCCAATAAAAGGAATGAGGCCGGCATAGCCAAGTTTGCGAACTAAGGGTGGTATAGGGTTCACGATGGGAAAGATTTCGTTAATAAGAGTGAAGAAAATTATTTTTCATAGGTGTAAACGCCACGACCAGTTTTGCGACCAAGATATCCGGCTGCAACCATTTCTCGAAGAAGTGGGCAAGGGCGGTATTTGGAGTCGCTGAAGTTTTCAAAATAGACTTCCATCACTGCTAAGCAGGTATCCAAGCCAATGAGATCTGCTAAAGCTAGTGGGCCAATGGGTTGATTGCAACCCAACTTCATGCCAGCATCAATATCTTCTGGACTAGCAAGTCCTTCGGATAAAACGAAGAATGCCTCGTTAATCATTGGTAACAAAATACGATTCACAACAAACCCTGGCGAGTTTTTAACGGTGATCGGCTCTTTGCCAACACGTTTAGCCATTTCAATAATCGCTGCGTGTGTAGCGTCACTGGTTTGTAAGCCGCGAATTACCTCTACCAAGGCCATCAGGGGTGGGGGGTTAAAGAAGTGCATGCCAATAAAGCGTGCGGGATTGGAATCAAGTGCCGCAAGTTTGGTAATGGACAAAGAAGAAGTATTTGTGGCAATGATGGTGTCTTTGCCCACAATTTCATCCACTTGCTTAAGAATTTTTTCTTTAATTGCTTGGTTTTCAGTTGCCGCTTCAATCACTAAGCCTAAGCCTTTAAAGTCTGCATATGAGGTGCTGTCTTTAATGCGCTTAAGCGCAGCTCCTTTTGCTTCAGTCGATAGAGTCTCTTTTTTGACAAGGCGATCTAAGCTTTTGCTAATTTGCTCAAGGCCGCGCTGTACGGCTGCATCGTTAATATCTACCATCACTACATCAAGGCCCGCAACCGCACACACCTGTGCAATTCCATTGCCCATAGTGCCTGCACCGATGACGCCTACTGATTGAATGCTCATCTTATTTCCTCTTTTGATACTGGGTTGAACCAAACAACTGCTCTCTTGCCTTGTCATCATGCAAGGGCTTGCGTAATGCGGTTAATACTTCGCAACCACGCTGTACCGCTGGTCGCGCACCAATTTTTTCAAACCAACGTTTGAAATGCGGGTAGTCATTGATATCAATGCCTTGATTTTTCCAATTACGTGTCCATGGATAAATCGCAATATCGGCAATTGAGTAGGATTTGCCAGCAATATAGGGATTATCTTTCAGTTGGCTATCCAATACCCCGTAGATGCGTTTAGCTTCATTGGTGTAGCGATTGACTGCGTATTCAATTTTCTCAGGTGCATAGAGTCGAAAGTGGTGGTTTTGCCCAAGCATAGGGCCTAGGCCACCCATTTGGAACATTAACCACTGCAGCACTTCAAACTTGCCGCGCGTGTTCTTCGGTAAAAACTTGCCAGTCTTACTTGCTAAGTAGAGCAGGATTGCACCAGACTCAAAAAGGCTGATGGGTTTTCCATCCGGTCCATTGGGGTCCACTATCGCCGGAATCTTGTTGTTGGGGCTGATCTTTAAGAACTCCGGGGCAAATTGGTCGCCGGCGCCAATATCAATCGGGTGAGCAATCCAGTCACGGTTTAAGCGATATCCACATTCCTCTAGCATGATGTGTATCTTGTGACCATTTGGTGTCGGCCAACTGTAAACATCAATCACACCATTCGATTTTGGGTTTGCCATCTTATCCTCTATAAAGTTTGTAAACGCTGCAATGCATTAGTAAGAGTCTGATCTTGTTTTGCAAAACAAAAACGAATGACGCCAGACTCGGTAATTTGTTCGTAAAAAGCAGAAACTGGAATAGCAGCTACCCCAACTTCGGTAGTAAGCCATTTGCAAAAATCTACTTCACTTAATTTTGATTGTGGAATATTCAGAGATGAATAATCCACACATTGAAAATAGGTTCCAGGGGTTGGCAGTAGTTTAAATTTCGTTTGACTTAATCCCGCCCTAAAAAAATCTCGCTTAGCTTGATAAAAAGCCGGTAGATTTAAATAATGTTCAGCATCAGATAAATAGGATGCCAGACCATACTGCATGGGCGTATTAACAGTAAACACATTGAACTGATGAACCTTGCGAAACTCTTTTGTTAGCGCAGGTGGTGCGGCGACATAACCCACTTTCCAGCCGGTGACGTGATAGGTCTTACCAAAGCTGGAGATGAGAAAGCTCCTAGCAGCCAGCTCTGGGTGGGAGGCCACACTATGATGCTGCGCACCGTCATAGACCATATGTTCATAGACTTCATCACTCAGAATTAAGGCTGAAGTATTGCGAACTAGGTTTGCTAAGCGATCCAGATCGGCCTTATCCCAAACCATACCTGTGGGATTATGTGGCGTGTTGATGATGATTAATCGTGTTTTAGGATTGATTGCGTTTGCTAATGCATCCCAAGGGATTTGATATGAAGCAACTTGCCCTATTTCATCGCGGACCACATTTAATGAAACGGAAATTGTTTTGCCGCCCGCTAATGCAATCGAAGGGCGGTAGCTGTCGTATGCTGGTTCGATAATAATAACTTCATCACCAGGGCTAACGCAAGCCAGAACAGCCGTCAGGATGCCTTGTGTGCCACCTGCAGTAATAGTGATGTCCGCATCCGCATCGTAATGATGACCGTATAAATTTTTAATCTTCTGACTAATGCCATTACGAAGCTCAGCAATGCCAATCATCGGCGGGTATTGATTGCGATCTGCCAACATCGCAGCATTTACTTCGGCAATCAGTTTTCGGTCGCATGGAAAGTCTGGAAAACCTTGTCCAAGATTAATGGCTTCATGCTTTGCAGCAAGTGCTGACATGATCGTAAAGATCGTAGTTTCTACCTGCGGTAGGCGGCTTGGAAAAGAGGGGGTCTCTAGCGGGTTCATGAAGATGGGAGGTGATAGTCTGTCTTTTAAAGCGGATATATTCGGTAGTCGCTAGAATGGTAAAAATACATTAACAAATTGTGCCATGCTGATCGTCCTTTCACCTGCTAAATCCTTGGATTACAAGACCCCCGTCAAGGTTAAGGCTTCAACCTTGCCTGAGTTTGTCTCAGAATCGGCCAAACTGATTGCTGATCTTAAGAAGTTAGCTCCCCAAGACGTTGCCAAATTGATGGGTTTATCCGATCAATTGGCTATTCTGAATGTCGGCCGCTACCGAGATTGGTCCAAGAAATTCACCGATGAGAATAGCAAGCCGGCAATCTACGCCTTTAACGGGGATGTCTATGATGGTTTTGATGTCAAAACCCTAGATGCAAAGTCAGTGCAATTTGCCCAAGACCACATCCGGATTTTGTCTGGCCTTTATGGGGCACTAAAGCCCTTGGATTTGATGCAGCCCTACCGTCTGGAGATGGGTACTTCATTCAAAAATCCCAGGGGGAAGGATCTTTATGCTTTTTGGGGAAGTCGCGTAACCGATTCCATTAAGAAAGTTCTGGAAAAGCAAAAGAAGCCCGTGCTATTGAATTTAGCTTCAGAGGAGTATTTCAAGGTGCTCCAGCCAAAAGAATTGGATTGCCAAGTTATCTCCCCAGTGTTTCAGGACGCCAAGGACGGTAAGTACAAGATTATTTCTTTTTATGCCAAGCGGGCCCGTGGCTTAATGGCGCGCTACGTGGTTGAAAATAGAGTTACTGACCCAGTGGATTTAAAAGGCTTCAATTTGGATGGCTATAAATACTATGCCGCAGAATCTAAAGTAGATAAGCCAGTATTTAGAAGGGCGGAAAGAAAATAATGGCCGTACATCGCACTAAATCATCGCAACGTAATTCTCCTGAGGTGGAGAAGTTAGTGTCTGACGCTATTTCATTGGCTGCTTCTGGAAGTCAAATTGAGGATCGCTTTTGGGAAGAGCGTTTGAATGTACGTTTAATGCGCCTGCTCAAAAGTCAAAATCAAAATGTGATTGATGCTGCTTTGGATCAAACCTTTCGCATCAATACAGTAGCCTTTGAAGTGCTCGCCGATATTGCAGAAACATTGGCTGAGTCATTAAAGATTGAGCATGAAGGGCAGGGTTGGGATGTGCTGTTGCTAGCCATGCCTATAGTTGCTCATACTCGTTATCAGATTCCTTCTGGACCATTGCCAGTAAGCATCATTGAGTCTACCGCGCAGGCCTTACATAGCGCGATTGCATCAACCGATACGCGCATAGCCATTGTTCCTTGGTTATATAGCATTGATCAAATGCCACACTCTCATTGTCAAACTCGTGTCTTGACTGAAGCTTTAGCGACTGCTGCCATCTCAGGAAAAGACGTTAAGCTTGAGTTGCGTAACATGTCTGAAACAATCGCCGTCTTGGCAGATCCTCGTTTTATTATTGCCGCCTTAAGTGCGCCAAGTGGATCGCCAATATTTCGTTGGCAGGCAGAGCCACCAGCACGACAAGAGCGTGGCGTGAGTTTGATTGGATGGCAAAACGCGATGCAAGAGCCGATTGCCTCTCTCATGCCTGGTTGCGAGTTTGAATTGCTATTACCAGAAGCGTATTTCACTAACTGCCGCTTGGCTGATAAGCATGTACGACCTTTAAGTATTCGCGCGGCGGTCAACTTCTTGGAAAGTACTCTAGGAATAACGCCTGCCGGTTTATCTTGTGTGGTTGGTGCGTTTGGTGAGGAGCAGGCTGATGAATACCGTATTTCTTTCAGCTCAAAAGGCTCCTCTGAAGTGATGTATGGGGTGATTTGGCCCTTGTACGATCGCGAGAGTGTGGCAAGCGATGCTTTAAATGATTTAACAGATGACGAAAGTCCGATTAAGAAGATTTGTGATGCCTTGCATGATGCGGGTGTAGAGGATGTGTTCCGTCATGCAATGCTGTTTGACCCAGAGCTTTGTGATGACTGTGGCGCACCTTTATTTCCGGATCGCTCTGGTGAGGCTATTCATGCTGAGATGCCGGACGATGCGCCATCACAGCAGCCATTGTTTCACTAGATAAAAATAGACAAAAAAACTAAAAAACAAGAAGCCAAAATAAAACTAAGCAACAATTAAGCAACAAAAAAGCCGAGAAATTCTCGGCTTTTTTGTTTAATGCAACTTCAGAAATTAATTCTGCACAAACGGTTCTGCGCCTGCAAACAAATGTGGCAACTTGCCAGACCTCATCTCTGCCGTTTGGCAGAAATCGGCAAGGCGCACACCTGCTTTGATGTTGAACAACATCGCTTTGTTGCCCAACACTACAAGGTCATAACCAGAATTAGGATTTTTATAGCGCAAGCTACCCGGTAGGGATGTCTGGCGATCTAAATCATAAGTTTTGGATTCCCAAGTGAGGCGCATCTTCTCGACAGTGCCAGAGGTTTTAAACTGTTTGCTTTCGCTACAGCTCCAAGTGAATTCTTCATTAGCGCTCGCAGTTGCTGCGCTAGTGAGACAAGCAAATCCTAGGCCAATGGTGAGAAGCGTTTTCTTCATGTGCAATATTTCCTTAGAAAATTAAGAGAGCAAGTGCTTAACGCCAGCTTGTTCTTCGAGCAATTCATTTAATGTGTGTGTCATGCGCTCGCGAGAGAATTCATCGATCTCTAAACCCTCGATCATTTTGTATTCGCCGTTTTCGCAAACCACTGGGAAGCCATAGATTACTTCAGCAGGAATGTCGTATTCACCTTTAGATGGAATACCCATAGTGACCCACTTACCATTTGTGCCAAGAACCCAATCATGAATATGATCAATCGCCGCATTTGCTGCAGAGGCTGCAGATGAAAGGCCACGGGCTTCAATGATGGCTGCACCACGTTTACCAACAGTCGGAATAAATACATCTTTGTTCCAGGCTGCATCGTTGATGGAGTCTTTTACAGACTTGCCATCGATCGTTGCAAAGCGATAGTCTGGGTACATGGTTGGGCTATGGTTACCCCAAACAACTAATTTCTCAATATCAGCAACAGGCTTGTTCAGCTTGCTAGCCAATTGCGATAGAGCGCGGTTGTGATCGAGGCGCAACATTGCCGTGAAGTTCTTCGCAGGAATATCTGGAGCCGATTTCATGGCGATGTATGCATTGGTATTTGCTGGGTTGCCAACAACCAATACCTTCACAGTTTTCTTAGCAACTGCATTCAATGCTTTGCCTTGGGCTGTAAAAATTTGTGCATTAGCGGAGAGTAAATCTTTACGCTCCATGCCAGGACCGCGTGGACGTGCGCCAACTAACAGGGCAACATCGATATCTTTAAATGCAGTCATTGGGTCAGAGTGCGCTGTCATGCCCGCTAACAGTGGGAAAGCACAGTCTTCCAATTCCATCATGACGCCTGTCAAAGCTTTTTGAGCTTTTTCATCCGGAATTTCAAGCAATTGCAGGATTACGGGCTGATCTTTGCCCAAAAGGTCGCCATTGGCGATACGGAATAAAAGGGAATATCCGATTTGACCGGCTGCACCGGTTACGGCGACACGCATTGGGGCTTTTGCCATTACTAATAACTCCAGAAGAAGGTTAAGAGGGTTAATTAACGAAAACTTTTCTATTATCCATTCAAGTGTAGGGACTTTAGCTTTACACTGTCAATGATGTCTTATATAAGACTAGAATTACCTTGAATTTTATCCAATTGACGCGGTCTGGAGTTAATTTGTCTGATGTGACTTTGCCTGTTGCCTCATTTAGCCCTCTGTACGAACAGATTAAGGCGATGATTTTGGCTAGTTTGCAAGCCTCGGAATGGCTTCCGGGGGACTCTATTCCCTCCGAAATGGAGCTTGCAACCCGTTATGCCGTCAGCCAGGGCACGGTTCGCAAAGCAATTGATGAGCTTGCTGCCCAAAACCTGTTAGTTCGCCGACAAGGTAAGGGTACCTTCGTAGCCACACACCAAGAAGATGACTGGCAATACCGTTTTTTGCGTTTAGCCCCCGATTCCGGTGAAAAGTTCCACCTAACCAATCAATTTTTATCCTGCGAAAAGACTAAAGCGACGGCTTATGTGGCCAATTTGCTTAAATTAAAGGCAGGTGACCCCATCATTCATATCGATCGAGTGCAAAGCTTCGCTGGTAAACCCATTGTTTTTGAAGAAATTTTTCTGCCTGGAGTCCGTTTTAAGGGCTTAGATCTTGAGGCGCTCCATGCTTGGCATGGACCGGTGTATGCATTCTATGAAGGGCAATACGCCACCCACATGGTGCGTGCCGAAGAAAAAATTAAGGCCGTGTCCGCTGATGCGGTATTAGCCAAACATCTGCACCTAAAGGAAGGGGCGCCGCTACTTTCTGTGGAGCGTGTGGCTTTTACCTACGGGAATAAACCAGTAGAAATTCGTCACGCTAGGTATGACACTTCAGAGCAGCATTACGAGAACAAATTGAACTAAGTTAAAGAAGATCCATATCAGTAAAAACCAGTAATTCACCCCTTTAAACGCCAAAAAATCCCCACCACCACTAAGGTTTCCAATAGAATATGTTGCGATACAACAAAACCACAATGAACCTCCACCTACAGATAGAGATTACCCATGGTTGATTCACAGCAAAACGTTAAAAAAGATAGACCGGTTTACCGAAATATTGGTCTTGCTCAATTGATTAAGTACCGCCTTCCTTGGGCCGGTAAAGTGTCAATTCTTCATCGTATTAGCGGAGCGGCACTGTTTTTAATGCTGCCTTTCCTGCTTTATCTTTTGGATCAAAGCTTAGCTTCAGAGCTGAGCTATCAAAACTTCCAGGCAATTACCGGCCATGTGCTGGTGAAATTGATTTGCCTCGGATTAATTTGGGCTTTCTTGCACCATTTCTGCGCCGGTATTCGCTATCTCCTGTTGGATTTAGAGATCGGCGTTGAAAAAGTTGATGCAAACCGTTCAGCGATCTTTGTATTTTTCTTAGGTCTGGCTTTGACCGCGATTGTTGGTCTCAAATTATTCGGCGTGTATTAAGCGCGCATCATTTAAGGAAATTTCATGCCTATTTATCAAATTGGACCAAAGCGCTTAGTTGTAGGCGCTCATTACGGCCTTAAAGAGTGGATTATTCAGCGTGTAACTGCAATTGTGATGGTGGTTTTTACAGTTGTTTTGTTGGTTGATTACTGCGTATCTGGTAGTGCTACCTATGAAGGTTGGTCTGCATTGTTTAGCAACCAATTTATGAAGCTATTGACGCTGTTGGCGTTCATCAGCTTGTTCTACCACGCATGGATTGGTATCCGCGATATTTGGATGGATTACATCAAGCCTGTCAGCATTCGCTTAACACTTCAAGTGTTAACCGTTTTATATCTCGTAGCCTGTGCGGCCTACGCCATTCAAATTTTGTGGAAAGTGTAATTCGATGACTGCAATTAAAAAATCATTGCCACGCCGCCGTTTTGATGCGGTGATTGTTGGAGCAGGTGGTTCAGGTATGCGCGCATCATTGCAGTTGGCTGAAGCCGGCTTGAATGTTGCTGTATTAACTAAGGTATTTCCAACACGTTCACATACTGTTGCTGCACAAGGTGGTATCGGTGCTTCATTAGGCAATATGAGTGAAGACAATTGGCACTATCACTTTTACGACACCATCAAAGGATCTGACTGGTTAGGTGACCAGGATGTGATCGAGTTTATGTGTCGCGAAGCTCCAAAAGTTGTTTATGAGTTAGAGCACTTTGGTATGCCGTTTGACCGCAACCCAGATGGCACAATTTATCAGCGCCCATTCGGTGGACACACTGCAAACTATGGTGAGAAGCCAGTGCAACGTGCTTGTGCTGCTGCTGACCGTACTGGTCATGCAATGTTGCATACCTTGTATCAACGCAACGTGCGCGCGAAAACAAACTTCTTCGTGGAGTGGTTGGCGCTCGATTTGATTCGCGACGATGCTGGTGACGTTGTTGGTGTCACCGCTCTCGAAATGGAAACCGGACAGGTATATATCCTTGAAGCCAAGATTGTGATGTTGGCTACAGGTGGTGCGGGCCGTATTTGGGACGCATCCACAAACGCATTTATCAATACCGGCGACGGTATGGGTTTGGCTGC
Organism: Polynucleobacter sp. UB-Tiil-W10; assembly: GCF_018881605.1. GTDB lineage: Bacteria > Pseudomonadota > Gammaproteobacteria > Burkholderiales > Burkholderiaceae > Polynucleobacter. The sequence goes on from NZ_JACVPZ010000001.1 coordinate 1,641,892, forward strand.
TCGTTCAGGAATTCCATTGGAAGATATGGAATTCTGGCAATTCCACCCAACCGGCGTAGCTGGTGCTGGTGTGTTGTTGACAGAAGGTTGTCGTGGTGAGGGCGGTATCTTGCGCAATAAAGATGGCGAACGGTTCATGGAACGTTACGCGCCAACTTATAAAGATTTAGCTCCACGTGATTTCGTATCCCGCTGTATGGACCAAGAAATTAAAGAAGGGCGCGGTTGCGGTCCTAACGGTGACTATGTTGTGCTCGATCTGACACACATTGGTGCCGAGACGATCATGAAGCGTTTGCCTTCTGTTTACGAAATCGGTATTAACTTTGCAAACGTTGACGTCACCAAAGAACCTATTCCAGTAGTGCCTACCATTCACTACCAGATGGGCGGTATTCCTACGAACATCAATGGGCAAGTAGTTGTGCCTGCTAACGGCATTCATAACGAAATCGTGAATGGCTTGTATGCCATTGGCGAGTGTTCATGTGTTTCAGTTCACGGTGCTAACCGCCTGGGTACGAATTCATTGCTCGATCTTTTGGTATTCGGTCGCGCAGCTGGTAACCACATCGTTGGCCTTGATCTCAAAAATCGTGAATTCAAACCTTTGCCTGCAAATGCTGGTGAACAAACTTTGGCTCGCATTGCAGCGTTGGATAACTCGACTTCTGGCGAATACGCTCAAGACGTTGCAAACGATATTCGTAAGTGCATGCAGAAGTATGCTGGCGTATTCCGCAACCAAGAGTTGATGGACGAAGGTGTTCGTCAAATGGCTAAGTTGACAGAGCGCGCTAAGCACTTATGGGTTAAGGACAAGTCTGAGATTTTCAATACAGCCCGTATTGAAGCCTTGGAAGTGGCTAACTTGGTTGAGACAGCAAATGCAACCATGATTTCTGCTGCAGCTCGTAAGGAGAGTCGCGGTGCGCATTCCCATGACGATCATCAAGAGCGCGATGATGAGAATTGGATGAAGCACACCCTTTGGTATAGCGAGGGAAATAAGCTCTCTTACAAGCCAGTTGTATTGAAGCCTTTAACGGTTGAGTCCTTCCCTCCTAAAGAACGTACTTTCTAAGCGAAGAGAAATAGAAAATGAGTGATATCCGTATATTCGAAATTTACCGCTACGATCCAGATGTCGATGCAGCCCCGCGCATGCAACGCTATGAGTTAGAGCTTACTGGTGAGCGCATGTTGTTAGACGCTTTGATTTCTTTGAAGAAGCAAGACGAAACGATTTCTTATCGTCGTTCATGCCGTGAAGGTGTGTGCGGTTCAGATGCAATGAACATTAACGGTAAAAATGGTTTGGCTTGTTTGACCAATATGTTGACTTTGCCTAAGGTCATCACATTGCGCCCATTGCCTGGCTTGCCAGTAGTGCGCGATTTGATCGTCGACATGACTTTGTTCTTCAAACAGTATTTGTCGATTAAGCCTTACTTGGTAAACTACAATCCGCCTCCTGAAAAAGAGCGTCTCCAGAGTCCAGAAGAGCGTGAAGAGTTGAATGGTTTGTATGAGTGCATCTTGTGCGCATCATGCTCAACTTCATGCCCATCATTCTGGTGGAATCCAGATAAGTTCGTTGGCCCAGCTGGTCTATTGCAAGCTTATCGCTTTATTGCTGATAGCCGTGATGAAGATACCAATCAGCGTTTGGATAACTTGGAAGACCCATACCGTTTGTTCCGTTGCCACACCATCATGAATTGCGTTGATGTATGTCCTAAGCACTTGAACCCAACCAAGGCGATTGGCAAGATCAAGGAGTTGATGGTTCGTAGGGCAGTATGACCCTCGGCAATGCAGAGTTATATCGTTTAAAGAGTGATGCCCGTAGAGGCTTGCTAGAGAACGATTTAATTCTGCAACGTTTCTTTGAGCGTTACGGCACTCAGTTAAGCGTAGAAGACGGAAATGTTTTAAGCCAGTTGTTAGCGTTAGATGACAACGATTTAATGGATTTATTGATTGGCCGTAAAGATTCTGTGGCAAGTCTAGAGAAAGAGATGCAAACAGCCTCTTTCAAGATGGTTTTACAAAGGCTGAGAGAGAAGTAATTCAGCAATTTGGTGCAGTAGTTTCATAGATGCATGAATGAATAGTGTATTAATCATAATTTTGAATGACTAAGGATTAGAAATGATTGAATCGGACATCAAGGCAAAACTCTCGTTTTCGGATGGAACACCAGATATTGATCTGCCAATTTATAAAGGGACAGTAGGTCCTGACGTAATCGACATTCGTAAGCTTTATGGTCAGACTGGTAAGTTCACTTACGATTCAGGCTTTCTGTCTACTGCGTCATGCAACAGCAAAATTACCTATATTGATGGTGATAAGGGCGAGTTGCTCTATCGCGGCTATCCAATTGAAGATTTAGCAAATAACTGTGACTTCTTAGAAGTTTGCTACCTGCTGATCAATGGTGAATTGCCAAACGCTACCCAGAAAAAAGACTTCGATGAATTGGTCATGCACCACACCATGGTCCATGAGCAAATGCAATTCTTCTTGCGCGGCTTCCGTCGTGATGCACATCCAATGTCTGTACTGACTGGCTTGGTTGGTGCGATGGCAGCTTTCTACCATGACGAGATTGACTACAGTCAGCCTAAAGCACGTGAAGTAGCGCAGATTCGCTTGATTGCGAAGATGCCAACTTTGGTTGCTATGGCTTATAAATATTCAGTAGGGCAACCATTTATCTACCCTGATAACTCATTGTCATATACCGCTAACTTTATGCGCATGATGTTTGCAACGCCATGTGAAGAGTACAAAGTAAACCCAGTATTGGTTCGTGCTTTGGATCGTATCTTCACATTGCATGCTGATCATGAGCAAAATGCTTCTACTTCTACAGTGCGTTTGTGTGGCTCTTCTGGCACAAATCCATTTGCTGCTATCTCAGCCGGTATTGCTTGCCTTTGGGGTCCAGCGCACGGGGGTGCAAACGAAGCCTGCTTACAGATGTTGAATGAGATTCAGGCTAATGGTGGCGTAGACAAGATTCATGAATTTATTGCCCAAGTAAAAGACAAGAACTCAAGCGTTCGCTTGATGGGCTTTGGTCACCGCGTTTACAAAAACTTTGACCCACGTGCGAAGTTGATGCGTGAAACTTGCTATGAAGTATTGAATGAACTTGGTCTTCAAGATGATCCATTGTTCAAGTTGGCAATGACTCTTGAGAAGATTGCTTTGGAAGATGACTACTTTGTGAGCCGCAAGCTCTATCCAAACGTAGACTTCTACTCTGGAATCGTGCAACGTGCTCTTGGTATCCCAACAGAAATGTTCACCTGTATTTTTGCCTTGGCAAGAACGGTGGGCTGGATTGCTCAGTGGGAAGAGATGATTACTGACCCTGAGTACAAGATTGGTCGTCCACGTCAGTTATACGTTGGCGAAACATCCCGCAAGGTTCCGAACATCTCTGTTCGTAAATAAGGTATTTAAGGTCTCTCATGTCTCGTACGCTTTATGACAAATTGTGGGATGACCACGTTGTTTACTCTGAAGAGGATGGCACAGCCACGATTTATATTGATCGTCAACTGCTTCATGAGGTAACTAGTCCTCAGGCATTTGAAGGTCTGAATTTGGCTGGCCGTCCAGTTTGGCGAATCTCTGCCAATTTGGCGGTTTCTGATCACAACGTTCCAACGACGGATCGCTCTGAAGGTATCACCGACCCAATTTCCAAGTTGCAAGTAGATACCCTGGATCAAAACTGTGATGCCTTTGGTATTACCCAGTACAAAATGAACGACACCCGCCAAGGGATTGTTCACGTCATCGGGCCAGAGCAGGGTGCAACCTTACCTGGCATGACGGTGGTTTGTGGCGATTCTCATACTAGTACGCATGGTGCTTTTGGTGCTTTGGCATTCGGTATTGGCACCTCTGAAGTTGAGCACGTCTTAGCAACGCAAACTTTGCTGATGAAAAAAAGCAAGAACATGTTGGTGCGCGTAGATGGCCGTTTACAACCTGGCTCAACAGCAAAAGATATCGTCTTAGCAGTGATCGGCAAGATTGGAACTGCAGGCGGTACTGGCTACACCATCGAGTTTGCAGGTGAAGCAATTCGCAACCTTTCCATGGAAGGTCGCATGACACTTTGCAATATGGCGATTGAAGCTGGTGCCCGTGCCGGTTTAGTTGCTGTAGATGAAACAACCATAGAATATATTCAAGGTCGTCCATATGCCCCTAAGGGCCCTGCAATGCTGCAAGCTTTGCAATATTGGAGAACCTTGCATACGGATGCTGATGCTAAGTTTGATGCTGTGGTTGAATTGCGCGCAGAAGAAATTGCGCCGCAAGTGACTTGGGGTACTTCACCAGAAATGGTGCTTGCGATTAGCGAGCGCGTTCCTGATCCAGAAAAAGAAAGTGATCCCAATAAACGCTCAGCCATGGAGCGTGCTTTGGAGTACATGAATCTCGTACCCAATACGCCGCTCAGCAGTATTTCTGTTGATAAGGTATTTATCGGCTCCTGCACTAACAGTCGCATTGAAGATATGCGCGCTGCAGCTAAGGTCGTCGATCGCTTAGGTAAAAAAGTTGCCGCTAATGTGAAGTTAGCATTAGTTGTGCCGGGCTCTGGATTGGTAAAAGCCCAAGCCGAGCGTGAAGGTTTAGATCGCATTTTCAAGGCTGCTGGCTTTGAGTGGCGTGAGCCTGGTTGTTCTATGTGTTTGGCTATGAATGCCGACCGCTTAGAGCCAGGAGAGCGCTGCGCTTCAACCTCTAATCGTAATTTCGAAGGTCGGCAAGGCAATGGTGGCCGCACGCATTTGGTTAGCCCTGCAATGGCAGCTGCTGCAGCGATTGAAGGTCACTTTGTTGATGTTCGCAAGATTTCTTAAGGAAGCTGATCAATGAAATTTTCTTCACTCTCTTTAATTTCTAGGCTTGCAATTGTTGGTGCAGCTGGAATGATGATTTCTGCTTGCAGCAGCACTATGGAAGGTGTTGGTAAAGATTTGCAGAATATGGGAACATCCATGGGCGGATCAAGTAACACACAGCAAAGCAATCAATCTCAAACCAAGGGTAAGGATGTAGTCGTTACCCCAGTGAAGTAAACAAATAGAAGCAAAGTCGAATTATGGAAAAATTTACGGTATACAAAGGTTTGGTTGCTCCGCTTAATCGCGAGAACGTGGATACCGATGCCATCATTCCGAAGCAGTTTCTGAAATCAATCAAGAAGACAGGCTTTGGACAAAATCTCTTTGATGAATGGCGCTATCTAGATCATGGTGAACCTGGTCAAGATTGCAGTACGCGTCCCATTAACCCAGACTTTGTCTTAAATCAACCACGCTATAAAGGTGCCGGTATTTTGCTGGCCCGCAAAAACTTTGGTTGCGGTAGCTCTCGTGAACATGCTCCTTGGGCATTAGATCAATTTGGCTTTAGGGCGGTAATTGCACCTAGTTTTGCAGATATCTTCTACAACAACTGCTTCAAAAATGGCGTTTTACCGATTGTTTTGACTGAAATGCAGGTTGACCATCTTTTTAATGAAACCCAAGCGTTTAATGGTTATCAATTAACGGTCGATTTAGACGCCCAGCAGGTAATTGCTCCCGATGGTACCGCCTACAGCTTCGAAGTAGCCCCCTTTAGAAAGTTCTGCCTGCTCAATGGCTTGGACGATATTGGCTTAACTCTGCAACATGCAGATAAAATCAAGGCTTACGAAGCCGAGCGCATTCTAAAAATGCCTTGGCTTGCTACACAATTGCCGTAATTTCGTTGATTTAAAGGCCTTTCATGAAAATTGCAGTCCTACCGGGCGATGGTATCGGCCCGGAAATCGTTGCTCAAGCCGTTCGAGTGCTTCAAGCCCTTGGGCATCAATTTGACTTAGAAGAGGCTCCTGTTGGTGGAGCTGCTTATGACGTCGCTGGACATCCTTTGCCACCAGCCACCCTAGAACTTGCCAAAAAAGCGGATGCTATTTTGTTTGGCGCGGTAGGTGACTGGAAATACGATGCGCTCCCACGCGAACTTCGTCCCGAACAAGCCATTCTGGGTTTACGTAAACACCTCGAGTTGTTTGCTAATTTCAGGCCTGCCATTTGCTATCCAGAGTTGACTGCTGCATCTAGTCTTAAGCCTGAAATTATTGGCGGCTTAGACATCTTGATTGTGCGTGAGCTCAATGGGGATATCTATTTTGGTCAGCCAAGAGGCAGTCGCTCTTCTGAGTCACCGCTATTTAAAGGTGCGCGTGAGTGTTTCGATACGATGCATTACAGTGAACCAGAGGTAGAGCGTATTGGCCATGTTGCTTTTGATGCAGCACGCAAGCGCGGTAAGAAAGTGTGTAGTGTAGACAAAGCAAACGTTCTCGAAACTTCTCAGCTTTGGCGTGAAGTGATGATTCGGATCTCTCAAGATTATCCAGATGTTGAGTTGTCTCATATGTATGTAGACAACGCAGCAATGCAATTAGTGAAGGCGCCTAAGGCGTTTGACGTCGTGGTGACTGGCAATCTGTTTGGCGACATCTTGTCTGATGAAGCTGCGATGTTGACTGGCTCTATTGGTATGCTGCCATCAGCCTCTTTGGATAAGAACAATAAAGGTTTGTATGAGCCTAGTCATGGTTCTGCGCCGGACATCGCCGGTAAGGGCATCGCTAATCCACTGGCAACCATTTTGTCTGCTGCAATGATGCTGCGTTATTCCTTGGGCATACCTGCAGAAGCAGACCGCATTGAAAAAGCAGTCCAAAAAGTATTGGCGCAAGGATTGCGTACTGCTGATATTTATACAGAAGGTATGCAAAAGGTATCTACAGTACAAATGGGCGATGCTGTAGTTGCAGCACTTGCTTAAGAGTAGTCAAAAAGAATCTCATTACAGAAATTAAATTTACTAGATAGTTAATCATCATGGCAAATACAAATACACCTTTGGTTGGTTTAGTTGGCTGGCGCGGTATGGTTGGTAGCGTTCTCATGGAGAGAATGTTGGCCGAAAAAGATTTCGATCTGATTGAGCCAGTATTTTTTAGTACCAGCCAAGCAGGTGGCGAAGTGCCGCTTGTCAATGGTCAAAAAGTAAGTAAGAGCGAAAGCACTTTGCAAGATGCGAATGATATTAAAGCGCTCTCACGCTGCGACGTCATCTTGACTTGTCAAGGCGGCGACTACACCAATGACATCTTCCCTAAGCTGCGCGCAGCTGGATGGAATGGCCATTGGATCGATGCTGCTAGTGCATTGCGGATGAAAGATGATGCTGTATTGATCTTGGATCCAGTGAATCGCCCAGTGATTGATAAAGCGTTGGCTGCAGGCGGTAAGAATTGGATTGGCAGCAACTGTACCGTGAGTTTGATGATGATTGCTATGGGTGGGCTGGTAAAGGCTGACATGGTTGAATGGATCAGCGCCATGACATACCAGGCAGCTTCAGGTGCTGGTGCGCAGAATATGCGTGAACTGCTCCTTCAAATGGGTGCGTTGCGTGACAGCGTTGCCGCTGAATTGGCAGACCCATCCTCATGGATCTTGGATATTGATCGCAAGGTTACTGAGACATTACGATCTGCCGACTTTCCGAAAAAGAATTTCCGTAACACTGCTTTAGCTGGTAGCTTGATTCCTTGGATCGATGTTCCTGTTGAGAATGGTCAGACCAAAGAGGAGTGGAAGGGCGGGGCTGAATTCAATAAGATTTTGGGTCGTCCAGCATTCCGCACATCTGGCAGTATTCCAGTTGATGGTTTATGCGTGCGCGTAGGTGCAATGCGTTGCCATTCACAAGGCTTGACTGTAAAACTCAAAAAAGATATTCCGCTCAAAGAGATCGAGGCGATATTGGCTGCAGATAATCAGTGGGTGAAAGTAGTTCCAAATGATCGTGAAACTACTGAGCGCGATTTATCTCCTGCAGCGGTAAGTGGCACATTGACTGTACCGATTGGCCGCTTGCATAAGATGGCAATGGGCCCAGAGTATTTAGGCGCATTTACTGTTGGCGACCAGTTGTTGTGGGGTGCTGCTGAGCCTTTACGCCGTATGCTGCGCATTCTGCTTGAGAAGTAATTCAACCTTTATGTCTCGCATTAGCTCGCTAGGCTTATTAAAGCTCCTGAGCTTTGTTTTGCTGAGCTGGTCAACTGTAGCTGGTGCGCTTACATTAGGTGCTCCACAGTTGCAATCACGTTCTGGTGAACCGCTTCGGCTAGAGATTCCGATTCGGTTTGGAGCTGACGAGCAAAGTGCTTTATCTAGTCTTAAGGCGGCAATACCAAATAAAGCGGCTTATGAGCGATTAGGTATTTCTCAAAAGATTCTTGATCTCAATCCGCAAGCGATGGTGTATCGCAACAAGCAAGAAAAGCTGATGGTATTGGTCGAGACCGTAAATTCTGTCCCGCTGACTGATGATCCATTCTTGGATGTGTTGGTCAATCTCAACTGGTCAAGCGGTAGCATTACAAAAACATTTACCTTGTTGCTAGGTGATGTCCAGAAAGTGACTGTTAAGCCTGGGCAAACCTTATCCGAGATTGCCGCCATCATGGCGCCTCAATTAGAGGGCGCTTCATTGGATCAAACCATGATGGCTTTATTCAAAGCCAATCCTGATGCATTTGCCAGCGGCAGCATTAATCGTTTAGCTGCAGGTGCTGAGCTAACCAAGCCAAGTCAAGCGCTCATACGTTCGATCAGTCCTGCAGAGGCAAACCAGTTTGTGGCTAATGCAAACGAGCAATGGCGTCAAGAGCATGGCGATAAAGATGGCGCAACAGGCTCTTCTGGGTCTGTCAATGCCAAAGCATCCGAATCATCACCCAAAGATCGCCTGAAGATTGGCTCAAGTGCTGACGGTGACGAACAAGAGCGTCGCTATACAGAGGAGTTGGTAGCGCAAGAGAAAATGTTGGAGCAAACCAAAGCTCGTGTTGCTGAACTAGAGAAAAATATTGCTGATCTACAAAGACTCCTAGATAAGTCTAAGGAGAAGAAAGCGGTAGATGGTAACTTTGGTTTAGGTGGCCTAGGTGTGTTCGGCCCTGCAATTCTGGCAATTGCTTTAATTGCTTTGACTGGTTTATTACTTTGGGGCTTGGCTCGCAACGCCCGCCGCTCGGAAGCGCCAACTTTTCACGCATCAACAGATCACTCCGCTAAAGAGATTAATAGAACTGAGAAGCCTGCAGCAGGTTCTCATTTTGAAATGCCTGCTCGTGCTAAAGCGCTATTTGATGGAATTGATCTCGACCTTGCAAAGCCAGCAAAAGAATCTTCTCAAGCAGTAAGTGCTCCAGTAGCAAACCCTCTAGCAGATGCCTTGCGCGTCAAATTGAATTTAGCGCGCGCGTACATCACCATCGAAGACTTTTCTGCGGCTAAAAAGTCGCTTGAAGAAGTGCTTCGCGTAAGCAATTCTGTGGATCTTGCAATCACGATTGAAGCGCAGGGTCTGTTGGCAGAGATCTCGCATCGCAATACTTAGACCATGCGTATAGCTCTTGGCCTTCAGTACGACGGTAGCCCATATTCTGGCTGGCAAACACAGGTTAATCACAATACGGTACAGGACGAATTAGAAAAAGCGATTTCTGCCTTTGTCGGTGAGCAATCCCGTACAGATTGTCCTATCCATACAATTACCGCAGGCAGAACGGATGCTGGTGTTCATGCGCTAGGTCAGGTAGTGCACTTTGACACTAATGTAGAGCGCGAAGATTTTTCATGGGTGAGGGGGGTGAACTCATTTTTGCCCCCATCAATTGTTGTGAATTGGGCAAAACCAGTTTCTGATGAGTTCAGTGCGCGATTCTCTGCTTATGAGCGCGAATATATCTATGCCTTACAAGCGGGCCCTTGTCGCTCCCCGATGTCTCATGCACGTGCAGGTTATTTAATGCTGCCGCCAAATCAATGGCTGGATATTGAGGCCATGAAAAAATCAGCTGAGTGCCTCATTGGCGAGCATGACTTTAGCTCCTTTCGTTCATCCGAATGCCAGAGTAAGACACCAATTAAAACAATCTACTCTATCGAGATCATTTCTGAACAGCCATGGCTGTATTTTCGGATTCGAGGTAATGCTTTCTTGCATCACATGATTCGCAATGTAGTCGGATGTTTTCTACAGATCGGTCAAGATAGACAAAAGCCAGAGTGGATGGCAGAAGTCTTGGTAGCCAGGAATAGACAAATTGCTGCTCCTACCTTTATGGCAGATGGTTTGTATTTAGCCAAAATCACCTACCCAGAAGAATTTGTCATCCCGCAGCCTTGGTTGGAAAACTCCTGGCTACCAGCCCAGGTCATCGGGAAACAGCAGAAAGAACAAAAGAAATAGTGGGCCCTTGGCCTTATCATTCGTTTATGGGCTTACTGACATACTCTCCGGGCCGTACTAGGGTCAAAATCTGCGGTTTAAAGACGTCGGCGGATGTGGATTCTGCAGTTTCTGCAGGGGTGGATGCGGTTGGCTTTGTCTTTTACCCACCCAGCGTTCGTGCTGTAAGCCCCAATATCGCTGCCCAGCTAATTTCCAGGCTCCCTGCAGGGGTAGATGCTGTTGGGCTGGTGGTGAATGCTACAGATGAGCAATTTGCTGCCATTCGCGCTGCCGCCTCTATTACCTTGTGGCAATTTCATGGGGATGAGACTCCAGAGCGCTGCGCCCAGCTTGCTGCAGGCGAGCCTTGGATGAAGGCGGCTCGTGTAGGCACAGACTTCGCTTTTGATGATTTTTCCCTACAATACGGGGATGCAAACGCTTTTCTGCTGGATGCCCTGGTTGAGGGATATGGTGGCGGAGGCGTTCCTTTTGATTGGCAAGGGATTCCACAGACATGGGTAAGCGAAAACGCGCCTCGGGTCGTTTTGAGTGGTGGATTGAACACGCACAACGTGGGCGAGGCGATTGCACGCCTGCAGCCCTGCGCGGTTGACGTCAGTAGTGGCGTAGAAAGCAGCAGGGGTGTTAAAGATCCTGCGCTTATGGCTGAGTTTGTAAAAGCAGTGCGCGCAGCAGATGCTAATGCATCATCCCAATAATTTGCTGTAGATAATTCAAAAGAGGTAGATATGTACGACAAGCCAGATGCACGAGGACATTTCGGTCCATACGGTGGCGTGTTTGTTTCTGAAACATTGATGTTTGCATTAGATGAGCTCAAAGAGGCCTATGCAAAATATCAATACGATCCAGAATTCATCGAAGAGTTTCATTACGAGCTAAAACATTTTGTTGGTAGACCATCGCCGGTGTATCACGCTAAACGCTGGAGCGAAATGCTCGGCGGTGCGCAGATTTATCTCAAGCGTGAAGATTTAAATCACACTGGTGCTCACAAAATTAATAACGTGATCGGTCAAGCAATGTTGGCTAAGCGTATGGGCAAGCCTCGCATTATTGCTGAGACAGGTGCTGGTCAGCACGGCGTTGCTACAGCAACCATCTGCGCCCGCTTTGGTTTAGATTGCACGGTATATCAAGGATCTGTTGATGTGGCCCGTCAGGCACAAAACGTATTCCGCATGAAGCTGCTTGGCGCCAAGGTAGTTCCAGTGGAGTCTGGTACGAAGACATTAAAAGATGCACTCAATGAAGCGATGCGTGATTGGGTTACCAATGTAGATAACACGTTCTACATCATCGGTACTGTTGCTGGTCCCCATCCTTATCCAATGATGGTGAGAGATTTCCAAAGCGTGATTGGTGAAGAGTGCAAAGTTCAGATGCCAGAGATGACTGGTCGTCAACCAGACTATGTTTTGGCTTGCGTTGGTGGTGGCTCAAATGCCATGGGTATTTTCTATCCGTATATTGATTTCCCAGAAGTGAAACTGATTGGTGTTGAAGCTGCAGGACATGGCTTGGGAAGTGGTTTACATTCGGCAGCACTTTGCGTTGGTACGCCCGGTGTGTTGCATGGCAACCGTACTTATTTATTACAAGACAAAAATGGCCAAATTTCTGAGACGCATTCGGTTTCTGCAGGTATGGACTACCCAGGAGTTGGGCCTGAGCATGCTTGGTTAAAAGATTCTGGTCGCGCAGATTATGTAGCGATTACGGATGAAGAAGCGCTCCAAGCATTCCATGATTGCTGCCAGATTGAAGGCATTATTCCAGCCCTTGAGTCCTCTCATGCCATTGCTTATGCCTGCAAGCTGGCCAAGACTTTGCCAAAAGATAAGACTATTTTGGTAAACCTCTCTGGTCGTGGTGATAAGGACATGCATACCGTCGCGCAGGCAACTGGTTCAGAAGGCTGAATAAAATAAAAAACAAAATAGAAAAATAAAAAGAAAATAAATTAGTTATGTCAAAAATTACTGCGCTCTTTAAGGAGCTAAAAGCTACTGGTAAAAAAGGGTTGATTCCTTTTATTACTGCTGGTGATCCAGACCCTAAGCAAACTGTTGAGTTGATGCATGCATTAGTTCGTGGCGGTTCAAGTGTCATTGAGTTGGGTGTGCCATTCTCAGATCCGATGGCGGATGGTCCTGTGATTCAAAGATCATCTGAGCGTGCGTTGACCCACGGTGTGACCTTGCATAGCTGTTTAGAAATGGTGAAAGAGTTTCGCAAGAAGGACACCAATACTCCCGTTGTTCTCATGGGGTATGCAAACCCAGTTGAGCAAATGGGAGCTGAGCGTTTTGCAACCGAAGCAAAAGCTGCTGGTGTCGATGGCGTTCTAGTGGTTGATTACCCACCAGAAGAGTGCGTGGATTTTGCTGCGCGCATGCGCGTTGCTGGAATTGATCCCATCTTTTTATTGGCACCCACTTCATCACATGAGCGCATTAAAGAGGCTGCCAAAATAGCCTCTGGTTATATCTATTACGTTTCTATGCGCGGGGTTACTGGCGCATCGCACCTGAATACCCAGGATGTGGCTAGTATCATTCCGAAAATTCGTGAAGAAACGGATATTCCGATCGCTGTTGGCTTTGGAATTAGCGATGCTGCTAGCGCCAAGGCCGTTTCTGCAAGTGCCGACGCTGTGGTGATTGGTAGCCGAATTATTCGTCTTTTGGAGGATGCACCCCCTGAGCAGGCGGTACAATCACTGGAAACCTTCATTCGTGAAATTCGCGACGCATTGGACAGTTAAAAATTAATGAGCTGGATAGATAAATTACTCCCACCCCAAATTCAACATACCGATCCTGCTAATCGCAAGTCAGTACCAGAGGGATTGTGGGTAAAGTGCCCAAGTTGCGAGACTGTTCTATACAGCACCGACATTGAAGCCAATTTATCAGTGTGCCCAAAATGTAGTCACCACATGCGCATCGGCGCCCGTCTGCGCTTAGATAGTTTGTTGGATGAAAAAGGGCGCTATGAAATTGGTGCTGATATCTATCCAATAGACCCGCTGAAATTTAAAGACTCTAAAAAATACCCAGATCGTATTAAAGAAGCAAATGATGCTTCTGGTGAATCCGAAGCCTTAATTGTGATGGGTGGCAAGATTGAAACGATTCCTGTTGTAGCTGCTTGTTTTGAATTCCAGTACATGGGTGGTTCGATGGGTTCTGTAGTCGGTGAGCGCTTCGCTCGCGGCGTACAGGAGGCAATTGATAAAAAGTGTGCCTTCATTTGTGTCACAGCTACTGGCGGTGCGCGTATGCAAGAAAGCTTGTTATCTCTTTTTCAGATGGCCAAGACCAACTCGATGTTGACCTTGTTGGCTAAAAAAGGTTTGCCCTATATCAGCGTTCTCACCGATCCAACAATGGGTGGTATTTCCGCTAGCTTTGCCTTCATGGGTGATGTAGTGATGGCTGAGCCAAAAGCCTTAATTGGTTTTGCAGGTCCACGCGTGATTGAGCAAACAGTGCGCGAGAAATTGCCGGAAGGATTCCAGAGATCTGAGTTCCTCATGCAAAAGGGTGGTATTGATATGATTGTTGATCGCCGTCAGATGCGCAATGAAATTGCGCGCTTACTTGCTTTGTTACAGAAGCTTCCAGAGCCTGCAATAGCGGGTAGCGCAGCCGTTTAAGCGCTTGAGCTCAGCACACCAAGCCCCCATATTATTTTCTAGCCTAGAGGCCTGGCTTAGCCACCTCGAAACTGCTCACCCTGTCGGTATTGATATGGGGCTTGAGCGTATCAATCGTGTGAAGGCTGCATTAGATCTGCATTTTGAATGCCCAGTGATCACAGTTGCCGGAACAAACGGCAAAGGATCTACCTGCGCTTTTCTGGAGAGTATTCTCTTGGCATCTGGCTACCGTGTTGGTTGTCATACCTCTCCACATCTTCTTAAATTTAATGAGCGTGCTCGCGTTAATGGTGAAGATGTTAAAGACAATATCTTGCTTGAGCATTTCGCAGCTGTAGAAAAAGCCCGCGTTAGCTTGGTGGATGCGCCGACCTTGACGTATTTTGAGTTCACTACTTTAGCCATCATGCATCTATTTGCCAAGTCTAATTTAGACGCGGTTGTATTGGAGGTAGGGATGGGTGGTCGCTTAGATGCCGTGAACATTGTGGATGCAGATTGCGCCATCGTGACAAGTATCGATATTGATCATGCAGATTTCTTGGGTGGAACACGTGAAGCTATCGGCTTAGAAAAAGCAGGTATTTTCCGCCCGGGGCAGATTGCGGTTTGTGGCGATCCTGTACCGCCACAATCACTGATTGACCATGCTGAAAAACTTGCTTGTGATCTCTGGTTACAGGGACGTGATTACAACTTTCAGGGTGATAAGCAGCAGTGGGGCTGGGCAGGGCGTAAAAAGCGCTTTAGTGGGCTTGGATACCCGGCGCTTCGTGGTGCCAATCAGATTCTGAATGCCTCTGCTGTGATTGCCGCCTTAATGGCTTTGCACCAGCGCCTACCAGTGAGCGCCCAGGATATTCGTAATGGATTTGCCTTGGTAGAGTTACCGGGCCGTTTCCAAGTCTTGCCTGGTCAACCTACAGTTGTTTTGGATGTTGCCCACAATCCCCACGCCGCCGCTACCTTGGCTCAGGGGCTCGATAAGATGGGATATCACCCATATACCTATGCGGTTTTTGGGGCTATGGCTGACAAGGATATCGAGGGGGTAATAAAACCCCTCCTCAATATTGTGGATTTTTGGTTCTGTACTGATTTGCCGACCCCCAGAGCCGCCAGCGCCAAGGTCTTGGCTGAGAAGCTTGAAGCCATGGGTGTAAAGCCTAAAAATGGGGCTGATGGGGGTATTGAATGCTTCACAGAACCTGCTTTGGCGTATCAAAAAGCGCTTTCTCAAGCGGGTGAGGGTGATAGAATTGTCACCTTCGGATCTTTCTACACCGTTGCAGGCGTAATGACTTACCGAAACAACCAGGCCCACTGATCCATGATTCGTTTACCAAGCTTTTTTAAGCGAAATACTCAGTCTGATGACTTTGAATTCAGTTCAAGGGGTAGTCGCACTGCCAAAAGAGCGGCCCCACGCAGTTTTCAGCGCGCTGCTGAAGCTGAAGAGCTGGCCCTAACCGAAGATCCAGAACAGCAAAGAGCACGGCATCGTTTGATCGGCGCTGCTGCCCTGGTCTTAATTGCCGTTATAGGTCTGCCTCGTATTTTGGATAACAAACCAAAGTCTGCACCAAACGATATTGCAGTCAATATTGTGACCAGCTTGCCGATTCCAGGAGCTGAAACAAAGTCTAAAGTTGAATCAGTTGCTGAACCTATAAAAGAAGCTCCTAAAGTTGCAGCTACTCCTGAAGTAAAGGCGGAAGCTAAACCCGATGTTAAGCCTGAACCCAAGTTGGAAGCTAAACCAGCGGCACCTGCAGTGAATAAATCTGGAACATTAGGTTTAGCGGCGGGTGAAGAGGTGGTTGCTGCTAATGCAAGTCCTAAAGCGGATGCTAAGCCAAAGACGGAGGATGCTCCTAAATCGAGCGCTTCTAATGGCACAGGCAAGTACATTATTCAGATTGGTGCCTTTGCATCAGAAGAGCGCGCCAAGGGTTGGATTGCAAAACTCAAAGACCAAAAGATTCCAAACTACGTCTTCACGAAGACGGGTAGCGATGGATCAAAGCTTTATGTGCTCCGTGCAGGACCCTATTCCGATCAAGACGCTGCAGAGGCGGCTGAAAAGAAAATTAAGGCGATGGGTCTTTCACCAAGACTGGTCGAGTCCGGTAAGCAGTAATGGAATATTTATCCACCCTCAAGCTAACAACGGTGGATTACTTCACCCTAGTTGTGCTCTTGGTATCTGCATTAGTCGGTATCTCGCGCGGTTTATTTAAAGAGGTGCTTGCGTTAGCTTCTTGGTTTGTTGCGTCATGGGTTGCTTATCACTACAGCAATTACCTATCAACTGAATGGCTTTCTACATTTCATCTTGATGAGCTGCTTAGTTTGGGCGTGAGCTTCATCATTCTGTTTGTTTTAACACTCATCATTTGTAGTGTGTTTGGTGGAGTGGTGCAAAAAATTATTTTGTCAGTAGGTCTTAGTTTGGCTGACCGTTTTTTAGGTTTGGTGTTTGGCGTGATTCGTGGTGGTCTGATTGTTGTGGTGCTTGCTACCTTAGCGGCTCTCACACCTATTACGCACAGCATGGCTTGGCAGAATGCCATAACCAGACCGGCAATTGATATGGCAACTGGTTTAATTAAAGGTTGGCTTCCTGCTGACTGGGCTAAACAATTAGGTGATGCAGTGCCTAAAGTTACCCCCATCATTACTCCTAAAATAACAATAGGAATCTAGAAATATGTGCGGCGTCGTCGGAACTGTTTCTCACTCACCAGTAAATCAACTTCTCTATGATGCTTTGTTGCTCCTGCAACATCGTGGTCAAGATGCAGCAGGCATTGCAACGATGAACGGCAATTCATTCACGATGCATAAAGCCAATGGCTTAGTAAGAGACGTCTTTAGAACTCGTAATATGCGTAGCTTGGTTGGTAGCGCTGGTATTGGCCAGGTGCGTTACCCAACTGCTGGCTCTGCTAGTAGCGAAGAAGAGGCGCAACCGTTTTATGTGAGTGCACCTTACGGCATTATCTTGGCGCATAACGGTAACCTGACCAATGCACCCAGTTTGCGTGTTGAGATGGCCTATCGTGACCGTCGTCACATTAATACAAGCTCTGACACTGAAGTATTGCTCAACGTATTGGCTGACGAACTTCAAAAAGAAACTAATAGCGCGGCTCTTGATGAGAGCGCGATGTTTAACGCAGTTACCGGTGTAACTAATCGCGTTAAAGGTTCTTATGCGGTAGTTTCTTTAATTGCAGGCTATGGCTTATTGGCCTTCCGTGACCAGTATGGTATTCGTCCTCTCTGTATCGGTCGTATCGATACGCCGCAAGGTCCTGAGTGGATGATTGCATCCGAGTCTGTTGCGCTAGAGGGCCTAGGATTCACATTTGTGCGTGACGTTAATCCAGGTGAAGCAATTTATATCGACTTAGATGGCAATTTCTATTCGCGTCAATGCGTACCTAATGCTGTCTTAACACCTTGTATTTTTGAATACGTTTATATGGCCCGCCCAGACTCCACAATTGATGGCGTCACCGTTTATAACGTTCGGATGCGTATGGGTGATTACTTGGCCGAGAAGATCCGCAAGGAGACCGATGTCTCTGAGATCGATGTCGTGATGCCAATTCCAGACTCAAGCCGTCCAGCAGCAATGCAGGTTGCAAAGAACTTGGGCGTGGATTATCGCGAAGGCTTCTTTAAAAACCGTTACATCGGCCGCACCTTCATCATGCCAGGGCAGGCTGTCCGTAAGAAATCTGTACGTCAAAAACTCAATGCCATGCGCATTGAGTTCAAAGATAAGACTGTATTGATTGTGGATGACTCGATTGTTCGTGGAACAACATCCTTTGAGATCGTGCAGATGGCACGTGAATCAGGTGCCAAGAAAGTTATCTTTGCTTCTGCTGCGCCACCAGTACGATTCCCGAACGTTTACGGTATTGATATGCCAACTCGTAGCGAACTGGTTGCTTATGGCCGCACTGATGAAGAAATCAACAAGATGATTGGTGCCGATCAACTGATCTATCAAAGTGTTGAAGATATGAAGCAGGCGGTGACGGATATCAATCCTAATATCAAGCAGTTTGAAGCCTCTTGCTTCGATGGCAACTACATCACTGGCGATATTACTGAGTCTTATCTTGATGCCTTAGAGGCCGCTAGAAATACCTCGGACGCTAAGGCAGATCGGCAGAAGGATTCTAGTGACTTTGCCCGCTCACAGCTCCATTTGCATTTGGCTACCGAAGACTAAAAAGCGACAGGAATATGCCTTACTCGAGGCAAATTCGTAATTCGGTGTCAAAATAGCATCATGAAGAGCAAAACTACCCGCAAAAAACCGGATTTTTCGAAGCTAGCGCTGGAGACCTTAGCGGTCCGTGCTGGCACTCGCCGTACTGCTGAGTATCAAGAGCATTCTGAAGCGATGTTCCTGACTTCCAGCTTTTGCTTTGATAGCGCAGAGTTGGCTGCCGATGGTTTCGCTCATGCTGATCAAGGCTTCATCTATTCTCGTTTTACCAATCCAACAGTAAGCATGTTTCAAGATCGCCTGGCCGCCCTAGAGGGTGGTGAATCGTGTATTGCAACTGCTTCTGGCATGTCAGCCATTCTGACGATGGCGATGGCCCATCTGCAAGCGGGGGATCATGTGGTTTGCTCGCGCTCGGTATTTGGTGCAACGATTCAGTTGTTTACCAATATCTTGGGGCGTTTTGGGATCACAACAACTTATGCTGATTTGGCGGATACCAAGTCATGGCAAACGGCTGTCCAACCAAATACCAAACTCTTTTACCTAGAGACACCATCCAATCCATTGACTGAGATTGCCGACATCAAAGCCATTTCAAAAATTGCCAAGAAAGCAAACGCATTATTTGCTGTGGATAACTGCTTCTGTACTCCGGCATTGCAAAAACCATTGGCCCTCGGTGCCGATGTCGTGATTCATTCAGCTACTAAGTATCTGGATGGACAGGGTCGAGTTGTAGGCGGGGCAATTGTTGGCAGCAATGATTTCATCATGGGCAAAGTATTTCCGTATGTGCGCACAGCAGGGCCAACGCTATCTGCATTCAATGCTTGGGTGTTCCTTAAGGGCTTGGAGACTTTAGAGCTTCGCATGAAGCAGCAGAGCCAGAATGCGCTTGCCTTAGCTCAATGGTTGGAGAAGCAATCTGGAGTAGAGCGTGTTTACCATCCAGGTCTGAAATCCCACCCTCAGCATGCTTTGGCAATGCGTCAGCAAAAAGAGGGCGGTGCAATCGTATCTTTCACCTTAAAGGGTGGCAAGAAGGCGGCGTTCAAGCTGATTAATCAAACCAAACTTTGCTCAATCACAGCAAACTTGGGTGATACCCGCACGACCATTACGCATCCAGCCACAACCACGCATTGTCGCGTGACGCCTGAGGCCCGAAAAGCTGCCGGCATCACCGATGGCTTGGTGCGAATTGCAGTTGGCCTTGAAAACATCAACGACTTAAAGAATGATCTCGTTGGTGGACTCAAAAAATAATCAAGTACATCAAGATAGGCCCATGGGTTTTTCTGATGCCACTCAGTTCTGGAATGAACGCTTCGATAAAGAAGAGTTCATCTTTGGTAAAGAGCCGAATGAATATCTTGTTGAGAAAGCCAGCCAATACCTAAAGCCGCAGGATAAGGTGCTATGCATCGCCGATGGCGAAGGACGCAACGGTGTCTGGCTTGCCAAGCAAGGCATGCAAGTGGTTGGTTTTGATGCATCCGATATTGCGCTAGCTAAAGCAAGGCAGTTCGCTAAAGATAATCAGGTGGAGGTTGAATACTCTTTCTCTGATACTGATAGCTATCCATGGCAAGAAAATACTTACGATGCAGTGATTGCGATCTTTATTCAGTTTGCTGACCGAGCAATGCGCGCCAGAATCTTTGAGCAGGCATACAAAACGTTGAAGCCAGGCGGCCTTTTCATTTTGCAGGGCTATACCCCGAAACAGTTGGAATATAAAACTGGCGGCCCATCGCTCATTGAGCATTTGTATACAGAAGATCTGATCAAGAGCCTTACCAAAGACTTTGAAACTCTTGAGCTTGTCAGTTACGAGAAAGAGCTCTCTGAGGGCCCAAGACACACAGGCATGTCTGCAATTTTAGGGTTGGTTGCCAGAAAGTAATTGATTGCTTAGTCGGTAAAGCGACGAGGATCATTAATCGGTCGCAATGGCATGATATGAATCTTGCTACCATCAATTTCAAGATGAGTACTTTTGCCAACATCCAAGCAGAGTCTCTTGACCTCTGCAGCAGAGGCTTCCCAGGTAATTGCATGTCCACCATCAAGCGTGCGAAGTTGAATAACCGCGATCTGACCTAAAGCACTGATTTGTTCAACAGTCGCTGAGAGTGAAGTAGTGCTGGAGCTGAGATGCAGACTTAAACCTTCCGCCGGAACAACCCAGGCAACAGGTGTATTTGGTGGAATTTTGCCTTTGTCCGCTACATTAAAGATGCGTTGACTGCCTTGCCAGCTTAACTTTCCAGCAGTAAACACCCCCTCAAACTTATTGCTAATGCCCACCAGTTCTGCAACCCGTGAGTTTCTAGGTCTTTCAAATAGCACCTGTGGTGGAGCGGTCTGTAGCCCTACACCTTGGTCAATCACAGTGATGCGATCAGCCAATAAATCTGCCTCCCTTAGATCATGAGTGACAAGCAAAATGGGAATATTTAAATCTTTGCGAAGTTCAGCCAACGTCTTATAAAGACCTTGGCGCGTAGGTGCATCAATCGCAGAGAAGGGCTCATCAAGCAATAGTACTTTTGGTGATCGTGCCAGCGCTCTGGCGAGCGCAACCCGCTGTTGTTGGCCGCCTGAGAGTTGGTTAGGCATGCGGTTGGCTAAGTCATTAATTCCCATGCGATCAAGCCATTCTTTGGCACGAGCTTTGCGATCAGATGGCCTTTGGATATTGTTGTACAAAGGGATGCACACATTCTCAAGCGCTGTGAGATGGGGGAATAGGGCGTACTGCTGAAATAGAAATCCACATGAGCGATTGGCAGGGCTTAAGGAGGTAGTGACTCCGCTGGCATTATTTGCTTCAAACCATAACTTGCCATCACATTCAATTTTTCCAGTTTCGGCATCGTTTAATCCAGCGATTGTTCTCAGGGCAGTTGTCTTGCCGCTACCGGAAGGGCCCACTAAGGCATGCAATTCTCCGGGAATGCATTCAATCTGAAGCTGCAAGGGATTCGGACTAGTCTGGAAGAGCTTTACTTTAAGCATTAGCTACTCCATTGTTTAGATCGCGATGGGTTGCGACTAAAGACGCCATAGGAAAGTGCAATTGCCACAAGAGAAGTGCAAAGTAAAAGTAACGAAAGCGCGCCAGCACCAGAGGTATCAAAACTTTGTACCTTGTCATATATAGCAATCGATACTGTTTTGGTCTCGCCCGGAATGGCACCGCCAACCATGAGGATCACACCAAATTCTCCTAGGGTATGCGCAAAAGTAAGAACGGCTGCGCTAGTGATGCCACGCCAAGCTAGGGGCAATTCAATCAGGCGAAAGATTTGCCATTTGGTCAGCCCGCTGACTTGGGCCGCTTCCCGAATTTCAGGATTAATAGCCTCAAAAGCACGTTGTATTGGTTGAATAGCAAATGGCAAGTTCACAATGAGGGAAGCAATGAGGATTCCCGTGAAAGAAAACACCAATGGTATCCCAAAGAGGCTTTTCCCTCCAAGACCCACTAGGAGGTAATAGCCCAAGACAGTAGGAGGGAGGACTAGGGGTAAGGCAAGCGCTGCCTCGACCCATGACCTGCTTTTGCCCATACTTTGGAGCGAATGCGCTACCCAAATTCCAAAGGGGATGATCAGGACCAAGGTCCATATGGCCAGCCTTAACGAGAGAAGTAGCGCTTCAATATCCATCAAACGATTGTATCTTTAGATACCGTCAGGGTAACTCACTATATGAACTTGGTTGGCATAAGCGTTAAATATGCATATATACGCATATATTTATATAAATGAGCCTCATGAAAGCAAAAGTTCAAAAAGCAACAAAAAACTTATCTCCAAAACAGATGGAGAAGGTCTTTGCACACGTAGCCGCTTATTTCAATGTTCTTTCTGAGCCAGCGCGTTTACGCATCATGTATGCAGTTTGTAACGGTGAGAAATCCGTCTCTGAGGTTGTTGAGATGTGCGGTACAAGCCAGGCCAATGTATCAAGGCATTTATTAGCCCTTCACAAAGCCGGAATTTTAATGAGGCGAAAAGAAGGTGTAACGGTTTATTACTCAATTGCGGATAACGCAACGGTTGAGATGTGTCAGACAGTCTGCGCAAAGATTGCTGAAGGTATTTATTAGTTTTTGCAGTAGTTCACTTTTTAAGTAGAGGTCAAATGACTAAGAAGCAAATTGAATTGAGCGCTGAGGATATCGCTGCGGTTGAGAAGCCTGCCAATAGAGCTCGCTTAGTAAAGGCGCCGGAGCACTTTATTTCTCAGGAGTTGATCGCTGATATTAATGCAAATGGCCTTGATGAAGGTCGTCGCGGTTTTTTGCGTAAAGGCTTTCTTTCTGCCGTAGGTGGAGCTGCAGTTGGGTTGGCTGCCCCGATGGCTTTTGCTGCTGGAGAAGGCGATCCCGCCATTCTGGAGAAGCAAGAGTGGCAAACCACGCTTGGTAAGAACGTAGCCACCATGCCCTATGGTGTTCCTTCGATCTATGAATCGAATTTAATTCGCCGTGAATCACCTGGATTAACGCGTGTATCTGCAGCATCTGTTGCATTTACTCCATTACAGGGTTTGTTTGGCACCATTACTCCAAACGGTTTGCACTTTGAGCGTCATCACCAGGGTTGGTACAACCTCAATCCTGAAACTCATCGCTTGATGGTGAACGGCATGGTCAAGAATGCCCGCGTATTCACGATGAACGACTTGATGAGACTGCCTTCTGTTTCTCGCACCCACTTTATTGAGTGCGGCGCAAATACTGGCTTAGAGTGGGGTAACGTTGCAGTACCAACCGTGCAGTACACCCATGGCATGCTTTCATGCTGCGAATTTACTGGCGTACCCCTCAAGGTATTGCTCGAAGAATGCGGCGCAGATTTGAAAAAAGGGAAGTTCTTGCTTGCTGAAGGTGGCGATGGCTCTGGCATGACGCGCACGATCAATCTAGAAAGCTGTTTGGATGACACGATTGTTGCTTGGAGTATGAATGGCGAGATGTTACGCCCAGAAAACGGCTTCCCATTGCGCCTTGTAGTTCCGGGCGTGCAAGGCGTTAGCTGGGTTAAATGGTTACGTCGTTTGGAAGTGGGGGATATGCCCTGGAATGCGAAAGATGAAGCAGTTCACTACATTGAGCTGATGCCAGATGGCATGCATCGTCAATATGCATCGATTCAAGAATGCAAATCGGTGATTACTACACCTTCTGGCGGTCAGCAATTGCTAGATAAAGGTTTCTATAACGTGAGTGGCATGGCTTGGTCTGGTCGCGGCAAGATTAAGCGCGTGGACGTTTCATTTGATGGCGGCAATAACTGGCGTACCGCTCGTTTAGAAACACCAATTCTGACCAAATCGATTACCCGCTTCAATATTGATTGGGTGTGGGATGGTTCGCCTGCAATATTGCAATCTAGGGCGGTCGATGACACAGGCTATATACAACCTTCAATTAAGGTATTACGTGATTTGCGCGGTAATCGCTCGATCTATCACAACAATGCCATTCAGTCTTGGAAATTAGATTCAAACGGCGAGGTGAGCAATGTACAAGTTGGATAAATTATTTGCTCGTGTGGCCGTTGCAGGTTTAACGTTGCTATCAGTTCAACTGACTTGCGCACAAAATATTCAGGGATCTGCAAAGTTTCCTGGCATTGGTCGTAATGCCACGCCCGCAGAGATCATTGCTTGGGACATTGATGTGCGTCCAGACTTTAAGGGCCTGCCAAAAGGATCTGGCTCGGTGGAGCAAGGTCAAGCCATTTGGGAATCGAAATGCGCTAGCTGTCATGGAGTCTTCGGCGAATCGAATGAGATCTTCACGCCAATCGCTGGCGGAACAACTGCTGATGATGTGAAAACGGGTAGGGTCGCCTCTTTGGGTGACCGTAAACAGCCTCAGCGCACTACTTTGATGAAGGTGCCAACCGTATCTACTTTGTGGGACTACATCTATCGCGCCATGCCCTGGAATGCACCAAGATCCTTAACGCCGGATGATACTTATGCCCTAGTTGCCTTTATTTTGAGCTTAGGCGAAATTGTTCCGGATGATTTTGTGCTGAGCAATACCAATATTGCAGACGTGCAAAAGAAGATGCCCAATCGCAATGGTATGACGCGTAATCATGGCTTTTGGAGTGTTAATGGCAAGCCAGATGTGAATGGCTCATCTTGCATGACCAACTGCGTCAAGTTCGTGCAAATTGGCTCCACGCTTCCAGATTTCGCTAGAAATGCCCACGGTAATATTGCAGAGCAAAATCGCTTGTATGGACCATATCGCGGTTCAGACTCCACTAAGCCACCAATTGCTAAGTTACCCGGTTCTACTGGTGAAGGTCTAGCGCATGCTGCCGATACCCATGCTGCCACCACTAAAGGTCCTGCGGCCCTATTTAAAAACGAGAACTGCTCTGCATGTCATGCTCCGAATGCCAAATTGGTTGGCCCATCTATCGCTGATATTGCGGCGAAATATAAAGGGCAGAGCGGGGCTCAAGAAAAGCTCATGGCTAAGGTCAAGAGCGGGGGTTCAGGGGTGTGGGGAGTGATTCCAATGCCGCCACAGTCACAGTTATCGGATGAGGACAGGGCGACCCTTGTGCGCTGGGTGCTCACCGGGCAATAGGTTTACAGAAGGTTTTTTGAAATACCGCTATATTTGATACTAAGAGTAGATTATTAAAGGAGTTTTTATGAATCAGCAGCGACGCAGTTTATTGAAATATTCAGCCGTTTTCGGCTTAATGGCTTCTGCGGGTCTCATTAGCGTAGCCCAAGCCCAAGAGTGGAATAAAGCCGCTTTCGAAGGCAAGAGTCTGGATGATGTGTTCAAGATTCTAGGTGCCGGTAGTCCAGACAAATCTGGCGCTGTTACTTTGAACGCTCCTGATATTGCAGAAAACGGTGCGGTTGTTCCCGTTGGAATTGTCACCACCCTCAAAGCGGAACAGATGGCTATCTTGGTTGAGAAAAACCCAAGTGCTCTAGCGGCGCAATTCTTTATTCCTTCTGGTACAGAGCCTTTCGTTACTACTCGTATCAAGATGGGTCAAACCTCCAACGTCTATGCCTTGGTAAAAGCCGATGGCAAATGGAGTATGGCTGTGAAGGAAGTAAAAGTGACTTTGGGTGGTTGCGGCGGTTAATCGTCCTCAATCCGAATAAAAACCATTAATTAATTACTAGATTACAAGAGGAACCTATGTCTGATCCAATGCGCGTTAGAGCGGCCGAAAACGGTGGAATTGTGGATGTAAAAATTTTGATGAAGCATGATATGGAATCTGGTCAGCGTAAAGATGCTGCTGGCAAAACGATTCCTGCGTGGCACATCACCACGATCAATGTCAAAGCGAACGGTAAAGATGTTTTGAATGGTCAGTTTGGTCCAGCGGTTTCCAAGGATCCATTCTTGAATTTCAAATACAAGGGCGCTAAAGGCGACAAAATTGTTGTGAACTGGATAGATAGTAAAGGTGACAAGCGCACCGACGAAGCAACTGCATCGTAATTTGCTTGTTGAATTATTAAATCTTTACCATCTCATGGGTTTTGAAAGGGTTGCAAATGCAGCGTAAATTTACTTTAGGGTTAGCCTCAGGAATGATGGCTGCTTTATTAACAGTCTCATTCTCTGTATCAGCGCAAAAAAGTGCGACAGACGATATTGCAAAATATCGCGAGATGATTGCTGATGGCAACCCTTCAGAACTTTATGAGGCAGCCGGTGAAGATCTTTGGAAAAAGCCTGCTGGACCCAAGAACGCTACTTTAGAGAAGTGTGATTTGGGACTGGGGCCAGGAGTGGTAAAGGGTGCAGCAGCGCAACTGCCACGTTATTTCAAAGACACAAATAAAGTTCAAGACCTCGAGTCTCGCTTGATGACTTGTATGCAGAAGCTTCAAGGTCGCGATCCACAAGAGATGGTTGATGCACCATTTCAAAAAGGTCCCAAGAAGGATATGGAGGCCATTGTTGCTTACGTGGTCACTTTATCTAAAGGCGACAAAATTCAAGTCAGCACAGCGCACCCCAAAGAAAAAGAAATGTATGAGCTTGGTAAGCGCGCATTCTTTTTCCAAGGCGGACCAATGGACTTCTCATGCGCTTCTTGTCATGGCGAAGATGGAAAGCGTATTCGCTTACAAGATTTGCCAAACATTACAACTCAGAAGGGTGCAGCGATGGGTTGGGGTTACTGGCCTGCCTATCGCGTATCGAGCGGTCAGTTTTGGACAATGCAGCAACGTTTAAATGATTGCTATCGTCAGCAACGTTTCCCGTTCCCTATTTACGGATCTGATGTCACCATCGCTTTATCAATGTATATGGCGAAGACTGCTAATGGTGGGACTGTAGAGACCCCTGGATTGAAGCGTTAAGAGATAAGAGATAGAGATCATGAAAATTACCCACATCAAAAAACTCTTAACAGTTTCTGGATTTATTCTAGCCACATGCCTCATGCAGAACGCAGCAGTGGCTCAACAAAAGAATGATCCCAAGTTCAACAAAATGATGACTGACAGCTTTAGGGCTGACGGTATCGCAGGATTAGATCGCATTGTGCAAGACGAGACTCAAAAGTTTTGTTCCGACCCCGTGTTTGCTAATAGCAAACAAGGTGAAAAAATGCGTGAAAAGATTCAGAAGATGAATATGGACAGCATTAAGCAGCCATCTGATGGTAAGTACGTTGGCGACTGGAAGAAGGGTGAAGCCATTGCGCAAAGCGGTCGCGGTGCCACTTGGACCGATAAGGCTGACACCGTCATTGGCGGAGGTTGTTATAACTGTCACCAGATTGATCCAAAAGAAATTTCTTATGGAAATATTGGCCCATCATTAACAGGTTATGGAAAGATGCGCGGCTACTCACAAGAAGTGGTGACCTATACCTGGAATCGTATTAATAATTCCAAGGCATACAACGCATGTAGCAATATGCCGCGCTTTGCACACTTCAAACTCTTAAATGAGCAACAGATTCAGGATGTCATGGCATTGCTGCTTGATCCTGCTTCACCAGTAAATCAATAAAGAAGCAAAAAACAGGCCGACAGGCCTGTTTTTATAAGGGGAATTTTATGTCTTTAAGTCGCCGCGATTTTTTGCAGGCTTTAGCGATCGCCTCTGCAGGCGGGATGAGCTTGCAGTCAAATTTTGTGAATGCGCAAAGTACTGCGCAAAAATTTTATGACTTACCTAAATTTGGTAATGTGCACTTTCTGCATTTCACAGACTGCCATGCTCAGCTACTACCAATTTATTTCCGTGAGCCTAATGTAAATCTAGGTATCGGCGCTCAAGAAGGTAAAACGCCGCACTTAGTTGGCGAATATTTCTTAAAAGCGAATGGCATTGCACCGGGTACACGTGATGCTCACGCTTTTACGTATTTGGATTACGTTGCAGCAGCCCAAAACTACGGCAAGATGGGTGGTTTTGCCCATCTGGCTACATTGATTAAGCAAATGAAGGCAAATCGTCCTGGCGCCTTATTACTTGATGGTGGGGATACCTGGCAAGGTTCTGGCACGGCGCTTTGGACCAATGGCCAAGACATGGTCGATGCTGCTCTTGCATTGGGCGTAGATGTGATGACTCCACACTGGGAAATGACTCTCGGGGAGAAGCGTGTCATGGAAATCGTCAATGGTGACTTCAAGGGAAAAGTTTCCTTTATAGCCCAAAATATTAAGACGGCAGACTTTGGGGATATGGTCTTTAACCCATACGTTATGAAGGTACAGAACGGCATTCAGGTTGCCATCATTGGTCAGGCCTTCCCATACACACCAATTGCAAATCCTCGTTACTTCACTCCTGATTGGACCTTTGGTATTCAAGAAGAGAATATGCAAAAGACGATTGATGAAGTGAGATCAAAGGGCGCTAAAGTAGTAGTGCTCCTATCTCACAACGGCATGGATGTGGACCTGAAGATGGCCTCTCGCGTACGAGGTTTGGATGCAATCT
This sequence comes from Polynucleobacter sp. UB-Tiil-W10, assembly GCF_018881605.1. GTDB lineage: Bacteria > Pseudomonadota > Gammaproteobacteria > Burkholderiales > Burkholderiaceae > Polynucleobacter. The sequence continues at coordinate 1,670,158 of NZ_JACVPZ010000001.1, forward strand.
TGGGCGGACATACCCATGATGGAGTGCCTATTCCAGTGAAGGTCAAGAATGCTGGTGGCGTTACGCTGGTTACCAATGCTGGATCCAATAGCAAGTTCTTGGGTGTGCTCGACTTTGATGTCAAGGGTGGAAAGCCAGTGGATTTCCGCTACAAGCTTTTCCCAATTTTCTCTAATATGATTCCAGCAGATCCAACAATGAATAAGTTGATCGCTAAAGTCAGAGCTCCGTATGAAGCCAAGCTCAATGAGAAGTTAGCAACTACAGAGGGTCTCTTGTATCGCCGTGGTAACTTTAACGGTAGCTTTGATCAACTCATCCTTGATGGATTGATGGCGCAGAAGAATGCGGAGATTGCATTCTCGCCAGGCTTCCGCTGGGGAACCAGTCTATTGCCGGGTCAAGCGATTACACGCGAAAATCTCTTGGATCAAACGGCCATTACCTACCCATACACCACTGTTACTAATATGAGTGGTGAAACAATCAAAACGATTCTGGAAGACGTGGCTGATAACTTGTTCAACCCAGATCCTTACTACCAGCAGGGTGGCGATATGGTCCGCGTCGGTGGAATGCAATACACAATCGATCCAGCGCAATCTGCAGGTAAACGAATTACTGATATGCGTCTGAATGGCAAACCTATTGCAGCAAGCAAGACCTATAAGGTCGCAGGCTGGGCTCCAGTAAGCGAAGAGGCAAAAAACGCAGGTGGGGAAGCAATCTGGGATGTGATGGAGCGTCACTTGCGCGATGTCAAAGTCGTGAAAGCGGTTAAGCTTAACGAGCCGATTATTAAAGGCGTTGCCAATAACCCTGGTATGGCCCCAATTTAATTGGCTACATATTTAACTACACGAGAATAAAGCATGAAAAAACTACTTTCTATCATTACAGTTGTGGCCATAGCGTTTGGATTTTGCTCTACCGCTTCAGCTCAGCCTGCTGGCAATACCAAGGTGGTTTATCACATTGATGATGCAGAAACTCAGGGTCTAAAAGGCCTGCGCAATATTCGCAATCATTTGGATACTTCTCCCGATACCATCATTATTGTTGTAACTCATGCTAATGGTGTTGATATGTTGATGGAAGGTGCCAAAGATAAGAAAAACAATGTGGAATATGCGCCATTGGTTGGGGCACTCAAATCTCGAGGTGTGAAATTTGAGGTGTGTGAGATCACTTTAAAGAATCGTAACTTGAAAAAAGATCAGTTCACGCTGGATGCGGATTTCACCCCATCAGGTGTGGTACGTGTAGCTGACCTGCAATATAAAGATGGTTTTGCCTACATCAAGCCTTAAGCAATCCAGCATGCAATGCTTGAAGAGTCTGACGGGGATCCTTTTGGGATCCCTTGTATTTTTGAGTTCAGCTTTTGGGCAGGCAAAGCCTGCTGATCCAGTTCAGCTTAAACCCATCCAAGTAGCGCCTCATACTTATTTTGTGCGGGGCTTTCCAGAGCTAGGGAGTAGTACAAATCAAAACTTTATCTCGAATGCTGGGTTTGTCGTAACACCTGGTGGAGTAGTGGTGGTTGATGCCCTAGGCTCGCCTATTCTTGCGCAAAAGTTGATTGCTGAAATTCAGAAAATTACTTCGCAAAAAATTGTTGCCATCATCGTCAGTCACTATCACGCCGATCATGTTTATGGTTTGCAGGAATTTAAAAAGATTGGCGCAAAGATTTATGCGCAAGGAGAGGGGCGAAATTATCTTTCCTCAGAAACAGCAAAGCAGCGCTTGATTGCCTCCAGAATTGATTTTGCTCCTTGGGTAAATGCAAATACAAGACTCATTTCTGCTGATGTATGGATTGATCAAAAATCGAAATTGACAATTGGCGGGATTGATTTCTTGATCAGCAGGGTGGGGCCTGCTCATGCACCCGAGGATCTCATGGTGTATGTCCCTTCGGAGAGGGTGCTCTTTGCAGGTGATCTCGTATTCAGAGGACGCATTCCATTTGTTGGAAATGCGGATAGCAAAGGTTGGCTAGTAGCTCTAGATGAAATCGAAAAGTTAAATCCGAATATCGTGATCCCTGGCCATGGTAATTATTCGGTTAAGCCAACTGAGGATATTGTTTTTACTCGGAACTATTTGAAGTATTTGCGTGAATCCATGTCCAAAGCGGCTATTAATATGGATCCGTTCGAGGATGCTTATAAGCAGGCTGATTGGTCGGAATATGAGGGAATGCCTCTATTTAGGGCGGCTAATCGTATGAATGCCTATAACGTCTACCTCTCTATTCAGGCTGAGTAAGGCAAAGTCGGCTATTGGGCCTTAAAATAGAGGATTAATGCTAAATCCTTGATTTGTAATGAAAATGATTTCCCTCCAATCTATTGCTGCAATCTTATTAAGTGCGCTAATGAGCGCGCCAGCGATTGCTGCCCCGGATTTGGCAAATGGTAAGGTCATTGATCAGCAAAAGTGTTACGCCTGCCATGCCAAGAAAAGTGGTTTTAGTAATGGCGATATGATTTACACCCGCTCAGACGGTAAGGTTAAAACCTTCGCTGATTTAAAGAAGATGGTTGCCCTTTGTAATACGGAACTCCGTCTCGATTTGTTCCCGGAAGATGAAGCAGACGTTGCTGCTTTTCTTAATCAACAATTTTATAAATTTAAACCTTAATTTTTCAAGATACAGTCGCTATGGATGTTGTTGATATTAGTTCTTTAAGTAAGTTAGTCCTTTGGGCCACTTTTGCCATTACCTTTTTCTTGGGTGCGGTCATGCAAAAGACTGGATTTTGTAGCATGGGGGCAGTTTCTGATGTCTTCATCATGTCCAGCTGGGATCGTTTAAAGCAATGGTTCTTGGCCATTGGCGTTGCTATTATTGGCTTTACTTTAATGTCTTATTTTGGGGTCATTGATCCCTTAAAAAGCTTATATACCGGCAGTAAATTTTTATGGCTCTCTACTGCTGTGGGAAGTATCTTGTTTGGCTTCGGCATGGTTTTGGCATCAGGGTGCGGCAGTAAAACACTCATTCGTATCGGCGGCGGCAATTTAAAGTCTATCGTTGTATTTATGGTGCTGGGTTTAACGGCTTACATGACGATGCGCGGTTTCTTAGGGGTTGTTCGCATCAATACTCTAGATACTTTCTTTATTGCTTTCAATACTCCACAAGACCTGCCTAGTCTTTTAAGTGCACCTTTGGGTATTGCACGTCCTGATCTTCATTTGGCTCTAGGCTTGCTCATTGGCTCTGCGTTTATTGCATACGCCTTAATGAGTAAAGCATTTTGGACTGCTGAAAATGTATTTGCAGGCATTGCTGTTGGTTTGGCGATCTGTGCCGTATGGTGGGTATCTGGAAATCTCGGCTTTGTTGCTGAAGATCCCAATACTTTAGAAGAGATATTTTTAGTAACGAACTCTGGACGTATGGAGAGCTTATCTTTTGTAGCCCCTTATGCCTATTCGTTAGACTGGCTCATGATGTATAGCGATACCTCTAAAGTATTAACTGTCGGCATCATGGCTGTGTTGGGAATGATTTTGGGATCAGCCGTGATCTCTATTGCAACAAAATCGTTCCGCTGGGAATCTTTTCGTAATACTGAAGACACTGCAAATCATTTGGTCGGCGCTGCATTAATGGGCTTTGGCGGCGTCACCGCCTTAGGTTGTACAGTAGGGCAAGGTTTGAGTGGCATCTCAACGTTAGCTCTTGGTTCCTTACTGGCCTTACCGGGATTTATTTTTGGAGCTTATTTAGGTTTGCGTTATCTACAAGTTCGTCTTGCTCCAAATCCTTGCAGTTAATTTTAAAAATTGATAGATTAAATAATGCAAATTGATTGGATATCTTTTACCCCATTGCCTTCACTCCTTGGTGGGATGATCCTTGGGGTAGCTGCAGCTCTTTATGTATTGCTTCATGGGCGTATTTTAGGAATTAGCGGAATTGTTTCTGGTTTGCTGCATCCTCAATTGAGTGATTCAGCATGGCGAGTTAGCTTGGTTTTGGGTTTAGTCTCCGCACCTTTTTTTGCCGCACTTTTTTTTGGAATATTCCCAGTCGTAGAAATTGATTCAAATTGGTTTGCGATTGTGATTGCCGGTCTTCTAGTTGGCTTTGGCGCTCAATATGGATCAGGTTGCACTAGTGGTCATGGCATCTGTGGGCTTTCGCGTTTGTCTCCCCGATCACTAGTGGCTACTCTATCTTTTATGGGTGCAGGCTTTCTGATGGTTTTTATTCTTCGCCATTTGATCGGAGGCTAAGATGAAAAAACATTTTGGTCTTGTTAGTCAATACGCTATTGGCGTCCTTTTTGGTTGGGGTTTAATCATCTCGGGCATGAGCAATCCTCAGAAGATCTTGGGATTTTTGGATTTGACCGGTCTCTGGGATCCTTCCTTGATGTTTGTCATGTTGGGTGCTGTGATTGTGGGTCTTGGGGGTTTTTATGTCGTTAGCAAAAGAACGCAAGCCTTTTTTGGCGGCGCCTTGCATATCCCAAATCGCCGAGACATTACCAAGCCCCTCATTATTGGCAGCTTGATTTTTGGAGCGGGCTGGGGAATTGCTGGGTTTTGTCCAGGTCCAGCACTGGTTGCTTTGGGCGCTGGCCACCTTAAGGCCTTGGTATTTATTATTGCCATGCTTGCTGGGATGGAGATTTGCGAGCGCTTCTTTACTGCCCATAGAAACAAGCCAAACCCCTGAAGCTAGCCTGATTTAAAATCAACCCTATTACACAGACATTTAATGTAGAGGGTTTCATGAGTCTTCCTATTTCTTGCCACAACACCCAGTTTGGCACTCTTGGTCAAATCGACCCTAGCCATTTAGTAGAAATTGCCCAGCAGGGTTACAAGAGCGTGATTAATAATCGCCCTGATGGTGAGGGTGGCCCTGGTCAACCCTTGAATGCCGCGATTCAGGCTGAAGCTGAAAAGCTCGGCTTAAATTACGTTTACTTGCCAGTGATTCCAGGTGCATTTACTCAGGCCCAAGTTCAAGAAATGGCGCGCCTCTTGAAAACTCTGCCAGGTCCTATTTTGGCTTTTTGTCGTTCAGGTGCTCGCTCTACAAACTTATATCAACTTGCTTTGCAACTTGGTTAATTAAAAAGAGCATTCGCTAAAGCATGCGCATCACGATTCCGGAAGATAGAAAACTCGTTCATGAAATGATCATGCCCATTCGTTGGGGTGATATGGATGCGTATGGGCATGTCAACAATACTGTGTACTTTCGGTATATGGAACAAGCTCGATGCGAGTGGATTACTTCATTGGGTTATGAAGTTGCACCTGGTCGCGAATCGATGTTGATGATCAATGGCTTTTGTAATTTCTATCAACAACTTGCTTATCCAGGTGAGTTGATACTCAAGACCTCGATTGGTGCAGTGGGCCGAACTAGCCTTGATCTGTATACCAGCATGGCGTTAACTACCGCGCCTGATGCAGAGGCTGCCATTGGCGGTGCAACAATGGTCTGGGTAGATCTCACCACGAATACATCAGCGCCTTGGCCTGAGCACGTTCTGCAAAAGTTGCGCTAGTCGATCGTGCAACCCAGTAATCCCCACATCCTAAGGTCCGAACAATTTTTATCTGAGTTGGATCAATTTGATCTCATTATTGACGTCAGATCTCCAGCGGAATTTGCCTTGGATCATATTCCGGGTGCGGTCAACTATCCGGTTCTCAGCAACGAAGAGCGTATAACGATTGGCACTTTGTACAAGCAGGAATCTCCATTTGCCGCCAAGAAATTGGGTGCCGCATTAGTCTCACGTAATATTGCCAATCATCTCGAAAATCATTTTCTGGACTTGCCTCGTGAATGGCGACCACTCATTTATTGCTGGCGTGGTGGCGAGCGTAGCGGGGCCTTTACCCATATCTTGAATCGCATCGGCTGGAAGGCTAAACAACTCGAAGGGGGCTATCAAGGGTTTCGTCGCACTGTGATTGATGGCTTAGACCAAGCGGCCAGCCAATTTTCATTTCAGGTTATCTGCGGGATGACCGGCAGTGGCAAGACAAGAGTCTTACAAGAGATCGGTGCACTAGGTGCGCAGATTCTGGATCTAGAGTGCTTGGCTGTGCACCGTGGCTCGGTTTTGGGTAACGAGCCCAATATTGATCAGCCGTCTCAAAAAGGCTTTGAGACTGCGCTATGGAATGCCTTGCGCTCCCTTGATCCCACTCAACCTGTGTTTGTGGAATCTGAAAGCAAGAAGGTCGGCGGCTTACATGTGCCCGATGCCTTGATGGAAAAAATTCGCAATGGTGCATGTATTGAGTTGAGATCAAGTGCGCAAACACGTGTCTCTTGGTTAATTCGTGAGTACCATCACTTCTTAACGGATACCGATCAGTTCAAACAAAAATTGGCTTTGCTCACTACGCATTATGGAAAAGTACAGATTGCTAAGTGGAATGAAGAAATTGATGCAGGCCATTTTCCAGAGCTCGTAGAGGAGTTGCTGGTAAAACATTACGACCCCTCATATCAATCATCGATAGTGCGGAATTTCCCCAATTACAAAATTGAACACTTTGTACAACTTGAAAACGATAGTGATGCAGCTTTTGATGCGGCTGCTAAAGCTATTCTAGAAAAGAAGGTAATCAAATCATGAATCAACACTCAGATCATCATCGTGGCCACGTAGTGGCTGGAATAGCGGGTTTTGGAACTTATGCACCAGCAGCTCGAGTGAGCGCAGATGAGCTCGCAAAACAGGCAAATATCCCGGTCGAAAGATTGACCGAGGGAATTGGATTTACGCATATTCATAAAGCAAACGATGAAGAGCATCCTTTCACTATGGGACTTGCTGCGGCAAAAGAAGCCTTGTTAGATGCCGGCATGCGCGGCGAGGATGTTGACTTGGTGATTTTCGTTTCTGCTGGTGATTATGACTATCGGTTTTGGTGTCCCTCGAGTGCTGTTGTGCGAGAGCTGGGTTGTCGCCACGCTTATTCCTTTGAAGTTCGCAATGGTTGCGCCGGTGGTAACTTAGCCTGCAATATTGCCATGGGCCTCATGGACCGTGACTCATCGGTAAAAACGGCATTGATTATCTGTGCCGACACTTTATCTCGAGTAATTTCTCCGGAGATTCCAGAGTGCCATCCTTTACTTTACTTTGGTGATGGCGCAGCTGCAGTAGTGCTGAAAAGAAATCATCCCCGCTATCAGTTGCTAAGCTTCGCTGAACATACAGATGGTGATCTAGGTGATTTACTGCGAGTTGAAGCTGGTGGTACGCGAAATCCTATTAATAAAGAATTTAATGATTGGACCAAGACCTATTCAAAAGTGGATGCAGAAGCATTTGCTAATTTGATCGATAAGGTTTATCTCAAAGAATATCTTGCTGTAATTAAGCGAGCGCTAGAGCGATCTGGTCATAGTGTCACGGAAATGGAATACATCCTCATGAATCAGGTGAAGCATTCCTTGCGTACGCATATCTTGGAAGGTATTGGTATGCCAGAAGATCATACTTATATCTCTATGGATGAGTTTGGGCATATTGGCCCAGCCGATTGCTTATTTACGATGGCAAAGGCCCATCGCGAAGGTTTGTTATCTGAGGGTAAGTTGGCAATTTTGGCTTCGAGCGGTCTTGGATTCTCTTGGGCTGCCACTATTATTCGTTGCTAAAAATTCGGAATCATCTTTGCAGTAAAAAGCCCCGTCTTAACGGGGCTTTTTACTTGCTAGCTTACGTCTAGCTAAATGCTTGAATGCCAGTTTGTGCTCGACCCAGAATGAGGGCATGAATATCGTGAGTGCCTTCATAAGTATTCACAACTTCTAGGTTCAGCATATGACGAACAACACCATACTCATCGGAGATGCCATTGCCGCCGTGCATATCGCGCGCCATACGAGCAATGTCTAAAGACTTGCCGCAGGAATTGCGCTTCATGATGGAGGTAATCTCTGGAGCGGCAATGCCTTCATCTTTCATGCGACCTAAACGCAAGCAACCCTGAAGACCTAAGGTGATTTCAGTTTGCATATCTGCCAATTTTTTCTGAATCAATTGGTTTGCAGCCAATGGCTTACCAAATTGTTTGCGATCCATGGTGTATTGGCGAGCTGCATACCAACACCATTCAGCTGCGCCTAGTGCACCCCAAGCAATACCGTAGCGAGCAGAGTTTAAGCAGGTGAAGGGACCCTTTAGACCTTCAATTTCAGGGAATTCATTTTCTGCAGGAACGAATACTTCGTCCATTACGATTTCGCCAGTGATGGAGGCGCGTAGACCCATCTTGCCGCTGATTTTTGGAGCGCTTAAGCCCTTCATCCCTTTTTCTAGGATATAGCCGCGAATGATGCCTTCATCATTTTTCGCCCACACCACAAATACATCGGCAATCGGAGAGTTGGAGATCCACATCTTCGAACCGGTTAATGAAAATCCACCAGGAACTTTCTTAGCGCGAGTAATCATGCCACCAGCATCGGATCCATAGTTGGGTTCCGTTAAGCCAAAGCAACCTATCCATTCGCCGCTAGCTAATTTAGGCAGGTACTTTTGCTTTTGTGCTTCACTACCAAATTCGTTGATAGGAACCATTACTAAAGATGACTGCACACTCATCATCGAACGATAGCCAGAATCAACGCGCTCAATCTCACGAGCAATTAAACCGTAAGACACATAGTTCAAATTAGCTCCACCGTATTGCTCGGGGATCGTGATGCCTAAAAGGCCAAGCTCACCCATTTCGCGGAAGATGGCAGGGTCTGTCGTTTCATTGCGGTATGCATCATGAATGCGCGGCATGAGACGTCCTTGAGCGTATTCAGCGGCTGCATCACGAACCATGCGCTCGTCTTCAGTCAGCTGGGTATCGAGAAGCAGGGGATCTGCCCAATTAAAGCTCGCCTTACTTTTGCTCATTGCCTTGTCATCCTCTATTTGGTTTGATCGCCACTTTTCGCCTGCTTCCTGCGAATTTCCAAGAATGCAGATATTCTCTTTCTATTATCCATTTTTCTGCACTTATGGACTCACCTAGACGCCACCACCGCTATTACGACCTGATTCTGACTGCCTTCGTGGTCGTTTTGTTGTGCTCGAACTTTATTGGTGCTGGTAAAGCAGCCCAAGTCGATTTGCCGTACTTCGGAAATGTGCCATTTGGCGGTGGAATTCTATTTTTCCCAATCGCCTATTTTTTCGGCGACATCCTAACCGAGGTTTATGGTTATGCCTACGATCGCAGAGCAGTTTGGGCAGGTTTTACTGCGCTCGCATTTGCGGCCATCATGGCTCAGGTTGTCATAGCCTTGCCAGTTGCTCCTGGTGATTACATGGCCAATTATCAGCATGGCTTGGAAACAGTTTTTGGAAACTCTTGGCGTATCGCCTTGGCTTCCATGTTCTCGTTTTGGTGCGGCAGTCTCGTGAATAGCTATGTTTTAGCGAAAATGAAAGTCTGGACTCAGGGGCGTTTTCTATGGATGCGTACTATCGGTTCAACTGCAGTTGGGGAGATGGTTGATTCCTCATTTTTCTATATATTGGCTTTCTACGGTATTTGGCCAACCGAAGAAGTCATCCAGGTAGCGCTTGCCCAATATGTGCTGAAAACTGCTTGGGAGGTCTTAGCAACCCCCATGACCTATTGGGTCGTGAACTTTCTGAAGCGCAAGGAAAATGAGGATTTTTACGATATTCATACGAATTTCACCCCATTTAGGGTCAAAGTCTGACCTAAGCCAATGGCTTCCTGCCAAACAAAGCGTCTAAGCCGTTAAAATAATGGTCTTTGCCCCCAAATTCGGGGGTAACTATTGAATTGAATTTCAGAAAGTTAGAAAACATCCGTGCTGTCAGCATCTAATATCACTATGCAGTTTGGGGCAAAGCCCTTGTTTGAAAATATTTCCGTCAAGTTTGGCGGCGGTAATCGTTATGGCCTCATTGGCGCAAACGGTTGCGGTAAATCAACCTTCATGAAAATTCTAGGTGGCGAGCTTGAGCCAACTAGCGGTAATGTGAGCTTAGATCCCGGTATTCGTTTGGGTAAGCTGCGTCAGGATCAATTTGCTTACGAGGATGTGCGCGTACTCGACGTAGTGATGATGGGTCACGAAGAGATGTGGAAGGCTGCTGCTGAGCGCGATGCTATCTACGCCAATCCAGATGCTACTGATGAAGACTACATGAAGGCTGCCGAGCTTGAAGGTAAGTACGCTGAATACGGTGGCTATACCGCAGAAGCAAAAGCAGGGGAGTTGTTATTGGGAATTGGTATTCCTATCGAGCAACACAATGGCCTGATGAGCAACGTTGCTCCAGGTTGGAAGTTGCGCGTATTGCTTGCACAAGCATTGTTCTCCGACCCAGATGTATTGTTGCTTGATGAGCCAACCAATAACTTGGATATTCACTCTATTCATTGGCTTGAAGATATCCTGAATCAGATCAAGAGCACCATCGTCATCATTTCCCATGATCGTCACTTCCTGAATGAAGTCTGTACGCATATGGCGGATATGGACTATGGAACATTGAAGGTCTACCCAGGTAACTACGATTCATACATGCTTGCTTCTGTGCAGGCGCGTACGCAACAACTCAGTTCTAACGTAAAAGCTAAAGAAAAAATTGCTGAATTAGCGGCTTTCGTGGCCCGCTTCTCTGCAAATGCATCTAAAGCACGTCAAGCTACATCACGTCAGAGGCAGCTAGAAAAAATTGAGATTGTTGAAGTAAAGCCTTCATCACGTCAGAACCCATTTATTCGTTTTGATACTGAGAAAAAACTGCACAATATGGCGGTAGAGTGCAATGCTTTGACTAAGGCCTATGACCGCACTATCTTCAAGAACCTCAAGCTTAGTATTCGCGCCGGCGAAAAGATTGCGATCATCGGTCAGAACGGCGCAGGCAAGACAACACTTTTAAAAACGATTCTTAGCAAGCGTTTTGATGGTATTGCTGCTGATAGCGGTGATGTGAAGTGGGCCGAAAATGCCAATGTAGGTGTGATGCCCCAAGACAATACTGAGATGTTTGCTAAAGATGAGCTGCTCATGGATTGGATGAATTGGTGGCGTAATACTGGTGATGACGATCAAGTCATTCGTGGCACTTTAGGCCGCCTTCTGTTCTCCGGTGATGATATTGGCAAGTCTGTCAAAGTTCTTTCGGGTGGTGAAAAGGGCAGAATGATTTGGGGCAAACTCATGCTCCAAAAATATAATGTTCTGGCAATGGATGAGCCAACCAATCACATGGATATGGAATCGATTGAGAGTTTGCAAATTGCGCTTGAGAAATTCGATGGCACTTTAATATTCGTTTCTCATGACCGTGAATTCGTATCTGCGTTAGCAAATCGTATCTTAGAGGTGAAGATGGATGGAACTATTGCAGATTACTCTGGCACCTACGAAGAGTATTTGCGAAGCCAGGCTATAGCTGGCTAATACCAGTCAAGCAACTAGCTGTTTATAGAAATAAGCCCATCAGTTGGGCTTATTTTCTTTGGCTTGTCGTTGGAAGCGTGTTGCAGTACCTTCCGCGCGAATGCGCTGCCATACCGAATCCTTTTCATCCTGAGAAAAGAATACCCAATTACTCACTTCGCCAAGAGTGCGTCCGCAGCCTTGGCAGATCTCATCGTAAAGCGTGGTACATACTCCGATGCAGGGCGAGTCAGAGTCTGCATCCCCTGTAGAGAGTGAGTGTGAGCCGTCTTGCACAGTCGGTTTAGTGTTGTCGCTTCCAGAATTCATGGCTGTACTTTAGACGATTTCAAAGGACTGTGCTCGGCGAGTTCATCTACGTAGGCACCAATACCTTGATGCTCGCGATTTAAAAAGTGCTGTACTGCTTTAGCAAACTGAGGATCGGCAATGAAGTGAGCGGATTGTATGGTTGTTGGCAAGAAGCCCCTGGCCATCTTGTGCTCGCCTTGCGCTCCACCTTCAAAGGTTTGAATGCGGTTGCTAATGCAGTATTCAATCGCTTGATAGTAGGCGGTTTCAAAGTGCAAACAGGGGATATGTTCAATGGCACCCCAATATCTACCATAAGCCTTGGAGGTAGTAGGGTCAACAACGAGCAACGACGCGGCAATCGGATTGCCATTGCGCTCCGCAATAATGAGATGTAAGTTTTGTGGCATGCGCTGTGCCCACAACTGAAAGAATGTTTCACTCAAATAAGGGCTGGACTGATGCTCTAAGTAGGTATTCTCATAACAGCGGTAAAAGAACTCCCAATCAGCAGCGGTTGAGGATATTCCAGGAACGTGCCTAAAACGAATGAGCTCTCGCGCCACCTGCTCACGCTCACGCCGAATATTTTTGCGGCGCTTCATCGTGAGGGCGGCTAAAAATTGCTCGAAATGATCAAAGCCTTGGTTATGCCAATGAAACTGTACTGAATCTCGCAACATAAAACCTTGTTCTTTTAATCTCTCCACCTCAGTTGCATAAGGAAACAAGATGTGTGCGGATGACAGATTATTTTGCAGAACCAAAGTCTTTAAGCCTTCAATTAAGCGTTGGGCAATTAAGCCCGCATCAATCTGGCTCGCACTACCAGTGAGAATGCGTGATCCTTGAACTGGAGTAAAGGGGATGGCGCAGAGCGCTTTCGGAAAGTATTGCATTCCCTGTTGCTCATATGCTTGAGCCCAAGACCAGTCAAATACAAACTCCCCATAAGAATGTTGTTTCAAATACAGAGGCATAGCGCCCAGCAATGTCTGATCATCCTTTAGGACAAGATGAGCAATTTGCCATCCTGAGTTACCGCCGACGCAAGCTGTTTCTTCTAAGGTACTGAGAAATTCATGGCGAAGAAAAGGACCGGCATCTTTAGGAAGTAGGGCATTCCATTCGCCCGAAGGGATATCGCTTAAGCGATCTACTATTTCCAATTGAAGCGAATCGGGCCCCGCCACGATTAGCGCTGAATGAGCTCTATTTTGTAACCATCGGGATCGGTAACAAATGCGATGATGGTATCGCCGCCAGCAACTGGACCAGCTTCACGAGTAACGCTACCACCGGCAGCCTTGATGTCAGCACAAGCAATATAGGCATCGGGCACTTCAATCGCAATATGACCGTAGGCTGTTCCTATTTCGTAACTGTGAACACCATGGTTATAGGTTAGCTCAATCTCCGATTGACCATCGCCGTTGCCCTTGCCAAAGCCAACAAAGGCGAGAGAGTACCTTTGCTCAGGGCGTTCAGTTGTGCGCAATAAATTCATACCCAAAACTTTGGTATAGAAATCAATAGACCGATTAAGGTCGCCAACGCGAAGCATAGTGTGTAGGATCATCATGGCTTAAATATAACGCTATTTATTTTTTCGTGTTGGGATGAAAAACCCCGGTATTTAACCGGGGCTCTAGGTGTTTACTTTGCTTACATCGATGCGTAGTTGGGGCCACCACCACCTTCTGGAGTTACCCAGACGATATTTTGAGTTGGATCCTTGATATCACATGTTTTGCAATGCACGCAGTTTTGTGAATTGATTTGCAAACGAGGCTTGCCATCGGTTTCAACATACTCATATACACCTGCCGGGCAATAGCGTTGCTCTGGCCCTGCATAGGTTTTGAGGTTGATGTCCACCGGCACAGAACTATTCTTTAGGGTCAAGTGAATTGGCTGATTCTCGGCGTGGTTAGTATTTGAGATAAACACGGAGGAAAGGCGATCAAATGTGATCTTGCCATCTGGTTTTGGATAATCAATTGGCTGATGTTGTGCTGCCGGCTCTAAGCATTCGTGATCGGCGTGCTTCAAATGTACCGTCCATGGCATATTGCCACCCAACAGTTTTTGCTCAAGTCCAACCATCAAGGTGCCAAGGTGGAGCCCCTTCGACATCCATGGCTTGAAGTTGCGCGCTTGATTCAGTTCAGTGTGCAACCAACTGTTTTGGAATGCAGTGGGGTATGCGGATAAAACATCCTCAGAGCGATTCTCATTAATGGCCGCTACTGCTGCTTCAGCAGCAAGCATGCCAGTCTTAATTGCTGCATGGCTTCCCTTGATGCGTGAGGCGTTGAGGAAGCCAGCATCACAACCAATGAGTGCGCCACCCGGGAATACCGTTTTAGGCAGGCTGTTTAAACCACCGGCTGTAAGTGCACGTGCGCCATAAGAAATTCGTTTACCGCCTTCAAATGTTTCGCGAATCTTGGGATGTAATTTGTAGCGTTGGAATTCTTCAAAAGGAGAGAGGTAGGGGTTCTTATAAGAAAGTCCAACTACTAAGCCAACGGCTACCTTGTTGTCGCCCAAGTGATAGAGGAATGAGCCACCATAGGTGTCACTCTCCAGTGGCCAGCCCGCAGTATGAACAACTAGACCAGGCTTGCTCTTAGAGGGTTCTACCTCCCACAACTCTTTAATGCCGATGCCATAGCTTTGTGGATCCGCATCTTTATCTAAGGCGAACTTGGCAATGATTTGTTTGCCTAGATGACCGCGTGAACCTTCAGCAAAGAGGGTGTACTTGCCGCGCAATTCCATGCCAAGCTGAAATTGGTCAGTTGGATTACCTTCCTTGTCCAAGCCCATTGAGCCGGTGATGACCCCACAAACGGCACCTTGCTCGTTATAAAGAATTTCTGCTGCTGGAAAGCCTGGGAAAATTTCAACACCGAGGCTCTCTGCTTGTTGCCCGAGCCAACGCGTCACATTAGCAAGGCTAACAATATAGTTGCCTTCATTTTTAAAGCAGTGTGGCAGCATCCAGTTTGGAACTTGATATGAGTTATCGCTGGTCAAAAATAAAAATTGATCTTGCGTTACAGGGGTATCGAGAGGGGCGCCCAGCTCTTTCCAATCAGGAAATAATTCAGTAAGTGCCTTTGAATCCATGACTGCACCGGAAAGAATGTGGGCTCCGATTTCTGAGCCCTTTTCCAGTACGCAAACGCTGATCTCTTTTCCAGAGGCGTTGGCTAATTGCTTGGCTTTTATAGCGGCTGACAATCCTGCAGGGCCACCACCGACAATGACTAGGTCGTAGTCCATAGAGTCTCTGGGACCAAATTGCTCTACTAACTCTGCAGAATTCATTCAATTTCTCCGAAATTTCTTTAAAAATAAGGCATTTAAGCCCTAATAGTTTAGTTCTAACTGGCAAAAACCGATTTAGTGCTTAGAGCGCCTGGTACGGAGCGTCTGAAGCGTTATGATTGCTTTTTTACCTTTTTTGGCAATATTAGGACAAAAGTTATGAATAAAACTTACCCATCGGCAGTAGATGCCCTGCGGGACGTATTAAAAGATGGACAAAAATTGGCTGTTGGCGGTTTTGGTCTTTGTGGCATTCCTGAGGCTTTAATCCAGGCAGTGAAGGATTTGGGTGCTCAGAACCTCACAGCGATTGCAAATAACGCTGGCGTTGATGGATTCGGTTTGGGTTTATTGCTCAATTCGCGTCAAGTCAAAAAGATGGTTGCCTCCTATGTAGGTGAAAACAAAGAATTCGAGCGTCAGTACTTGGCAGGTGAGTTGGAGTTGGAATTCACGCCACAAGGTACTTTGGCTGAAAAATTACGCGCTGGTGGTTGCGGTATTCCCGCTTTCTATACCAAAACAGGTGTTGGTACTTTGGTTGCTGAAGGTAAAGAAGAAAAAGAATTTGATGGTGAGAGATACATCATGGAGCGTTCAATCATTTCTGATATCTCTCTAGTAAAAGCATGGAAAGCCGATAAATCAGGAAACTTAGTCTATCGCTACACAGCGCGAAACTTCAACCCGGTTGTTGCAATGGCCGGCAAGATTACGATCGCTGAAGTGGAGGAGATTGTCGAGAATGGTCAATTAGATCCCGATCAGATTCATACTCCTGGCATCTATGTCCACCGCCTTGTTGTCAACGCCACTCCAGAGAAGCGGATTGAGCAACGCACATTGACACCAAACGCTTAATTACCCAGAACAGAATATTTAGGAAGATTGATATGCCTTGGACTAGAGATGAAATGGCGGCACGTGCTGCTAAAGAACTAAAAGACGGTTACTACGTAAACTTAGGCATTGGTATGCCAACCTTAGTGGCCAATCACGTGCCGAAAGATATGGAAGTATGGCTTCAGTCAGAGAATGGCTTGTTGGGTATTGGACCATTTCCGACTGAGAAGACGATTGATGCAGATTTAATTAATGCCGGCAAACAAACGGTAACAACATTACCTGGGTCTTCTATTTTCTCTTCTGCAGATTCCTTTGGAATGATTCGCGGCGGCAAGATTAATATTGCCATTCTTGGTGCGATGCAAGTGAGCGAACATGGCGACCTGGCTAACTGGATGATCCCAGGAAAAATGGTCAAGGGCATGGGCGGGGCAATGGACTTGGTAGCCGGCGTAAAACATGTCGTCGTCTTGATGGAGCACGTTGCTAAAAAGAAAGATGGCACAGAAGAGCTCAAGATTCTGCCTAAATGCACACTACCATTAACCGGTGTGGGCGTGATTAGCCAAATCATTACTGATCTTTGTGTTTTGGATATCACCCGTTCTGGCTTGAACTTGATTGAATTAGCCCCTGGTGTGACTAAAGAGGAAGTCATCGCTAAAACGGGCGCCCCTGTTGATACAACGGGTTTCTAGTTAGCGGCGCTATTTAATGGAATAATGGGTTCACTATGTCGGGTTCCCATCATTTCCCTTTTCAGCAAGCAAAAGCCCGGACTCAGTCTGAGGCAGACCCATCCTTGCATGCTCACAAAAAAGGGGATGCAAAGCATTCTCATAGCAAGCAAGTTTCCAATCAAAACCTTCTCTTAATTGCCCTAGTTTTAACGCTAGGCTTTTCTGGGGTAGAAGGTGCTGCAGCCTATTTTGCTAATTCATTAGCGCTAATCTCTGATGCCGGCCATATGGTTACCGATGCGGCAGCGTTAGGTCTTGCTCTGTTGGCGCAAATCATTTCCCGTCGTCCGCCATCCCCAAAACACTCATTTGGTTTTGGACGTGCTGAAGCTCTAGCTGCTTTTGTCAATAGCATTGCGATGCTGGGTTTGGTTGTATGGATTGTGGTTGAGGCAATTAGTCGTTTCTATGATCCGCACAAAGTAGATGGCTTAACAGTAACGGTAGTTGCTGCTATCGGCTTGGCGATGAATATCGTTGTCGCATGGGTGCTATCGCGCGATAAAAAAAGCGTCAATACTCGCGCTGCTCTCGTGCATGTGATGGGCGATTTACTGGGATCGGTTGCGGCTTTAATTGCTGGTGTGGTAATTCAGTTAACCGGTTGGATGCCAATCGATGCAATCCTCTCTATTTTGGTTTCACTCTTGATTCTGAAATCCACCATTTCTATTCTTCACGAGTCCTATCACTTCTTAATGGAGGGAGTACCCCTTCATATTGACTACTTGCAAGTGGGTACTGATTTAAGAAATATTCCAGGTGTACTGGCGGTACATGATCTGCATGTGTGGGAGATGACCCCTAGTTTTCCAGCCTTGATTGGCCATATAGAAATTGCTGATATGCAAGAGTGGCCAGAGATTATGTCCAGAATTAATACGATGTTGCTCGATCAGCACGGCATTGATCATGTCACATTACAGCCTGAAGAATTCGGTGGTGTAGAAGAGCATACGCATGATGAAGACATGCATGATGATGTGCATGCTGCGCCAGTTATTCATCAGGGTGACACGTTCTATGTTGAATGTACTAGCGGCGATGCAACGCATCGTATGGCCTACCACGCCTGGGGAAATCCAGCGAACCGAAAAGTATTGCTTTGCGTTCATGGTTTAACAAGGCGGGGTAGCGACTTTAAAACTCTGGCTGAGGCGATGAGTAAAGATTATTACGTGGTTTGCCCGGATGTCGTTGGCAGGGGCGACTCAGATCGCCTGTCCAACCCCATGTTGTATGCTGTGCCACAGTATGTTGCCGATATTGCTACGCTGGTTAAGAGACTAGGTGTTTCACAAGTAGATTGGTTGGGTACATCTATGGGTGGTTTGATTGGCATGGTGTATGCCGCAATGCCGAACTCGCCTATTCGTAGGATGTTAATTAATGATGTTGGACCCAAGATTGAGCCTGAAGCATTGAAGCGTTTGGGTTCATATGTAGGTCAGTCATTTGTATTTGATGATCGCGCTGACGCGCTCAATCGCTTGAATGAAATCTGCGCCACCTTTGGCGAGCACACACCAGAAGAGTGGGAGATTTATAACGGCCCCATGTTGGTCCAAAAAGATGACAAATGGATCATGCATTACGACCCCGATATTTCTGTGCCATTTGCATCAGTGAATCCTATTATGGCTAAAGCGGGTGAGATGGCGATGTGGCATGCATTTAAGCAAATTCATATTCCAATGCTGATCGTGCGTGGCGGAACTTCAGACTTGCTTTCTGCGGCTACTGTTGCACAGATGTGCAAAGTGAATCCTTATGCTCGGAGTATTGAAATTCCTAATGTTGGTCATGCACCTGCATTTGTAAAGCCAGAACAAATTGCTCTAGCAAAAGAGTTTTTTAGTTAATCATCCTTAGTTGCCTATGGCAAATGCTTCCCCCCAATCAGAAAAAGTAGCGCTATTTCAAGATGCCTGGTATGGCGAGCCGGCAGAGCTTCATTCGGCTGGTATTTTGCAAATATTGCAAGCCCTTAATCTGGATGAGGCGACGTTAACTGCAGCAAGCAATATTGCTCGCACCCATGGTAAAGAAGCGTTGATCAAACTCATTGGTGAGGAGCCTGCCAAGTTACTCATTGGTTATCGTGGCTTACGTCAAGCGCAAGCAAAGTTGCTGCGTGACGATGGTGGCTTAAGTGTCACGGGTCAAGAAGAAATGTTGCGCAAAATGCTATTAGCATTTGGCGATGATTTGCGGGTGGTTCTTATCTATCTCGCATCTCGCTTACAGACCTTGCGCTGGATAACTCAAGAAAAGATCGAGATGCCCACTGCCTGGGCCCAAGAAATTCTGAATATCGATGCCTCATTGGCTAATCGATTGGGTATTTGGCAGATGAAGTGGGAGATGGAAGACTTGGCCTTTCGCGCACTATCGCCGCAGATTTATCGCGATATTGCCAAGATGTTGGATGCGAAGCGGATTGAGCGCCAATCATTTATCGATCAAATTGTTTTGCAATTGCAAGAGGAGTTGATAGCGGCGCAGATTGAAGGGGAAGTGCTCGGAAGGCCAAAACATATCTATAGCATCTGGAAAAAGATGGAAGGCAAATCCTTGGACTTTGCCAATCTGTATGACGTCAGAGCATTTCGGGTATTGGTGGAAGATGTCAAATCTTGTTACGCCGTACTCGGTATCGTGCATAACGTTTGGCAGCCGGTACCAAGAGAGTTTGACGATTACATAGCGCGTCCCAAGCCGAACGGATATCAATCACTTCATACAGTAGTGATGAATGAAGATGGCACAGCGTTTGAAATTCAGGTACGCACTCAAGAGATGCATCAGCAAGCTGAGTATGGTTTAGCTGCGCATTGGCGCTATAAAGAGGGCGCTTATGCTGGTATGGCAACGCCGCCCAATCCCGCAAAGACCAACAAGCCCAGCATCAATCATCAACCAGGAACCCATAGCGCAGAAGTTGCCTATGAAAGGCAGATTGCTTGGGCCCGCCAGCTCATCTCTTGGAAAGAGGATGCTTGGGAGCAACTCAAGCACCATGAGATTGATGATCATATTTATGTTCTTACCCCTTTAGGAAAAGTAATCTCTCTAGAGAAGGGTTCAACACCAATTGATTTTGCGTATGCAGTGCATACCAATCTAGGCCATCGCTGCAGAGGTGCTCGTGTCGATGGTGCAATGGTGCCGCTAGAGACTGCGTTGAAGAATGGTCAGACCATCGAGATCATTGCCGTTAAACACGGTGGTCCATCAAGGGATTGGATTAGTCCCGATAAAAACTATGTCCGCTCACAAAGAGCGCGCCAAAGAGTGCGTGCTTGGTTTAACGCATTAGATGATGAAGAGACTGGGCAATCCTCTAAATCGGTGGATAGCAAGCCTGAGGTCCACTCAGATAGCAAGCTTGCTCCAACTCAACCTGAAATCGTCTTGCGTCATAGCAGTCATAAAGCAGGTCGGGGTGGCGATGTCTTGGTAGTTGGGGTCGATTCATTGCTAACGCAGTTGGCACGTTGCTGCCGACCAGTTCCACCGGACGCGATTGCAGGATTTGTGACTCAAGGCAGGGGGGTTTCGATCCATCGTCGTTCTTGCAAAACATTTAGAGGTCTTCTCGATAGAGCGCCAGAGCGGGTGATACAAACAGCTTGGACCGCTTCTGCTGCTGATCCGGTAGTTAATCAAGAGCAAAAACGGGTGTTTCCGGCAGATTTGGTGGTGACAGGCCTAGATCGACCCGAGTTAATGCGGGAGCTCTTTGAGATTCTCACTAGGCAAGGTGTTCATGTGATTGATTTGCGTAAATCCGCCAAAAAAGGTCTTGCCCAGATCCTTTTAACGATTGAAGTAAAGGATTCGGAAGTGCTCCGACTGGTTCAAAACAGCCTAGAAGAGGTCAAAGGGGTCACCCAAGTACGCCGCCGGTGATAAACTCTATGGCTGTATAGGCTCGTAGCTCAGCTGGTTAGAGCACCACCTTGACATGGTGGGGGTCGTTGGTTCGAGTCCAATCGAGCCTACCAACGAATAAGACCCAAAAGAAGTGCCGAAGTATTTGTCGTATGAATGCGGGCTTCAAAGAGGCGCGGATGCCCAAAAGCTACCGCGCTTTCTTTTTGGGAAAGATGTCAGAAATGAAGTTCAGTAAATAAAATGGGGTCATCATGCTTGTAGTTACTCTGCCCGATGGATCAAAACGTGAGTTTGAGGCACCAGTTCGCGTAGCGGATGTTGCGCAAAGTATCGGTAGCGGTCTTGCAAAAGCTGCTTTAGGCGGCATCGTAGACGGCAAGATGGTCGACACCAGTTTTGTAATTGATAAAGATAGTCAGTTAGCCATCATTACCGATAAGAGTCCAGAGGCGCTCGAGATTGTTCGTCACTCCACCGCCCACTTATTAGCGTACGCTGTTAAAGAATTATTTCCTGAGGCGCAAGTCACGATTGGCCCAGTGATCGAGAATGGTTTTTACTATGACTTCTCTTATCACCGTCCATTTACTCCGGATGACTTGGTTGCTTTAGAAAAGAAAATGACCGAGCTCGCTAAAAAAGATGAGCCAGTAACTCGCACTGTGATGCCGCGCGACGACGCTGTTGAGTTTTTCAAGAAGCAAGGTGAAAACTACAAAGCAGAATTGATTGCTAGCATTCCGCAAGGTGAGGATGTTTCCTTATATGCCGAAGGTAAGTTCACCGACTTGTGCCGCGGTCCACACGTGCCTTCTACAGGCAAGCTCAAGGTATTTAAGCTGATGAAGCTTGCTGGTGCTTACTGGCGTGGCGATAGCAAGAATGAGATGTTGCAGCGGATTTACGGCACAGCATGGCTTCGTAAAGAAGATCAAGATGCTTACTTGCATATGCTCGAAGAATCCGAGAAGCGTGATCATCGTCGCCTCGGCAAGCAACTGGATTTATTTCATTTTCAAGAAGAAGCGCCAGGCTTAATCTTTTGGCATCCAAAAGGTTGGTCAATCTGGCAAGAAGTTGAGCAATACATGCGTCGCGTGTATCAGCAAGAGGGCTATCAAGAAGTAAAGGCTCCGCAGATTTTGGATCGCGGTCTTTGGGAAAAATCGGGTCACTGGGAAAACTATAAAGAAAATATGTTCACGACGGAGTCGGAGAATCGCGCTTACGCATTAAAGCCGATGAACTGTCCTGGGCACGTACAAATTTATAACTCTGGCTTGCATAGCTATCGTGAATTACCGTTGCGCTTTGGTGAGTTTGGTCAGTGTCATCGCAATGAACCATCGGGCGCGTTGCATGGCTTGATGCGTGTGCGTGGATTTACACAAGACGATGGACATATATTCTGTACTGAAGATCAAATTCAGTCAGAGGTTGCCGCGTTCGATAAAGCAGTACGCGCCGTGTATCAAGATTTTGGTTTTACTGAAGTTGCTGTAAAGCTAGCCTTACGTCCTGCGAAGCGTGTTGGCGATGATGCAATTTGGGATAAAGCAGAAGAAGCCCTTCGTGGCGCTCTTAAGGCTTCGGGCCAAGAGTGGGAAGAATTACCAGGTGAGGGCGCTTTTTATGGTCCGAAGATCGAATATCACCTTAAAGACTCCATTGGACGTACTTGGCAGTGCGGCACGATTCAGGTGGATTTCTCGATGCCGGCCCGTTTGGGTGCCGAATATGTAGCAGAAGACAACACACGTAAGACTCCAGTCATGCTTCATAGAGCAATTGTGGGCTCTTTAGAGCGTTTTATCGGCATTTTGATCGAAAATCACGCTGGAAACATGCCGGTTTGGCTAGCCCCAACCCAGGCTGTAGTCCTTAATATCTCCGGAAATTCTGCTGCATATGCACAACAAGTGCAGCAATTGCTGAAAAAACAAGGGTTTAGAGTCGAATCCGATTTGCGGAACGAGAAAATTACGTATAAAATACGCGAGCACGCATTACAGAAGATCCCATTTTTGCTAGTTGTAGGGGATAAAGAATCTGAAAGTAATACGGTGGCCGTTCGTGCCCGTGGCGGAGTTGATTTAGGTGTAATGCCTCTTGATGCTTTCGTTGCCCGACTCCAGCAGGATATATCCCACAAAGTCGGACCCGAGCTTAGCTAGGGTTAGAACGGTTTTTATTGTTTTTTTAAAGGAATTAAGAAGATCGCTACTGAAAAATTGCAGCGCATTAACCGGGAAATTACTGCTCCTGAAGTGCGTTTGATTGGAATGGATGGAGAGCCCATCGGTGTAGTTAAGTTGAGTGAAGCCTTGGCTTTAGCAGAAGAGAAAGAGACCGATTTGGTTGAAATTGCTCCGACGGCTGTGCCACCAGTAGTCCGCATCATGGACTTCGGCAAATTCAAGTACCAAGAAGCTAAGCGGATGCATGAAGCGAAGCTGAAGCAAAAAGTAATTCAGGTGAAGGAAGTGAAATTCCGCCCTGGTACTGATGACGGTGACTACGGTGTGAAGCTACGCAATCTAATCCGCTTTTTGGAAGATGGCGATAAGACAAAGATTACGCTGCGGTTTCGGGGTCGTGAAATGGCCCACCAAGAAATCGGAGTCAGAATGTTGGAGCGTTTGAAGTTGGACCTCGTTGAATTTGGCCAAGTCGAACAGTTTCCAAAAATGGAAGGCCGCCAGATGGTGATGGTATTGGCCCCCATTCGTAAGGCTAAGTAACTAGGTTCTACCTGGTTCTTATGTAGGGAGGTATCTGAGGTGAATAACTGAGGATACCGGTAGTTTGAAGTGCTTCTGGGTACAGGAAGAGTAACCGTCGGTTACCACCTATGTAGCGCAAGTAATTGAAGGGGTGCTTTATGCCCAAGATGAAGAGCAAGAGTAGCGCTAAAAAGCGCTTCACGGTTCGCGCAGGCGGAACGATTAAACGAGGTCAGGCTTTTAAACGCCACATCCTCACTAAGAAGACCACAAAGAATAAGCGTCACCTACGTGGTACTACCGAAGTTGCGAAAGCTGACGTTAAGTCAATTCGCTCCATGCTTCCATACGCTTAACCTCAGACTAGATCAGGAGAATTAAATGCCAAGAGTCAAACGTGGGGTTACAGCAAGAGCCCGTCATAAGAAAATCACCGATGCCGCTACAGGTTACCGTGGCCGTCGTAAGAACGTATTCCGTATTGCTAAGCAAGCGGTTATGCGTGCTGGTCAATATGCATATCGTGACCGTCGTAATAAGAAACGTGTATTCCGCGCTTTGTGGATTGCTCGTATCAACGCGGCAGTTCGTCAGCATGACATGACCTATAGCGTATTCATGAATGGTATGAAGAAAGCTGCGATCGAACTCGACCGCAAAGTTCTTTCTGATATGGCCATTGCTGACAAAGCGGCTTTTGCTGCTTTGGTTACTCGGATCAAATCCGTAGTAAACGCTGCAGCTTAATCTTAGTTTTCTAAACTAAGCTGCAATGGTTTCTCTCGACCACATTGTCGAGGATGCTAAACGTGATTTCCTCGGAGCTGCCGATGCGGCAGCTCTAGAGGACGCGAAAGCCAAGTATCTCGGTAAGTCAGGTGTTCTCACTGAGCGTTTAAAGGCGCTTGGTGGAATGTCGCCTGAGGAGCGCAAGAGTGCTGGCGCCCAAATTAATCAAATCAAAACTCAAGTAGAGGCTGTATTACAAGAGCGTCGCCAAGCTTTGGCTGATGCTGTGTTGATGCAGCGTCTTGCGGCGGAGTCGATTGATGTTTCCTTGCCTGGCCGTGGTCAAACAGTAGGTAGCTTGCATCCGGTGATGCGCACTTGGGAACGTGTTGAAGAGATCTTCCGTTCGATTGGTTTTGATGTAGCAGATGGCCCTGAGATTGAAACCGATTGGTTTAATTTCACCGCCTTAAATAGCCCTGAGAATCATCCTGCACGATCAATGCAGGATACCTTTTATATCGATGGCAAAGATTCCAATGAGAAGCCTTTGTTATTGCGCACCCATACCAGCCCGATTCAGGTTCGTTATGCGAGCGAGCATGTTAAAAAATACGCTAACGCTGATGTTATGCCGCCAATCAAAGTGATTGCGCCAGGCAGAACGTATCGCGTGGATAGCGATGCAACGCATTCACCGATGTTCCATCAGGTTGAAGGTTTATGGATCGCCGAGAGTGTTTCATTTGCTGATCTCAAAGGTGTTTACACCGATTTCTTGAGAACCTTCTTTGAAACGAATGAATTAAAAGTTCGTTTCCGCCCTTCGTATTTCCCATTCACAGAACCTTCTGCAGAAATTGATATGGCCTTTGGAAGCGGCAAACTTGCCGGCCGTTGGTTAGAGATCTCTGGTGCAGGGCAGGTTCATCCAAACGTGCTTCGCAATATGGGCATTGATCCAGAGCGCTACACCGGCTTTGCTTTTGGTTCTGGGCTCGAACGCTTAACGATGTTGCGTTACGGCGTAGATGATTTACGTCTTTTCTTTGAAAACGATCTCCGTTTCTTAGCGCAGTTTCCTGCATAACCAAACTATTTATTACTAAATATAAGATCGCGCTATGCAATTTTCTGAATCTTGGCTTCGTCAGTATGTAAACCCATCGCTCGATAGCGATGCGCTTGGTCATGCAATGACAATGGCTGGTTTAGAGGTTGAGGAGCAGCACTCAGTAGCCCCGGCTTTTACCAAGATTGTGATTGCGCAGATCCTTTCTGCTGAGCAACACCCCGATGCCGATCGTTTACGCGTCTGTAAAGTTGACGCTGGTACTGGCCAAGAATTACAAATTGTTTGTGGTGCACCCAATGCGCGCGCTGGCATCAAAATTCCATGTGCCATGGTTGGCGCTGAATTGCCTCCAACTGAAGCGGGTGGCAAGCCCTTCATGATTAAGGTAGGCAAACTTCGTGGTGTTGAAAGCCAAGGGATGCTGTGCTCCGGTCGTGAATTAGGTTTGGGTGATGATCACGAAGGCATTCTTGAGCTTCCTACAGATGCCCCAGTTGGAAAAGATATTCGTGAATACTTAGATCTTGATGATCAAATCTTTGTTATTAAGTTAACTCCAAATAAAGCCGACTGTCTCTCGCTAATAGGTATGGCCAGAGAGGTATCTGCCATTACTGGCGCTGCACTTTGTGCTCCTAAATGGAATAACCCAAAAGTCACCATTGAAGAGAAGCGCAAAGTTACTGTAGAGAACAAAGAGCTTTGTGGACGTTTTGCTGGTCGCGTGATTAGTGGTGTTAATCCTCAAGCTAAAACTCCTGAATGGATTGCGCAGCGTTTATCGCGTGCGGGCCAAAGAAGTATTTCTGCATTGGTGGATCTTTCTAACTATGTCATGTTAGAAATGGGCCAGCCTACCCACGTATTTGATATCGACAAGTTAAAGGGCGACATCACTGTTCGTTGGGCTAAAGCTGGTGAAACACTCGAACTATTAAATGGGCAAACAGTCACTTTGCAAGGCCCAGATTCTGCAGGCAAGATGCAAGTTGCTGGAGTAGTGGCAGATCAAGCTGGTCCAGTAGCCTTAGCCGGCATTATGGGCGGTAACCATTGCGCCGTATCTGATGACACTAGGAATGTTTATGTTGAGGCTGCTTACTGGTTGCCATCAGCTATTCAGGGGCGTGCCCGCCGCTTTAATTTCAGTACCGATGCAGCCCATCGCTTTGAGCGTGGTGTAGATCCAAAAAATACTGTCAGTTGCTTAGAGTACCTATCTTCACTCATTCTTGAGGTTTGTGGTGGCCAAGCAGGCCCAGTAGATGATCAGGTTTTGAATACGCCAGAGCGTAAGCCAGTCAAAATGCGTTTGGCTAGAGCAGAAAAAGTAATTGGTATTCCTCTGACAAATGAAGTCGTTGCCGATGTATTTAAGCGTCTTGGTTTTGAATTCAAGCAAGAGGGTGATGCATTTGTTGTAACGCCACCAAGCTACCGTTTTGATATTGAAATTGAAGAAGATCTCATTGAAGAAGTCGCGCGTATGTACGGCTTTGAAAATATTCCTGATCAGCCCCCAATCGCCTCACTCAAGATGAGTGCAAAAGCAGAGGCAAAGCGCGGCATTCATTTACTACGCCAGCGTTTGGCTTTGCAGGGCTATCAAGAAGCTGTGAACTTCGGGTTCACGGACCTTGAAAGTGAAATGCGTTTAACTGGCGCCACTGAAAAAGAGATCATCACAGTCCTAAATCCGATTGCTAGCCAGTACGGCGTGATGCGCAGCACTCTATGGGGTGGTTTGCTCAATAACCTAAAAGCCAATTTAAACCGCGGAGCAGGGCGCGTACGATTATTTGAGACTGGTCGTGTATTTAAGCGCGATGCTAATGTTCCAGAAGAGGCTGGCAAAGTAGCCGGCTTTCATCAGCCGCAAAAAGTGGGCGGCCTTGCTTATGGGTCATTTGTGCCTGAGCAATGGGCCAATCCAACACGTGCAGTAGATTTCTTTGATGTAAAGGGTGATCTTGAGCGTGTTTTGGATCCACTACATTTTGTAACGGAAGCCGCTCAACACCCAGCCTTGCATCCAGGGCGCTCAGCACAAGTTTTCTTAAGGGTTGGAAAGAATAATGTTTCCATCGGCTGGATTGGTGAATTGCATCCAGGTTTGCAACAAGCCTATGAGTTGCCGCAAGCGCCTGTTTTATTTGAATTCGATTTGAATCCCATTCTTGAACTTGGCTTGCCTGTGCCTGAGGAGTTAAGTAAATTTCCTGCGGTGCAACGTGATTTAGCTTTAGTAGTAAAGCAAAGTGTTTCCGCACAATCTTTATTGGATGCAATGGCTGCTAGTAAGCAAAATTTTGTACGCAATATTGAACTCTTTGATGAGTTCAAGCCCAAGGCTGGTTCAAGCAGTATGGCTGACGATGAAAAGAGTTTGGCTTTCCGCGTAACCCTCTTAAACCCTAATGAAACATTGCAAGATCCCCAAATTGATGCAGTAATGGCTGCTTTATTGGGCGCCGTTGAGAAAAAGTGCGCAGCCCGTTTGCGCTAGGTTTAATATTAGGCATAAATCAAATAATTACAGAAGAGACTTGCGATGACTGAATTGATTTCTAATGACACCGTTACCAAAAATGAGCTTTCTGAAGCTCTTTTTGACCAAGTCGGACTAAACAAGCGCGAAGCAAAAGATATGATCGATGCTTTTTTTGATCGTGTTGGTCAGTCTCTTGAGGCGGGTGTAGAAGTCAAGATTTCTGGCTTTGGTAATTTTCAGTTGCGCAATAAATCGGCTCGTCCTGGCCGAAATCCAAAGACAGGCCAAATGATTCCGATTGCTGCTAGACGCGTAGTTACTTTTCACGCAAGTCAAAAGCTTAAAGATGTAGTGGAGTCACATGCTCGAGAAAACCGAGTTTGATGCCAGCTCAGTTCTGCTGAGCTCTCAACTTCCCCCGATACCTGCAAAGCGTTACTTCACCATTGGTGAGGTAGCTGATCTTTGTGGCGTGCGCTCACACGTTCTGCGCTACTGGGAGCAAGAATTTTCACAGTTAAGCCCTCAGAAGCGTCGTGGTAACCGTCGTTACTATCAGCACCACGAGGTCGTTTTGATTAGAAAAATACGCTCACTTCTGTACGAAGAGGGCTTTACGATCAGCGGTGCACGTAATCGCCTTGAAGAAGCTCGTGGGGACCTACGGCTTCGTGAAGAATTGCAAGCTGTTCTGCAGATTCTCTCTAAATAGTTACTGCTACAATTTTGTCTTTCGTCGGGGCGTAGCGCAGCCTGGTAGCGTACATGCATGGGGTGCATGTGGTCGGAGGTTCAAATCCTCTCGCCCCGACCATTCAAATTCATCCCACCCTCTCTAAAGCACTATCTTTATGAAAAGCACTGAAAAATCCATTGAATATTTTGGCCTGAAGATCCCTTTTCTAGCGCATTTAGGTGTGATTCCTGAGTATGCAAAGGACGGTAAATCGCGGATTAGCTTAGAAATTAAACCCGAGTATGAGAACAGCTTTGGTATTGCCCATGGTGGCGTCATCATGACTCTACTAGATTTTGCTATGGGTGCCGCAGCCAGAAGCACGTCAGACGTCCCTTTGGGCGCTATGACCATCGATATGACCGTAAGCTTCCTGCGCCCCAGTATTGGCAAAATCGCGGTAGAAGGAACCATCCTAAAGCCTGGGAAGACCATTAACTACTGCGAAGCGATTGTTTTGAATGAGGCAGGGGAGATCACTGCTAAATCTAGCGGTACATTTATGCTCAGAAAATCGAGCGCATCCTAATTAATTAAAGTATTTATAAATATTATGTATTTTACTTCGTTTAATTAATATAGCACCAATAAAAATAGGTTATTAATTCAAATAATATATATTGTGGGCTTCATTAACTTGTATATAATCAAATACCAATACGGCTAATATAAGCCGTATAAATTAAATTATTATTCGGAGATTGATAACAGTATGCCTTCTTATAAAGAGCTCTTAGCCCAACGTGAGCAGTTAGATAAACAGATTAAAGAAGCAATTGCCCTTGAAAAAGCGGATGGTATCGCTAAGGCAAAGTTAATAATTGAGCAATACAACTTAACTGCTACTGATTTATTTAGTCGCAAAGCGGGTGTTAAAAGTGCTGGTGGCAAAGTAGCCCCCAAATACCGTAATCCATCTACTGGCGAAACCTGGACTGGTCGCGGTAAGGCCCCCAAGTGGATCGAAGGCAGAGATCGCAACAGCTATTTGATCTAAATTATTGTTTTTATTGATATTTAATATTAAAGGCCGCTCTTCAGCGGCCTTTTGTTTACCTCTATATCTTGCTACGCGCACTTTCTGGCTAGCGCCTCAATAAACAGAGGCTCTAGTAGTTCATGCCTAGAACCTTGGCCCCAGCTTCCTTCTGCCTCTGGGCTGGTGGCAGGGTAAGCAATGATGAGTGGATTTAAGTCAATTAAGCCGTTTTCCAGCTCGCGCTTGATGCTTTCGGTCAAGGGATGCTTGCCGCCAGAGTTTTCATCCGCCAATGCGACCACGCCAGGATGAAGCTTGATAAAACCTTCATCTACTAGAATAGGTATACGCTGCGTATCCTTGTTTTTACTCAAATAATGGATTAAATGAACTTGCTCAACAGGTGGGATTAGGGCATCCAAAAAGATGAGGTCTGGGGCAATTGATACTGCTTTCATGAGGCCCTCTAGGCTATCTACGGCCATTTCCATTTCTACTTTTAGCTGCCAGTCGGCAATTGAATCTATTAACTCTTGACCATTCTCAGATCTCCTAAATATCCCCATAGCCACACAATTTTGAGTACTCTTTTGGCGCATTGCTCTTTTTCTGCGTTGTAACTGTTGTTCTAAAGAGCTGGCTAATATTCGCCTATGTCCGCCACGGGTTTTCCAGGCTATGAGCTCTCCTAGTTCAACCATTTTCTGAACGGTGCCCAAGGAGACTTGCAAAATCTTGGCGCTTTGGCGAGTGCTGAGATATTCCGTTTCTGGGGTAATTGATTTCATATTTCCCTTAATTTCATTTAAATTGTTTGAAGATTTAGAGGATAAAAATCAAAATCATTTCGATCTGTCAGCAAACCTTTAAAGCGAGGTAGGAAAGTTCTTATTAATTCTCTTTAATAGGGAAATACCCCAAAATCCCTATAAATCAGGGAAAGCCCTTTATGTACCTATGGGCATTCGTGTTAAATTACTGTCGTAGTACCAGTATTTGCACAGATCAGTTCGTGAGACGGTACAGCCGTGTAACGGATGGTTATAACCACAGTTTTTATTCGGGAAACCCGATGAAAGGTGAGCATCATGATGCAGGATCAAAGAGATAATTCCTATCTCTTCGGCGGAAACGCCCCCTACGTAGAGGAACTCTACGAATCCTACTTGCACGATCCAGCTTCTGTAGCTGATCATTGGCGAGATTATTTCGATAACGTGAAACAGGTTCCAGCGGTTGACGGTTCATCTCGAACTGACATTGCTCACGGACCGATTGTTGCTTCATTTGCTGAGCGCGCTAAGCAGGGCCCTATCAGGACGATTTCTGATTCGGCTGACTCAGAGATGGGGCGCAAACGCGTTGCTGTTCAGCAGTTAATTGCCGCGTATCGTAACGTTGGCAATCGCTGGGCAAATTTAGATCCATTAAAGCGGACAGAGCGCCAGGACATTCCTGAGTTAGATCCCGCTTTCTATGGCTTTACTGATGGCGATATGGATATCGTCTTCAATACTAGTAATACATTCTTCGGCAGAAACGAAATGTCCTTGCGCGATTTGCTGCAGGCATTACGTGAAACATACTGCGGCACGATTGGTGTCGAGTTTATGTTTATTGCTGACCAGAAGATTAAGAAATGGTGGCAAGAAAAATTAGAGTCTATTCGCTCAACACCACGATTTAATGTGGAAGAGAAGCGCCAAATCTTAGATCGCGTGACTGCTGCTGAAGGTTTAGAGCGTTACCTGCAGGCCAAGTACGTTGGTCAAAAGCGTTTCTCACTCGAGGGTGGTGAAAGCTTTATTGCCTGTATGGACGAGTTGATTCGTGACTCTGGCAATAAAGGGATACAAGAGATTGTGATTGGTATGGCCCACCGTGGTCGTCTCAACGTATTGGTAAATACCTTGGGCAAAATGCCCACAGATCTATTTGCGGAGTTTGAGCATAAGGGCCCAGAAACATTGCCTGCTGGTGACGTTAAGTATCACCAAGGTTTCTCAAGCGAT
The DNA here is from genome assembly GCF_018881605.1 of Polynucleobacter sp. UB-Tiil-W10. Lineage (GTDB taxonomy): Bacteria > Pseudomonadota > Gammaproteobacteria > Burkholderiales > Burkholderiaceae > Polynucleobacter. The sequence goes on from NZ_JACVPZ010000001.1 coordinate 1,701,462, forward strand.
ATTTCTACTCCAGGCGGTCCGGTTCATTTGTCATTGGCATTTAACCCATCGCATTTAGAAATCGTCAACCCAGTAGTTGAAGGTTCTGCACGTGCTCGTATGGAGCGTCGTGGCGATATGTTAGGTGAGCAAGTGATGCCAGTGTTGGTTCACGGTGACGCTGCGATTGCAGGTCAGGGCGTCATGCAAGAAACACTCGCGATGTCTGAGGTTCGTGGTTATTCCACTGGCGGCACTATGCACATCGTGATCAATAACCAAATTGGTTTCACAACCTCCGATCCGCGCGACTTGCGTTCAAGCTTGTATTGCACGGACATCATGAAGATTGTGGATGCTCCTGTGTTGCACGTTAATGGTGATGATCCTGAAGCGGTAGTGTTGGCGACTAAGTTAGCTGTTGAGTTCCGCATGAAGTTCCATAAGGACGTTGCAGTTGACATTATTTGCTTCCGTAAATTGGGTCACAACGAGCAAGATACGCCTGCAATGACACAGCCTTTGATGTACAAAATCATTGCTGCACACCCAGGCACACGGAAGTTGTATGCCGATAAGTTAGAAACTCAAGGCGTATTGCCTGCTGGTACTGGCGACCTCATGGTTAAAGAGTACCGCGCTGCGATGGATGAAGGTAAGCAAACTTCTGATCCAGTCTTGAGTAACTTCAAGGGTAAGTTTGCAGTTGATTGGTCTCCGTTCTTAAATAAGAAGTGGACCGATGAGGCTGATACAGCGATTCCATTAACTGAGTGGAAACGTTTGGCCGATAAGATTTCGACTATTCCAGAAGGTTTCAAGGCGCATCCATTGGTTGCCAAGGTCTACAACGACCGCGCTGCAATGGGTCGTGGCGAAGTCAACATCGACTGGGGTATGGGCGAGCACATGGCTTTCGCATCTTTGGTTGCTAGCGGCTACCCAGTACGTTTATCAGGTGAAGATAGTGGCCGCGGTACCTTTACTCATCGTCATGCTGTATTGCATGAACAAAATCGTGAGAAGTGGGACACCGGTACTTACATCGCTTTACAGCATGTGACCAAAGATCAAGCGCCGTTTGTGGTGATTGACTCAATTCTTTCCGAAGAGGCTGTTCTTGGTTTTGAATACGGCTATGCTGCAGCCGAACCAAATACCCTCACAATCTGGGAGGCTCAGTTCGGTGACTTTGCTAACGGCGCTCAAGTGGTTATTGACCAGTTCATCGCCTCTGGTGAAGTGAAGTGGGGTCGTGCTAACGGCTTGGTCATGATGTTGCCGCATGGTTATGAAGGCCAAGGTCCAGAGCATTCCTCTGCACGTCTTGAGCGTTTCATGCAGTTGTGTGCTGATACCAATATGCAGGTCATTCAGCCAACTACTGCAGCGCAAATCTTCCACGTATTACGTCGCCAAATGATTCGTCAGTTCCGCAAACCGCTGATCTTGATGACTCCAAAATCATTGTTGCGCAATAAAGAGGCTGCATCACCTTTGTCTGAGTTCACTAAAGGGGGTTTCCAAACCATCATCGGTGAGCGTGATGACTCTATTGATCCAAAGCAAGTTACGCGTTTAGTAATGTGCTCTGGTAAGGTCTACTACGATTTGGTTAAGCAGCGCACTGAGAAGAAGATTGCTGATGTAGCGATCATTCGCTTGGAACAGCTATATCCATTCCCGCACAAAGCATTGACTGCTGAGTTGAAGAAATATCCAAAATTGGAAGACGTGGTGTGGTGTCAAGATGAGCCACAAAACCAAGGTGCCTGGTTCTTTGTTCAGCACAACATCTTGGAGAACATGTCTGATGGCATGAAGTTGGGTTATGCAGGCCGTCCTGCATCAGCATCACCAGCTTGTGGTTATGCCCATCTCCACCAAGAACAGCAGAAGTCTTTATTAAATGCGGCGTTTGCCAAACTCAAAGGTTACGTGATCACGAAATAATCGTCTTCATCACTAAACATACACACATACATATAAACAGGATTAATCATGGCTATTTTCGAAGTTAAAGTTCCACAACTCTCAGAGTCAGTTGCTGAAGCAACTTTGTTGCAATGGAAAAAGAAGGTTGGTGACGCTGTAGGTCAAGACGAGATCTTGATCGAAATTGAAACTGACAAAGTGGTTCTCGAAGTTCCAGCGCCTTCAGCCGGTGTTTTGACAGAAATCGTTGTTGCTGATGGCGGCACTGTAATTGCTGAGCAGTTGATTGCAAAAATTGATAGCACTGCTGTAGCCGCTGCTGCTCCTGCCGCCGCAGCTGCTCCAGCTGCCGCACCCGCAGCAGCTCCAGCTCCTGCTGCTAAATCTAGCGCAGCCGCCGCTCCTTCAGCAGCAAAAATCCTTGCAGAGAAAAATATCGATGCTGGTCAAGTTGCCGGCACTGGTCGTGATGGCCGCATCACTAAAGGTGACGCATTAAATGCTAGCGCTGGTGGCGCTAAGTCTGCTGCATTGCCAAGCGCTCCGATTCCAACTGGCGATCGCCCAGAAGAGCGCGTTCCAATGAGTCGTTTGCGTGCGCGTATTGCTGAGCGTTTATTGGAGTCTCAAGCAAACAACGCTATCTTGACTACCTTCAATGAAGTCAACATGGGCCCTGTTATTGCCTTGCGTAATAAATACAAGGATCAGTTTGAGAAGACTCATGGCGTGAAGTTAGGCTTTATGTCTTTCTTTGTTAAAGCTGCTACACATGCTTTGAAGAAATACCCGCTCTTGAATGCCTCGGTTGATGGCAATGACATCGTTTATCACGGTTACTTTGATATCGGTATCGCAGTGAGTTCACCACGCGGTTTAGTAGTTCCTATTTTGCGTGATGTTGACCAAATGAATTTGGCTGATATTGAGAAGAAGATTGCTGAGTTTGGTACTAAAGCGCGCGAAGGCAAATTGTCGATTGAAGAGTTAACTGGTGGCACATTCTCCATCTCTAACGGTGGCGTATTCGGTTCAATGCTTTCCACACCAATTATCAATCCTCCACAATCCGCTATTTTGGGTATCCACGCCACTAAGGACCGTGCTGTAGTAGAAAATGGTCAAGTAGTTGTGCGCCCAATTAACTACTTAGCTTTGTCATACGATCACCGCATCATCGATGGTCGCGAGGCTGTGCTTGGTTTGGTTGCCATGAAGGATGCTTTAGAAGATCCTTCACGTCTCCTCCTTGATTTGTAAGAAGGGTAGATCATGAGCCAAGCTTTTGACGTAGTAGTAATTGGTGGTGGTCCTGGTGGCTACATCGCCGCAATTCGTGCAGCGCAACTTGGTTTTAAAGTTGCCTGTGCTGAATCTAGTTCTTATGATGATCCAAAGGGTGAGCCACGTTTGGGTGGTACTTGCTTAAACGTTGGTTGTATTCCATCCAAGGCTTTGTTGGCATCTTCAGAAGAATTCGAAAAGATCAACCATCACGCTGCTGATCATGGCATTAAAGTGGGTGCGGTTAGCATTGACACTAAAAAGATGATCGCTCGTAAGGATGACATCGTTACCAAAATGACGGGTGGCATTCAGTACTTGTTCCGCAAGAATAAAATCACTTTGTTAAAAGGCCATGCTTCATTTGAAGGTAAGGGCGCTGACGGTTATCAAGTGAATATTGATGGCAAAGATAAAGAAACGGTTACTGCAAAGAATGTGATCATTGCAACGGGTTCTAAAGCGCGTCATCTTCCTGGTATTACTGTGGACAACGTGTTGATCTGCGATAACGAAGGTGCGCTCAAGTTTGATTCTGCCCCCAAGAAATTAGGTGTAATCGGTGCTGGTGTAATCGGCTTGGAGTTGGGTTCAGTATGGCGCCGTCTCGGTGCTGAGGTGACCGTCCTTGAAGCAATGCCTTCATTCTTAGGCGCTTGCGATATCGGCATTGCTAAAGAAGCGCAAAAGCTTTTTGCTAAACAAGGTTTAGATATTCATACTGGCGTGAAGATTGGCGATGTCAAAGCAGACAAGAAGGGTGTAGTTGTTAATTACACCGATAGCGCTGGTAAGGCTGCCAAGTTGGAATGCGATCGTTTAATTGTTTCTGTTGGTCGTGTGCCAAACACAGATAAATTGGGTTTAGACAAGATTGGCCTCAAAGTGGATGAGCGCGGTTTCATTCCAATTGATGATCACACTTGTGCAACTAGCGCGCCTGGCGTTTACGCAGTGGGTGACGTAGTGCGCGGTCCAATGTTGGCACATAAGGCCGAAGATGAAGGTGTTTTGGTTGCTGAGGTGATTGCTGGTCAAAAACCACACATCGATTACAACTGCATTCCTTGGGTTATTTACACTGATCCTGAAATTGCATGGGTTGGTAAAACTGAACAAGCCCTTAAAGAAGCTGGCGTTGCATATAAAGCGGGTCAGTTCCCATTTGCTGCTAACGGCCGTGCATTAGGCATGGGTCGCGCCGATGGCTTCATTAAGGTATTGGCTGACGCTAAGACAGACGAAATTCTTGGCGTACACATCATCGGCGCCAATGCTTCTGACTTAATTGCTGAAGCAGCGGTTGCAATGGAATTTAAAGCAGCAGCAGAAGATATTGCTCGTATCTGTCATGCACATCCAAGTTTGTCTGAAGTGATGCGCGAAGCAGCGTTAGCGACAGACTCACGTGCATTAAATATGTAATTGAAAACCATTGAGTTTTACCAACAAGAGTTAAAGACGCGCGGGTATCAAAGTGATCCCGCGCAGCTTCGCGCCGTAGAGCGTCTTCAGAAATGTGAAGACGAGTGGATTGCTTACAAAGAAATCCGTAGCAATAGCTTAAAGAAAAAGATATTTAAACCAACACTTCCCCGAGGCTTGTATTTGTGGGGTGGAGTGGGTCGCGGTAAATCTTTCCTCATGGACTGCTTTTATGCGGCATCTCCATTAGAAAAGAAAATCCGCATTCATTTTCATGAATTTATGCGTGAAGTGCATCGTGAATTGCATGAGCTCTCAGGATTGGCAGATCCATTGGATGAGTTATCCAAGAGAATCGCTAATCGCTATCGCTTAATCTGCTTTGATGAGTTTCATATCAATGACATCGCCGATGCCATGATTCTCTATCGCTTGCTTAGTGCGCTGTTTGCAGATCGCGTACAGTTTGTGATGACATCGAACTATCGCCCGGATCAGTTGTATCCGAATGGATTGCATCGCGATCGATTATTACCAGCGATTAAATTGCTAGAAGAAAAGCTCGATGTCTTGAATGTTGATGCCGGCAATGATTACCGCCGCGTACAGATGGCGCAAGTGGAAGCCTACCTCACTCCCGTGAATGCAGAAACGCAAGCAACCCTTGGCCAAATGTTTCAAACCTTGATTGGCAATCAAAAAGAGGCTCGTAATCCAGTCTTAAATATTGAGTCCCGTGAATTGCGCCCCTTGCATATGGCAGATGGTGTGGTTTGGTTTGATTTCAAAACCTTGTGCTGTGGCCCGCGCTCGCAAAACGATTATCTAGAGATCTCCAATCAGTTTCATACGGTCATCCTATCTGGGGTGCCTTATATGCCCCCGAGAATGACTAATGAAGCACGCCGCTTTATTTGGTTAATTGACGTCTTATACGACCATAAGATCAAGCTCATCATGTCCGCCGAGGTCCCAGCCCCGGATTTGTACACCGAGGGTCAAATTACCGCTGAATTCTCTCGAACCGTGTCCCGATTGATCGAGATGCAGTCTCGTGACTACCTAGATGCGCCGCGCCGGGTAATTGATACCAGCTTGACCTAAAATAGGGTCATGAGCAGCTTTTCAACCCTAAATGCCGATTTACACTGCCACTCAGTGGTTTCTGATGGAACTTTGACGCCTGAAGAATTAGCTGAGCGCGCCAAGGCAAATGGTGTGCATTTATGGGCACTGACCGATCACGATGAGCTAGGCGGTCAAAAGCGTGCCCGCGAGGCGGCTAATGCATTAAGTATTGATTATCTTGGTGGCGTAGAAATCTCCGTAACCTGGATGGGTCAAACTATTCATATCGTTGGTCTTGGAATTGATGCTGAACATGCCGGAATTATCGAAGGCTTGCGACGCACGCGTGAAGGCAGAGGTAATCGCGCGAAACTCATGGCCGAGCAATTACTAAAAGCAGGTATCCCTGGTGCCTATGAGGGCGCTCTGCATTTTGCTGGTAATCATGACTTGATTTCGAGAACACACTTTGCGCGCTTTCTCGTGGAGCAGGGCGTATGCAAAGATACCGAGCACGTATTTAAAAACTATTTAATTGAAGATAAGCCTGGCTACGTACCCCATTTGTGGGCAACGCTTGATGATGCAGTCGCTTGGATTAAAGCAGCTGGTGGTGTTGCAGTGATTGCACACCCTGGACGCTATAAGCTTAATGCGATGCAGATGGATGAACTCTATAAGCACTTCAAAGATATAGGAGGCTTAGCTATTGAAGTGATTACGGGTAGCCATAGTCCTCATCAGTATCAAACTTATGGAAAGATTGCGCAGCAATATGGATTCTTAGCTTCTCGCGGTTCAGATTTTCATGATCCGAACGAGAGTCATACTGATCTCGGAAAACTGCCACACTTGCCCGACCATCTGACTCCAGTATGGTCTGCTTTTCATTAAATATTAAATACCTTAACTACTTAACCACTTAGAAAAAGAATACAGATGTTTGCTGAACGCGTTCTCTCTGGCATGCGACCAACCGGTAGCTTGCACCTGGGTCACTACCACGGTGTTTTAAAGAACTGGGTGCGCTTGCAGTCAGAATATCCTTGCTTCTTTTTTGTGGCTGATTGGCATGCATTAACCACGCATTACGAGACACCGGATGTGATTGAACAATCCGTATGGGACATGGTGATTGATTGGTTGGCAACAGGCGTAGATCCAAATCAAGCAACCTTGTTTATTCAAAGCAAAGTGCCTGAACATGCCGAACTCTTTTTATTGCTCTCCATGGGAACCCCATTGGGCTGGCTCGAGAGGGTGCCTACCTATAAAGATCAAATCGAGAAGCTTAAGGAAAAAGACCTCCAAACCTATGGCTTCTTAGGTTATCCATTGCTACAAGCGGCTGATATTTTGATCTATCGTGCGCAGTTTGTGCCGGTAGGGGAAGATCAGGTGCCGCACGTAGAGATGACGCGTGAAGTAGCGCGTCGCTTTAATTATTTATATGGACGTGAGCCTGGCTTTGAGGAAAAAGCGTTAGAAGCAGTTAAAAAATTAGGCAGTAAGCGTGCCAAGATGTATGCGGAATTACGCGTCGCTTTCCAAGAGCGTGGCGATGATGAGGCCTTGGAGCAAGCGAAGGCTTTATTGCATGAAGCACAAAGTCTTTCCATGGCTGACCGTGAACGACTCTTTGGTTTCTTGGAGGGTGCTCGCAAAATTATTCTGCCTGAACCACAAGCATTGCTGACAACAGCATCACGCATGCCAGGTATTGATGGGCAGAAAATGTCCAAGTCTTATGGCAATACGATTAGCATTCGTGAAAATCCGGAAGATGTGATTAAAAAGATTCGTACGATGCCTACTGATCCTGCGAGGGTTCGCAGAACTGATGCGGGCGATCCTGCGCGTTGTCCCGTATGGCAGTTGCATACCGTTTACTCCAATGATGAGACAAAACAATGGGCTGATAAGGGATGCAAGTCAGCAGGTATTGGCTGCTTAGAGTGTAAGCAACCTGTAATTGATGCCATTCTGGCTGAGCAACAACCCATGTTTGAGCGCGCACAAAAGTACCTTGATGACCCTAGTTTATTGCGCTCGATTATTGCTGACGGCTGCGATAAGGCCCGCAAGGTTGCGCAAGAAACCATGCGCGAGGTTCGTGAGGCAATGGGCCTTGCTTACGATTGAGGTTTGATCTTGCCTAGCGCACATGATCCCATTTTGAGTGCCTCTCCATGGGTGAGGCGATTTGCACCGCTTGCCCCAAAGGGTGGAGTGATATTAGATTTGGCCTGTGGCTCTGGACGGCACTCTGAGTTAATAGCCAGTATGGGTCATGAGGTGCTTGCGGTTGATCAGGATGTTGCGGCAATTCAAGCGCTCAATAATCCCTTGATCACTGCTCAATGCCTTGATCTTGAGGGGGTTGAGTGGCCTCTTGCTGGTTCCGAATTTAGCGCTATCGTAGTCACCAACTATCTGTATCGCCCATATCTGGACGAGCTTCCCCAAATGCTGCAAAAAGACGGGGTTTTGATATACGAAACCTTTGCTCTAGGGAATGGGGATTTTGGCAAGCCATCCAACCCTAATTTCCTCTTAAATCCAGGGGAATTGCTCACTTTTGCCTCTCGTCATGGGCTCAAGGTGGTAGCCTTTGAGGATATTTATGTGGATCAGCCCAAACCAGCTATGGTTCAGCGCCTGTGCGCTGTAAAAGGTGAGCTAAAACAGCGCATTCCGTTACAATTTCAGGGTTAAGACAGCTAAAAATCGGTGCATATTCGGTGACAAATTCAGCGCATTCCAAAGGTAGTAAAAAGCCCATCGCTGGTAGCATGCCGGCTATTGTTACTCCGATGTTCGAGGATGGCAGCTTGGATTACCCCAGCTTGCGTTCATTATTGGACTGGCACGTTGCCGAAGGTACGGACGGTATTGTCATCGTTGGAACTAGCGGCGAGTCCCCCACAGTTTCTGTTGAAGAACATTGCGAATTGATTCGCGTGACCGTGGAGCAGATCGCAGGACGCATTCCGGTGATTGCTGGTACAGGTGGCAACTCTACGATTGAGGCGATTGAATTAACCAAATTTGCTAAACAGGTTGGTGCCGATGCCAGCTTGCAAGTGGTGCCGTATTACAACAAGCCAACCCAAGATGGAATGTTTGCCCACTTTAAAAAGATTGCTGAGTCCGTGGATTTACCAGTGATTTTGTACAACGTCCCTGGAAGAACTGTTGCTGACTTGGCTGGTGATACCGTAGTGCGTTTAGCAGGAGTGCCGGGCATCATCGGAATTAAAGAGGCGACAGGTAGCCTAGAGCGTGGAACTTTGTTAATTAACGATCTTAAGCGCGCCGGTCATCAAGATTTCTCAGTATTTTCCGGCGACGATTTAACGGCTGCGATGTTGATGCTCATGGGCGGCAAAGGGAATATCTCAGTCACCGCTAATATTGCGCCACGTTTGATGCATGAACTCTGTGTTGCAGCCATGTCAGATGATGTGAAGAGAACCCGTGAAATTCAATATCAATTGATCGCAGTACATAAAGCAATGTTTACAGAAGCAAACCCAATCCCTGTTAAATGGGCCTTGCATGAGATGGGTAAGATTACTGCCGGCATTCGTTTGCCATTAACACCCTTAAGCAATTCCTTGCGCGAGCCTTTAAAAGCAGCGTTAAAACAGGCCAACCTACTATGATGAATTTGTTCTCAATATTGCGTCGATATGTATCGATTCTGGCTTTAATATTTATCGCATCTACTGCGCTGACGGCATGTAAATCGGTTACCAGTAACGATACGGTTGACTACAAAAGCTCAGGCGCTGTTCGTGGACCTAATCTGTCATATCCACCGGACTTGATTACTGCACAAGCGGATCGTCGCTATATTGTTCAAGACGGCACGGCTACCATGTCTGAATACAATGCTGCTGTTAAGAAGTCGTCCCAGATGCGTAGCAACGTGATGACAGGTATTCCGGGTATGCGTATAGCGCGTGATGGTGAGCGTCGTTGGTTGGTTGTTGAAAAACCAGCGCCTGAACTCTATCCGCAAGTGAAAGATTTTTGGCAAGAGAACGGCTTCCTTTTGGTTGTTGACTCTCCATCAACCGGAATTATGGAAACTGACTGGGCTGAAAATCGCGCGAAGATTGCGCAAGATTTCATTCGCTCTGCTATTGGTAGCGCCTTGGATTCAATTTACGACACTGGCGAGCGTGATAAATACAAGACACGCTTAGAAGTTTCTAAGCCTGGTGAGACAGAGATTTACATTACTCAACGTGGCGCGATTGAAAAATGCGTCACCGACACCACTGGTGCGTGCTTGTCCACTATCTGGACTTCTCGTCCGAATGACCCAGAGTTAGAGGCAGTATTTTTGGCTCGCTTGATGGAGCGCTTGGGTATGACTCAAGAGCAAGCTAAGGCTATGGTTGCAGCGCCTTTGGGTCCTAAAACTCCAAAAGCCAAGTTTGTACAAGAGGGTAGTAACCAAGGCTACATTGAGATGAGCGCTGGTTTTGATCGCTCATGGCGTGATATTGGATTGGCTTTAGATCGCTCTAACTTCACAGTCGAAGATCGCAATCGTTCCACAGGTGTTTACTATGTTCGTTACGTAAATCCGAAGGACTTGGGAGATACCAAAGGCTTCTTCTCTAATCTCTTTAGCAGCAAAGATGAATCTGGTATGAAGGCTAAAAAATATCAGGTTGTTGTGAAGAGCACTGGAGAAAATTCTGCGAATGTTTATGTGCAGAATGCGGATGGCAAACCAGAAAATACACCTGCTGGATTCCAGTTGCTTACCTTGCTAACGGATCAATTAACACAGTAATTGTTTTTGCAGATAATAAAAAAGCCGCTTCTCAGCGGCTTTTTTTCTTCATGAAGAAGATTACTTCTTAGCGTCAGCAGCAGGAGCTTCAGCAGCAGGAGCAGCAGGAGCAGCAGCAGGAGCTTCAGCAGCAGGTGCAGCAGGAGCAGCTTCAACAGGTTTTGCTTCTTCTTTTTTACCGCAAGCAGCTAAGGCGATTGCTAACATTGCAGCGAATAGTAGTGACTTCTTCATTTGTAAATTCCTTTAATAAATTAACAACAATTACCGGTAATTGTTTTCCGGATATACCAAGGGATTATCCCTAAGTAGTTTCCAGCAAATATTATATCCATCTCCGGATTTAGGGCTGAAAAACTAGCCATCCAGCCAAATAGGCTTCATAAAGACTAGATTTGTCGAGCTTTGGGAGTTTGCTTGTTGTAAGCATTTTAGTAGCTGACAAGGTCTGCCAAGCCTGTCCAATATCCGGCTTTTGACCCTGAACCATATTGTCCCCATTGCAGTAAACCTGCTTCCCCAGACTCAAAATACGGGTTTTTGGGTGAGGGATCAGATTGCTAGTGCCCAACTTCTTTGAAAATTCTCTAGGATTCAGGGGATTTTCAGGGCCATCAAAGAAAGCTTGCTGTTTAGGCTCCGAAAGGTAGGCGGTGATGCCCGGTAGAAACCCATCAATTTGGTCTAGTTTCAGCTCTTTGAGCTTGGATCTGAGTTGTTTGATGAGCTCATCAGGCAATTGTTCGGCAGACTGGGTCGCGCCTTGTTCTGGGTCTGCAAACTTGCCCTCTAGGGCAGGAATATCCTCCAAGGACTCTGCTAAGCGCCACAAACCCTCTTGCAGTAATTCTTTAAAGCTAGGCGAGCGAAATCCTACTGACCATGTTTGACAGCCAGCATCTAGGGCAATACCATTATGAGCTATATGGGGCGGTAAATACAGCATATCGCCTGGTTCCAGAATCCAATTTTCTTCCGGTTTAAAGTTCTGCAGAATTTTTAAGGGGAGATTTGGGTTGAGGCTGAGATCTTTTTGTTCCGAAATGCGCCACTGTCTTCTGCCAGACATTTGAATCAGGAAGACATCGTAAGAGTCAAAATGTGGGCCAACACCACCTCCAATACCGGCAATGCTAATCATCAAGTCATCAAGGCGGGCATCAGGAATAAAGCGAAACCAAGAGAGTATTTTTGCCGCTGCAGGGTGATGCGCTTCCATCCCTTGAAATAACAAAGTCCAATCGGGTTTATGAATTGAAGGTATTGCCCTTTTGGTCAGCGGGCCGCTATCAAAACTCCAGGGCTTCGATTTCACAAGGCGGGACTCAACCTCATCATCTAGGGCAAATTTGAGTAAATCTTGAGTGGGTATAGGACTCTCTAAGGACTCTCCGGACTGAGCAGAGAGTTTGAATGCCGGAATCGCTCCACGGACAAGCAGGGGCTTTTTATGCCAATAGCGCCCCATGAACTGCTCTGGGCTAATGCCTCCAAATAAGGCCCAGGACTCATCTAAAGGGAGATTTGTGGGTGCCTGAGGTGGATCGTAAGGTTTGCTCAAGTAAAATGAGGTCATAAATAAATGATTAAAAACGAATGTTCGATAAATCCCGTATGAAGATTGAAAAAAATACCATCGTATCCCTTCGGTATAAGTTAACCGATGCGCAAAACAATGTCATCGAAGAACCAGATTCTCCGATGGTATACCTGCATGGCGGCTATGAAGGCACTTTTCCTAAAATCGAGACTTTGCTTGATGGTCAAGATGTTGGTTATGAAGCTACGATTCAGCTTGAGCCTAGTGAGGCATTTGGTGAGTATGACCCCGAGCTTTTAAAGATTGAGCCTCGCACACGTTTTCCTGAGCCTCTAGAAGTAGGCATGCAGTTTGAAGGCATTCCAGATGCGGAGGAGGGCGCGAGCGCCGATGATGCAGATGCTGATGACGAGCCTTTGATCTATACGATTACCGATGTTGCAGACAATCAAGTAGTGCTAGATGGTAATCATCCTTTGGCAGGGATGGCATTGCGTTTTTGGGTTCAGGTAGAAGATGTTCGCGCTGCTACAGATGATGAAATTGAAAATCGTCATCCAGAAGGAGGCGAGAGTTTTTCATTTGGCATGCCAAATGATGATGACGATGATGAAGAGTTTCCTGGTAGCGCATTAGGCGGTGATAGCACCGGTCCACGCACCCTGCATTAATCACGCGCTCAAGATGCAAAAAAGGAATAGCACGCTATTCCTTTTTCTTTACTTTACTTCCGCACCATACTGATAGCGCTACTCTTTTAGCCATTCTTTAATAGCATCAAGATCGCGCTTGGTATCGCTTGAGCCAACAGCATCAGCCTCTGCAGGGGCATTACTTAATTTCGCAAGTGCTTTTTCTAGCGCTGCGATTTTTGCTTCTTGCTCGATCGTTGCATCGATTAAACCCTTTAGAGCCATCGACACAGGATCATCTACATTGGGTGTAACACCATAAGCAGAAAAGTATTCTTTTGTTTTGCTATCTGGGCTTTGCGGTAAGTCCGGGTGCAAAATCCGCGCCGGAATGCCAACAGCAGTAGCTCCTGCAGGAATCTCTTTTAGTACCACTGCGTTAGAACCCACGCGTGCGCCATCGCCCACAGTAAAACCGCCAAGTACTTTTGCGCCGGCACTGATAACAACGCCTTTACCAAGAGTAGGGTGGCGCTTAACGCCTTTATAAAGCGAAGTGCCTCCCAGGGTAACGCCCTGATAAATAGTGCAGTCATCACCAATTTCAGTTGTCTCGCCAATCACAATACCAAGCCCATGATCTAGGAAAACTCTGTGACCAATCTTTGCGCCAGGATGAATTTCAATACCCGTCAAAAAGCGTGCAAACATGGAAAGTACTCGTGCAATCCATTTCAGGCCGACATTCCATAAAAAATGGGAAACACGATGCAACCAAACGGCATGTAAACCTTGGTAGCAGGTGATGACCTCGAGACGATTTCTTGCTGCTGGGTCTCTGGCGATGATGGAGTCGACTTGGTCGAAGAATGGATTGGACATGTTTTGATTTTAACGGGATGTGCTTATTTTCTCAGGAGCATCTGTTTTGCTATCCCCCGCAGAAGATCAATCTCTTCCTTATGCAGGCGACTACGTGCAAAGAGGGCCTGTATACGGGGCATGAGTTTCTTGGGGTTCGCTGGGTCTAAATAGCCTATTGCCTCCAGACCTTCACGCCAATGCTCCAGCATGGCCGCTACGGCTGCGGGATCGGCAAAGTCAGCCCTTTCTTCTCGGTTGGCCAACGAGTGCGGTTTGTCGGTATTCCGATGCAGCGTTTCTCTGAGGGTATAGGCGCAGACCATTAAGGCTTGAGCAAGATTGAGCGAGGGGTAGGCGGGATTGGCATCCAACCAGACCCTATGCGTGCATAAGGCTAAATGATCGTTATCCAGGCCCGTCCTCTCTGGTCCAAAGAGGAGGGCAACCTTTCTTCCCCCTGAGGTCGTATCTGCTATTAAGGAGCGGGCATTTTCCCAGTCGAGGGCTGGTGGCCCAAATTCCCGATCACGGCTAGTGAGACCCAGCACAAGAGAGCATCCTTCTACGGCGGAAGCTAAGGCATCTGTTTCAGAGGACCCCTCTAGGATATCTACAGCACCGCTAGCCAGAGCAATCGCTTCAGCATTTGCCGCCATGCCTTTGATCTTGGGATTGATGAGGCGTAGATCGCTAAAGCCCATGGTTTTGAGGGCGCGCGCGGCTGAGCCGACGTTTCCAGGATGGCTGGTTTCGACTAAAACCCAACGAAGTAATTCGGCTGTATAGATATTCATCAATGCACTAAGAAGGGGTTAATGGGATGTAATGGACGCTAATCGTTTAGAATCAATCTGTTAGCTTCGTATTGTCATTCAATTTACCCTAGTTGTAGGCAATACAAGGAGCTTGTTCTTATTTAATTTGTCCATCAATACTATGCATCCCATGTTAAATGTGGCCGTCAAGGCCGCCCGTCGCGCTGGAACAGTCATCAATCGTGCTTCTTTGAATTTGGAGCGCTTGCAGGTTGACCGTAAGCAACATAACGATTTTGTAACCGAGGTGGACAAAGCCGCAGAAGTGGCCATCATAGAAACGCTGAGCGAAGCCTATCCAACCCATGGATTTTTGGCTGAAGAAACAGGCGAGCAAAATGCGGATGCAGAAAACGTCTGGATCATTGATCCCTTAGATGGCACAACCAATTTCATTCATGGCTTTCCACAATATGCAGTGTCAATTGCGCTTGCAGTAAATGGGGTTATTCAACAAGCGGTTGTCTATGACCCAACCCGCGATGAATTGTTTACCGCGACACGTGGTGCAGGCGCGTATTTGGACCGTCGGCGTTTACGTGTAGCTTCCCAAGATCGTTTAACGAATGCTTTGTTGGGTACTGGCTTCCCGTATCGTGAAGATCAAGATTTGGAAAAATATTTAAAGATTTTTGGCGAGATGACACGCCAATGTGCGGGTTTGCGTCGTCCAGGAGCTGCTTCATTGGATTTGGCATATGTTGCAGCCGGTCGTTACGATGGTTTCTTTGAGAGCGATCTCAAGCCATGGGATATGGCAGCAGGCGCTTTGCTGATTACTGAAGCGGGTGGATTGATTGGCAACTATCGCGGCGAAGAAGGTTTTCTGAAAAGCGGTGAAGTCATGGCGGCAAATCCACGCATCTTTGCGCAGATGGTGCAGTCACTTTCAAAATACTCAGTTTCTTAATTCACTTCTTAATTCGTTTTTTAATCAGTGCTTAATAAGATCTAGATAGCGCACTCCAGCGCTATCTATTAAAAGGGCGCTTGCCCGAGGGCGCAGGCTCTCAGGGTGATCTAAATCCCAGTCTGATAAAACCCAGCGTTGCCAGGTCTGTGTACCCATCAATTCCTCATGATGCGCTGGCATGTGCGTATGCCCATGAATCAATCTGTCACCAGATTGCTCTCTCAATACAGCGGCGCATGCTTGTTGTGTGACATCCATTTTGCGTTGGTGTGACTCGGAGCGTTGCGTAGCTTGATATTGATTATGACTATTACTGCGCAGATGATGGGCAATGCCTTTGCGCCAATTGAGTGGCAGGCCTAAGAAGATTTTTTGTATCCACGGCTTTCTAACCCAGTTACGAAATACTTGATAACCAGTATCTGCAGTACATAAAGCATCACCATGGGCGAGTACCCATTTTTGCGAAGCAATCTCTACTGCGCTTGGATCTGACAAGAGAGTCATGCCCGTTTTTTTAATAAAACTTTTACCGATTAAAAAATCCCGATTGCCATGTAGGTAATACGTTTTTACTTTTGTAGAAAGGCTCGCAATTGCACGCTGCACTTCTTGCTGGAAAGGTGAGGATGCAGCAGCATCATCACCTATCCAATATTCAAATAAATCACCCAGAATAAATACGGCCTCGACTTTGGGAGCTTCTTTCTCGCAGAAGTCAAAAAAGCGTTGCGCCGTCAAGGGCATTGACGGCGTGAGGTGCAAATCTGATATGAGCAGTGCGCTCGCGTATTGCGGAATCATTCCTCGAGAACGGTAGCTTTCTCGATGACAACATCTTCAGCAGGAACGTCTTGATGAAAGCCAGAACTACTGGTCTTGACCTTGCGAATCGTATCGACAACATCCATACCATCTGTGACTTTGCCAAATACTGCATAGCCCCAACCTTGAGCATTAGGAGCGGTATGGTTTAAGAAATCATTGTCATTGACGTTGATGAAAAATTGGGCGGTAGCAGAGTGAGGATCGCTAGTGCGAGCCATTGCTACGGTGTAACGATCATTCTTCAGGCCGTTGTTAGCTTCGTTTTCAATCTCAGCGCCTGTTGGCTTTTGTTTCATGCCAGCAGTCATGCCGCCACCTTGAACCATGAAGTTATCAATCACGCGATGGAAAATCGTGCCATCGTAATGACCGCTTTTTACATATTGCAAAAAATTAGCAACGCTTTTAGGTGCCTTAGCTACATCAAGGGTGAGGGTGATATCACCCTTGTTAGTTTTTAAGAGTACTTTCGCCATTATTGGATCTACTTTCTGGAAGGTTAGTGGATGGGTTATTGCTCGGCAGAGAGCCCGAAGTATTCGGAGTTGAATTTACTGCAGGATTCACTGCGGGATTAATAGAACGCTTTGCGGGAGGCTTCAATATTTCTAGCAGCGCCTTCGCGCGGTTGGAATACTGACGTTGATTTAACTGGACATTTTTGGCAGCATCTTCATAAGCTTGCGCACCAAGGCGAATATAGATCTCACCTAAATTGGCTGAGGCAATGGCATAACTAGGGCGCAGTTTTAATGCCAGCTCTAAATAATCTCGTGCTTCAATCCATTGACCTTGGTTCGCAGCAATCGCTGCCAAATTATTGTAAGGCTCAGGTAGCTCTGGAAACTGCTGGGTAATTTCAATCAAAGTCTTTTTGGCTTGATCAAACTGACGCATCTCAATTTGTAAGCGCGCTTTTACAAAACGCAATTGCACATTACGCGGAGTCTTCTTAAGATCCACATTGATTTGAGTAACTGCGTCTTGATACTTGCGCGCCTTAATGAGTTTTTCGACCTCAGATGGAACGGCGTTCTTGGTGATCGGATCAGGCTCAATAATCAAGAAGGATAAAAATGGAACCCCAACAGTCTCTGAGAGCTCTGGGTTTAATGGGTCGTAGCCCATATCAGCAGACAGTCTAGGTGGGTCAGTCGGGCTGTAGCCACCCAAATAGGGTTGAGGCGCAGCTTGGGTTGAGCTGGTTTCCTGGGCATTTAAAGCCCGAATTTCCGAATCAGCACGTTGCTGGGCGGGGGTACTACAGCCTGTCATCAGCGCCAAAAATGCCAAAGAAGCAAAAGCTGGAGCTAAGACCTTACTGAGGGCTGGACGTGGCGCTGGGACGTTGTGGGACATAGAGGAAGGGGTGTGAAACGGGCTCATTCGATATACTCAGCGCTCAGTCTAACAAATTGGCGCTACTTGCCCCACCTTTATAGCCCTATGCTGCAAATCTATAACACCCTAAGTCGTTCAAAACAGGTCTTTCAGCCCATCGTACCGGGCAAGGTGAAGATGTACGTCTGCGGTATGACGGTCTATGACTTTTGCCATATTGGCCACGCTAGGGTCATGATTGTCTTTGATATGGTGGTTCGTTGGCTCAGGGATAGCGGCTATGAAGTGCAGTATGTACGCAACATCACGGATATTGACGACAAAATCATCAACCGCGCTATCGAGAATGGCGAGACCATTTCTGCATTAACTAATCGCTTTATTGGCGCTATGCACGCCGACTCTGACGAGTTGGGTTTAATACGTCCCGATCAGGAGCCGCGGGCCACCGACTACATCGCGCAGATGCAGGGCATGATTGGCAAATTGATTGAAAATGAATTGGCATACCAAGCGAATGATGGCGATGTCAATTTTGCTGTGCGCTTACTGCCGCGATACGGTCAACTATCTGGTAAGACGCTAGATGAACTCAATGCTGGCGAACGTGTAGCAGTAGGGGATGGCAAACGTGATCCGCTCGATTTTGTTTTATGGAAAAGCGCCAAGCCAGAAGAGCCAGAAGATACTCGTTGGCAATCCCCTTGGGGTGTAGGTCGTCCAGGTTGGCACATCGAATGTTCGGCAATGTCGTGTGATTTGCTAGGTGAGCACTTTGATATCCATGGCGGTGGCGCTGATTTACAGTTCCCGCACCATGAAAATGAAATCGCTCAAAGCGAAGGTGCCCTGTATGGCAAAGATCGCAAAGAAGATGATGCTCCGTTTGTTAACTACTGGATGCATAACGGGCACATCCGCGTAAACGAAGAGAAGATGTCTAAGTCTTTAGGCAACTTCTTTTTAATCCGGGATGTTTTAAAAAGTTTTGATCCAGAGGTACTGCGTTTCTTCATGTTGAAGGCGCATTACCGTAGTCCAATTAATTACAGCGATGCGCAATTAGAAGAGGCCCGTTCTGGCTTGGCCCGTCTATACACTGCCTTGGCTCAAGGACCTAAGGCACAGGCAATTGCACTGGACCCTAATAATCCGTGGGCAACGCGCTTTGCCACTGCGATGAATGACGACTTCAATACGCCCGAAGCGATTGCAGTCTTGTTTGATCTGGCAAGTGAAGTCAACCGCGCGCAAGGCGATGAAAAACAAGCGCTTGCCAATATATTGAAGGCACTGGGCGCTTCATTGAATTTCTTGCAACGTGATCCCACGGCATTTTTGCAAGCGGGGTCTAAAGATCAAGAAGGCTTAAGCCCAGCGCAAATTGAAGAACAGATTGCAGAGCGTGTGGCTGCTAAGCAGGGAAAAGACTTTGCTAAAGCTGACATGATTCGTAAAACATTATTAGAACAAGGGATTGTTCTAGAAGATAAACCCGGCGGCTTAACAGAATGGCGTAGGGCTTAATGACAGCAGTGAAAGAAAAAACAGCAGCAGAATCCATCTTGCAAGAAGTTGCCCCAGATTATTGGGAGCAGGCTTGTAAGGAGTTGATGAAGCAAGACCGCATTCTCAAAAAAATTATCCCGAAGTATGGATCTGGATTTTTAGTCACCCGTGGCGATGCGTTTAATACACTGGCAAGATCAATTGTTGGGCAGCAGATTTCAGTAGCGGCGGCGCAATCGGTTTGGAATAGGGTGCTTGCTGCTAGCAAAAAGAAAGTGACCCCTAAAAATATCCTGGCACTCACAATAGAAGAATTGCGCGCTGCTGGTTTATCTGGTCGTAAGGTCGAGTACATCCGAGATTTAGCGGACCACTTTGATTCTGGTCGCTTGCATGCTAACCAGTGGAAAGACATGGATGACGAGAGCGTTATCAAGGAATTGAGCTCAATTCGGGGAATTGGTCGTTGGACTGCCGAAATGTTCCTCATTTTCAATATGGTTCGCCCCAATATCCTGCCCTTAGACGACGTTGGCCTGATTAAGGCCATCTCCCTCAATTACTTCAGTGGCGAGCCTGTCAGCCGCCATGAGGCCCGTGAGGTGGCGGCAAATTGGGCGCCTTGGCGTACGGTTGCCACCTGGTATATGTGGAGAAGTATCGACCCAATCCCAGTTGAATATTAAAATCAGACTATGAAAACGACTTTCCTGGATTTTGAGCAGCAAATCGCCGAATTAGAGTCAAAGATTGAAGAGCTGCGTTTTGTGCAAGATGAGTCATCGGTAGACATCTCCGATGAGATTAAAACGCTTGCTGAAAAAAGTCAGCAGCTGACTAAAGACGTTTATGCCAATCTCACTCCTTGGCAGGTATCTCAAGTGGCGCGCCATCCGCAGCGTCCTTACACCCTAGATTACGTTGGCGCCTTATTTACAGACTTTCACGAGTTGCATGGTGATCGTACTTTTGCAGATGATCAATCGATCATCGGTGGCTTAGCCCGTTTTGAAAACCAACCCTGTATGGTGATCGGCCATCAGAAGGGGCGCGATACCAAAGAGCGCGCTCTCAGAAACTTCGGCATGAGTCGTCCTGAAGGTTATCGCAAAGCAATGCGCCTGATGCGTCTTGCCGAAAAGTTTGGTATTCCGGTTTTCACCTTCGTTGATACACCGGGCGCATTCCCTGGCATTGATGCAGAAGAGCGCAATCAATCCGAAGCGATTGGCCGTAACCTATACGTGCAAGCAGAACTCGAAGTACCTATCATCGCCACCATTATTGGTGAAGGTGGCTCTGGTGGTGCTTTAGCAATTGCCATGGGTGACGTAGTCTTGATGTTGCAAAACTCTACTTACTCGGTAATCTCCCCTGAGGGTTGTGCTTCCATTCTGTGGAAGACAGCCGATAAGGCTCCGGAGGCTGCAGAGCAGTTAGGCTTAACGGCGCAACGCCTAAAAACTTTAGGCCTGATTGACAAGATTGTGGCTGAGCCAATTGGTGGTGCGCATCGTGATTACGACAATATGATGAGCAATATGCGTAAAGCACTTGCTGAATCTTTAAAAACTTTTGACGGCATGAAAGTAGATGCATTGCTTGAGCGTCGTCATGATCGTTTGATGAGCTATGGCAAGTTCAAGGAAATTACAGCAAAGTCCTAAACCCGGAAAACGAATTGCGGTTGCCTTAAGTGGTGGCCTCGATTCGGTTGTTTTGCTCGATACGGTTTGCAAGGCGCAAACTAAAGCAGCAACACAAAACAAAAACCAAGCCAAAAACCAGATCTTCGCATTTCACATTCATCATGGCTTACAAAAGCCTGCTGATGATTGGCTTGTTTTTTGTGAGAAGCTAGCAAAAAAATATCAGATTCATTTTGATTTTCGACTCCTGCATCTAGATAACTCTGGCGAGCAAGGCAATATTGAGGCTAGAGCAAGAGCAGGGCGTTACGAAGCGCTCAGCGATCTTTGCGAAGAGTATGGCATTGAAGACTTGCTCTTAGCGCATCATCAAAACGACCAAGCTGAAACCGTTCTTCTGCAGCTCCTAAGGGGTTCTGGTGTTGCTGGGTTATCTGGGATGCCGCTGAATAGAGAATTCGGTAGAGGAACCTCTCGTAATCAAAGCCTTACTCTTTGGCGACCACTCTTGAATCAAAGTAGGCAAGAGCTTGAGGCTTATGCCAAAGAACATCAGCTCAAATGGATTGAAGACCCCAGCAATCAAGATCTTCAATACCGGCGCAATGCGGTACGTAAAAAAGTCATTCCTGCTTTAGTAAGCATTCAGCCAGAAGCATTAGCAAATATGGCACGGAGCGCAGAGCTACTTGGCGAGGCGCAAGTTCTACTGAACCGACTAGCAACGCAAGATGGCAAAAGCATTCTCAGCAAAGGCCAATTAAAAGTAGCACCACTGCTCGCTTTGGCCAATCAAGATTTACCAGCCGCAAATAATGTTCTGAGATATTGGTTGCAAACCCAACAGTTGGCCATGCCCTCTCAAGAACGTTTGCAAGCTTGGTGGCGTGATCTTGCTCATGTCAAAGCAGACGCAAGACTTGAGTGGTTGCATGATGCTCGGAAGATTTACCTGTGGCGCGGACTGCTACAGGTAGCAAAAACAGATGAAGGGCGCTGGGTTATCAAAGCATTGCCAGCCAACTCTAAGAAAATGGGCCTTCCTGCAGATTGGGTAAAAGTAGCCCAAGAGAGCAATCAGATTAGCCTGAGAGAACGCCTTGGCTCAGAGAAGATTCAGATTAAACCCAAGACGCCCCGTAAAAGCCTCAAAAACCTCTACCAAGAGGCTGATATCCCGCCATGGGAGCGTCAGGCACCTTTGCTCTACATCCATGATGAATTGATTGCTGTAGCGGGTATTGGGCTTAGCTATCCACATCTGATTGCCTCGGGTAAGCGAGTGATCCTGGAATGGGTACAAAACCCTGTAAAATAAGCCCTTTTTAGACCCTCAAGGATTCATTTCCTTGTTACAGACAGTTAAATAGACGGTTTTTATGGCTCTTATCGTTCATAAATATGGCGGCACCTCAATGGGCTCAACTGAGCGCATTGCCAATGTTGCTAAGCGCGTTGCCAAATGGATGCGTGCCGGCCACCAAGTAGTGGTTGTGCCTTCAGCTATGTCTGGCGAAACCAATCGCTTGCTAGGCCTGGCAAAAGAAATCAATCCTGATGCAAATCCTCGCGAGTTAGATCAAATTGCATCTACTGGTGAGCAAGTCAGCTCTGGCTTATTGGCGCTAGCATTAATGCGTGAAGGTGTTGATGCAGTCAGTTACGCAGGTTGGCAAGTAACGGTACACACCGATTCTGCATTTACCAAAGCACGCATTAAGAGTATCGAGAGTGACAAGATTCTTAAAGATCTCAATGCTGGACGTGCGGTAGTCGTTACTGGCTTTCAGGGTGTTGATCCTAACGGCAATATCACTACATTAGGTCGTGGCGGTTCAGATACATCAGCAGTAGCGATGGCAGCAGCCTTAAAAGCCGACGAGTGCTTGATCTATACGGACGTTGATGGCGTTTACACAACCGATCCACGTGTTTGTGAAGATGCGCGACGTCTCGATAAGATTACCTTTGAAGAGATGCTAGAAATGGCCAGCTTAGGTTCAAAGGTATTGCAGATTCGATCAGTAGAGTTTGCAGGAAAGTACAAAGTTAAAACCCGGGTTCTGTCTTCTTTGACAGACCCATTGATGCCCTTAGACCAAGAGATGAAGTCGGGCACCTTGATTACATTTGAAGAGGACAGCACTATGGAAGCCGCAGTTATTTCCGGCATCGCCTTTGCGCGTGATGAAGCGAAGATTACCGTTCTTGGAGTTCCTGATCGACCAGGTATTGCTTATCAAATCCTTGGCCCGATTGCGGATGCCAACATCGATGTGGACATCATCATCCAGAATCAATCTGTTGAAGGGAAGACTGACTTTACATTCACAGTTCCACGCGCTGATTATCAAAAGGCCTTGGATATTCTGAAGAACACAGTGCAAGCGCACATCGAAGCAAAAGAAATCTCAGGCGATCCAAAGGTTTCCAAAGTTTCAGTAGTTGGCGTAGGTATGCGTTCCCACGTTGGCGTTGCCAGCAAGATGTTCCGCACCTTGTCGGAAGAGGGCATCAACATCTTGATGATCTCCACTAGCGAAATCAAGATTTCTGTAGTGATTGATGAGAAATACATGGAATTGGCTGTACGTGCACTCCACAAGGCATTTGAGCTGGATCAGAAGTAAGTCAAAAAGCACAATAAACCCCTCAGAAGCGGTTATCCGTTAAACTGTGGGGCGTTGTAATAGTAAGAAGTACGGAGACGTGGCCGAGCTGGTCGAAGGCACTCCCCTGCTAAGGGAGCATCGGGGCTAAAACTCTGATCGGAGGTTCGAATCCTCTCGTCTCCGCCAAAATATTTGGCACATCAAATATGGACCGCAGTACCCAGATGAGCCCCGCCAACCGCGGGGCTTTTCTTTTGGATTTTTCTCAACGGTCGCGATTGTCATAACTTTGGCTATGAAAAGATGTCTTTTCTGAGCACACATTTGAAACGGTCACGTTTTAAAGTGATAATAATATTTAACGCTATTATAAAATCTATAGCATATTGATAAAATGTTAATCAATGCGTATAACGCCAATCTATAAAGTGCTTAAAAATATCCAAAGGGTTTTATGAAAAAATTATTAGTAGCTTCCGGTGTTTTGCTTTCGACAGTTGTAGCCAGCCAGGCTAATGCACAGTCAAGGTTTGAGGGTTTTTATGGTCAACTTGGTATTGGCTATGAAAACGTAAGTCCAACCACATCAAGCACGCTGGTAGTTAATGGTGTGAATGTGCCTACTTCTCTATCAGCTGTCAATACCAATAGTTTTGCTGGAACAGCTACCCTTGGATACACCTTTGCAGTTGATAAAGATTTTCTCTTGGGAATTGGTGCAGAGTATTCACCTATCGCTGGCAATTCTTCTAATGTGACGTATAACGTGGTGGGATACAACATTCCACTCGGTACATTTAAAAAGAAAAATTCCTACAATTTCTTCATTGCTCCCAGCGCGGCCATTGGCAGGGATCAATTGGCGTACTTTAAAGTCGGCTATACCGGCGCACAAATTGAAACGACCGATCTTGGCGGAGCCTCAGACACAACCAATTACCATGGGTATTCACTTGGTCTAGGCTATAAACAATTTATTAGCGCGGGACTCTATGGCTTTGGTGAAGTCAATTACTTTAAATACAGCAACCAAACTTCTAATGCGACCGGAACGATTGGTGGCTACCCAGCTAGTGCCTCGCTCACCTCTGGAGCGAGTGCTACCAACTTTATCGTTGGTTTGGGATATAAGTTTTAAAAAATTAACTTAAGAGGTGCTGTGATCGGGATCGCCTCAGGTAGGAGATCCCCAAAGCATTCTGCGTTATTTTGAGGATAAATATTCTCAAAATAGGCCTTTATAGGCAATAGATCGTTCTAAAAAAGATATACTTTATTGATGAACGAGAGTGCAAAAACCCCCATTAGCAAAGAAATAGTGCTCACTCGGCTCAAGCTGGGTTTAAAGGTATCAACCGTCATTGCTCTAATATTTGTAGCTAGCCTTACAGTGCTAGGTTTAATGAGCTGGAATAGTGAATCGAACCTTTATCAAACTAAGGTAGTAAATCAGCATAAGGTCGGCTTCTGTAAGGCCATTAATCGTTATCCCGATGGCACCGACTTTACGCTAGAGATTGCTTCCCTTTATGGCGAGCAGACTGAACAGTGGGTAGGCTGGAAATATGCCAAGGATTTTCAGTATTGCAACACTAACCCCTATTTATCTGGCAATACCTACGCTAGTTGTTATTTTGCAAGGCAGCAGTTGCTGCAGTTTTTTGAATGCCTAGATCCTCCTTTATCCATTGGCGAGACACTAACCAATCTTTTTGCGCGCGTTTGGATCTTGGCTCTTTTGGGCGCATTTATTATTAGTTTGCTTCCCATTACATTTTTATTGTTTGCTCGCCTATTGCGCTCAGGGATCCTAATGGAAAAGCACCCCGGTTGGCGTCGAATCCAAATTGTGATTGCTGGTTTGGTGTTGTTAATTGGGGTAATTCGCGCATTCGTTCGTCTCAATAATTGGCGAAATACTTTTATAGAAGATGTGGCTATTTCCGTTTTGCTTGCACTTTGCAGTTGGGTAGGATTTTTATTGGCGCGCCTGGTAATGCGTTGGCTAAAAGAAGGCTTTGAGGTTACTGAAAACGCTGTAATCCCAAAGACAGTTTCGGAAATCTCTCCAACTTCTGTGGAGTCAGCAAAACAAACTAAGCCAGAAATTCCCATGAGCTTAGCCCCATTTTGGCCAAGATTGTGGGCCAGAATTATTGATATATTTATTGTCTCTTTGGTCGCTGGATTAATCGATTTGCCTGGACTGGTGTTGGCGTTGCTAATTCCGGCAGATATGACGATGCTCTTGTTGGTCAACGAGACGCTTGCCAGTTTGCTTTGGCTATCATTATTTCTCTATTGGTATGACAGCTATATGCACTATAAATTTCAGGCGACGATTGGTAAGCTTGCCCTGGGTATACGGGTAGTAAACAAAAACTACGAGCCCATGAGTTTGTCTGAGTCCAAATCCCGCGCTTATCTCTTGCTTTCTAAAGGGCTGGTTTTCATGTTGTTTTATCCTTTAATTCAAATTTTTAATGCTTGGCAGGCTAAAAAAGCGTTGGACAACGGCCAGTCTGTTGCGTGGGATTGCTCAGGTACGGTTGTGGAGCAAAAACACATCAGCAAAACAAGATTGGTAGCTGTTGCAGTATTGGCTATGAGTCTGCTGCTTACGCAATTGGTCTTACAACGCATCCAAAAGGATCTAACAAGGCAGGAAATCAGATCATCCGTTATGCGTTGAGCTTGACTGAATCGCAAGAAGCTTCTTTAAATTAAATATGCCCATCCATGATTGAATATATTGAACTTATACCAGCAGCTTTTTGGGGCGTTGTGGCCGGCTCATTTTTTTCCATTCTTGGGGTGTGGCTCACAAACCGCTCTAGTGATGGACGTTTATTAAAGCAGCTTGATTATGACCGTGAGGCTAAATCAAAAGAGCGTGAATTAACGCTGAAAAAAGATGTTTATTTATCTGCTGCCGAGGCAATTTCCCTTGGCATTTCAGTTACAGGGAATTTCGCTAATTTTGAAATACATGATGAGGCGGTGGTAAAGCCTTATACAGAAAAGTCATCAGTCATTGCAAAGGTGCATGTCATTGGTGGTTTTGAAACCATCAAAGCTTTAAACAACTTAACTAATGAATTGTCCTCAATCTATTTCATTCTATTTGCAGAAAGGGCAAAAATTTCAAAAGATAAAGTTGAAAAAGATATCTTGTTAAAAAACATCGACTATTACAGCAGGCAAAGAGATGGCACCTTAGAGATGATGAAACAATTTAATCTAGGTGGATCTAAAGATCCTGAAATATGGAAAGTACTTCAGAGTAACTATCAGTTTGAGTCTGATTACGTCCAAAACTCGGTAGCTCAGCATGGCGTTCTTAGTAAACAGTTTTCCCAAAAGCAATTGATTTTCATGAAACAATGCATCGAATACGCCCAAAAGGCTAGCGTACTTATTCCACCTTTATTGCTTGCAGTTCGCAAGGAGCTGGATTTGCCTTTAGATGAAAAAGCTTATCAAGAGGCGGTTAATGAGGGTATATCCAAGCAGATTTTGGCGGTGGATAAATTTGTTAAGGAGTGTACTGTCAACTTTGATTTGACTGCTCCCGAATCAAGACCCTAGAGTGTGCACATAATTGGGGATTATGTAAATTAGATGCGCTTTCCTTGTTATATACCGATAAGGTCACAAATTTTCTCAAACTCCTCCTCAAAACGGCCATCTAAAATGAGATCCTCTGAAGTTCTATTTAATGACTGAGACCATTCTTTAAATTGAAGGGCACCGTTAGATCCACTGCAATAGATCAGCTTTGAATGAGTGCTTCCAAGTGTCCCCCATATATGCGAATCACCAGGCCTAGGCTTAATTCCAATTACATATATTTCTTTCGCTGCTTCACATAATGCGGACCACTTTTGTTTTTGTTCATCTATGAAATTGACGCCAGAAGTTACCCTTTTGTATGGTTCAAAATAGCTCATGACTGGCGGAAATGAATCGTGAGCTAATTTGTAGTTAAATTGTGACCTATCATTAATTGAGTAAATAAGCCCAGTGGTAGTGACACCTGTTCCTGGAAATTCTGCGCCAAGTGTATCTGTTGTGGCGCCGTCACAAAATATGTTGCAGCATCCATGAGGTAGACATATTTCTAGATCTTGCCCGGTGTCAGCTATAGCTAGCTCTAGTAATCTTTCATAGTTAAGTGATGCCAGTCCTATTGATTGCTCTGTGTTCTTTAGTCTTTCGCAGAATTTCCTATATAAGTTTTGCGTATCTGGGGCGTATTGAAAAAAGAAGGCCGCCATTGATTTTTGCAGAGGGGGTAGCTTATTGTTATCAAATTGAGCTAGCCTCATCATCCCACTCTCAAAATCCCCCTGAAAGACAGTTTTTTGTGAATCGGGAATGCTGCCCCAGCCGACTGGATCAAAGTTGGCGAGTTCGCCAAATAAATTTTCTCCTATTGGGGGTGCGTTAACCTTGGTGGATCCAGCGCTTGCACCGGCGCCAAAAATAATGACTTTGGCAGGTCTGTTAGGGTGGGTCGGATTAGGTATTCTTTGCAGTGGACTATTGCAATTGGGGCAAGATTCCGCTGGCATTTGGTTTGATGAAATGCGCATGCGAGTGCCGGAATTTATCCGCAAACTTTGTCCACTCATGACCGTTGTTCCGCTTCTTGTGGGTTGAGAGCTTGATAAGTATTTTCGTTTACAAGTTCCACAGGCTGGTCTCATGGTAGCTCCTATTATGTTGGTGTTTATTTATATTGCCACCGTTTCTGAGGGTTCATGAAATCCCTGTAATTCCCTGTTCTTATT
This sequence comes from Polynucleobacter sp. UB-Tiil-W10, assembly GCF_018881605.1. GTDB lineage: Bacteria > Pseudomonadota > Gammaproteobacteria > Burkholderiales > Burkholderiaceae > Polynucleobacter. The sequence goes on from NZ_JACVPZ010000001.1 coordinate 1,729,459, forward strand.
TCTTCAATTTCACTAGATAGAAGGGTTAATAAAGGGTTTGCGGTTAACTTTAAGAAAAATCAGATTAATCTTTACCAAAATACCCAGTAAATTTCCCTGTTATTAGGGTGGGGTGCTGAGACAAAATGGGCTTAGACTGCCCCCACCGCCATCACTTTTGGCATTTTTTCCACTTTTTACTATATGCAACAAAGACTTAGCCCCTTAACTGGGGCTTTTTCTTTAATACTCCCGCTTACCAGTACGCTTACCACTCAAACAATATTTGATTCCAGACATGTGGCTAATGCAGTGGAAGCTATGAATCTCTTATTTCACTAAAAGATTAATAGAGCTTGCTTGCTGCGCAGATAGGCAATAAGCAAAATAGAATTTAAGACTTAATTTTCTAAGTCTTCACTGCCTTCATCAATCTTGTAATGAAACTCTGGTTTTTTAGTAGCTGCTGCCACCGCTTTGCTTTTATCTACATGCGCTGCATCAGTTAAGTAGCACCACCCAAAAAATGGGATTGGTTCTTGTGCCGCTTTTTCTCTGTCTTCAGTGGTAAATGTGGTCATCATTGCCCCCAAAATTAAGGAATAGTTACTTATGGGCTGTTAGAGCAAGCTGAGGAGACCGGAAAGGAGCAGATTTGCTCTTCATCTCCCATAAGTAGCTTTCAGTGTGGGCTGATTAATGTGACATTTCTATCTCAGATTGAAATATTTTTTGATAAATTTTAAGAGGTGAAATTGTCATATTTGGGCTTGATAACAAGACCTCAAATGTGACAATGACATTTAAAAATTCATATAGCTGTCATATAAAAAGAAGAGCATCACAGTCAAGTTCAATGGCAAATTGAAGGAGATAGGAAATGCTTGATCAAAACCTAAATGACAAGGTTATTCATTTAAGAAGAATGGCTGCAGGGCATTTTCAAAAAGCAGCATGGAATCAATTATTGGCTTTAGATAATTATCAAAAGAATAATCTCTTAGCTGCTGAACGTTTTGCCCAACTCTCTTTTGATGATCAGATGAATGGGGTGGAGTGCGCAGAACTGGCCGATGCTGAGTCACTGGTATTGCTAGATCTCAATATTAAGGGAGGATATTGAATATTGCCAATTCATTATCCTGGCTCGCCAGCTCTATTGTGAAGAAAACATTTCTTTTATGTTTGCTAATAGGGAGCCAATCTTGTTTTGCAGTCACAGAGCCACCCCCTTATGATTTGCAGGTATCTATAGAAAAAGCGGGAGCAGCTTTTAAGGTACAGGCAAGCTACTTAGCGCCAGTTAGCCAGTGCGAGGCATATACCTTTTTGACAGATTATGAGGACGTAAAAACAACTCCGGGAATTGTTGAATCTAAGATACGCAGAAGAAATGGCAATAAGGTTACTGTTGAAAGGCTCATTGAGGAGCGGGTTTTATTATTCCCCATTCAACTGCGTTATGAATTAGAGTTTACGGAGCTACCTCAGCAGGGTCTAAATTTTATGCAGATTAAAGGCGATAACAAAGCCTTTTCTGGGACATGGCGACTGCATACCAATGAGAAGGGTGTGCTGGTGCGATATTCCGGCATCATGGAGCCAGATTCTGTCATTCCAAATGGGGTCATAGAATATTTCATGAGAAATAATATTCGGAAGGGTTTTGAAATGATGGCTGAGGGGATGGAGCGCAGCCGCGACACTCTGAGTTTGGCCTGTAAATAGCCTATCTTTCTAGCGAGTATTCAAATAAAGCTTCACCCATACGAATGTGGTCGCCTAAATTAAAGCATGGTAGCAGGCGATAATTTTTTGGAGCAAAAACAATAATAGTTGAGCCATGCTGAAACCAGCCTAATTCCTCTCCGCGAGTGACGGCAACATCACAGTCAATCTCATTGGGGCCTTTGTACTGTAAATGGAAGAGGAGATTAATACAGTGCATTCGGATGCTCGCAACAAGAATGGCGGCTACAGGTACTAGGGTCAGAGTTTTATTTTCAGCGCTGTTATCTGGATGGTCTATTTCACATTCAATTACGGCTCTTTCATTCTTGCAAAAGAGTCGTTCAACTCGCTTTAGTGCAATCGGGTTGACATTCCAAGTATCACCAGAGATATAAGTGATTTTTCTGATCCGCATTGCCGTTGGAGCATGAAATCGGTGGTACATGCTTGAAGTGAGTCGTAAGGTTACATATTCACATCCCTCATAACTCTTGGCTAAGCTCTTGTTGGGAATTAGGTCTTCTAGGTCGTAAGGAAAGCCCTTGGCTTGAAAAATTTCACCATTGCTCACTCTCCCGAATGCTCCTATCAGAGCATCACACGGGCTCACTAGACTATTGAAGTTCTGATTAATCGGTCTTGCATTGGGCTTCAGTTCACGCGTAAAGCAGGCATGCATACTTTTAAAGTGCTGACTCTTCGCTTCCGATAAATCAAGTGCAGAAAAGAATTTCCAAACCTGGATAGAGATATAGGCAATCACAGGGTTTTCAATTTGACTAAACCAGCCAATAAAGCGAGTAAGCGTATTGCGGGGGATGCGATTAGTCAGAAGGAAATTGAGGTCTTCCTGGGACAGAATGCTTTGGATAGTTTTTTTCATTGACATAATTTTGTCAAACAAATGAAGTAAAAGTGTCAAGAAAGATCAATTGGAGTATTTATGAATAGTTGGATCGCACTAAGTATATTCGGAGCAGGGATTGGAGTGTGGATTGCTCGTAAGGTCTATACAAGATTACAGCTATCTAAGGCCAAGCATCCCTCTCTGGCTGGACACTCTCGCATGGCAAAGAGGGTAGCCCGTTTAATCCCTTTTTACTCCTTTAATCGAGAGACCTTTTTTAAAGTCGATGGTGCGCCAGAAAATATCGCCTCCTTAAGAGAGTCTGGTTTTATGCGCTTAGCGCATATCTATCAAGAGCGTTTTGCAAAATCGGTTGCCTTGACAAATCAGGCAGCTAAAAACATATCAGATCTGCAATTCACAGGTAGGTATCGAGTACCCTTTCAATTTAGCCCTTTTGTTAGCGAGCATTTGAAATCTGGCAGCTTTATGCAGTCGTCATCTGGAGTTACCTTGACTGATCTAGATGGCAATGTCTTTTATGACTTAACCGGGTCATATGGCGTCAATGTTCTCGGGTATGACTTTTATAAAAAATCCATTGAAGATGGGGCCAAACGTGTTTCTGAGCTGGGGCCTGTCTTAGGGTTTTACAACCCAATTGTTGCTGACAATGTAAAACGTTTGACGGCCATTTCAGGATTAGATGAAATATCCTTTCATATGTCTGGTACGGAGGCTGTAATGCAGGCGGTGCGCTTGGCTCGTTACCATACAAAGCGTAGCCATGTGGTGCGGTTTAATGGCGCCTATCACGGTTGGTGGGAAGATGTTCAGCCTGGCATAGGCAATCCACTTCCTCCCCGGGAAACCTACACACTCAAGGAGATGGATCAAGATACCTTGCGTGTGCTTCGCAATCGAAAAAATATTGCTTGTGTATTAGTGAATCCATTGCAGGCTATGCATCCGAATAAAGGGGCGCCCGGTGACTCATCTCTCTTAGATAGCTCGCGTACTGCGCATTATGATCGCGCCGCCTATACCAAATGGCTCCATGAATTAAGAGAAGTTTGCACAAATAATGGAATTGTTCTCATTTTTGATGAGGTATTCGTCGGATTTCGTTTGGCACAGGGAGGCGCTCAAGAGTACTTTGGCGTACGGGCTGACATGGTGACTTACGGTAAAACCTTAGGCGGTGGATTACCGATTGGTGTAGTGTGCGGACGTAGTGATTTAATGAAGCGGTTTAGAGAAGAAAAGCCAGCTGACATCTGTTTTGCAAGGGGGACTTTTAACTCGCACCCCTATGTCATGGGGGCGATGCAAGTATTTTTAGAGCAACTTGAAACTCCAGCTATCAAAAAAATGTATGAAGATTTAGATGAAGTTTGGAATCGTCGCGCTAATCTCTTTAATGAAAAATTAATTTCATTAGATTTGCCAGTTAGGGTTGCGAATATGTCTAGTATTTGGACCGTCTATTTCACGGAGCCAAGTCGCTACAACTGGATGTTTCAGTACTACTTAAAGGAACAAGGCCTAGCACTAAGCTGGATTGGAACAGGGAGATTTATCTTCAGTCTAAACTATAGCGATGAAGACATGCTAGCCGTTCTAGAGCGCTTTATTGCCGCAGCCCAATCCATGAAGCAGGATGCTTGGTGGTGGAATGGAAACGGGCTAAGCAATAAAGCGATTAAACGTCAAATTTTCAAAGAGATGCTATTCGGAAGAAGAAACAACCGATATGCATCTGCATTAGGAGTTGATTGAGCCTAGGTTTTCCTCGCTGAGCTCAAGGTGGTTCATCGGGTCGATGAGTTGACCGCGTAATAAATACAGGGGTGAAGTCGCATAAATTTTTGCATCATGGAATGGGTCAGTGATAATTTTTGTCATCCATGCCAGGGCAGCTTCAACGTCATGAATGAAAAAGAGGTGGAAAGTGCGGAAAAGCACCCCACCAACACCAAGCCAGAGCCATAGGAGGCCGGTTTGCCGAATAAAGCCTTCTGTATTTGTGAAGGTATTTAAGGCAACAAATTTTTGCAAGAATACGGGATTGAAATACACCAATACCGGGATTGCTGCCCAAATAGATAAAAGAACAATTTTTCTATTGAGGTTGTAGCCTACTTTAATTTTTTCTTTGTACTCATGGGTGGCTTTATTAACCTCGTCATAACCTTTTGGCTCAAAAAAGAAATGACCGCTTTGACGAGTTGTCATGGCAACAAGCCAAGCAAGCAATGAAGCTGCAATAGGATCTGTAAATAATAAAAAGTAGGCAGTTAAGAAACTCAGTGCACTAACAAGGTGAAGCGATTGATTGATGCGGCTATGGTGATAATAGCGATGATCATCCCAGCGCTGTTTTTTTAGGGTTTCAAAAAATTGAATCAATTTTGGATCCTCTGAATATGGAAGTGCTTCATTACAAAAATATTAATCTCACCCATATTTACAATTTATTTGTGACAATTTTAAGACATGTAAATAAATTCACAATGTCATAAAACTGTTATTTTCTTCGAGAATACTCGATGGCAATGACTTCAAATGCCATGGAAAAAAATAGCAATTCAATGCTGAATGCTTCAGTTAAGGTTGCTATTGTTACGGAAACATATCCTCCAGAGGTTAATGGGGTGGCAAGCACAATCGCTCGATTTATTAAGGGTTTGTCTGAGATGGGGCATGACATCACACTCATCCGGCCTCGTCAGGGATTAAAAGATAAACCCAAGAATGAATCTCTTTTCAAAGAAATACTGACATTGGGAGTGCCTATACCGGGTTATAGCTCGCTTAGGATGGGCCTCCCTCAAAAAAATAAGCTGTTAAAGCAATGGGCATCTGATAGACCTAGTCTTGTCCATATTGTTACCGAAGGCCCTCTCGGATGGTCAGCGCTGGAGGCAGCTAAAAAATTAAACATTCCTATTTGTTCAGATTTTCGTACAAATTTCGATGCTTATTCAACCCACTATGGAATGAGCTTCCTAAAAAATCCAATTCAAAGGTATCTTCGTTATTTTCATAACCATAGCAACTTCACAATGGTGCCGACTCAGGAACTCAAAAATCAATTGCTCAGCAATGGTTTTGAAAGGCTCAGAGTGCTGGCTAGAGGAGTAGATACTAAATTATTTAATCCATCAAAGCGTTGTCAAGAATTGCGAAATCATTGGGGGGTTAAAGACCATGAAAACGTGGTCTTATGTGTCGGTAGGCTTGCTTCAGAGAAAAATTTAAATGTCACTGTAGAAACTTTTAAAGCAATGTTACAAGTTAATCCAAATTTGAAAATGGTATGGGTTGGCGATGGACCTGAAAAAGGAGCCTTAAAGTTAAGCTGCCCTAATAGCATCTTTACTGGAGTGAAGAGGGGTGAAGCTCTTGCAAGTCATTATGCTAGCGGAGATATTTTTTTATTTTCTAGCCTGAGTGAAACATTTGGTAATGTAACGATCGAAGCGATGGCTAGTGGTTTAGCCGTTTTAGCATATGACTATGCTGCAGCTCGGCAATTTATAGATCATGGCGCCAATGGGTTTTTAGCCAATCCAAATGAGGTCAACTCATTTGTTGCAGCAGGCCTTGAGCTAATAAAAGGCGATGTTAATTTAGAAAATTTGAGAGTCCAGGCAAGGCAAACAACCCTAGAAATTTCATGGGAACAAGTTACTAAAAAATTAGAAAATAATTATCACGATTTAATACTCAATTCTCATTCAAAAGATAAGCTGGCTTCATCGCCTGTTTTAAGAGAAATTTTTATTAAGCAATGAATCGTATTTTCTATACGATAGCTTTCTCACAGTTTCTATCATCATTAGCAGATAACGCATTACTCATAGTATCCATTGCTCTTTTGGTTTTGATGCAAGAGCCGGATTGGGTATCTCCCTTACTCAAGATTTCTTTTGTATTGCCTTATGTTCTTTTTGCCCCATTTGTAGGTGCTTTTGCTGACTCCAGGCCTAAAGGCCAGGTGATGTTGATTTCTAATGTGCTAAAAGCCAGTGGGTGCGGTCTAATGCTTTTTGGGATGCATCCATTATTAGGTTATGGCATCGTTGGCATAGGTGCCGCCTTATACGCACCTGCAAAATATGGAATTTTGACTGAGTTATTGCCCTCAGATAAGTTGGTGGCTGCAAATGGTTGGATGGAAGGCCTCATTATTGGTTCTATTATTTTTGGGACCTTGTTAGGGGGATTTCTAATTAGTGATTTTCTGCATGATTTTTTCCAGCTGGTTAATCTAGACTTCATAAGAGGTGATATTTCAAGCTCTACAGCAATAGCCATCCTATTAATTTCAGTCATTTATACATCGGCTGCTTTACTAAATTTACCTCTTTTAAAGGTGGGATTTAGCTATCAAAAGTTGAACCTAAATTGCGGTAATTTGGTGCGGGATTTTTCCACCTGTTTTGTGAGCTTGTGGCGAGATCGGCTAGGTAAGCTTTCCTTAACTGTGACCACGTTATTTTGGGGCGCTGGAGCAACCCTTCAATTCCTGATGTTGAAATGGGCTGAGTATGCCTTACATATGAATCTTTCTGAGAGCGCCGCTTTACAAGCTGTTTCTGCAATAGGGGTTGCAGCAGGGGCTGTTTATGCGGCATGCAAAGTTTCTTTGCAGAATTCTGCTAACGTATTGCCCTACGGTGCACTGATGGGCTTAGTCGTCTGTATCATGGGTGTGTATAGCGATGACCTTTTACCGCCAATCGTTCTTTTGCATTTGTATTCAATTCAATTAACCTTGAACGATTTGCCGGCCTATTTTTTATTATTGCTATTAGGTTGGTTATCGGGTTATTTTGTAGTTCCAATGAATGCCTTGTTACAACATCGGGGGCATTCACTGATGGCAACCGGGCAATCTATCGCCGTTCAAGGTTTTAGTGAGAATTTATCGGTGTTATTTATGCTTCTCATCTACTCTATTCTCCTGTGGATAAACATTAGCTTACCGCTCATCATTATTGGTTTTGGTGGTACTGTCTTTTTGGCTATGGTGTTGATCACGTATCAGTATTTTGGGTCAAAAAATAGCACTCTAAATGCGATTTCCTAAAAAGCTTAGCCCTTTACTTTTAGCGATCTTGCTTTTAAGTAGCATGTCGGGTTTTGCGCAACATATTCAGTATGGGGTAAGACCGTATTATCTAATCGATGCCATGAAAGATGGCCCCTTAAAAAGTAAGCTCAAAAGTTGTATTGGTAATACCCCTCATCAATCCTCATTTTCAATAGCCCATCGTGGAGCTCCGTTGGAGTTTCCTGAGCATACGGTTCAATCAAATGCGGCCGCTGCATTAATGGGAGCCGGTATTTTTGAATGCGACGTTACTTTTACTAAAGATAAGCAGTTAGTTTGTCGCCATGCACAAAATGATTTACAGGGAACAACGAATATCTTAGTAACTCATTTGAAAGAGAAGTGTACGAAGCCATTTATTCCAGCGAACGGCTCAGAGCCGGCAATAGCAGAGTGCCGTACAACTGATCTCACACTAGAGGAATTTAAGTCACTACGCGGCAAGATGGATGGGGTCAATAAAAATGCTAAGGATATTAAGTCCTATATGGCAGGTACACCATCTTGGAGGACGGAGTTATATGCCCAGGCTGGTGATACTTTATTAACGCATCAAGAATCTATCGCTTTATTTAAACAATTTAACGGTAAATTTACTCCTGAGCTCAAAGAGGCAGTAGTTCCCATGCCTTATTTAGGTTTTACCCAAGAGCAATATGCTCAAGCCCTAATTGATGATTATAAGAATGCTGGCATTTCCCCTAAAGACGTATTTCCTCAATCATTTAATTTGAATGATGTGATGTATTGGATTCAGAATGAGCCAGATTTTGGCAAGCAAGCAATCTATTTGGACGGCAGATATGAGCAGAAAGAATTTAATGCAGCACAGCCTGAGTTATTAAAGCCAACCATGCAAGAGCTCTATGCTAAAGGCGTGCGGTATATCGCTCCCCCTATTTGGGTGCTTCTGACCACTGATAGCAATGGACAAATTATTCCGTCGACATACGCAATAGCAGCAAAAGCTGCTGGCTTGAATATCATTACATGGTCCTTAGAGCGTGATGGACCAATGACTAAAGGTGGAGGTTGGTATCACCAATCTATCAAATTGACTATTCACTCTGATGGCCAAATTTACGAAGTTTTAGATGTGCTAGCTAGGCAAGTTGGTGTTGTAGGGGTATTTTCAGACTGGCCTGCAACAGTGACTTACTATGCTAACTGTATGGGGCTTAAGTAAACGCATAATTAAGTAACAACTGAGATATTCAAGATAAGGTAAGGATTAAACTTGCTTAGAGGGTCATCTAGCGATGGATCCCGCCTAACGTAATTTTGTCGACATTGCTTCAGGTTGCACTTTTCGTGGAGGCGGGAACCTAGGATCGAACTAGGGTAGTGAGATTTGCAATCTCATGCATTACCACTCTGCCATCCCGCCATAGTTGCCTTCATTACTCAGACATATACATTTTAACCAAATGGGGACATGCTGAGAACCCAGCATTTAATCCATCTTTAATAATTGAAATCTAGTTACCCACCATACGCTTCATAATGAGAGCTTAGTTTTTGGCTAAGGTCTTAATTAATTCAGCGCTGCAAATATCATCGATATGCCTAAAGGCTAGAGAGATTCCTTCGATTTGATCTGCAGCAATTCCAAGGCTTTCAAAGTGCGTCTTCCATTGCCTGGTTACTCGCCATATGCGATCGATAATGGAACTTGCTTGCTGTGCGGATAGGCCAAAGCGCTCTTTGGCACCATAGGCATTATCTAGTGTGGCCAATTTACCTTGTGGTCCAACACCTAGATGTTGATAACGCTCACTTGCAATGACTGCATGAGGCATCACATCATAGAGTGGACTTAGACTCCAGCCTTTAAGCTTATGATTCCATAAGAATGCATGATTGCGTAGATGATCATCATCGTTACTAACAAAAATATTAAAGATCATGCGTGCATATAGTTCTTCAAGATCAGCTTTGACTGTTTGAATCACGCAATATCTGCGGATGGCATCCGCAATATCCATATAGCTTTTTGTATTGGATTCTGATTCGTGACAGGCAACTAAGGTGAGGGCGCTAACGACATGATGACGAATTTCTGCTGGCCGAGCAAAAGCAGTCCAAGAGCGATCAAAACGTTTGACCATCAACACCTTTTTCTTGCCGACTTGCTCTAATTGGGTTTGCGCTACATTGAGACCAGCTAACTGCGCAAGTTTGAGTGCTGCGTATTCAATGCTCGGCACATCTAAGACTCCATCAGCGTTACCAGGAAACTTAGCCATCCATAAAATATTTTCATCATCGCGCACGCTTGCCTTAGGGCGCATGCCCCCAAGACCGCTACCCACAATCAAAATTCTGGATAGTGCTTCTGACACTGGCAAGCCCGCCTCAATCTTCTGCGCACCCTCGAGTACGTATGACAGATTGTGAATACTTTCATGAGCAGGGCGCTCCTCTTGATCTAAAGAAAATCGAATGTCTAAAGCCCCAACACGATCACTGCCTGCTTCGAGTAGATAGCTTGATTCTGGAAGGCTATTGGCTGGAACCTTAAGCCTAGCTTCAATCACTCTTCTTCCCCAAGAATCAGGAGCAGCATCCCGAATTCCACCAAATGTCTCTAAGCCGTTAGGTGGAACAAGGCGTTTGCCTTTGATCTCGCTTTTATTCTTAAGACTAAGACCGACTGGATCCACTTCTTGTGCGTTGCTCCTATCTAAGTAGCGCAAGCCATAAGCAAATGAAGAGGTAATGAATCTTGAGCCTTCTTCATCTACTTGCAGTTGTCCTGCTGGTACAAATTCACCATCAAGATTGGCAAAGACAAAAAGATCCTTAGTGGTATTGGCCATCAGAAATCAAGCGCATTCATTTCCGCTGTACTTAAATCACGCACGCGTTGTGGGCGTGAGCGACGCTGCAAAGCAATGATCGCAGGATCATCGCCGCTTAAAAGCTGCAATAAAGTCATGCCTGGAGCGATTGCATCTAAGTAACGTAGGAGCGCGCCAATGGCCACACCAGGATCGCCCTTTTCAATGCGTTGTGCAGTAGCGCGAGATAGGCCGGCACGAACTGCCGCTTCACCTTGGCGAACACGACGTGCAAGACGCAAAGAAACAAGGCATTGCGCTATTTCAGCGGATTGCCCGAGTTGCTTTGATGCTAGGGTTAGTTCTTGATCTACGCGCATAGTTGCCCCATACATTTTGTTAAGTATGAGGCGTTAATATACCTGTTTATACGCCATAGATCAATAAATATGACTCATAAATGAGTCTTTAAGTATTTTAATGGCTTATTTATGAGTCTTTTATTAGTTTGTAGAAAAAATTAGGCTTGTAAGGGCGATTTGTTAATAAGTCACTTTTTATGACTAAAGTAGAGTAAGATATATTCAGCGATTTTCAAGCTAATAGTGTTGTTGTACTAGTAATTAACACCGCAGTCCTGCGATAGTTCTTTTTAGCATCTCCCCCGCCATTCTTGACTTTCGCCTCATTTGGGGCATTGCCCTTTTTATATTTTTTAAGGAATAGTCAGATATGGCAAACGGAATTGTGAAATGGTTTAACGACGCTAAAGGCTTCGGCTTCATTACCCCTGAACTCGGTGGCGAAGATTTATTTGCCCATTTTTCAGCAATTAATAGCAGCGGATTTAAGTCATTAGCTGAAGGTCAAAAGGTGACTTTTGATATTACTACTGGCCCTAAAGGCAAGTTAGCATCCAATATTCAACCTGTTTAAATCAACAGCAAATGCCAGGCAGAAATTATTAGCCTGGTCCAAAGCCCAGCCATGCTGGGCTTTTTATTTTTATTAAGGATGTTAAATGGCAAAAGAAGAATTGCTTGAAATGGAAGGTCTTGTTGATGAAATTCTGCCGGATTCTCGTTATCGGGTTACTTTAGACAATGGTCATAAGCTTATTGCCTATACAGCAGGAAGAGTCAAAAAAAATCACATCCGTATATTGGCTGGTGATAAGGTTTCTTTAGAGGTCTCTCCTTATGACTTGAGCAAAGGCCGAATCACATTTAGACATATTGACAAGAGGCAATCTTTTGCTGGTGCGCCGAATAGACGATATTGATAGATCTGAAGTTTAAAACTGCAAGTTAAATCAATATTTGCAAATTTTTGTCATGCCAAACGATTGGTAAAAACGGCTTTAAATGATCCGTTGTTAAGGTGTACTAGTCGATGGGGCTCTTCAGCCTTTATCGCATCTGGCAGGGTGGGGGAGCCACCCCTGTCGCTGTAGGGAAAGCTTTGCCATGCTTTCTGCGAAAATGGTGGGAAAATGAAGCTATAGGTGCGGGGCGATATAGCTTGATCTTGTTTCCTGATTCAAGCGAATCAAATTTACCAATGTTCTTTTTAAGCTAAGAATATTGGATAGAAGGTGGGTTGCACTATGTTTGCCATAAAGGAGTTTTTCAATGTATAGATCAGACATTCTTCAGAATGAAGAGCGCAGACTTGCTGCTCTTGAAGCATTGGAAATATTGGACACCTCACCAGACGAGCAACTGGATTTCATCACCAAAATAGTCAAAGAATATTTTCATGTGCCTATTGCACTCATTAGTCTCGTAGATAGAAGACGTCAGTGGTTTATGTCTAAGCAGGGATTGGAGGTCGATGAAACCCCAAGAGACGTTTCTTTTTGTAGCCATGCAATTTTGCATGAAGGAATTTATGTTGTAAATAATGCTATTGAAGATTCTCTTTTTAAGAATAATGCACTTGTATTAGGCCCACCCCATATTCGTTTTTATGCTGGCATTCCTTTAACCAGTCCCGATGGTTATCGGATCGGAACTTTATGCATCATTGATTCCAAAGCAAGAAGATTGTCTTCCGACGAAGAAGAAAGCTTATTGGGTTTTGCAAAATTAGCTCAGGAATTAATTAATCGAAGAGGGCCCCAGCATCACCTCGAGGCCTTGCTGGATCAAGCAATGGAAGGGCTGTTTGAAATTAATCCAGAACATAATTTTATTCATATTAATGAGTTTGGTGCTAACTTATTGGGCTATGAGAAGGAAGAGTTATTGGGTAAGAGATTAGATTCAATGTTCCCTTCAAAGCGGTATGACGGCAGTCCCTATATGCTGACCAATTTCGTAGATAAAATTACTGCTTCAGGCAATGCGATTTCTCGTGATGAAGAGATTCTCTTGAAAAAGGATGGCCAAACTTTTAATGCCGCATGTAACTTTTTCCCAGTTTTCAGAGCTGGCAAGGTAGTGAGTATCTTGATGTCATTCCGTGACAATTTTGAGAGAGATGCACTACGGTCCGAGGTTCAGTGGCAACGCGAGAGCATCGATAAGATTTTGGATACCCGTATTGCTGGACTTGGCTTGCGTGGCACCAGAAAAAGACCGCGCAATTAATTTTGGCTTTGCCTATCCCTTGGCTGATTCCCGCAGCATCATCGCTAAATACCTAGTATTACTACCAAGACCAAGCCGGTAAAGCGGGGTTTATGCATCCTTTATTGCCCCTCAGAAGGCAAAATGAAAGACAAGGTATAAGATTAATACATAGTAAGGGAAACAAATGATTTCCCACAAGAGGGTAGACCATTGAAGGCGCAGGAATGACAGCTAAATACAACCCAATCAAAAGGCTTAACTATGTCTTGATTGCCAGTATCTGCGTTGGTGAAGCCTTAATTATGTATGTGCTGCCATCCTTTGGGCCAATTTCAAGCTTGGCTTCGATAGTGATAGATGTCGCTTTGCTGACCTTGATTACTATTCCTGTTATTCAGTTGCTTGTGGTCAAGCCAATGAAGAAATACATGCATGATTTAGAATTTGCTGAAGAGACTATCACTGCTCGAGAAAATCAAATGCTAGGCGTTTTAAATGCTTTAGCTGAGGCAAAGGACAATGAGACAGGTAGTCATATCATTCGCACTCAAAAATATGTCGCTCTCTTGGCTAATCGTCTAAAAATCATGGGCGAGTTTCCTGATATCCTGACTGAAGACCATATAGAAAAATTGGTGAAGGCTGCCCCATTGCATGACATTGGCAAAGTTGGCATTCCGGATCATATTCTTACTAAACAAGGTCGCTTGACTGATGAAGAGAGGGAGCTGATGTCGCACCATCCATTAATCGGTGAATCAATTCTGGTGGTGTCGCAGTCAGAAGAAATTGAGATGGAGTTGATTTCAATCGCCATCAAAGTAGCTGGTGCTCATCATGAGAAATGGGATGGAACTGGCTATCCCCGGCGTCTAAAAGGTGAGGTTATTCCCATTGAGGCTCGCATTATGACTGTAGCAGATGTGTATGATGCCCTTGTAAGCAGTAGACCTTATAAAAAGGGCTGGCCTACAGAAAAAGCGTGTAATGAGATTATTAGCAATAGTGGCACTGCCTTTGATCCGATGGTTGTAAAGGCATTTATTGCGGAACGTGAAAACTTTGAATTGGTTGCTCAGCAGTATTAAGGCAAACAGAATCTCTAGAGTAGTGCTTGAACACAAAAAAATAAAGGGGCTCTAAGCCCCTTTATTCATTGGTAATGAATGCACTGAGCCATCAGTTAAAGCCGTTAACCGCCTGCATATAGCCTTGGATATATTGCGGTGGTACAAAGAGTTCCGTCTTCATGCCATTCTTGGCAGAAAGGGTGAGGATAAAACCTTTCTTCATTTTGTCTTTGAGGAATGCTTCAGTCAGTTGTACTGAGAGCACTTCTCTAAAGATGCAACCTCGATCTCCGCAAGCACCCGCTTCTCTGCCAACGACTTTAAATGTAGTAGCAGGAGCGCCTTCTTGGGTTGCAGAATCGTAGTAACGCCATTGTGAAAAATAGGTCAACTGAGCAAGCAGTTCATAGGTCTTTGCACCTTGCTTAGCTTGATCCGCTCTTAAGCTAAACATTTCATAGGTGTTGGCTTCATCCATCGTGTTGATTGGAGGACCTTGATAGGTTTTGCCACCGGTTGCTGAATTGGGAGTGATGATGGTCGAGTGATAGACATCATTGACTTCCCAACCGCTAATTTTTTTATCGTTTAGATTGCAGGCAACAAGACCAGCGCTGATGGCTAACATTAAAACAATACGATAGATATTGCGATACATAAAAACTCCCTAAGAATCACCAAATCATACTATCCCTTTGGCTAGGGCTCTAAATCTGGGGTTTAGGCGTATTTCCCGGTCAGGCCGCCATCAACTACCAGCTCAGTGCCCGTAATATAGGCCGCAGCATCGGATACCAAAAAGGCGCAGGCATGAGCTACATCCCATGCGGTACCAGAGCGACCCAATGGGACTTGGCGGTCACGGGCGGCACGGGCTTCATCCAGTCCATTTTCAGAAAACATCTTGGCAACAGTATGGGCAATACGGGGGGTATCAATTAAGCCAGGCACCACGGTATTTGCCCGAATGCCTTTGTCGGCATATTGCTGAGCAATCATCCTTATAAATTGGGTATTGGCAGCCTTCGTAACGCTATAGGCTAGATGAGGGTAGCCCAAATAGCGCATGCCTGCTACTGAGGAGATGGCAATAATATTGCCTGTACCGCGCGATACCATTTCAGGAAGAACCTCTTGCACTGCTAGCAACAGGCTGCGTACATTCACCTTATGGATGCGATCAAAATCTTCAGCACTGGTTTCTATGGGGCCGCCAACCTTGCCTATGCCCACGTTGTGATGCAATACATCAATCGGGCCAAACTGTTTGCGAGCTTCGCTAAAAAGTCTTTTAACATCGTCCTCTTCAGAAACATCCCCAACCAAAGTCAGTGCTGTACCACCTTCATTCAGAATGATCTGAGTGGTTTCTTCTGCGGATGCAAAATCCCGATCTACCACACACACTTTGGCGCCTAATCTGGCGTACGTCACGCAAGAAGCTCTACCAATACTCCATCCTGGACCTGCAGAGCCGCCTCCTGAGACAAAGATCACGCGACCCGTGAGATCTGTTGGTAAACCAGGGTGATTGGAGATAGCGCTCATTTATTGACTCAGTCCCACCGTAATGCCGCCACAGACATACACAACCTGACCAGTTGTAAAGCCAGCGCGCTGATCTAGCAGCGAAGCAACGATATGCGCCACTTCTTCAGGTTGACCAATACGACCCAGAGGTACGCTATCTAGGATGCGTTGCGTGGCAGGTGCACCAGGCGGGTTAGCGCTCTGAAAGAGTTCGGTGGCAATGGGCCCTGGTCCAACGGCGTTGACGGTAATGCCATCCGCGGCAAGCTCTAAGGCTAGCGTGCGAGTTAGCCCCAGCAAGCCTGCTTTAGAAGTTGCATAAGCAATACGCTCTTCCTTGCCTAAGGCTGCACGACTAGAAATATTAACAATGCGTCCAAAATGGGTCGCCTTCATCGTAGGGATGACTGCTTGTATACAAATAATGGCTGCAGCGATATTGACGTTCATCACCGCATGAAGATCTGCAATCGTCGTGTTCTCAATCGTGGCAGGGCGAACAATGCCGGCGTTATTGACTAAACGCGTAATCGAGAACCTAGAGGTCACTTGGGCTAGCGCAGTGCGTAAAATATTTTCGTTTGAGACGTCTACTTCAAAGAAGCTTTCATGAGCAGCAATTTGAGTGGGAGGTTCTTTATCAAAATTGATGACATGCATACCATCCGCAATGAGACGCTCCAATATGGCTCGCCCAATACCTCGGCTAGCGCCAGTGACTAATGCACATTCTCTAGTGGACTGGACTTCGTTAACCATTATTAGCCAATCTTATTGGCGCCATCCACGAAAGGAATGGCATGTTCGATAGTGTCCCAAATAAAGCGACCGGATGGGCTTTGTTGTTCTTCAACAATATGCGCAACCAAACCCGCTGAACGAGAGATTACTGCAAAGCCTCGCATGACTGCGGTAGGAATACCAATTTCACCAAGCAGGGCTGCAACAGCGCCAGTCGCGTTGATGGTAATTGGTCGACCAGCTACTTCATCTACTGCTTTAGATAAGGTCTCCAATGCCCGAATGTGATCACCCTTGAGTTCTTTCTCAGCGCGACCCATATCTAATAGCTTATAGGCCCGAGGATCTACTGGTTTATGAAGGTGATGTCCAAAGCCAGGAATGGCGCCTTTAATCTCTTTGTAATGCCGTGCAATGGAAAGCGCTTCTGCAGATTGGTCTTTTGCGGCAATAATGCGGTCAAGTAAAGCAGAGCAGTTCTCCATTGTTCCAATAAAGGAGCTACCCACCGCAAGTAGACCGGCAGATACAGCGCCTTGTAGGTTTTCTGGGGCGCTCATATAAATGAGGCGAGTGGCGATTGCGCTTGGCGTTAAACCATGTTCCATCAATACGATCAGCACCGCATCGGTAATGCGGATATCTACGCCACGCGGCTCTCTACCCAGAATTTGCATCAACATCACTTCGGTAAATGTTTTTTTACCCATCAAATCTTCAACTAAATCTGCATCACGGTAGTGCAGGCTAGTTAAGGTATGGGTACACAGGCTGGTAACAGGTGTTTTTTTATTCGTCATAGTGATCAATTCAAAGTTCGTCTAAGCAGATGTTTTTAGTTTTTCAATCACGGCACCCTTGAGCAACTTCCCAACATTTGAGCGAGGCAAGCTCTCATAAAAGTGAACGTGCTTGGGTGTTTGTACTGGGCCTAGTAAATTGCGCACAAATGCAATGAGTTCAGCTTCATCAGCATGTTTGTTGGGATGCAATTGCACGGCAGCTTGAACTGTTTCTCCCCATTTCTCATCAGGCAGACCAAAGACAAGGCATTCATGAACAGCGGGGTGCTGACTTAAAGCATTTTCAACGTCAACTGGATACACATTGAAACCTCCAGTAATGACGATATCTTTTAGACGATCTTTGAGATACAAAAAGCCGCGTTCATCAATCAAGCCGCGGTCACCGGTATGAAGCCAGCCGTCAATGATTGTTTCTGCTGTTTTCTCGGGCATGCGCCAGTAACCATTCATCAACAAATCACCACGAGCGACAACTTCACCAATTTCACCATTGGGTAAGAGCTTGCCTTCAGGAGACATGATGGCAACATCACTAAACCAAGTAGTTCTGCCGACCGCTGCCCAATTTTCGGGATCATCAAAATCCTCAGGACGCATCACTGTCAATATTTGAGGTGCTTCGGTTTGACCATAGGTAGTTCCTAAGACAGGACCAAAGAAATCACGCACCTTGCGAACTTGCTCTGGTGGCATTGGAGCGCCGCCATAAATTAATCTTCGCAGTTTTGGAAAATCATCTCTGGATGCATTGGGTAAAGCCATCAACATATATACCAAGGTTGGTGGCATGAAACAGGCAGTGCCGCGTCGCTCACGGAAAGCAGTTCTGACCACTTCCGCTCCTGCGCCATCCAAAATCACATGACAACCACCTTGAGCTAAGATCGGAAGAATATAGGTAGAGGTACCGTGGGTAATCGGTGCCGCAACCACATAACGCTCATGCTCATCAAATCCCCATACCTGAATCTGATTGCTGATGTTAGCCATCCAAGCACGGTAAGGCTGCATGACGCCTTTAGGAGCCCCAGTGGTGCCGCCAGTAAATTTGATGGCCTGAATGGCGTCCAAGGGTAATTCAAAAGTGGGTTGTGGTGCGTCCTCATGCAGTTGAATTAATTCAACCATACTGCGTGTAGATGCATCAGAGTCGGCACCCGTATAAATCCATGAGCCTGTTGCGCCCTTCAGAAAATCTTGATTGGTGGCATCCAAAATCACGATAGATGGTTCAGTGACATTGATGATGCGTTGTATCTCTGGATGCGTACTCTTAGGATTGAGTGGAACCCATACCTTGCCACAGGCCAAAATCGCTAGCAGGGCAGTAATGTGATCGGCGCTATTGCCTGCGCAGATAGCAACGCGACTTTGCAGTGTTGGATCTAATGCAGTAAGCCCAGCAGCTAGCGCTTTTACACGCTTGGATAAGGTTGCGTAATGAATAGGCCCTTGTGGCGTATCAATCGCAATGCGATCGGGCCAACGCTGTACAGCTCTCCAAAAAAAATCAATCGGGAACATAGACTATTCAGCTTTAGCGCCAGAAGCTTTGACTACTTCACGCCAGCGCTTGACTTCAGATGCCTCAAATGTAGCCATCTTTTCTGGAGTACCAGGCTCTGGTGTTGCTGCCAGCTCTTGCATGCGCTGTTTAACTTCGGGTGAATTTAGTGCCTTATTGAGGGCAGCATTTAACTGTAGAACGATCGGCTTTGGTGTTCCAGCCGGAGCTACAAGTGCAAACCAAGACTGTACGTCAAAGCCTGGATAACCTGATTCAGCAATGGTGGGAACATCTGGCAAAAACGGTGAGCGTTGCGCGCTGGTAACTGCAATTGGGCGAAGTTTTCCAGCCTTAATATGGGGTAATGCCGAAGGGGCGTTATCAAACATGGATTCAACTTGACCACCCAGTAAATCAGTTACCGCAGGAGCGCTACCTTTGTATGGAATATGCAGCATCTGAATTTTTGCCTGCATCTTAAACATTTCACCGGAGAGATGAATAGATGAACCGCTGCCAGAAGAGGCAAATGTAACGCCGTCTTTGGAGTCCTTAGCATAACGCACATAGTCAGCAACAGTTTTTACAGGAAGACTTGGATTAACCACCAGAATATTCGGAATCTTGGCAATCATGCCTACTGGTTCAAAATCTTTAATGGGGTCGTAGCTCAAATTAGGGTAGAGCGTAGCGTTAATGGTGTTTGCAATAGAGAAGGCATACAACGTATAGCCATCGGCAGCTGAGCGAGCCACGATTTCTGCGCCTACGTTGCTATTGGCGCCGGGACGATTTTCAACGACGATGGATTGTCCCAGTGTGTTGCCCATGCCGACTGAAACTAAGCGCGTTAAAACATCAGTCGCACCACCAGCAGAATAGCCAACAACAATCTTAATTGGCTTAGTCGGCCAAGCTGAGGATGATTGAGCGAAAGCTGGGATCGATGTTGCCGTGATGAGGGCGGCAAAGATAGTTAGCAAGCCTTTTTTAGGCATGAAATGTGTAGACATAGATCTCCTCTAATTTCTAGGGTGCATTAAGACAGTCTCATAAGCCCTAATTTCTTATTTATGCAGTATTTATAACACCAAAGCTGCCCAGAGGCGTTCTTGCAGCCAAAGCCATGACACCGAACCCTTAGGCTTTTATTAGGGTATCTCACTAGACTTTTACTAAAGTTCACAACTTCACAACTACAGAAGTTGTGATATAGTGACCGAACTGGGAGATGAAATGAAGAGACAGATACCTAAAACACAACAAGCCTTGGATTGGGTAGGGAAGGGTATGACTGCAGCTCAAGCAGCAAGAAAGATGGAAATTTCAGAATCCAGTGTGTATGCCGCTCTGAGAAAAACAAGAGCGAAAGAAGTCGGTTGTTGTCCAACGTGTGGTCACAAAATAAGGAACTAAGATGAAAAAGACTCTATTAGCAGCCGTATCAGTCTCCGTTGCTGCGTTTGCATTTGCAAATACAAAGCCGTCGGATTCTTCTGAGCTGATAAACCAGCAGTGCAAAATATCAGCCGAGGCCGTATCTATTTTGAAAGACTTGCGTTACGGCAACACTTCCATTCGCAAGGATGTATCTACGTTAATTAACGCGAGTCTGAAGACCCCAGAGAATCGGGATCTTGCGCAAAAGACGTTGAACTTAATGGTTGACGATAAGACAACTGATGCAAGAGGTTTAGAAGGTAAGTACTGCTCTTAAGGAGTTCAGTTAGATTCAATAAATTGGCATATAACGCTGAATGTCCTGATTGTGGAAATATGCGGGCATTGTTCAATCAATGTCCGCATTGTGGCTCAGAAAATTTACCCATTCTGAGCTCGGATACGATTGAGCTCAATATTAAGCAAGACGGGCCATACGTTGAAGAAGCTTTAGATCGACTCACTGACTATCTTCGCAAAGCTCTGGAGTTAGGAATCAAGGCGATTGTGTTGATTCATGGCTATGGATCTAGTGGTGAAGGCGGCCGCATTAAATGGGCTATCCACGATGCTTTGGAAAATAATCGTTATTCCGATCGTGTGGACGAATTTTATTTTGGTGAAGACGTCGCTTATGGTAGCGAGGCTTATTACGACTTACTCAAACGTCGGCCTGGATTAAAACGGTATCTAAAGCGCTTTAAAGAGGGCAATGGAGGAATGACCGTTTTATTGTTGGGATCTCAGGCTAGAAGTGCTTAGAATAGGGTTATGTCTGTAGTGAATGCTTTATCTACTAGGAATACATCTCCATGACCGCTAAGAAGTTAGACCATCCTGTAGTACATGACGAACATAAAACTGGTGCAGAGCAATTGATTGGTGAATTCAAATCACTGATGGCTGATGCCGAGGCTTTAATCAAGGCAACTGAAGATCATCCAGGCGCGGCGATTAGCTCGATTCGAAATAAAGCCCTGGAAACACTAGCGGGTGCTAAAGAGAGTCTTTCTGATGTTGAGGGCAAGCTACTGGATAAGGCGAAAAGTGCCGCGGATAGTGCAGATGATTTTGTTCATCGCAGTCCTTGGGAAGCAGTCGGCGTTGCCGCTGGCTTAGGTTTACTGATTGGCTTATTCATTGGACGTCGCTAGATCTCTATGTCTCAAGAAAATTTACTTTCCTCCATCAAGGGCCTTGCTTCAACAGGAGCATCCATAGCGCAAACTCGTCTCGAACTGTTATCACTTGATGTACAAATTGCTAGAAGTAAATTCATCAACTTACTAGTCATGATTGTTAGCGCTTTATTCTTTTTATTCTTCGGCTTAGTCATGCTGGCATTGCTCATCGTGATTTATAGCTGGGAGACTGACCGAATGCTAGCCCTAGGATTATTGACGGGGGCGTTTTTGTCCGTCGGCTTAATTTTGGCAGCATTAATTACTCAATCACTGCGCAAGATGCCCAAATTATTTGAGGCTTCTATTTCAGAACTTGCAAAAGATCGCGAAGCGCTTTCAAAATGAGTGAGCAACTAAAGGCTTTAGAGCATCGCCAACAGGAGCTTAAGATTCAGGCAAGCCGGGAACGAATTGCGTTAGCAGAACATTTTGAGCCTTGGGAAAAGCCGCTCTCCTGGGCCGATAAAGGCATCGATACTGTTAACTTCTTGAAGAGTAACCCTATCCTCTGGACTAGTGCTTTTGCAGCGCTAGCGCATTACAAACCCAAGCTTGCTAGTAAAGCGCTAGCGGTAGGTTGGGGCGCTATGAAGATCATCAAGAGCGTTAAAAAACTGGTCTAGCTTTTTAATACAGACTGGTGGCGAATGCCGTGTTGATTTAGCAGCTTGCTGCCATTTAAGCAGGCGATTTCAAGCAAGGTAATGGCGCCAGTGACTTCAAAGCCAGCGCTCCGAATTAATTTATCTGCAGCAACCAAGGTTCCCCCGGTAGCCAATACATCATCCAATAGCAATACTTTGGCATCTTTTGGCAGGGTGGACTGCTGAATCTCAAGAGAGTCACTTCCATATTCCAAACCATAAGCTTCTCGATGGCTGGCCAAAGGAAGTTTGTTGGGCTTTCTGGCTAGCGCTAAGCCCTTGTGAGCGTGGTGGGCTAGCGCAGACCCAAAGATAAAGCCACGCGACTCAATACCTAAAATATGGGTGTAATCAAACTGCTGCGCCAGCTCATGGAGTTGTGCAACAGCCTCTTTAAAAGCAATAGGGCTAGCTAAAAGTGGGGAGATATCCCTAAAGAGGATGCCGGGTTTTGGAAAATCAGGAACTCCGGGTAGATAATCTAATAAATTCATCACCAGCCAATATGAAAACAGAACTTCTCATTATTACCGCATTAGAGTCCGAGCTCAAGCGAGAGTCATTGCCTAAAGGGGTGGAGATTGTGTATTCCGGCGTCGGCAAAATTAATGCCACGATGACCAGCATCAAAGCCATACACCAATACTCACCAAAGCGAATCTTGAACTTTGGTACCGCAGGAAAAATCAAGCCATCTTTGCAGGGCCTACTGGAGATCGGCAAGGTAATTCAACGAGATATGGACGCTGAACCTTTGGCGCCCCGTGGCAGCACCCCATTCTGCCCAAGACCTCAAGAGTATCTGTCTACTGGGTCATTTCTATGTGGCTCTGGAGATAGCTTTGTCACCGCCCACGATCCTTGGCTACATAGTCAAGGTGTGGATGTAGTGGATATGGAGCTATTTGCAATTGCTGCAATTGCACATGATCACCATATCCCTTGGCAGTCCTTTAAATACATTACTGATGATGCCAATGAGAGTTCTGGCGATGATTGGCAGTCAAGAGTTCACCATGGCCAAGAGTTATTCTTAGACAAACTAAAGCAAATCATTGCTTAAGTTACGAGACAGTTTCGAGATACTTACGAGATATATTGGTGGATATGTCAAAACCCTGGTTAAAGCATTACCCTGAGGGGGTTCCTCACGAGTTAGGGCCTTTAAGCCATTCCTCCTTGAGTGAGTTTATTGATGAATGTTTTGAACGATTTGGCAGTCGTCAGCTCATTGAATCGATGGGGACCTTTTTTTCTTATCGCGAAATTAATCGACTATCAACAGATTTCGCCTCTTACCTTCAGAGCCTGCAATTAGAGAAGGGTGCCCGTGTAGCGCTGATGTATCCCAATGTTGTCGAGTATGTCATTGCCATGATTGGGACTCTGCGCGCAGGTTGCGTGGTGGTAAATATCAACCCCTTATATACAGCCCGAGAGCTAGAGTCTCAATTGCTAGATAGTGGTGCTTCTGTTTTGGTCATGATGGAAAACTTTGCTTCCACTTATCAGCAGATTAAGACGCAAACATCCGTTAAGAGGGTGGTCGTCAGCAGCCCAGGAGAATTATTGGGTATCAAGGGACATGTCATTAACTGGGTTGCACGTCACGTCAAAAAAATAATCCCGTATTGGAAATTTCCACACATCCAATTTAAAGAAGCTTTAAGTATTGGACGTGAGCATACTTTTGTACGCCCTCAGATTGGTTTAGACGACATTGCTTTTTTGCAATATACCGGTGGCACTACTGGGGTTTCAAAGGGTGCTGTATTGCTCCATCGAAATATTCTTTCTAATGTGATGCAAATAGAGTCTTGGCTCACCCCAGGATTAAAAAGTCGACCAGACCATCAATTGGTTTTTTTATGCGCCTTACCTTTAACGCATATTTTTGCGCTAACTGCTTGTGCTTTATTGGGGCTTGCTAAGGGCGGCTTATTAGTGATGGTAGCCAATCCTCGTGACATCACAGGATTCATCAAAATGCTTAGTAAGCATCCCAATATTAATATTTTCCCAGGGGTAAATACTTTATTTCATGCTCTCATTCACCGACCAGAATTTAAAAAAGTGAAGTTACCAAACCTATTGGTGACGATTGGTGGCGGAATGGCGGTTCACAAAAAGACTGCAGACCATTGGCAAGCATTAACTGGTGTACCAATCGCTCAGGGTTATGGTCTCTCAGAGACATCCCCTGTAGTCTGTGTCAATAGCCCGCTGGAGAAGCATTTCACTGGCCACATTGGCTCACCAATTCCAGGCACGGATGTAGTGATACTGGATGACGATGGTGTTGTCCTGCCGCAGGGTACTGCTGGTGAGATTTGCATTCGAGGGCCACAAGTGATGGCGGGATATTGGAATAATCTCGAAGAAACTCGGCATTGCATGACTGCTGATGGGTATTTTAAGTCTGGTGATATTGGACTTATCACTGCAGAAGGTTTCGTTCAGATTGTTGACCGCAAAAAAGACATGATTGTGGTTGCGGGCTTTAAAGTTTTTCCGAATGATGTTGAGGATGTTCTATCGCAGATGTCTGGCATCAAAGAATCCGCCGTGATTGGAGTACCTCATCGCAAACTGGGTGAGATTGTGAAGGCGTTTGTAGTGAGATCAAACCATCACATCACCGAAGCAGATGTCATGCAATATTCCAAAGACAATCTTCCTAGTTACAAGCGACCCAGGAAGATAGTTTTCGTCAATGAGCTACCCAAATCGAATGTCGGCAAGATATTGCGTCGTGAACTACGACATCTTGAGCATTAGGACTATCTTGATTTTGCTTGCAGTTACTTGCGCGGCGTCTTACCAACCATCTTGACTGCCCTTAAGAAATCAAAGTCCACACCTTGATCTGCTTGAGTAACGGTATCCAAAAAAAGCTTTTTATAGCCGCGTTCAGCAGTGGGTGAAGTAATAGGATTGTCTTTCATACGCTGAGCCAGTTCTTCTTCGGAAATTAAGAGGCTAATTTCACGATTCTTCACGCTTAAGCGAATGCGATCACCATTGCGCACTTGTGCCAAAGGACCACCAATGGCGGACTCCGGTGTGACGTGTAAGACTATCGTGCCAAAAGCGGTGCCGCTCATACGTCCATCAGAGATGCGGACGATATCTTTTACGCCAGCACGGGCTAATTTCATTGGAATCGGAATGTAACCAGCCTCAGGCATACCAGGAGCGCCTTTAGGCCCAATATTTTTGAGTACCAAAATATCATCAGCAGTGACATCGAGATCTGGGCTATCAATACGATTGGCCAAATCAGCCGCATCTTCAAAGACAACAGCGCGACCTTCATGCTCCATGAGTTTTTCATTGGCAGCAGATTGCTTGATGATGGCACCACCAGGGGCTAAATTGCCGTGCAAGACCGCAATACTGCCGCGTGGATAAATAGGCTGATTAAATGGGCGCACGACGTCTTGTTTAAAGCTCGGTGGGGCAGCATCAATTTCTTCGCCAAGGGTTCTGCCTGACACGGTCATTGTGTCTAACTTTAAAAGGGGCTTTAACTCACGCAACAGGGTAGTCATACCACCAGCATCATGGAAGTTCTCCATGTAGTGATCGCCAGATGGTTTCAAGTCCACCAGAACAGGAGTCTCATCACCCATCTTATCGAGTGCATCTAAATCAATCTCTAGACCCATGCGTCCAGCAATGGCGGCTAAGTGCACTATGCCATTGGTAGAGCCACCAATGGCTAGCAGAACACGCATTGCATTTTCAAAAGCGTCTGCAGTTAATACTTTATCGATGGTTAAACCTTCTTTAGCCATCTTTACAGCGCAGGTACCCGTTTCCTCAGCAATACGGATCCGATCCGCCGTGACTGCTGGAGGCGTTGCGCCACCAGGAACGGTCATGCCCAGCGCTTCAGAGATGCAGGCCATCGTGCTTGCTGTACCCATCACCGAACAAGTACCGACACTGGCTACCAACTGATCATTGACTTCATCTTTTTCGACTTCATCGATTTCGCCAGCGCGGAACTTTCCCCAGTAACGACGGCAGTCAGTACAAGCGCCCACCCGTTCGCTACGATGTGAGCCCGTCAACATAGAGCCAGTAATCAGTTGGATAGCTGGTAGACCAGCAGAAGCAGCACCCATCATTTGTGCGGGAACCGTTTTATCGCAGCCACCAATCATGACGACCGCATCCATCGGCTGCGCACGCAACATTTCTTCGGTGTCCATAGACATCAAATTGCGCAAGTACATACTAGTAGGCGCAGCAAAACTCTCATGGATTGATATCGTTGGAAATTCCATAGGTAAGCCGCCAGCTAACATCACACCACGCTTTACTGCCTCAAGCAGTTGGGGCATATTTCCATGGCAGGGGTTGTAGGCGCTGCCGGTATTGATGATGCCAATCACTGGGCGATCTAAGGCGCTATTGGTATATCCAGCACCCTTAATAAAGGCTTTGCGCAAAAACAAAGAGAAGCCTTTATCGCCATAACTGGTTAAGCCTTTGCGTAAACCGCTCTCTGCAGGATCTTTTGGCTTATTGCTCATCAATGTCTCAAATCTTTTTAAATGGTTTTATAGGGTGCTGCATAAACTTTGCTTCAATTGTAGCGATGGAATGGCTGATTTACCTACAGACCGCCACCCCAGCGGTACTGCCAGGAGATGCCTAAGGCTTCGTAGTTCGTATTGGTATTGGAATAGACCCCCTTACTACCAGTTAGGCGTATTGAGTTCTGTTTATTAATAGGGTAGGACAGTGTGCTACCAAAGCGCCAATTTTCTTGTGAACCATTAATTGCCGTGCCGTTGACATACTTCTGTCCGCCCATAAAGTAGGTGGCATCAGCTGATATGTAAGCCGTATTCGGAAAATAATAAATAACATGGCCTTCGGTTGAATAAATTGGGTTTTGCGAGAGAGTGTTGCCACCTAAAAAATTGGTGTTGCTGGTATAGATGGTTGCCATGCCAGCAAGCTCTAAGCGCCAAGGACCGATGGCTTGTGATGCACCGAAAGCAGGTTGAAAAAGAGAGCGATTGGCGCCTACGTTGAGCATTTGTTCGCTGTTGTACTTGCCCCATGGGACGGATGCAGCAAGGCTAGCGCCGATGATCAAGTCTTGTTGGTAGTATTTAAATTCATCCAAAGAAAGTGCTGGTGCGCCGTAAAGATTTGCGGAGATCTTTACAACGGGATCCGATAAGCCTTCTGCGGAGGCATTCATATTCGAGCTTCCTGTACTACCCGTTCCTGAAAGTTGGGCATACGGCAATAAGAGACTGATCCTACCGGATTGCCCAAAGACATCAATGATGCGGGTCATATTTACTGCTTCTGTTACGAGGGTATAAGACCCACTTTTGGCCTGAGCTATACCACCAGAAACAAAGTTAATTCCGATGGGTGCATTGGAATAAGCGCGCGCCTCGATTTCTTGAGCAGAAGCTTGTTGGTAAAAAAATCCCAACAGGCAAAGCCAAAAAATTCTCACGTAATACAAGTAAGGCAATTATTTTTTAGAGCCAAAAAGGATGTTTAGCGTGGCCGTATTACCTAATGCAAGATTGACGCCCATAAAAATCAAGTAAGGCCAAACAATTAGCCAATACACAATCGACATTGCAAAGACTCGCAATGGATCAGAATTTCCAAAGGCTGTCATAGAGGGAATAAATTCTTTGCCATTAATTAAACCGTGAATGCCTGCCTCAAGGTAATTTAATCCCAGAACAACCATTAAATAGACTAATGATTCAAGCAAAAGAGATTTAACAATCCCATGTTGTTTATCAATTTTAATTGGATATGCAGCCTGGGCAATCAACATAAATTTTGCTGATAAAGCCGCCTTAATGAGTGCAAAACCAAAGATGGTTAGCGGAATAGGGCGCTCTTCAAGAGCAGTTGCAGCCATAAAGGCAATCGCGCAGAACCAAGTGCCGAAGTAAAGCGTTAAAGCAAACGCTTTTTTCATCTCCTCCTCGAGCTTTGTTTTTAAGCTAGGTTTATTGGGCTGAATATTAGGGCTGTGGTTATTGGGCATAAAAATCTTCGATCAGAGAAATTGGTGAGCTACTCACCGCAGGTAGAGCAGGACCCTGCTGTTTCCACTGGAGCGGGCTCTTGGGTGTAGCGTGCAATAAAGGCGTGCTTACTAGACATCGGTATTTTGAGCCAGACAAAGTGACCTGAGCCTGGAGCGACATCAATCGAGTCACCATGCATATTCCACATTTCAGATAAGGTGATGTCGGTATTTCCATTGGGCTCGATGATTTCTATTTTGTCGCCGACAGAAAAACGATTCTTAACGTCTACCTTAACGCGGCCTGTTGCTTCATCAATTTCGAGTGTTTCTCCAACATATAAGCTGCGTCCTGATAAAGAATGACCACGCATATAGAGTTGATACTCCTTATCGTGATGACGCTCATAGAAACCATCTGTATAGCCGCGGTTTGCCAAACCTTCTAATTGACCTAATAAGGCAGTGTTAAAAGGTTTTCCTTGAACAGCATCATTAATCGCTGCTCTGTAGGATTGAACAGTGCGTGAAACGTAATAAGGTGATTTGGTGCGGCCCTCAATCTTAAAGGAGTCAACACCCATCTTTGTCAGGCGTTCGATATGTTCAACCGCGCGTAGATCTTTAGAGTTCATGATGTAGGTGCCATGTTCGTCTTCTTCCATCGGCATCAAATCGTCGGGACGGCGGGCTTCTTGCAGAAGTACAACATCTCCGCTGGTGTTTTGTTGGCCAGGTTTGACTTTGTAATCCCAGCGACAGGCGTTAGTGCAGGCGCCTTGATTCGAATCTCGGTGGGACATATAACCTGATAGCAAGCAGCGACCAGAATAGGCAATACATAAGGCGCCGTGCACAAATACTTCGAGTTCCATTTCTGGACAGTCTTGACGTACCTCTTCGATTTCATCAAAGGAGAGTTCGCGAGAGAGGATTACACGACTGATACCAACGGAACGCCAAAATTTTGCTGAAGCACCATTCACAGTGTTCGCTTGGACAGATAAATGGATTGGCATATCGGGCCATGCTTCACGCGCCATCATGATCAGACCAGGATCGGACATGATTAAAGCATCAGGCTTTAATGCAACCACTGGATCCATATCTTTAATGTAAGTGCGTGTTTTACCGCCATGAGGGAGTAAGTTAGAAACTAAATAAAATTTCTTACCCATTTCATGGGCGGTATCAATACCTTCCTTGAGAACTTCAATCTTGCCAAAGTCGTTATTGCGAACTCGTAGGGAATAACGAGGTTGCCCTGCGTAAATGGCATCTGCGCCAAAATCAAAGGCAGTACGCAGCATGGAGAGGCTGCCGGCTGGAGCGAGAAGTTCAGGAATCTTAGTCATTGGGCTATTTTAGTGAATACGGCCAATCTTGTTTGATTTGCGGTATTACCAAGCCCTAGAGCCTGCTAAAGCTGGATTTATGCGTGCCTGACTAACAAACCCTTACCCAATGAAGAGTATCCTAGTTGGTCTGTGGAGAGCATTGTCAAAATGAACGGGGAGCCTTCCCTTAGACTCTTCACCCGAAATTGAAGGCACTTATCAAAGAATGCACGAAGAATGCAGAAAGAATGCAATGACAAAACTAACGTCTAAACCCATCCTAAAAAAGGCGAGCGGTATTTTGGCTCAAGAGTATTCAATACCCAAGGATATTGCTTGGGCATGGGTTACTTTATTGTTCTCGCAAGAAGAGCAGAAGCGCGATAGCGAAGAAATACGTTATAGTCGCATCGCAGAATTTGAAGCCTGGATTTTGGGCTTGGGACTACCGACAGACCCTAAAAATCCACAGAGCATTGCAGTAAGTCCAGCTGCGGTAAAAAATTCCGCTAGAAATGTCTTTGAGTGGCCCCATGAGTACATCTTTGAAGAGCCGGCAGCGCCAAAGCATCCAGATACTAAGGCGACTTATGCCGATACGATCACTAAGCCAATTTTGGATGCCGTCAAAGACGCTGGCGGATCCGATGATCGAGCTGCATTAATCGCCATCTTGGAGGGTTATGTAAAAGAGGGTAAAGAGCCGTTCGCCAATGTCACACCAGAAGGCATTGAGTGGAAGGGCAGTGCTTGGACGCAGGGTGATAAATACAATCTTCTGACTATTAAGACGCTAAATAACCGCCTAGCCAATCTCCGCAAGAAGGGGTTGATCTAAAAATCGCCTCTCCCTACAACAAAAGAAAAAGCCCCTAGATTCCTCTAGGGGCTTTACTTATTTGGCTCGCCTGTTCTGACAAATCTGGGCACTGGGTTTTGGTTATTCCATTGGATTAAACCTCTCCTAGCTGCCATTTTCAGACAAAAGCTAAATTTTCTCAATTTCCGCTTTTCGGCCAAAGCGGTCTTTCGGATTAAGTCTTTGATAGGCCGAAATCGGCCATTAGGAGACGTTTGTTAACAAGTGCGAATGATTCTCAGCAGGGCTTATGGTTGGTTAATTGCACGTCAATTAGTTGAAATATTGCGGGTGTAGAATAAGAACATGCATGTATTGAGATCAAAACCTCTACTTGTTGCTGCATTGTTCCTGGCTATTATTTTGCAGGTATTGACCCCATTTCTGCATGCGCATACTGGAGCCTCAAGTCAGTATGGCCTCCATCTTCACGTTGCTAGCATGGGATTTGAGTCCGCTAATGCATCTAAAACTGGAAAGGCATTTATAACTACCTCTACCGAAGAGTCAGCAGAGGTCGGGATGCCTGCTTCACGTCAAAGTGATCAATTTGATCTTGTTATCTTAAATTTCTATGTTTTAGTCTTGGTTGCTTTAGTGTATGCAACCTATGCTGCTAGACCAATTTCCCATTTTTATAGCATAGACAGATTTGCCTATCAAAGGTACGCCCAAAGTTCACCACCCCTTTCTTTGGCTCCACCTCTAGACCTCTAAATTTCTCTGGCGTGACTTGCTCACGTTTCTTGGATTTAGTTAGCAGTGTTTCTAGAGGTTTTTATGTTTCGTTTCCATATAGTTGGACTTTCCCTTTTCTCGCTGATTTTGAGCGGGAGCCTACAAGCACAAGAATTTGCGCCTAAGTCATTAAAACTGACTGCAAATCAACAGGCGGCTATGGGTGTGAATTTTGCCCAAGCAATTTCCGTTGATTCGGGCTCTGTATTAATTAGTGCTTCAGTCACAGTCCCACCAGAAAAGCAGGCGATTTTATCGGCACCTTATCCTGGGCAGCTCAGTCAAATGGTTGTGGGGGTTGGTGATCCAGTAAAAGTAGGGTCACCATTGGCTTATTTCACCAGCCCCCAGATGGGTGACTCTAGGCAGAAATTGCTGGAAGCCACGTCTGATGCTCGTTTAGCTAAAGAGGCCTTGGTTCGTGATAACGAATTATTTAAAGAAGGAATTATTCCTCAGTCTCGCCTCAACATCACCAAAGCAAAATCTGAAAATGCCAATGCCATATTAATGGCAAGACAGTCGGAGCTAAAGGCCGCGGGGATTAACTTTGATGATCCTAAAAATAAAGATGCGTTTAACTCTTATGCCACAGGCGCATTGAAGTCGCCAATCCAGGGAACGGTAGTTGAGGCTCATAACCTGATCGGTCAGCGCGTTGATACTGGAACCTTGCTTTTTAGAATTGCTGACATCTCCACATTGAATCTCGAAATCAATACATCTGGATTTAAAGCCCTTGGTATTCAGCCTGGAGATGAGATTGTGATTGCCTCCCGTAACGCGAAAGCCAAAGTAACCGGAGTATCCCAGGCAGTTAGCGCCTCACAGTCAGCAAGAATAAGAGCTGTTGTTGAGGAACGCGGCGCTCTGCAGATGGGCGAAGTAGTTACTGCAACTATTCAGGCAAAGCTGAAACCAAATGTTCAGGATAAAGCCTTATGGCAGATTCCCTCAAGGGCGCTGACGAACTGGAAAGGGCAAAGCGCGATATTCATTCTTTCAGGCGCTGGTGTAGTGCTTCAGCCAGTATCGGTCATCTCAAGCGATGATGATTTAGCTTCAATTCAAGCACCACTATCTAGTGGTACTCGAGTCGCAGTAACTGGCATTGCCTCTCTGAAAGCGCTTGCGCAGAAGGGCGAGTAATGTTTACTAATTTAATTGATGCGAGTTTGCATTTTCGCAAGCTCGTATTGGCAATGGCTATTGCATTAGTGCTCTTTGGTATCCATGCGTGGATGACGCTGCCAATTGATGCCTTTCCAGATATTTCCCCAACCCAAGTCAAAATCATTCTAAAGATTCCAGGGATGACGCCTGAAGAAGTTGAGCAAAGAGTTGTTCGCCCAATTGAAATAGAGATGCTCAGCATTCCCAAGAAACGAATTGTGAGATCGGTTTCCAAATATGGTGTAGCCGATATCACGATTGATTTTGATGATGGCACTGATATTTATTGGGCTCGTCAGCAAATCTCTGAGCGATTGAATGCATTTACAAAAGATCTCCCGCCTGGCGCAACTGGGGGTCTGGCACCAATTACTACACCATTAAGTGAAATCTACATGTTCACTCTTGAGGGTGAGGGCTTTAGCTTAAGAGATAAGCGCACTGTTTTGGACTGGACTATCAGGCCTGAATTAAGAACTATTTCTGGTGTGGCTGAAGTCAATGTCTTAGGTGGAGAAATCTTAACTTACGAAGTAATTCCCGACCCATCTCGATTGGCTGCTCGTGGAGTCACCATGGCAGAACTTCGTAAAGCGGTAATGACTAACAATAGTAATGATGGTGCTGGGCGGATTGATCAAGGCGAGGAAACGTTAGTAGTTCGTGTTGAGGGGGCCGTTAAAAAACTAGACGATGTCAAAAGGATCCAGATCTCTAAAGCAAACGGTGGCACAGTCATGCTTGATGAGGTGGCTACGGCTCACTTGGGATCGGCCACTCGCTATGGCGCCGTGACTAAAGATGGCAAAGGAGAAGCAGTTGAAGGTCTGGTTTTAGGCTTGCGCGGTGCAAATGCAAGGCTACTCGTGGACTCGGTCGAGCAAAATTTGATAGAGATTGCCCCACGATTGCCAAAGGGCATGACCGTAAATACTTTCTATAACAGGGGTGAATTAGTCTCCCGTGCAGCAGGTACTGTGACTAAGGCTTTGCTTGAGGCTTCTGTTTTGGTCTGCATCACTTTGTATCTATTTTTAGGGGGGTATCGTGCCGCTCTGGTGGTTGCAGCTGTCCTTCCGCTCTCAATACTCTCTACATTCATATTGATGAAGGCTTTTGGCCTAACGGCTAACTTGATGAGCTTGGGCGGATTAGCCATTGCTATTGGTATGTTGGTGGATGCCGCAGTGGTGGTAGTTGAAAATGTGGAAACAGCCTTTGCTGATTCCAATACATCCAAAGCATTAAGCAAGACGGAAATCATTTCTATTGCTACTCATGAGGTAGTTAAGCCGGTGGTAGCTGGCGTATTGATTATTGCTGTAGTTTTTCTTCCATTGCTAAGTCTTGAAGGTTTGGAGGGCAAACTCTTTTCACCGGTAGCGCTAACTATTGTTATGGCGCTCGCCTCATCCTTATTAATTGCATTCACTGTCATTCCCGCTTTAGCTTCCTTTGTTTTAGAGCGCAAGGCTGATGAAGAAACAAAGTTTATGCGCAAGATTTCAGAAAAATACGTTGAGTGGCGAAATCAGGTTTGGGGCAATACCAAGTGGCTTTACAGGGCTTCTGGCATTGGGTTAGGTGTGATGGTAATCCTTTATATGATTGTGGGAAAAACCTTTATGCCTACTCTAGACGAAGGAGATATCTTGGTTCAGCTGCAAAAGCTCCCATCAATATCCTTAAATGAATCGCTCATCATTGATTCTCAGGTGGAGCAGTTATTTTTAAAAGAAGTTCCTGAGATTAAATCCATTGTTGCTAGAGCAGGTTCAGATGATTTGGGTCTCGATCCCATGGGCTTAAATGAAACA
The DNA here is from genome assembly GCF_018881605.1 of Polynucleobacter sp. UB-Tiil-W10. Lineage (GTDB taxonomy): Bacteria > Pseudomonadota > Gammaproteobacteria > Burkholderiales > Burkholderiaceae > Polynucleobacter. The sequence continues at coordinate 1,763,356 of NZ_JACVPZ010000001.1, forward strand.
GATATGTTTTTAGTGCTCAAGCCTAAAAGTGAATGGTCTGGAAACAAGGACGATATTGCCAATAAACTAAGGGCTACTTTAGATAACTTTCCTGGCTTGGTCTATGGCTTTACTCAGCCGATTGAAATGCGTGTTTCCGAGATGCTTACGGGAACCCGCGGTGATGTGGCAATCAAAATCTTTGGCAGTGATTTAGCTGAAATCAATAAGGCCGCACAGGCTATAGCTGGCTCAGTTCGCAATGTGAAGGGTGCGGCTGAGGTAATTGCACCTCGTGCTGAAGGTATGCAGTACTTAAGCCTAAAGATTAACCGTACCTTGGCTGGGCAGGCTGGATTCTCGATTGAAGACTTGCAGCAGCGATTACGCAATCAAATTGAGGGTGAAAATCTTGGAGTAGTTTTAGATGGTGTTATCAGAACGCCATTGGTGCTTCGGGGTAATGATTACATTCGTACAAGCCCAGAAGCATTTAGCGACTTGCTAATATCTGCGCCTGATGGCAAATCATGGCCACTAGCATCATTAGCTGAAATCAAGCAAATCGATGGACCTATTCGGATTGACCATGAGCAATCAAGCCGCTTTGCTAGCATTCAAGTGTCTGTCGATGGTAGAGATCTTGCGGGATTTGTAAAAGATGCTCAGGCGGCAGTGATTGCGTTGAACTTGCCTAAAACTATTAATGTAGTTTGGGGAGGTCAGTTTGAAAATCAACAAAGGGCTGCTGCAAGGCTAGCTATTGTGATCCCGATTGCATTAGGACTAATCTTTGCCATCCTGATGGTGACCTTTGGCTCGGCAATACAAGCTGGGATCATTTTCCTCAATATCCCATTTGCACTAGTTGGCGGTGTAGTTGCTTTAACCATTACAGGGCAATACCTTTCGGTGCCAGCATCGGTGGGATTTATTGCATTGCTTGGCATTGCCGTCCTAAATGGGGTGGTGATGGTGACTCACTTTAATGAGCGTCTCGTTAAAGGTGACTCAATGTCTGATGTCATTCACTTTGGCACTGAAAGGCGTTTACGCCCAGTGCTGATGACGGCAGTTATTACAGCGCTCGGAATGATTCCACTTTTATTTGCTACGGGGCCAGGGTCTGAAATTCAACGTCCTTTAGCGATTGTGGTGATTGGTGGATTGATTACATCAACTTTATTAACCCTGCTGCTTTTACCAAAGCTCTATGAGCGTTTTGGGGCATTAAAAAATTGGGGTGAGCTTAAAGATGAAATCCACTTTGATCGCATGATGGATCTGCTGAAAAGGATCAAAAAATGAAAAAGCTGATTCTATTTGCTGTATGTATTGGGGCCTGCTTTTCAGCATCGGCTAACAATTTATTGCCAACTGATGACCAGGTAAAAAATGCTCTGTATTCCAACCCCAAGATTGGTGCTGCAGATGCGAGAAAAGACTCTTTAAATTACAGGGCGGATGCCATCGCCTCGGGATCTCAAGAGTTTGTTGTCAGAGGCACTAGACAGAATCGAAGGGTAACGAATATACCGGGAGCCACAAATTATCAAGAGTACTGGGCAGGCATTGAGCGCCCTATTCGCTTTTGGGGTAAAGGAGGTGTTGATGAGAAGATTTCCGATGCAACTAAATCATTTGCCGGAATTGAGTATGCCGATACGATGCATGAAACCAGTAAGGATTTATTAGCAACCTGGTTTACTTACCTAAAGGCACTTCAATCAAGAATTGTTGCGGAAAAAAATAGCCAGCTAGGCGATCAAATTGGCCGGATTACTCAAGTTCGCTACAAGGTTGGCGATGTTGCTAGGTTAGATGCTCAATTAGCAACAGCAGAACAAGGAAGGTTAAAAGCCTTCTTGGAGCTTGCTAAAGCCCACGAAAGTGCTAGCGGAGAAGCGGTCACACAGAGATATCAGGGCATTGCATTAATTAAGAACTTTAAATGGGATGCAATTCCTAATCTTCAAACCAGGAAGGAATTACTACGTCAACAATTTCTTGAGCGAAGTCATGAATTAAAGCTAGCTAAATCAGATGCCGAACGATTTGATTTGCATGCTAAACGCAGTGGATTAGATAGATTCCCGGATCCAACGGTTGGCCTATATACCGCCAATGAGTTTGGTGGCGCTGAGAGAATTAATGGTGTCAGTTTATCGTTTCCAATATCTGGCGGCGCTCGTTTTTCTAATGCTTCTGCGGCAGCATCTGAAGCAGAAATTAGTCGCCAAAGAGTTATAGAAACTGAGCAACGCATTAGCGTTGAGTTTGAACGCTTATGGTCGCAGATGATGAGTAGAAAAACGGCGGCTGAAACATTGCTAAATTCCGCAAAAACTCAGAATGATGCTGCGCAGGCGGCTGAAAAAGCCTATGTGCTAGGAGAGGGGACTATTTCGGACTTAATTGCAGCAAGAAAGGCTGCTAACGAGAATCAGTTGTCTTCCGACCTCATGCGGTTAGATGCATTGGAATCCTACTATCGTATGCGTTTGGATTTGCACGAGATTTGGGATTTTGATTAATATGAACAGAATGACTCCCATTAATAAGCAACTCATTTTGCGAATCGGTACCGTAAGTTTGGTGCTTTCTCTAGTGCTTGGCTTTTTTTCATATTATCTAGCCATCTATGGGGCCGAGAGATTTACGGTTGGCCTTGCCATACAAACTGCCCGTCAATTAATTGAAAAAGATGGTCCATTCGAGGGCGATACTGTTTTTACTAAAAAAGAGGCTGAAATTGCGGTTAAAAATCTAGTTATTTATGGCTTTTTTGATGTTGTGGAAATCTATGATAAAAACTGGATGAGACTGGGTGAGTATGGAAGTGATGCAAGTGAGGCGGTACATCAAGAGTTGGGTATGCATGGCTCCCTAAACGGATTAGTTTCTGAGGCTACTCATGAAGTCCGATATTTGAATGATGGACGTAGGGTTTTTAATGTCGTCGTGCCACTTGGAAAAGATGGTAATGCAAGTCCCAGAGGCTATCTTGAGGCTTTGCGAATCATTCCACCATGGCGAGAAAAGCAATTACTATCAATTGCTTATATTTGCGCTGTAATTGTTGCGATTTCTACGATACTCTCCGGTCTCGCTCTATACCCTTTTATTGCTTCATTAATTCGAGACAGGGAGGCAAAATCAAAAAGATTGCTTAAGTCCAATGTTTTGCTATTGAAGTCTCTTGGGGAGGCTGTGGCTAAACGCGACGGTGAAACCGGCATACATAACTATCGAGTAACGCTCCTTGCAGTCAGAATTGCTGAGGCCTTTGGTTTTGATGTAAGGAAAATGGAATCATTGATTGTTGGAAGTCTGTTGCACGATATTGGAAAGATCGCAATCCCAGATCACATTCTTTTGAAGTCAGGAAAGTTAAGTGAGCAAGAATTTGAAATAATGAAGACTCATGTGAGTCATGGCGAAGATATCGTTAAGAATCGTGAGTGGTTGCATGATGCGCACGATATCGTTAGCGGACACCATGAAAGATGGGATGGGGCTGGTTACCCTAGGGGATTAGCCGGCAATCAAATTCCCTTGGCTGCTCGTATATTTGCTGTTGCAGATGTATTTGATGCCCTATGTTCTAAGCGCCCCTATAAAGAAGCTTTTGATTATGAAACTGCTTTGTCTATTATTCAAAAGGGTAGTGGTTCGCATTTTGATCCAGAAGTGGTTCAAGCTTTTTTGACAATTGTCTACGAACAATATCAGAAACTTAAACGCTCTTCTGAGAAGGAAGTTCACCAAGATCTTGATGGTTGTATTAGTCGCTACCTCACAGCTCAACTTAGCTAAGTTTATCAATTCGGGCCATGACAGAGCCATTGAATATATCCTGACTATGGGGCACTGACTCAGGGTTGATTATGGGTCGGATTAGCTCTATTAGGAGCTTTTGGGTTTAACGGCTCAAACCGGACAATAAGATCTGCTTTGAGCCAACCTAGTCCGCCCATCCATCCTTGGTAGATCAGTACTTGATCTTATTTGCAGTAGCTTAAAGGATACTAAGGGAATTCTTGCATTGACCATATTCGAAACTGCAGTTATGTTGTTGCTATCAATACACTGAAATTTTTATGGTTAAAAGTCCTGCAAAGCGCCTGGTTTTAGTTCTTTCAGCTTCGATTTTTATTAGCGAGAGCTTGATCATGATTGCCCTCAGCCTCTTGCCTGAGCAGTCTATGCTTTCTAATCTTTTGTTGGATTCCTTTGGCTTAGTGATTCTTACTGTTCCAGCAATATACTTCTTGGTGTTTAAGCCCATCACTGAATACGTTAAGCAGTTGCAAAGCGCTCGTAATGAGTTGCGGATTACCTCATCGGCGTTTGAGACGCATGAGGCAATTATGATTACAGACGCCAATCAACAAATTATTCGAGTTAATCAAGCATTTGAGGCTATTACCGGTTACAGGGAAGATGAGGTGCTCGGACAATCTCCCAAAATCCTCCATTCAGATCGACATCCACCAGCATTTCATCAGCAAATTGCTCAAAGAATCAGCGCGACTGGTAAGTGGGATGGGGAAATGTGGTGTAAGCGCAAGGGTGATGAAGTTTTTATAAAGCGAGTAGCTATTTCTGTTATCAAGAACAGTTTGGGCGATGTTGCTAACTATGTTTATTCATTCGTGGACATCACAAAAGAAAAGAAGGCGCAAGAGGAGGTCCTCAGGCTTGCATTTCAAGATCAGCTTACGGGGTTATCTAATCGCAAGCTTTTGCAGCATGAGCTAACAGAGAGATTGGCGATAACACACAAAAACCAAGAATATAACGCCCTGGTTTTATTAGATATTGATTATTTTAAAAGTCTGAATGACACGCTAGGTCATGACTATGGCGATAGCTTCTTGGTGGAGGTGGCAAACCGTCTAAGGTTCATTGTCGATAGTAAGAAATGTATTTACCGCATTGGTGGAGATGAGTTCGTGGTGCTTTTGGATAATTTAGGGGTAGATCCAAAACAGGCGCAGAATAATCTGGCGATTTTGGCCGAGAGAATTCGAGAAGGCTTGGCTGAGGTTTATATTCTGCCGCCTTTTGAGCATCATGCACAAGCTAGTTTAGGTACCTGCCTCTTTACGGGTCATGCTCGCCCAACAAAAGAGCTACTCAAGTGTGTGGAAATTGCAATGTATGAAGCCAAAGGACAGGGCGGCAATAGGGTAGTGCATTTTGACCAGAATATGAAAGCGGGTCTAGAGGAAAAGGCCAATTTAGTGGCAGATCTGCATTCCGCTATCTCCAATAATCAGTTGCAATTGTTCTATCAAATTCAGGTTGATGCCAACCATAAGCCGATTGGCGCTGAGGCGCTGATGCGCTGGGATCATCCCACTTTGGGCATGATCCCTCCTAGCCAATTTATTGCGATTGCTGAAGAGAGCTCCCTCATCGTGGAGCTTGGTGATTGGGGCTTAGAAGTTGCTTGCCGCCAGCTTGGCACGTGGAGAGCAAGTGAGAGCACGCGTAAAAACTTAGTACTTGCCTATAACGTCAGTGCAAAGCAATTTAAGCAGCCCAACTTTGTGGAGAACTTAGAGACCCTGATTCATCGCTACGATGTAGATCCATGCTTGCTGAAGCTTGAGCTAACAGAGACTTTGGCTTTAGATAATCTAGATTATGTGATCTCTAAAATGCATGAACTGAAGGTAAGGTTAGGCGTTAGTCTTTCTTTGGATGATTTTGGTACTGGATACTCTTCACTCTCTTACTTGAAGCAAATGCCGTTCGATCAAGTGAAGATCGATCAAGGCTTTATTAGGGGAATGACATCGGATCCCGGGGATGCATCTTTAGTCAAAACTATGATCGACATGTCTAAAAATCTCAATCTTGAGGTGATTGCTGAAGGTGTTGAAACTCCTGAGGAATTTGCGTTGCTAGAGCAATATGGTTGTGCAAACTATCAAGGCTATTTATTTGGTAAGCCTCTTCCTATCAATGAGTTTGAGAGGATAACCATTCATTAAGTGGGTTGAGTTGGGGCGCATAATACTATGCACTCCTTACGCCGCCAAAGCGGTTGATTTATTGATTGAATCTAAACATAATCAACTAACACCAATTAACTTACTAGTTTGATGAAAGTTGGTGAAGTGAACTCCTAACATAATATGTTTCTCCAGTCTTTGGGGTAGCCTGTTCTTTTTAGAGGTTGTCTTCTATGGGTCGATAAGAGCCTAGTTGCAGAGTCTGCTACAGATGACTCAAATCGGCCATAAGCAGCCATATCCCAGATGACACCTTAAGGCATTATTTTCAGGATTTTTATACAAATCCACTCAAATCTTTATAACTTTTTTACATACTTCTTTATAAGATCAAACCATCTAATTGGATAGAGGTGGATATGAGCTTATTGTTTCTCGGATGCATTTTTATATTTCTTGCACTGACCATTGGTCTGGCTAAGGGTTGTGCACGATTGAGGGGTGAAAAATGAACTTTATTCAGATCATTAGTGGCTTAGCCGCTGTATTGCTTTTAATTTATTTAGTTGCTGCACTATTAAATCCAGAGGACTTCTCATGAGCACCCATGCTATTTTGACAATTGTTCTTTATGTTGGGGTCTTATTGCTTTTAGCTTATCCCCTTGGAGGCTTCATTAACAATGTGATGAGCGGTCAAGCCATTGCCTCTAAGAAACCTTTTAGATCAATTGAAGGTTTCATATACAAGGTATGTGGCATTGATCCAGATGTTGAGATGAGCTGGTTAAGCTATGCAATTGGATTAATTACTTTCAATATCCTTGGTGTTTTATTTGTCTTTGGATTGCAGTTATTTCAGAGTGTCCTTCCTCTAAATCCCCAGGGCTTAGCGAGCATTTCCCCTGATTCATCCTTTAATACAGCCATTAGTTTTGCCACGAACACTAATTGGCAGGCTTATGTAGGTGAGGGAACAATGAGTTATCTCACCCAAATGCTGGGCCTCACAACACAAAACTTCCTATCTGCTGCAAGCGGCATTGTTGTCGTGATTGCACTTATTCGTGGCTTTGCTAGAAATAGCATTAAGACAATTGGTAATCTTTGGGTGGATTTAACCCGCATTACCCTATACGTGTTGGTACCCATTGCAGTTGTATATGCAATCTTTCTAGTTGGTCAGGGCTCCATTCAGAACTTTGATGCATACAAGGATGTCAAAACAGTTGAGGTAACTAAGTTTGATGCGCCTAGGCTTGATGCCGATGGTCAACCACTAAAAGATGAAAAGGGCGCAGCTTTAACAGAGTCAGCTTCGACAGATCGGCAAACCTTGCCAATGGGCCCAGTTGCCTCTCAAGAGGCAATCAAAATGTTGGGCACTAATGGTGGCGGATTCTTTAATGCGAACTCCGCACATCCATACGAAAACCCAACACCTTTATCTAATTTCATTCAGATTCTGTCTATCTTTTTGATTCCAGCTGCATTGTGTTTTACCTTTGGGCGAATGGTTGGAGATAAACGACAAGGATGGGTAGTTTTAGTAACAATGCTACTCATTTTCTTAGCGGTGACTTTTACCGCCGTTCATTTCGAGTCTCAAGCGAATCCAGTTATTACTAGCCTAGGTGTAGATGGCGCTATGGGAAATATGGAGGGCAAAGAAACTCGCTTTGGAATCGATGATTCCAGTATTTTTGCAAGCATAACAACGCTTGCTTCCTGCGGTGCAGTCAATTCAATGCATGATTCTTTTATGCCAATGGGCGGCTTTGTTCCTCTTTGGAACATGATGCTTGGTGAGGTCGTATTTGGTGGTGTAGGAACAGGTCTTTATGGAATGCTTGTCTTTGCCATACTTGCGGTCTTTATTGCTGGCTTGATGATTGGCCGGACACCTGAGTATCTAGGTAAAAAGATTGAGTCATACGAAATGAAGATGGTCGCAATTGCCATCTTAGTTACTCCTATCTTGGTATTGGTGGGCACAGCAATTGCGGTGATGAGTGTCGATGGGGTTGCGGGAATTGCCAATCCTGGCGCTCATGGTTTTTCTGAGATTTTGTATGCGTTTACCTCGGCCGCTAATAACAACGGTAGTGCCTTTGCAGGTCTCTCGGCTAATACCCCTTTCTATAACAGCTTGTTAGCGATTGCAATGTGGTTTGGTCGTTTCGGAGTCATCGTGCCAGTGCTTGCGTTAGCCGGGGCATTCGCAGCCAAAAAGAAAATAGCGGTGAATGAGGGGACTATGCCTACGCACGGACCACTCTTTGTTGTCCTCTTGGCTGGCACCGTGATTTTGGTTGGAGCATTGAACTATGTGCCAGCCCTTGCTCTTGGCCCCATTGTTGAGCAGTTAATGCTCCCAGTGATTCATTAATTAATCTCGGAGATAAAAATGACTAAAAGAAAATTAGGCATGTTTGATGCCGAGTTAGTAAAACCAGCCATTGTGGATAGCTTTAGAAAGTTAAGCCCGTCAATTCAATGGCGAAACCCAGTGATGTTTGTTGTCTATATCGGCAGCATCCTGACTACCTTGCTGTGGATTCAGTCTTTATATGGTGAAGGTGAGGCCTCTTCTAGTTTTATCCTAGGCGTCATGCTTTGGCTTTGGTTCACAGTGCTCTTTGCGAATTTTGCTGAAGCATTAGCGGAGGGGCGTAGTAAGGCTCAAGCAGCATCGCTGAGGGGCTTAAAGAAAGAGACATGGGCTAAGAAGGTAAAAGCGGCCAATATTCCTGAAAATTGGGATAGCCGTCCAGCATCAGAGCTTGTCTCTGCAACACAGTTGCGAAAAGGCGATATTTTTATTGCTGAGGCAAATGATGTGATTGCTGCAGATGGTGAAGTGATTGCAGGGGTTGCGTCTGTTGATGAGTCTGCTATTACAGGTGAATCAGCCCCGGTTATTCGTGAGTCTGGAGGAGATTTTTCTTCAGTAACTGGAGGTACTCGTGTTTTATCTGACTGGATTGTGGTTCGCGTAACCGTTAATCCTGGCGAGACCTTCATTGATCGAATGATCTCGATGGTAGAAAACGCTAAGCGTCAAAAGACGCCAAATGAAATCGCTTTAACAATTTTATTGGTGGCGCTAACAATCGTTTTCTTGGTGGTGGTTGCAACTTTGCTACCGTTTTCTATGTTTAGCGTTGCTGCAAGTGGCAGCGGATCACCAATTCAGATAACAGTACTCATTGCGCTACTGGTTTGTTTGATTCCTACAACTATCGCGGGTTTGTTATCTGCAATTGGAGTTGCCGGAATGAGCCGTATGATGGCCGCCAATGTCATTGCAACCTCTGGCCGTGCTGTGGAAGCTGCAGGGGACGTCGATGTGCTCTTGCTAGACAAAACTGGCACTATCACCTTGGGCAATCGTCAGGCATCCAATTTTGTAGCTGCATCTGGAGTAACCGAGGCAGAACTTGCTGATATTGCCCAATTAGCATCATTGGCAGATGAAACTCCCGAGGGCAGAAGTATCGTTATCCTCGCCAAGCAGAAATTTAATATCAGGGAGCGGGAGATCAACTCCATTGGCGCTCAATTTGTGCCATTTACTGCTCAAACTCGTATGAGTGGCGTGGATATGAATGGCGAGCAAATCCGTAAAGGCGCTGCAAGTGCGATTCAAAAACATATTGAATCCTTGGGTAGCCAATTTCCTCAGGAAGTTCTAAAAGCGGTTGATGACGTATCTCGACGCGGAAGCACACCTTTAGTTGTATCGCAAGGTACACGTGTTATGGGCGTAGTTGAGCTCAAAGACATTGTTAAAGGCGGCATCAAGGAGCGCTTTAACGAACTTCGTCAGATGGGTATTCGTACCATCATGATTACTGGTGACAATAAATTGACTGCTGCTGCTATTGCTGCTGAAGCGGGGGTGGATGATTTCCTAGCTGAGGCAACACCAGAAGACAAGCTTGCTTTGATTCGCAAACATCAATCAGAAGGCCGTTTAGTGGCGATGACTGGAGACGGAACAAATGATGCTCCAGCGCTAGCGCAAGCAGACGTAGCCGTGGCCATGAACTCTGGCACTCAAGCCGCTAAAGAGGCGGGCAACATGGTTGATCTGGATTCCAACCCTACTAAGTTGATTGAGGTTGTGGAGACAGGTAAGCAGATGCTCATGACTCGTGGATCATTAACGACATTTAGTATTGCTAACGACGTAGCTAAATACTTTGCCATTATTCCAGCAGCTTTTGTGGCGACATATCCGCAGCTTGAGGCATTAAATGTGATGCATCTCTCTAGTCCGTCATCGGCCATTTTGTCTGCGGTGATCTTTAACGCCTTGATCATTATTTTCTTGATTCCATTGGCGCTAAAGGGAGTTACGTATAAGCCCTTGGGCGCAGCCGCACTCTTGCGCAGAAATATGACGATTTATGGCTTAGGCGGTCTTATCGCTCCATTTATTGGCATCAAGATCATTGATTTAATTATTTCAGTCATTTGATCGCTAGACGAAATATACAAAGGATAGAAAATGAAATCCATCATGAGAAGTTGTTTAGGGCTATTTGTTTTGTTAACTGTAATTACTGGTGTTATCTATCCAGTATTTGTCACGGGATTGGCGAAGACGCTTTTTCCAAGTAAGGCGGTAGGAAGCATTGTTTATCAAGGCGATCAAGCTATTGGTTCAGAGTTGATTGGGCAAAACTTTACTGATGCTAAGTACTTTTGGGGTAGGCCATCAGCTACTGGGCCCCAACCCTACAATGCCACCGCATCTAGTGGATCAAATCAAGGCCCATTAAATCCAGCCTTGGCAGATGCCGTTAAAGGAAGAATTGAAGCATTGCAGAGCGCTGACACTGCTAATAAATTGCCAATACCAATGGATTTGGTAACTGCCTCAGCTAGTGGCTTGGACCCTGAAATTAGTCCCCAGGCTGCACAATACCAGGCATCTCGAGTAGCAAAGGCTCGCAAAATGAGTATTGATCATGTCAATCAACTCATAGCAGCAAATACACAAGACCGCCAATGGGGAATTTTCGGAGAACCTCGTGTTAATGTATTAAAGCTTAATCTTGCTTTAGATGGAAATTAAACTTAATGCCTGAGTCACGACCAGACCCCGATCAATTACTTGCTCGTATACAGAGCCAAGAAGTTCAGTCTGGTCGAGGTAAATTAAAGATCTTCTTTGGAGCGAATGCTGGGGTAGGTAAAACCTATGCAATGCTTTCTGCCGCTCATGAGCAAAGCAAAAACAAGCGAGTGATTGCTGGTGTCGTAGAGACACACGGTCGAAAAGACACTATAGCATTGCTTGATGGCATAGAAGTTCTACCATTAAAGGAAATTGACTATAGGGGCAAGAAACTCAAGGAATTTGATCTTGACGAAGCCCTGATTGAAAAACCTGATTTAATCCTCATGGATGAGCTTGCTCATTCAAATGCAGTTGGCTCAAGGCATCCGAAGCGTTGGCAGGATGTTGAAGAGCTCTTGGCAGCTGGTATCGACGTCTACTCCACAATCAATGTGCAACATATTGAAACTCTGAACGATATTGTTGGTGGAATTACGGGGGTTAGGGTTTGGGAAACGGTACCAGACCATATATTTGACTCTGCAGACGAAGTTGTTTTAGTTGATCTGCCTCCCGACGAGCTGCTGCAAAGGCTTAAAGATGGGAAAGTGTACCTTCCGCAACAAGCTGAAAGAGCAACTCAAAACTTTTTCCGCAAAGGAAATTTAATTGCGCTACGAGAATTAGCACTACGTCGCTCGGCTGATCGCCTAGATGGCGAAATTATTAAATATCGAAAAGATAACTCGGTATCGAATGTTTGGAAAACGCGTGAGTCTATTTTGGCTTGTATCGGCCCTGGAGATGAGGCAGAGAATGTTATTAGAAGTGCTGCAAGAGTTGCTGCACAGCTTCAAATTCCATGGCATGCCATTTATGTTGAAACTCCTAAATTACAAAACCTCTCTCAAAAGTCTAGGGAACGCATTCTAAAAACTATCTCTATGGCAGAGGAGATGGGGGCAAAAGCAGTGACTGTTGGTGGAAATGATGCGGTTGAGTCCATCATTAATTACGCAAGAGAAAATAACCTTTCCAGGGTCATCGTGGGTACCGGCGCCCTTAGTAGATGGCAAATTTGGAGAAGGGCGTTTTCAGAATCAATTTCTAGACATGCCCCTGATTTAGATGTGCTAAAAATTGCTCAGGGTACAAATTCGACAAGCATTACGCGTGATGGCTTTGATATTGAATCCTTAGTTTGGCAATTAAAAGCTCCTTGGCAATCTTATGCATTGAGCTTGCTAATCTGCGGTATTGCTGGAGTTGTCGCAACACCTCTGAATACCATAGTGGAACTACCAAATATTGCCATGCTGTTTTTGCTGGCAGTCGTTTTGGTATCCGTTAAATTTGGCTTAGGACCATCTTTAATGGCCTCAGTTGTTAATGTACTTGTATTTGACTTCTTCTTCGTGCCGCCACGTTTTTCATTTGCAGTAACTGATGTCCAGTATTTATTTACCTTTGCAGTAATGTTAGTTGTTGGTTTGATTACAGCAAAACTGACTACTGGATTGACTTATCAAGCTAAAGTTGCCAATCGACGCGAACAAAGAGTGAAATCTCTTTACGAGATGTCTAGAGATTTATCGGGTGCCTTGATGACAGAGCAAGTGGCTGAGATTAGTCAGCATTTTGTTGAAATTGAATTCAAAGCTAAATCAACCTTGTTATTGGCTGACGATGATAATCAGTTGTTAGAAATTGCTATAGATAAGAAAGCCAATATTCAGGCAGATTTAGCCATTGCTCAATGGGCTTTTGATAATTCTAAAGAGGCTGGCAATGGCACTGATTCTTTGCCAGGTGCGCCTTTGCTGTACATTCCTTTGCGAGCACCAATGCGTACTCGTGGAATCTTGGTGATTGATGCTCCAAGTTCTACCCGCTTAAAGTCCCCTGAGCAGCGTAGATTACTCGATACATTTGCTCGTTTGCTGGCAATCTCGTTAGAGCGAATTCATTATGTTTCAGTCGCTCAATGTTCAACGGTACAAATTGAATCAGAACGCTTGAGAAACTCCCTGCTGTCGGCTATTTCACATGATTTACGAACTCCACTCACGGCATTGGTTGGATTGACTGATGCGTTGGAGATGTTAGATGCACCGCTGACTTCCGAGCAAAAAGAGATTGCAGTGCTTTTGCGTGAAAAAGCTTTAAAAATGAGTTCACAAGTAAGTAATCTATTAGATATGGCCCGACTTCAGTCTGGTACGGTCCAATTAAATAAACAATGGTTTCTGATTGAAGAGGCAATTGGTGCCGCCATCAAGGCTGTTGAGTCGGCGAGTGAAGGTAGGCATGTCACAGTGACGTTACCTCCTGATTTGCCCCTATTAAATTTTGATGCGGTTCTGATAGAGCGTGTCTTTATTAATCTTCTAGAAAATGCTTATAAATACACCCCTAAAAACAGCAGCGTATCTATAGGTGCTTCAGTCGCTTCTCCACACTCTGTCGAGATTTGGGTGCAGGATAATGGACCTGGTCTTCCCAGGGGGAAAGAGGAAGATATTTTTAGAAAATTTGAGCGAGGCAATAAGGAGGGTGCAATTTCTGGTGTTGGCCTGGGGCTCACTATTTGCAGGGCCATCATTGAGGCGCATGGCGGCAAGATTACTGGAAAGACAATGGAAGGTGGCGGTGCGCGGTTTACCTTTAGCTTGCCCCGGGGTAATCCCCCTAAAATTGATGTTGAAGATCAGTAGAAGTTGATAAGGTAGCTAGATGTCACAACCAATTCCCGTCGCAATCGTTATCGAGGATGAGCCAAATATTCGTAGGCTTATCAAGATGGCGTTAGAGGCGGAGCAATTTCAGGTATTTGAGGCAGCCACAGTTTCTCGTGGACTAATAGAGGCGGGCTCACGTCAACCGGATGTGGTGTTAGTTGACTTAGGTCTGCCTGATGGTTCGGGCATTGACTTCATTCGAGATATTAGAACTTGGTCAGACGTGCCAATTATTGTGGTTTCTGCCAGAACCCATGAGGATGACAAAATAGAAGCTCTTAATATTGGGGCTGATGATTACCTATCAAAACCTTTTAGCCCTGGGGAGTTAGTAGCAAGAGTCCGAGCGCAGCTACGTAGGCGTTCGATGGCATCCGATAAGGGTGAGACGGTTTTTAAATTTGGAAATATCAATGTTGATTTGACAACAAGGATCGTAAAGCGGGAAGAGGAAGTTCTTCATTTAACCCCCATTGAGTATCGTTTGCTAGCATTTTTAGTAACGCATCCAAATATTGTATTGACCCATAGACAGCTTTTGCTGGGTGTATGGGGACCTAACGATGTTGATAATCATCACTACGTGAGAATTTACATGGGGGCGCTTCGTAAAAAAATTGAAGATGATCCCGCGCAGCCAAAGCATGTCATTACTGAAACTGGTGTTGGATATAGGTTTCTTTTCTAGGGTGGCTTGCCGTGAGCGTCCGCTATGGGTCGATTTTTGACCGTCGCCAACATAACTGGAACGACCGCTTTGGCTGATTAACGGAAGGTGGAGAAGGGCTGAAATCTGATTCCTTTTGATTTTCTATCCGGCTCCAGTCTTGTATTTAACCCCCCGTCTAAGTAACACGGGGGTCTATAAATACATAAAGTAGAAAATATATAGAAAAAACAAGTAGTTAAGTATTTCTAATCCTTTTTGCTTCTCGCCCGAGCGCAGCGAGGACGGATGGCAAAAAGACAACACAACAAAATATTTCCTAAATTGATTGTTTATTTTTAAATAATTGTGTAATCTTATAGTCATACAGTTGTATTACAGGATAAATACATGAAAACAGACATTTTGCTAGCTATGTGGGGTGCTTTAGATAACGCTAATCAAGCAACAAAACCGTATTCATTCCGCCTCCCTATTAGCATTGGAGCCAAGATTGATGCGCTCTGTGAGATGTATCCCCAAAGAAATCGCACCCAACTGGTTGCAGATATTTTGAACGCTGCATTAGATGATCTAGAAAGAACCTTGCCGCACACCTTGGGGGAAGAGTTTGACCCAGAAGCTTTAGGGGTAGAGGATTTTGTCAGTCCTGATGAACCCAAGAGATATCACATCCAAGGCCCAAGAAAAGAGTTTAGAAGATTGGCTGATAAGCATTATGAAAAGCTTGAAGCCGAACTTAAATTGCCAATCAGTAGCTTCCTATATGGTGACTTGGTCATGACCAAAGATAGCTACGGCAAGAAATAGCCATGAAATTCAACCATCTCCTTGCGGGTTTTGACACTATTGAGTGTGCCTATTATTTGAGGGCAGATGGTAATGCTGGTTTTATTTTTCCGATGTTGGCTGTTGAAAAAGAACGCTTACAGCAGACTAAATCCAAGGTGCCTAAAGTGATTAAGCTGGGCACTGAAGAATTTTTGTTGTCTTCTCATGGAACAGCCAGTGGGTTTCCGTTTCTACTTGAGAACGAATTATTTCGAATTCAGTGTGGTGAGTTAAATAAACCCAATTTCTTTGTTACTTATTCTTCATATGCTCTTTGGCATCATGGGGCTATAACGCTCCATCAGCGATTCCTTGAATGGGCTCAGTCAGTCGGCTACATTCCATACCGCCCAGAATCCTTATCAAGATTAGATTTGACGTTTGATTATCAAGTTGATGAAATCGATTTTGATGAAGACTCTTTTGTATCTCAGGTCAGTAAAGATGCCCAGCATCGTAAAAATGGCAAGGTGCAAACCTTTCAATTTGGATCTGGCGATTTGGTTTTACGAATCTATAACAAATGCGATGAAATTGCTGAGCAGAGTAATAAAACTTGGTTCTTTCCAATCTGGGGAGCCGAGCATGACGTTTGGCGCATTGAGTGGCAAACTCGCAAGCCTATCCTCAAGCGATTTGGTATTCGTACCTTTGGTGATCTGTCTGAGCGACAAGGTGATATTTTGCGGTACTTAGTCAATGAGCACACTAAGTTAGCTATTCCAAGCGCTGACACCAATCGTTCACGTTGGAATATTCATCCATTATGGGTAGATTTACAAAATCGTATTGAGATGATCGAAGGTCTAGGGGTCTATCGTGAGTGCGATCCTCAAGCAAGACTTGCAGAGCGTGAGATGCGCGTAGCAATTAGTTTGTATGGTTACGCCAAACGCTTGGGAGCGATTCATAGCTTACAGCGTGGCTACAGTGAAATTGGTTTAGATCAAGTCACTGAGCGTATGGCTCTCTTGATGCATCGTGTTCATGATGAATTTGCATGGAAGGTCGACATTCAACAGCGAATTGATGAGATGCGGGTGGGTAAATCATGAATCCACTTGTTGAGCAAATTCAAAAGCTCGTGAACATTCACTTAGACAGAATTTTGGCTTCGGCTGAAGTTGGTCTACCAACACAGCATCAATTTTTAGCATTACGGAAAGTAGCACTAGATGAGTTTGGAAAGAAGGGGCTCTTACCGGAATTGGAGCTTCTCATAAAACGGCATTATGGATCGGATATAGGGCGGGCCAATACTGCACGAAAGGAGGTGCCCTATGAGTGAGCCAAGAACTCAAGATCGAAGTTATCTACATCGAAGGCGACAAACCCGAGACATCATCAGCGCAGGAAATTAGATTAATCAACCAAATCTTGCCCGAATTGCTTTTAATGATTCAGCAAGCCAGTAGCATGAATGACGAATAAGGAGAGGGAATATGGCAGTCGCACTTTACGCAAGAGTCTCAACTGTACGGCAGGCGGAAAAGAATCTGTCTATTCCCGATCAACTTCGCCAAATGCGAGAGTGGTGTGCCTCTAGAGGCTACAGTATTGGTCATGAATACATAGAAGCAGGGGAGTCTGCTACCGATGATCGCAGACCTGAGTTTCAAATAATGATGTCTGAAGCCACGATTAGTCCCTCTCCATTTGAGGCTATTATTGTTCACAGCCTTTCACGCTTTTATAGAGACTCTTTAGAGTTTGGACTGCATGAGCGAACTTTAAATCGTTCCAATGTAAGACTGATTTCAATCACTCAAGAAACGAGTAATGATCCTGCTGGTGAGATGGCAAGAAAAATATTTTCTGTTTTTGATGAATACAGTAGCAAGGAAAATGGCAAACACACTTTGCGAGCAATGAAAGAAAATGCTCGTCAAGGATTTTGGAATGGCGCTCCCGCACCTTTCGGGTATCGCATTATTGAGGTTGAAGTCGTTGGTAATAATGGAAAACGAAAAAGCAAAATAGCAATTGATCCCGTAGAGTCAATTCTAGTTAAGCGAATCTTTGATCTCTATCTGTATGGGGGCACTAAAGGCTCTATGGGTGCTAAGGATATCGCAACGCATTTGAATGAGACTGGGCAAACCTTAAGAGGCACTCTCTGGTCTAGGGCAAGAGTGCACGAAGTTTTGTCTAATGAAATCTACATTGGGCAGTACTATTTCAATAAGAAAAATAATAAGACTAAGTTGCTAAAACCAGAGTCAGAATGGGTGCCAGTGCCAGTAGATCCTATGATTGATAAGGCCATCTTTGAGGCAACTAAAGCTCGCAAGCAATCACGTTCTTTTGATGTAGTACCGCCAAGGGTAGTAACGACTAAAACACTGTTAACGGGCTTAGCCAAGTGTGGGCTTTGTGGCTCCAGCATGACCTTGATGACCGGTAAAGGTGGCAAGTACCGCTATTACAAATGCGCTACCCGCATTAATAAAGGAGCACGTCTATGTACCAATCCTGCTGTTCCTATGGAAAAGCTTGATCAACTGGTGCTTTCTAACCTTGCAAGCCAGGTTTTCTCAGAAAGCCGTGTGAAGTCCATGCTTGCAGAACTAAAACGTCAGATCAAAGATGGACAGGAAGCCGATGGTGCCGAAATCAAGGTATTGCAGAAGGAGCTCGATTTGCTTCAAACTAAGTCCAGTCGCTTGATGGAGGCCGTAGAAAACAATCTCATTCCAATGGATGAGGTATTGCAAAAGCGAAGCCATCAAATTTCTGCAAGACGGCAAGAAGTTTTGTTAGAGATGGCTGGATATAAGCGTAAGCAGTCAATTCCAGCCGTTAAGCCCAATCAGGTAGGCTTGTTCTGCAACGCTCTTCGTTCTAAGCTATTAGACCGTGATAGCGGCTTTGGTAAGGATTATTTGCGTCACTTGGTAAGTGAGATTCGAGTTACCGCGAAAGAGGCTCAGATCTCAGGCAGTAAAGCCGAACTAGCTAGGGCTGTTGGCTTCTCGAAAAGCAGTGCACCTTTGATGGTGCCCACTTCTGTGAATGGGTGGCTCCTCGACCTGGGCTCGAACCAGGGACCTACGGATTAACAGTCCGGCGCTCTACCGACTGAGCTATCGAGGAATAAGCCGATATTATAGCAAGATGAAATCACTTCTTCCCACTTCTGTGCAGATCCCTAAAGTACTGACCATTGCTGGGTCCGATAGTGGCGGCGGGGCGGGGCTGCAGGCCGATCTCAAGGTGATCACCGCCTTAGGTGGCTATGGGATGTCCGTCATCACCGCAATTACTGCTCAAAATACCTTGGGCGTTACGCGTATTCAGGATGTCGATCTTGATGTGGTTGAGGCTCAGATCGACGCTGTTTTGATGGATATTGGGGCGGATATTGTCAAAATAGGCATGTTAGCCAGTCCAGAAATAGTCCGAACAGTGGCTAAATCTTTACGTAAACACGGCGTCAAACGAATTATTCTGGACCCTGTTTTGCGTGCCACTTCTGGAGCAAGCTTAGGTGGTGACGATACCGCCCAGGCAATGATCTCCGAATTATTTCCGCTTGCCTCACTCGTTACACCAAACTTGGATGAAGCCTCCTTATTGCTAGGTCGTGAGATTAGCGGTCCTAATGATTTCAAATTGGCTGCAGAAGATTTGCTCGAAATGGGACCACAAGCAGTTCTGATTAAAGGCGGTCATTTAGATAGCACGCATACCCAAATTACGGATTACTTAATGTGGCGCACGATTGAAGACGGTTTGGAAGTTTTGCAGACTAAGGAATTCAAGCACTATCGCGTGAATACCGTAAACACTCACGGCACTGGATGCTCTTTAGCGTCTGCAATTGCTACCTACCTTGCTGACAGTCATGATCTGGCTCATGCGGTTGCTAAGGCGATCGCCTATGTAGAAGCTGGTTTAGAGGCGGGCCGCTTCTTAAGTATTGGTGAAGGCCCAGGACCTTTGTGGCACATGCATGACTTTTATCCAACTGCTTTGCTGGATGAAAAAAACAAGCTCTAGAGGTGCTTTTAACCTCAAACCAGCGTGGATATAGACCTTGTTTGCTTTGGCGCCTCTTTCTTTGGATAATAGAGGCTATGAGCAATTTCTTCATTGACGATCAAACAAAAGCTGCTACATCAGCTTTTATGGATAAGGTCGCTCAATACTTTCCAATAGCAAAAGCATTGTTGTTTGGAAGTCGAGCTAGGGGTAGTCATCACGCAGAGAGTGATGCTGATGTTGCTATTCTTTTGAAGGGTCTAGCAACTCCGTTTATGGCGACAAAATTTGCCATGGATGATCTTGCTTACGAGGTTCTTTTGGAGACTGGCATACGTATTCAGCCGCTTCCAATATGGCAGGAAGAATGGGATCATCCAGAGGTTTATTCAAATCCAAGTCTTATTAACAATGTGCGAAACGAAGGCATTGTGCTTTGAAGGCAAAAGAGCTTTTTAGTAAAGCTACAACAGCAGCTGCCTCGGCAAAAATACTATTAAATGCTGGTGATTTTGATGGAGCATGTAATAGAGCCTATTACGCAATGTTCGACGCTGCTCGTGGGGCTTTGCTTGCTTCCGGTGAGGTTCAGTCGGTTGAACATACAAAAACCCATAGCGGCCTCATATCTGTTTTTAGCCTTAAATTAGTAAGAACAGGCCATGTCTCAATTGAATTTGGTAAAGCATTAAATAAGGTCGAGGATCTTCGTTTAATGGGTGATTACAAGGGTGATTTGGTAGCTAAAGAAGATGCTCAATGGGCGGTGGCTCAAGCAAGTGCATTTGTTGAGCATCTTTTAGGAAAATTTGATAAGCGCTAATTCGATTTAAGCCTGCATTAATTCTTGTAAATGCTTAACTGCAGCTTGAGGATCTTTGGCTTGGGTAATGGCTCTCACAACAGCTACTGAACCAACACCACTTTTAGCTACCGCATGAATGCTATCTTGATCAATGCCACCGATCGCTACCAGTGGGTAGTGACTCATTAATTTGACGTACTGATAGAGGCGACCTAAGCCTTGCGGTGCAGTAGGCATTTTCTTCAAATTCGTCGGAAAGACTGCGCCCATCGCAATGTAGCTTGGACAAAAGCGATCTGCATAAGCAAGTTCAGCATAGCCATGCGTACTCAAACCCAGTCTTAAGCCTGCAGAACGAATCTCTTCAAGATTAGCGTCTACTAAATCCTCTTGACCTAAATGCACACCATAAGCGCCAGCATCTATTGCTTCTTGCCAATAATCATTAATGAATAAGAGGGTCTTGCTATCTTTTGCAGCAGCTACGGATTCTTTTATCTGTTTTCTGATCTTGGATTTTTCGTCTGACTTAAAGCGCAGTTGTACGGTTGGTAATTCAGCGTCAACCATGCGTTTGACCCAGTCAGCATCGGGCATAACGCCATACAAGCCTAAGCGTTTTGGACACTCTTTAAAGGCGTTGGGATTCATATTGCGAGTCCAAGGCAGCAAATCAAAATGCTCTGGCCTATTAGGCCATTTAAAGGGATTAAACCCACCATCCTGAGTTGTCATGCGGGACCAAGCTTTACCCAATACTTTTGCATCCGGTTCAATAAATCCCATTTCAATACTAGCTAATGCACCCGCCAATTCGTAATGATCAACCGCCGCTTCGTTATCGATGAGTGGAGGCGGGGAGTTGAGGCTAAAGGCCGGAATAGGTATGCACAAATCTTCATTGCGATGCGCGGCAACAATTTGGTCGGCTAGGTCACGAATCAGGCTCATAAGCTCAGTGTACTTAACTTAGTATCTTTATAAAACTACGATTGATGCCAAAAAGGAGTGCCCACCAAAGGAGTACTTGCTTGGGCTGATTCTTGGGGTTTCATGGCGCCAGATAAATAGGCTGCGCGCCCTGCATCCACTGCCATCGCAAAGGCTTTGGCCATCACGACAGGATCATCTGCCAGGGCTACTGCAGTATTGAGTAATACACCATCAAATCCCCATTCCATGACGGTGCAGGCATGCGAAGGAAGCCCAAGACCAGCATCTACCAAGAGCGGAACCTTCAGCCGATCGCGCAATAGTTTCATGGCATAGGGATTTAAAGGTCCTTGACCAGTACCAATAGGGGCTGCCCAAGGCATGATCGCCTGACATCCAACATCAACCAGTCGTTGGCACAAAATCAGATCTTCAGTGCAATACGGCAACACCTTAAAACCATCTTTAATCAAAGTCTCTGCTGTTTGTACTAAACGCAAGACATCGGGTTGCAAAGTGTAATCATCACCAATGAGTTCTAACTTGATCCAATCCGTTTCAAAAACTTCTCGGGCCATTTGAGCTGTTGCAATGACTTCTTGTGGACTATGGCAGCCAGCAGTATTCGGTAGGACAGGTACGGCCATCTTCTTGAGTAAATGCCAAAAGCCACTATGCGCCTCTGCAGTTGAGCTACCTTGACGGCGCAAACTCACAGTAATCATGGCGGGATTAGATGCCTGCACGGCGTTCTCTAAAACCTGCGGTGAAGGATAGCGCGAGGTACCCAAAAGCAATCGACTCGCAAAGCTCTCACCATAGAGGACAAGAGTATCAGCGCTATTGAGCTTGCTTGGTAGGGGTGCGTTCATTTCAACTTCACTCTTATATTCATCGAGATCAGCCACCAGTAACTGGGGCGATGACTTCAATTTGGTCATTCTCATTCAAGACAAAATCAGCGTGCTTCGTCTTGGGAACAAAATTCAGATTTACTGCTACAGCGTATGGTGGTTTTGCATTAATCAAAGCTAGCGCATCGGCAACCATGCTTTTGCTTGGCATCTCATACTCTACTTGATTGACGATTACGCGCATACCGCCTCTATACGATTATTGTCATGGGTAATGCTCAAACCCAATTCCAATGCAGTCTTGCTAGATCCTTGCTCTAAAACTTGCAAGGCGCAATCGAGCACCGCTGGTGAAATCATAAAACCATGGCGATATAAGCCATTGATCATGATCAAATCAACCAGCCCTTTATCTTTTATGGTTCGTATTTCTGGGAGATTATTTTTGAGAGTCGGGCGACACTGCGTAGCCATCTCCAGAATACGTGCCTCAGCAAAGCCACTATGCACTGTGTAGACCGCGCTAAGCAATTCCATGGCCGAGCGCACACTCATTTCCGATAAGTCATCGGATTCAATCTCAGTAGCACCCACTACATAAATATCATTTTCTTTTGGGGCAATATAAATCGGGTAGCGCGGATGAATGAGGCGTGTAGGGCGGCGCAACTTCACTTCTGGAGCATAGAGTCGCACAACTTCGCCACGCACGCCACGTAAGTTATTCGGTGTCTCACTAGAAGACCAAGACGCTTTAGCGCCCGTACCGCGGCAATCAATCACCGCTCTATAGGCAGTTTGTTTGCGCAACTCCTGTGGGTCAATCTCGGTGTGCCAGTGGCATTGAACCTGAAGCACTGCTAATTCATCGACTAGTGCATCCAGTAATTGGCGATTATCCAATTGCCCTTCATGCGGTAAATACAACCCCTGATTAAAGCGATCCGCAACGCCAGGTTCAAGTTCACGCAATGCTTCATTATTGAGTCTTAGCGGTGCACTTAAGTCAGAGTTGCTGCGACAGTTTTTTTCCAGATGCGCAGCAAAGCGTTCTGCATCACTAGCATCTTGTCGATGCCACAAAATTAATGTGCCATCTTGCTGAAAGTAAACCGGCTTAGTCAAACTTGCGATGATCTCTTTCCAGCGAGGCAGACTATGCAAACCCATGCACACCACAGAATCTTCGGTAATTGCAGATTCGGCTAATGGCGCTAACATCGCCGCCGCAATCCGCGCAGCAGCATGGGCTCCATCAGGACCACCCTTATCAAATAGATCAACTTGAGCGCCACCTCTAGCAAGCGCAAGAGCTAGTAAGCGACCCATGAGGCCGCCACCAACAATCGCGTACTTGCTATTAGAGAAGCTTGCGCTAGTCATCAATTACCTAATCACTCCAGATTGCTTACTGATAAATTTCACTACCGCGCTTACGGAACTCAGCAGACATTTCTTCCATACCCTTTGAAGCATCGGTCACTTCGGTAATGGGAATCACCTTAGCTTTAGGGTTGCCATCGGCATCTAAGGTTGCTGCGTAGTCGCGAACTTCTTGCGTGATCTTCATAGAGCAGAACTTAGGACCACACATTGAGCAGAAGTGAGCAATTTTGGCACCTTCAGCTGGCAGTGTTGCATCGTGATACTCACGCGCACGCTCAGGATCTAAGCCAAGATTAAATTGGTCTTCCCAGCGGAACTCGAAGCGGGCTTTAGACAGGGCGTTATCACGTACTTGTGCGCCAGGTAAACCTTTGGCTAAGTCTGCACCATGAGCTGCAATCTTGTAAGTGATGATGCCTTCGCGCACATCCTCTTTATCCGGCAAGCCTAAATGCTCCTTTGGTGTGACATAACAAAGCATCGCTGTACCGTACCAACCAATTTGTGCAGCGCCAATACCACTGGTAATGTGATCATATCCAGGGGCGATATCGGTAATCAATGGTCCGAGTGTGTAGAAGGGGGCTTCTAAGCAATGCTTGAGCTCTTCAGTCATATTTTCTTCAATGCGCTGCATTGGAACGTGACCAGGACCCTCAATCATGACTTGCACATCATGCTTCCAGGCTTTAGCAGTCAACTCGCCAAGCGTATGGAGTTCACCAAACTGAGCAGCATCATTGGAGTCAGCAATACAACCAGGACGTAAGCCATCGCCTAAGCTAAATGACACGTCATACGCTTTCATGATTTCGCAAATCTCATCAAACTTTGTATAGAGGAAGTTCTCTTTGTGATGGGCGAGGCACCACTTGGCCATGATCGAGCCACCACGAGAAACAATGCCAGTAATGCGATCAGCCGTTAGTGGTACATAGCGCAGCAGTACACCCGCATGAATAGTGAAGTAATCAACACCTTGCTCTGCTTGCTCAATTAAAGTGTCGCGGAACATTTCCCAAGTGAGATCTTCAGCAATGCCACCGGTTTTATCTAAAGCTTGATAGATTGGAACTGTGCCAATCGGAACTGGGGAGTTGCGAATAATCCATTCGCGTGTCTCATGAATATGCTTACCAGTAGAGAGATCCATGATGGTGTCTGCACCCCAACGAATAGACCACACCATCTTTTCTACTTCTTCATTGATGGAGGAGGTCACAGCAGAGTTACCCAAGTTGCCGTTAATCTTGACGCGGAAGTTACGGCCAATAATCATTGGCTCTAATTCTGGGTGATTAATGTTGGCAGGAATAATCGCTCGGCCGGCAGCAATTTCAGAGCGAACAAATTCACCAGTAATGATTTCAGGTAAGTTAGCGCCGTAGCTTTTGCCAGGGTGCTGCTTTAAGAGTTGCTTATAAGCTGGATCTTTGCGGAGTTGCTCAAGGCCCATGGATTCGCGCAAGGCGATGTATTCCATTTCAGGAGTAATAATTCCTTGGCGGGCGTAATACATTTGACTGACGTTATGGCCAGATTTGGCTACGCGTGGTGCACTAATGTGAGAAAAGCGTAATTTTTGTGTGGCTTCATCTTGTGAGCGCGCCACGCCATACTCGGAACTAGGTCCGGATAGTTGTACGGTGTCATTACGTTCTGTAATCCAAGCGTCACGCAGTCTTGGCAAACCTTGCTCGAGATTGATGACAACATCTGGATCGCTATATGGACCTGAAGTGTCATAGACAGGTACTGGTGGGTTCGCCATCAACTCTTCACCTACGCGAGTCGGTAATTGCTCAATCATGCGGATTGGCGCTTTAATATCGGGTCTCGAACCTTGCAGGTAAGTTTTTGTCGATGCTGGATAGGCAAACTTTTGCCCAAAGTCGCGTTCCAAACTTTTTAAACTTGGAATCTCGTGTTTAGCGTTTTTAGTTGAGGTATTGCCTGTACTCATGTCCATCTCCTAGCTGTTTTAGATGGACGAAACCGGGTGTCGGTCTGATGTAACTCCCCACGCCAGCATTACCTGGATCGGGTTCTAGGGTCTTTCTCAGCGCCTTCTAAGCTAAATCCGCTTTGAAGGGCACCCCTGTTTCATCCTTAAGTACGATTTAACCACGAATTGACTGATTGCTACATGACGCCAGTCAAGCGGGGTGGATTAAGCTCAAAAAGCTGAATCAGTTCAAATGGACTATTTATTGCGGCGCAATATAAAGTCTGCAGTCACAAAAGCGGCATCAGAAGTAAATTCATCGGCCAAGATACGAGCGGCGGCCTCTAGGAGTGAGATTTCAATAAAGCCACTCACTTCACCATCATGATTGGTGGGAACAAAGTTATCGGCTAATTCCAGGTCGTAAATGTAGAGCTGCTCATCATGAAAACCTCGATCAAGTGAAGGGCGGCGCATATGAATACGCCCCACAGGCTCAATCTGATCTGCAATTTGCTCGGGCACACCAGCTTCTTCCCAAAGTTCGCGACGCGCACTGACCCAAGGGGTTTCATCAGCAGTAATCCCGCCAGCAGCTAAGTTATCTAGCTTGCCAGGATCAGTGGGCTTAGTCTCACTACGTCTTCCCAGCCAAATCGTGTTGCCTTGCGTATAGCCATTGATATGCGTTGCCATACTGCGAAAGCCAAAGGTGCGAAACGCGGCGCGCTCCATGCGAAAGTATTTGTGACCATTTTGATCAACCCAAGCAAAATCCTCGTTACGCCAGCCTGGAATAAATCCGCCCAAGCGCATGCGGTTAGCCAATTGATAAAGGCTATTGGATAAATCTCTGGGCTTGCTTAATTGAATCGTGAGCTTTTCATGGCCCATCACAATCAGTGGAATAGTTTCTTTTTGGAGCGACTCTTGCAAGTAGGGTATGAAATCAGGATTGAGATGACCAATCAGTTGTTCACCTATTGCACCACGGGATAAATAGATCGGCAGATAATCGGCGGGAGCAGAACGTGCCGTGTTTTGGAGCATTTCCTCGAGGGCGGCAAGTGTGCTGGTAGATAGACTGGTCATGGCACTCAGTGTAAGGGAACTTCGCGTTCTATGCCCTTATTGATAAATTGCTTAGCACATAAATACAGAGACACTCATTAAAATATTTATAAGTGAATACGGAAAATAATGAAATACATTCTGCACACAAATTAGGCAAGCTAGGTCAGCCTATACAAATCTGAGACTTACGAAAACTTTTAGTGATTTATCCACAAAACCTGTGGATAAGTATGAGGAAATTTTGGTCCCGCCGACAGGAATCGAACCTGTATCCCACGCTTAGGAGGCATGTGCACTATCCATTGTGCTACGGCGAGTCAGTTGCAAAGCTAAAAATATGCTAAGGAAATTATAAGAGCTGTAAATAAAAGATCATGCACAGCATTCACTCTCATGAAGTCACCATCCACACAATGCCCACACTTGATTTGTCACAGCGATCATCATATCGGGTGCAAAGTACATCGAAAAAATAAATAGCAATACAAGCAAAACAAACCCATAGGAAACAATCTTCCTGATTGCGGGTTTTTTCTTAAGCATTCGCCACTCTATGAATTGCTCGTTCTTTTACTGGAAGGTTAACTAGGAAGGCAAATACGCCTAATCCTATGGCGATTTCCCAAACAATTAAATAGGAGCCAGTCTTATCAAATAAATAACCACCTAGGAAGGCTCCACAGAAACTACCCAATTGGTGCGAGAAAAAGATCAGACCTGAAAGCATCGTCAAATACTTCACACCAAAAATTTGCGCAACGATGCCGTTGGTAAGGGGGATGGTTGAGAGCCACAAGAACCCCATGATGGCAGCGAAGATATAAGTGCTCATCGGTGTGGGCGGCAATAACAAAAATGCCACAATCGCAATGGAGCGCCCAATATAGATTGCAGATAGTAAATAGCGCTTAGGAAAGCGTTGCCCCAAGATTCCCGAACTATAGGTGCCGAAGATATTAAATAGACCAATTAAGGCAAGGGCAGTAGTTGCTACTACTGGAGCACCAACAGCGGGATAGCTAGAGGAAAGATCTTTGAGGTAGGGCGCTAGGTGAACTGCAATAAACACCACCTGAAAGCCGCAAACAAAATAACCTAAGGTGAGATAGCGAAAGCTGGGATTACCAATGGCTTCTTTTAATGCCTGTTTGATGGTTTGATCACCCAATTTATGGTTGTGAGTGAAATTCTTTTCACGCAACATAAATGCGGTTGGAATCATGAGGCTGGCCATCAATGCCAACATGAGAAGTGCATCTTGGGTGCCAAGCGTACTGAGTAAACCTTGCTCAGCTGGAATCATGAGGAACTGACCAAATGATCCAGCGGCTGCAGTAATACCCATTGCCCAAACCCGTTTTTCTGCTGATACATTGCGACCCAGAATTCCGTAAATCACGCTGTAGGTAGTGGCAGTTTGTGCCAAACCAATCAGCAAGCCGCCCGCAAGAGTGAAGTTCATCACATCGGTGGAAACTGCCATGCCCGCTAAACCTAGGGCATACAAAATCCCGCCAGCAACCATGATTTTGAATGCGCCATAACGATCCGCAAGCGCGCCAGTAATCGGTTGCACTGCACCCCAAATCAGATTTTGGAGGGCAATAGTTAGAGCAAATGTTTCACGACCCCAACCATTGGCAGAGGTAATTGGGAGATTAAAGAGGCCAAAGCCATGACGAATACCCATCGATAAGGTGACCATGAGACCGCCATAAATCAGGACATCCTTCATCGATAGTCCCGCTTTGGATGTTTGCGTAGTCATGTGCTTTAAATGATTCCCTTGGTGCGTAACTCTTCAATCGCTTGATCATCTAGCTTGAGACGTTCATGCAAAATTTCTTGGGTATGTTGACCTAGTGTCGGTGGTGCCATCCGTGCTTCAGTCGGCGTCTTTGACAAGCGCATTGGGCTAGCAACCAATTTCATCGTCCCAGCAGTTGGGTGGGGAACATCAATCTGAACACCACGATGCATTACCTGCTCATTTTCAAAGACTTCTTTAAAGTTATTAATGGGCCCACAAGGTACATTGGCTTTCTCAAGTAATGCAATCCATTCGCCTTTAGTCATTTTGCGAGTCATCTGCTCTAAAAGAGGGATGAGTTGCTTGCGGTGCTCAACGCGCAGTGGATTCGAAGCAAATAGCGGGTTATCTGCTAATTGGGCTTCACCGCCTGCTGTAACAAACTGACGAAACTGACCGTCATTGCCAGCACCAACAATCATCCAGCCATCAGAAGTAGGGAAGGTTTGGTAAGGAACAATGATCGGAGAAGCATTGCCCCAGCGTTTGGGAACTTCTCCTGAGGTTAGGTAGGCGCTGGATACATTGGCCATCACCGCCACTTGTGTATCCAGTAATGACATATCGATGTATTGGCCTTCACCGGTGCGGTCACGATGAACAATGGCTGCGAGGATGGCGGTGCTGGCATACATGCCAGTAAAGATGTCTGCAATCGCTACCCCAGATTTTTGCGGGCTTGCGCCTTCAAAATCATGTGCTTCACCAGTCACGCTCATGAAGCCACCCATGCCTTGAATGATGAAATCGTATCCAGGACGATTGGCATAAGGCCCAGTTTGCCCAAACCCGGTAATTGAGCAATAGATCAAATCCGCTTTTACCTTTTTGAGGCTTTCATAGTCCAGACCATATTTAGCCAGGTCGCCAACCTTGTAGTTTTCAATCACTACATCAGAGTCCAAAGCCAGTTTTCGGATGAGTTCTTGGCCTTCAGGTTTGGCAATATCGACTGTAATCGAGCGTTTATTGCGGTTAATGCAAATAAAATAGGCAGATTCTTCTGTTTCCTTGCCATTAGCATCTTTGGCAAAGGGAGGGCCCCAATGGCGGGTATCGTCCCCTGCGCCCGGTCTCTCGACTTTAATGACATCAGCACCCAAATCGGCCAGATTTTGAGCGCACCAAGGACCGGCCAAGACTCGGCTAAGGTCTAAAACGCGAATATGACTTAAGGCTCCCATTCCCCGATTTTGGCATGGATGACAGGGTAATACTCGAAAAATTCGGTCTGGATCTCAGACATGACTACAATTTGCGCGCATGGCTACCCGTAAAACTTCCGAATACAGCGAATCGTCGATTCAGGTCCTAAAAGGACTTGAACCAGTCCGTCAACGGCCTGGAATGTACACCCGCACTGATAATCCACTCCACATCATTCAAGAGGTGCTGGATAACGCATCCGATGAGGCTTTGGGCGGGTTTGGTAAGCAAATTATTGTCACTATGCATACCGATGGCAGCGTTAGTGTCGAAGATGATGGTCGCGGTATTCCGGTGGGGATGCATCCTACTGAGAAATTACCTGTAGTGGAGATTGTGTTCACTCAGCTTCATGCGGGTGGTAAGTTTGAAAAAGGCACTGGTGGTGCATATGCTTTCTCCGGTGGTTTGCACGGAGTAGGCGTTTCAGTAACCAATGCCTTATCTAAAAGATTAGAAGTGACTGTTTGGCGCGATAGCCAAATGTCAACATTGACCTTTGCTGATGGCAAAGTAATTGAAAAACTCAAAACGATTGCTTCTTCAAAAGAAGATAAATCCCACGGTACTCGTGTTCGCGCTTGGCCAGATGGCAAGTATTTTGATAGCTCAGTTATACCTATGCCTGAGCTCATTCGCTTATTGCGTTCCAAAGCTGTTTTATTGCCCGGCGTTAAGGTAACCCTGATTCAAGAGAAGACAGGCGATACCCAGACTTGGCAATATGCACAAGGCTTGCGCGGCTATTTAAATGAAGCGATTGCACAAGCAGGTCACGGCGCTGAAGTCATTCCCCCATTTGAAGGCGAGCAATATGCTACTGGCACTGGTGAGGATGACTCTTTTGCTGAAGGCGAGGGCGCAGCGTGGGTAGTGTGCTGGACCGAAGACGGCGCACCAGTGCGCGAGAGTTATGTGAACTTGATTCCAACACCTGCGGGTGGTACTCATGAGAGTGGTTTGCGTGAAGGTCTATTTAATGCCGTTAAAGGCTTTATTGAGATGCACGCATTGCAACCAAAGGGTGTCAAGTTGATGCCTGAAGACGTATTTGCACGCGCATCATTCATTTTGTCTGCCAAGGTATTAGATCCCCAGTTTCAAGGGCAAATTAAAGAGCGTCTTAATTCACGTGATGCAGTGCGTTTAGTTTCTGGCTATGTGAAATCTGCTTTAGAGCTTTGGCTCAATCAACATGTTGACTATGGTCGCAAATTGGCTGATTTGGTCATTAAGCAAGCTCAAGCTAGAACACGTGCGGGCCAAAAGGTTGAGAAGAAAAAGTCCTCTGGCGTAGCGGTACTCCCAGGCAAACTCACTGATTGTGAGAGTCAAGACATCGGCATGAATGAGATCTTCCTGGTGGAGGGGGATTCCGCAGGTGGGTCAGCCAAGATGGGGCGCAATAAAGAATATCAAGCCATCCTGCCATTGCGTGGCAAGGTGCTCAATACATGGGAAGCAGAGCGCGATCGCTTATTTGCCAATAATGAAGTGCATGACATTGCTGTAGCGATTGGGGTTGATCCTCATGGAGCCAATGACAATCCTGATCTATCTAATCTGCGTTACGGCAAAGTGTGCATTCTTTCTGATGCGGACGTCGATGGTGCGCATATTCAAGTATTGCTCTTAACGCTCTTCTACAAGCATTTTCCTAAGCTAATTGAGTTGGGACATGTGCATATTTCTAGGCCACCACTATTTAGGGTTGATGCGCCAGCGCGCGGTAAGAAACCTGCGCAAAAAATTTATGCCTTAGATGCTAATGAGCTACAGGCTATTGAAGATAAATTGCGTAAAGACGGTGTAAAAGAAAGCGCATGGCAGATTTCTCGCTTTAAAGGTTTGGGGGAGATGAGTGCGGAGCAGCTTTGGGATACCACTTTGAATCCGGATACTCGCCGCTTGCTACCAGTTACCTTAGGCACCTGGACCGAGGATGAAACATTTAAAACAATGGATATGTTGATGGGTAAATCCGAGTCTGGCGCACGTCGTGATTGGCTTGAAGAGCGTGGCAACGAAGTGGAGGCAGATATCTAATGGTAACGAAAAAGACCCCTGGAAAAAATACTCCAGAAGATCAGGCTGACTTGTTCTCCAATCCAATTGAAATGGACATTGTTGAAGTTGACGAGGCTCCTGCAGTAACTGCCTCTTCTGGTGGTGGATCGGATGCACATGATCCAAAAACAATTGACCTGAATGAAGATGGTAAAGATAGCCTAACGCTGGCGGTATACGCAGAGCGTGCCTATTTGGATTACGCCATTAGCGTAGTGAAGGGTCGCGCTCTCCCGGATGTATCCGATGGGCAGAAGCCTGTACAGCGCCGCATTTTGTTCTCCATGAGCGAAATGGGGCTGCGTGCTGATGCTAAGCCAGTGAAGAGTGCTCGTGTGGTTGGTGATGTACTTGGTAAATTCCACCCGCATGGTGACCAATCTGCTTACGATGCATTGGTTCGTTTGGCTCAAAGCTTCTCCTTGCGCTATCCATTAATTGATGGTCAAGGAAACTTCGGCTCACGCGATGGCGATGGAGCGGCGGCAATGCGTTATACCGAAGCGCGTTTAACGAAGATTGCTAGCTTGCTTCTAAGTGAGATTGATGAAGGTACGGTCGATTTTGCGCCGAACTACGACGGCTCATTCCAAGAGCCTAAATTATTGCCAGCTCGCTTACCGTTTGTTTTGCTTAATGGTGCATCTGGCATTGCGGTAGGTATGGCAACCGAGATTCCTTCACATAATTTACGTGAAGTTGCTACCGCTGCAGTCGCCTTAATGAAGTCTCCCAAGATGAGTACTTCAGAGTTGTTAGAAATCATGCCTGGCCCTGACTATCCAGGTGGCGGCCAAATTATTTCTTCTGCAGCAGAAATTGCGCAGATTTATGAAGCAGGGCGTGGCAGCATCAAAGTGCGCGCACGTTGGTCTGTTGAAGAATTGGCTCGTGGTCAATGGCAAATCGTTGTCAATGAATTGCCGCCAGCAACTTCCTCTCAGCGCGTACTGCAAGAAATTGAAGAGATTACCAATCCAAAGGTCAAGGTTGGTAAAAAGACGCTGACGCCTGAGCAAAACAACCTGAAATCAACCATTCTGAATGTGCTTGATGGCGTTCGTGATGAATCCAGTAAAGATGCTGCAGTGCGTTTGGTATTTGAGCCTAAGAGTAAAAATATCGACGTGAATGAGTTTGTCAATCTGCTGTTGGCACACACCTCACTTGAGTCCAATGCGCCAATGAATTTGGTGATGATTGGTAATGATGGTCGCCCGCGTCAAAAAGGCTTAAAAGAAATCCTATCTGAATGGGTTGCGTTTAGGGTTGCCACCGTTACACGGAGAACGCATCATCGTTTAGGCAAAGTCAAAGATCGCATGCATATCTTGGAAGGGCGCTTAACTGTTCTTCTCAATATTGATAAGGTGATCAAGATCATTCGCAATAGCGATGAGCCTAAAGCAGATCTGATTAAAGAATTCAAGCTAAGCGACCGCCAAGCGGAAGATATTTTAGATATTCGCTTGCGTCAGTTGGCTCGCTTAGAGGGTATCAAGATTGAGCAAGAGCTCAAAGAGCTCAAGACTGAGCGTGATGATTTAGAAGGCTTGCTGCAAAACGATACTGTGCTGCGCAAGCGCATCATCAAAGAAATTGAATCTGATATGAAGGATTTTGGTGATGATCGTCGCACCCTGATTCAGGAAGATAAGCGCGCCGTAGCTGAGACCAAAGTTATTGACGAGCCGGTCACAGTGATTGTTTCCCAAAAAGGTTGGGTACGTGTTCGTCAAGGTCATGAGCACGATGCAACGCAATTCGGCTTTAAGGCGGGCGATGCTTTGTATGCCACCTTTGAAGTGAGAACCATTGATGTGATTCAAGGCTTTGGCAGTGACGGTCGTGTGTATACCGTTCCCGTGAGTGAGCTGCCTGGGGCCCGTGGTGATGGCTCACCATTGACTAGCTTTGTGAACTTGGCTTCTGGCTCACAAATGGTCGCTTATTACGCTGGCCAGACGGATGATTTGGTATTGCTTTCTACTAAAGCGGGCTATGGTTTCTTGGCGAATGTTGCCGACATGACTACTCGTAATAAGGCTGGTAAATCATTCTTGAGTATGGATGCCAAAGTTCCTGGTGATGCGCCTTTAGGTGCGGCCAAGGTTAAAGTAGGCATGAAACAGGTTGCCTGCTTATCCGCAGCCTCCAAGCTATTGGTTTTCCCCTTGGATGAGCTCAAGCGTCTGCCAACAGGCGGCAAGGGTGTCATTTTGATGGGCTTGGATGATAAAGAGCACTTAGCATCTGCAATCGCGGTTGGTCCGGATGGGGCTACTTATTCAGGTGCTGGACGTGCTGGCAAACCAACCGAATTGAGTTTGGATGCTAAAACCTTGAAATCATTTGCGGGTAACCGTGCACGAAAAGGTCATTTCGTTGAGCCACGCTTAAAAGATGGCAAGTTAACAGCGAACTAAATTTCTAGACTAATCGTTAAGTTTTCTTTGGAACACTAATACCGTATTTAACAGCAATCACTTCCGCCAGAATCGATACAGCGATCTCTGGTGGGGTGAGGGCGCCAATATAAAGCCCAACAGGGCCATGCAATTTTTCAACCTGTTCTTGGCTAACATCAAACTCTAGCAAGCGCTCCTTGCGTTTCTGGGTGTTTTTGCGGCTACCAAGTGCGCCAACATAAAAGGCGGGAGACTTTAGGGCCTCCATCAAGGCCATGTCATCAAGCTTGGGATCATGCGTTAGGGCGACAACTGCAGTATGAGAATCAACGCCGATCTCCAGCAAAACATCATCTGGCATTCCTTGTGAAAAGGTGATGTCGGATCGGTTTAATCCTTCGGCATATTCTTCTCTTGGATCGATGACGATCACTTCAAAGTCTGAGGCTAATGCAAAATCGGCCGTGTACAAGGAAAGTTGTCCAGCACCAATAATCACCATGCGCCAACGTGGCCCATAAGTCGTTTGCATTTCTTGTTCAGTACAAGAAAATTCATCATTACGATCACCAGCACTAAGAGTGGATTTACCGGTTGTTAGGTTGATAGTGCGACGACTGATTTGATGGGTAGAAATATTCTCCAGTAGCTTTTCTAACACTGCTAGTTCAGGTTTTGGCTCAACTAGCAAACGTAAGGTGCCGCCGCAAGGTAAACCAAAGCGCGCAGCCTCCTGTTGAGTCACGCCATAAACGACCATTTCTGGAGTGTTGCGTGTGAGGATTTCAGTCTGTACCCTGCGTATCAGATCATCTTCAACGCAACCCCCTGAGACGGATCCAGCCACCTGCCCGTCAGCCCGAATAGCGAGCCAGGAACCCACTGGACGTGGTGCTGAGCCCCAGGTCTGCACAACGGTAGCAATAGCAACGGATTGACCCGATTGGAGCCATTCAACGGCAGATTTGAGGACGCTTAAATCGGTGCTGTTCATGCGTTTTCTTCTTTTTACGTTCTTTTGTGAATGCTTTTATTAATAACTATTTATTATCACTCTAATGACTGTTTCTAGTGAACCTTCCAAAAGCTCAGCATTGCGCCTTGCCGTCTTAATATTGGCTGCAGGTGAGGGAAGTCGCTTGGGAGGTTATCCCAAAGCGCTACTAATAAAAGATGGCAGCAGCTTGTTAAGACGTTTTATCCATTCAATGCAGGATCTGAGTCCAACAGAGACTGTGATTGTTACTGGTTTTTACGCCGATGAAGTTGAATCTGAAATTCAATCTATCCAAAAGAACTTTCAGGATATTCAAAACCTGATCACATGGGTCAGAAATCCAAAACCTGAGGCAGGACAATCATCGTCAGTGCGACTTGGGCTTGAGTCTCTCAAGAGTGATTACGATGTTTTATTGATTGCTTTATGCGATCAACCTCATGTAGGCGCATCAGAAATTGAATCTTTGTTAGAGCAATTTAAACAAAGAAGCGCGGAGCAGGAGATTGTCTTGCCGACTGTGAATGGCCAAAGGGGTAACCCAGTACTGTTTTCGAAAGAGGTGATCCAAAAGATTTTAGGAATACCTCGCTTGGTATGCAGAGCCTATATGGATCAACATCCCGAACAGATTAGAATCTTTGCTACTGATAATGCTGCCTATGTATTGGATGTCGATACGCAAGTCGACATCCAGATACTCGGTTTGGATCCTCTTTAATCGCAATAAAGCAATTTATATCTCGGCGATTAATTCAATCTCAACACAAGCGCCCAGCGGAATTTGCGCAACACCAAAAGCACTACGGGCATGTTTTCCGGCATCACCAAACACTTCAAATAGTAACTCTGAGCAGCCATTCACAACTAAGTGTTGTTCTGTATAGCTATCGGTGGAATTCACCAAGCCCATGACTTTAACAATCCGCTTTACCTTATCTAAAGAGCCTAGATGATTTTGTAGCGTGGAAATTAAATCCATTGCGATTGAGCGGGCGGCTGCTTTACCAGTTTCGGTGTCCATATCTTTGCCAAGCTTTCCAACCCAAGGCTTGCCATCGCGTTTAGCAATATGGCCTGAGAGAAAAACAGTGTTACCGGTAGTTGCTGCCATCACATAGGCTGCAGCAGGGGGTCCCGGTGGGGGTAAATCAATGCCGAGGGTTTTAAGGCGTTCGCTAATCTTTGTGCTCATATTGACTATCTGTAATTGAATTAAATTGAATAGAGAATCTTACTTGGAAAGTTGACGCATAGCGCTTTCAAGGCCATTTAGGGTGACTGGATACATGCGATCTTTCATAAGATTTTGCATAATATCGATGGATTGACGATATTGCCAAATGGATTCAGGTTCTGGATTGAGCCAAGCAAAATGCGGGAAGTGATCAATCAGGCGATTAATCCAAACGGCACCTGCTTCCTTATTGTTGTATTCAACGGAGCCATTAGGACTCAGAATTTCATAAGGTGACATGGTGGCATCACCAACAAAAATCAGCTTGTAGTCAGCCCCATATTTATTGATGATTTCTTGAGTTGGCGTCACTTGATCCCGTCTACGACGATTACTTTCCCATAGATTGTCATATACGCAGTTGTGAAAATAGTAGTGCTCTAAATGTTTAAATTCTGCTTTGGCGGCAGAGAATAATTCAGCAATGCGCTGAATATGATCATCCATCGAGCCACCGACATCCATGAGAAGCAACACTTTGACTTGGTTATGGCGTTCGGGCCGCATTTGAATATCGAGCATGCCAGCATTTGCTGCTGTTGAATGAATCGTCTTATCCAAATCAAGCTCAAGCGTTGAGCCTTCACGTGCGAAGCGTCTTAAGCGTCGTAATGCCACTTTGATGTTACGAGTGCCTAAAGCGAGATCGCTGTCATAGTCTTTAAATTCTCGAGCCTCCCAAACTTTGATGGCCGTTCGGTTTCCTGCACTTTCACCGCCAATACGAATGCCTTCGGGGTGATAGCCGCCATGACCAAATGGAGACGAGCCTCCGGCACCAATCCATTTATTGCCGCCACCATGCCACTCCTTTTGCTCTTTTAAAAGCTCTTCGAGGCGTTTCTTTAAAGCATCTGGGCCGCCTAATTTTTTAAGCGCTGCCTTTTCTTCATCGGTGAGAACGCGCTGTAGTTTTTTCTCAAGCCAGTCGAGTGGGATATCTGGTGAGAGAGCAATAATTTGCTCAACCCCATTAAAGTAAGCCCCAAAAACTTGATCAAAGCGATCAAAATGTTGCTCATCTTTAACTAAAGTCATGCGCGAGAGTTGATAAAACTCATCAATCGATGGATTAATCACTCCTGCTTTTAAAGCCTCCAAGAGAGTTAAAAACTCCCGCACCGAAACAGGCACCTTGGCCTCTTTCAGATTAAGAAAAAATTGAATCAACATGAAAATACTTGTCGCTAATGTGTGACTGTGGATTAGCGATGATTGCGATTCATCATGACTAAACGCTCAAACAGGTGAATATCTTGTTCGTTCTTAATTAGTGCGCCGTGCAAGGGTGGAACCACAATTTTTTCGTCATTACTGTAGAGCGCCTCAGGGGGAATATCTTCGGCTAATAGGAGCTTGAGCCAGTCAATCAATTCCGAAGTACTAGGCTTCTTTTTAAGGCCCGGTAAGGAGCGAATTTGATAGAAGGCCTTGAGGGCTGCATCCAGAAGATCCTGCTTGATATTGGGGTGATGTACATCCACGATGCTTTGCATCGTATTTGCATCGGGAAAGGTGATGTAATGAAAAAAGCAGCGTCGTAAGAATGCATCAGGCAATTCTTTTTCATTATTCGAGGTGATGATGACGAGTGGACGATGTTTGGCCTTAATTAATTCGCGAGTTTCATAGACGTAAAACTCCATACGATCAATCTCACGCAACAAGTCATTCGGAAATTCAATATCTGCTTTATCAATTTCATCAATGAGCAATACCGTAGGCTCGTCTGCCTCAAAGGCTTGCCAAAGAACACCCTTAACAATGTAGTTCCGAATATCGTTTACTTTCTCATCACCTAGTTGTGAGTCACGTAATCGGCTTACAGCGTCATATTCATAAAGACCCTGTTGCGCTTTAGTGGTGGACTTGATATGCCACTGCAGAAGCGGCATATTGAGTGCAGCAGCCACTTCTTCGGCAAGCATTGTTTTGCCAGTGCCTGGCTCACCCTTAATTAAGAGAGGGCGTTGGAGCGCAATGGCCGCATTGACTGCTAACTTGAGATCTTCCGTGGCAACGTAGCTTTGGCTGCCGTCAAAGCGGTTTTGGTGTGAAGTGCTGGGTTTGTTCATCGTGTTATCTAAATAGGCCTGAGTTAAGCGTTCCAGTATAGGTAAATGAGGCAAATTTTTCAGTGTTTCTACTGATTTTGGCCTCTGAAATGGCGAGAAGGGCGTCTGTCCGCTATACTCTCTCCAAATTGATCTAAATCAAACTCATTAATACTGATTTCTATGAAAAAACTCTCAATTCTTCCTCATTTGGCTGTTGCCGCAACTTTAGCTTTTGCTGGCTCTGTTGCCCAAGCCGATGAAGTAAAAGGTAACGCTGCTGCTGGTAACGCCAAGGTTTGGCTTTGCGTTGGCTGCCACTCCATCCCGGATTACCGTGCTGACTATCCTTTTGTATATAAAGTACCTATGTTGGGCGGTCAAAATGGCCCCTACATTGCAAGCGCCTTAGCAGCTTACAAAAAGGGCGAAAGAAAGCATCCAACAATGCGCTCTATTGCTGCCAGTTTGTCTGACCAAGATATGGCTGATATTGGCGAATACTATGCTGCGCAAACTGCCAGCACACCTAACAACCCATTGAAGTGATTCATTGATAAAGATACATAGAGATACTTTTATGAAATTCGCCCTCATTACAGCAGTTTTGCTCTCAAGCATTGGTTTGGTAAACGTAGCAAATGCTGCCAACGTAGAAAAAGGTCAAGCATTGGTAGAGAAGGCTAATTGCGCTTCCTGTCATGGTGCAGGACTAAACGCTCCAATCTTGCCTGCCTATCCAAAGTTGGCTGGCCAATACTCCGAATATGTTTATTACGCATTAAAGGCATATAAAGTGGGTAACGGAAACCCTCAGTTTGGCCGTAACAATGCAATCATGGGATCACAAGTTCTCAACTTTACCGATGCTGATTTGCATGACATTTCAGCTTATGTCGCTTCATTGCCAGGAAACTTTGTTATTAAAAAGTAAACCTCGCTAGCTTAGGCTACATACAACAAAGGCTTAGAATAATCTTCTAAGCCTTTATTTTTTATAGCTTTCTTTCAATTTAACGAAGTGCCTCGAGACCTCTGGCAAGGTGATTGCGCATGGCCAATTCCGCAGCCTGTTCATCACGCTTCAAAAGCGACCTGAGAATCTCCCGATGCTCAACGAGTGAGTTTTGCAGTCTACCAGTGCTAGTTAGCGAGTCTCTGCGATGTAATTTAAGAACTTTACGCAGGTCGGCTATTACGCCATTCATCCAGCGATTTCCTGCAATTTCTTGTATTAGTTCATGAAATTTGCCATTTATCTCAAAAAATTGCTCAAGATCGCGATCAGCCGCTGCTTTTTCTAGGCGGTGGTGGAGGTGGTCCAGGAGATTTAACTCAGCTTCCGTCGCTTTAAGCGCTGTTTCTTTGGCTGCCTGGCCCTCTAAAAGTGAGAGGATAGTGAAAATTTGCTCTAAATCTATCCTGGCAACCTCAGTTACATAGGCGCCACGACGCATCTTGATGGTTACAAGGCCCTCTGAGGCTAAAACCTTGATTGCTTCACGCATTGGCGTTCTGCTAATGCCAAACTGATCTGCTAGCGATTGTTCATCGAGCCAGCTTCCGGACGCCAATTGTTTGTTAAAGATCTGCTCCCGAAGTCGATCGGCAACATCTTCGTACAGAGGCCTATTATTCAGTTTTGTATTCATAATTATGAATACATTATGTAGACAAATGAATAATTGTCAAGCAGAATGTAAGGACATTTCGACGCAGTGCAACAAAAGTTAATCAGGAGTTTTTGTGAGTTCTAAAGAAAACAACTCGTGGCCCTCATTTCCAGAAGTCAATCTGGAGGCTTGGAAAAAGTCGGCGCAAAAATCAGCACCCAATGGTGATGTTGATTCCTTGGGCTGGAAAACGCCAGATGGAATTCATTTAAAAGCTTTGTATACCTCGTCAGATGTCGAAGGTCTTAATTACACAAATACATTGCCGGGATTCGAGCCATTCGTTCGGGGCCCACAAGCGACGATGTATTCAGTTCGTCCTTGGACTATTCGTCAATACGCTGGCTTTTCTACTGCCGAAGAATCCAATGCCTTTTATCGCAAAGCATTGGATGCGGGTGGTCAAGGCGTTTCCGTTGCATTTGATTTAGCTACTCATCGCGGTTACGACTCAGATCATCCTCGTGTTACAGGTGACGTTGGTAAGGCCGGTGTTGCAATTGATTCTGTAGAAGACATGAAGATCTTGTTTGATGGCATTCCATTGGACAAAGTATCGGTATCAATGACAATGAATGGCGCAGTATTGCCAGTTTTGGCTGGATACATTGTTGCAGGTGAAGAGCAAGGCGTTAAGCAGGAGCAACTATCCGGAACTATTCAGAACGATATTCTGAAAGAGTTCATGGTGCGTAATACCTATATTTACCCACCTGAGCCTTCGATGCGAATCATTGGTGACATTATTGAATACACCGCAAAGCATATGCCCAAGTTCAACTCGATTTCAATTTCGGGTTATCACATGCAAGAAGCGGGCGCTAATCAGGTTTTGGAATTGGCATTCACTTTGGCTGACGGCCGAGAGTATGTGAGGACTGCGCTTGCTAAGGGGCTAGATGTTGACGGCTTCGCTGGACGGCTATCTTTCTTCTTCGCCATTGGGATGAACTTCTATCTTGAGGTTGCTAAATTGCGTGCCGCTCGTCTGTTGTGGTGGCGCATTATGAAATCCTTTGAGCCAAAGAATCCAAAGTCATTGATGTTGCGGACGCATTGCCAAACATCAGGCTGGTCTTTGACTGAGCAAGATCCCTACAACAACGTAGTGAGAACAACGGTAGAGGCTATGGCGGCTGTATTTGGGGGCACACAGTCCTTACATACCAACTCTTTAGATGAAGCGATTGCTTTGCCTTCTGAGTTCTCAAGCCGTATTGCGCGTAACACCCAGTTGATTTTGCAAGAAGAAACACACATTCCGAGCGTAATTGATCCATGGGCAGGTTCCTACATGATGGAGAACCTTACTCAAGAGATGGCTGACAAGGCTTGGGAAATCATTCAAGAAGTAGAAGCAATGGGTGGTATGACTAAAGCGGTTGAGAGCGGCTGGGCTAAGCTCAAAATTGAAGCCGCGGCTGCTGAAAAGCAGGCCAAGATTGACTCAGGTTCTGATGTGATTGTTGGCGTGAATAAATACAAACTGGGCAAAGAGGATCTGGTTGACGTATTAATGATCGACAACGATAAAGTTCGTGAGGGTCAGGTTGCTCGACTGAAAGAGATCAAGGCAAAACGAGACACTCAAAAAGTTCAAGCTGCGTTAGAGGCGTTAACGAAAGCTGCTGAAGATAACTCTGGAAACCTGTTGGAGTTAGCAGTTAACGCAATTCGTTTACGTGCAACAGTAGGTGAAGTTTCTGATGCATTAGAAAAAGTTTACGGGCGCCATCGCGCCGATACTCAAAAGGTGACCGGTGTGTATGCAGCTGCTTATGACTCAGCCGAAGGTTGGGCAAAACTCCAAACAGAAATTGCTGACTTTGCAAAAGACTTTGGACGTCGTCCACGTGTGATGATTGCCAAGCTAGGCCAAGATGGCCACGACCGTGGTGCGAAAGTAGTTGCGACTGCTTATGCCGACTTAGGCTTTGACGTTGATATCGGACCATTGTTCCAAACGCCGGAAGAGTGTGCTCGTCAAGCGATTGAGAATGACGTCCATGCATTGGGTGTTTCTACATTGGCGGCTGGTCACAAGACATTAGTGCCAGCCATCATCGCTGAGTTGAAGAAGCAGGGTTCAGACGACATCATCGTGTTTGTTGGCGGCGTGATTCCAAGGCAAGACTATGAGTTCCTTTACGAGGCTGGTGTAAAAGGTATTTATGGTCCAGGTACTCCGATTCCGGCTTCGGCTAAGGATGTGCTTGAGCAAATTCGCAAGTCAGTTAAACCCGCTTAATACGGATCACAGGCATGCTAGAAGCCGCTGATCAGGCGCTGGTAAATGATCTCACCGATGCGCCTTCGCTAAAACAGCGACGCGCGTTGGCAAAGATCATTACTTTGCTTGAATCAACTCGCCTTGATCATCGTCATCGTGCTGATGACGTATTGAATTCTTTATTGCCTAAAACAGGTAAATCATTTCGGCTTGGCATTTCAGGGGTTCCTGGAGTGGGTAAATCAACCTTGATTGAATCTTTGGGTCTTTATCTAATCGAAAAAGGTCATCGAGTTGCTGTATTGGCGATTGATCCCTCTTCAAGCATCTCTGGCGGTTCAATTTTGGGTGATAAGACTCGCATGGAGCGCTTATCTGTTCTCGAGAATGCCTTCATTCGCCCCAGTCCATCGTCTTGTACTTTAGGCGGTGTTGCTGAGAAGACTCGTGAAGCTATGTTGGTTGCAGAAGCCGCAGGCTTTGACATCATTATTGTGGAGACGGTCGGCGTAGGGCAGAGTGAAATCGCTGTTGCTGGTATGACAGACATGTTCTTGTTATTGCAACTGCCCAATGCAGGTGATGATCTACAAGCCATTAAAAAAGGCGTAATGGAAATTGCCGATTTCATTGTGATTAATAAAGTAGATATCGATCCTGATGCCGCCATGCGCGCTCAGCTATTTATCACTAGCTCATTACGTCTTTTGGGCTTTCAGGGCAACCCTGATCACGCATCACATGACAAGGAGTTATGGCATCCACAGGTAATGACCTTGAGCGCCCTAGAGGGCAAAGGCGTTCCAGAGTTGTGGGATAAGGTTACACATTTTGAGCGTCTTCAAAAAGCGAATGGAAAGTTTGACTCTCGTCGCAAAGAACAAGCAGGCGCATGGATGTGGGACCGCATCGATGCAGGATTAAAAAACGCATTTCGTAGCAATGTGGCAGTGCAAGAGCTTCTACCAAGTTTGAGCGCACAAGTAAACCAAGGAACTATGGCAGCTTCAGTAGCGGCAAGACGACTACTAGAGGCCATGGGGCATGAATTTTTCTAAGGAGCAGGAAATGAAGGAAATCATTCAACAACTGGAAGCCAAGCGTGAGCTTGCCCGTTTGGGTGGCGGGCAAAAACGCATTCAGGCTCAACATGCCAAGGGCAAGCTAACGGCCCGTGAGCGTATTGAGCTCTTGCTAGATGCCGGCACCTTCGAAGAATGGGATATGTTTGTTGAGCATCGTTGTCATGACTTTGGCATGGCCGATCAGACTGTTCCTGGTGATGGCGTGGTTACTGGTTATGGAATGATTAACGGCCGTTTGGTATTTGTGTTCTCACAGGATTTCACAGTATTGGGCGGCTCCTTATCTGAAGCTCATGCTGAAAAGATTTGCAAGATCATGGATCAGGCTCTTAAAGTTGGTGCTCCCGTGATCGGTTTGAATGACTCTGGTGGTGCACGTATTCAAGAAGGTGTTGCCTCACTTGGCGGCTATGCAGAAATCTTCCAGCGCAATGTGACTGCTTCTGGCGTGATTCCCCAAATCTCCCTGATCATGGGTCCTTCAGCTGGTGGTGCTGTGTACTCTCCCGCTTTGACGGATTTCATCTTTATGGTTAAAGACAGCTCGTACATGTTCGTGACTGGTCCTGAAGTAGTCAAGACCGTTACTCATGAAGATGTGACTGCTGAAGAATTGGGTGGCGCAGTAACCCATTCAACAGTTTCTGGTGTTTGTGATTTAGCATTTGATAACGATGTTGACGCCATCATGATGTTGCGTCGCTTCTTTAACTACTTGCCACTATCAAACCGCGAAAAACCACCTTTGATCAAAGGTGCCAATCGCACTGAAGAGCCGGACTTCTCTTTGGATACCCTGGTCCCATCCAATCCAAATCAACCTTATGACATGAAAGAGTTGATTGAGAAGATTGTGGATGATGGTGAGTTCTTTGAATTGCAACCGGACTACGCAAAAAATATTGTGATTGGCTTTGCTCGTATCGAAGGCCGTTCCATCGGTATTGTTGCCAATCAACCATTGATCCTAGCTGGTTGCTTAGATATCAAGGCCTCCATTAAAGCTGCTCGTTTCGTGCGCTTTTGTGATGCCTTCAATATTCCTGTAGTGACTTTAGTTGACGTACCTGGTTTTATGCCTGGTACGGCCCAAGAGTACGGCGGAATCATTAAGCATGGCGCGAAATTACTGTATGCCTATGCTGATTGCACTGTACCGAAAGTGACTTTGATTACCCGCAAGGCCTATGGTGGCGCCTATGACGTGATGGCTTCTAAACATTTGCGTGGTGACGTTAACTTTGCTTGGCCTTCAGCAGAAATTGCCGTGATGGGACCTAAAGGAGCTGTAGAAATTATTTTCCGTGAAGAGAAATCGGATCCAGAAAAAATTACTGCACGTGAAGCCGAATACAAGTCTAAGTTCGCTAACCCATTTGTAGCCGGTCGTCGCGGCTATATTGATGACGTCATTCTTCCACATGAAACCCGCAAGCGTATTGCCCGTTCCCTAGCAATGCTCAAAGATAAAGACTTGAAGAATCCTGCGCGTAAACACGGCAATATTCCTCTGTAAAGGCGCTGACAAATAATGACTACGAAAATGTTTAAGAAAATATTGATTGCTAACCGCGGTGAAATTGCATGCCGCGTGATGATGACCGCTA
The DNA here is from genome assembly GCF_018881605.1 of Polynucleobacter sp. UB-Tiil-W10. Taxonomy (GTDB): domain Bacteria; phylum Pseudomonadota; class Gammaproteobacteria; order Burkholderiales; family Burkholderiaceae; genus Polynucleobacter. The sequence continues at coordinate 1,807,953 of NZ_JACVPZ010000001.1, forward strand.
AAAAAATGGGCATCAAGACTGTTGCTGTTTATTCTGAGGCAGATAAAGAGGCTCGCCACGTGCAGCTTGCTGATGAGGCAGTTTGTATTGGCCCCGCACCATCGCGTGAATCCTATCTGGTGATGGATCGGATCATTCAAGCTTGTAAAGACACTGGTGCAGAGGCGGTGCACCCAGGCTATGGCTTCCTATCTGAAAACGAGCAATTCGCTAAGCGCTGTGAGGAAGAGGGCATTGTCTTTATTGGCCCTAAGCATCAATCTATTGCGGCAATGGGCGACAAGATTGCCTCCAAGAAGCTTGCCCTAGAAGCAAAAGTAAATACCATACCTGGCTACAACGAAGCAATTGATACCACTGAAGAAGCGGTCAAGATTGCTCAAGGTATTGGCTATCCCGTCATGATTAAAGCTTCTGCGGGCGGCGGCGGTAAGGGCTTACGCGTTGCCTTCAACGATAAAGAAGCTGCCGAAGGCTTTGCAGCCTGCAAAACTGAGGCGATGAATAGTTTTGGCGATGATCGTATCTTTATTGAGAAGTTCGTAGAAGGCCCGCGTCACATTGAGATTCAGGTATTGGGCGACTCTCATGGCAACGTGGTTTATCTAAACGAGCGCGATTGCTCAATTCAGCGTCGCCACCAAAAGGTGATCGAAGAAGCGCCATCACCATTTATCGATCCCACAACTCGTAAAGCCATGGGCGAACAAGCGGTTGCGTTGGCAAAGGCTGTGAACTATCAGTCTGCGGGTACGGTTGAATTTGTTGTTGGTAAAGATAAGTCTTTCTACTTCTTGGAAATGAATACCCGCTTGCAAGTAGAGCATCCAGTAACAGAAAGCATTACTGGTCTTGACTTAGTCGAGCAAATGATTCGTGTTGCCGCTGGTGAGAAATTGGCATTTAAACAAGAAGATGTGAAATTGGATGGTTGGTCAATGGAGTGCCGTATTAATGCCGATGATCCATTCCGCAACTTCCTGCCTTCAACCGGCCGGTTAGTGAAGTACCGTCCACCAGAGGCAGTTAACGGAGTCCGCGTTGATACTGGTGTGTATGAGGGCGGCGAGATCCCGATGTATTACGACTCGATGATTGCTAAGTTAATTGTGCACGGCAGGGATCGTACGGAAGCCATTGAAAAAATGCGTGCAGCATTAAATGATTTTGTGATTCGTGGAATTCATTCCAATATCCCATTTCAAGCTGCCTTATTGCAGCACCCACGATTTGTGAATGGCGATTTCACAACGGGCTTTATTGCTGAAGAGTATCCAGAGGGCTTCAAAAAGGATTCTGTGCAGCCTGCGGATCCGAAGCGATTGGCTGCATTAGCTGCATTTATGCGTTATCGCTACCTTGAGCATATTCAAATGATTGATGGCCAATTAGCTGGTCATGAAATGATCATCGGTAAGAAGTTTGTCGTAGTTACTGGCAAAAAATCAGGCTCAATGGATGACCCGTATGAAGTACCTATTCGCGTTGAACTCAAGGATGGTATTTATTCTGTCTACATCGACGAGGCAGATGGTGTAAGCCGCTATGACATTGTCAGCAATTGGCGACCAGGACAAATTTGTCTGCATGCCACCATTAACGGTACTCATAAGATCACCGCACAAGTTGAGCGCCGTGGCGTGAGATATGTCTTGATTCTTGACGGCGTACATTACGAGTGTATGGTTCTGAGCCCATTGGGAGCAGAGCTTCAGCGTCGTATGCCCGTGAAGTTACCACCGGATACTTCTAAATTGGTTATGTCTCCGATGCCTGGTCTCTTAACCAAGATAGCCGTTAAAGTTGGTGAAGCGGTTACCGCTGGACAAAAATTGGCCTCGATTGAAGCGATGAAAATGGAAAATACCCTGTCTGCTATGCAAGACGGTGTAGTTGCTGAGATTTGTGCCAAAGAGGGCGATAGCTTAGCGGTTGATCAATTGATCATTCGCTTCGAATAATAGGGTTGATGACGATGAGCGCTAAGCCATTCAAAATTTTAGGTATTCAGCAAATTGCCATTGGCGGTGAAAATAAAGATCGACTCAAGAAGTTATGGGTTGATATGCTGGGATTTGAATACAAAAGTACTTTTGTCTCTGAACGTGAAAATGTTGATGAAGATATCTGTGCCATTGGTTCTGGTGCGCATGAGATTGAAGTTGATCTCATGCAGCCCTTTGATATTGAAAAGAAGCCAGCCGTTCATCAAACACCGCTTAACCATATAGGTTTGTGGGTAGATGATTTGCCAAAGGCGGTTGAATGGCTTTCCGCAAATGGTCTGCGTTTTGCCCCTGGGGGCATCCGTAAGGGCGCTGCCGGCTATGACATCACGTTCGTTCACCCCAAGGGAAATGATGAGTTTCCAATTAGTGGAGAAGGGGTCTTAATTGAGCTGGTTCAAGCTCCTCCCGAAGTCATCGCGGGATTAAGTTCATAATTTGGCTTATCAATTCAATAAATTAGTAAGCAAATAAGGCTTAATGTGGCAAATCTACTGGCCATCGACACCTCCTCTGCCTGGTGTTCGGTGGCTTTATCTTTAGGTGATCAAGCACCAGAGCTCAGACATGAAGCGGTCTCAGCTGGCGCTAGCCAGCTACTATTGCCATGGATTGAGTCAATGTTAAGCACAGCAAATATTGCTTTAAAAGACCTTGATGCTATTGCCGTAGGCATTGGGCCAGGCGCATTTACGGGTGTGAGGTTGGGTGTAGCGGCAGTTCAAGGTCTAGCCATTTCACATAATCTCCCAGTTATCTCTGTCAGTAGCTTGGATGCAATAGCGGCTCAATTGGTTGGCACAAGGAACTTTAAAAAATCTAACCCGCAACGATTTTGTATTGCTATTGATGCGCGCATGGAAGAGGTCTATTGGGCTCAATATGAAACTCAACTTGATCGGCTACCTCAGCGCATTGGCGACATACAACTCACTAGGCCTGAAGATATTGATCTTGAGGGCATGGAGTTCTTGGCTGGCAGCGCCATTAGCGCTTATGGCGAACGTTTACCGGGCTTTAAGGGCGTCTTAGATGCGGACATTGCGGTATCCGCATTAGGAATCTTCGATTGCGCCAAACAATTGTTTGCGCAAGGGAAGCAACATGATGTTCGCCAACTTGAACCTCTGTATGTCCGTAATAAGGTGGCATTAACTACTGCTGAGCGCAAAGAGGCCTTTAAGTAATGTCCGAACATTTAGCAGTTGAAGGCGAAGCGGAGCTCTCATTCTTGCCGATGCAAGTTGCAGATCTTGATGAGGTCTTGAAGATTGAATCCGTCTCGCATATTCATCCCTGGACTAAGGGTAACTTTTCTGACTCTTTAGCTGCTGGACATTGGGCATATTGCATTCGGCCTCAAGTTGAACAGGTGGTGAAGGGATCTTATTTGGATCCAACAATCCTGTGGGCTTATTGCATTTTATTTCCTGCTGTCGATGAATTGCACCTGCTCAATATTACGGTTTCGCCTCTTTTGCGCAAACTTGGCTTGGGCAAAAGAATGATGGCTGCAATCGAAGGCGTTGCCACTCAACAAAAAATGCCGCGCATCATTTTAGAAGTTAGACCAACCAATGCCGCCGCTTTGGCGCTTTATCAAAAATTAGCTTACGAGCAAATTGGGGTGCGCAAGAATTACTATCCCGCTAGTCCAGAGACCGGTTCTCGAGAGGATGCGCTGGTGATGGCTAAATCGATTAAGCTAGAGTTATGACCAATAATCATTCAACCTTCTTGAAAGAAATGGGTATTACCGAATGGACCTCACGGGATGCTGTGAAGCCCCTTGCTGAAGTCGCTGTGGCTGCAAGCATCCAAAATGTTGCCTCGGACGCTGACTCGGCACAGCGCTCCTCATATGGATCCTGGTGGTTTTTCGGTAATGAGCCGCAGGGCGATGCTCAAATTTTGTTCCAAAATATCATCCGTGTTTTGGGCTTAGCCAGAAATGAATGGTCCTGGAAAAGTGCCTCGGATAATTTAAGTCAATTATCCAGCCCCGAGTCGCCAGTGGTAGTGGTTGCTTTTGGGGGATCGGTAGCCCAGAAGATTACTGGAGAAAGAGATCCACTGCCACAATTGCGTGAAACGGTGTTAGCTCTGAAGACTGGAAATGACGAAGAAATTCCGGTGATTGCTTCTTTTGAATTAAATCAAGTCCTCACTAAGCCTAAAGAAAAGGCTTTGCTATGGCAGGACTTATTACTCGCTAGATCTGTACTGCAAAATAGTTGATCACTCAGTTTTGACTAAGTGATGATGAAATGGTGACCGAGCTTAATGCTTGTGCTCACCAATCAAGTGCATGGAGTCGTACTCCGCTTGATTTCTAGCGTGACGTTTAATAACTAGCCACATGATGAGGCTCACAGTGACGCCAAATCCAATAATGACTATTTGGATAGGAATATCTAACCAGATCAGCAGCGAATAGATCAGCAACATCATCAAGACAGAAATGTTTTCGTTAAAGTTCTGTACTGCAATAGAGTGACCTGCAGACATCAGTACATGGCCGCGATGCTGCAATAAGGCATTCATCGGAACAACAAAATAACCTGCTAGCCAACCTACTAAAATTAATAAGAAATAAGCAGGTAATAAGTTCAGGGTGACCTGTAATTTTCCAATGGAGAAAATGCTCGTATCGGGAAGCATGTCTGAGTTATAGACAGCCAAGACACAAACAACTAGACCCATTGCAATGCCGTAGGGAAGGACGTTTAAAGACTTGCGTAGGGGAATTCGCCAAGCAGCGTACATTGCGCCACCAGCTACGCCCACAGCAGATATCGCTTGAAGAATTGCGCCTTGCGAGAGATTCATATGAAGAGCCACTTGCGCCCACTTAATCACTATAAATTGCAGGGTTGCACCAGCACCCCAGAACAAAGTAGTAACCGCTAAGGAAATTTGACCAAGGCGGTCATTCCAAAGTGTCTTGAAGCAAATGGCAAAATCTTTTACCAACTCAATCGGATTGGTTTTCTGAGAGACGTAACGGGCTCCGGTATCTGGTATCTTTAAGTTAATCAGTGCAGCAACCACGTAAATCATCATGATGATCAGAATGGCTGATTCTGCGGGGGTATCAATACCTGTATCGAAAGCTGGCATGTCAAAAGCTAACAGGCTTTGGGATACCGTGTTGCTAATGAGGACACCGCCTAAAACTGTGCCCAAAATAATAGAGCCCACAGTAAGGCCTTCGATCCAGCCGTTGGCGGCAACTAATTTTTCAGGGGGAAGTAATTCAGTGAGGATGCCGTACTTAGCAGGGGAGTAAGCGGCGGCTCCTAGGCCAACAATGGCATAAGACATGAGTGGGTGACTACCAAATAGCATCACCACGCAACCAATGAACTTAACTGTATTGGTGATAAACATCACATTTCCCTTGGGGCGGGAGTCTGCGAAAGCTCCAACAAAGGCTGCCAAGAGAACATAGGACAATACAAAGAACAATTTGAGCAATGGCGTCATCCAGGCCGGCGCGTGGAGCTGGGCCAAGAGGGCGATAGCCGCAATTAGGAGTGCATTATCAGCAAGCGACGAAAAAAATTGCGCCGCCATAATGATGTAAAAGCTACGGTTCATTCGTACAATCTAGTCATTAATGCAATTAAAACATGAAAGGAGGGGTGAATATGGGTGAATCAGCTAACGGCCTGATTAATAGACCAATTTTGGCATCTATTCATACAGCTGCCTTTCAGCATAATTTAAACCGAGTTCGTGAATTGGCACCAGAGTCTAAGATTTGGTCTGTCATTAAAGCTCGGGCTTATGGTCATTGCTTTGATGCTGCCCTGAAGGGATTGGCCTCTACCGATGGTTTTGCCTTGCTGGATATTCAGGATGCAGCCTGGTTGCGTGAGCATGGCTGGGAAGGTCGAATCCTACTTTTAGAAGGGTTTTTTCATGAAAATGAGCTAGCTCGTGCAGAAGAGTTAGCTTGTGACCTAGTGGCCCACTGCGACGCGCAAGTTGAGTGGCTTGAACGCTTCAAAGCAAAAAACCATAAACGTTTTAATGTTTTTCTAAAAATGAACACTGGGATGAACCGCTTGGGTTTTAAGCCTGATGCTTATCGAACTGCGTTTCATCGTCTGCATGCTGCTGGCTATCAGATGCACCACATGACCCATTTTGCAAATGCCGATCAAGTCGACCAATTACCTTCTGTTGGTGGGCAACAAGAAATATTTAATGAAACCATCGCAGGTTTAGAGGGCTCCACCTCCTTGGCGAACTCGGCTGCTATTTTGTGGCACCGTAATGCTTTAGGGGATTGGGTACGTCCTGGAATCATGTTGTATGGGGCATCACCAACTGGATTGCATGCCGATATCAAGCATGCCAATCTTCAAGCAGTGATGCAGCTTCATAGTGAAATTATTGATATTCAGGACCTTCAAAAGGGCGATCGTATAGGTTATGGAGGACGCTATGAGGCGCCTGATGCTATGCGGATCGGCATTGTTGCCTGTGGCTATGCTGATGGCTACCCGCGTCACGCAAAAGATGGCACGCCAGTTTGGGTGGCTTCTGGTGAGCGTGGCATTATTTGCCCATTGGTAGGCAGAGTTTCGATGGACATGCTGGCGATTGATTTGCGTAATGCTCCAAATGCAAAAATTGGTAGTGTTGTTCAGCTATGGGGCGATAAAGTGCCCGTGGATGATGTGGCACAAATGAGCGATACGATTGGCTATGAATTGCTCTGCGCTGTAGCACCTAGGGTGCCAGTAACCATCAAATAAAAAATCCTCCGCACTGGAGGATTTTTTAATGAGACACAAGATTAAATTAGATTACTTATTCCAGAACTGCCACCATTTGCGTTCTTTTTGCACACGTTGGCCTGTCGTCATCATTTGGCTATCAGGGAAGTTCAGCTTAAAAACGCGGGCAGTGTCATTGCTTAGCTGAACCATGCCCATTTTTTCATAAGACTTTGTGAGGATGTAAAGCGCCTCTTCAACTGCTGGTGCGCGGTCATAGTCACGGATAACGAGTTGCGCGCGGTTGGCTGCAGCTAAATAGGCGCCACGCTGATAGTAAAAGCGCGCAACGATGACATCAGCCTCTGCAAGAGAGTTCACGATATAACGCATACGGTCCAGGGCATCGGGCTCGTATTTACTATCCGGGAAGCGCTCCACAACAATCTTAAAAGATTCAAATGCTTCTTTAGCCGCCTTAGGGTCACGCTCACTCAGATCTTGGCCTGTGAACTTTCCAAGCCATCCTAAATCATCATTAAAAGTTATTAAGCCTTTTAAATAGTAGGCGTAATCTAGGCTAGGGCTGCCTTGATGTAATTTGATAAAGCGATCAATCGCAACTAGAGCTTGTGCTTGCTCTTGGGCTTTCCAATAGCAATAGGCGGCATTAATTTGAGCTTGTTGAGAGTAAGGGCCAAAAGGAAAGCGCGCTTCTAATTTCTCAAAATATTTTCCGCATTTAGCAAAATCAGCATCGTTGAGTTTGTCGGTGGCCTCCGAGTAAAGTTTCGCCTCAGACCAAATATCGGTGTCATCCTTGGTACCCTCACTACCTGCGCATCCACCTAAAAGCATTAATGCAGTAATAAGGGCAAAAAGCAGGGCAATGAGATTGCTATAAAAATGGGATGTCTTTTTTTGTGAGGAAGAATTCCCAGCAAGCCTTAAACTGGCGTCTGATATTACGTCGGACATAACTGAAAGGCTCTCTAAGCGTGGCATTGCCGCAAACTCCTGAATCGAATCCCATTGATTATATCGATGATGAGGATTTCATCTCCCTAGATATCCCTTTGGAGATGGCGGGAGAGCGCTTGGACAAGGTACTAGCAGGGTCTTTGCCTGATTATTCGCGTAATCGCCTGAAGGCTTGGGTTGAGGCTGGGGCGGTGATGGTGGACGGAAAAGTGACCAAAGCTCGTTATTTGCTGCATGGCGGCGAGAGCGTCAAGGTGTTCCCACAAGAAATGCCGGAACAATTTGCCTTCAGTCCAGAAGACATCCCTTTGGATGTGGTTTATGAGGATGACGCCATTATTGTCGTCAATAAGCCTCCTGGCCTGGTGGTTCATCCTGCCGCTGGCAATTGGTCTGGAACCCTCTTAAATGGGCTCTTATTTCATTATCCCGAGCTAAAGCTGCTTCCTAGGGCAGGAATTGTGCACCGTCTAGACAAAGATACGTCGGGACTGATGGTGGTTGCCAGAACATCTCAGGCTCAAACTTCATTGGTGCGCCAACTTCAAGAAAGAACTGTGGGACGCCGATATTTAGCCTGGGTATGGGGCGACGCCCCAAGTCAAGGCAAGGTTTTGGCGTCAGTCGGTCGCGATCAACGAGATCGTCTCAAAATGGCAGCCGGTAGTCCACAGGGTAAGCCTGCCGCTACTTTGTACCGACGCTTGGCAAAGGGGTTGGTTGGGGAGTCAGCTGTAGCCCTCTTGGAGTGCCGCCTTGAGACTGGTCGCACCCATCAAATTCGAGTTCACCTAGAGTCGCTTGGCTTTCCTTTGGTTGGTGACCCGGTGTATCGCAAAAAAGCACCAGGCGCCGCTAAAAATCTTTTATTTAATCGCCAGGCCTTGCACGCCTTCGCGTTGAGTCTTCAACACCCCGTCAAAAATGAGTTGATGACTTGGTTTCGTTTGCCACCCCAAGACTTACTCGATTTATTGCCGCAACTCGGAATGAATGATGAAGTTCTTCCTAAGGAGTCGGTAGTATTGGCCTCAATTGAAAACGAGTTGCGCCCATGAGCTTTATTGCTCCTCAATGGCCGGCTCCAATATCAGTTCATGCTTTGGTGAGCACTCGTGCGGGTGGCGTCAGTCAGGCGCCATTTGATTCTTTGAATCTGGCTGATCACGTAGGCGATCAGCCTGCTGATGTTTTACGAAATAGAGCCATCTTTGTCAAAGGTTTACCAGCAGAACCTATTTGGCTAAAACAAACCCATAGCACTAGAGTCAGCACGCCACACAGCCGTCAATCAAGCCTAGAAGGGCCGATTGAAGCAGATGCTTCAGTGACCAATATTCCGGGAGAAGTATTGGTCATCATGACTGCCGATTGCTTGCCAGTTTTGTTTGCAAATTCCACTGGGACCGTAATAGGCGTTGCACATGCTGGATGGAGAGGGCTTTGCGCCGGTGTTCTAGAAAATACTGTTGCCGAGCTCTTAAACATTTCGAACGATCAAAATCCAGCCGATTTGTTGGCTTGGTTAGGACCAGCAATTGGTCCAGAGTCATTTGAGGTCGGAGAAGATGTTGTTAAGTCATTTAAAGACGCTGGCTTAGCGCTGCCCATGAACGCATTTAAAGCTATTCACAATAAGCCTGGAAAGTTCTTGGCAGATATATACCAATTAGCAAGGGCGCGCCTGGAGGCTTGTGGTGTGACGATGATTTATGGCGGGCAATTTTGCACCGTTCGAGACCAAGAGCAGTTCTTTTCTTATCGTCGCGATGGCCAGACTGGTAGATTTGCTTCTGCAATTTGGATTGCCAAAAAAGTTTAGCGATAAAGCGTACGGGTTATTACTAGCCTTTGCACCAAGCTAGGGTTATTGCGTATAACTCTATAGCGCTTAAGGGCGGAGAATGTCTCTAACTAATTGAAGAGACTACTATGTTTGCAGGCATGAATACCGGTGCAACGCCATCCTTGGCGCCGCACCATATGGCGTTAATTCCGCCAGAGCGTTTATCTGAAATTCAAAAAGAATATTTCACAGAGCTAGCTCACATCGCAACCAATCCTGAGGCGATTGAAGTGAAAGATCGTCGTTTTTCAGGTAAGGCGTGGCACTCATCCTGGAGCAAAGTTATTGCTGCTACCTATTTGCTAAATTCTAAGCATTTAATGGAGTTAGCAAAAGCAGTTGAGACGGATGAAAAGTCTAGGCAAAAAATTCTATTTACAACCGAGCAAATGATCGATGCGCTTTCGCCATCGAACTTTATTGCTACCAATCCAGAAGTATTAGAAAGCATTATTAGCTCACAAGGACAATCTATCCAAAAGGGAATTGTCAATTTGTTGGGGGATATGAAAAAAGGCAAGGTCTCACAAACAGATGAGTCTGCATTTGAGGTGGGTAAAAATATCGCCACCACAGAAGGTCATGTGGTGTTTCGTAATGAGTTGTTTGAATTAATTCAATACACACCATTAACTGAGCAAGTGTTTGAGCGCCCTTATTTGATGGTGCCACCTTGCATTAATAAATATTACATTCTGGATTTGCAACCCGATAACTCGGTGGTGCGCCATATGGTAAGTCAAGGTCACACCGTTTTCTTGGTGTCTTGGAAAAACCCAGACGCTTCTATGGCTCAAGTCAGTTGGGATGATTATGTTGGCAAGGGCGTAATCAAAGCAATTGAGGTTGTTAAAGAAATCGGCGACACCAAGCAAATTAATATCTTAGGATTTTGTGTTGGCGGTACGTTGACAACTTCTGCATTGGCAGTTTTGGCAGCTCGAGACGAGCACCCAGCCGCAAGCTTGACTCTTTTCACTACCTTATTGGATTTCACCAACACCGGCATTCTTGATGTCTTTATTGATGAAGGCATGGTTGAGATGCGTGAGAACTCTATTGGCGGTAAGGGCGGCAAGTTTGGCATGATGTCTGGGTTAGATTTAGGTAACACCTTTTCTTTCCTACGCCCCAATGACTTAGTCTGGAACTACGTAGTCGAGAACTACCTCAAAGGGAATTCACCACCGCCATTTGATCTGTTGTATTGGAATGGCGACTCGACCAATTTACCGGGTGCAATGTACTGTTGGTATTTGCGTCACACCTATTTGCAAAATGACTTGGTGAAGCCTGGCAAAGTCAAAATTTGCGGTGAGAAGATTGACCTAGGAAAAATCAAATGCCCTGCATATTTGTATGCCTCACAAGAGGACCATATTGTTCCTTGGCGGTCTGCTTATGAATCAACCCATCTTCTTAAAGGCAAAAACCGTTTTGTTCTTGGAGCATCAGGACATATTGCGGGTGTGATCAATCCACCTGCTAAAAATAAACGTTATTACTTTGAAAATAGCAAGATTGCAGCAACGGCTCAAGAGTGGCTAGATGGTGCAAAACAAATACCAGGAAGTTGGTGGCCTGATTACACCAAATGGCTCGAGAAATTTGGTGGTGAACGGAAGCCTGCAAGCACTACTTTTGGTAATGCCAAGTACAAAAAAATGGAAGCTGCACCGGGCGTGTATGTAAAAGAAAAAGCTGCGGCAGAAATCAAATAACAATTAACGAAGGTTTTTAAAAGGGGAAAGTAATGTCTCAAAAAGTCGCATATGTAACTGGTGGTATGGGTGGTATTGGTACCGCTATTTGTCAGCGTTTAGCTAAAGATGGTTTTTTGGTGATTGCCGGCTGTGGCCCAAATTCACCGCGTAAGGACCGTTGGATTGGCGAGCAAAAAGTTTTGGGCTATGACTTTATTGCTTCTGAAGGTAATGTATCTGACTGGGATAGCACTGTTGCCGCCTTTGAAAAGGTTAAGGCTGAAGTTGGTCGTGTCGATGTCTTGGTTAACAATGCTGGCATCACCCGTGACAGCGTTTTCCGCAAAATGACACCGGATGCCTGGAAAGCAGTGATTGATACCAACTTGAACTCCTTGTTTAACGTTACTAAACAGGTGATTGATGGCATGGTTGAAAACAATTGGGGTCGTGTAATTAACATTTCCTCTGTGAATGGACAAAAAGGTCAATTTGGCCAAGCAAACTATTCCACAGCTAAGGCTGGATTGCATGGCTTCACCATGGCTCTAGCGCAAGAAGTAGCTACCAAGGGCGTTACTGTAAATACAGTTTCTCCTGGTTATATCGGTACCGATATGGTTAAAGCCATTCGCGAAGATGTTCTTGAAAAGATTGTTTCTGGCATTCCAGTCAAGCGTTTAGGTACGCCGGATGAGATTGCTTCAATCTGCTGCTGGATTGCTTCTGAAGATGGTGGCTATGCTACTGGTGCAGACTTCTCATTGAACGGTGGTATTCACACTGGTTAATATTGCACTGCAGCAATTATGCAGTCCTTGCAGTAGGCAACACAGCGTATTTACCTTTTGGTCAAACAAAGGCTAAACTACGCTGATGTTGCGATGCAGTAAAGAGTAAGGAAAATAAATGGTTACCCGCGCTAAACGAGCTGGCGAAGATCGGCTCATCAAGAAGTACCCAAATCGTCGTCTATACGATACGCAGACAAGCACCTATGTCACTTTGTCTGACATTAAGAGCTTAGTCATGGCGAGTGAAGTATTCAAGGTTGTTGACGCTAAAACGGATGAAGATTTAACGCGCAACATCTTGCTGCAAATTATTCTTGAAGAAGAGGCTGGTGGCGCGCCAGTGTTCTCCACTCAAATGCTTTCGCAAATCATTCGCTTCTATGGAAACTCCATGCAAGGCTTGATGGGCAACTATCTTGAAAAGACAATGCAATCTTTTGTGGATATTCACAACAAGCTTGGAGATCAAACCAAAGGACTTGGTGCGGGCAGTACTCCAGAAGCTTGGTCACAGATGATGAATCTGCAAAATCCCCTCATGCAAGGCTTGATGGGTAATTACATGGAACAAAGCAAAGATCTTTTTATCAAAATGCAAGAGCAAGTACAAGGCTCGCAAAATATCTTTGGAAACTTTCCATTCTCACCTCAGCCCAACAAAACTGAAAAAGAATAGTTGTGGCTGGAAAAATTGGATTTGTATCCTTAGGCTGTCCTAAGGCGCTTGTAGATTCTGAGCTTATCCTGACGCAACTAAGCGCAGAAGGATATGAGACCGCCAAAGATTATTCTGGCGCCGATCTCGTGGTCGTCAATACCTGTGGCTTTATCGATTCAGCAGTGGAAGAGAGTCTCTCTGCCATTGGTGAGGCACTAGCAGAAAACGGCAAGGTCATTGTGACTGGTTGTTTGGGAGCCAGAAAAAATGCCGACGGCAGCGATCTCATTTCTAGCATTCACCCTAAAGTGCTTGCTGTTACAGGGCCGCACGCAACTGCGGAAGTAATGCAAGCAATTCATTTGCATCTACCTAAGCCGCATGACCCATTTATTGATTTAGTTCCGCCAGCTGGTGTGAAGCTCACGCCAAAGCATTACGCCTATCTCAAAATCAGCGAAGGTTGTAACCATCGATGTACTTTTTGCATCATTCCGAATATGCGGGGCGATTTAGTGTCGCGGCCGATTGGCGATGTATTGCTTGAGGCTAAACGATTATTTGAGTCTGGCGTAAAAGAATTACTAGTTGTCTCGCAAGACACTAGCGCTTATGGTGTTGATATTCAATACCGCACCGGCTTTTGGGATGGCAAGCCCGTTAAAACCAAAATGTTTGATTTGGTTAATGCCTTAAATCAAATTGCACGCGAACATCAGGCTTGGGTACGATTGCATTATGTCTATCCCTACCCACATGTAGACGATGTACTGCCTTTGATGGCTGAGTTCTCAGAGTATGGCTATGGCGTTTTGCCGTATTTGGATATTCCGCTGCAACATGCGCATCCCGATGTTCTTAAGCGCATGAAGCGTCCAGCCAGTGGCGAAAAGAACTTAGAGCGGATCTTGGCATGGCGCGAAGCTTGTCCTGATTTAGTAGTTCGCAGCACCTTTATTGCAGGATTTCCTGGTGAGACTGAGGAAGAGTTCGATTATCTTTTGAACTTCTTAGATGAGGCTCAAATTGATCGGGCTGGTTGCTTTGCTTATTCACCTGTCGAGGGCGCTACTGCCAATCAATTGGATAACCCTGTTCCTGAAGATCTGCGGGAAGAGCGCCGTGCCAGATTTATGGCAAAAGCAGAGGAAATTTCGATTAAGCGGCTTGCTAAAAAAATAGGCAAACGCATTCAGGTCATCATTGATCGAGTAGATGACCAAGGTGGAATTGGCCGAAGCATCGGTGATGCCCCTGAAATTGATGGTTTGGTGAGGGTTTTGCCGCCTAGCAAGCCCTCTAAGCGCTATCGTGCCGGTGAAATCATCAAGGTAACTGTTATTAGCTCCCAAGGGCATGACCTAATAGCCGAAACTTGACGAATGTATTAAAAATGAGAGTTGTATTACTTATTTAGTACTAATTTAGTACAAAGTCAGCCTAATAATTAGGCTTAGCAAAGGGGATTGATATGAGTCGTGATGTCGTTGTCTTAAGTGCAGTTCGTTCCGCAATTGGTACCTTTAATGGCTCCCTCAGCAGCTTTGAGCCTTCTGAGCTCGGCGGCATTGTGATGAAAGAAGCGGTAGCCCGCTCAGGTGTTGATCCAGCACTGATTAATTACGTTACTGTCGGAAATACCATTCCTACAGATAGTCGTTACGCCTATGTTGCTCGCGTCGCATCCATTCAAGCTGGCTTGCCAATGGAATCCGTAGCAATGGCATTGAATCGTTTATGCAGCTCTGGCTTGCAAGCGATTGTGACCACTGCACAGCAAATTATGTTGGGTGACTGTGATTACGGAGTTGGCGGTGGTGTTGAAGTGATGTCACGCGGTATGTATGGCTCACCAGCCATGCGCAGTGGTGCTCGTATGGGCGATACCAAGATGCTCGACTTGATGGTTGCTGTATTGACTGATCCATTTGGTGTTGGTCATATGGGTGTTACAGCAGAGAACCTTGTTGAAAAATGGAAGCTTACTCGTGAAGAGCAAGACGCACTGGCGGTTGAATCTCATCGTCGTGCTGCTCATGCAATTAAAGAAGGTCGTTTCAAATCTCAAATCGTTCCTATTACGATTAAGTCTCGTAAGGGCGATGTAGTTTTTGATACTGACGAACATTGCAAGCCAGAAACCACAATGGAAACATTGGGCAAGATGAAGGCCGTGTTCAAAAAAGAAGGTGGTTCTGTTACGGCTGGTAATGCATCAGGTATTAATGACGGCGCTGCGTTCTTTGTATTGGCGGATGCTGAAACAGCCAAGAAAGCTGGTCACAAGCCGATTGCACGCTTGGTATCTTATGCAGTTGCTGGTGTACCAAACCACATCATGGGCGAAGGTCCTATTCCTGCAACTAAGATTGCACTTGAGCGTGCTGGTCTTACATTAGATCAAATTGACGTAATTGAATCTAATGAAGCTTTTGCTGCGCAAGCGCTGGCCGTTACTAAAGGTTTGGGTTTAGATCCAGCTAAGACAAACGTCAATGGTGGTGCAATTGCTTTAGGTCACCCAATTGGTTGCTCAGGTGCTGCGATTGCTACTAAAGCTATTCATGAGTTACATCGCGTTCAAGGCAAATATGCTTTGGTAACCATGTGTATCGGTGGTGGCCAAGGTATTGCGACAATTTTTGAGCGTCTATAAGCGTGTCAATAGACGCGTCACTATTACCCTGATCTCTTGGGTAAAAGCTTAAGAGATCAGCAGTAAAGCAGCATCTAAGCCGACTCGGTCAAAAGCCGCGTCGGCTTTTTCTTTGACGACAGGTTTAGCTTGATAGGCAATGCTAATACCTGAGCCATTCATCATGATGAGATCATTGGCGCCATCGCCCATGGTGATGGCGTTGGCTTTAGTACAACCAAGACGAGCACAAGCTTCATCCAAGTGGGCGGCCTTAGCCGCACCATCAACAATATCGCCAATCACTTGACCGGTTAGCTTGCCATCAATGATTTCCAGAGTGTTGGCTTGAGTTTGCTTAAAACCTAATTGCTGTTGGAGTTTTTCTGTGAAGAAGGTAAATCCGCCAGAAACAAGAAGCGTATAAATGCCGCGCTCGTTTGCTCCGGCTAAAAGCTCTGCAGCCCCAGGGTTGGGTCGTAATCGTTCACGATAAACTGACTCAAGTGCGGCGGCATTTACCCCCTCTAAAAGGGCAACCCGTCTTCTTAAGCTTTCCTTAAAATCTTTAATCTCACCACGCATAGTAGCTTCGGTAATTTCAGCAACGGCAGATTTTTTCCCTGTGAAGTCAGCAATCTCATCAATGCATTCAATATTGATGAGTGTGGAATCCATATCCATGGCTAGTACACGAATATCTCGCGCTATGAGATCTGGTTTCAAAAAACAGAGGTCAACATTAAAGTTTGCAGCAATAGCGCGCAGTTGCTCGCGTTGGTTTATGTCGAGGTGGGCACTGGATTCGAAGCGCTCAGAATAATAGCTACCATTTCCTATTTGACCGCCAATCGAGTGCAAGGAAACGCCAAAGGTCAGGGCATGATCTTTTAATGAAAAGATGAGCTTCTCCGCGATTGGATCTCTAGATAGAGCTACAAGGGCTTGGTGTTTAGACATGACTTAATAATAATCGGATGGTTAGCTTACTTTTGCAGTGCTCAGTACCGCGGATTCATTGAGGCGTCGCAAGATATTGCGAATAGCATCTAGGCGTTGCTCTAGCTTCTCAAACTCACGCTCTTTCTGAGGGAGTACTTTTAACTTATCTTGGCCATTGAGTTGGATATATTTTGAAGACTGGATTAGCTGAATAATCTTCATCGGATCAATGGGTGGATTTGGGATAAATTGAATTTGTATTGAGGCAGGCGTCGCATCAATTTTTTTAATTCCAAACCCAGCCATTTCAAGTCGCAAGCGGTGAGTCTCATAAAAAGACTTAGCTTGGTCTGGTAGGTCGCCAAAGCGATCAACCAACTCTTCACGTAAGCCCATTAATTCAGAGAAGTCATTGGTGCCAGCAAAGCGCTTATAAAGAGATAAGCGCTCGTGCACATCGGGACAATAGTCCTCTGGAAGGAGGGCTGGAACCCCAAGATTGACGTCGGTAGTTGCTTGCAATGGCGAAAGCAGGTCTGGCTCTTTGCCACTGCGAAGCGATTTGACTGCACGATTGAGCATCTCGGTATAAAGCTGAAAACCAATCTCATGGATTTCACCGGATTGTTTATCACCCAAAACTTCGCCAGCACCACGAATCTCCAAGTCATGCATGGCTAAATAGAATCCGGAGCCAAGTTCTTCCATTGCTTGGATGGCATTGAGACGCAACTGCGCTTGCTTGCTAAGCGCTTCAGGATCGGGCACCAGTAAATATGCATAAGCCTGGTGATGTGAGCGACCTACACGACCGCGTAATTGATGCAATTGAGCCAGACCAAATTTATCGGCGCGATGCATGATGATGGTATTGGCTGTTGGAACGTCGATACCCGTTTCAATAATCGTAGTACACAGCAAGATATTGGTACGTTGAGTAACAAACTCACGCATGACGGATTCCAGCTCACGTTCATGCATTTGGCCGTGAGCCACGCTAATACTAGCCTCAGGAATAAGCTCTTGTAATGCGTGTTTACGATTCTGAATCGTTTCTACTTCGTTATGTAAGAAATAGACTTGCCCACCACGTTTAATTTCTCGAAGGACGGCTTCACGAATAATGCCGTCACCCTCGCGCCTGACAAAGGTCTTAATCGCTAGACGCTTCTGTGGCGCAGTAGCAATGATTGAGAGCTCACGTAAACCTTCCATTGCCATGCCAAGCGTTCTTGGAATAGGCGTTGCAGTCAGAGTCAGAATATCGACTTCTGCGCGCAGTGCTTTAAGAGCATCTTTTTGTCGAACGCCAAAGCGATGTTCTTCATCAACAATGACTAAGCCCAAATTAGCAAATCGAGTCTCTTTGGAGAGCAGCTTATGCGTACCAATAATGATGTCAGCCTCTCCTTTTGCGATGGCTTCTAGAGCTGCATTAATCTCTTTCGTGGTTTTAAAACGCGAGAGCTCAACAATCCGTACTGGCCAATCTGCAAAGCGATCCTTCCATGTGGCTACGTGCTGTTCTGCAAGAAGAGTGGTCGGGGCCAGAATGGCAACTTGCTTTCTACCCATAACGGCTACAAAGCTGGCGCGCAATGCGACTTCGGTTTTTCCAAAGCCAACATCACCACAAACTAAGCGATCCATTGGTGTGCCACTAGTCATATCTCCAATAACCGCAGCAATCGCATTGGCTTGGTCTGGGGTTTCTTCAAAGCCGAAGCTTTCTGCAAAAGCAGCATAGTCATGGGCTGAAAATTCAAAAGCATGACCCTTGCGTATGGCTCTAGCTGCGTATAGAGCTAGAAGTTCTGCGGCAGTATCGCGAATTTGTTGTGCCGCTTTACGCTTAGCTTTATCCCACTGTCCGGAGCCTAGTTGATGTAAAGGGGCCGAGTCTGGGTCGGAGCCTGCGTAGCGTGTCACCATCTGCAACTGCTGCACGGGAACGTATAAGGTAGCCTGACCTGAATATTGAAGATGTAGGAATTCTTCAAAAACAGGCGCTTCTTTTGGAGGCGCTAGATTCAGTAGGACCAGTCCTTGGTAGCGCCCGATACCATGCTCTGCATGCACTACAGGATCGCCGATCTTGAGCTCAGAGAGATCCTTAAACAGCATGTCAGGGTCGGCATTCTCATTTGCTTTGCCTTTACGTCGCTGTCTTGCTGTGGTGGTGAATAATTCTGCTTCAGTAATGACAAGCAAATTTTCTGCTGGCCAAGAAAATCCATTGAAGAGTGGGGCAGTTACTAGGCCAAATAAAGAATTGCTTTTAATAAACTCGGCAATGCTATCAAAGCCTTCTGGTTTTAAGGGGTGGAGTGGTTTGCCATCCTGACCAGCAACCGAATTACTCTCATCAAAGAGTTGTCGTATGGATTCCTTGCGTCCGGCACTATCACTGCACACTAGTACACGAACCTTTTCTGATGCCACTACTTTGCGAAGAAGGTTGATAGGGTCGGCATCACGACGATGAACTGCAATATCAGGAACTGCGAGGAATTGACTCTTCTCTGTGGCGTCCTTTTCGAGTGTTAGTCGTGCGTACGGTTTGGAGGTGGTGAAGAATTCATCGACATCAAGAAATAATTCTTTTGGCGGAAGAATGGGGCGATCAAGATCATGTTTAAGGAACTCATAGCGAGAAAGCGTATCTTTCCAAAAGCCTTTGATGGTTTCTTCTACATCACCAATGCTTACTAACCAAACAGGATCGCCTGAGCGAGGAAAGTAATCAAAGAGATTGGATTGTTCTTCAAAGAAAAGAGGCAAGTAGGATTCAATCCCTGCACTTGGTATTCCCAAATTAGCATCTTTGTAAATGGAGCAGCGGCTTGGATCGCCTTCAAAAACCTCTCTCCAACGACCTCTAAATGCAGTGCGAGAGGCATCGTCAAAGGGAAACTCATGTCCGGGCAGGAGGCGAATTTCCTTGACGGGATAGAGGCTACGCTGAGTGTCAGGATCAAAGGCGCGAATTTGCTCAATCTCATCACCAAATAAATCCAGGCGGTAGGGTAGATTGGATCCCATGGGAAATAAATCAAACAAGCCGCCACGAATACTGTATTCACCGGGACGCATCACGGCACTCACGGGGTCATAGCCAGCTTGTTGTAGTTGAAGCTTTAAGGCAGCCTCGTTAAGCTTATCTCCCTGCCTAAAGAAAAAGGTGTGACCAGATAAAAAATTAGGAGGGCCCAGTCTTTGCAATGCGGTGGTAACTGGGACTAAAACAATGTCGCAACTTCCATTGAGTAATTCATAGAGGGTTGCAAGTCTTTCTGAGACCAAATCCTGATGAGGGGAAAAATGGTCGTAAGGAAGAATCTCCCAATCGGGGAGTAACCGTGCTTTTAATTGCGGTGCAAATGCAGGAATTTCATCTACAAGTCGCTGTGCTTCCTGTGCTTGTGCGCAAAAAATCACCATGACCGAAAACTGACTGCGATAGCGTAGGGCGGTTTGAGCGATGAGAGCGGCATCTGCCGAGCCGATTAGACCTGAAAAGGTAAAGCGCTGCCCAGCCCGGGGTACGGGTATGGGGGCTGCTAGATTTAATGCGTCAGACATCTACGCTCATTATAGAATCAGACATGGATTCTGGAAATCAATCTAAAAAGAAGTGTCATGCACTACTACCTACGGCAGGCACAGGCTCTCGTTTGGGCGGAGAATTGCCCAAACAGTTTCAGGAGTTGTCTGGTAAACCTATGCTCTCTTATGCTCTAGGGGCATTTAAGGAAACACCTCAGATTGACTCCATTTGGATCGGTGTGAGCCCAGGTTTTATCGAGCATCCCATATTGCAGACTATTGCTAAGACTGGGGCAAATATTCATGTTGTTCCGACAGGCGGTCCAACCCGTCAAGAAACTGTTCGGAATACTTTGGCTGCAATGATGAAGTCGGGCATTGCTGAAGATGACTGGATACTGGTCCATGATGCGGCCCGGCCGGGGATTACCCCCTCACTCATTGCGAAGTTAATTGGCTCAGTGCAAAGTTCTCATGTTGGCGGTATCTTGGCTGTACCACTGGCCGATACCTTAAAGCAGGCGGATCTTGATTCAGTGGTTGCTGGAAACATCCCGCATGCCGAGAGAACCATTCCACGCAAGCATCTTTGGCAAGCACAAACCCCCCAGATGTTTGGTTTAAAGCAGCTGCATGAAGCGCTTGAGAATGCCATTCGCCTTGAGGCCGACATTACCGATGAGGCTAGCGCAATTGAATTGGCTGGAGCTAAACCTTTGTTAATTGAGGGTGCTGCACGTAACTTTAAGGTGACTCACCCAGCAGATTGGGAATTAATGCAACTGCTCTTAAGTTCAAGCGCTAAATAAATGAGGGCTCCAATATGACTCAAAGCAATTCCCATATTCCGCAATTTCGTATTGGTCAGGGTTACGATGTTCACGCATTGGTTTCTGATCGAAAGCTGATTCTGGGAGGCGTCCATGTCCCCTTTGAAAAGGGCCTATTAGGACATTCTGATGCTGATGCCTTATTGCATGCTTTAACAGACGCCTTATTGGGCGCTGCAGGCTTAAATGATATTGGGCAGCTATTTCCGGATACCGATCCCCAATTTAAGGATATGGATAGTCGAATTCTGCTCCGGGCGGCCTTGCAAAAGATTCAGGCAGCAGGGTTTCAGATCGGCAATGTGGATGCCACCATCATTTGCCAAAAGCCCAAATTAGCGGATTTTTTACCAGAAATGGTCCGCAATATTGCCGCTGATTTGGCTGTGACCCCCAGCCACGTCAATCTTAAGGCTAAGACCAATGAATCGCTGGGCCATTTAGGTAGAGGCGAGGGTGTCGCTGTCCATGCAGTAGCTTTGCTCTTCAAGGCCTAAAAGATTCTCTAAAACCCTAGGCATTGTAGAATTACGGTCTTTAGAGTGAAGTCTAGGCTTGGCAGTTTGCGGATATTTGCGAGGATGGCGAAATTGGTAGACGCACCAGGTTTAGGTCCTGACGCCAGAAATGGTGTGGGGGTTCGAGTCCCCCTCCTCGCACCACAAGATTGCTACTTGGCTTGGACTTCACATTTCCAGATCTTCAATTAAGAGACGAGAATGGCTGTGCAGATAGAAAATTTAGGTTCACTAGACCGCAAAATGACTTTGGAGTTCGCTCGTGCCGATTTGGCTAAAGCGCGCGAATCCCGTTTGGCTCACGTTGGTAAGACCATGAAAATGGCAGGCTTCCGTCCAGGCAAAGTTCCAAAGAATATCGTTGAAAAACAACACGGCATGCAAGTGGACTTTGAACTCCAGTTTGATAAAGCCTCTGAACTTTTTTATGATCAAGCTCAAAAAGAAGGCTTGGCCTTAGCTGGCCAACCACGTCTTGAGCCAAAGAGTGAGCTCGATGCCGACAAGATTGTGTTTGATGCTTTCTTTGAAGTTTTGCCTGAAGTGAAGATTGGCGACTTTAGCAGTGCAGAAGTTACTAAGTACACAACAGATATTGGCGAAGCTGAAATTGATCGTGCCTTAGATGTATTGCGCAAGCAGCAAGTTCATTACCATGCGCGCGGTGAGGCTGGTGCCCACGGCGACGGAGGCTCTAATACTGCAGCACAAAACGGTGACCAAGTTGTGATTGATTTTGTTGGCAAGATTGATGGGGTTGAGTTTGCTGGTGGTAAAGCAGAAAACTTTGAATATGTTTTGGGCGAAGGTCGCATGCTTCCTGAGTTTGAAGCTGCAACTTTAGGTCTCAAAGTGGGCGAAAGCAAATCATTCCCTTTAAGCTTCCCAGCGGATTACCACGGCAAAGATGTTGCCGGTAAAACTGCCGAGTTCACTATTACTGTGAAATCCGTTAACTGGCCACACCTGCCAGCTGTTGATGACGCGTTTGCGTTGTCATTAGGTGTAGCTGAAGGTGGCGTTGCCAAAATGCGCGCTGAAGTTAAAGAAAATTTAGATCGTGAAGTGAAGCGTCGCATCACTGCTTTGTTGAAAAATGAAGTAATGGAAAAGCTTAACGGCTTATGTGAACTTGATGTTCCTAAATCTTTGGTTGCTTCTGAGCAAGAACGTTTGGCCGAAGGTGCGCGCCAAGATCTGATTCAGCGCGGTGTTCCAAATGCGAAAGATGCTCCTATTCCTGCTGAGATCTTTGCAGAACAAGCTACTAAGCGTGTTCGTCTTGGTTTGATCTTGGGTGAGTTGGTGAAGAAACAAAACTTGGCTGCTACTGTTGATCAAATTAAAGCTGAAATCGATGAGCAGGCTGCTACCTACGAAGATCCAAAAGAAGTTGTACGTTGGTTCTATAGCAACCCAAGTCGCTTAAAGGATATCGAGAACCTCGTGCTTGAAGACAACGTGATTAAGTATTTCACATCCCAGGCTAAGGTAAGCGATAAAGCAATTACCTTTGAAGAGCTCAGCAAGCTAAACTAATTTATTCAATAAGTCATCCATTTACCCACAAGAGGTTTCAAAATGATCTATAACCATTCTCAGTCTGAAAATCTAGAACCTAAAGGCTTGGGCTTGGTTCCAATGGTGATTGAAACCTCTGGTAGAGGTGAGCGTGCTTACGACATCTACTCTAGATTGTTGCGTGAGCGGGTTGTTTTCTTGGTTGGCGAGGTCAATGATCAAACTGCCAATTTGGTTATTGCGCAGCTATTGTTTCTTGAGAGCGAAAATCCAGACAAAGAGATTTCTTTGTATATCAACTCTCCAGGCGGATCTGTTTCTGCCGGCTTAGCTATTTACGACACCATGCAATTCATTAAGCCTCATGTCAGCACATTGTGTATGGGTATGGCTGCTAGTATGGGCGCATTTTTATTGTGTGCTGGCGAAAAGGGTAAGCGTTATGCCTTGCCGAACTCGCGGGTCATGATTCACCAGCCGCTGGGTGGTGCGCGTGGTCAGGCGTCTGATATCGAGATTCAAGCCCGTGAGATTTTGTATCTTCGTGAACGACTTAACAAAATTTTGTCTGACCGTACTGGTCAAACAATTGAAACGATTGCCAAGGATACTGATCGCGATAACTTTATGTCTGCAGAGCAAGCTCGTGAATACGGCTTGATCGATAAAGTTATTGAGAAGCGTCCCTAATTCGTAACAGAAATATATTGAGCCCATTTTGAGCGATACCAACACTACTAATTCAGCAGATAAAGTTCTGTATTGCTCTTTTTGCGGCAAAAGTCAGCATGAAGTTAAAAAATTAATCGCCGGCCCATCTGTATTTATTTGCGACGAGTGTATTGATCTTTGTACCGACATTATTCAAGAAGAAATCGCTAAGCTTCCTAAGGAAGAGGGTGATGATTCATTACCAACGCCCCACCAAATTCGCGAGAACTTAGATCAATATGTGATTGGTCAGGAGCACGCCAAAAAAACACTAGCTGTTGCTGTCTATAACCATTACAAGCGCTTACAGTATTTGCCTAAGCCTAAAAAAGAGAAGTTAGATAAAGACGGTAAGCCAGTAGAAAGTGCAGATAAAAAAGAATCTAAGCTTCCAGCTAAGGCGATGGTGGATGGTGTGGAGCTGGCAAAGAGCAATATTCTCTTGATTGGCCCTACAGGTTCAGGCAAAACTCTACTAGCTCAGACCTTGGCTCGTATGCTCGATGTGCCATTTGTAATGGCTGATGCAACCACCCTTACTGAAGCAGGATATGTAGGTGAGGATGTTGAAAATATCATTCAAAAATTATTGCAAGCTTGCGACTACAACGTAGAAAAAGCGCAACGAGGCATTGTCTATATCGATGAGATCGATAAGATTTCACGCAAGTCAGATAACCCATCCATTACTCGTGATGTATCGGGTGAGGGTGTGCAGCAAGCGCTATTAAAGCTAGTTGAAGGCACCATGGCTTCTGTGCCGCCACAAGGTGGTCGCAAGCATCCTAACCAAGACTTCTTGCAAGTTGACACTACCAACATTTTGTTTATTTGTGGCGGTGCATTTGATGGCTTGGAAAAAGTGATTCAGCAGCGCACTGCTAAGACCGGTATTGGATTTAACGCAACCGTTCCCGGTAAGGATGATCGCGGAGTTAGCGATCTTTTAATTGAGGTTGAGCCCGAAGATCTGATCAAGTTTGGCTTGATTCCAGAGTTAATTGGTCGCCTCCCGGTTGTTGCTACTTTGGCGCAACTGGATGAAGAGGCTTTAATTCAGATTCTGACTGAGCCTAAAAACGCTTTAGTGAAGCAATATCAGGCGCTTCTCACCATGGAAGGCTCTGAGCTTGAAGTGCGTCGCGAAGCTCTGTCAGCGATTGCTAAAAAGGCAATTGCCCGTAAAACTGGTGCTCGTGGCCTTAGATCCATCCTCGAAGGTTCTTTGATGGATGTGATGTATGACCTGCCGTCACTCAAGAATGTGCAAAAGGTAGTGATCGACGAAAGCAGCATTGCTGCTGGCGGAAAACCACTTTTGGTCTACAAACAGGATGCCGATCAGACGGATTTGAGCAAAAAAGCCTAATTTCTTAGGGTTTTCGCTATTTTTGGGGCATTTTTGCCCCATTTTTGTCTTTTTACCCCTTGTTTTTCTCTAAAGCCTACCCATATAGGTAGTATGCTACTCATGAATAATGTCTGTATTTAGTGGCTCAGAAATTTGACCGCTACTAATTGAGACTTTTGAGGATTGATAACTTTGGAGGATTTGCCCCATGCCTGGCCACTTATTACTACCCTCTGAACCGATTCAACTACCTTTACTCCCATTACGGGACGTAGTTGTCTTCCCCCATATGGTGATCCCGCTGTTTGTGGGTCGCCCAAAATCGATTAAAGCCCTCGAGGCTGCGATGGAAACGGGTAAAAACGTCCTGCTAGTAGCCCAAAAAACGGCCGCTAAGGATGAGCCTGTCATTGAAGACCTTTATGAGGTTGGCTGCATTGCCAATATTTTGCAGATGCTGAAGTTGCCTGACGGCACTGTAAAAGTGCTCGTTGAGGGTGTGCAGCGTGCAGAAGTAAGTCAAATAGAAGATAGTCTTGGTTACTTCAATTGCGAAGCAACTCCAGCACCGATTAATGCGATCGATGCCCATGAAACTGAGGCTTTGCGTCGTGCGATCATGGCGCAGTTTGACCAATACGTAAAACTAAATAAAAAAGTACCGCAGGAGATTCTCTCCTCATTAGGCGGCATTGATGATCCAAGTCGATTGGCCGACACCATCTGTGCACATTTGCCAGTAAAACTTGAGCAGAAACAACGCTTGCTCGAAATGATGGATGTTGTTCAGCGTTTAGAGAGCTTGCTTGCCGATCTCGAGAGCGAGATCGATATTCTGCAAGTCGAGAAGCGGATTCGTGGACGCGTTAAGCGTCAGATGGAAAAGAGTCAACGCGAGTACTACTTGAACGAACAAGTCAAAGCGATTCAGAAAGAGTTAGGCGAAGGTGAGGAGGGTGCAGATCTCGAAGAACTTGAGAAGCGCATTAAAGCCGCACGCATGCCTAAGGAAGCGTTGAAAAAAGCGGAATCTGAGTTGAAGAAACTCAAGCTGATGTCGCCAATGTCTGCAGAGGCCACCGTTATCCGTAACTTTATTGATACCTTAGTCAATCTGCCTTGGAAGAAGAAAACCAAGATTAACAACGACCTCACTAATGCTGAAAAAGTATTGGATGAAGATCACTACGGCTTGGATAAAGTCAAAGAGCGCATCTTGGAGTACCTCGCAGTTCAACAACGCGTTGATCGTGTTAAGGCCCCCATTCTTTGTTTGGTAGGCCCACCTGGTGTTGGTAAGACATCCTTAGGTCAATCTATTGCACGCGCAACCAACCGTAAGTTTGTACGTATGGCTTTGGGTGGCGTGCGTGATGAATCCGAGATTCGTGGTCACCGTCGTACCTATATAGGCTCGATGCCTGGCAAGATTTTGACTAGCCTTACTAAAGTGGGCGTTCGCAATCCTTTGTTCCTCTTGGATGAAGTAGACAAGATGGGTATGGACTTCCGCGGAGACCCTGCTAGTGCCTTGTTGGAAGTATTAGATCCTGAGCAAAACCACACATTCCAAGATCACTATGTTGAAGTTGACTTTGATCTTTCTGATGTGATGTTCGTAGCGACCTCGAATTCTTTAAATATTCCAGGTCCGCTCTTAGATCGTCTTGAGATTATTCGTTTGGCTGGTTATACAGAGGATGAAAAAACTAGTATTGCAGTTAATTATTTGATTCCAAAACAAATCAAAAATAACGGCTTGAAAAAAGACGAACTCAAGATTGAAGATAGTGCTGTACGAAGCATGATTCGCTATTACACCCGCGAGGCTGGCGTGCGTTCTTTAGAGCGCGAAATTAGTAAGATTTGCCGTAAGGTAGTCAAACTGTTGCTCTTGAAGAAAGAGGCTGTGCCTATCGTTGTGAATGCGGATAACTTGGAGAAATTCCTATCCGTTCGCATGTATGACTTTGGTTTGGCTGGTAAAGAGAATCAAGTTGGACAAGTAACAGGATTGGCATGGACTGAGGTTGGCGGTGATTTGCTCACGATTGAAGCTGCTGTGATGTCAGGTAAGGGTGTGATTACTCGTACCGGCTCTATTGGTGACGTCATGAAGGAGTCCGTTGAAGCAGCTCGCACCGTGGTTCGATCTAGAGCTAAACGCCTTGGTATTGCTGATGATTCATTTGAGAAGAAGGATATTCATATTCACTTCCCGGATGGCGCAACTCCTAAAGACGGTCCATCTGCAGGTATCGCTATTACAACGGCTTTAGTTTCCGTTCTTACTGGAATTCCTATTCGCTCTGATGTTGCTATGACAGGTGAAATTACTCTGCGTGGAGAGGTTTTACCTATCGGCGGATTAAAAGAAAAGCTCTTAGCTGCTCATCGGGGCGGTATTAAGTTGGCCTTAATCCCAGAGGAAAACGTTAAGGATCTAATTGATATTCCGGATAACGTCAAAAATGCAATCGAGATTATTCCCGTACGCTGGATTGATAAGGTTTTGGAATTGGCGTTAGAGCGTATGCCAGAAGCTTTGTCAGATCCTACGCCTGAAGAGTTGGCCAAAAAGGCTGCTGAAGCCAGTAAGGCTATTGAAAAGGGGTCATCTGCAGACGTTCTTAAGCATTGATAATCAGGTGATTTTTCGCTTAATGTTCCACATCTAATGGGGTTCATTCAGCGGAAAATCCACCTTAAATCCACGCTTAGGTTACAATCTTAGCTGTAATATTTTGGGGCGCTTAGCTCAGTTGGTAGAGCGTCTGCCTTACACGCAGAATGTCGGGAGTTCGAGCCTCTCAGCGCCCACCAAATTATTACCTTCAATTTTCTTTGCGCCTACTCAGGCATTTCAATACCCAGCAGCTACACCCCTAGTACACTCGTGGTATTGATATTTTTTACTAGCGAATCTTTACATGTTTGATACCGTCCGTAAGCACCAACGAATTCTGCAGCTTGTATTACTGCTCTTGATCGTTCCGTCTTTTGCATTTTTTGGAATCTCAAGCTATTCCAGTTTTCTAGATAAAGAGACTGATCTCGTCAAAATCAATGGCAAGCCGATTACTGCTCAAGAGGTAGATTCTGCTGCAAAACGTCAAGCGGAGCGTGTTGGTGGGAATGCGCAGATCGCTCAAAGTCTACAATTTAGACAGGCTATTCTCAATGAGTTATTGCAGCAGCGTATTCTGGGATTTGCTGTAAATAATTTACATCTGCAGGTTGGTAAAGATGCTCTTGTAAAGAGCTTACAAAATATTCCACAGATTCGTGCCCTCTACAAACAAGACGGTAGTTTTGATGACGCACGATTCAAACAGTTATTGGCTAGCAACGGTTTGAATGAAGAGCAGTTTTATGCAAGTCAGGCATATGATTTAAAGATTGGTCAATTCGTTAACTCTGTAGCGCGTACTGAAATTGGTAGCCCAAAGTTATCTGAAATTGTTTCAACGCTATATGAAGCTGAGCGACAAGTACAAGCCCTATCCTTTGATGCCAAAGATTATTTGTCCAAGGTAAGCCCTTCCCAAGAAGATCTTCAGACTTTCTATAACAGCAACGCCAAGCTCTTTGAGAGTCAGGAATACGTTGATGTTGAATACATTGTTCTTAAAGCAGACCCCAAAGAAGACGCCAAAGTATTTAGTGAAAAAGCAGATCAATTTGCCAATATGACTTATGACCAGTCAGATAGCCTTAAGCCAGCTGCTGATAAATTAAAGTTGAATGTACAAACACAAAAGGGCGTCACTCGCTTTGGTGCAACAGGTGTGGCAAAAGATCACCCATTAGCCAATCCAAAAGTAGTTCAAGCATTGTTTGGCGATGAAGCTGTTAAGAACAAACGTAACATTGAAGCGGTACAGACATCTCCTGGTATTTTTGTTTCTGCTCGAGTGATCACTTTTCACCCTGCGCAAATTTTGCCGTACAAAGATGTTGCCGCAGAGGTCAAGCGACAAGTTTCTCAACGCATGGCTGAGAAGCTTGCGGTAAATGCTGCTGCTGAACGTTACGCTGCATTGGAAAAGGACCCTAAAAGCACTGCTGGATTTGCTAGCCCTACTTGGGTTTCTCGTAATAAGCCTGGAAACTTAGTTGGCGGAGCGCTAGATGATGTGATGTCCATCAATCCCGATAAATTTCCTGCACTTGTATCCGTTCAAAACCCCGGCATTGGCACGATCCTTTATCGCATTGACCAAGTGCGCCAACCCACAGGGTTGGATGCAAAGGTGCATAAAGCGCAAGCTCAACAGATTCAGGCACTTGCTGCTCAGTCTGAATTCGCAGGTTTTATGGCTTACTGGCGTGATGTGGCTGGCGTTAAGGTGATTAACCCCCTGAAGCCTCCATCCTCTAGCTCAGGTAGTTAAGCTTAGGAGCTGGAGGCGCTTCCAAGTTCATTATTTACTTTTAAGCATTATTTGATATGGGGCCATGGCGTCCCATACGTTTTTGTAGAGTATGACTTGCGCTTTTTCATTGGGATGCATGCGATCAGCTTGAAACAACGTGAGTTCAGAGGCAACACCCTTTAGAAAGAAGGGGAGTAGCTGAACTTGCTCTTGACGAGCCAGCTTTGGAAATAATTCCTGAAATTGCTTGGTGTAATCATGTCCATAGTTTGGTGGAATTTGCATGCCAAATATGAGAACTTTTGCTCCAGAGTTCTTGCTCATCTGAATCATCTTACGTAAATTGTTTTCTGATTCCCTTATTGATAGCCCACGCAATGCATCATTTGCTCCTAGCTCCAAAAGAACAATTCCTGGCTTCTTTTGCTCTAAGAGCCTTGGCATTCTAGACAAGCCACCAGCACTTGTTTCGCCGCTAATGCTGGCATTAAAAATGATCCAAGGACTAGCGTCCCTGTGTAGCCGATCCTCTAGAAGCCTTACCCAGCCAGTCCCACGCGCTAAGCCATATTCTGCGGAAAGACTGTCACCCATCACTAAAATAGTAGCGTTCGTCTGGGCCTGTGTGCCAAAGGGAATAAACAGGCAAAATAGAGCAAATGCCATTGATATGGCTCTTAGTTTTCTACTCAAGAAGCTCAACCAAATAATTTGATTCATTTATGAGTATTCCAGTAAAGGTCCTTAGTGCGATACACCTAGGTAAACACGTTTTATCTAGCGATGGATCCTTAACTATTTTGCACGACATTAGCTTTGATGTCTGTGAGGGCGAAAGTATTGCTATAACAGGCGCCTCTGGCTCTGGGAAAAGTACTTTGCTTGGTCTCTTAGCGGGCTTGGATACTCCAACTAGCGGGCATGTTGAATTAGACAAACATAACCTGAACCAGTTAGATGAGGATGGACGGGCTAAGTTACGGGGTCAAAAGGTGGGATTTGTATTTCAATCCTTTCAATTGCTCCCACATTTAACAGCCCTTGAAAATGTGATGCTTCCAGCTGAGCTCAATGGCCTAAAAATGGCCAAAGAAAATGCGCTGTTATGTCTAGAGCAAGTGGGTTTAGGTGATCGTGCCAATCATTTCCCCAAAACCCTCTCCGGCGGGGAGCAACAGCGGGTTGCCCTAGCAAGGGCCTTCATCATGAAACCTGCCATTCTTTTTGCAGATGAGCCCACTGGCAGTCTGGATGAGGTTAGTGGAAACCGTGTTATTGAGCTACTTTTTGAGCTAAATCGGGCCAACCACTCAACCCTTGTTTTGGTGACCCATGACCAGACCTTGGCTGATCGGTGTCAGCGGCAATTACACCTTCAGGGCGGACGATTGCTGTAGGCAAAACCTTATAATCTAGGGATGTCTTTTTTCCACTTTTTGCCTGGCGCTGATGCGCTTTCCCCCTTCCGCCAACAGCGACTTTTAGCTACTTTGGCAGCACAAGGGGTTGATCTTGAGTCTATCGAAGCTCAATACATCCATTTCATCTGGTCTGATGCTGAGCTTAGCTCTCGCAATCAAGAGATTTTGGCTAGCTTGTTGACCTACGGTCAGCCTTTTCATTCCAAAATCAACCCAGGTAAGTCTTGGTTTGCAAAAGATAAGTCAGAGGGGCAGGGCGCTATCGTCATTCCTCGGCTGGGAACAGTTTCTCCGTGGGCAAGTAAAGCCACGGATATTGCCCGTCAATGCAATCTAGATATTCTGCGTCTTGAGCGTGGCGTTCAATTTGCTTGGAAAAGTAAAAAAGCACTTACCGCAGACCAAAAACAATTCGTGCTCGCAGCAGTTCATGATCGAATGACTGAGGCGGTGATTGAGTCAATTGAAGGCGCTAATGCGCTATATCAATCTTTAGAAGATAGGCCTTTGGCCCGCATCCTTGTGATGACTGAGGGTAGAGCGGCCCTAGATAAGGCCAACCAGGAATTGGGTCTTGCCTTATCCGATGATGAGGTTGCATACCTTGCAGAAAATTTTACTCGACTGCAACGCAACCCATCTGATGTTGAGTTGATTATGTTCGCACAGGCAAATAGCGAGCATTGCCGTCACAAGATTTTTAATTCTAGCTGGACGATTGATGGCGACGATCAAGAGCGTTCTTTGTTCGCCATGATTCGCAATACCCACCAATTGCAACCGGAAGGAACGATTGTTGCTTATTCCGATAACTCAGCCGTTATGGTTGGTTGTGAGGCAGAAACTTGGGTACCTCAGGGCGACCATCACCGCTATGAAAAAGATACACGCTTAGTTCACACTTTAATGAAGGTGGAGACTCATAACCACCCAACAGCGATTGCTCCATTTCCTGGAGCATCTACAGGTGCTGGTGGTGAGATCCGTGATGAGGGTGCAACTGGCATAGGCGGACGCCCTAAAGCGGGCCTTACCGGCTTCTCAGTCTCAAATCTGAACATTCCTGGCACTGACCTTCCTTGGGAGGGCGAGCAATACGGTAAGCCTGAACGTATTGCTACCCCATTACAAATCATGATTGATGGTCCATTGGGTGGGGCGGCATTTAATAATGAATTTGGTCGTCCAATCTTGGGCGGGTATTTCAGGGTCTTTGAGCAAACTTTAGATGGCACGCGTCGCGGTTATCACAAGCCCATCATGATTGCTGGTGGTATCGGTAGCATCGATTCTATTCATACTGAGAAAAAAGCAATTCAATCAGGGCATCTATTGATTCAACTTGGTGGTCCCGGCATGCGCATTGGCATGGGCGGAGCTACTGGCAGTTCTGTAGCAACCGGTACCAATACTGCTGATCTTGATTTTGATTCTGTACAACGTGGCAATCCTGAAATGGAACGCCGCGCTCAAGAAGTGATCAACGCATGTCGCGCTTTAGGTGACAATAATCCAATCGTTTCTATTCATGACGTCGGCGCAGGCGGATTGTCTAATGCCTTCCCTGAGCTTGCTGATGGTGCTGGGCTAGGTGCAAAATTTAAATTGCGCAACGTGCCCCTTGAAGAAAGCGGGATGAGTCCTGCAGAGATTTGGTGCAATGAGTCTCAAGAGCGTTATGTTCTAGCAATTGATCAAAAAGATTTAAACCTCTTCAAGTCTTTTTGCGAACGTGAGCGCTGTCCCTTTGCGGTAGTGGGTGAAGCAACTGCAGAACGTCAATTGCAATTAAGTGACTCAAAGCAAGCTCCTAACGATGATGCAGCCTTACCAATTGATATGCCTATGGAAGTATTGCTAGGTAAACCTCCAAAGATGCATCGCAATGTCACAAGGGTGGCACAAGAATTTAAAGAATTGGATGTTACTGATGCTGACCTAGCACAATCGATTGCCTGGGTGCTACAACAACCTACTGTAGCTAGCAAATCATTCTTGATTACGATTGGCGACCGGACTGTGGGTGGTTTGAATGCTCGAGATCAGTTTGTCGGCCCATGGCAGGTTCCTGTAGCTGATTGTGCTGTCACCTTGATGGATTACAGGGGTTATCGTGGCGAGGCAATGTCGATGGGGGAGAGAGCTCCATTAGCAGTGATCGATGCTCCGGCTGCAGCCCGAATGGCGGTAGGTGAAGCAATCACCAATCTCTTGGCTGCAGATATATCTAGTTTGGAAAGTGTAAAACTCTCTGCTAACTGGATGGCAGCATGTGGTGCTCCCGGTGAAGATGCCAAGTTGTATGACTCTGTCAAAGCAATAGGGATGGAATTGTGCCCAGCTCTTGGCGTCTCGATTCCAGTTGGTAAAGATTCTTTGTCAATGTCTACCGCATGGCAAGTTGGTAACGAAGCCAAAAAAGTGGTTGCTCCAGTTTCCTTAATTATTTCTGCTTTTGCATCAGTGCAGGATGCACGTAAAACTTTAACTCCTCTTTTGAAGTTAAAGGCTAAGGATGGCTCTCCTCAGGAGACCGAACTTATTCTGATTGACCTGGGTCGTGGCAAGAATCGTATGGCTGGCAGTATTTTGGCCCAAGTGCTCGATCAATCTGGAAAGTTGGCTCCCGATATTGATCATCCTGAAGATCTCAAAGCATTGGCTGCTGCGATTATTCAGTTGCGTAACGAAGATAAGCTCTTGGCCTATCACGACCGCTCAGATGGTGGTTTACTGGCATGCGCTGCTGAAATGGCTTTTGCTTCCCACTGTGGAATTTCGCTAAACGTAGACATGATTGCGATGGATGTAGGGCAAGAGCCTGATTATGGCGATGCTAAAAATTGGGCACAACAGATATCTGGTCGTCGCCATGAGCAAACCATGCGTGCTCTATTTAATGAAGAGTTGGGCGCAGTGATTCAGGTTCGTAAAGCTGATCGCGATGCCGTATTTGCAGTATTGAGAAAATTAGGCTTAAGTGCGTTTAGCCATGTAATTGGGAAGCCAAATACAAATGGCCGTATAGAAATTTGGAGTGATGCCAAAAATATATTTGCTGAACCACGTGAGTTACTGCAAAAGTTGTGGACGAACACCAGCTATCAAATTGCGCGTCTTCGTGATAATCCTGCTTGTGCCGATAGTGAATTTTCATTATTGGACAACGTAGCTGATGTGGGCATGAGTCCAAAGCTGACTTTTGATGCATCAGAAGATATAGCGGCACCTTATATTTCTAAAAATGCACGACCTAAAGTGGCAATCTTGCGCGAGCAAGGTGTTAATTCCCACGTAGAGATGGCGTATTCCGTTAATTGGGCTGGATTCGATAGTTACGACGTCCATATGTCTGATCTGCTTAGCGGCAAAGCGAAGCTAGATGACTTTAGGGGTTTGATTGCTTGTGGTGGCTTTAGTTATGGGGATGTATTAGGTGCTGGTGAAGGCTGGGCTAAGACCATCTTATTTAATCAGCAATTACGTGATCAGTTTTCAGCATTCTTTAATCGCCAAGAGAGTTTTGCATTAGGTGTTTGCAACGGCTGTCAAATGATGAGCAATCTTTCCGGAATTATTCCAGGTGCAGAAGCTTGGCCCAAATTTACCCGTAATCAATCAGAGCAATACGAGGCTCGCTTGGTGATGGCAGAAGTCATGGCTTCTCCATCAATCTTTACACAAGGTATGGAAGGCAGCCAGATTCCTATTGCTATTGCCCACGGCGAAGGATTTGCCAACTTTAGTCAACAAGGCAATTTAGAGCAGATCCAAAATGGTGGCTTGGCTTCATTCCGTTTTGTAGATCACCAAGGAAATCCAACTGAAACCTATCCGATGAATCCCAATGGATCGCCTGGAGGATTGACTGGCGTTACTACGCCAGATGGTCGCTTTATGGTCATGATGCCGCACCCAGAGCGTGTTTTTAGAGCTGCACAGATGAGCTGGTGCCCACCAGAATGGCTTGATACGCCTGATGGTGCAAGCCCATGGTTGCGTCTATTCCGTAATGCTCGTCGTTGGGCTAATTAAGTTGTCTACCGAAGAGCTAATGGAGGCAGTTACTTTTTCTGAAAGTGGCGGTATTCGCTATCTTCATTTTGGTACCGAATTAATTCAGGGGGCAATGCGTTTGCGTGACCCCGATGAGATTTACCTCGAGTACAACCAGCAAATGATGGCTTGGTTACTATTTTTAGAGACAAAGCCTGGGATGCGGATTGCGCAACTTGGCCTAGGCACGGGGGCGCTAACCAAGTTTCAGCATCGTTATTGCCCTGCTGTTAAAACTACCGTGGTGGAACTAAATCCAGCGGTAATTGTTTCTGCCAGATCGATGTTTTTTACACCTGACGATGATCGCAGACTTGAAACTCTGCAAACTGATGCCAAATTTTTTGTTCAAAACAAAAAATATACGGAACAGTTTGATGCAGTTCAGGTGGATTTATATGATGCGATCTGTGATGGACCATCAGCGAGCTCCTTAGATTTCTATAAAGGTTGCTACAACCTTCTTAAGGGGCCGGGAGTGATGACGGTAAATCTTTTTTCAAGGCATAAGAGCTTTGACTTGAACCTCAAGAACATCTGTGAAGCTTTTGATAATAGGGTTCTTTTATTTCCTGAGTCCCATGATTGCAACGTTGTGGCGATTGCGTTTAAGGGTCCTAAACTTGAGGCGGAGTGGAAGGATGTGTCCAAGAGAGCAAAACTCATTCTTGAAAAGACAGGCCTTCCAACGAACAAGTGGATTTCTGGGATTAGTCGTGAAAATGCCCGCCAAGAGAATAAGCTTTCGATTTGAGGTAAGCCGAGATTCTAGAAAAGAAAAAGGCGATCATTAGATCGCCTTTTTTTGTTTCCTCGGCCCGGTTAAAGACTGAGGCTTATAGCCAATTAAACCGTTACAGTATCTGCAACATCGCTAAATGACTTGAGCTTGTCAAAACTCATGTATTTATAAACTTCACCAGCTTTAGAATCGAGAGCCTTTACTTGCTCCAAATATTCTGCAGGAGTAGGTAGGCGACCCAAGAGGGCGGCAACAGAGGCCAGCTCAGCAGAAGCTAAATACACGCGAGTATCAATACCTAAGCGATTAGGGAAGTTCCGTGTTGAGGTCGATACAGCTGTTGAGCCCTTGCGGATCTGCGCTTGGTTGCCCATGCAAAGTGAACAGCCTGGGCTTTCCATGCGGGCACCAGCTGCGCCTAACATGCCGTAGTAACCTTCTTCCATCAAAACCATAGCGTCCATTTTGGTTGGAGGTGCAACCCATAAACGGGTTGGCATATCTTTCTTGCCTTGCAATACCTGACCAGCCGCACGGAAGTGACCGATATTGGTCATGCATGAACCAATAAACACTTCATCAATCTTATCGCCAGCAACTTCTGACAATACTTTGACGTCATCTGGATCGTTAGGGCATGCAAGGATAGGTTCTTTGATTTCATCGATATTGATTTCAATGATCTCTGCATAGTCAGCATTCGCATCAGCCTTGAGAAGTTGTGGATTAGCAATCCAAGCTTCCATCGCTTTGATGCGGCGGCCAAGGGTGCGCTTATCTTCGTAACCATTAGCAATCATCCACTTCATCAAAGTGATATTAGATTGCATGTACTCAATAATCGGCTCTTTATTTAGGTGAACTGTGCAGCCACCTGCTGAGCGCTCAGCAGAAGCATCAGATAATTCAAATGCTTGCTCAACTTTCAGATCGGGTAGACCTTCAATCTCAAGAATACGACCTGAGAAAATATTCTTCTTACCTTGTTTTTCAACAGTCAACAAACCTTTTTTGATTGCATACAAAGGGATTGCATTTACGAGATCACGCAAGGTGATGCCTGGCTGCATCTTGCCTTTGAAACGTATCAATACAGACTCCGGCATATCCAATGGCATCACCCCAGTCGCGGCCGCGAAAGCAACTAAGCCAGAGCCCGCAGGAAAGGAAATACCAATTGGGAAACGTGTATGGCTATCGCCACCAGTTCCACAGGTATCCGGCAGGAGTAAGCGATTCAACCAGCTATGGATCACGCCATCACCTGGACGCAAGGCAACACCACCGCGATTCGTCATGAATGGTGGCAACTCATGTTGAGTGCGAATATCTACAGGCTTAGGATAGGCAGAGGTGTGACAGAACGACTGCATTACGAGATCAGAAGAGAAGCCAAGGCAAGCCAAGTCTTTTAACTCATCACGGGTCATAGGACCTGTGGTGTCTTGTGAACCAACAGTAGTCATATGCGGCTCGCAGTAAGTACCAGGGCGAACGCCTTGGCCTTCTGGTAAGCCACATGCGCGACCAACCATCTTTTGAGCCAAACTAAAGCCTTTTTTGTTATCCACGGGATTAACGGGTAAGCGGAATTCTGTAGAAGCAGGCAAACCAAGAGCAGCACGTGCTTTAGCAGTTAGTCCACGACCAATAATCAGAGGAATACGACCACCAGCACGCACTTCATCCAAAATCACTGGAGATTTCAATGAAAAGTTAGTGATTTCGTTACCATTTTTAAATACTTTACCTTCGTATGGGCGCAGTTCAATTTCATCGCCCATATTCATCTGGGAAACATCGAGCTCAATTGGTAATGCGCCTGAATCTTCCATCGTGTTGAAGAAGATAGGGGCAATATTCGTCCCTAAGCACACGCCACCAAAACGCTTGTTTGGTACAAAGGGAATATCTTGACCCGTCCACCAGAGAACTGAGTTCGTAGCGGATTTACGTGAAGAACCTGTACCAACCACATCACCAACGTAGGCAATTTGATTGCCTTTTTTCTGGAGGGCGGCAATTTGTTTCATTGGGCCGCGAACACCAGTCTCATCAGGCTCAATGCCAGGACGAGGGTTCTTGAGCATGATCGTGGCATGCAGTGGAATATCAGGACGACTCCAGGCATCTGGTGCAGGGGAGAGATCGTCGGTATTCGTTTCACCGGTTACCTTGAAAACAGTGAGTTTCATGCTTTCTGGAACTGCAGGACGGCTAGTAAACCACTCAGCATTTGCCCAGCTCTGCATTACGGCTTTTGCATTCGCATTGCCTTTTTCAGCAAGTTCTTGAACGTCGTTGAAGTAATCAAACATCAAGAGTGTTTTCTTGAGTGCTTCAGCAGCTGCCGCACCACATTCTGCGTCAGCAAGGAGTTCTACTAATGGTTTGATGTTGTAGCCACCAAGCATTGTTCCCAATAATTCCGTAGCGCGTACGCGAGAAATCAATGGTGATTTCTCAGTGCCTTTAGCGATTGCATCTAGAAATTCAGCCTTGACTTTTGCGGCCTCATCAACGCCCGCAGGTACTCGGTTTGTAATTAATTCCACTAGTTCAGCTTCTTTGCCAGCTGGCGGATTTTTTAACAATTTAACCAACTCAGCAGTTTGATCTTTGGTTAAGGGTAAGGCTGGAATTCCAAGAGCTGCGCGTTCGGCAACTAGGGCGTTATAGGCTTCTAACATTGTGTTTCCTATGAGGTAAAAGTGGTCAATAGAAAGGCCAAAAGGGAATTTTCTCCCGATTAGCTAAATTATAGTTGCTTATTTAAGTCTTATATAAGAGTTTAAAGCTCAAAAT
Organism: Polynucleobacter sp. UB-Tiil-W10; assembly: GCF_018881605.1. GTDB lineage: Bacteria > Pseudomonadota > Gammaproteobacteria > Burkholderiales > Burkholderiaceae > Polynucleobacter. The sequence continues at coordinate 1,846,122 of NZ_JACVPZ010000001.1, forward strand.
TGACTCCAAAATAGGGCATTAAGTTAAAAATAAGGGTTTTTCCGCAAGCTTTCCTCGGGTTCGAGGTTTCGGTCATGCCTAATCCGCGCTGTTTACAGGATTTTCTCGTCCTTCATAGCCTATACCAGGGCAACCACCCAACCTATGAGGGACCAGCCTAAAAAGAGGTTTAGGGCAAAAATGGCCCCTGAATTAGCCCTTTTCTTGTTAAATGAGATGGCAAAGGGGAGAAAATAGAAAAGCGACAAAATCGTTATAAGCGTTGCGATTAGAAGACGCATCAGTTTATTTCTCTCTAACCCAGGTTTGAGTTCTGCCAAGCAAAGGAATGCCAATGTATGCACGCAGATCAACTTTGGACCCTTGATCTTTGAGGCGCATCTCTGCGCGGTAAGTTTCCCCATTATCTGGGTCAAGGATTTGACCGCCACTGAAGGAATCGCCATTTCTTTTAAGGCCAGAAAGTATCTCCATGCCCAATAAAGGTTTTCCTCTTCGAGCATCCGTACATTTATCGCATGTAGTTGCTGAATTGGGATCCAAGACTTTGGTGATTACGCCACTAAAGGAGCCGCTTTTTTCGGTAATAAGAATTATTGCGGCAGGCTGATTTGTATCGTCGTCATAGGATGTCCATGAGCCAACTATCGAGTCTGAGATTTGGGGGTAGGCGTTTGACATAACCAGATTAAGTAGGGTTATGCTCAAAAATATGTAAAAACATGCCTTTTTTAGCGATTTCATGAAATTGGGCTTTTTTATAGAGAGGTATTAGCGATTATTGCCGTTTATGAATTTAAGGAATCTTAGTCCTCTGTCGTTATAATTACTTTTTCCAACAGAGCTTAAGCGATGACCAAATACGTTTTTGTCACTGGTGGTGTGGTTTCTTCTTTAGGGAAAGGAATCGCAGCTGCCTCGCTTGCCGCGATTCTCGAATCCCGCGGCCTGAAAGTCACCCTCCTAAAATTAGACCCCTATATCAACGTTGATCCGGGAACCATGAGTCCACTCCAACACGGTGAGGTTTTTGTAACCGAAGATGGCGCAGAAACTGATTTGGACTTGGGTCACTATGAGCGCTTCGTTTCTGCGAAGATGCGTAAAAGCAATAACTTCACTACTGGCCAGATTTATGAGTCAGTGATTAGTAAAGAGCGCCGCGGCGAATATCTTGGAAAAACAGTTCAAGTTATTCCACACATTACTAATGAAATTCAGGCCTTTGTAGAGCGGGGCGCCAAGGCCAGTCACGATGGTAAGGTTGATGTTGCTATATGCGAAATCGGCGGAACTGTTGGTGATATTGAATCCCTCCCATTTTTAGAAGCTGCGCGGCAAATGAGTTTGCGCTTGCCTGTGCATGACTGTGCTTTTGTTCACCTGACCCTTGTGCCTTATATCAATAGTGCTGGTGAGTTAAAAACCAAGCCTACCCAACATTCAGTCCAAAAGCTTCGCGAGATAGGCATTATGCCAACCGTATTGCTCTGCCGTGCTGATCGCCCCATTCCAGAAGATGAGCGCGCAAAAATTTCTCTCTTCTCAAACGTTCGTGAGGAAGCGGTAATTTCTGTATGGGATGTAGACACAATCTACAAGATCCCTGAAATGCTTCACGCACAGGGAATGGATGATTTGATTTGTCGAGAGCTAGATCTCAAAGCAAAGCCAGCAGACCTCTCTGTATGGGCTAATTTAGTTTATGAAATGGCAAACCCACAACATGAAGTGACCATTGGTATGGTCGGAAAATATGTTGAGCTAACTGAATCTTATAAATCACTTATTGAAGCCTTGCGACACGCTGGCATTCATACACATACTCGAGTCAACATTAACTATATTGACTCAGAAGTCATTGAAAAAGATGGTATTGATTGTTTGCAAAACTTAGATGCTATTTTGGTTCCGGGCGGCTTTGGCAAACGCGGAACAGAAGGCAAGATCGCAGCTATTCGTTATGCCCGTGAAAACAATGTGCCTTATTTAGGCATTTGTTTAGGAATGCAATTGGCTGTGATTGAATTTGCTCGCCACGTCGCTAATCTTACTAAAGCAAACAGTACTGAATTTGATCCACAGTCCGAACAGCCTGTTGTGGCGCTGATTACTGAGTGGCTTGATAGAGAGGGCAACGTTGAAAAACGTAGCAATGACTCTGATATGGGTGGAACTATGCGACTTGGCTCACAGCGTTGTCCCGTGAAAGAGGGCACCTTGGCACACCGTATTTATGGCGCTGAAGTAAATGAGCGTCATCGTCATCGTTATGAAGTAAATAATACTTACGTGCCACAGTTGGAGCAGTCTGGCTTAATAATCTCAGCCAGAACACCTAATGAAGAGCTGCCAGAGATGATGGAGTTGCCTGCATCCATTCATCCTTGGTTCTTTGGAGTTCAGTTTCACCCTGAATTTACTTCAACACCGCGTGATGGCCATCCCCTGTTCTCCGCATTTATTAGCGCCGCACTTGAGCACCAAAAAGCTGCTGAGAAGCAAGCTGCATAAAGGAAGAATATGAGCGCATTCAAACTATGTGGATTTGATGTTGGTTTAGATCATCGCTTCTTTTTGATTGCTGGTCCTTGTGTGATTGAATCAGAGCAATCTGCGATTGATATTGCTGGCCAGTTAAAAGAGATCACATCCACATTAAAGATTCCATTTATTTATAAGTCCTCATTTGATAAAGCGAATCGTTCTTCAGGCACCTCTTTTCGCGGGCTGGGGATGGATAAAGGCTTAGAGATTTTGGCTAAAGTCAAAAAACAAGTTGATGTTCACGTGCTTACTGATGTTCATGACATTAGTGAGATTGCTGATGTAGCAAGTGTTGTTGATGTATTGCAGACACCAGCATTTTTATGTAGACAAACTGATTTTATTCGCGCCTGTGCACAAAGCGGCAAGCCTGTGAATTTCAAAAAAGGACAGTTTCTTTCGCCGCATGAAATGCTCAACGTGATTGATAAGGCTCGTGCTGCTGCAACTGAAAAAAATCTTGCTGATCAATTTATGGTGTGTGAACGCGGAGCTTCCTTTGGCTACAACAATCTTGTTTCGGACATGCGTAGCTTGGCAATTTTGCGCGAATCAAGAGCCCCAGTAGTTTTTGATGCAACGCATTCAGTTCAACTGCCTGGGGGCCAAGGCAGCTCTAGTGGTGGGCAGCGTGAATTTGTTCCGGTTTTAGCCCGTGCTGCTATGGCAGTCGGCATTAGTGGGCTCTTTATGGAGACTCACCCAGACCCAGCAAAAGCATTGTCTGATGGCCCTAATGCGGTTCCTCTGAATCGCATGAAAGAGTTGCTTGAGTCTTTAGTGGCTATAGACAACGTTGTTAAGTCAACGGGTTCATTTTTAGAAGACAGCTTTAAGTAATTATTTAAACCCATTTCATATTGTTTTAAGGAGAAGGTGCATGAGCGCCATTGTTGACATCATCGGTAGAGAAGTTTTGGATTCACGTGGCAACCCAACGGTTGAGTGCGATGTTTTGCTTGAGTCTGGCGTTATGGGCCGTGCAGCCGTACCATCAGGCGCTTCAACTGGATCACGAGAAGCAATCGAGTTGCGTGATGGCGATAAGACTCGTTACTTAGGCAAGGGTGTTCTTAAGGCAGTTCAAAATATTAATATTGAGATTGCAGAATCTATTCTTGGTCTGGATGCAAGCGAGCAGGCTTTTTTAGATCGCACCTTAATTGAACTGGATGGTACTCATAACAAAGCGCGCTTAGGTGCTAACGCAACTTTGGCTGTATCGATGGCGGTTGCTAGAGCGGCTGCAGAAGAGGCTGGCTTGCCTTTGTACCGTTACTTTGGTGGTTCAGGTGGCATGCAATTGCCGGTGCCAATGATGAATATTGTCAATGGTGGCGCGCACGCAAATAACAGCTTAGATATTCAAGAGTTTATGGTGATGCCGGTTGGTGCAGAGAATTTCCGTGATGCATTACGCTGTGGCGCTGAAATTTTCCATGAATTGAAGAAGATTTTGGGTGCTCAAGGTATGCCAACAACCGTTGGTGATGAGGGCGGCTTTGCACCAAACTTTAAGAGCAATCACGAGTGCTTGCAGACCATTATGAAGGCAATTGAAGGCGCTGGCTATCAGGCGGGTGAAGATGTAGTTTTGGCCTTGGATTGTGCTGCTAGCGAGTTCTATAAAGATGGTAAATACCATTTGTCTGGTGAAGGCCTGCAACTCAGCTCAAGCGAGTTCTCAGATTACCTTGGTAATTTAGCGGATCAGTTCCCAATCGTTTCGATTGAGGATGGTATGCATGAGGGCGATTGGGATGGTTGGGCTGATATCACAAAAAAACTCGGTAAGAAGATTCAATTAGTGGGTGATGATTTATTTGTTACCAATACCCGCATTCTCCAAGAAGGAATTGATAAGGGAATTGCAAATTCCATCTTGATTAAGATTAACCAAATTGGCACTTTGACAGAAACATTCGCTGCAATTGAAATGGCTAAACGTGCAAATTACACTGCAGTAATTTCACATCGCTCAGGCGAGACTGAAGACAGCACGATTGCAGATATTGCTGTTGGCACGAATGCTGGTCAAATCAAGACAGGCTCTTTATCTCGCTCTGATCGTATTGCTAAATACAATCAACTCTTGCGCATTGAAGAGGATTTGGGTGATGTTGCAACTTATCCAGGAAAGTCTGTTTTCTATAACCTCAAACGCTAAGTTTGAGTTATAGCTGAGCTCTTAAATAGCGTATGCGGATAGTCATTTATTCCATGCTGGTATTGCTAATTGCAATCCAGTATCCGCTTTGGCTTGGGAAGGGTGGATGGCTTAAGGTATATGAGATGGAGAGACAAGTTGAGCTTCAAGAGGCTAAAAATAGCCTCTCGGCTCTCCGTAATGCCAAACTATCTGGTGATGTAAAAGATCTCAAAGATGGAACTCGTGCCATCGAAGAACGAGCCCGTGTTGAGCACGGTTTAATTAAAGAGGGCGAGTTTTTTGTGCAAATATTGCCAGCAGATAAACCATCTGGCACACAGGCTACGAAGCAATGATTTTTTAATGTCCGCTAGATGGCGGTCTAGTAGCATCACTCAATAAATCGGTTTTAAATACCTGCAGACAATCGACCGCATCAAAGCGGTAGGGCTTTGCACAGAAATCACAAACGGTCTCTACGGCACCTTGTTCGGCAAGAATACTTTGAATCTCTTCTTCACCTAGCATCCGCAAAATATCAGCAACCTTGGTGCGAGAACATCTACAAGCGAAGCGAATAGGTCTTGCGGGGAAGCTTCGTACGCCATTTTCTGCGGACTCCTCCAAAAAGAGGCGTCTTAAAATAGTTTCCGGGGGAAGGGTGAGTAATTCTTCATTGGTAATGGTTTCTCCAAGTGCTTGAATGCGCGACCAGCCTTCGGCTGCTGTCTGTGGATCCAAATGTGCATGGCCGCCCGAATTTGGCAAGCGCTGCAGCAGTAATCCTCCTACATGGGTATCGCTTGATGTCAACCAAATGCGGGTATCTAACTGTTCAGAATTTTGCATATACAAAGCTATCGCCTCAGCAGCGCTGGTGACAGGCTTAATAATCGACCCTTGATGGTCTTGAAGGGCTACGATACCTTGGTAAGGGGCTTGTCCAGGTTCACGATCAGCGGGATCTAGGGTGATAACTAATCTTCCGCTCCCACTGACATCCAATAGCTCAGCTAGGCTTGCATCGACCCCTATCTCCGAAGGGTCAACAGACAGCTTTACTGTCGCCCGCATAGATAAATCAGACTTACATTCCACCACGAGTAGTTGAATAGGGCCCTTGCTTTGCGCTTGAATGATTAGAGTTCCATCAAATTTCAGGCTAGCGCTTAAAAGGGTGGCCGCCCCAACAAAGTCGCCTAGAATCCGACGAACGGCAGGGGGGTCATTGCGACGCTCTAAAACGGCCTGCCAGGCGCTGCCGATTGACACAATTTCCCCACGTACCGGGGCACCATCACACATAAAGACTAGTAATTCATTCATAGTCCAAAGTATCCTCGTTTTTTTAGATTTAGTCCTGGTATTCCCGACCTGAGATAATGTAAGTTATGCATATTCGTACACGATTCGCCCCTAGTCCCACGGGCTTTATTCATCTGGGAAATCTTCGCAGCGCACTCTATCCATGGGCTTTTGCGCGCCACAATAAAGGTGACTTTATTCTCCGTATCGAGGACACCGATTTAGAACGCTCCACCCAGGAGGCTGTTGATGTCATTATCGAAGGAATGGCATGGCTTGGCCTGGATTTAGATGAGGGCCCAATCTATCAAATGCAGCGCATTGATCGATATCGTGAAGTAGTTAAGCAAATGCTTGATGCTGGTTTGGCTTACCCCTGCTATATGAGTGAAGAAGAGCTCAACCGCTTACGTGATCAGCAAATGGCGAACAAGGAAAAGCCACGTTATAACGGCTTATGGAGACCGGAACCAGGTAAAACATTGCCTCACATTCCAGAGGGCGTGAATCCAGTAATTCGTTTTAAGAATCCGATTGGTGGTTCAGTTATTTGGAATGATGCCGTTAAAGGTCAAATTGAAATTAGCAATGATGAGTTAGACGACCTTGTCATAGCAAGGCCAGATGGAACGCCTACCTATAACTTCTGTGTAGTGATTGATGATATGGATATGAGTATTACTCATGTCATTCGTGGTGATGATCATGTCAACAATACCCCAAGACAAATCAACATTATGAAGGCGCTAGGTGGCACGCCCCCTGTATACGCACACTTGCCAACTGTCTTGAATGACGTTGGCGAAAAGATGAGTAAACGCAACGGAGCAATGAGCGTTCGTGACTATCAAAAAGCAGGGTACTTACCAGAGGCTATCCTCAATTACCTGGCACGCTTAGGCTGGTCACACGGCGATGCTGAAGTATTTACCAAAGAACAATTCGTTGATTGGTTTGATCTAGAAAGTTTAGGGCGCTCACCAGCTCAACATAATCCAGAAAAGTTGCTTTGGTTAAATCATCAATATATACAGAATGCGGATCCAGTAAAGTTAGCAGTAGCAACAAAACCATTTGCGCATGAGTTAGGTATTGATACCGAATCGGGGCCAGACTTTGTGCAAGTAGTGGGATTACTAAAAGATCGTGCCAATACATTGATTGAAATTGCTGAAGGGGCGAAGTTGTTTTACTTACCAGCGCCTCATTTAAGTCCTGATCAAATTAAAGAAAATATTGCGGAAGCGGTCATTCCTGCGCTAAAAGATTTAACTGAAGCAATCTCCGCTGCTGAGCCAACTAAAGAAGCTTATGCTGCTGTTTTTAAGCAAGTATTGGCAAAATACCAAATCAAAATGCCGGCCCTAGCAATGCCCGTCAGATATGCTTTATTCGCCACAACACAGACACCTGCTATCGATTCCGTATTGGTAGTTTTGGGTAAAGAAGAGGCCGTGAACAGGCTCTCCAAGGTAATTCAGTAAGGAATTTGCGCACCTGCACAAAAATAGGATAAAATCTTGGATTGTTTTGGATGTCTTGTAGTTTTATCGTGAGATTTCGGGGGTATAGCTCAGCTGGGAGAGCGCTTGCATGGCATGCAAGAGGTCAGCGGTTCGATCCCGCTTATCTCCACCAAGCATTTAAAATAGATGTATGTTGTAGTCCAGGTCCCCATCGTCTAGAGGCCTAGGACATCACCCTTTCACGGTGAGTACGGGGGTTCGAATCCCCCTGGGGACGCCAGATTATTCTGGTAGCTGTAAAGATGTATGATGTTGCGTTACTTGATGCATATGGAGCGGTAGTTCAGTTGGTTAGAATATCGGCCTGTCACGCCGAGGGTCGCGGGTTCGAGTCCCGTCCGTTCCGCCAAGACAATTAAAAAGCCCCCTTAACAGGGGGCTTTTTTCTATTCGTAGCCAGCTCTTAACTTCAGTACTTTGCGGTTATCGCTGGTAGTTGGATTCATTGCATGTTTTTCAACAGCGCTAGTTTGAGCAATAAAGTTTAAAACTTCATTCAGCACAATTTCCCGCTCGTTATCAATCGTCACAATATGGTAACTATTACCAAGCCAAATAACGCGACGTACCTCTGACTTGCAGCGCTCAAGAATTTCATTTGCAGACCATACCGAGCATGTATCGTCTTCTACAGACTGTATTAAGAGCAATCTGCAAGTAAGGTTGTGAAGACTATTTTTAACGCTTGTCATCAAGCCTTTGGCTTCATGGAGATGTCGCGCAGAGATTGAGGCAGCACCAACCTCAGACACCTTAGAAGTTTTAAATTTCTCGCTGATGCGACGACGCAAGTCGATATTCTTAACGCCAAAAGGCTCACGCTCGGAATATTCCCAGCTCCTTAAGCCAAGAAAGTAAAAAAAATCGAGAATAGGGCGATAGAAAGGCACTGACCAACCATCGTATTTAAGTACTGGTGACATGAGCACCAAAGAGGATATATCCGTCCTTTGGGTGGCAACCAAGGTGGCCAAGGTAGCACCCATGCTAATTCCCGCAAGATTGACTGCTGAATAGATTTCTTTCTGGGCATCAATGATTTGATGAAGCTCTTGTACCCAGCTATTAAATTTACTAGCTGAACTCCCAAATAAGTAGCCAGGAATGTCTGGAATCAAAACATCATGGCCAGCCGCCTCTAAAAATCGTGGAAGCTGTCCCAGCTCCAGCCCACTTCCATTAAGGCCGGGTATAAGGATGGTCAGATCATGTTTGGATTGGTTAATGACTTGCTCTAACATCGAAATATGGGCTTATTCAAATAAGATGAGTTAGGATACACCGAAATAGGTAAAAAATAATGAGACATAACTTAAATGCAAAACGTTGGTGCTCAAATAAGAGACATGGCTATTTGGTAGCAATATTTGGTGTATTGCTAGCATTTTCTCTGCGTTATATTCTTCATCCCTTTTTAGAAGGATCTCTCCCCCTATTTTTCTTTCAAATTAATACCATTGTGGTTGCATTTTTTTTTGGTCTAATGCCGGCACTCCTCACGCTTGTATTGAGCGCACCATTATTAATATTTTTCTTTATAGCACCCTTTGGAGAGTTTTCAATTCTTGATCAAAGAGATGTAACCACCTTATTTGTTTATCTCTCTTACACACTTCTAACTGGGGTGTTGGTAGAGCTTTTGCGACGCGAACAATACAACGCAAAAATGGCCTATTTGGTAAGCGAAACCAGATTAAAGTTGATGGTTGAGGGTGATCAGAAAATGCGTAGGGTTATGCATAAGTCAATTTCCAAGACTAATCTCGAGTAACTTACTTGCGACTGTTTTCAGATAAGAGGCCCTGATCTCGGTGATAAGATCAGGGCTGAGGTTTACTTCTTAGGGGTTGTGATAGATGCTGCCATGGCATCAAAGTAAATTACCTTCACTTGCTCGCCTACATTAACATCCGCTAAGAGCGCAGGATTCTTCACTGTTACGGTGGTGATCTTACCGCTAGGACCTTTAACAGAAACCAATTTCTTCTCGCGGTCAACTTCCACGATATCAGCAACAATAGTTGTTTTATTGGTAATTTTTTCAGATGGCTTCTCGTCTGCTTTAGATTTGGTAACTGTATTGGTCTCAACCTTAGTACGAATGCCATCACTCTTGGTTTTGATCAATTCAATTGCTACAGCCAATTCATAGCTTACATTGACTCGATCGCCTTTTTTGATCAGTGCAAAGTTAGTAATTTCCGGACCTGCAACAAATTTGGACTCACCTTCTTTATTCTTAAAAGTAATGGTGCGAGTTTTTTTGTCAATCTTGACCACTTCACCTTCATATAGCTGATAGCGATTGTCAGTTACAGCGGCATCGATTACGACTGGCTTTGCTGCACCAGCATTGGGAGCGGGTTGGGCATTGACCAGCGAAGTACCAGCAAAAAGGGCTGCAAGCGCTAAGGCAATTGGTGCATATTTCATATTCATTATTTTCCTTATGTATAAAAAGCTACTAAATTCAATCTTAGCCTATTTTTATGGCTAAAAATGGCCTAATGACCCTGATATTCCATGCCGAGGTCGAAATAGATATCTTTTGTTAATATCTTCCATCCCATTGATTTGCCTGATTTTGTTTATAAGGATTTGAAATGCCACAGTTTGCTGCCAATCTCACCATGCTATTTAATGAATCCCCATTTATGGAGCGATTTGAAAAGGCAGCCAATTCTGGATTTCAGGCCGTTGAATTCCTTTTTCCTTATGCGTTTCCAGCGCAAGAGATTAAGCAAAAACTCGAACAATATCAGCTTCAGTTAGTTCTTCATAATTTGCCAGCGGGTGACTGGGATGCCGGCGAACGCGGAATTGCTTGTTTGCCAGATCGCGTTGCAGAATTTCAGACTGGCGTTGGAAAGGCTATTGAGTATGCAAAAGCGCTTGGTGTGAAACAGTTAAATTGCTTGGCTGGAAAAATTCCTGCTAATGTTGATGCAGTCTTAGTGCAAGAAACATTTATTTCAAATTTGCGTTATGCAGCTGCTGAGCTCAAAAAAGCCAATATAAAACTACTGATTGAGCCAATTAACACCTTCGATATTCCCGGTTTCTATTTATCCAAGACGCAGCAGGCCATTGATATTCTCAATGAAGTTGGCTCTGATAATTTGTACATTCAATATGACATATATCATGCGCAGCGCATGGAAGGCGAGCTCTGCAAAACCCTAGAGACCAATCTTTCAAAAATTGCCCATATTCAATTAGCAGATAACCCTGGGCGCAACGAACCAGGTACTGGTGAAATTAATTATGCGCATCTATTTCAATTTATCGATAGCATTGGCTACAAGGGATGGATTGGTTGTGAATACAAGCCCGCATCCAATACCGAAGCTGGCTTAGGTTGGATTAAAGCACTTAACAAATAAATATTAATACGGAGACAACATGAGTAATCAATTAAAACTAGGATTTATTGGCCTTGGAATTATGGGTGGACCAATGGCTGGCCATCTTGTCAATGCAGGTCATAAAGTATTTATTCATACTCGTAGCAAGGTTCCTGAGGGTTTGGCAACCACGGCAGCGGTGCAATGTAATTCTCCGCAAGAAGTGGCAAGTAAAGCTGACATTATTTTCACGATGGTGCCAGATACTCCAGACGTGGAAAAAGTATTGTTTGGTGATAAGGGTATAGCTGCAGGCCTCTCCAAGGGAAAAGTGGTTGTGGATATGAGCTCCATATCACCAATTGCTACCAAAGAATTTGCTAAAAAAATTAATGCTCTCGGATGTGATTATCTTGATGCACCAGTATCTGGTGGCGAGCTTGGTGCAAAAAATGCAACGCTCTCAATCATGGTTGGCGGGGACGATAAAGTCTTTGAAATGGTGAAGCCTGTATTTGATTTAATGGGTAAAAATATTAATCTCGTAGGTGGAAATGGTGATGGCCAGACTGCAAAGGTTGCCAATCAAATTATTGTTGCTTTGAATATTGAGGCTGTAGCAGAAGCCCTTTTGTTTGCTTCTAAAGCTGGTGCAGATCCTGCAAAAGTACGTCAGGCTTTAATGGGTGGTTTTGCAAGCTCGAAGATATTAGAGGTTCATGGTGAAAGAATGGTGAAGCGCACTTTTGATCCTGGATTCAGAATTGAGCTCCATCAGAAAGACTTGAATCTTGCTCTCAATAGCGCACGGGCTCTCGGCGTCTCATTACCAAATACTGCAACGGCACAGGAATTATTCAATTCCTGTTCAGCGCACGGGGGCAAAGCTTGGGACCATTCTGCAATGGTGAAGGCCTTAGAGAAGCTTGCCAATTTTGAAATTGGGCAAAAGGCCTAAGTTAGCTCCATGTCCTCTACTTTAATAGTGTATTTGCACGGCTTTCGTTCTTCACCAAGATCAAGTAAGGCAGTCATGACGGGTGAAGCCATCAAGGCGCTATCAACTTTGGAGCATCCAATTGAATGGTATTGCCCCCAGTTATTAGCATCACCAAAAGCTAGTATGGATATGGTTGTTAAGCATATTGATGAATCGACTCATGATCGATTAATTGTGGTTGGTTCATCTTTGGGTGGTTACTACACAAATTATTTGGCCGAAAAGTATGGTTGCAAAGCTATCGCACTGAATCCTGCAGTAAGGGCTCCTAAGGAGTTAGCGTCTCATGTTGGGATGCTAACTTCATATGATACGGATGAGCCTTATGATTTTCGTCCAGAATATATTGAAGAACTCAAGGCTCTTCAGGTTGAAGTAATCAGTAACCCCACGCGCTACTTTTTGATGGCGGCAAAAGGTGATGAGCTTTTAGATTGGCAAGAAATGGTTGATTTCTACCCAGGCGCCCATCAATTGGTGCTAGAAGGCAGCGATCATGGAATTGCAGACTATTCAGAGCACTTGCCAAAAGTCTTAAAGTTTATCGATCAATAGTGGATTGATTGCCGCTTACTTCTTCTGTAAGATGAATTAAACGATTGTCGCTAATTTGCGCTGTCTAGAAAGGAGAGTTTGTGCTGAGCATCTTGAAATTAGACGCAGGTGGAATTCCCCAAGGCTGGGTTAATGCAGAAGAAGCCACTAAGCAATACGCCGACAATAGTGTGTTGTGGACTCTAGGCGAACCAATTTTTCAAATGCGTGGTGGTATCTCTCGTGCCACTGGCAAGCAGTCTTTCATCGAGCTGCACTCTATCATTGCAGTGAAAGGTAGCGCAAAGATCAATTTGTTTGATGTGGTACCGGTCATCACTAAACATAAACTTTTTAAGCGTGATCGTGGTCTTTGTGCTTATTGCGGTGATGCCATTCATGAAAACCAGTCAGAGGCAGAACACATCATTCCCAATAGTCGTGGTGGTAAGTACAGTTGGATGAATTTGGTAATCTCCTGCAGGCCATGCAACCAACGCAAAGGTAACCGCACGCCGGAGCAAGCGGGAATGGGTTTGTTATACACCCCTTACTTACCTAGCTTGTATGAAGACATGATACTCAAGGGGCGCAATATCTTAGCTGACCAGATGGATTTTCTAGCTGCAAATCTACCGAAGAACAGTCGCCTCTTAGAGAGTTTGCCCTGAATCTGAAAATAGGGCGAGAACATTTTTTTCATCCGCCCAAGATCAATTCCCTGAGAATTATTGTCGCTGCCTTGCTGTTATCAATAGCAGGTCATCTCATATTATTTTTTGGTTTGCCCTTCATATCCCTCTCCTCAGCACCGCCCATTGCTGATGATTTAATCATTAGGACTGAACTAAAGGTTGAACCCCCAAAAAAAATACAGATGGCGAAAGATTTAAAGAGGCCCCCCAAGCAAACCACATCAAATAGCGCTTCTGAAGACCTCAAGTCCAACCTTGTCGGCCAGCAGGGCGGCTCTAACGATCAATCTAGTGCTGCCTTTAAGTTGCCAGAATCAGGGATCATTTATTACGATTCCTATGTTGATGGGCAAAAGTACCAAACTGGTGAAATTGATTGGATTGTTGAGGGTAATAACTATCGTCTTTATATAAACATTCCTTATGCATTTGTAGGTCCCTTTGTATTTGAATCACGCGGGACAGTGGATGCTTACGGAATCGCCCCCAGTATTTATTGGACTCAACGTGGCACAAAACCACCCCGGTATTCACGCTTTGATCGTAATGAAAAGGGGGAAGGGCAGATGTTTTTCTCTGAAAAACCTGATTTCACCCCTGCATTACTCCCGGGAACTCAAGATCGCTTTAGTCTGATGTTTCAACTTGCCTCATTATTAAATGGCGATAGCAAAATTGATGAGGCGGGATCCATACGAGCAATTCCAGTGGTTGATTACAACACGCTGGAAATGTGGAACTTCAAAAGTTATGGTGAGACAACATCTGAAGACATTCCAAGCCTTGGTAAGGCCGTTAATCGTCATTACGCCTTAATGCAGCGTGAGAACGATCCATATAAGCGTCAGGTTGATATCTGGCTAGCAAAAGACCTAGAGTGGCTTCCGGGTCGTATTCGCTCCCTGGAGTCGAATGGTAGGGTGCTTGAGCTGATTTTCAAGCAAAAGAACCCTGTTCCAGCTGGGACCAGGCCTTAGCCCTAAAACCCAGATCCTGACTTTGGGTTCTGGCTTGGCCTATTCAGCAATGCGCCCATCATTGAATACAGAGCTGCTCCAGACATGGAGACGGCAAAAATCCCTGAGAATGAGATGATGATAGGCAGGATTCTCCAGTGCTCCGAAAGCGTATAGTCACCATATCCAACCGTCGTATACATTTCCCCGGCGAAATAAAAGGTTTGAGGATTGGTGGGAAATACCTTCAAGGCTACGCATATGTAGGCCCAGGCGATGATTTCTATAAAGTGACTGCCAATAATCAATAGAATGGCAATGAAATAGGAAAGAAAGTTGGCGCCATAGATGCGCTTGTTTTCTAGCTTGTGATCTAGCCAATGAAATGCGCCAGCAATCATCAGTACTGCCATGCCATGAAATGTCAGCATTAGGCAGGACAAAATTAATACGATCCAGATCTGACTATTTCCCATGTCCGTATTGATCTCGGAAAATAGCGTGTAAAAGCTTGGAAGATCGGCATTCTGAAATAAATCAATCACAGGGAACTTGTGATCATGAAAGAAGTTCATTGTCATGGGAGCAAGGGTGATAAATTAACAAAAATATCTTGTTTGACATAATAATGATTATGCGCAATCTAGGATGTTATGAGTTTGGCTGCTTAGGTGCTTTAGGACCTACATATGGTTGCTTATAAAGCTTTAACCAACGTGAGCTAAGTCCTTCTACTATCCATGGTTTCTCATAAATTACCGCAATATCTATTGCCGTAAAACCCTGAGAATTTTTCATCCGCAGATCAGCTCCTTTATCAAGCAAAAGCTTAATCAATTCTTCATTTCCCGATTGAACGGACATCATTAGCGGCGTTGTATTACCGGGGCTTAAGGAGTCAATGATCGCGCCATTGCTGATTAAGTATTGCGCAACCTCTAACTGTCCTTTAGCGCTTGCATAGTGCAATGGAGTCCAGCCAATATGATCAATACGAGCATTTCTTTGTTTGATGAGTGTCTTCACTACGGGCAAATTACCCTCAATTGAGGCAATCATGAGTGGTGTTTCTCCATACTTATTCGATAAATCAACATCTGTAGCCTTATTGAATATCAAAAGCTGAATCACATCATCAGACCTATCTTTGATGGCCAGATTCAGCATTGGCTCGCCCTTGGGATCGGTAGTGTTTGGGCTAACGCCTTTAGAAAGCAATGACTTAACGGTGGATACATCATTAAATTTGGCAGCTTTTACGAAATCCGTGATTTGTTCTTCGGATTGGGCCAAGACATAGCCATTTAAGCCAAATAATATACTTAAAACACTAACTAAATATCTAATTTTATTTCTCATGAATAGTTTCTATCTATATGAAAACATTCATAAAAATTACTTGAAGTTTTTTGCGCTAGATCCTCAACGGAGATGCCCTTAAGGTCTGCTATAAATTCCCCAACCTTTGCTACCCATGCAGGCTCATTAGTCTTGCCACGATAAGGAATGGGCGCCAAATAAGGAGAGTCTGTCTCAATGAGCATTCGTTCTAAGGGGACCTGTTTGCAGGTTTCCTGAAGATCTTTAGCACTCTTAAAGGTCACAATGCCAGAAAAAGAGATGAAAAACCCCATTTCCATGGCAGCTTTAGCAACTTCGAAAGACTCGGTAAAGCAATGCATGACTCCACCAATTCGCTGAGCACCCTCCTCTTTAAGGATTTTGATGGTGTCCTCAGATGCTGATCGGGTGTGGATGATCAATGGTTTCTTGCAGGCAATCGAAGCTCTAATATGCGTTCTAAAGCGTTCTCGTTGCCATTCCATGGACTCATAACTGCGTTCGCCCATCCGAAAGTAATCAAGACCCGTCTCACCAACTGCAACAATTTTGCTATGTTTTAGGGCAGTTTCAACCAAAAATTCAAGCGAAGGCTCAGGGGTATCTTCGTAATCGGGATGAACGCCTACTGATGCAAACAGGTTTTGATGATCTTGCGCCAACTTTAGTACATTGGGAAAGTCAGGCAAATCAACGGATACACACAAAGCATGACTTACTTTGGCTGACTCCATATTACCCAAAACCTCTGGCAAACGAGATTGAAATTCTGGGAAGTCGAGATGGCAATGGGAGTCGATGAACATGACTCGCTATTTTAGACTGCCTGAGCTATATTTATGTCCCAAAAATCTGTTGGTATTGAGAAAGCAATGCCTCTAACTGGATTCTGTTGGCTAAAGGGCGATTTTCATGGCGACGGGCCTGAACAAGTGACTTCCAAAACTGAAGTAATTTCTGCACGTTTACCGTTGTTGATAAGCCCAGAAGAGTGGATAAATGCTTAGGGTAATAGCGGGGATTGCCGCCCTGAGTCACGGACTGCAAGTCGGAAACCCAGCGCTGCATGCTGGCCAACAAAAACGAATATTGGGCTTTATGGGTTTTCTCCGCTGTTTCAAGCCAATTCATTCTGAAGCCCTGAGCCATGGCTTGGAGTAAATAACGAGAAGCTTGAATAGCTATTGTTAGCTCATCCTTTTCGTCTTTGTTATGCCTTGCAACAAGAGACTCGAGCACAGAAAAAGGAGCCCCGCCCTGTTCGTCGTAGATAGTCTCAATATCGCCATCACTAACTTTTAGCCCGCTGACTTTATGCAACTGGGTCTTTAACCAAATTAAGCCTTGTTCGCGATCTGGTCGAGGAGCACTCAATAAGCGGCAGCGTGATCGTATTGTTGGTAAAACGCGATCTACACGATCAGCCAGCAATATAAAGATGGTATTTTTTGGAGGCTCTTCCAATGACTTCAATAATGTATTGGCGGAATCTGGACGAAGCATCTCTAAGGGATAAATTAATATCACACGATTTCCGCCGCGGTGAGAGCCGATGGATAAGTTTTCTATTGCGTGACGAGTTTCCTCAATCGAAATATTTTTTTTCTCTTTTTTATCGCTTGATTCACCGTCGTCATCACGGGCAACTTTTCCTTTTTTGGGTGAATCGTCACCCTCATAGTCTGCATGAGGTAAAAGTTTTCGATGTGTTTCAGGCACCAGAGAGATAAAGTCAGGATGATTGCCGGTATCAAACCAATGGCAGGCCTCGCATTGATTGCATGGTTTTATGGCGCTACTAGAGTTTTCGCAGATAAGCGCCTTGGCAAGCTCTAAGGAAAAAGCAAACTTTCCAATCCCGGACTGCCCATGCAACAAAATTGCATTCGGAAAGTTGGCAAAATCCAACCCCTTCCATAAGGGCTCAAGCCATGGTGCTATCTGGTTCTCGTGGCTCACTTACAGCGCAATCTGAATCAATTTCAAGCCATTCCAAATAGCTTCAGGAGTTTGCGTGGCATCAACTAAATGAAAACGCTCAGAATCGGATCTAGCTCGACGCAAGTATTCTTGACGCACTCTTTCGAAAAAATCTAAATCCATCTTTTCAAATTTATCTGGAGCCCGAACCTTTGAACGTCGTGCTTCTGCTACCTCGCCAGGTAAATCGAACAAGATTGTTAAATTGGGCTGCAAGAGCGAGCCGTCAGGACGACCCTGAACCCAACGCTCTAAGCTATTTAATTTTTCCAGACTCAAGCCGCGGCCTCCACCTTGATAGGCAAAGCTGGCATCTGTAAAGCGATCGGATATCACAATCTTGCCCGCTGCAAGCGCAGGTTCAATTACTTGGGCCAGGTGTTCACGCCGTGCAGCAAACATTAATAGCGCTTCGGTTTCTAAATTCATAGGGGCTTCTAGAAGTAGATTGCGAAGTTGCTCACCAAGAGCTGTTCCGCCCGGCTCCCGAGTCATTACCACTTCTTTATTTGGATAACGCTCTTGCATCAGGTTTCGAAACGCATCTATATGTGTACTTTTTCCTGCACCATCGATGCCTTCAAAGCTAATGAAATATCCGGTTTTTGTTAATGACATATTTAAATGAATTTAGTTGCTGCTATTTTTGGGCGTAATCTTGCGTTGATATCGGTCTACTGCTGTCTCATGCTCTTTTAGACTTTGAGAAAAATGGCTACTTCCATCACCTTTAGCTACAAAGAATAATGCATTGCTTTTTGCGGGATGGGCGGCTGCCAAAATGGACTCTTTACTGGGCATTGCTATGGGGCTAGGAGGTAAACCTTTGTGCAAATAGGTATTGTAGGCAGTGTCCTTGCGTAAGTCGGCTTTCCGTAAATTACCATCAAATCTAGGACCAATTCCGTAAATAACCGTAGGGTCGGTTTGCAGCGGCATACCCCTATTGAGGCGGTTAATAAATACGGCTGCGACCATATTTCGATCACTAGCCCGCCCGGTCTCTTTTTCAACAATAGAGGCCAATATTAATAACTCATAGGAGGTTTTGAGGGGGAGTCCCCCTTCTTTCTGATCCCATATTTGGGATAGTTGCTTTTGCATGGCCTGTGCAGCCCTTCGATAAATATTTAAATCGGGCTCATCTGGATCAAATATGTAGGTATCAGGCAGAAAAATTCCCTCATCACTTGGGTAGTTCAGATTGAGACTTTGCAATAGCTCTCTATTGCTCATACCTTTGGTTTGATGAATGAGCACTGAATGAGAGTCAACAATGCTCCGCAGCTGCCAAATAGTCATTCCCGGAATAATTGCGATACTTTCTCTTACCCGATCACCGCGAGCAATCTGCAGTAGAGCCTTCCCAAGACTTCCTCCGCTTGGAAGCAAATAAGTGCCTGGTTTTAGTTTTGAGCCAACGAATAAACTTCTAGCTCCAACTTGCAAGATCAAGCCATTAATTGATAAACCTTGCTCGCTCAATTGAGTGGCAATGCTCGATAAGCTTGATTGCGGATTAATCTTAACTTTGTATAAGGCAGCATTTTCAACATTCGACTTGTTGGGAACCACTGGGATTAAAAAAATGCCCCCATAAAGCAGAACCAAAAGTGCAACAAAAAGGCCTAACCAATACTTCAGGCCTCGATCCTTAGACTTTTTCTTAATAAATAGCGATCTACCCTGAATTTTTCTGCTCATCAGGCTATGATAAAAGGGTCATGACTAATACCTCGCAAATTCAGCAAAACTGGCTGAAAAACCCCTCTTCCCTACCCTGCAATTTGCCGCAGTGGGGCTTAATCGTAGTTGAGGGCCCAGATGCCGCCAGTTTTTTACAAAATCAATTGACGAATTCCGTACTAGGACTTCGGCGTATATTGCCGGGGTCAATTGCCCAAGCTTATGACGCCGTTCGCTTGGTCGGCTATTGCAATCCCAAAGGTAGGTTAATGGCAAGCGCCTGGTGTGGCCTATTTCCTTCCAGCGCAGAATCTGAAGAACGCTATGCTTTATTTATATCAAAAGATATTGCCGCCAGCATTGCTAAACGTTTGTCGATGTATGTATTGCGTTCAAAAGTAAAGGTTGTCGATCTTTCTGCGGACTGGGTAATTTCCGGGCTCTACGGCTCAGATGAACAAATTTCTGATTTTGAGTTTGATGACAGTTGTATCGCCTTGAGAATGCCAGATGTTATGGTGAACGATCAAGCCATTGCACGCCTACTCGTAGCTCGCCATCAAAATAGTTCGCCGAACTCAATCAATAACAATGAAGTTCTTGATGTTTGGAATGCGCTAGAAGTCTTAAGCGCAATTCCGCGCATTGTTCAAGCCACGCAAGAGCAATTTGTACCGCAAATGATCAATTTTGAATCGGTTGCTGGTGTAGATTTTAAAAAGGGTTGCTATCCTGGCCAAGAAATTGTCGCACGCAGCCAATACCGTGGTGCTATTAAGAGACGATTGCAGCTTGCTCACCTGAATGATGTTGAGCCTTGCGATAGTTTTGTCATGCCAGGAGTGGAGCTGTTTCACTCCAAAGATCCTAGCCAGCCGGCAGGAATGGTGGTTCTATCTGCCCGGAGTCCAATTGAGCTAGAGCGGACTGACTTACAAATTGAATGCAAGTTGGAAGCACTTGAAGACGGTGAAATTCATCTTGGTAGCCCCGAAGGACCTGTGTTAAAAATAGATTTATTGCCATATCCCTTGATCGAAATTTAATAATTCTTATGTGCCTTATCCTTTTCGCCTGGAATTCTCATCCAGACTACTCGTTGGTGGTAGCGGCGAATCGCGATGAGTTTTATGAACGCAATACTGATGGTGTTGCATGGTGGCCAGAACACCCCCATGTATTGGCTGGTAGGGATCGGGCTGATGTCTTGGGCAGTCCTGGTACATGGCTTGGATTTACAAAGACCGGAAAATTTGCAGCCTTAACCAATGTTCGGGCGCCTAGTGAAAAAAATCCTGACTCCAGAACCCGTGGTGAACTTTCTTTAATGTATCTCACCGGTCAAGATAGACCTACTGATTTCATTCAAGATAATGCGAAACGTTTTCAGCAATACAACGGTTTTAATCTCTTAATGGCTGATCTGAGTAATCCAGAAAATGCAGAAATGCATTGGGTTAGCAATCGTATGATGATGGGTCAAAGCATCCGTCCACGTAAGGTCTTTCCAAAGCAAGCTCTAGCGCCTGGGGTGTATGGACTATCTAACGCAATGCTAGATACTCCATGGCCCAAAGTAAATCACCGCGTTGCTGCGTTTGCCCAGGCATTGGCAATGGATCAGGGGCAACTTAAAAATGCGGATCAATACTTAAAGCTATTGGCCGATAGCCATCATGCTAGCGATAACGAACTTCCTAGTACTGGGGTAAGCAAAGAATGGGAGAAGGCGCTCTCCCCTGCTTTTATTAAAACTGCCGCCTACGGAACGCGGTCAAGCACCATCCTTAGAGTTCGCAAGGATGGTCAGTTTGAGTTAGTAGAGCGTCGCTTTGATGCATCTGGAACCGTGGGTCATGATGTAGTAACTGGCGCCCTGAATTCGGCGTCTGATTCTAATTTATCTGTTTAGGATTAACTAGTACGTCCATCGTCGTTGACAACGCGTTCACCATCAGCATTGCGGCTTGGTAAACGCTTCAGATATTTAAAAGTGCCTGTAGCCATGCAGCAAACCTCACCCTGATCGTTGTATAACTTAGCTTCACAAAAAGCCATCGTTGCGGTTCTACGTACAGTATCCGCCTTTACTCTCAGTACACCAGTAGCAGCCTGCATGAAATTATTCTTCATTTCGATAGTGACCACACTTCGATCGCTAGGATCTCCAGATCGAGCAGCAACAGCCATAGCCACATCCATCAGCGTTAATAAAACTCCGCCGTGAGCCACTTCCCAGGTATTGTTGTGCTCCGGCCTGAGGGCAAGCAAAATCTCACCCTTACCCATTTCAGCACTAATGCATCGAACCCCTAAAAGCTTTAAAAAAGGAACATTTAATTCCTCGCCTAAATTGGCTAGCTGGGTCTGCGGATTCATTTGGACTTGTTTGTTCATCGTCTAATTCTAAGGGCATGTGCGCGATTTAGGAAATCCTCCTAGAATACCCTTATGGCCTTTATTTTAAGCGGCGATGATGTCTGCCAAGCAACCCTACCTACACCTATACCCGATCCTTACTGGGTTGCATTTTCACCCTCTTCGGCAAAATTAGTAGGTATCACTCTTGATGAAGCTAATTTACCTTTAGATAAAACTTGGCTAGAGGTTTTAGCCGGAAATCAGCTCAGGGTCACAAGCCACCAATTTTTGAATCCGATAGCAACTGCCTATAGCGGACATCAATTTGGTGTGTGGGCGGGACAACTGGGTGATGGTCGCGCAATTTTATTGGGCGATATAGCTGATCAAGAGCTGCAACTCAAAGGTGCAGGCAAAACTCGCTTCTCTCGTATGGGTGATGGTCGTGCAGTACTCCGCTCCTCTATCAGGGAGTTCTTATGCAGTGAGGCAATGCATTCTTTGGGAATCCCCACAACGAGAGCGCTATCGATCGTTGGCTCAGATTTGCCTGTAAGAAGGGAAACCATGGAAACCGCAGCAGTTTGTGCACGATTGGCACCAAGCTTTATTCGGATTGGTCACTTTGAACATTTCGCCGCGCTCCAGAATCATGCAAGATTAAAAGAGCTCGCAGATTCACTGATCCAAAATCATTATCCCGAATCCCTCGAGGCTGAAGAGCCCTACTTGGACTTATTTAAAAGAATCTGCAAACGTAATGCGAAATTGGTAGCGCAGTGGCAGGCAGTCGGTTTTTGTCATGGCGTTCTCAATAGCGACAATATCAGCGCACTCGGTTTAACCATTGACTATGGCCCATTTGGATTTTTAGATCAATTTCAGATTGATCATATTTGCAACCATAGCGATCAAGGCGGACGCTATGCCTATCATCGCCAGCCCCAGATCATGCATTGGAATATGGCCTGCCTAGCTAGTGCCATGATTCCACTAATTGAGCTCCGCTGCGATGAAAAAGAAGCGCAAGAGCAATTACGTGCAGCGATTGAAGAGTTCCCAATCATTTACGCACAATCGTGGCAATCCTTGTTTCGCAAAAAGTTGGGGTTCGTTACGGAACAGGATGGTGACATTACCTTGGTTGAGCGACTATTGCAGGCTATGCATGACTCAAGAGTAGATTTCACAAGCTTCTTTCGCAAGCTTGGTCAACTAAAGACAGATGCGCCTATTGAGCAGATTTCATTGCGAAATGAATTTGTTGACCGAGCATCAATTGATCAATGGTTTTCCGATTATCAAGCGCGCCTACAGAGTGAATCCAGTAGTGATTCATCGCGCCAAAAAGAAATGAATCAAGTAAACCCAAAGTATGTATTGCGAAATCATCTGGCACAACAAGCTATAGAGCAGGCTCAGAAGAAGGACTTTTCCGAGGTAACCAAGCTTCTTAATATTTTGAGCAAACCTTTTGACGAGCAACCAGAGCATGAGTCTTATGCCATGGCGCCACCGCCAAATCTAGAATCAATTGAAGTAAGCTGCTCATCATAAGTTTTTTGATTAGCAAATCATTTTCCCGGGGTAATAATGAAAAAAACAGGTCAAGAATATAAGCACTCATTAAGTGAGATTGAATATCGTGTTACCCGCGAGGCTGCAACCGAGCGCCCTTTTACCGGTAAATATTGGGATCATTGGGATCAGGGTCGATATAAGTGTATTTGTTGCGACACCCCCCTTTTCCTTTCGGATACCAAGTTTGACGCTGGGTGTGGATGGCCTAGCTATAACGCCCCAGAAGTTGAGTCTTCAATTAAAGAAATCCGAGATACAACCCATGGCATGATTCGAACAGAAGTCCGCTGTGCCAACTGCGATGCTCATTTAGGCCACGTTTTTGAGGATGGGCCGATGCCAACCGGATTGCGTTATTGCATTAACTCTGCTTCTTTGAGTTTTGAGCCCAGCATCAATGCTATTCCCTCAAAAACAGAAGAATAAGTAAATAGCTGGATAATCACTTTATGAAATTTTTATTCGACCTTTTTCCCATCATTCTATTTTTTATCGCCTTTAAGTTTGGCGATATCTATACCGCAACCATCGTTGCTATGGTTGCCACCATCGGTCAAATTCTTTGGGTTTATTATCGCCATCGAAAAATTGATGCCATGCAATGGGTAAGTCTGGCGATGATTCTAGTGTTTGGCAGTCTCACCATTTTCCTACATGACAAAACATTTATTCAGTTAAAGCCAACAGCGCTTTATTGGCTATTTTCTGGAGCGCTTTTCATCAGCGCTCAGTTTTTCCAAAAGAATTGGATACAAGTTTTGATGGGCAAGCAAGTAACCCTCAAAGCCGAAAGTGCATATTCAGTTTGGCGTAGCCTGAATATGGCTTGGGCCATTTTCTTTTTCTTTATGGGCGCACTCAATCTTTACATCGCCTTTGAGTATTCAGAAGAGACATGGGTCAATTTTAAATTATTTGGCAGCACTGGATTGTTATTGGTCTTCGTTATTGCTCAAGGTGTTTGGCTCTCTAAACATATGGAGCATCCCAGCGAATGAGCGTTAATCAACAGCGAATTGCAGCATTTGATGAAGACCTACGCAAAGTCTTTCAGGTTCAGAGCTTAAAGATTGAAGATGAAAGCCATCTTCATGCCGGACATGCTGGGGCAGCTAGCGGCGGCGGTCACTTTAGATTGGAAATGACTTCGCCAGATTTTAAGGGTTTAAACCTAGTGGCCCGTCACAGAGCGGTTTATGCAGCCCTAAATAGGCATATACCAAAAGAAATACATGCCCTGACTATTATTGCTTTGGCGCCTGATGAGGTTGCCAGTTAAGGCTGACTTAAAATAATCCCATCCTACAATTTAATTACCTAATTACCATGTTCACTACACGTCAAATCTTCTCATTCAGCATTCTTAGTGCTGCCCTTTTTTCTGCCAATGTGATGGCTCAAAATGCCGTAATTGTAAATGGCAAAGCAATTCCAAAAGCACAACTCGATAAGCTAGTGCAGCGCTCTGGACAACCTGATAACCCTCAGGTTCGTGATCAAGCGCGCGAGATGTTAGTAACACGGGAACTGGTTTTACAAGAAGCTGATAAACGAGGTGTGATCCAAAAGGAAATGGTTCGCGAGCAACTTGAGCAGGCGCGCATTGGCGTCTTAGTTGCAGCCGTATTTGAGGATTATGTTGAAAAAGAAGGTGTGGCAGAAGCAGAGTTGAAAGCCGCTTATGAATCTGTAAAAGCACAATACACCGGCAAGGAATATCACGTAGAGCATATTTTGGTAGAAAAAGAAGCCGATGCTAAGGCCATTACCGCCCAATTAAAGGCTGGCGCAAACTTTGAAGATATTGCTAAAGCCAAATCACTTGATCCTGGCTCAGCAAAGAATGGCGGCGATCTTGGTTGGGTTAGTGATAAAGCTTTAGTGCCAGAGTTTTCCAAAGCAATGGTTCAACTAAAGAATGGTCAGATTACTGATAAGCCTGTGAAATCACAATTTGGTTGGCACATTATTAAGATGATTGATTCTCGTGATATTAAAGCTCCCAGCATGGAAGAGATGAAGGATCAGCTCAAGCAAATGATCATGGCTGATAAGAATTGGCAAAAAGCGAAGTTCTCAGAGATGATGCAAAAACTGCGCACCAAAGCAAAGATTCAGTAAGAAAGAATTCAATACTTTATCTGGCGGGGTAACGGCGAGGCCTGAGTTTTTGGATAGCCATGCCCGCCAGTCCGCATGCAAATGCGGACATCACAAAGACATCTCTTGGCTGTGAAGATTCCCATATCCATCCGGCACACAATCCCCCAAAGGTTCCACCCAATCCGTAAGAAATAGTAGCCATTAAAGCCTGGCCTCTAGCTTGCAAAGGACCTGTAAACCAACGTTGCAGCAGTTTTGTAGCGGCGCTATGGTGTGCGGCAAAGGTTCCAGCATGCATGAGTTGTGCAACGATTAGTATGGAAGTGATTGGTAAAAAAGCAATTAGGACAAAACGAACCACGCCAATTCCAAAGGCAGCCTGCAGGATCACCTCGGCATCAAGCCTACTGAGAACCTTGCTTTGGAAGTAAAAGAAAATGACTTCAGCCGTTACACCTAGCGCCCAAAAGAGTCCGATCTGTAATTTATCGTAACCTAGATTAGCAAGATATAGAGAATAAAAAACATACAAAGCGGCATGCGCAAAGATCATGAAAAATCCAGAAACCAAGAACCACCGAACATCTGGATTAAAGAGTACTACCATGAGCTCTCCTTTGACCAGTTTGCGACGTTCCATTTTCGACTCATGCAAGCAAAAGGTAATTAAGGCTAAAGCCAGCAAGACAATGGTGCCTACAATAGGATAGAGTTCAATGGACTTGCGCTGAAATAACTCGCCTGCTGCAAGAACCATTGCAATAAAACCAATAGAACCCCATAGCCTCAAACGACCATATCGTTTATCAAAGGAGTTGTCTTTGTAAAGTGCATGGATGGTAGCGGATTCACCTAGAGGCATTAAGCTACTAAGGATGGTGTGCAAAACAAACATCCAAATAAAAAATCCAATATAACTTTGCAAAAAATAGACGCATAAAAAAACTACTGCAGCTAAACAGGCGCAGAAACGAATAATGCTGATCCGATTGGAGAGATAGTCCGATAACCAGCCCCAAGAAAATGGCCCAATAATTCGGGTGATCTGCAACATAGACATCAATGCCGCAATTTCAATAACACTAAAGCCCCTCTCTAGAAAAAAGAGGCTGGCATATGGGGATACCAATCCAACATAGGCAAAATATAAAAAGAAAAAGGACCCGAAGGCCCAGCGAATCGAAGGTGTCATCTAATAAACCAATTAGTCGCGGAAAGCGTCAGGTTTCGAAGCTGGGATGGATGCAGTCTCAGGCACATCAGCGCACTGCGCACGATGACGTAGAGCATGATCCATTAAGACAAGTGCCAACATTGCTTCTGCAATTGGGGTAGCACGAATGCCAACACAGGGATCGTGACGACCCTTAGTCTGAACGGTAATAGGCTTGCCATCCAAATCTATAGATTGCTTGGGACTCATAATGCTAGAGGTCGGTTTAATGGCGATCGAGACACGCAAATCTTGACCGCTGCTAATGCCACCGAGAGTGCCGCCGGAGTTATTTGTTGCAAAGCCATCAGGATGTAATTCGTCACCATGATCGCTGCCGCGCTGTGAAACCGATTTAAAGCCAGCACCAATCTCGACACCCTTAACTGCGTTGATACCCATCATGGCATGCGCAATATCGGCATCTAACTTATCAAACAAAGGCTCGCCTAAACCAGGAGGAACATTGCGAGCACGAACTTCTATACGAGCCCCACATGAGTCCCCTGCTTTGCGCAATTCATCCATATAGTTTTCTAGCTTTGGAATGATTTCTTCGTTTGCAGCAAAAAATGGATTTTGCTCAATGTGAGCTACATTTTTAAAAGGAACTTCAAGTTCACCCAATTGGCTCATATAGCCATAAAACTCAGTGCCATATTTCTCGTGAAGCCATTTTTTGGCAATAGCTGCAGCTGCTACAACAGGTGCAGTAAGGCGAGCAGATGAACGACCACCACCACGGGGATCACGAATTCCATATTTATTTTGGTAAGCATAGTCGGCATGACCTGGGCGGAAAGTTTGCAATAGATCGCCATAGTCTTGGCTGCGTTGATCCGTATTGCGTATCAATAATGCAATCGGGGTTCCGGTTGTCTTGCCTTCAAATACCCCGGAAAGAATCTCCACCTTATCTTCTTCTTTGCGTTGGGTAACGTGACGCGATGTGCCCGGTTTACGGCGATCCAAATCCAGTTGGATATCAGCTTCAGACAGTTTTAAACCCGGGGGGCAACCATCAACAACAGCCCCAATAGCGGGACCGTGAGATTCACCAAAAGTGGTAACAGTAAAAAGGAGGCCTAAAGTATTTCCTGACATACCGACATTATGTCATTTGTAAGAAAATGATGGCTAGAACGGGTTAGGAAGCAGCTTTTTCGGTGTCTTCCGGCCAATCGCGGATGTAAGCCTTCAGCATTGTATTTTCGAAGTCTTGGGCCTCTACTACCGATTTGGCAACGTCATAGAAAGAAATAACGCCCATCAACATTTTCTGGTCGACCACTGGCAAATATCGCGCGTGATCCACCAACATCATGCGACGGACTTCATCAATCTCTGTTTCCATGTTGCAGGTCAAAGGTTTTTGATTCATTACTGAATTCACTTGAAGACCTTCAAGCTTGCCATGATGTTTGGCTAAGGCGGCGATGACTTCGCGAAAAGTCAGGATACCTACCAGCTTGTCGTACTCCATGACCACCAAAGAACCAATGTCGTGCTCACTCATCACTAGAACTGCAGTTTGCAGCGCAGTATCAGGGGCTACTGTAAAAAGGGTGCTTCCCTTGACGCGTAATATGTCGCGAACTTTC
Organism: Polynucleobacter sp. UB-Tiil-W10; assembly: GCF_018881605.1. Lineage (GTDB taxonomy): Bacteria > Pseudomonadota > Gammaproteobacteria > Burkholderiales > Burkholderiaceae > Polynucleobacter. The sequence continues at coordinate 1,874,044 of NZ_JACVPZ010000001.1, forward strand.
ATTTGGTCTCCGTAAAACAATGCATTTATAGCCCCAATATAGACTTAAGACCTCTTTGAATCAAGGGCTTAGGCGCAACTTTTAGTAACGAATAACCCTAATGACTCCACTGCGGATATCAGGCAGATTGGCCACCAAGACCGCCCCGGTTAAGGTAATCCACCAAGTTAAATAGATCCACATTAGACCCAGAGGGAAGATGGCAAAAGCGCCATAAACCGTTTTGTAGAAGGCTGTATGACTTAAAAAAATGGCAAAACCAAGCTTCATTAACTCAAATGCAAGTGCTGCCACCAGGGCACCAGCAAACGCATCGCGCCACAAAATCTTGGCGTAAGGAAGGATTTTGTAGACAACTGCATAGACAAGAATTGCCAGGCAGATTGGGGTAATCGTTGCTACTAATTGAAAGCCAACTGAAACCGCACTAATCCACCCTTCCGAAGCGCTAAATAAAATACCGCTTAAGTAGATGCCAACACCCAGCAGTATTGGACCCAAGATTGTTGCTGCACTATAAATAGCAACCTTCTTGTAGAAGGGTCGTCTTGAGGTGACCTTAAAGATTTGATTGAAAGCACCCTCAATCACAACTAGCGTCATGATTGTTGTAACGGCAAGGCCAGCTAAACCTACAAAGGTTAAGCCTCTTGCTTGGGATGAAAATTGATCTAAATAGATAAATACCTGTTGGTTGATGCCGCCAGGCATATAGGTATCTAGAAGCCATGCCTTAAAGGCATTTTTTACTTGAATAACGCTTGGAAGATAGCCGATCAGTATGGTGGCAATTGTCACCATAGGCACCATCGATAAGGTTGTTGTAAACGCAAGGCTAGCGGCAATTTGTTTTAAATTTTGACCACGATTGCGCTCCCAGATCTCTTTGGCAAGAGAGAGCCATAATTGGGGGTTACGAATAAGGCGCATCGCCGTATCATAAGAGATCTATATGAGCCAACACGATATTTTAGTTTTGTACTACTCCCGTTATGGTGCAACCAAGGATCTTGCGCGCCTGATCGCCGAGGGTATTGAAACTGTTCCCGGGGCAAATGCCCGCCTAAGAACGGTTCCACCTATATCTACCGTTTGTGAAGCTACGGAAGCAGCCGTACCCCAAGATGGCGCTCCTTATGCCGAATATTCCGATTTACAGGAATGCATTGGCCTTGCATTGGGTTCACCAACTCGATTTGGCAATATGGCCGCCCCGATGAAATACTTTTGGGATGGGAGTTCTTCGGAATGGCTCAATGGGGCTCTGATTGGAAAACCTGCTTGTGTCTTTACAAGTACGGGCAGCATGCATGGTGGACAAGAAAGTACCCTGATCACCATGATGATTCCCCTGCTCCACCACGGCATGTTCCTCATGGGCATTCCCTATAGTGAACCAGATCTCATGTCTTCCAATACGGGAGGCAGTCCATATGGCGTGACTCATCTTGCCCATGCGGATGGACGAGCGCCTATTAGCCCCGAAGAGCAGCGTTTAGCAAAGGCGCAAGGTAAACGCTTGGCCGAAACTGCATTAGCACTCCATACAAATAAAAGGTAATGCAATAAGCATTGATCATGATTAAAAAGATTCTAGAAAAAAATCCTTACCAACTCATCGCTACAGCTGCTTTTATTGATTTGTTTATTCTGTGCGTCTCTTGGGAATGGTTCATTTCACCCCTGCATCCTGGAGGATCCTGGTTGATTCTCAAAGGAGTACCTTTGTTATTTGCTATTCCCGGAATATGGAAAGGCAGGGTTTACACAATGCAGTGGGCCTCGATGTTGATATTGCTTTATGTAACCGAAGGCTTGGTTCGTATTTTGGAAACAGGTGCTAATTTTTGGCTTGCAGTTCTCGAGGTCATTCTTTCAACTGTGGGTTTTGTCTGTTTGCTCATGTATTTGAAGCCGATTAAAAAAGAAGCTAAGGCCTTGAAAAAACTTTCCACAAAGTAAGTATGCAAAACTTTATCAATCAACTATCTACGGTTCTAGAACAAAAATATATTCTGACCAAGGATGAAGATAAAGCGCCTTACTTAACTGACTGGCGCAAACGCTTTATTGGGAAAGCATTAGCAGTTCTGCTACCTTGTAATAGTGCTGAAGTATCAAACATCGTCAAGCTCTGTGCTGAGCATCAGATTGCCATAGTCCCTCAAGGCGGTCATACGGGTTTTTGTGGCGGCGCAACACCCGATAACAGTGGCACACAAATCATCCTCAACCTCAAGCGCATGAATCAAATTCGTGAGATCGATATTGCCAATCAAACTATTACAGTCGAGGCGGGGTGTATCTTGCAAACCCTACAAGAAAAAGCAGTCGAACAAGGTTTTTTATTTCCACTGAGCCTTGGCGCTGAAGGCAGCTGCATGATTGGGGGCAACTTAGCAACTAATGCTGGCGGAACAAATGTACTGCGCTACGGTAATGCACGCGATCTCTGCTTAGGTCTAGAAGTTGTCACTGCCAAAGGCGAGGTATGGAATGGCATTAAAGGATTGCGTAAAGATAATACTGGTTACGATTTACGAGATTTATTTGTTGGATCTGAGGGTACCCTGGGAATCATTACTGCCGCAGTGATGAAGTTATATCCACTGCCGATTTCTCAATGGACGACCTTAGTTGCGTGTCAAAGTATCGCCTCATCAATTGCCCTCTTAAATTTATTTCAAAAACGTGCGACATCTCTATTAACTGGTTTTGAAATGATGACGCAAGAGTCTTTGGATTTAAATGAGAAGCACTTTCCCCACATGGCAAATCCTTTACAGGGAAATCCTCCCTTCACGATCCTGATCGAATTATCCGATCATGAAAGCGAAGAACATGTCAGGCAGCTTCTTGAGACTATTTTGGAAGAAGCTTTTGAGTCTCATTTGATCAGTAATGCCGTAATTGCCAGCAATTTAGGTCAAGCAAATGCCTTTTGGCATATGCGTGAACATATTACGCTTGCACAGGCTGAGGAAGGTGCCAACCTAAAGCATGACATCACTATCCCCCTATCCTCGCTAGATAGCTTTATTAAAGAAACGGATGCATTGATGAGGGACAAGTATCCAGGCGTCAGAATCATTAATTTTGGGCATTTAGGTGATGGTAACCTCCACTACAACATTGCCCCACCCTTAGGTTTAGACCCCAAGATCTTTAATGAAAGCAATGAAAAGCCAATTCATGAGCTTGTTTACGCCCAAGTAGAGCGGTGCCATGGATCCATATCAGCAGAACACGGCGTTGGACAGCTTAAATTGGACGACCTAAGGGCTCATAAGGGGGAAGTCGCCCATGAGCTCATGAAGACCCTAAAAAGAGCCTTGGACCCCCAAAATATCCTTAATCCCCATAAAGTTGTCTCGATTTAAAGAAAAAAGCGGATTTTTTAGTAAATATTTTGTAATTTGTGTCATCTCCGCCCTATTTCCATGCGTTGTAAGCACATGGAGGTGACAAATATGTCAACAAGACTCAAACGTTGGGCCCGTGCAATACAACAGATCGACTTGTCCAAAAGGACGCCTGAAGTAGCTATTGGCTATTTGGATAGCAAATATCGCGATATCGCTTGGCGCTATATCCGTATCCTAGGCTTTGAGCGCACCATTAGCTTCATGGCTAGCAATAATTTTCACCCAGAGTGATCGTTAAAAACCCTAAATAATTGATTTATTTAGGGTTTTTTGTTTTTTCTGCATTGCATTGCAGATTTAGCTAAAGAATTCCTTAGCTTCCGCTATCAATAGCTCTGGAGTCTCCTCAGGGATGTAGTGTCCGCTTGGAACCGCCCTACCGGTGACCACCATTGACACTTCTTTCCAATCCTCTATTGGCTTGAAGCATTTATTCACCAAGCCATGCTCGCCCCACAAAACCCTCAGAGGTATCTTCAATTTCTTGCCCGAAGCACGATCAGCACGATCGTGAATCAAATCAATTGATGCGGCAGCTCGATAGTCCTCACACATTGCGTGCATGCTCTTTGGATCGCTAGCTCCTGCTAAATATTCAGCCCATCGATCTGGTGAAAATATTCCCGTGCCCGCATGACGACCCATATGATTTTTGAGCCAATATTCTGGGTTCGCTCCAATCATGGTTTCCGGAACGGGCTCCGGTTGAATTAAAAAGAACCAATGCCAATAGCCCTTAGCAAATTCCATTGAAGTTTTGTCATACATCGTTAATGTGGGAGATATATCCAAAACCATTAAACGTAGAACACTTTCAGGAAAGTCCATTGCTAGGCGATGAGAAACTCTTCCCCCTCTATCGTGGCCGAGTAAGAAGAATTGATTGAACCCTAAACTCTTCATTAGTGCATGCTGATCTGCTGCCATTGATCGTTTTGAGTATGTAGAGTGATCTACCTCTCCATGGGGTTTGGATGACGCTCCATAGCCTCTTAAGTCTGCAGCAATAACGGTAAAGTGCTTTGCTAATTCAGGAGCTACTTGACTCCAGATGGCTTTGGTTTGTGGGAAGCCATGAAGCAATAATAATGGGGGCCCACCTCCACCGATTAAATAGGAAATCTCAATAGACCCTTCTTCCGAGTCAACGGAGAACTTTTTAGCATCAAACCCAGGAAAAGAAATAGACATCATTCACCCAATAAAAAAGAGTCTCCTAAGAGGCTCTCGTCATTTCGAAACTATCGATTGGCCATTGCCTGAATTTCAGCAACAGTCACATAACCCTTATTCGTAGCATCAATATAGTTAAAGTTGCTGTAGATGCGGGGCATGCATCCCTTGGCCTCTTCCGGAGTTAGCTTGCCATCGCGATTGGTATCGCATTTCGCGAAACGTTCAGCAATCTCTTTATCACGCGCGGCATCATCCGCATATGCCACGAGCGCAATAGATAAAAAAGAGCTTAAGCCAATGGCAATCAATAATTTAGAGAGTAATTTCATATAAATTTTTTATTTACCAGTGGGCGTTGGATTTGCGGATGTCTCCATGGCAGAGCGAACCACCTTCTTGGCCATTGCCACAAATGAATCCGCTGAACCAGAATTTGTTCTGAAAGACTCACCCTGAACAGTAATTAAGCCTTCACCCAGTAACTGTTTAGATTGACTATCGGTAATCTTGCTCTCAACTAAGAGCGCTGGCGTTTTGGAATTCACGCCACCAGCATAAGCAGCTGCATTCATAGCCAAGCCGATTGGAGTGAAATTCCAAGGCTGCAAGCTGTCGGTAGAGCTCTCTGCTCCGGTAATGCCAACTGAAATACGTGCAACACCTGGACCAGGCTGAGAAACGATCTTAATATTCCCGCGCGCATTAACCGCTTCAACCATAGATGATTGCAATGCAGCTTTTGCCTTATTGATGTCATCAATACTTACAGACTTGGTAGCATTTTGATTTAGATAAATTGGGTCCAAGATCACCGCTGAGTAAGATCCAGGATTAACGCCTGAGATGCGATATCTCCACACACGCGTATCTGTATCGTTTGTTGACATTGGCACCAGGAGATTGTAGTCAGGCAAGAATCCTGACCTTGGCATTGGTTGCGTTGCCAACTTAGGCGCATTGCTACACGCAGCTAAAGTGATTGCCGCAGCAAAGGAAGCCAACAATACATTTATTTTTTTCATTCTGATTCCAAGGGGTTGATTGAAACATCTAAAGGACTAAATTGGGTAAAGGACATCATACCTATATCTCATTAGTCTGGTGCAGGGCAAGGCAATGTTCCGCCCGTCTTTTTGTGTATTTGTGGTTTGCAATCAACTGGAGTTTGAGTGGATTTAGTTGGGGCTGCGGGTGATGTTGTTGACGTGCTTGAGGATGCAGGGGCAGTTGCTGTTGAACCCGCAGGAACAGCTACAACCGCTGGGCTATTCGCAGCAGGAGCCGGTTTTGCTGGAGCTAAGCCTACCTCTCTATAAAACGCCTTTTCTGACCCGGGACATGGCATTAATGCCCCTGTTTTTGGATTCACGATATCTTTGCATTGCGGATTAGCCTCAAGACGTGCCTCTAGCTTGGCGACTGAGCAAGCAGATGACAGTAAAACAGCTCCAAGCGCTAGGAAGCAAACCCTGATTAATTTGATATTCATCAAAGCATTCTAAGGCAAAAGGCACGATGCAAATGAACGCCCAGATCTTTATTGGGGCATTCCCAATACAAGGGCTGGCTTAGCCAGCAGGATTCGATCGAAAGACGTGTGCCCTAAAAAAGGTTTGATCTACCTAACTGAGCCAAGATGGTCCATGCAGCGCTTCAAGGGGGTCTCTGAAAAATTTAAATGGGGTTGAGATTGGCGTGCGAAATAATCTGCCAGCCTGAGTCATTTTTTGCCCAAACATCCAAACGATAGTGCAGTTTCGAGGACATTTTTTTACCAAGATAATTCTCTGGCACTTTAATTTGGTAAGAGACAATCAAATTATCTTGTGCTTGCGTGACTTTAATGTTCGCCAGCTCATAGTTACCCAACTTCTCCGCTTTAATAATGGCCATATTGAGGGCTAAATCTTGGGCCCCTTTTGTATTGATGGATTGAAAGGCGGGAGACATGATTTTTGTCAAACCGGCTATATCCTGATTTTTTTGCTGATCCCACCAAAGTCTTTCGAGACGTTCGCCCTCGGCCTGAGGATTTAAAGCTGGCTGAGCAAATGCGGAGAATGCGATGCAAAGACCAAAGCAAAGGGATGTAATGTATTTCATAAGTAGGTACCTTAAATTTAATTGAGTTTTGCGCAAGACTCAGGCTTTATTTGATCGGGCTTCTGCTCGCCCAAATAAATACCTATGATCTTGACGGGATTTTTTCCGGCTACTTTACCCACGTGACACCATTCAATAGCTTCGATATAGGAAGTGCCTGGTTTAAAGATTTTCTTACCCTTGCTACCGTAATCAACCTCTAAATCACCAGAGACTACATATATGAATAATGGAATGGCATGCTTATGTATGGAGGTTTGTTTGCCTGCTGGAATTAAAATATCAAATGCCTTGATCAATGGCTGCCCTGCTGGGTATTTAAAATCTTGCCCCAAAATAGTTTTGGGCGATTGTTCAATCGGAATTATTGACGCCTCAATATCCTCGTAAGGATTGCTTCCATCAACGTGCGTTAAGGCTGCTGCATGAGATGAAAATACTGCAACAGTCGTGAGGAATAAGAGCTTAAATAAATTTTGCATAAATTGGTTATTTTTCATTCAGGGCGCCTTCTAATTTCTTTTGCAATAGGTTCTAAGTTGTCCATAAAACTAATGCTAACTATTATGTCTTTATTTAGGGATAGATGCTTTTCGTGAAAATTTCAAAATTATTTTGATGAGCGGCATTCAATATGTGCCTTTGAATGCTCCATAAGAGGTCAATCTCAGCGCTTAACCCTATCTACATCTTGAATAGATAAGCAAATTAGTGAAAGTTACCTGGTTATGAGCGCTGCCCCTACCAATCCGACATGGAAACAAATTCAGTCTCAAGATTAGAGAATGACTGCACATCATAAATTTCAAACAAAAAAGGGATTTAGTGGCCTGCCCAGCACGATTCGAACGTGCGACCTACGCCTTAGAAGGGCGTTGCTCTATCCAGCTGAGCTATAGGCAGTATGAGTGCACTGGGACTGATTGAAACAACTAATAGAGAAAGTGGTCGGAGTACAAGGATTCGAACCTTGGACCCCCTGCTCCCAAAGCAGGTGCGCTACCAGGCTGCGCTACACTCCGACGGAATCGATATTCTACACCGAGAGCTCAATTGCAGGCAAATCCTGTAAGATTCTCCCCATGGTTGCCTATTTTTCAAGCAAATTAACAAAGCAAATCCGTGCCACATTGACTGTGGCATTGCTTATTTTTTGCTTGCTTGGCACCCACTGGATTGGCCTCTCACACAGCATCTCTCATGGTGACGCCCAATATCAAGCGCTTCAAACCAATGCTCCAGATAAGATCGATAAAAGTTTTAGCCACAGTTCTGAGATATGTCATTTATTTGACTCACTCACTTTGGCAGGATTTATTCCAAATGCTGATGTCGACCTCCATACCGTCTATGCAAGATCTTTAGCGATACGCGTACCATTTGATACATTCGCACCTTCGTTAATGATAGCCTCATACGAGTCACGCGCACCACCCACCCTCATCCTTTAAAACATTAGCGCTATTGCGCACTCCCGTTTTAATTAATCGTCATGCATTGGCGAATTTGGATGAATATGAATTACCGCCTTACTCAATTAACTTACGCACCCTTATTGGTGGCCACCTCCTTTTTTCTGACTAACCCTGCTTGGTCTCAGAATCAAGTAGACGCATTACCTCAGCTAGATGTCACGGGAGTGCGGGAAGGTAGCCAAGGGTTTTTATCCCCCAATAAAGTATTGTCTGGAGATGAGCTGCAAAATAAGCTTGCTGGAACACTAGGCGCAACCTTAGCAAATGAACTCGGTGTTTCTGCAACTGGTTATGGAGGGGGTTCATCAAGGCCAGTTATTCGTGGCTTAGAAGGTTCGCGCGTTCAGATTCTGCAAAATGGCTTATCAGCTGGTGATGTGTCTAGCATTTCCGCAGATCATGCAGTTGCAAGCCCTATGCAAAATACTCACCAGATCGAAATCTTGCGTGGCGCATCTGCCCTACTATACGGATCAGGCTCAAGTGGTGGGTTGGTAAACGTGGTAAATGACCGAATTGTTACAACAATGCCCGATATCGTTTCAGGAGCCATTAATACTAGCTACGAAACTGTAAATCAAGGTAAGACTGCCAATATAGAACTCGATGCACCTGCCGGCCCTTTGGCATTGCATTTTGATTCAGCTATCAGCAATTCAAATAACTATCGCATTCCCGGTTTCGCTGAACAAGGTGGACCCAATGCCAATTGGTCTATCAATCCGGGTGAGCCAGTAAATGTTCCTTATAACGGAAAGTTACCCTTCTCTTTTAGCAACCAGAATAGTTTAGGCTTAGGAGCAAGTTATGTTCGCTCAGATGGATATACCGGCGTCTCCTTGGAGCGCATGAATCATAACTATGGAATACCCACGGCGGAAGGTGGCTTTATTCAGCAGTCGCAAAATCGCTACGATATAGCCCATCAAACCAATGATCCTTTTGATGGCTTTAGTTCGGTAAAGATTAGCGCTGCAAATACCAATTATCAGCATACCGAATTTACCAATAACGGCGTTGCTTCTACTCAATGGAATAACACGGCAACAGAAGCAAGGCTAGAGTTGGCGCATAAAGAGCTGCTCGGATCAAAAGGGATTCTAGGGCTGCAAATAATCGGCTCTACTCTCAACGCAACTGATTTATCAACTAACAACTACGCAATTGTTCCGCTGACAAAATCAAACTCAAGCGCTCTCTTTTTGGTCGAGGAAGGTCGTTACGGACCTTTAAAAACAAACCTTGGGGCTCGATACAACTACACCAACCAAAATCCGAATTCAGGTACCCAGTTTTCTAGCGTAAGCAGCCAAGAATTTGTACCAACGGCCTATGGCCCTCCTTCACTGCAGAGTCGCCAATTTAATTTGATGTCTTATTCAGCTGGAGGTCTTCTAGATGTTGCCAAAGGTTATGGTGTTGGTCTTGCCTACACAGTTTCTCAAAGATCGCCTTCTGCCCAAGAGCTCTATTCTTATGGACCCCATGATTCGACGGCAACTTTTGATATTGGTAATTCTAATTTGGGTGTTGAAACATCACACAACCTAGAATTAAACTTTCAAAAGACGTTGGGCTTGATCCGTAGTAAAGCCAGCATTTACAAAAATCAATTTAATAATTTCATATACGGTTACTACACTGGTGCCTATAGTCAGGCTAATAATAACTTTTCTGTTGTACAAGCCTCTCAAGCAAATGCCTCCATACAAGGCGCAGAAGCGGAGCTGACTTATAACTGGAATGAAACTGGAGTGGGTGGACGTATATTTGGGGATGTATCCCAGGGAACGTTTACCTCAGGGGGAAACCTTCCTTTACAGCCAGCTCCACGTCTGGGCAGCGAATTGGCGTACCAACGTAATGGCTGGTTAACTAGTGCCACTTATATTTACAGTTATCAACAAAATAAATTAGCCACCTGGGAAATCGGTCCGACTCCAAGTTACAACCTAGTCAATGCCAACCTCTCCTATACCGAACGTATCGGGAAAGTAAATTGGACGGGTTACCTGATGCTCAAGAACTTGTTGAATGAAGAGATTCGTTACGCCACATCACCTATGGCAGTAAGGTTGTATGCCCCTCAACCTGGTAGAAGTTTAATAGTTGGTATTAGGGCTGCGTTTTGATGCAGATACTTACTATAGATATTTCAGTAGAAAAAACCCAAGCAGGCCTGAGCCCAGAATCACAAAGACAGGATTGATTTTTGTTCTCAAGATGAAATAAAGGGAAATCAACGCCAATCCCAAAGTGATTGGGCTAACGATGGATGATTTAGCAACGGCATAAACACCGGATGCCATTAATCCGATTGAAATTGGCTCTAGAGCATTCTGGATACTACGGCGCCAAGGGCTTTCTCCAAAGCGATTCCATATACGCCCTACATAAAAGCACAAAATACTCGATGGCAAAAAGAATGCGAGTAAAACAACTCCGGCCCCTATAAGTCCTGCTACCTGAAAACCAATTACTAGGACCATCAACATATTGGGGCCTGGAGCAATTTGCCCAATACTATAAATATGCACAAAGCGTAGATGATCGATGCCAAATTGGTGAAAGAGCATGGTCTGCATCTCTGGTAATACTGCCGTCCCACCCCCTACTGCCAAGAGCGATAGCAAACCAAAACTCAATGCCAATGACATTAAGTGACTCATGAGCTAGCTCTTGGACGGTAAATGTAAATTGCAATTGGGGCCATTATTAGCAGGACAATTGGCAAACTCAGCTTTACAAGACTCATCAAAAGAAAGGTGGGGATGATAATGAGTAGAGACTTAAGGTGCTTCCAGTGCTCATCACCTATTCGATAGGTAATTGCTGCCAATAAACCACATGCAGCTGCCGCAACGCCAGACAAAATAATATTTGCTAAAGGATGGTCCGTATTATTGGTATAGGCAACACCAATGATTAATACAAACAGAGATCCGGGCAATATTAGGCCAATAGTGGCTACGCAAGCACCCAGCACACCCCGCAAATGATCTCCAGCCAATACTGCTAGGTTCACAGAATTTAAACCAGGCATGGTTTGGCTTATTGCGAGATATCCCATGAATTCATCTGCAGTAAGCCAGCATTTTTTTTCAATTAATAGGATGCGCTCATAAGCAATAATCCCGCCGCCAAAGCTTACAGCACCAATCAATAAAAATTGAAAAAAGAGATCAAATAAGCTAACAGGAGTTACTTCATTAACCGAACTTGAAGAGCTCATTCAGGCTTTCCGTAGATTAATGCTGTTTTGGTGCTACCAATCTCCAGCCAGTCAGACAATTCAATTTGGAGTTTCTTGAAAAATTTATCCGCTCGCTTGTGAGCCTTTGTTAGGGATCGATTTTCATCATTCACGCGATATGAAAAAGCGAGCTCACCCACAATAGGATCGCCAGCGGACCTCATCCAAATAGCAATTTCACAATGCGCTTGAACACCATCGCCAAAGACTAAATTTCCTAATGGTAAACATGCTTCAAGAATCTTATTTGTTGGTCCGCCAACAATAACCACGGGCGTTTTTTTATCGATTGAAAGATTTGCCATTCCCGGAAAATACTTACAAATAGCGCTTAAAGATCTTTCAAATAATTTATCAATTGGTACCGCATCCAAAATCGCATTATTTGAGAAAATTTGGCGTCGAGTACCTAAGGCATCTCCGCGAATAATTTCCTCTTTAAAGCGAGCTCTTGATTTAATTTTCTTTTGAGGTGCAGGGTTGAAGTTAGAGGCATGTTCAATATCATGGGTTCGACACTTGAGCGTAACTTCTGCATAGTCGTCAACCCATACATTCTGCCGTGACTCTCGAACACGCAAGATAATATTATTCTGACGAAAATCCTCTCCAGGAGTATCGAAAAAATAAATATTACGTAAACCAGTATTTGCATTATCAAGATGAAAAAAATCTACTTTGCTTTTCTTGCAAAACTTGATGATCTGCTCGCTCAAAAGGGAGATTCTGGCGTGACGATCTAAACCCTTAGGTTTAATGAGTAGCTTAAACTCTCTGTTAGTGACGGATGGATGTAACTTCATAAAATTACCTTTTCTTTTCTTGGGCTAATTACCATCTCTTGAAAGCAATTCAATTTATACAGTTGGCACTAAATCAGCAATACTCTTGGCAGCCTTCATTGCCACATCAGCATCTTTGGTCTCAACCATCACACGCAATAACGGTTCTGTGCCTGAGGCACGAATAAGTACACGACCTATATTCGCAAGATCAGCCTCAACCTTTGCAATTTGTTTTTTGAGGTTTTCATCAGTCTTCCAGTCATACCCTGGTTTGAATTTCACATTCAAAAGAACCTGTGGGAAGATTTTGACGGAATCTAATAATTGCGCAAGACTCATCTTATTTTGACTCATTGCTGCCAATACTTGGAGGGCTGCAATCGTTCCATCACCTGTGGTGTGCTGGTCTAGACAGAGCAAATGACCTGAACCTTCGCCGCCAATAATCCAGCCATTCTGTTTTAGTAATTCAAGTACATAACGGTCACCTACATTGGCACGCTCAAAGTCAATACCCAGCTCTTTAATGGCATTTTCAACTGCAAGATTCGTCATTAAGGTGCCTACAACTCCACCCAGCTTCTGCCCACGCTCTAATCGATCTTTTGCTAGAACATACAGCAGCTCATCACCATTAAATAGGCGTCCAGAGGCATCAACCATTTGAAGACGGTCTGCATCGCCATCTAGAGCGATGCCAAGATCAGCCTTTTCTTCCTTAACCTTTGCAATTAATGCTGCCGGTGCAGTTGCTCCGCAACCATCATTAATATTGCGTCCATCAGGACTTACTCCAATGGAAACCACTTCAGCGCCCAGCTCATGAAAAACATGAGGTGCAGTGTGATATGCAGCTCCATTGGCACAGTCCACTACAAGCTTTAAACCTTTAAGATTTAATTCGCCAGGAAAAGTGGATTTACAAAATTCAATATAACGGCCTGCAGCATCATCAAGTCGAAATGCCTTACCGAGCTCTTTGGAATTTACACAGCCCATTGGCTTTTCTAATTCCGCTTCAATGGCAAGCTCAAATTCATCAGATAGTTTGTCGCCATTTGCTGAGAAAAACTTGATGCCATTATCTTGATAGGGATTATGTGAGGCAGAGATCACTAAGCCCGCTGTGAGCCGCAATGCTTTGGTGAGGTAGGCCACTCCAGGGGTTGGAATAGGGCCGCACAGCATAACGTCTACACCAGCAGAAGCAAAGCCGGCTTCTAACGCTGCCTCCAATAGATAACCAGAAACTCGAGTGTCTTTGCCGATCAAAATTTTGCAGCGTTCACCTGGCTTTGCATCAAGCGTCAATACTTTGCCAGCCGCATATCCTAAGCGAGTCATAAATTCCGGAACGATTGGAAAATGCCCTACTTCACCTCGAATTCCGTCAGTGCCAAAGTATTGTTTTTTCATAGATATCATTATAAAACTTAGACATGTTGCTAAGTATTTACCGCCTCCCAAAGCTTAAGGGCGTCTACAGTTTCAGCCACATCATGAACTCGAACAATTTTGGCGCCGCGATCGGCGGCCATCATCGCTGCAGCAACACTAGCAGCTACGCGTTGATTGGTATCTTTACCCGTGATTTTGCCCAACATAGACTTACGAGAAATTCCTGCCAAAACAGGAATCCCCAAAGTCGAGAAGTCAGCAAAGTTAGCCAGCATGTTGAGGTTGTGCTCTAGGTTCTTGCCAAATCCGAAACCAGGATCAATAGCAATGCGATCTTTTTCGATGCCCTTAGAAATCAATAGCTCAACTCGTTCTTTTAGAAACTGCTTCACCTCATCAACCACGTTCGTATAGTCAGGATTAAATTGCATGGTGAGAGGATCACGCTGCATATGCATCAGCACAATGCCGCAATCAGCACTTTCTAATACAGCGTCTATTGCACCACTCTGTCTAAGCGCCCAAATATCATTTACGCAATCTACGCCGGAACTCAGTGCTTGACGCATCGTTTCAGATTTATAGGTATCGATTGATAAGGGAATGCCGCAATCTTTAAGTAACTCAATTACTGGAATTACCCTATCCAATTCTTCTTGCAATTCGACGGGCTCGGCACCAGGCCTCGTTGACTCACCACCAATATCAATAAGATCAACGCCATTAGCGATCATATATTCCGCTTGAGCGACAGCATCCTTTGGAGTTCTGCATTTTCCACCATCAGAAAAAGAGTCTGGGGTGGCATTCAGAATACCCATCACGAGTGGGCGTTTGCGTTGATTGAAGTCAAAAAGAAAACGCCCACAACGCCAAGTTGTGGGCATATCGATGTGACCTTGCTTAAACATCAAAGGCGAAGGCCATCAAGAGCTCTTATGCAGTAGCAGGAGCGCTACCTGTTGCTGGACCAGGTGTTCCAGCAGAGTTTCCAAACTGAGTAGCTGGCGGAGGCAACGGTGCTCGTGGCGGACGACCTTCCATGATGTCAGTAATCTGTTCTGCATCAATGGTTTCCCATTCAAGCAATGCAGCCACCATCGCTTCAACCTTGTCACGGTTTTGCTCCAAGATTGATCTTGCCAAAGCATATTGACTATCAATCAAACTGCGAATTTCAGCATCTACCTTTTGCTGCGTTAATTCAGATACTGTCTTGGTGCTATTACGGCCAAAAATACTTTCTGATTCAGTGTCAACATAAACCATCGTACCCAAGCTATCGCTCATGCCATAACGAGTGACCATATCACGAGCCATTTTTGTAGCGCGCTCAAAGTCATTTGAAGCGCCCGTACTCATGGAATGCAGAAATAGTTCTTCTGCAGCGCGACCGCCAAATAAAATAGCCAATTCTTCCAACATGCGATCTTTATAGAGATTGACCCGATCAAATTCTGGGAGTTGCCATGTCACACCCAATGCCATTCCGCGCGGCATGATGGTGACCTTATGCACTGGATCGGCTTTAGGGAGCACTTTAGCAACTACTGCATGACCCGATTCGTGATAGGCAGTATTACGACGCTCTTCTTCGCGCATCACAGCAGACTTGCGCTCTGGTCCCATGTAAATCTTATCTTTTGCGTCCTCAAAGTCCTTCATGTCTACAGAGCGCTTATTTCGGCGAGCTGCAAATAAAGCAGCCTCATTTACCAAGTTAGCCAAATCAGCACCAGAGAAACCAGGCGTGCCTCGAGCTAAGACGGCAGCATTCACATCGGGATCAATTGGAACCTTACGCATATGTACTTGCAGGATTTGTTCACGACCACGAATGTCGGGTAAGCCAACATGCACTTGACGATCGAAACGACCTGGACGTAACAATGCTTTATCTAAAACATCAGAACGGTTTGTTGCAGCAACAACGATTACACCGCTGTTACTTTCGAAACCATCCATCTCAACCAACATTTGATTGAGGGTTTGTTCGCGCTCATCATTGCCACCGCCCATACCAGCACCGCGGTGACGGCCAACTGCATCAATCTCATCAATAAAGATGATGCAAGGAGAATTTTTCTTAGCATTCTCAAACATATCGCGAACACGAGATGCGCCAACACCAACAAACATCTCTACGAAATCTGAACCAGAGATTGAGAAGAAAGGAACTTTAGCCTCACCAGCAATTGCACGTGCCAAAAGAGTCTTGCCGGTACCAGGAGGGCCAACTAGTAATACGCCATGAGGAATTCGGCCGCCGAGCTTTTGAAACTTCTGGGGGTCTTTTAAGAAATCAACTAACTCAAAGACTTCTTCCTTGGCCTCATCACAACCAGCAACATCTGCAAAAGTAACCGTATTGCTGTTCTCATCAATCAAACGTGCTTTAGATTTTCCAAAGGAGAATGCTCCGCCTTTGCCGCCACCCTGCATCTGACGCATCATGAAAAACCAAAAACCGATAATCAATAACGTTGGTCCCAGATAGTACAAAGCATTAGTGAGCATGCTTGGTTCCTCCTCAGCCTTACCAGAAACTTGAACACCATACTTCATTAAATCGCCAACCATCCAGATATCTCCAGGAGAGATTAAGGAGTATTTGTTGCCGTCTGTGGGGGTAACCGTAAGATTAGTACGACCCTGAACATCCACACGCTTAATCTTTCCAGCCTTGGCATCGTCCATAAATTGAGAATAGGTGACCTGGGTTTGTTCCTTGGGTTTATCAAACTGCTTGAAAACAGTAAAAAGCACCAAGCCCACAATGAGCCACACACCGATTTTTTGGAACATATTGCTGTTCAAAATGAGTCCTTTTCTGGATTAATCCAGGAGTTAAAGCGAATCGCTACCTAAGTATTTGATTCTACTACCACCCTTTTTCAAGGGCTAATGGCATATTTATTTATTAAAACCCTACTAAAACAGGGTTATTTGGCCAATATTAGGCTTATTTCGGTGGTTTTAGGTTTCTACCCAAAAGGAAAATCTCTGAAGAGCGAGCCCTAGAGGCTTTCGGCTTTCTAGAGGCAACCGTTTTAAAGACCTTCTTAAATGATTCAACTATTTGGCTATAACCACTTCCGTTAAAGCACTTAATGAGCAAAGCCCCTTCAGGCTTAAGATGATCAACCGCAAAATCTAGCGCTATTTCCGCTAGAAAGGCCATTCGAGCGGCATCAGCTACGCCGACACCAGACAAGTTTGGAGCCATGTCAGAGAGAACCAGATCAACCTTACCTTCGGCCGCTTTTGGAAGTAAGGCTTCAAGTGCGGAAAGACCTTCTTCTTCACGGAAATCGCCCTGAATAAAGCTGACATCAGCAATATCCTCCATCGGCAAAATATCAATAGCGATAATCTGGCCATCAGGTTTTCCTGACTCAATCTTTGGATTGGATTTGCCAAGTTCAGTTAGACGATTGCGGGCGTACTGAGACCAGCTCCCAGGAGCGCTCCCTAAGTCCACAATGGTCATACCAGCTTTGATGAGGTGATCTTGCTCGTCAATTTCACTGAGCTTATAAACTGCCCTAGCGCGATAACCCTCTTTTTGAGCCATCTTCACATAGGGATCCGTTAAATGATCCTGCAACCAACTTTTATTAAATTTATTCTTTGCCACAACTTACCCACTTTCGTCTTCTATTTTCCTAGTTTCCGCCCTCTAAAGCAAAAGGAATTAAGGTAAAAATCGTTAAATTCGACCTAATAAGGTCATTTTCATAATGAATGCTCTATCATCGAGTCCATGACTGCACTTATCCTCACCCCCGCTCAACGCAAATCCCTCAAAGCCGATGCTCATGACTTAAGTCCTGTGGTGATGGTTGGCGGCGATGGTTTAACGCCTGCCGTAATTAAAGAAGCTAAATTAGCGATCAATCACCATGGCTTAATTAAGATCCGTGTTTTTGGAGATGAACGTGAAGCCCGCATCGCCATCTATGAAGAGCTCTGCGATAAGTTAGGTGCCGCTCCAGTCCAGCATATCGGTAAGCTGCTCGTTTTATGGAAGCCAAAAGATGTAGTTGATGAGGCATTTAGCAATCTTGGGCGTTCAAGCAAACAAACGAAGAAGTCACTGCAAGCACCGCGCACCAAACGACAACCTAATCGTACGGTTACTAAAACAGGTGTGCGTACGAGCACTTCCGAGAGATCTGATCGTCGCTCTGCATCAAATAAGTCTCCTTTTGAGCGAGCTGCAGCCGTGAAGTCGGCAACCCCTAAGAAACGTGTGTTGCGCTCTGAAGCTGCAGAATCTAAGATTGGTTGGTCTTCACCTGGCTATAGAAAAGCAGCAGCTGCACCAGCTCCCATCAAGAAACGTAAAGTGAGAATGAGCAGCACCAAGAAAAAATCATTGGGCTCTTAATAAGTCTCTAACTCAAAAACAAAACGCTGCTAGTCAGCGTTTTTTGTTGCCCGCCACACAAGAGCAAGCCCAAGCAGAGTCTGGATCATAAAGACAGTGCTTGATGCCCCATGAAGTCGATTAAATAAATCTGCATAGGTAGACTCACGCACTGACAAACCCAAATACAGAGCTTGATCTCTGAGAGAATTCATCCAAGGTATCAGAATAAATGCAGCCGCTATTGCACAAGCCAGCATGCCGAGCAATAGCCATCGGGAAGAACGGTATCGAGCTATTTCTTGTCGGACAAGGTAATTAGCCATCACCATTAAGATGGAGCAGATAAAAACACCAGAATAGGCTGTTACTTTAAATAAACTGGCTGCTACCATTCCGGCAACTTGCCGATCACCCAGACTTGAGAAGAGGACGGGCACTACCAAAAAACCGATGGTAATAAAACTGCCAACCCAGAGACCCGCTATTAGGCTAAATATTCTCTGGGTACGGACATGGTGCATTAAACGTAACGTACTGCCAGAATTTCAACTTGACGATTACCGCCTGGAGCTTGAACAGCAACTACATCACCCTCTTCTTTGCTGATCAAAGCACGAGCAATTGGTGAGCTAATAGAAATCTTATTAAAAGCAATATCGGCCTCATCGTCACCAACGATTTGATAGGTGAGCTTAGTGCCATCTTCAAGATCCTCTAGGTCAACCGTGGCACCAAAAACTACGCGGCCGGTTACATCCAGTGAAGAAGGGTCAATAATCTGAGCAGCTGAGAGCTTGCCCTCTAGCTCCTGAATTCGGCCTTCAATAAAACCTTGTTTCTCTTTGGCGGCATCGTATTCAGCATTCTCTGACAGATCGCCTTGAGCGCGAGCTTCGGAGATCGCAATAATCACTGAGGGACGCTCTACATGCTTTAGGCGGTGCAATTCTTCCTTGAGAAGTTCTGCACCGCGCTTGGTAATCGGAATTGTGCTCATGCTGCTAACCTAACTTGAATTCTTGCGCAAAATTACGCGTATAAAAGTTAATTTTAGTTTAAATAAGCGTCCGATGTAAGTTTTGTAATGAATAGACCTCAAGTGACTCAAGCTTGCCATTTTGCGAAGCCAACAATCCATCCATAACCGCACGTGCTGCGCTAATGGTTGTGTAATACGTAACACCATTGGCTTGCGCGCTAGTACGAATCGATCTAGAGTCAGCAATTGCGGTCCGAGTCTCGTCTACTGTAGTGAATACCAGTGAAATTTCCCCGTTTTTGATGAAATCCACAATGTGAGGACGACCATCTTTAACCTTATTAACAACTCTTACGGGCAACCCAGCGGCTTCAATTGCAGCGGCCGTGCCCTTTGTGGCAACCATCGGGAAGCCGAGTTGGTGCAATAGCTTAGCCACTTCAATCGCTTTAGGTTTATCGCTGTCTTTTACTGTCAGAAGAACGGTTCCGCTCTTCGGCAGCTTAATACCAGCACCCAATTGAGACTTAAATAAGGCCTCACCAAAAGTTTTGCCAACACCCATTACCTCACCAGTGGAACGCATCTCTGGCCCCAATATAGGATCAATACCGGGGAATTTATTGAATGGGAAAACAGCCTCTTTCACTGAGAAATATGGAGGCTTGACTTCAGTCTTGATGCCTTGCTGACCCAAAGTTTGACCAACCATACATCGAGCTGCAATCTTTGCAAGCTGAAGGCCAGTCGCCTTAGATACAAAAGGAACAGTGCGAGATGCGCGTGGATTCACTTCCAGTACAAAGATCACATCTTTGCCATCAACATTTTGAATGGCGAATTGCACATTCATCAAGCCGATCACATTAAGACCTTTGGCCATAGCGGCTGTCTGACGTTTAATTTCTTCAACCGTTGCATCTGACAAAGAATATGGAGGCAATGAACAAGCTGAATCACCTGAGTGAACACCGGCTTGCTCAATATGCTCCATAACACCGCCAATAAACACCGTTTCGCCATCGCTAATGCAATCCACGTCACACTCAATGGCGTCGTTCAGGAAGCGATCCAGCAAAACCGGAGAGTCATGCGAAACCTTAACGGCTTCGCGCATATAGCGCTCTAAGTCTCGACCATCATGAACAATTTCCATTGCACGACCACCTAATACATAGGAAGGACGAACCACCAATGGATAACCAATTTCTTCGGCAAGCTTGAGAGCCTCTTCTTCGGTGCGCGCTGTTCGGTTAGGCGGTTGACGTAATCCAAGATCCTGAAGCAGCTTTTGGAAGCGCTCACGATCTTCCGCAGCATCAATCATGTCAGGTGATGTGCCGATAATCGGCACACCATTACGCTCAAGATCTAGAGCCAATTTCAAAGGTGTTTGACCACCATATTGAACGATCACGCCCTTGGGCTTTTCTTTGGCAACGATCTCCAGAACATCTTCAAGCGTTAATGGCTCAAAGTACAAGCGATCAGAAGTATCGTAGTCTGTAGAAACCGTTTCAGGATTGCAGTTCACCATAATGGTTTCGTAGCCATCATCACGCATTGCTAGGGCCGCGTGTACACAGCAATAGTCAAACTCGATGCCTTGACCAATACGATTTGGGCCACCACCCAAAACCATGATCTTCTCTTTATTGGTAGGTTGCGACTCACACTCACCATGCTCTGCTTCATAGGTTGAATAAAGGTAAGCGGTATTTGTTGAGAACTCTGCGGCGCAGGTATCTACACGCTTATAAACAGGAACTACATTTAAGCGATGACGTGCAGCGCGAACTGAAGCAGCATCAATATTGAGTAACTTTGCCAAGCGGCGATCAGAAAAACCTTTTTGCTTTACAAAGCGTAATTCGGGGGCTGTCAGACTATCAATCTTGCGTTGTTTAAGTTCCGTTTCAATAGTAATCAGCTCTTCAATTTGCTCCAAGAACCAAGGATCGACTTTTGTCTCAGAGTAAATTTCATCAAGCCCCATTCCCATACGGAATGCATCTGCTAAGTACCAAATGCGATCAGGACCCGGTTCATTGATTTCATTGATGATGTCATCGAGATCTGTAGAAAACTCATCAAGACCATCAACACCAACTTCCAATCCGCGAAGTGCTTTTTGGAATGACTCTTGAAAAGTGCGGCCAATCGCCATCACTTCACCGACTGACTTCATCTGAGTGGTTAAACGGGAATCCGCTTGCGGGAACTTCTCAAAAGCAAAGCGTGGAATCTTAGTAACAACGTAATCGATTGAAGGCTCAAAGGATGCGGGCGTTGCCCCGCCAGTAATATCATTCTTAAGTTCATCTAGGGTGTATCCAACTGCCAATTTAGCGGCAATCTTTGCAATGGGGAAGCCCGTAGCCTTGGATGCTAAAGCAGATGAGCGTGAAACCCTTGGATTCATTTCAATGACGATCATCCGACCATCAACTGGATTGATGGAGAACTGAACGTTGGATCCGCCAGTGTCTACGCCGATTTCTCTCAGAACAGCAATCGATGCATTACGCATAATTTGATATTCTTTATCCGTCAAAGTCTGCGCTGGTGCTACGGTGATTGAGTCACCGGTATGCACACCCATTGGATCTAAGTTTTCAATAGAGCAAACAATGATGCAATTGTCATTACGATCGCGCACCACTTCCATCTCGAATTCTTTCCAACCCAAGAGAGACTCTTCGATTAAGAGCTCGCGAGTTGGCGATAAATCGAGTCCACGCTTACAAATTTCTTCGAATTCTTCGCGGTTATAGGCTATGCCGCCGCCTGATCCACCCATGGTGAATGAAGGACGAATGACGACCGGGAAACCTGAGCTGCCAGTTTCCTTCTGAATTTGCTGCTGAACTTCATGTGCCTCTTCCATTGAATGCGCAATACCGGATTTTGCAGAACCCAGACCAATTTTGGTCATGGCTTCTTTAAATTTCTGGCGATCTTCTGCTTTATCAATAGCTTCTGGGGAGGCTCCGATTAATTCACAGCCGTATTTTTCTAACACGCCATGGCGATGTAAATCTAATGCGCAATTGAGCGCTGTTTGACCGCCCATTGTTGGCAGAATTGCATCTGGCTTTTCAGTGGCAATAATACGTTCGACCACTTCCCAAGTAATCGGCTCGATGTAAGTAACATCAGCCATTTCAGGGTCAGTCATGATGGTTGCAGGATTACTGTTTACCAAAATAACTTTATAGCCTTCGTCTCGCAATGCTTTGCAAGCCTGTGCCCCGGAATAGTCAAACTCACAAGCTTGACCAATCACAATTGGACCGGCACCAATAATAAGAATGCTCTTAATGTCGCTACGCTTAGGCATTATTTGCCCTCCTTCTTGCTGGCAGCATTCATGAGCTCCACAAAACGATCAAATAAATAGGCAATGTCATGAGGGCCAGGAGAGGCCTCAGGATGGCCTTGAAAACACAGTGCCGGCTTGTCTTTCCAGGCTAAGCCTTGCAAAGATCCGTCAAATAAAGACACGTGGGTTACGCGAATATTGTCTGGCAAAGTGTTCGCATCAACAGCAAATCCGTGATTCTGCGAAGTAATCGCTACGCGACCTGTATCTAAATCTTTTACAGGGTGGTTTGCGCCATGATGGCCGAACTTCATCTTCAGTGTCTTTGCACCCGCCGCAAGACCCATGATTTGATGACCCAAACAAATACCGAAGGTTGGAACACCCTTATCAATAATTTCTTTTGCAGCAGCAATGGCATAGTCACATGGACCCGGATCGCCAGGGCCATTTGAAAAGAACACACCATCGGGATTCATCGCCAAAACTTCTGCCGCGCTAGTTTGTGCAGGCACAACTGTCAATTGACAGCCACGCTCAGTGAGCATGCGCAAAATGTTGCGCTTTACGCCAAAGTCATAAGCAACTACCTTCTTCACTGGCTTGCTGGTATTGAGAGTTCTATACGCAGGTTTACCATCTGGGCCATGAAGATCCCATTCGGCTTCACGCCACTCATAAGACTTCGCAGTAGTAACTACCTTCGCAAGGTCTAATCCAGACATTCCAGGGAAGGCTTTGGCGAGCTCAAGAGCTTTATTGCCCAAATTTTCATAGCTATCACCTACTTTGCCGGCAACAATTGCGCCTGACTGAGCGCCCTTGTCACGCAGAATTCTGGTCAGCTTGCGAGTATCGATTCCAGCAATGCCTAGGACACCAGCCTTGGTGAGATAGTTATCTAAAGAACCTTCTGAACGAAAGTTAGACACGCGCTTTGGTAAATCCTTAACTACAAGGCCTGCGGCATGAATCCGGTTAGATTCAGCATCCTGAGCATTAACACCAACGTTACCGATATGTGGGTAAGTCAATGTCACGATCTGACGTGAATAACTAGGATCCGTAATGATCTCTTGGTATCCAGTCAATGCGGTATTGAAAACGACTTCGCCGGTAGTTTCGCCAGGGGCGCCAATACTAAATCCGGGAAATAATGTGCCGTCGGCTAAAGCCAACACGGCGGGAGGAAAAGAAGGAAGCAAGGGTGACAAACCATCTCCAGTCCCTGCTCCATCCGACGCTCAAAACCCTCAAAAAGACCAACCCGAGGATGTTTTTGCGGGAGGTGAGTGTCTTTAAGCGCTAGGGTATTTATTAAGTTTTGAACCCTGTAATCATACCATTTTTGCTCGTAAACCCTTGGATTCCTAGCCAAGTCAGGCCTTGGAAGAAAAAAGCCCCTTCAACCAAATGACTGAAGGAGCAATTTATCCAGAAAGAACGGTTTTTAAGCTTTAGCGCTTTGCTCGATGATGGTCTTAATTTGGGCTAAAACTGACTGGTCATCCATCGTACTGATATCACCAGGATCACGACCTTCGGCAACCGCTTGAAGTGCGCGACGCACAATCTTGCCAGAGCGAGTCTTCGGCAAGGCTGTGACGATATAAACACGTCCGGGACGTGCGATTGCACCCAGAGTGGTATCTACAGTCTTCATGCATTCGGCTTCCAAGGTTGCGGTATTCGATGAATCCTTAGGAATGACAAATGCAATTGCAGCCTGCCCCTTGAGTTTGTCCTCAATACCCACCACGGCAACCTCTGAAACGTTCGGATGGCTAGAGATGCTTTCTTCAATTTCACGTGTGCCAAGACGATGTCCGGCTACGTTAATTACATCATCGGTGCGACCCAAGATAAAGAAGTAACCATCTTTGTCCTTGATACCCCAGTCAAAGGTGGAGTAAATCAACTTGCCGGGAATAGTTTCCCAGTAAGTGCTGATAAAACGCTTGTCATCACCCCAAACAGTTTGCATACAGCCTGGAGGCAATGGACCTTCAATTGCAATGACACCTTTTTGGTCTGGGCCCAACTCTTCAGAAGTAGCATCGTCGAGCAACTTCATGTTGTAACCAAAAGAAGGGACGCCTGGTGAACCAAATTTATGCGGCATCACTTCTACGCCACGCTGAATAGCCAACATTGGCCAGCCAGTTTCTGTTTGCCAGTAGTTGTCCACAATCGGCTTATTGATAGCGCCATGAATCCAACTTGCAGTTGGCTCATCTAATGGCTCACCAGCCAAGAACAAAGCGCGTAATTTAGAAAGGTCATACTTGGTCAAGAACGCAGGATCTTGTTTTTTGAGAACGCGAACCGCAGTTGGCGCAGAGAACATGACTGACACCTTGTACTTATCTACCAACTCCCACCAGATGCCAGCATCAGGACGTAATGGCGTGCCCTCGTACATGATGGTAGCCATACCGGAGAGCAAAGGCGCATAAATAATATAGCTATGACCAACAACCCAACCAATGTCTGACGTGCAGAACATGGTTTCACCGGGATTTCCAGTGAATATGTGTTTCATAGATGCAGCAAGTGCTACGGCGTAACCACCTGTATCACGCTGAACACCCTTTGGCTTACCAGTAGTGCCGGAGGTGTACAAGATATAAGAAGGATGAGTCGCATCCACCCACTCCACAGGCACTTCGTCATTCAGATGTTTTTGACGCTCACTTGCGTAATCCAAATCACGTCCCGCCACTGTCGTGAATTCAGTTAGACCGCGGTTCACGATCAACACTTTTTCTGGCTTGTATTCAGCCAGGGTAATTGCTTCATCTAACAATGGCTTGTAAGGAACAGCTTTGCCACCGCGAGCACCAGCCTCAGCAGTCACAATCAGCTTTGGTTTTGCGTCATCAATTCGGGAAGCTAAGCTATGTGATGCAAATCCGCCAAACACAACTGAGTGAATAGCGCCAATACGAGCGCAAGCAAGCATGGCAAAACAAGCTTCAGCAATCATCGGCATATAGATGAGAACACGATCACCCTTTTTAACGCCGCTTGCTTTGTAAATTGCAGCCATACGATTTACTTCTTCGTATAGCTCTTTAAATGTATACGTCTTCTCTTGATTTGTTTCTGTTGAAACCGCAACTAAGGCGATTTGATCTGGACGGTCTTTTAAGTGGCGATCAACTGCGTTGTAACAAAGATTGGTTAAGCCACCTTCAAACCATTTTGCAAACGGAGGATTGTTGTAATTGAGAACTTTATCAAACGGCTTTTCCCAGTGAATTAATTGCGCTTGCTCACCCCAAAATCCATCCGGGTCGTTAATTGAGCGTTCGTGGTGTGCTTTATAGGACATGGTCAACCTGATTTCTTAAAAAAGTTACTTAAATTACTGGCTTTTGCTCACCCCTTTACTGCCGTTTTTGCTTGCTGAGGTGGCTGAACTACCATTTTTCGCAGATTTTGCAAGTCCTGTCGATGCGGATTTATGCTGAGATGCAGCATTTTTTCCTGAAGAATTACCCTTAGAACTACCCTTTTCCGTGGTTTTTGCATTATTCGCTGGAACGCACTTTGCAGGCTTTGTGCCTTTTGCACCCTTGGCGGGTTTTGGGCACTTCGAGGCAGGTGGCACAGGCTTTTCTAAGCTAAGGCTGGCATTTTCAGCCATTGCTGTAGATACATCGCCGGGACGACGGTTTGTTTTTGGGATTAATACGGTGGAGCCAGCTCTTATCCGCATCCCCTTGGGTATGCCGTTAACCTCCCTCAGAGTATCGACATCAACACCCAAAGTTTTAGCCGCCTGGTCAACGCTTTCTGTTTTAGCAACTTGTACAGCCGTCCACGAAGAAAGTGACTTGGTGTATTGCTTCAAATTATCTTGAAAGATTTCTGCATGCGCGAACGGCAACAGAATTTGCTGATTAGCGTTGCTCAAAATAACGGGTTTATTGAATGATGGGTTCAAGCTTTGAAATTCATCAGTAGGTATTTCGGCTAACTTAATCACCAAAGCTACATCGATATCACTGCCGACATCAACCGCAACAAAGTATGGGTGATTTTCAAGATCAGGCAAAACAATTCCATAGGCCTGTGGATCTAAAACAATTTGACGATATGCCATCAATTTAGGAACGTAATTTCGAGTCTCCCGTGGCAAAGTTAAGCTCTCATAATCCGTTGGCAAACCAGCAGCAGCATTACGCTTCTGCGCTTTAGCAATATTGCCAGCACCCCAGTTATAGGCTGCTAATGCCAGCTCCCAACTACCAAATTGGTTATTTAGACGCTGCAAGTAATCGAGCGCTGCATCAGTTGACTGAACAACATCGCGACGCTCATCCCTGAAGACGTTTTGCGTTAAGCGAAAATCTTTGCCGGTTGCGGGCATAAATTGCCATAATCCTACTGCTTTAGCGCTCGATTTGGCATTCGTTACAAAGGCACTCTCCACAAAGGGAAGGAGCGCAATTTCTGTTGGCATATTGCGCGCGTTGACTTCCTGGACGATATAAAACAAATAACGCGATGAGCGCGTCATAGAGCGATTGACATAATCAGGTCTGGCAGCCAACCAGCGTACCTGCTCTATTTCCAGCGGGGTATTCATGGGCTCCATCTGGAAGCCATCACGTATTCGTATCCACAAGTTATCAGAAGGTGCATAGACCTTGCTAACGGATTGATCTTTAAGATTAACTCTTGTAGCCCTAGATGCTTTTGAATTTGCTTTCGTCGGGGTATCCGAAGACCAATCTCCAGTACTCGCACATCCACTCAAGAAGGCGGCAATGAATATTGCCGCATACAGCATACGCATCAGAAACGATCTTTCCAGGCGCGAATGACCGCAAGAACATGTGCAGGCGTTGGTAGGTCCGCTTGGTTAGAAACTTCCTTGGCCATAGCGATTACTTCCGGCTGATCACAACGCATAAAAGGATTGACTTGAAGTTCCTGACCAATGGATGTTGGAAGTGTTGGCAAGCCTTGTTCGCGAAGAGATTTTGCTTGCTCTGCCCAAGAGAGTAGATTGAGGTTATTGGGTTCTACGGCTAATGCAAAACGAATATTAGATAAGGTGTATTCATGGGTGCAATAAACCAAAGTATTTTTTGGTAGTGCCGCAAATTTTCCAAGTGACTCCGACATTTGAGTTGGGGTACCTTCAAACAATCTGCCACAACCCGACGCAAAAAGTGTGTCTCCACAAAAGAGCATGGGCTCGACAACATTGGCCTGCATGTTTGCAAAATAAGCAATATGACTTAAGGTGTGTCCAGGCACTTCAAATACTTTTAGGCTCATTCGCGGCGCAGGAATTTCAACCTTGTCATCCTGCATCACTACGACCGTTCGACCCGGAATGTTGTCGCCTACCGGACCATAGACAGGAATGTCAGCACCGAGATCTTTCAACAAAGTGAGAATGCCGCCAGTATGATCAGCGTGGTGATGGGTTATTAAAATTCCCTTCAGGGTCAATTTACTAACTCTTAAATATTCAAGAACTGGCGCAGAATCCCCTGGGTCAACCACTAATGCAGAGCTGCCATCGTGAATGCACCAAATATAGTTATCATCAAAAGCCGGTATGGGCCAGACCTGCAATAAAGTATTCTTATCCATAGACCGATGATACCAACCCCACCCATCCCCACTCAGATGCCTGCACCTCCCTGGAGCTCATGGGAGAAATGGCTCAAATCACCTCCTGGGCGCTATGTCCTAGCTTGGGAGCAGCGTTGTTGCGATCAAATTGTTGCCGATGTCTTCGGCTTTCATGCCGTTCAGATTGGCCTACCCCAAATAAACACCTTGAGTGAAAACAGGATGCCTTTACAAGCCATCTTGATTCATTCAAACGATAGCCGCGAATATGCATCTCGTTTTAGCTGGCACCTTATTGAAGGCAATTCAACAGAACTCCCGTTTGCAAGCGAGAGTCTGGATTTAGTTGTCTTGCCGCACGTCCTAGAATTTGCTGCCGACCCACATCAGATATTGCGAGAAGTGGATCGAGTACTTCGACCTGAGGGCCGCTTAATCATTTCTGGCTTCAATCCAGCTAGCCTATGGGGCGCAAGACAATATCTCAGTAGATTAATAGGCAGCCCCTATCTTCCTAGAGATGGTCAATTCATCAGCCTTATTCGCATCAAAGACTGGTTGGAATTACTCAATTTTTCTTTAGACCGTGGCCACTTCGGTTGCTACAAATTTCCCTTGCATGGTGAGTCGGTTATGGGGAGGATGAATTTTCTTGAAAAGATGGGAAATCGTTGGTGGCCAATATTTGGTGCAGTTTTTTTAGTCTCAGCAATTAAAAGACAGCAAGGCATGCGCCTCATTGGGCCAGCCTCACTAGTCCGTATCCCAGCAATTGGGCAATTAACCCCAGCGGCCGAACGCAGCAATATTCAAAAACACCTCAAAAAATAGCCAGATCAAGTAACCAAGTAAATTATTGCCATGCCGCATTCCAAAACCCATTCTCACCACCCCCACTATCCCCACATCGTGATTTACACCGATGGAGCCTGTAAAGGCAATCCCGGGCCCGGGGGCTGGGGGGCTGTTTTGCGATCTGGGGGCCACGAAAAGCATATCCATGGAGGTGAAAAGCTCACTACCAACAACCGCATGGAAATTTGTGCCGTTATTTTTGCCTTAAAAGCACTCAAACAGCCCAGTACTGTTGAGCTGTGGACAGACTCTCAATATGTCCAAAAAGGTGTAACAGAATGGCTAGAGGGCTGGAAAAAACGGGGTTGGAAGACGTCCAGCAAGGATCCAGTTAAAAATGCTGACCTCTGGCAAGAGCTCGACTCCCTGCTTCCAGGACACGAGATTTCCTGGAACTGGGTTAGAGGACACAACGGACACCCTGGGAACGAGTTAGCAGATCAGTTGGCAAACAAAGGTGTTGAGGAATTTTTACCATAGGGCGAATGCACGTCGACGCCCTCCTTTTCAGCCATCTTATGAGAGAATGATCCTGCTCTAAATAGCCTAGAAACAGCATAAAACCCATATAAAAACCAAGAAAACGAGACTGTGTCAAAAATAGAATCTTCACTCGATAAGGCTTTTGCCAAACTCGTTCAATTTAAAGATATCGGCAAAGTTCGCTTGTCCGCACTTTGGCAAAAATATTCACCCCAATTAGACCAACTAAAGAAGCTAGATTTCGCGACAGTAAAATCATTTGTGATCAGATTTAAATGGCGCTTGCTATTAATTCTGCTCCTACTCTATGCAGGCTCAAAAGCATATGATTATTTTTTCCCAGCCTCAGCCAAATCTGGGGGCCCAGTTACCGTAACATCATTTGTAGTCCAGAAAAAAGATGTGCCGCTAATTATTGAGGCAACTGGCACCATTGTTTCCAATAGCATTGTTGACATTCGCCCAATGGTCACCAATACCGTTGCCACAATTCAAGTTAAAGATGGCCAAGAAGTCAAAGCTGGCGATCTGCTTTTTACCTTGGATGACCGCAACGACAAAGCTAACTATGAAAAGCTCAAAGCCCTTGCCGATGATGCTCAGAAACAATATCTACGCGCCAAAGAATTAGTGGCTAAAAACTTTATTTCTAAGGCCGCTTTAGACACTACATTGGCTAATGCCAAGTCAGCACAAGCAGCAGCCCGCGCGGCAGAAGTGCAGCTTTCCTTTGATTACATTAAGTCCCCAATTGATGGTCGTGCCGGTATCGTCAATGTGTTCCCGGGCTCCCTTGTCCAGGCTAGCAATATTGTTTCCACTGCGACCAGCTCAACCGCTACATCGAGCGTTGGATCCATGGTGACCATTACCCAATTGAACCCAATTAATGTTCAGTTTGTCATTCCAGAAAAAGATATTCCCATCATCTTAGAGAACCAATTGGATGGTGATGCGATGAATGTTACGGTGACTGTAGGCGATAGCGGCAAAAGAGCTTACGAAGGAAAAGTGCTGGTTGTTGATAATCAAGTCGATCCTTCGATTGCGGCGGTACGCGTAAAAGCGCAAATCCCGAATGACTCCAAAACACTCTTGCCAGGTGAATTTGCTCGCGTATCCCTTGTGGCCAACACCCTGAAGGATGCCTTAGCAATTCCATCGCAAGCGGTAGTCATCAATCCCCGCGGAAAACTTGTTTATGTCGTCGATAAAGATGACAAAGTTGCGTCCAAGCCCGTGAAAGTAGTTTATGACTACCAAGGATTGTCTGTCGTTACCGGCATAGATGCTGGCGATAGAGTGGTGGTTGAAGGTAAGCAGAATTTGCGTCCAGGAAGCAAAGTTCGCGAGGATAAATCAGCTGCGCCACAAGCAACCACCAGCTCAACAACTCCAACAGCCCCAGAGAAAAAATGACACTCTCCGAATTATGTATTCGGCGCCCCGTAATGACGGTGTTGCTCTCGATAGCAACGGTCATCGCAGGGGCTGTTGCCTACATGAAAATTCCAGTAGCTGCGCTACCTAGTTTTAATACGCCAGTTATTTCTGTAAGTGCATCTTTGCCGGGTGCATCACCAGAAAATATGGCTGCCTCGGTAGCCCTTCCCCTTGAAAAAGAATTTTCGACAATTGATGGCATCACCGTTATTAGCTCCACCAATTCCTTGGGCAGTACAAGCATTACTTTGGAATTCAATAACGATCGAGATATTGATAAAGCTGCAGTTGACGTTCAAGCAGCCTTGTTGAGAGCCCAAAAGCGCTTACCGATTGAAATGACGGTACCACCGTCCTACCGGAAGATAAATCCAGCCGACACTCCCGTTCTAGTGGTGCGAATGAGTTCGCCATCAATAAGTCTCTCGGATCTCAATCAATATGCAGAAAATTTACTTTCACCTAACCTATCAACCATTAGTGGTGTAGCGCAAGTTCTAGTTTATGGTGCAAAGCGTTATGCGGTTCGCGTACGAGTTCATCCAGACGCTCTTGCTAATCGCAATCTCACAATTGACGATATCGCTGTTGCTATCAACAAAGCCAATTCTAATAGTCCTGTAGGGGTTTTAGATGGGCCCCGTCAGGCCATCACCATTTATGCCAATCCACAACTAGTAAGACCTGAAGAGTTTGCTAATTTAATTGTTAGTCAAAAAAATGGTCTTCCAATCTACCTTAAGGATGTTGCTGATGTCATCGAAAGTTATGAGGACGTTAAGACATTAGCCAGCTCGAATGGTGAACGCTCTATTGCGATTGCAGTATTACGTCAACCAAGTGCGAATACAGTGGATGTTGTTAACTCCGTTAAAGCATTGCTACCACAATTACAAAAGCAGATGCCGGAATCCGTTCGCATGCAATTGTTGAATGACCGCTCGCTTTCTATTCTAGAAGCGATACATGACGTTAATCTCACATTAGCTTTAACAATCTTGTTGGTTGTCATGGTGATTTTCTTGTTCCTGAAACATGTTTCAGCGACAGTCATACCCTCTATCAGCCTCCCAATCTCGCTGATCGGGGCTTTCTTTTTGCTCTATTTTTTGGGATATAGCTTAGATAACATCTCGCTTTTAGGTATTACGCTTGCAGTAGGCTTGGTTGTTGATGATGCCATTGTGGTGCTTGAAAACATCATGCGTTATGTTGAAGAGGGCATGGACCCTCTTAAAGCCTCTCTTAAAGGAAGTAAAGAAGTGGGCTTTACGATCATCTCCATTTCCATTTCTTTAGTGGCTGTATTTATTCCACTCTTCTTTATGGCTGGTCCTATTGGACTTCTCTTTAGAGAATTTGCAGTAGTGGTTTCACTTTCTATTTTGGTATCAGCAGTCGTATCGCTGACAGTTGTGCCTATGCTTTGCAGTCGCTTCCTGCCAAAACCAGGTCAGCATGCCAAGGAATATGCCATCAACAAGAAGTTTGATCGCGTCTTTGACTGGATGCTGAAAACCTATATTCACTACCTTGATCTGGCCCTTAATAATCGTAAAAAAGTGTTATGGGGCGCTCTATCCACCTTTGTCATTACCGTGGCATTGTTTGTCTATAGTCCGAAGGGTTTCTTTCCAGAAGAAGATATTGGGCAAATTCAAGCGACCACCGAGGCATCCGAAGATATCTCCTTTAAAGCGATGTTGGCACTTCAGGATAGAGCCGCAGAACTAGTGAATACAGACCCGAATGTGGATAGCTCTATTTCAGTCATTGGCGGTGGTGCGAGCTCAGGCTACAACACCGGCAGGATTTTTATCATTCTCAAGCCCAAAGGTGATCGCGCTAAGATGGCTCAGGTGATGGAGGGATTAAGAAATAAATTCAAAGAGATCCCCGGCCTTCAGGTCTACATGCGTCCGGTCCAGAATTTACAGCTTGGCGGCAAAAATAGTAAAAGCCGCTACCAATTTACTTTGCAAAGTGTTGGCTTTGAAGGTGTGAATGAATGGGCTGATAAGTTGATGCAAAAGATGCGTACTGACCCACTTTTCCGTGACGTTACCAGTGACTCACAGCTAAAAGGTCTCAACGTCAAGATCAATATTGATCGTGAAAAAGCGGCTAGTGCCGGCGTTACGATTGCTGACATCCGTACAGCCCTCTATTCCGCCTACGGTGAGAAGCAGGTATCTACTATCTATACACCAGTCAATACTTATTACGTGATCCTGGAGGCTGCCGAAGAAGACCGTCAATATGAGACTGATCTCAATAAGATTTTTGTGAGGGGTCGTGCAACTGACAAACTAATCCCACTTTCTAGCGTAGCTAGTTTTACTCGCCAAATCGGCCCAACCGCCGTAAACCATCAAGGGCAAATACCGGCCGTAACTCTTTCATTCAATCTTGCTCCCGATGTCTTCCTTGGTGATGCCACGAAAAAGATTGAGGAATACACCAAAGAAATCGGCTTACCCGCTTCCATCATTACGAGTTACGGTGGAGATGCGGCAGTATTTAAAAGCAATCAATCAGGTCAGCTGATCTTGATTCTTTCGGCGCTCGGCGTAATTTATATTCTGCTCGGTGTTCTCTACGAGAGTTATATCCACCCGCTAACTATTTTGGCTGGTTTGCCATCTGCTGCGATTGGCGCCATCCTTGCTTTGCGTATCTTTGGCTTCGAGCTAACCGTCGTTGCATCGATCGGCATTTTATTATTGATCGGCATTGTTAAGAAAAATGCGATCTTAATGATTGACTTTGCCCTAGATGCACAACGTAACCAAGGCATGTCTCCTGAAAAAGCCATTCGTGAAGCATGCATCTTGCGTTTCCGGCCCATTATGATGACAACCGTTGCCGCCTTAATGGGTGCACTCCCGATTGCTTTTGGATTGGGTGCCGGCGCAGAGCTACGACAACCTTTAGGCATTAGTGTTGCTGGCGGCCTGATCTTTTCTCAGTTCGTAACATTGATCATTACACCTGTGATTTATCTCTATTTGGATAAATATGCCGGTAACGGTCCGATGGATATTCCACCTGCTGTTCTAGAGGGCACCTAATGCGTCAAGTTATTCTCGATACTGAAACTACTGGTCTTAATCCAGCTACCGGCGACCGCATTATTGAAATTGGCTGCGTTGAGATGGTTGGTCGTCGCTTAACCGATAGAACTTTCCATTACTACATTAATCCTGAACGCGATATTGACGCTGGAGCCTTTGCAGTTCATGGACTATCTCGAGAATTTTTATCTGATAAACCAATCTTTGCCAATGTTGTTGAGCAGCTCATTGAGTTTGTAGATGGCGCTGAAATTGTGATTCATAACGCAGCATTCGATTTAGGCTTTTTAGATAATGAGTTTGCTTTACTCAAGCGTCCACCATTTCGCAACCTAGCATCTAAGGTTACCGATACCCTACTTGATGCTCGGCAAATGTTCCCAGGCAAAAGAAATTCCTTGGATGCATTATGCGAACGCTTTTCCATCAGCAATAAACACCGTACTTTGCACGGCGCTTTATTGGATGCCCAGCTATTAGCCGAAGTCTATGTAGCAATGACTCGAGGTCAAGAAGATCTCTCTATTGACCTGATTGATTACACCGTTGGCACTGACTCTACCGGTCATACCAAGGCCTTACCAGAAAACCTCAAAGTGCTGACTGCAACGGATGATGACTTGCAATGTCATGAAAAAATCTTGGCTGAAATTGCGAAAGCAAGTAAAAAGGACCCCGTCTGGAGTCCTTTAACTGTAACTATTTAAAGTTAACTTAGGTTTGAGTTAGATTGCTGCGGCAATCGCCTTACCTAAATCATCCGTCTTTGCAGTGCCGCCTAGATCTGGTGTTAAAGGTGCATTTCCTGGGCCAGACGCTAAAACGCTTTCAATCGCATTAAAGATGGCCTTACCTGCTTCAGGATAGCCAAGATGATCAAGCATCATCGCCCCGCTCCATATCTGTCCGATCGGATTAGCAATCATTTTGCCAAAGATGTCAGGCGCTGAACCATGTACCGGCTCAAACAATGACGGGAACTTTCCTTCAGGATTAATGCTACCTGATGGAGCAACTGCAATCGTACCGGTACATGCAGGCCCTAAATCAGACAAGATATCTCCGAATAAATTACTTGCTACAACAACATCAAAGCGATCAGGGTTCATAACGAAATGGGCTGCCAAGATATCGATGTGATATTTATCGGCACGCACGTCAGCAAATTTCTTGGACATTGCCTCTACACGCTCATCCCAGTAAGGCATGGTGATGGCAATGCCGTTTGATTTGGTTGCAGAGGTTAAATGCTTCTT
This sequence comes from Polynucleobacter sp. UB-Tiil-W10, assembly GCF_018881605.1. Taxonomy (GTDB): domain Bacteria; phylum Pseudomonadota; class Gammaproteobacteria; order Burkholderiales; family Burkholderiaceae; genus Polynucleobacter. Next base: position 1,909,038 of record NZ_JACVPZ010000001.1, read on the forward strand.
GGGGCGACTTTGTGCTAAATCAAAAGCAAATTGCAAAATACGATCTACGCCCTGCCTAGTGAAAACAGATTCTTGAATGACGATCTCACGATCGGTATCCGGGAACATTTTTCCGCCAACACTTGAGTACTCACCTTCGGTGTTTTCGCGTACTACAAAGAAATCGATGTCACCAGGCTTACGGTTGGCCAGTGGGCAAGGCACACCAGGCAATAAACGTACTGGACGCAAATTGACATACTGATCAAAGCCGCGGCGGAATTGAATTAAGCTTCCCCACAATGAAACGTGGTCAGGAAGAATGTCCGGCATACCAACGGCACCAAAGAAAATGGCGTCGTACTTCATCAGTGTGTCAAACCAATCATCAGGCATCATCTTGCCGTGCTTGAGATAGTAATCACAACTCGCAAAGTCGAAGTGATCAAACTGCATACCCAGATTAAATTTGCGATTAGCCGCCTCTAAAGCACGCACACCCTCTGGCATGACTTCTTTGCCAATACCATCTCCAGGAATAACAGCAATCTTAGGATTTTTAAATATTTTCTTTGCGTTCATAAATAATGTGTCTCGTTTTATTTTTGTTGAAGATTAATTTTACAAATTTCTAGCTGATAGCACGACGAATATCGTCTGGCGCCTTCTTAATACCTTTTTCAACTGATTCACTATCGTAGTCACTTGTATTTTCGATGGTTTCAGGCACGGCTTCTAACATGCGAATATTGTCCTTAGGGCAGATTGGCGCGCCATAACTAGCCCATTTTTTGAGCAAGGTCACCTCGTACCCGCACTGACCACATTTAGCCTTACTTCGACTGGCATTGCTAGGTCTAGGGGGCGGGAAAACAATCGCTTGATGTGGGTATGGACCCAATTCTTGGCTAATCATCATGAGCTTCACTACTAGTTCTTCAGTCGCATGAGCCATTCTTGCCGGACCTTCGAGCCCAACTGTTTGAGCAATTCCCTTGAAATCCTCGCCGTGACCACTAAAACAATCATCAACTGCATGGCAGAGTTCATGAACCAAAGTATCCAAAAGTTGCACGGGCTCATCGAGCTTTGGGGAGATAAATATCTCATTCACACCCCCGCCCGAGCGTTCACGCGGCCAACATTGGCCCAAAGTGGTTCTTGGGCTACTGGAGGCTGGAAAGCCGCATGAAACCCTCACCGGAGGGATGGCATAACCAGCCTTAGAAAAAACGGGCTCTAGGTGCCTTACTGCATCCTCTAGCCATGCTTCACGTACGGTATGTTGCTTCATCTAACTTATCTTCTATCGTAATTCTGGAACAAAAAAGCTTAAATTGCGATCATACGCCACCATAAGTAGAATGGATGCATGAAAGATCTCGAAAGCCTTAGCGCAACCCAAGCCATTAAAGCCCTCTCCAAAAGAGAAATTAGGGCTACCGATTTATTGCTTTCCTGCTTAGACCGCATAGGACAAAAAGAAAGCCTCGTAAAAGCATGGACTAGCTTAGGCAAGGAAAATGCCTTATCGAGAGCTAAACAGCTCGATAAAGGTACATTTCAGGGCATATTGCATGGCTTGCCTATCGGAGTTAAGGATCTTTATGACACCTATGACTTGCCAACCTCCTACGGCTCCCCCATTTATGCAAATCATTATCCGACCGCAGATGCAGTTTCTGTAGCGCTTATGAGGCAAGCTGGCGGCATTATTTTGGGTAAAACTGTCACCACAGAGTTTGCGGCATTTAAAAGTGGTGTCACCACCAATCCACATGACGCTAAACACACTCCAGGCGGATCCTCCAGCGGTTCCGCTGCTGCAGTTGCAGACTTTATGGTTCCACTGGCTACTGGCAGTCAAACGGCGGGTTCAATCATTCGCCCAGCTTCTTTTTGTGGAGTTGTAGGCTTTAAACCAAGCATGGGCAAAGTCAGTATTGCAGGCATTAAAAGTCTGTCTGTCACCCTCGATACCATGGGTTGTTTTGGGAGAACAATTGAAGATGTAGGACTTGGTGTTGCAGCTATGAGCGGAGATCATCGCCTAGCAAAAATTGAGGTCCTGCACAATAAACCCCGCATCGCTATTTGTAAAACATCGAATTGGTCTGCCGCCCACAAGGAAACGGCAACCGCATTGGCAGTAGCTCGACATGCGGCTGAAATGATTGCCAAGGGAGCGGTTGGCGACCTTAAATTATCTAAAGCCTGCGATGGACTTACCCAAGCACAAAGTCGCGTCATGCATTCTGAAATGTCTCGTAGCTTGTTATTCGAGCGCGTACATCATGCAAAGAAATTAAGCCCCCAATTGAGCAAGCAACTCAGCGACGGCGCAGAAATTAGTTACGAACAATATGCAAAAGATCTGCAACTGGCCAGCAAGGCAAAAGCTGCTGTGGCAGAGTTATTTAGTGGAGAGATTGATATCCTGATAGCGCCAAGCGCAATCGGTGAGGCACCCAGCATTAAAGATGGCACTGGAGATCCCATTTTCTGTCGCGGCTGGACCCTATTAGGTTTGCCTTGTATCAATATTAATGTGGCTAATGGTCCCAATGGATTGCCAGTCGGAATTCAGTTGATTGCAGGGCAAGGTAAGGATCATTTCTTGCTTAGTGCCGCGCGAGCATTTGCCCTGTCATTGCCCGACCCCACTTTGCGAGATCAGGCATAGATCACGTCTTAATCGAGTGTAATGTTTGCAGCTTTAATCGCTTTGCTCCAGAAAGGAATTTCTTTCTTCACCAAAGCATCAGTTTGGGCTGGACTTAGGTAACGGAGTTCAACACCAGCAGCATCAGCACGCTCCTTAATTTCTGGCAGCGCTAAGCTCTGCTTCACTGAGTCTGTTAGCTTAGAAATAACTGGGGCCGTCGTTCCTGCTGGAGCATACAAAGCAACCCAAGATTCCAGCTGAAATGATGGTAGGCCAGCCTCAGCAGTAGTCGGTACATTTGGCATTCCAGGATGACGATTTTTACCAGTCACCGCCAAGCCCTTCAGCTTGCCGCTCTGGACATGCTGCATTACCGATGGGGGTGTACTAATAAAGACTTGAACTTGCCCCGCTAATACATCCTGAATCGCTGGACCAGATCCTTTGTATGGAACGTGAACCATATCTACACCGGTAGTTTGCTTAAAGATTTCTGTACCAATATGCGACACGGAGCCATTGCCTTGAGAGGCGTAATTGAGTTTGCCAGGATTTGCTTTTGCGTAAGCAATAAATTCCTTGAGATTGTTTACCGGAACTGAGGGATGAACTGCAATGACATTCGTTGAAACCGTTAACAAGGCTATTGGAGAAAAATCTTTAATGGGATCCCAGGATAATTTATCAAACAAGGCAGGATTGCCTACGTGATACCCAGAGTAGGAGATTAGCAATGTATAGCCATCAGGCTTTGCTTTGGCAACGTATTGATAGGCCGTGTTACCACTTGCTCCAGGCTTGTTATCAACAACCACCGGTTGACCAATCACACGCGTCAAGGGCTCGCTTAATAGACGGGCCGAAGTATCTACCAAACCACCTGGAGGGTTTGGCACTACCAAGGTAATGGGTCGATCTGGAAATGATTGAGCAAAACCTAAGCTTGCGATGCCCAAACCTAAGGCTGTAAGCGCACCACGAATAACTGAATTACTTTTCATTGCTGTCTCCAAGCTATTATTTTTTAAGTTTAGCGCTGCCCTACTTTTACATCACCAAAGACTGTCTGAGCCTCACGCGGCAAACAACGCCAATAGCGCTCGTTTGCAGTAACGGTGGCATTTAACGCTGCCGCAGCTTCCCAAGCCCAACGAGGCTTATATAAAAAAGCTCTTGCCAAAGCGATAAGATCCGCATCACCCGACTGCAATATATCTTCTGCTTGCTGAGGATCGGTGATCAAGCCTACTGTCATGGTTGGCAAACCGGATTGGTCTTTAACAATCTTTGCAAATGGCACTTGGTAGTTTGGCCCAATCGCAATCTTTTGCTTAGGCGAGATCCCACCAGAAGAAATATGTACAAAATCGCAACCTGATCCCTTCAGGGTTTTAGTAAATGCCGCCGTTTCTTCAGGAGTCCAACCTCCCTCAATCCAGTCATGGCCGGACAAGCGAATGCCTAAAACGCCTTGATAGACCTCCCTTACTGCCTTAAATAATTCCAAGGGAAAACGAATGCGATTTTCATAGGATCCACCGTATTCATCAGTGCGTTGGTTCGCAATTGGAGATAAGAATTGATGCAGCAAGTAACCGTGGGCACTATGCAATTCAATACCGTCGATTCCAATTCGATCAGCGCGCTGTGCTGATGCAACGAAGTCATCAATGAGTTTTCTTAACTCATCCTTTGTCAACTCATGGGGAAGTCGCTCACCATCTAACTGTGGGATCGCAGATGGCGCTAATGTTTCCCATCCGCCTTGGTCTTTGGCAAGCAATTGACCGCCTTGCCAGGGAGTGGCGCTCGATGCTTTGCGTCCCGCATGCGCTAACTGAATAAAAACCGGCATAGCTGGTGCCAGGGCACGCGCACGACTTAATTTATCCTTTAATGCCGCCTCCGTACGGTCATCCCAAAGCCCAAGACAAGCAGGTGTAATACGAGCCTCTGGGCTTACGCCGGTAGCCTCAATAATGAACAAGGCCGCACCACTATTCAGTAAGTTACCCCAATGCATCAGATGCCAATCCGTTGCCTCGCCGTTATTGGCCGAATATTGGCACATGGGGGCGACCACGATACGATTAGCCAGCGTCAAAGGGCCCCTCGGGGAGCCAAGGGTGTAGCTTGAAAATAAAAGACTCATGAAGTACCTTAAAAAGCCCAAAAATAGGTCAAAAAATACGAAAATTGCCGTAAAGCGATAGAATACTCAAAAAGCAGAATAAACGAGACAGCGAAGTTGTGCAGGCTAGGAAGCCAAGCGACTTTATTATTAAAACCTTTAAAAATACTCACTACAAGAGACTATGAACGCACCTCAAGCCTTTGAATCAAAAGAAGATATTGGCCACTTTGTTGGCGGCAATGTAGTTAACCCTAAAGATGGTCGCTTTGCCGATGTTTACAACCCAACCAAAGGAACTGTAGCGCGCCGTGTTGCGCTTGCCAGCCGCAAAGAGGTTGATGAAGTTGTAGCCAATGCCCAAATAGCATTTGTGTCATGGAGCCAAACCTCCCCATTGCGCCGTGCACGCATCATGTTCAAGTATCTTGAATTGTTAAATGCTCATCGCGATGAGTTGGCAGCCATCATTACAGCAGAACATGGCAAGGTGTTTACCGATGCCCAAGGAGAAGTGACGCGTGGCATTGAGATTGTGGAATTTGCTACCGGCATTCCTGAGCTACTCAAAGGCGACTACACCGAGCAAGTATCGACTGGTATTGATAACTGGGTTATGCGTCAGCCCTTAGGTGTGGTTGCTGGTATCACCCCATTCAACTTCCCAGTCATGGTGCCAATGTGGATGTTCCCAGTGGCAATAGCTTGTGGCAATACTTTCATTCTCAAGCCTAGCCCGACAGATCCTTCTGCCTCTTTGTTTATGGCTAAGTTGCTCAAGGAAGCTGGCCTGCCTGACGGAGTATTCAACGTTGTTCAAGGTGATAAAGAAGCGGTTGATGCCTTAATTGAAAATCCAGATGTTAAAGCGGTAAGTTTTGTGGGCTCCACTCCAATTGCCAATTACATCTATGAGCGCTGCTCTCACTTTGGCAAGCGCTCCCAAGCTTTAGGCGGTGCAAAGAACCACATGGTGATCATGCCTGATGCTGATATTGATAAAGCAATTGATGCCCTGGTTGGTGCTGCTTACGGCTCCGCTGGCGAACGTTGTATGGCGATTTCTGTAGCGGTATTGGTTGGTGATGTAGCAGAGAAAATTATGCCAAAGCTGATCGAGCGCACTAAGACTCTAAAAGTTAAAAACGGCATGGAACTTGATGCTGAAATGGGGCCAATCGTTACTAAAGCGGCTCTTGAGCGCATTACTGGCTACATTGAGGCTGGCGTAGCTTCGGGCGCAAAACTCCTTGTTGATGGCCGCGGTCTCAAAGTGCCTGGTAGTGAAGATGGTTTCTTCATTGGTGGCACATTGTTTGACAATGTCACACCAGATATGAAAATCTATTTGGAAGAAATCTTCGGACCAGTTTTATCTTGCCTCCGTGTTGCAAACTTTACCGATGCACTTAACTTAGTAAATTCATGTGAGTTTGGTAATGGTGTTGCCTGCTTTACCAGCGATGGCAATATTGCTCGTGAATTTGCTCGCCGTGTACAAGTAGGTATGGTTGGTATCAACGTACCTATTCCGGTTCCGATGGCATGGCATGGCTTTGGCGGCTGGAAGAAGTCTATCTTTGGCGATATGCATGCATATGGCAAGGAAGGTGTTCGTTTCTATACCAAGCAAAAGAGTGTGATGCAACGTTGGCCTGAAAGTATTGCTAAAGGCGCAGAGTTTGTGATGCCGACTTCGAAGTAAGCTTGTTTAAGACGAATAAAAAGCGACCTTCGGGTCGCTTTTTTGTTCCTAACAAAGCATGTGAATAGGCATTACTTTCGTTTGTTTAAAAAGGAGGTCAAGATTTGGCCAAGCCCCTTACATTCAACCAATTCACGCTCCTCAACCTCAAACACATCTCTAACTAAGTCAGCGGTTGCTGGTGTCATATGGACACGCCCAACTAATGAAGTGGATTCCATGCGACTGGCAGTATTCACCGTATTACCCCAAAGATCGTATGAAAACTTAGTAAAGCCGATGACTCCAGCTACTACAGGACCCGAGTTTAATCCGATGCGCATTTCTAAATTGATACCATTATCAGCATTAAAAGATGCTAGATCTTCAAACATCCCTAGAGCCATATCAGCGACGATAATGGCGTGATCTGAGCGGGGTATAGGCAAGCCACCGGCAGCCATATATGCATCGCCAATCGTTTTAATTTTCTCCAAACCTAAATCTTCCGCCCTTCTATCAAAACGTCCAAATAAGTCATTTAACAGCTTGACTAACTCACCCGCTGTTTTGGTGGATGACATTTTGGTAAAACCAGATAAATCACTAAACAAAATAGTAACTTCAGGATAGCTCCCTGAAATATTGCTCTCACCTTTTTTTAGCCTCTCAGCAATCGGCTTTGGCAAAATATTGAGCATCAGCTTTTCAGTTTTCATCTGCTCAATATTGAGAAGTTCTTTCTCATGCTGCAATTGAATGATCCGCTCCCTATCTACATCACGAAGGCGCTTCTTCTCGAGGGAAGAAAATACCCTCGCACGCAACAGCACAGGATCAAATGGTTTAGGTAAGTAATCTTCTGCCCCTACCTGAATACACTCAATGGTTCTCTCAAAGTGCTCTGACCCAGAAACAATAATGACTGGTAAGTAACGTAATTCTGGTGAGGATTTAATGGCCTTGAGGGTTTCAAGACCGTCCATCTCTGGCATTTCCATATCCAAAAGCATGAGATCGAAGACTTCGGCGCGCACCTTCTCAAGTGCCTCAACCCCGTCTCCCGCCTCTTGAATATTCGTAATGCCAATAGAATTCAGTTCACGAATTAAGAGCTTTCGCAAAGTACGGCTATCGTCCACCACTAAGACTTTCATTGCCTTAGTTTGTTCTAGGATTTCTTGTGAGATGTTGTTGTTTTCCATGTTCATTTCTATACATATGCCTTAGCTAAATTAACTTATCTTTTTTGATAATAGGAAACCCTATCTAACTGCACAATCTTATAAGTTTGATCAAATAAGATGGATTCAGACGACCCTAAAATTAAATAGGATGAGGAATCCAATAATTGTGTGTATAAGCGCTTAACAATTTGAGATTTTGTGACTTGATTAAAGTAAATAAGGACATTGCGGATCAAAATCAAATCAAACTTAGCCATCAAGGGCCAATCTTGGATGAGGTTCATCTGCTTAAATTGCACTATGCTGCGAAGGTCTGGATTAATTTCGTAATAGCCATTGGGCAATTTCTTAAAATGTCGCTGAATTTGAGCCTCAGATAGACCGCGCTGTATTTCCGTTTGGTTATAAATACCTAAACTGGCTTTTTCCAATGCTTGCTCTGAAATATCAGTAGCTAAAATGCGGATCTTCCAACCAGTAAGTTCAGGAAAATGTTCGCGCAATAAAATAGCAATGCTATAAGGTTCTTGGCCTGTTGAGGAAGCCGCAGACCAAATATTGAGTTCACGCGAATCTTTTCGTTTATGGATGAGATCCGGAAAAATAGTTGTTTTCAGAATTTCAAATGGATGAATATCTCTAAAAAAACTGGTTTCATTCGTGGTCATCGCCTCAAAGGCTTGCCAATGAATTTCACCAACTGGATTGGTAATCAAGAATCGCAATAGGGCTGAATGTCCTGCAAAACGGTGTTCAGTAACAATGCTAGATAAGCGAGAATGAATGAGGTATACCTTACTTGCATCCAAGGCTACGCCAATATTTTTTTCTACTAAGCTAAAGAAGCCCTCAACATCTGTTTGATCAAGTGGGCTACTGTCTAAATTCATTTCAACTGAGTCCGAAATAGAATTTCGTCAGGTATAGCCTCTAAAGGAAGCACTTTTTCAGCTAAATCAGCCTGAGCGATCGCACCAGGCATTCCCCAAATGACACTGGTCTCCTTGTCTTGCGCTAAAACCACTCCATTACTGCGAATAATATCTTCAGCGCCTCGCAGACCATCGTAGCCCATACCTGTTAGTACGACCGCTAATAATGACTGTCCATAAACCTTCGCTGCACTTCTAAATAGAACATCTACTGCAGGCCTACAAGAATTTTCAGGCGGGTCTTCATTCAAATACATAAACACTTTTGTTCCCTTGCGCCTTAACTCAAGGTGATAGCCCCCTGGCGCTAAATAGGCATGCCCAGCAACAGCCTCCTGACCATCATAGGGCTCTTGAACTGGCATCACGCCAATTTCCGTTAAACGTGCTGCCAATAAAGTAGTGAACTTTGGAGGCATATGTTGGACGATGAAGATGGGGACCGTTAAAGGTGTACGCCATAGTTCAAAAACCTTCATTAGAGCTGCAGGCCCTCCAGTAGAAACTCCGATACACAGTGCATCCACTGGATACAAAGGGCGCCCTTCAGGCCTAATGACTTTAGTGCTTGATGAAGAGGAAGCTATTTCGCTGGGCAGGGTTGTTATTTTTTCAGGCACAGGAATGGATAGTGCCTCTCGACGAGCTGCACCGCGCTCCTTGATTGATGATGCCTTCTTGACTTTGCCAGACTCGCGTTGACACAAAGCCTTAATCTTAGGAATCAAGCTTTCTTCTAAAACCTTGTATGCATCCGCGGGGTTTGATGAAGCCTGAGGTTTACCTACGTAATCACTAGCACCATAGGTTAAGGCGTCCATCGTTGCCTTAGCACCTCTTTGAGTGAGAGAGCTAAACATGATAATCGGCAATGTTGGGTGTATCTTACGAATCTCACGTAATGCCGTAATACCATCCATCTCTGGCATTTCAACGTCCAAAGTCACAATATCAGGGCTGGAGCGTTTAATAGCTTCAATAGCCAGTAAACCATTGGCAGCTGTACCTACCACCTCAATATCAGAATGTTTCATCAAAGAGGTCATGATGATACGGCGCATGACGGCAGAATCATCAACGATCAACACTCGAATTTTATCTTCAAACTTCATTACTTAATCCACAAAAATACGAGCATAGATACTACTAGGGAAACCTGAAAAGATTGCAATCCATTAAGCCAGGAGCAATTGGTTCTTTGACTTTTCGGCGCGCCGGTTAATGAGCTGAGGATCTAGAATTAATAAAAGCCTGTCGCTCAATTTATGAACCCCCATCACCAATTCTCTAGAGATTACAGAGAAGTTACTCGGTGGGGGCTCAAAAGTATCTTGATCTAACGAGAGAATCTCACCTGCATCATCCACTAAAAGCGCAACCAAAAAACCATCGCTACGCAAAATAATACTGATAGACTCGGTTAAGCCGGAATGGCGCTCTAAACTTAATCGCTCATACATATCAATTGCTGGTACTAATTGCCCGCGCAAATTCATGATCCCACGCACAAACTTTGCACTCTTGGGAACTGGTGTTACTTCTAAATTTCGATTGAGCTCGAGCACATCACTTGCATTGATGCCAAAGTAATGACCACCCAAATAAAATGTTACAAAATCCGTAGAAATACTCATGAGCTAAAGTCCATATCAATGACAGCTGGATATTCTTTGGAGTTTTCCTGCAAATTACGCATCATCAAAATTTCTTGTAAATCGATCACGTTAATCACTTGATTGTTCAAAGAAACACATCCTATCAAGCCTTTTTGCGGAGGATTTGCTTCATGTAGATTTTTGGAGACATGAATAATGTCGTGCACTTGACTAACAACTAAGCCCACTGGTAAGCCATTGGTGTAATGGACTATGACAGGGATCACCTCATCTTCAGCCGTAGAGGGTTTAGTTTTTTCAGCACCTTCAATGTAGTGATTCAGGTATAGCAAATGCATGATCTCTTTGCCGTATTGAATGACATCGCGATTACCATTGCGTTGTACCTGTTTCGGAGAAATCATTTCGAGACGCTCAACATTATCAAGATAAATTGCAAGGCGTGACTGTCCTTCCAGCTCAAAGGACAGCATTGCTACCTCATCGTCGGATGATCGCTCGGGTGTACTTTCGGCATTTAATGGGCGAGACTGAATTTTTGCAACCATACCAGATTGAATCGCAATTCCATCGATATCTAAAATCAAAGCTACTCGACCATTTCCTAAAATAGTAGCTCCCGCAAAATCTTTTACATCTTTAAGTAATGGTCCAAGAGGCTTAACAACCACCTCTTGCATATTGAGAACCTCATCTACAACTAAACCAAAACGAATACCAGAAGATTGCAAAATCGCAATATTCAGAATTGCATCATCGGCTGGCAAGTCTTGACTGACTTCAAGTTGATGATTTAGAAATAAGATGGGGACTAATTGATTGCGCAATCTAAAGACTGGTGTACCGTAGAAATCTTCCAAGCCAGTACTGTCGCCACTTAAATCTAAGCGCACCATCTCCAAAACACTGTTTTGCGGTATGGCATAGGGCTCAGAGCCACAGCGCACAAATAACGCTGGCATGATAGCTAGTGTTAATGGAATTTTCAGGCGAATATTGGTGCCAGCGCCACGCTTACTATTGATATCAATTGACCCACCAATATTGGAGATATTGGTCTTGACTACATCCATGCCAACCCCTCTTCCAGAGAGATTGGTTACTTGACTCTTCGTAGAGAAGCCTGGTAAGAAAATAAATTCTAGTAATTGCAAGTCAGATAATTCTTGTGCTTGTTGCACAGAAACCAGATTCTTTTCTATTGCCTTTTGACGCACCAAATCAAAATCTACCCCAGCTCCATCATCAGCAATCTCAATCACTACCATTCCATTTTCATGGCTAGCACGAAGTAAGACTTTGCCCAGTTCAGGTTTTCCGAGTCTGATACGTTCCTCGGGGATCTCAACACCATGATCAATGCTATTTCGAATGATATGCACTAAAGGGTCGCGGATAGCATCAAGCAAGGTTCTATCTAACTCTGTTTCTGAACCCTCTTGAATCAAAGTCACTTGCTTGCCACATTGGTTCGAGACATCACGCATCAAGCGCGGAAATTTAGTCCAAACTTGAGAAATCGGTTGCATGCGTGTCTTCATCATGCGCTCTTGCAGCTCAAGCGTCAGCAAATCAACGACACGAACTGCGCTTGAAAAATCATGATCACTAAATTGATTGGTAAATGGCAGTAGACGATTTCTTGCTAACACCATTTCACTCACTAAATTCATCAAGCGATCTAATAACTCAAGACTGACTTTTACAGGCGCAGCAGATTCTTGGGTCTTAACAATATCGGCAGGATCTGGGGCCCACACCTGGTCAGTGGATTCACTATCATCTGAACCAATTACCACAGGAGCTTTAACAGGGTTCGCCTGTGATTCTGATGACGCAGCCTGAGAAACGGGCTCAGGCTCAGACGCTGGTGCTGGTGTAGAAATCGTTGATGGTTCAATAGTTGGTGCTGGCTGAGCAGACGGAGTCACTTGGGCTACCGGAGCTGATGTATTAACCTCTTTACCGGCTGCGAGAGAGAGTAAATGCTCAACCAATACCGAGTCGTCACCAGCAGGTTCAGTTTGAGTGGCTTCAATTCCTTCAATGATGCCTCTCAGGCAATCTAAAGCAGAGAGTAAGATTGTGGCCTTCTGGGTATCTAGCGTTAACTGCCCATCTCGAATTTTTCCCAATAAGGACTCGCCTGCATGCGAAACCTTCTCAAGGCGCTTAAAGGCAAAAAATCCGCTACTCCCTTTAAGGGTGTGCATCGCACGGAAAATATTGCCAACTAATTTTTTGTCATCGGGCGTTATCTCCAATTGAACAAAATCGAGGTCGAGCTGATCCAATATCTCGCGCGCCTCAACGATGAACTCAATTAAGATGTCGTCATCATTCATAGATTGCTATGTCGCTGTTCTATCAATAAGCCTATCGAATCCTTAAACTTTGAATCTAGAAACGAGATCTTGCAATTCACTAGCAATCTTGGCCAGATCAGAGGCTGCCACTTGCGTATTTGCAGCGCCCTCAGTAGTGCTTTGAGCTGCCTCAGATACAGTACTGATGTTCGAAGCAATATTGGCGCTACTTGAAGCAGCAGTAGAAACGCTACGACCCATTTCACCGGTAGTAGCTGCCTGCTCCTCTACTGCGCTGGCGATTAAGCTAGAAATGTCATTAATCTTATTAATAATGGTGGAAATTTCTTCGATCGAAACCATCGCACCATTAGTATCAGACTGAATCGCCGTAATGCTGCCACTAATTTCTTCGGTAGCCTTAGCAGTTTGCCTTGCCAACTCTTTCACTTCGTTTGCTACCACCGCAAAACCTTTACCGAGCTCACCGGCACGGGCAGCCTCAATCGTGGCATTGAGTGCCAAGAGGTTAGTTTGTTCAGCAATACTAGAAATCACTTTCAGCACGCTGCCGATTTCAGTACTGCTCTCACTTAACTTGGCCATCGTGGCATTCGTTCTTTGTGCAATTTGTACTGCCTGATTAGCCACGGTAGAAGCTTCGACTGCATTAATCGAGATTTCTCGAATGCTAGCGCTCATCTCTTCGACGCCTGCAGCAACTGTCTGGGTATTGGAGCTAACCTCAACCGCAGCGCCTGATACTACTTTAGCTTGCGCGGCGGTTTCTTCTGCATTCGAACTCATCTGCATACTGACTGCAGCCAACTCTTCAGAAGAGCTTGCTAATGAAGTTGCATTTTTAGAAATCGCTTGGAATGCCTTACGTGAGGTATCGATTAAACGATTCACCTGCGTGCTGATATCGAGGAAGAAACCTTCTTTACCAGCTAATGGCACTTCGGCTGTGAAATCACCAGCAGCTGCTGCAGAAATGATCTCACCAATCTGCTTGGTAGTTTCTTGGGCTTTGATATTATTTTCACGATCCAGGGTTGCTAACTGATCGGCTTTTTGCAAGCTAACCTGTAAAACACCAACGGCTTTAGCCATCGTGCCAATTTCATTGTTGTAATCGGTATTCGCTATAGCGTTATGTAATTTAGCGTCAGCTAGATCACTAATAGATGCAGCCAGGCTGTTAATTGGTCCGTTAATGGATTTATTGACGAGATAAATAATGACTAAAGAAAAGAGGATGGCAATAGCCAACATCGCTCCAAGCAGTGTTTTTACAAAAGAAGCCAACTCCATGGCCTTTTCCATATTCTGTTCAGCACCCTGGGCTTTGAGCTCACTGATCTCTTTAATCTCAGCAGAAAGCTTGGAAACTAAATCCTGATAATCTTTCGCGGTAATAGCTTTATAGCCTGAAATTGCCGGGGTGTTAGTCTGAGTGGAAAGTACTACTTTATCCACTGCAGCATAGTAGGCTTCGAGATCAGGCTTTACATTGTCAATTTTCTCTTTTAAAGCAGGGCGAATAATCGTGGACTTTGCTTTTTCGTAAAGCTCCATCTGCGTTTTTTTGGTCTTCGCAATCGTATCCAATGATTTCTGTGCGCTCTCAGAATCACCAGCATTTACTGCCAGGATGTAACGGTTGGTTGTACGACCGATGATATTGACATCTCGATTGAGCTGACGTAAATAAGAAATTCCCAATAAGTCTTTCTCATACATCTTTTTAGTATTACCAATCAATTCATCAAAGGCCCAAAATGATGCGCCTGCAATAATGATTGAAAATAAAACGACTAAAGAAAAACCAATGACCAGCTTGGTTTTGAGTTTGAGTTTTTCAAAGTTTTTGAACAAGGACATGATTCGGGGCACCAGAATGGATTGAAAAAAATAACCATTTCATAATACATTTTTTTCTTTAAGAAATAGTTATCTTTGCCCCAATTTAGATAAATAATGAAACGGCCCTATAAAAAAACGGGTGGCAAAAACGAGCAATCTTAAGGGTAATTACTAGGTAGTATAAAAGTACTAACGCAAGATTACTGCAGGGTATTTTTGAAGGCAGGCAGCATGGGCATAGCTAGGACCTCAATGCCCTCCTCCCTAAGTGACTCTGCTTCATCCAAGGTAGTTTGACCCCGAATACTGCGCTCTGGAGATTCTTTGTAATGAATCTTCCTAGCTTCATCAGCAAAAGAGTCACCAACATCTTCAGAGCGACCCATCAGTTCGCGCATACCCTTTAAGAAGGCGGCTTGAACTTGGGCTTCTAGGTTTGAATGATCGTTACCGGTAAGCGCAACAACGTCCCCGCTCGGATTGCTTGGCTCTGGCTTAGAAACCGCTAACTCTGTGGAGCTAGATTTACCGATATGTGGAGCAGACGGCATGCGGGTGATTTCAGTGCTGTCGCATACAGGACAGGCGAGCATTCCCTTGTCTTGCTGAGCAAGGCAATCCTCTTCGGAGGCAAACCATCCTTCAAAGCGATGATCTAATGGGCAGGCTAAGTTATAAACTTTCATAAAACGTATATAAGGGCAAAAACGATAAATTCAATACCCCCATTTTAATCGGGTTTGAATAACCCTAGAGAATTAGCGTTGGCTTCACTAGTCCACGACGATAGCGATCAAGCCAATAGGTTGATATGGTGGTTTTAACGTCCGTAATCTCGCCAGCCTCAACCCAGCCTATCAATTGCTCTAGAGGGGCAGCAAATACATCCAGAAACTCTTCCTCGTCAAGGTGACTTTTGCCAGGCACTAAATCTTCTGCTAAGTAGATATCTATGAACTCGGTTGAATACGAGATTACTGGATGGATACGTCTTATCAAGCTCCATTTTTTGGCGGTGTAGCCAGTCTCTTCCTCAAGCTCACGTTTTGCGCAAACTAAATGGTCTTCTTTTGGATCTAATTTACCCGCAGGAATTTCAATACAGGCTTTGGCAATCGGATAGCGATACTGGCGCTCCAGAAGCACCCTACCATCCTCCAATAATGCAACGATGGCAACCGCACCAGGATGCGTTAAATACTCACGTATAGCTTGTTCGCCATTTGGCAATGAAACGGTATCGCGCTTCATGTTCAAGAAAATGCCGCCGTAAATATCTTCGCCAGATAAACGTTCCTCACGTAGATGTTTATCCCCCGCTGGAAGATCTTCAAAGAATTTTTCTGTCATGGCTATTGATCGTTGATTTATGAAGAATTGATTAAAACATCTTAATAAATGTTCATGTCATTTTGATGGCTTTAAAACAATAAAGGCTCCCAATAGGAGCCTTTATTAAACTGGTTTGGAAGAATTAAGATCCCAGCAACGTACGGCGCATTGCATCCAAACATAAACTCATGAGTCCTGCAGGAACAATGCCTAGCACCAAGACCAATAAGCAATTTAAGCTCAAGATGCCTTTGGCAATGCCGGAACCAGAAACTGTGATCTCGTGCTCAGGTTCATCAAAATACATCACCTTCACTACGCGCAAGTAATAAAAAGCACCCACCAAAGAAGCCATCACAGCAATGACTGCCAAGAAGGTATGCTCAGCATCCACAAGGGCTTCTAGAACGCCTAATTTAGATGCAAAACCAACTGTAGGCGGAATCCCTGCTAAAGAGAACATCATGACTAGGCCAATAAAGGCAAACCATGGGTGCTTCTTGTTTAAACCCTTTAGACCATCCAAGGTTTCGCAGTCGTAGCCCTTGCGTGACAAAGCCATCAACAAGCCAAAGGTACCAAGCGTTGTCAAAACATAGGTAATTGAATAGAACATGGCTGCGCTAAATGCATGATCATCAAATACAGACAACATACCCAAGAGCACAAAGCCCATTTGTGCGATGGCAGAATAAGCCAGCATGCGCTTGATATTTGTTTGTGCTATCGCGGTCACATTACCAACAACAAGAGATAAGACAGCTAGCAAGACCAACATTGGCTGCCAATCACCTAGTAAAGGCAATAAAGTATTTACCAACAAACGGAATAACAAAGCAAAGGCAGCAAGCTTGGGTGCTGCAGCAATCATTAAAGTGACAGCCGTTGGCGCACCTTGATAAACATCAGGCACCCACATATGAAACGGCACAACCCCCAACTTAAAGGCTAAGCCAGCAACAATGAATACCAATCCAAAAGCCATAACTAAATGATTCACTCGGGGATCTGCAACCGTTTTGAAGATCTCAATCAGATCAAGAGAACCAGTGACACCGTACAGCATGGACATGCCATAAAGCAGAAAACCAGAGGCTAATGCGCCCAGGATGAAATACTTAATACCAGCCTCAACACTCTTCTCGCTACTGTGGCGCATTGCAACTAACGCATAGGTAGGAAGAGCCATTAATTCTAGGCCGAGATACAAAGTCAACAGATTTGCACCTGAGATCAATACAAACTGCCCAAGCAAGGCAAGTAAAGCCAAAACAATGAAGTCAGGACGGAATAAAGCGCGATCCATCAAGTATTGCTTGGAATAAATCAAGCTCACTAATACGGCGATACAAGAACAAGCCTTCAACAAGTTTGAAAATGGATCAGACTGAAATAAACCATTCATTGCTACCAATGCTGGATCACCCATGCGTCCAACTAAGGCGAAAATCAGGTACACCAACAAGATTAGCGAGAAGAAGTACACAAAACCAACACCACGCGGAGTATGGAAAATGTCTTGCTCTACACCGGGAGTAGGTGTCGCTCTCTCAGGTACATAAACGCTGGCAACCAGCAATAAGCAAGTTACAACGAGTAGAACAAGTTCCGGCAGGATGGCGTATAGATCGAATGCTTGCATTTGTACTTACTCAGAGTTTGCTTACAGCAACATGCTGCAGCAGATTAATTACAGCTGGGTGAATGATGTCGGTGAATGGCTTTGGATAAACACCCATACCAATGACGCAGATCGATAAAACCGCCATCAAGAAATACTCACGGGCATTGAGATCTTTGAGCTCTTCAACATGAGCATTGTTAATGGTGCCGAAAAATACACGCTTTACCATCCACAAGGAATAAGCGGCACCCAAAATCAATGCTGTTGCAGCCAAAATACCAATCACAAAATCATAATCTACGGCGGCCAATATCACCATGAACTCGCCTACGAAACCAGAGGTCGCCGGCAAACCACAGTTAGCCATTGCCATCAAGACCGCAAAAGCGGTAAACGCAGGCATACGGTGCACTACACCGCCGTAATCAGCGATTTGACGCGTATGCATCCGATCGTAGAGCACGCCAATTGACAGGAACATTGCGCCGGCAACAAAGCCGTGAGAAATCATTTGAACGATGCCGCCCTCAATACCCAATGGACTGAAGAGGAAGAAACCTAAAGTCACGAAACCCATATGCGCAACCGATGAGTACGCAACCAGCTTTTTCATGTCCTTTTGAACTAATGCAACAGCGCCCACATAGATCACTGCAACTAAAGACAAGAAGATTACAAATGGGCCTAAATACTGACTTGCATCAGGTGCGATTGGTAATGAGAAACGTAGGAAGCCATAAGCACCCAGTTTTAGCATGATGGCAGCCAAGACAACCGAGCCACCCGTTGGCGCCTCAACGTGAACGTCTGGCAACCAAGTGTGCAATGGCCACATTGGCACCTTCACAGCAAATGCCATGAAGAATGCAGCAAACAACAAGACCTGCACCACAATATCTAAACGCGCATTTTGCCAAGCCAAGATATCAAACGTATTCGTAACGTTGTACAGGTAAAGCATAGCAACCAAAGTCAACAAGGAACCGAGCAAGGTATACAAGAAGAACTTGAATGCCGCATAGATACGATTGTGACCGCCCCAGACGCCAATGATGATGTACATCGGAATTAAGGTCGCTTCAAAGAATACATAGAACAGCAAGGCGTCTAATGCAGAAAACACGCCAATCATCAATCCAGACAGGATCATGAAAGAAGCAAAGTATTGAGAAACTTTAGTTTGGATTACTTCCCAAGCGGCAATCACCACAATAATATTAATGAAGGCAGTGAGGACAATGAACCAAACAGAGATGCCGTCAATACCGAGGTGATAGTTAATGTCGTAGCGTGGAATCCAGCTTAGCTTTTCTACAAACTGCATTCCAGGGTTAGCGATATCAAAATTGATAACGAGTGGCAGAGTCGCAATGAAGCCGAGCACAGCACCGACGAGCGCTAACCAGCGAACTCCTGCAGATGGCTTCTCAGACCCATAAAACAGAATAATGAGTCCAAAAACAATCGGGGTCCAAATGGCGTAAGAAAGAATCATAGTGGCTACTTAAGTAACAAAGGCCTAGCGAACAAAAGGCAGGTAAGCGTACAAAACCCAAGCAAGCAATACCGCTAAGCCTGCAATCATTGCAAAGGCATAGTGATAGAGATAACCGGATTGCAAATGACGTATTACTCCAGCAAAGCGCCCTACTGCATGCGCACTGCCGTTAACGAAGAAACCATCGATGATCTTTTGATCGCCGCGGTGCCATAAGAAGCTGCCGATCCAAATCAGACCCTTGGCAAATACAGCTTGATTCAATTCATCTAGGTAGTACTTGTTATCAAGCAATTTTTTGATTGGAGCAAGTGCTTGTGCAACTTTGCCCGGCAACTTTGGTGCCCATAGATAACCAATAGCAGCAGTCAATACGCCAAGAACTACCAACAGCAATACAGGAGATGTAAATGCATGAATTGCCATAGCAACTGGGCCATGGAATTCATCTTCTAATTCCTTCATTACTGGATGGCGCGCTAAATCAATAAAAATGGAGTCGCCAAAGTAAGTTCCGAATAGCAGCGGAGAAATAGTGTAGAAACCAATGATTACAGATGGAATTGCCAAGAGAATTAAAGGCAATGTCACAACAAACGGTGATTCATGCGGTTTTTGACCAGGAGCCAAGCCATGGTGAGCATGATCATCGCCCTGCTCTGCATGTTCATGGTGATCATCATGCACATGAGAATCTTCATGTCCCCAGCGAGCTTTGCCGTGGAAAACATAAAAATACAAACGGAATGAATACAAGGCGGTTACGAAGACACTTGCCATTACAGCAAAGTAAGCGAAGCCAGAGCCTGGAATATGGCTAGCAGCAACCGCTTCAATAATGGAATCTTTTGAATAGAAGCCTGAGAAGAAAGGCGTACCAACCAGTGCCAGGTTACCCAATAACATCATGAGGCAAGTAATTGGCATGTACTTCCAAAGACCGCCCATCTTGCGCATATCTTGCTCATGATGCATGCCAAGAATGACGCTACCAGCAGCAAGAAACAATAAGGCCTTGAAGAAAGCGTGAGTCATCAAGTGGAAGATGGCGACTGGATAGGCAGACACACCCAAGGCAACAGTCATATAACCCAACTGAGACAAAGTGGAATAGGCAACTACGCGCTTGATATCGTTTTGTACGATCCCCAGGAATCCCATAAAGAGTGCGGTAATAGAGCCAATCACCAAGATAAAGCTTAATGCCGTATCTGAAAGTTCAAACAATGGCGACATCCGGGACACCATGAAAATACCTGCAGTAACCATGGTTGCCGCATGAATCAATGCTGAGATTGGTGTCGGGCCTTCCATCGAGTCAGGCAACCAAACATGCAATGGAAATTGTGCAGATTTACCCATTGCACCAATGAACAGGCAAATACAAGCAACAGTCATCAAATTCCAGCTTGTGCCTGGAAGGGTTTGCGCTGCCAATGCGGAGTTCTGAGAAAAGATAACGTCGTACTGCATTGATCCTGTGCTGGCTAGCAAAATACCAATACCAAGGATGAATCCGAAGTCGCCAACACGATTGACTAAGAAGGCCTTCATATTTGCGAATACAGCAGACTGGCGATCGAAATAAAAGCCAATGAGCAAATAAGAAACTACACCCACCGCCTCCCAACCGAAGAAGAGTTGTAAAAGGTTATTACTCATCACCAACATCAGCATGGCAAAAGTAAACAATGAGATATAGGAGAAGAAACGGTTATAACCTTCTTCACCATGCATATAGCCAATGGTGTAGATATGGACCATCAATGACACAAAGGTCACTACGCACATCATCGTTGCAGCTAAAGGATCAATTAAGAAGCCAATATCTAAATTGAGTTCGCCCAATTGCATCCAGCGATACACCGTGCCGTTGAAATAGAAGCCATCCATTACCTGAACTAAAACATTGCAAGACAGCACAAAAGCAATCGTTACGCCCAAAATAGTGACAAACTGACTTGCACCATGTCCAATGCGGTTGCCACCTAGCTTAGTGCCAAAGAAGCCGGCAATCATGGAGCCAACCAATGGCGCCAAAGGAATGGCGCAGAGTACGGGAATGTTTAAGGTCAATTGCATCACTAGCCTTTTAGGTGGTCAAGATCTTCGGCATTAATGGTGTCAACCTTACGGAAGAGCACAACCAAAATTGCCAAGCCGATAGCTGCCTCAGCAGCTGCCACAGTCAAAATAAAGAATACGAATACTTGACCCGCCATATCACCCAAGTAATGGGAGAAAGCTACGAAGTTCATGTTGACCGAAAGAAGCATTAGTTCAATTGCCATTAGCAGTACGATGACATTCTTACGGTTTAAGAAAATTCCGATAACGCTGGTGGCGAACAGAATTGCACCAAGCACCAAATAATGGGCAAGAGTAATGTTCATTTCTTCTCTCCTCTTGCATCTTGCTTTGCAGCCATGTCAGAACCCATTTTCACAATACGCATACGATCTGCAGCAACCACATTGACCTGCTCATGAATATTTTGTGATTTAGAGTCTTTGCGATTACGCAATGTCAATGCAACAGCAGCAATGATGGCTACCAACAAAATGACACCAGCCACTTCAAAGGCATAAACATAGTCGACAAAGATCAACATGCCTAAAGCTTGAGTATTGTTAGCCATCATTTCTTCTGGCATAGGCTGTACTGGGGCATTGGTACCAATAAAGCTACGAATGATCACAATGGAGAGCTCTAAAACAATTACCGCACCCATTAAAAAGGCAACTGGTAGATACTTTTTAAAATCTCTACGGAGATGTTCTATATCCAGATCTAGCATCATGACCACAAATAAGAACAACACCATTACAGCGCCTACATAAACCAGAATCAAAGCTAAGCTTAAGAACTCCGCTTTGAGTAGCATCCAGAGTCCAGACGCACAAAAGAAAGCCAATACCAAGAATAGTGCCGCATGCACTGGATTGCGGGCAGTGATCACGCGCAAGGCGGAGATGACCAACAGACCTGCAAATCCGTAAAAGAAAGCGGCAAATAAAATAGATGGATCGAATGTCATATTAGTTCAGCTCTATTCGATTAACGGTAAGGTGCATCAGCTGCACGGTTAGCGGCGATATCTTTTTCATATTTATCGCCAACAGCCAAAAGCATTTCTTTAGTGAAATACAGATCGCCGCGCTTATCCCCAAAATATTCAAAAATATTGGTTTCAACAATGGCGTCTACTGGACAAGCCTCTTCACAGAAACCACAGAAAATACATTTTGTGAGATCGATGTCATAACGGCTAGTGCGTCGAGTACCGTCATCTCGCTCAGCGGTTTCAATAGTGATGGCATAAGCTGGGCAGACCGCCTCACAGAGTTTGCAGCCAATGCAACGCTCTTCACCATTTTCATAGCGACGCAATGCATGCAAGCCACGGAAACGAGCAGACAAAGGCGTCTTCTCTTCCGGATATTGAATAGTAATTTTGGGTTTGAATAAATAACGACCAGTAATAGACATACCAGTGAGGATGTCTTTCAGCATCAAGCTATCGAGGAATTGGGAAATTTTCTTAAACATGATTGGTCAACTTATTTCCAAATATTCCATGGGGATACAACCCAAGCGCCGATAACAACCACCCAAAATACTGAGATGGGAATAAAGATTTTCCAACCCAAACGCATGATTTGGTCATAGCGATAACGTGGCAATGTGGCACGCAACCAAATTACACAAGATAGAAGGAAGAAGGTTTTACCGAATAACCAGAAGAAGCCTGGAATGTCGCGCAAGATCGGTAGGTCAA
This sequence comes from Polynucleobacter sp. UB-Tiil-W10, assembly GCF_018881605.1. Lineage (GTDB taxonomy): Bacteria > Pseudomonadota > Gammaproteobacteria > Burkholderiales > Burkholderiaceae > Polynucleobacter. The sequence goes on from NZ_JACVPZ010000001.1 coordinate 1,931,636, forward strand.
CGATGGGCAACCAGCCGCCCAGGAACATAATTGAAGCAACGGCTGCAATCAAAATCATGTTGGCATATTCAGCCAAGAAGAACATGGCAAAAGACATGCCTGAGTATTCAACCATGTGTCCAGCAACTATCTCAGATTCACCCTCAACTACGTCAAATGGATGGCGGTTAGTTTCAGCTACACCAGAGATGAAATAAATTAAGAACATTGGCAATAGAGGCAACCAATTCCATGACAGAAAATTCAGGCCAATGCTTGCAAAGTAGCCCTGCTCTTGTGAGGCAACAATCGTGCTCAAATTCAATGAGCCAGAAGTTAGCAACACAGTAACCAATGCAAAGCCCATCGCAATCTCGTAAGAGATCATTTGGGCCGATGCGCGCATTGCGCCGAGGAATGGATATTTAGAGTTAGAAGACCAACCGGCCAAGATCACGCCATAGACACCAATGGAAGAAATGGCCATGATGTACAGCAAGCCTGCATTGACATCGGCTAGCACCATCTTCGCTTGAAAGGGAATAACAGCCCATGCAGCAAAGGCAGGCATGATCACCATAATGGGGGCAATAAAGTACAGAACTTTGCTAGCTTGAGCAGGAGCAATAATCTCCTTCATCAACAACTTCAACGCATCAGCAATCGGCTGCAATAAACCCAAAGGACCAACGCGATTTGGCCCAAGGCGAATATGCATCCAACCAATTAACTTTCTTTCCCAGAGAGTTAAGTAAGCAACGCATCCGAACATCGGCAATACGATGATGACAATCCGTACTAATGCCCAAACTAAAGGCCAAAGTGAGCCAAAAATGGCCTCGCCTTGAGTGGTGATGAGGTTCAAGAAATTATCCATCTCGTACCTTAAGCTTTGCTAATCGTTACTGGACCAAACATCGATCCCAAATTCGCACTAGCCATGGTGCCCGCAGAGATTCTGACGGCGCCTGGCGCTAGATTTACCTCTAGTGTGGCTGGCATATCAACTGATTGAGATCCTTGAGTAACGCGCACTGCATCACCTTCTTTAAGACCTAATTCCGAGAATAGGTTCTGATTTAATCCAACTTGATTACCGCGCTTAGCATCGCGCGTTAATTGCAATGCTGATGAACGACGTACGATTTGGTCACCCGCATAAATATTGACATCAGCTAAGCGCTCAAGACCATTAAATGGTGCTAGATTGCCGTTAGAAATGGAGTTGCTGGAAGCTTGATTGCTCAAACGGGTGCAATAACCCTCACCCAATGCTTCACCCAACACTTCCTCAGGTGCATTTAATAAGAATCCATCTAAGCCCAATAAACCACCCAGAACGCGCAATACTTTCCATGCTGGACGCGAATCGCCCAAAGGTTTTACTGAAGGCTGAACTGTTTGAACTCTTCCTTCAAGATTTACAAAGGTTGACACTGTTTCTGTGTATGTGGCGATTGGCAGAATCACATCGGCCACCTCTAGCAAATCAGCACTCTTATAGGCACTCAAGGCAATAACAGTATTCGCATTTGCCAAAGCAGTGCGAGCTGCAGCTGGATTCGGTAAATCGGCATCTGGCTCAATGTTCATCAAAATGACTGCACGACGATCACCAGAGAGTACCGACTCAACGCCCGCACCATTTGCGTTGACTAAGGATGCACCAACAGCATTTCCACCTACAGGCAGGAAGCCCAAGGTAGCACCAGTCTGTTCTGCAATGAACTGCGCCATCACATGCAAATCAGAAGCATGGTGATGTGAAATTGCAGCGGAACCTAGCAATACAGCAGTTGACTCGCCTGAGAGCAAGCTATCTGCGATCTTCTGAGCTGCCGGAGAAATCGATAAGTTAAATGTTCCTGCGGGTGCAGTAGTTGACTTAGCTTTCGCAACAGCCAGTGCAACTTCACTCAATGTGTTTAGCCAGGCGCTTGGTGCAGCAGTGATACCACTGCTGGAGATTAACCAGTCATCTCCACCTGCATCGATACGCATTACTTGTAAACCACGCTTGCTAGCAGTACGAATACGAGCCGCTAATACTGGCTGATCCTTACGCAAGAAACTGCCAACTATTAATACGCGGTCTAATTCGCTTAATTTAGTAATTGGCATACCCAGCCATGGAGCAGTTGCAGCAGCCTTCACATCAGTTTGGCGTAAACGGGTATCAACCTGCTGAGAGCCTAAGCCACGCAACACCTTTTGCAATAGGTGCAATTCTTCGGTGCTGGAAATAGGATGAGCTAATGCGCCAATGGATTCTGAGCCACTTTCCGCTGAAATGGTTTTCAGCGAATGCGCCACATAGTCCAAGGCTGACTGCCAATCCGTTTCTAACCACTGACCGCCCTGCTTGACCATTGGTGTTGTGACACGATCATTGCTATTTAAACCTTCATAAGAGAAGCGATCTCGATCGCTAATCCAGCATTCATTAATTGCTTCATTTTCAAGAGCAACAACTCGCATGACTTTATTAGCTTTAGTTTGAACTGTAGTATTTGCACCTAAGCTGTCGTGCGGGCTTACAGAACGTTTGCGTCCGAGTTCCCATGTGCGAGCTGCATAACGGAATGGCTTACTGGTTAAGGCGCCAACTGGGCACAAGTCAATCATATTTCCAGATAGCTCTGAATCAACCGTCTGACCAACAAAGGTGGTGATTTCTGAATGCTCGCCGCGGTTGACCATTCCCAATTCCATAACGCCGGCAACCTCTTGACCAAAGCGTACGCAACGAGTGCAATGGATGCAACGAGTCATTTCCTGCATGGAAATCAAGGGGCCTACATTCTTGTGGAAAACAACCCGCTTCTCTTCGTCGTAGCGTGAATTTGATTTACCGTAACCAACAGCCAAATCTTGCAACTGGCACTCGCCACCCTGGTCGCAAATTGGGCAATCCAATGGATGGTTAATTAAGAGAAATTCCATTACAGAGCGTTGCGCTTCGACGGCCTTGGCAGAGTGCGTAAACACCTTCATGCCTTGTGTCACCGGCGTGGCGCAAGCAGGCAACGGTTTAGGGGCTTTCTCAACCTCTACTAGACACATACGGCAGTTAGCAGCAATAGATAGTTTTTTGTGATAGCAGAAGTGGGGAACATAGGTACCGAGCTTGTTCGCGGCGTGCATCACCATCGAACCTTGCGGAACCTCTACTGCCTTGCCATCTAATTCGATTTCTACCATGCTCACTTTTAGATATCCCGTGCTCTAAATCTTTATAAAGGTTTCGCAGAATCTAAGCAGCGCTTATGTTCTACGTGATACGCAAATTCATCCATGTAATGCTTCAACATACCGCGCACTGGCATGGCTGCTGCATCACCTAAAGCGCAAATCGTGCGACCTTGAATATTGGCAGCTACATCGTTTAGCAAATCCATATCTTCTGGTCGCCCTTGACCATGCTCAATACGATGAACAATGCGCCACAACCAACCGGTACCTTCACGGCATGGCGTGCATTGACCACATGATTCTTCATGATAGAAATAAGACAAACGCTCTAACGCACGAACCATGCAACGCGTTTCATTCATCACAATTACCGCGCCTGAACCCAGCATAGATCCTGCTTTGGCAATGCTGTCGTAATCCATTGTTAAATCCATCATCTGCGCGCCTGGCACAACAGGAGATGAAGATCCGCCAGGAATAACAGCTTTTAAGGCTACGCCATCACGCATACCGCCAGCAAGCTTCAACAACTCAGCAAACGGAGTGCCCAATGGAATCTCATAGTTTCCGGGGTGAACAACGTCACCAGAGATTGAGAAGATTTTTGTGCCGCCGTTATTCGGTTTACCAAGCTCTAAATAGGCCTGGCCACCAATGGCCAAAATGAATGGCACCGCAGCGAATGTTTCGGTGTTATTAATTGTTGTAGGCTTGCCATACAAACCAAAACTTGCTGGGAATGGCGGCTTAAAGCGTGGCTGACCTTTTTTACCCTCTAAAGACTCCAGTAGCGCAGTCTCTTCACCGCAAATATAAGCACCCCAACCTGGAGACGCATGCAATCGGAAAGAGAAATCGCTGCCCAGAATTTTGTCGCCCAAGTAACCTGCACCACGCGCTTCTTCCAAAGCCTCTTCGAAGCGTGAATACACTTCCCAGATTTCGCCGTGGATGTAGTTGTAGCCAGTGGTAATACCCATGGTGTAGGCACCAATGATCATGCCTTCAATCAAAGCATGTGGGTTGTAACGCATGATGTCGCGGTCTTTAAAAGTACCTGGCTCACCTTCGTCACTATTACAAACTAAATATTTTTGTCCTGGGAATTGACGTGGCATAAAGCTCCACTTCAAACCCGTTGGGAAGCCTGCACCGCCACGACCACGCAATGATGAAGCTTTTAATTCTGCAATGATGGCGTCAGGTGCTACTTTGTCATTGATCAAACGACGCAGCTGTTGATAGCCACCACGACTTTCGTAATCTTTTAAACGCCAGTTAGCGCCATTTAATCCGGCAAGAATTAAAGGCTTGATATGGCGATCGTGCAAGCTGGTCATGCTGCTTTCCCTTCTGCACGCAATTCATTTAACAATGCATCAATCTTTTCTTTGCTCATAAAGCTACACATACGCTTGTCATTCACCAACATCACTGGTGAATCACCACAGGCACCCATACATTCACCCTCTTTTAATGTGAAGGTTCCACATGGAGTGGTTTCGTTGTAGCCAATGCCAAGTGTCTCTTTTAAGTATGTCGCGGCTGTTTCACCATGGGTTAATTGGCAAGGCAAATTAGTACAGATCACCAATTTGTATTTACCAATTTTCTTGGTGTTGTACATATTGTAGAAAGTAGCCACTTCATCAACAGCAATGCTCGGCATTTCAAGAATTTGTGCAACAGTCTCAATAACTTCTGGAGATACCCAACCTACCTCTGTTTGGGCTGCAATCAAACAAGCCATCACAGCAGATTGCTTATGCTCAGGCGGATACTTAGCGATATTGCGATGAATATCGGCTAATGTTTTATCGGATAGCTGAAGGGTTGTAGTCATTAAATAATCCTTGGCACGCTCAATTAGCGGTCAATCTCCCCGAACACAATATCTTGGGTACCGATAATGGTTACTGCATCAGCCAACATGTGGCCGCGTGACATCTCATCCATTGCTGATAAGTGCACAAATCCAGGTGCACGAATCTTCATGCGGTAAGGTTTATTGGCACCATCTGAAATTAAGTAAATACCAAACTCACCTTTTGGATGTTCAACTGCTGAGTAAGCCTCACCATCGGGAACGTGAATACCTTCAGTAAAGAGTTTGAAATGGTGAATCAATTCTTCCATATTGGTTTTCATATCCACACGCTTTGGTGGAGAAACCTTATGGTTGTCACTCATTACTGGACCTGGGTTCGCTTTTAACCAAGCTACACACTGCTTAATAATGCGATTAGATTGACGCATTTCTTCCATGCGAACCAAATAACGATCGTAAGAGTCGCCATTGACGCCTACTGGAATGTCGAAATCCAAGCGGTCATAAACTTCATACGGCTGCTTCTTACGCAAATCCCACTCAATGCCTGAACCACGCAACATTGGACCAGTGAATCCAAGCTGTAATGCACGCTCTGGGGTCACGATGCCGATATTAACTAAACGCTGTTTCCAAATACGGTTATCCGTTAAGAGATTGCAGTACTCATCCACATTGGCATCAAAGCCATTAGAAAATTGCTCAATGAAATCCAATAATGTGCCGCTGCGGTTTTCATTCAGACGCTTAATCGCGGAGGCGCTACGAATTTTGTTCTTGGTGAACTGAGCCATATGATCTGGCAAGTCACGATATACGCCACCTGGACGATAGTAAGCAGCGTGCATACGCGCACCAGAGACTGCCTCGTACATATCAAAGATGTCTTCACGATCACGGAAGGCGTACAAAAATACCGCCATCGCACCAACGTCAAGACCGTGACAACCAATCCAAAGCAAGTGGTTTAATAAACGAGTTAGCTCGTCATACATCACACGAATATATTGCGCACGAAGCGGAACATCTACTTGCAGTAACTTTTCGATGGCCATGACATAAGCGTGCTCATTGGACATCATGGAAACATAATCCAGGCGATCCATATAAGGAACGTTTTGAATCCAAGTACGTGTCTCTGCTAGCTTTTCAGTAGCGCGATGCAATAAGCCGATGTGTGGATCAGCGCGCTGGATCACTTCACCATCCAGCTCAAGCACTAAACGTAATACGCCGTGCGCCGCCGGATGCTGGGGACCGAAATTGAGGGTGTAGTTCTTAATTTGTGCCATGGCTTAAACCGGACCTCCATACTGCTCTTCACGAACAATACGTGGAGTAATTTCTCGAGCCTCAATCGTGACCGGTTGATAGACAACACGTTTTAACTCTGGGTCGTAACGCATTTCCACATTGCCACTAATTGGGAAATCTTTTCTAAATGGATGACCAATAAAGCCATAGTCAGTCAAAATACGACGCAAGTCATCATGACCATCAAACAGGATGCCGTAGAGGTCAAATGCTTCACGCTCAAACCAATTGGCCGCAGCCCAAACAGGTGTAATCGACGCAACTAATGGATAACTATCGTCTGGGGCAAATACGCGCACACGCAAACGCCAGTTGTGCTCTAAGGATAAGAGGTGACTTACAACGCCAAAGCGTAGACCACTCCATGCACCATCACGGAAATCTTGATAGTCAACACCACACAGATCAATCAATTGCTCAAAAGCAAGCGAAGGATCGTCACGTAACAACATGGCAGATTCAAAATAAGTGTCCGCATTAACAACTACAGTCACTTCACCCAATGCAATCTCAATGGATTTAGCGCGCTTACCTAAAACTTTTTCTAAGTTTGCAGCTAATTGGATTAAACGATCTGACATAACTTAAGCCTTCCGCGCAATCGTGCTCGTGCGAGCGATCTTGGATTGGAGCTGAATAATTCCGTAGATCAACGCTTCTGCTGTTGGAGGGCATCCAGGCACATAAATATCCACTGGAACGATGCGGTCACAACCACGTACTACTGAATAGGAGTTATGGTAATAGCCCCCGCCATTGGCGCAAGAGCCCATAGAGATCACCCAGCGTGGTTCTGGCATCTGGTCATAAACCTTGCGTAATGCCGGGGCCATCTTGTTGCATAAGGTACCTGCAACAATCATCAAATCTGATTGACGTGGAGATGGGCGAAACACGACACCAAATCGGTCCAAGTCATAACGGGAAGCGCCCGCATGCATCATCTCTACCGCACAACAGGCCAGACCAAAGGTCATAGGCCATAAGGATCCATTACGCGTCCAGTTGATCAACTGATCCGCAGTGGTGGTGACAAAACCTTCTTTGAGAACGCCTTCTAATGCCATATCTATCACTCCCAGTCGAGAGCGCCCTTTTTCCAGATATATACAAATCCCACAATGAATTCCAAGAGGAAAATCACCATAGAGGCGTAGCCAAGCCATCCAATATCACGCAAAGCCACACCCCATGGGAACAGGAATGCAGTTTCAAGGTCAAACAGGATGAAGAGAATAGCGACTAAGTAATAACGCACGTCGAACTTCATGCGTGCATCTTCGAAAGCTTCAAAACCACACTCATAAGGAGACAGTTTTTCAGCATCTGGCTTCGAAGGAGCCAAAATTTTTCCGAGGAACATGGGGACTAATCCCACCCCAATGCCTACGAGGATAAAAAGCAGAACAGGAAAGTAATTAGCGAGATTCAAAATAGCCCTGATTCGTTTGTCTAGTAAATCCTAAAAGCAGCAAATTATTAATTATTCCACTACATAAAGTATTGATTTAGAGCAAAAACCCTTAGCAATACTTCTTTATTGGTGCCGACGGCGAGACTCGAACTCGCACAGCCTAAGCCACTACCCCCTCAAGATAGCGTGTCTACCAATTTCACCACGTCGGCATCTTGCAAAACCCATCAATTCTACTGCATTGCACAAGTGCACTACCCCAAAATTTGGACTAGAAAATCTGTAAAAACCTACTTTTTTACTTAGGAACTGCTGGTTTGCTTGGATCTTGAACTGGAGCTACTGGAGCAGCCGGAGCCACAACAGGGGCTACGGTACCAGACAAAACGCCAGGGCTAACTTCCTTCTTATTACCGATCCAGGTAATACCTAAAGTACAAATAAAGAAAACGGCGGCAAATACTGCAGTTGCATGGGACAGAAAGTTTGCAGAACCACTGGCGCCAAATAAGCTTCCGGATGAACCAGAGCCAAAGGCTGCTCCCATGTCGGCACCCTTACCCTGCTGTAACAGAACCAAAAGAATGACAGCCAAAGCTGAAATTACCTGCAATACGATGAATAAAGTCTTAAACCATTCCACAGCTTATCTCCAAATAAAAAATCTATGCCTGACAAATGGCCAGAAAATCTTGAGGGTTCAATGATGCGCCCCCAACTAAACCACCATCAATATCAGGCATGGCAAACAATTCAACAGCATTGTCAGGCTTGACACTACCGCCGTACAAAATACCAACGTGTGAGGCTACATCTTCGTTAAATTCTGCTAATTGCAGGCGAATCGCGCGATGCATATCTTGTGCAACTTGGGCGCTGGCAACTTTGCCAGTTCCAATAGCCCATACCGGTTCATAGGCAATTAAACAGTCAGCAAGACGGTCTTGCAATACACCCGCCTGCTTTGCAATCTGAGCGCAAACAATCTCTTCCGCCCTGCCCGAATTTCTCTCATCCGCGGTCTCGCCAACACAAATCACCGGGGTCATGCCGTTATCCAAGACCTGAAGGACTTTAGCCGCAACAGCCTCATCCACCTCTTGATGCATTTGACGGCGCTCAGAGTGCCCAACGATGACATAGGTACATCCAAGCTCTTTGAGCATTGAAGCTGCCACTTCACCGGTATATGCACCCGAGGTGTGAGCCGACGCATCTTGTGCACCAAGATTTAAAAAGGCTAATGAGTGCTCTTTAATTAAATGGGCACATTGAGACAAGTACGGAAAAGGCGGACAAACAGCATATTTACGTCCTGACGGCATCCCACTCTCCATGCCACGGGCAACGGTCTTGATCCAGTCTTGGTTACTTGCAAGACTGCCATTCATTTTCCAGTTGCCGATAACGATGAGTGGTCGCATAAGGGGTAATGAATACTTTTAAACAGTTAAAACAATTTTGCCAACGTGCTCAGAAGACTCCATCAATCGATGGGCATCAGCCGCCTGATCCAAGGTAAATGTTTTATAGATCACGGGTTTTAACTTGCCTGCATTAAGCAAAGGCCAGACATTGTCATGCAGTTGTTTAGTGATTTGCTTCTTAAATGAGACCGGACGAGGCCTTAAAGTAGAGCCAGTGATTGTTAGGCGACGACGCAGAATTTGATTCGTACTGACTTCTGCCTTTGATCCGCCTTGGATTGCAATAATCACAATACGACCATCATCGGCTAAGCAATCAATTTCTTTTTGCACATAAGCGCCAGTAACCATATCGAGAATGACATTAACGCCCTTGCCATCAGTAGCCTTCTTCACTTCTTCGACAAAATCTTGGGTCTTGTAGTTAATTGCAAGATCGGCACCTAATGCCACGCATGCGGCACATTTTTCATCAGTACCGGCTGTAACAAATACTTTATGACCTAAGGCTTTGGCGATCAAGATCGCAGTAACACCGATACCGCTAGAGCCACCTTGAACTAATAATGTTTCACCTTCAGCTAACTGACCACGCATGAAGACGTTGCTCCACACGGTGTAAAAAGTTTCAGGCAATGCAGCTGCCTCTTGATCGGTAAAACCTGTGGGGTAAGGCAAGCACTGTGCAACAGGAGCGGTACACAAGTCAGCATAACCACCACCCTGAACCAGAGCACAAACTTTATCGCCTACCTTTAAGCCAAATACATTGTCAGCATGAGCTAAATCGCCACCGACGATTTCACCAGCTACTTCGAGACCAGGAATATCCGATGCGCCTGCTGGAACTGGGTAATGTCCTTTACGTTGTAAAACGTCTGGACGATTAATTCCAGCAGCTAAGACCTTGATCAAAATTTCGCCAGTCCCAGCAGCAGGAGTTGCTGGGTCAGGTCGAGTGGTTGGCACCAGCATTTCTGGGGCACCAAATTCTTTGATTTCAATTACGCGCATAAATACTCCCGCTCGCTCAGCTACTTAAGCAGACTCACCGGACACTGGGGCTGCCTCAGCAACAGATTCAGCAGCACCGGCTAAAGGAGCAATCGTGCCACCTTCATCAGCCATCGCAGCTTTCAATGACAAACGTAAACGACCACGCTCATCAGCGGCTAACAATTTCACGCGAACCACTTGGCCTTCTGCCAAATAGTCTTTAACTTCTTTTACGCGCTCATTAGAGATTTCGGAAATGTGCAAGAGACCATCTTTACCAGGAAGAATATTTACTAAAGCGCCAAACTCGAGCAACTTCACCACTGGACCTTCGTAGATCTTGCCTACTTCAGCTTCAGCAGTGATGCCTTCGATACGCGCTTTAGCTTCAGCCATACCTTCAGCAGAAGTAGAAGCAATCGTTACAGTACCGTCATCTTTAATGTCGATGCTGCAACCAGTTTCTTTGGTCAAAGCCTGAATAGTTGCGCCGCCCTTACCGATAACTTCACGAATCTTGTCTGGGTGAATCTTGAAAGAAACCATACGTGGAGCATGAGCAGACAATTCTGTACGAACTGAACCCATTGCTTCTTGCATTTTGCTCAAAATATGCAAACGTCCTTCTTTAGCTTGCGCTAAAGCAACCTGCATAATTTCTTTAGTAATACCTTGAACTTTAATATCCATCTGGAGAGCAGTAATACCGTTTGCTGTTCCAGCTACCTTAAAGTCCATGTCGCCTAAGTGATCTTCATCACCCAAGATGTCTGTCAACACAGCAAAACGATTGCCATCCAGAATCAATCCCATTGCAACACCGGCAACGTGTGCCTTAACAGGAACACCCGCATCCATCATCGCCAAACAGCCGCCGCAAACAGAAGCCATTGAAGATGAACCATTGGACTCAGTAATTTCTGAAACCACGCGAATGCTGTATGCAAAGTCTTCTGCGCTTGGCAATACTGGAATCAATGCACGCTTAGCCAAACGACCATGACCAATTTCACGACGCTTAGGGCTTCCTACACGGCCAGTTTCACCAGTCGCAAACGGAGGCATGTTGTAGTGGAACATGAAACGATCGCGGTACTCACCTTCGAGCGCATCAATGATCTGCTCATCACGTGCTGTACCCAATGTAGCCACAACAAGTGCCTGTGTTTCGCCGCGAGTAAACAATGCTGAACCGTGAGTGCGTGGTAACACGCCATTACGAATTTCAATTGGACGAACAGTACGAGTATCACGGCCATCAATACGTGGCTCACCATTCAAAATCTGGCTACGAACAATTTTCGCTTCGATTTCAAACAAGATGTCATTAACAGCAACTGCGTCAACGTCACCTTCTTCTTGTAACTTCGCCACTACTTCTTTAGTAATTTCTTTGAGCTTGTCTGAACGAGCACCCTTTTGACGAATTTGATACGCTTCGCGCAAAGGGGCCTCAGCCAATGCTGTTACCTTAGCGATAAATGGCTCATCTTTAGGTGCAGCAGCCCAATCCCACTCTGGCTTACCAGCTTCAGTAACCAATTCATTAATTGCGTTAATCGCAGTTTGCATTTGGTCGTGACCATAAACAACTGCGCCCAACATGATTTCTTCAGACAATTGATTTGCTTCTGACTCAACCATCAATACAGCAGCTTGTGTTCCAGCCACGATCAAATCGAGTTCGCTAGTAGCTTGTTCTGTACGAGTTGGGTTCAAAAGATATTGGCCATTTGCGTAACCTACACGTGCCGCGCCTACTGGGCCAGCAAAAGGAATGCCTGAGATAGCCAATGCTGCAGATGCTGCGATCAAGGCAGGAATGTCAGAAGGAACATCAGGATTGATAGACAACACATGAATGACAACTTGAACTTCGTTCAAGAAGCCTTCTGGAAACAAAGGGCGCAATGGACGGTCGATCAAACGGGAGATCAATGTCTCACCTTCGGATGGACGGCCTTCACGACGGAAGAAGCCACCAGGGATCTTGCCGGCGGCATAAGTCTTTTCTAAATAATCAACAGTCAATGGGAAAAAAGATTGGCCTGGCTTTGCAGACTTAGAGGCAACAACCGTACCCATTACTACTGTGTCATCGATGTTAACGATAACGGCACCACCAGATTGACGAGCAATCTCGCCTGTTTCCATCGTTACCTGATGATTACCCCATTGAAACGTTTTTACTGCTTTTTTAAACATAGTCATTCTGATCTTCTCCAAATTGTTCACGTAAGGCTCACATGAGCATTACGCTTGTCGTGGGATAAAGCAGTGTCACGACAACACTGGAGCGTTTTAAGATCACAAGGGATGCCATTCCAGGGAGACTCTGAATCAACTTTCAGAAGCTCATTGGAATGACACAATCCCCTACACAAATAATCTTGAAGCGCCCAAAAAACATGCCATCTGCTTAAGACTGATTCTAAGAAGAAACAACCCTAAGATAGATGGCATTGCATACCGATAAGAATTACTTACGGAGACCTAATTTCTCAATCAATGCGCGATAGCGATCCAAATCTTTGCCTTTGAGGTAATCCAAGAGGCGACGGCGACGTGAAACCATCTTCAACAAACCACGACGGCTGTGATGATCTTTAGCGTTAGCCTTGAAATGGGGGGTTAATTCATTGATGCGGGCTGTAAGCAATGAAACTTGAACTTCAGGGCTTCCCGTATCGTTTGCGCTGCGCGCGTTATCTTTGACGATTTCCGCCGTTTTAATATCAGCAACTGCCATTTTTAATACTCCTTACTTGCGAACACATGAGCTCTCACCCAATTCGTGTCGTGCGTGATTAACAAAATAAAACAAAAAAGCTTTATAAATCAAAGCCCTCGAATTGTAGCAGAGCAAGCGACTCTTTATGGAATCCCAGGCAAGGAATGCTCTTACTGTATTATCAGATTCTGACCTATTGTTAATATATTCCTTTTAAAATCAAGGATTTACAAATAATGAATTCAATTAATCGCGCCATCATCTCTTTTTTATGCCTCGGCTTTGGGCTTTTACAGCCAGCGCATGCTCAGTTTGGCTCGTTTTTCGGTCCAGACAAAACGATCTCTGAGCAACGTCAGGATATTTTGATCAAAAATCAGGCAATCCTAAAGCAACTCTATGATGCTCAACCCAAAGCCAAAGAGTTGATTGAAAAATCAGTGGGCTACGCAACCTTCAGTAACTTTGGCATGAAAATACTGATTGCAGGCGGCGGCACTGGTAGTGGCGTAGTAATCAATAAAGCCAACAAAAGACCAATCTTTATGAATATGGCTGAGGTTCAAGCTGGCCTGGGGCTTGGAATTAAATCATTCCAAAATATTTTTGTATTTGAAAGTGAAGCTGCCATAAATGACTTTGTGAATTCAGGCTGGACTTTTGGCGGTCAAGTAACCGCTGCTGCCAAATACGAAAAAGATGGTGGTGCTTATCAAGACGCTACGGTAGTTGCCCCTGGAGTATTAATGTATCAGTTAACTGACTCCGGCCTTGCCGCTGAAATCACGGGCAAAGGCACGAAGTACTACAAAAATACTGACTTAAATAAGTAAAACCCTTTGCAGATGAGCCAATGATTAAGGGGTCATCTGAGCATTGAGCTTTGCTAAGCTCGGATCGTGCAATTTATTCAAGGCTGATAAATACGCTTTTGCGGAAGCAGCAATGATGTCAGGGTCGGTACCAACACCATTCACAATGCGCCCACCTTTTGCCAGGCGCACAGTAACTTCTCCTTGAGATTGCGTTCCCGAAGTAATCGCGTTTACTGAATAGAGCAACTGCTCTGCACCACTCTTCGCAATTTCTTCAATTGCATTCAGGCTCGCGTCTACTGGGCCATTCCCTTCTGCTTCAGAACTCATCTCTTTATCACCCATGCGGAATGTCACGCGTGATTTAGGACGCTCACCTGTTTCAGAATGCTGGCTTAATGAAATAAATTTGTAGTGCTCACCCTCTTCGGCTGCCGCTGAATCAGACATGATGGCAATGATATCTTCATCAAAAATTTCAGACTTTTGATCTGCCAATGTTTTGAATCGAACGAATGCTTCATTTAAATCAGCCTCAGCTTCGACAGTAATACCTAACTCTTGCAAACGCTGTTTAAAGGCGTTACGCCCAGACAATTTGCCCAAAACAATCTTATTTGCAGACCAGCCCACATCTTCTGCGCGCATGATTTCATAGGTATCACGGTTCTTCAAAATACCATCTTGGTGAATACCAGATGTATGGGCAAATGCATTCGCACCCACCACAGCCTTATTGGGCTGTACTACAAAGCCGGTAATTTGAGAAACCAATTTAGAGGCAGGAACGATTTGAGTCGCATCAATATTACAGACCATATCAAAGTAGTCTTTGCGGGTACGCAATGACATCACAATTTCTTCTAAGGCAGTGTTACCAGCACGCTCTCCTAAGCCATTAATCGTACACTCAATTTGACGTGCGCCACCAATCTTGACGCCGGCCAAAGAATTGGCAACTGCCATCCCTAAGTCGTTATGGCAATGCACTGACCAAACCGCTTTATCGGAATTGGGTACTCGGGTGCGTAAGGTTTTAATGAAATCACCATATAACTCTGGTGTTGCATAACCAACGGTATCTGGAATATTAATGGTGGATGCACCTTCATTAATCACCGCCTCCACTACTCTGCACAAGAAATCCATTTCTGAGCGATAGCCGTCTTCCGCAGAAAATTCAATATCAGAAGCTAAGTTTCTAGCAAAACGAATCGAGCGTTTAGCTTGCTCCAATACTTCCTCTGGAGACATGCGCAACTTCACAGCCATATGTAATGGGCTGGTTGCCAAAAATGCATGAATCCGTTTTGCATTAGCGGCTTGCAAAGCATCTGCAGCGCGCGTGATGTCCTTATCATTTGCTCTTGCCAATGAGCAAATAATCGAGTCCTTGACTGCAGCAGCTACCGCAGAGATGGCTTGGAAATCACCTTCAGAGCTAGCAGCGAAACCTGCTTCAATCACATCCACCTTCAGACGCTCAAGTTGACGAGCAATACGAACCTTCTCATCCTTAGTCATCGACGCGCCAGGGGATTGTTCGCCATCACGCAAGGTGGTGTCAAAAATGATTACTTTGTCGCTCATCACTACTCTCCAGTTTTAAATACTTCTGAACTTATTTATTTCAATCTTATAAAACAAAAACCCCAGCAATTTGCTGGGGCTGGTATTGGTGGTTAATGAATTGGGTTTATCTCATTAACTCAGGCCTTACCCGCCCCAAGCTTTAGGCTTAGTGCTAGCAGAAGGAGGCCGGCTATCGGTGAGAAATTCATCAACATGGATTAAATATACCCCAAAATTTGCAGATTAGCTAAAACGCTTGCCACTCAGTCTTTCCCAAGCCCAAATGACATAACCCGAGATTGAGTACACCACAAACAAACCAAACAGGGTCAAAGGTGGGTTAGATGAGATCAAAACAAAGGTCAAGATCATCAGCACCATCACACCAAATGGTACTCGGTAACGCACATCCAAAGCTTTACCGCTATAAAAACGGGCGTTTGAGACCATGGTGAGGCCTGCGTAGACCGCAATGAAAAAGGTAATCCAAGGTATGGCGGTATCGCGCACCGGAATCTTGTTGTCATCAGCCAACCAAATAAAGCCAGCCATTAATGCTCCTGCAGCTGGACTTGGCAAACCCTGGAAAAACTTCTTATCTACCACTCCAGTGTTTACATTAAAGCGGGCCAGACGCAAAGCGGCGCCAGCACAGTAAGTGAAAGCGGCCAACCAACCCCACTTACCCAAATCTTTTAAGGCCCACTCATAGGCCACTAAAGCGGGCGCAACACCAAACGACACCATATCGGCAAGAGAGTCGTATTGCTCACCAAATGAACTCTGGGTATTGGTCATCCGGGCAATACGGCCATCCATACCATCCAATACCAGCGAAGCAAAAATGGCGATTGCCGCAGTTTCAAACTGGTGATTCATGGCATTCACGATTGCGAAGAATCCGCAGAATAATGCGGCAGTCGTAAAGGCATTTGGCAAAAGATAAATGCCCTTGCTACGCAAGCGCGGCTTTTGTGGGTGCAACTCCTCTACTTCGTAATCAATGCCATCACCTAATTCCTCAGCCCATCGCTTTTCAGAGGATGGGTTAGAACGATTGGAGAGGCTGCTACGTTCGATGCGGCCACGACGGCGAAATGTACTCAAAGCGTATCCCGGTAAAAGATTCGAATCAGTCCAAGCCAGGCAAACGTGCCAAAGCTGTATTTGTTGCAAAAACTTTATCGCCAACACTAACCAATGGTTCAGCAGTCAACGGCAAATACACGTCAACTCTTGAGCCAAAGCGTATAAATCCATAGCGCTCACCGGGTTTAAGTCGGTCGCCAACATGGATATAGCAAAGAATACGGCGTGCAATCAGGCCCGCAACCTGCACCAAAGTAACGATCTGACCATTGGCATCGATCACAACGGCATTACGTTCGTTCTCGGTAGAGGCCTTATCTAAATCTGCGTTAACAAATTTGCCGGGGAAATACTGAATTTCCTTAACCAAGCCATTAACTGCGCTACGGTTGGAGTGGACATTAAATACATTCATGAATACACTAATTTTGAGCGCTTCACGTCCAGCATAAGGATCGTTGGCTTTTTCAACCACAACAATTCGACCATCAGCCGGGGATAAAACCAGATCGCGACCAAGAGCAGGAATACGCTGCGGATCACGAAAGAACTGCAGAACAAAGAAAAAGATGATCCAAAGAGGCCATGACCACGCAATGCCGCCTAAATAATGAACCAGCAAAGTCACTGCCCCCACTAACGCTAAATACGGCCAACCTTCTTTCGCAATAATGGGGTGTGGATACATCATCTTTGTTCTGAGCCTTTTTATTTACTACTATTCGTTTTTTTACTTAGCTTCTAAGCTTAGTTCTTAGTTTGGTCAACTAGCTTGTTCTTAGCAATCCAAGGCATCATGGCACGCAATTTTGCGCCAACTACTTCGATGTCATGCTCAGCATTCAAACGACGACGGGAAATCAATGTAGGCGCACCTGCTTTGTTCTCCAAAATGAAGCTCTTAGCGTACTCACCAGTTTGAATATCTTTCAAGCACTGACGCATTGCGTTCTTAGTATCTTCTGTAACAACACGTGGGCCAGTGACATACTCACCGTACTCAGCGTTATTAGAGATGGAGTAGTTCATATTGGCAATACCGCCTTCATAGATCAAGTCAACGATCAATTTGAGTTCATGCAAGCACTCAAAGTAAGCCATTTCAGGTGCATAACCAGCTTCAACCAAGGTTTCAAAACCAGCCTTGATCAACTCCACTGCGCCGCCGCAGAGAACTGCTTGCTCACCGAACAAGTCGGTTTCAGTTTCTTCACGGAAGTTTGTTTCGATGATGCCAGCACGTCCGCCGCCGTTTGCTGTTGCATATGACAAAGCAACATCACGAGCTGAACCAGATTTGTCTTGATAAACAGCGATCAAATGTGGAACGCCGCCGCCTTGTGCGTAAGTACCACGAACTGTGTGGCCAGGAGCCTTAGGAGCGATCATGATCACATCTAAGTCAGCGCGTGGCTGAACTTGACCATAGTGAACGTTAAAGCCGTGAGCAAAAGCCAATGCAGCGCCTTGCTTAATATTGCCGTGAACTTCTTTGCTGTAAACATCAGCAATTTGTTCGTCAGGCAACAACATCATGACTACGTCAGCATCCTTAACAGCTTCGCCAACTTCTTTTACTGTCAAGCCAGCATTTGCTGCCTTGCTCCAGGAAGCGCCGTCTTTACGCAAACCAACAGTAACGTTAACGCCAGAATCTTTGAGGTTCAATGCGTGCGCGTGACCTTGTGAACCATAACCAATGATGGTGACTTTCTTGCCCTTGATGAGGGACAAATCAGCGTCTTTATCGTAAAAAACTTTCATGCTCTTTCCTTGTATTGAAAATGTAATTAATGCAGTAATTAGTTAATAAAATTAAACCTTGAGGATGCGTTCGCCACGACCAATTCCGGAGCCGCCTGAGCGGACAGTTTCCAGAATCGATGCACGATCGATCGAATCAATAAAGGCATCCAGCTTGGCACCATCACCCGTTAACTCGATGGTGTAACTCTTATCAGTCACATCAATGATGCGACCGCGGAAGATATCAGTAGTACGTTTGAGCTCTTCGCGTTCTTTACCTACAGCCCGTACCTTAATCATCATGAGCTCACGCTCAATGTGCGGGCCTTCACTTAAATCAAATACTTTAACCACCTCAACCAAACGGTTTAAGTGCTTGGTAATTTGCTCAATGACGTCATCAGAACCAAAAGTCACGATCGTCATACGAGATAAAGAAGCATCTTCAGTCGGTGCAACACTCAAAGTATCAATGTTGTAACCGCGTGCAGAAAATAAACCCACCACCCGCGATAAGGCACCCGGCTCATTCTCAATGAGTACAGAAATAATATGTCGCATTAGAGATCCTCGCTACCCAAAAGCATTTCAGTAATACCCTTACCTGCTTGGACCATAGGCCAAACGTTTTCTTCTGGGTCAGTCTGGAAATCCATAAATACCGTACGATCTTTTAGGCGAATCGCCTCTTTGAGAGCGCCCTCAACATCCGATTTTTTCTCGATACGCATACCAACGTGACCATAAGCCTCTGCCAACTTCACAAAGTCAGGCAAAGAATCCATATACGAGCTGGAATAACGTTTGTTATAGGTGAGCTCTTGCCATTGACGAACCATACCTAAATAGCGGTTGTTCAAAGACACGATCTTCACAGGAGTGTTGTATTGCTTACAGGTGGAAAGTTCCTGAATACACATCTGGATTGAACCCTCGCCTGTAATCGCGAATACATCCTTATCCGGGAATGCTTTCTTGATACCCATGGCATAGGGCAAGCCTACGCCCATAGTACCCAGTCCACCAGAGTTAATCCAACGACGTGGTTGATCAAACTTGTAGAACTGAGCAGCCCACATTTGATGCTGACCTACGTCAGATGTGATGAATGCATCACCGCCGGTAAGCTCCCATAATTTTTGAACCACATACTGCGGCTTCACAATTTGAGAAGCTTCGTCGTACTTCAAGCAATCTTTTTTACGCCACTCATTGATTTGATCCCACCAGGCGGCAACTTTGTCACCATTCTGACGTGGACCAGCAGCCTTCAATTGGGCAGTCATCTCAACCAATACTTCTTTGAGGTTACCAACAATAGGAACATCTACCTTCACGCGCTTCGAAATTACAGAAGGATCAATATCAATATGAATGATCTTGCGTGGATGACTTGCAAAGTGCGATGTATTACCAATCACGCGGTCATCAAAACGCGCGCCAATCGCAATCAACACATCACTGTGTTGCATTGCCATATTGGCCTCGTAAGTTCCGTGCATGCCGAGCATACCCAAGAACTGAGGACTGGTTCCAGGAAATCCGCCCAAGCCCATCAAGGTATTTGTAACGGGATAACCCAGTAAATCGGCAAATTCTTTCAGTTCAGGAGCGGCATCTGACAGAATCACGCCGCCACCGGTATAGATGTATGGACGCTCCGCCTCTTGAAGCAAAGCTACTGCCTTGCGAATCTGGCCGCTGTGACCTTTCACAACCGGATTGTATGAACGCATCTCCAGCGTTTCTGGATAAACGAATGGACCCTTGGCTGCGGATACATCTTTCGGGATGTCAATCAACACAGGGCCAGGTCTACCTGTCTGCGCAATATGAAAAGCCTTCTTCAACACGAGAGGAAGATCTTTAACATCTTTTACAAGGAAGTTGTGTTTGACAACTGGGCGAGTAATACCAACCGTATCCGCTTCTTGGAAGGCATCTTCACCGATAGCATAGGTTGGCACGTTACCGCTAATGATCACCATCGGAATGGAGTCGGTATACGCAGTTGCGATACCGGTTACCGCATTGGTAACACCAGGACCAGAGGTCACTAATGCAACACCCACTTTACCGGTTGCGCGAGCATAGCCATCGGCTGCATGAACCGCTGCTTGCTCATGGCGAACCAAGATATGTTCAAACTTATCTTGTTTAAAAATTTCGTCGTAGATAAAGAGCACAGAACCGCCTGGGTAACCCCAGACAAATTCAACACCCTCTTTGTGCAATGCATGCACGAGCATTTCCGCGCCAATCATTTCTGGAGGCGCTGCATCATTGTTTGTATTTGTTGTGTCTTTGTTAGCTTTAGTAGCTAAAAATTCGGCGCTGCTTGTATTCATTTTCTTTCGTCCTTTGCAATTTTCGGCAAAAAATTGATTGGTCTGTTCTGTCTCCTGCTTGTGGCCTGAGTTCGAACGGCGCTGCTACCGGAAAAAACCACTTCTTGAATGAGATTCTAGGTAGTAAGCCCTACATTCTATAGCAATCCCCTAAAATGATTCAATTCCTAAAGAATCAGGTCTAATCCATTGCATGGCATCAGCCCAAGAACTATCTGACTTTCTGTGTAGTGTCGAGCAGCGCGCTTTTAAGCAGGCGGTTTATGCTGTCCGTGACGATGACGCTGCACTCGACATTGTTCAAGATGCGATGATTAAGTTGGCTGAAAAATATGGGGATAGGCCTGCAGCAGAACTCCCCTTGGTCTTCACCAGAATTCTGCAAAATCGAATTCATGACTGGTTTAGAAGGCAAAAAGTCAGAAACACCTGGGTCACCCTATTTTCCAATATGGGCAAAAAGGGTGACGAAGGTGATGATTTTGACCCTTTGGAGTCTCTTTCAGCCCCGGATGATAGTGAAATTCACCAAGATGGGGCATATAAGCTGGAAAAAAGTCAGCTTTTACAGGCTTTGGAGTCAGAAATATCTAAATTGCCTGTACGTCAACGAGAAGCCTTCCTGATGCGTTATTGGGATGAGCTAAGTATTACTGAGACGGCCAAAGCAATGAGTTGTAGTGAAGGTAGCGTCAAAACCCACTGTTCTAGAGCCACCCAATCTTTAGCTAAAGCATTGAAATTAAAAGGAATTACGCTGTGAAACACTTTGATGACCAATTTACCCAGACCCAAGTTGACCAGTTCGGCCAAGCTAGTGCGGCCCTGCTACGTCAAGGTACTCAGAGCATTCCTCAGAGCGTCAAGGATCGCCTTTATGCGGCGCGTATGAAGGCCCTGTCGGTCAGAAAACCTGAAAAAGTTCGCATCCAAAAGCAAGTTTTAGCTGGAACAGCCCGAAACTGGACCTCTGGCTCAAACGGCGTTTGGGATACCGTAGGCTGGATTGCACCTCTAGTAGTTCTCGTTTTCGGCCTCATTGGCATCGCCCAATGGCAGGATGACTCCCGCATCAACGACATTGCAGAAGTAGATGCAGCATTGCTGGCCGATGATGTGCCACCTGACGCTTACGCTGATAGCGGATTTATGGCCTTCCTCAAAAATGGCCCTCTTTCTGATTCCGATAGCGCATCCGATCCAGCCCCAATCAAATAATTTCGATTCGCTTGATGTCATTGACAACTAGAACGCAAAAAGCTTGCAGCCTGATGCTGTTTGCATTCTTTTGCATCACTCAGGTAAGCGTGGCTCAAGCGCAAACTACTCCAAGCGCTGCTCATGGAAAGGCCGCTGCTATTCCAGAGAAAAAACCCGATGGCACATGGGAAAGCCTAAAGCCTGCTCAACAAAAGATTCTTGCCCCGCTGGAAAGCGACTGGGATTACATGCTGCCCGATAGTCGCAAAAAATGGATTCAGGTTGCAAACATTTATCCAAAGATGAGTTCGCAAGATCAAGAGCGCCTGCAGTCTCGTATGGCGAGTTGGTCCAATCTCTCCCAAAAGGAACGTCGCATTGCACGAGAAAATTATCTTGCTAGCCTGAAGTTTCCTGCCGAGAAAAAAGCAGAAGCTTGGAGCGCATACCAAAAACTGAGCGACGATCAAAAGAAGAAGTTAGCAGAATCTGAAGTAAAGAAAAAGCCTACTGCGACCAGTGCCCCAACACTGCAGCAGCACCCTATTTCACCGAAAGCCGCCCTTCCAAATACCGTTACAGCTCCAAGCATGCCCACCTCGGCAGAAAGTACTGGAGCCAATGCGGAAAGCAGCCCTTCCAATAATTAAGCAGCTCCATGACGCCTGCTGACTTACACGCATTACCTGCACCCCAATTTTGGCGAAGAGTGTCATGCTGTCTTTATGAGCAGCTGGTACTACTTGGCGTATTCGCCCTGACCTTTTTAGTTCCCAACCTGGTTCTGGGTATTTTGTTTGGCATCTCATTACCGAGTTGGCTTACCTTCTTGTACCTCTATGCTGTCTTGGGTATTTATTTTGTCTGGTACTGGACCAAATCAGGTCAAACACTTGCCATGCAAACGTGGCGTGTTCGCATTATTGGGCGGGATGGATTTAATCTCACCAAGAGACAAGCCTTTTGGCGCTACGTCTATGGCTCACTCTGGTTAATCCCCTGCGTTCTGTTGCAATGGGCTTTTCATCTAGAGAAGTGGCAGATTATAGAAATGCTCTTTACTGTGGCACTCTTAATTTGGCCTTTAAGCATTTATCTGGATCGTCAGAATATTTTGTTTCGTCAAAGTCTTCCCGACCGTTTGGCTGGCACTCGTTTAGTTGAGCTACCTAAAAATCTGGTCACTCTGACTTAGTAGCCCTACTTAGTAAGCTTACTCAAGCTTCCCGCAGACATTCGACTGCAGTAGCATTCTGAATTCTCTTCTGGAATCGATATCCGGACATTACACAAGCGCCGACGCCAAATGCAACGCCCATGATGAGCGCCTCTCCAAAAGCATTAAATTGAATCTCCATCACGTAGCGACCTAGTGCCCAGGCAGCAATACCAGATGCCAGTCCAGCCAATAGACCGGCCAACAGTCCGATCATCACTAATTCAATATTTGCAATTTTCGACAAAATGTTTCGTGAAGCCCCTAAGGCTTTTAATAAGGCCGCATTACGATAACGCTCATCTTGGGTAGCCGCGATAGCCGACATTAAAACTAACATCGCTGCAGCGATCGTAAAAGCCAGCAACAAACCTAATACGGAGGAAAGCTTATTTAGTACCTCCTGAATTTGTTGCAACGAGGCTGATACATCCACAATGGTTAAATTGGGATAAGTTTGGCTTAATTGAAAATCCAAAGATTCTTGCTTGGGAGGCTGATAGTAAGAGGTAATCCAAGACTGCGGCAAGGATTGCAACTGCGCAGCTGGCATGATGACAAAAAAGTTCACCCGCATTGAGCTCCAATCCAATTTTCGTAGGGAGGTAATAGGAGCAGTAATCTTTTCACCAGCAACCTCAAAACTGAGTTGATCACCCAGTTTCAATTTCAGGGTTTTGGCTATTCCGGTTTCCATTGATATTTGAGGCGCATCTCCCTCAATCCATTGACCCGAAATAATCTTGTTACCGAATGGCAATTGATCTGTGTAGGACAAATTAAATTCACGATCCAGTAAGCGCTTGGCATTCTCTTCTGCAAAATCATTGGGCGCAACGTCTTTACCGTTAATTTCAACCAAACGACCTCTGACCATGGGATAAAACTGCGGACTTGAAACACCTGCATCCTCAAGCGACTGAGTAAGCCCCTGTTTTTGCTCACCCTGAACATTAATCATGAAACGATTAGGTGCATCACTGGGAATATTGCCTTGCCAGGCACTTAAAAAATCAGCCCGTAATAGAAGAACCAGTATTAGCGCCATGAGTGCAATACCGAGTGCGGTAATTTGTACTACCGCAAGACCCGTTCTTCGCCCTTGAGACAAAATCACAAATCCAAATGCAAAACATTGGGTACGTATGGTACTCAGAAGACGCAAAGTACACCAAGATACAAAGGCAAAAACTACAATTGCAGCGCCAAAACTCAGACCGGTCCACAAAGCCAACTTCCAATCACGTGCAGCGAGCATGATTAAAGATGCGCTCGCACCTAAACCACACAAGGCGGTCCAAAAAGTGGAAATGCTGATGCCATCAAATTCTTTTCTAATCAGCCGGATGGGAGGAACCTTGACCAAACTAAAGATTGCAGGACCAGCAAAACCAAACAATAAAAACCAAGCGACCAACACACTCCAAAGGACGGGCCAAAGAGAGACGGATGGCAGTTCAGCCATCACCAAATTGCCCAATAGTAGCGTTAGGATATGTTGCCCAAGGTAACCTAATAGTGAACCTATAAACGCTGCAATGAGGCCCAGGCCGATAAGAGTCTGCGCTTGTCGCCTCAGGATCATGCTTGAGCTAGCCCCGAGACATTTGAGGACAGCGCACGCATCTGCTTGCTTGCGTGTGTAGCGGTGCGCAGATAACGCTATAGCAACTGCTGCCACCATAGCAGTCAATAACGCGATGAGGGACAAGAATCGATCTGCACGCTCAAGCGTCTTTCTCATCATGGGCTGTGCAGTCTCCAGAGTTTCTATACGAATACCCTTCAACCCATCTTTTTCAATATATTGGTTGGCCCATGAACCATAGGAGCTTATTTGCTCATCAGAGCCTGCCAAAAGTAAACGATAGGTCACCCT
This sequence comes from Polynucleobacter sp. UB-Tiil-W10, assembly GCF_018881605.1. GTDB lineage: Bacteria > Pseudomonadota > Gammaproteobacteria > Burkholderiales > Burkholderiaceae > Polynucleobacter. Next base: position 1,956,382 of record NZ_JACVPZ010000001.1, read on the forward strand.
GCTACCAAGGCCAATCAGGCCGGTATCACTTAAGTCCGCTATTGACATCATGACTCGAGGAGCGAAATTCATAAAACCAGCGCCACGATCGAGTTCACGCTCTAAAACGCCGCCAATCACAAAGGTCTTTTGACCAAGGCGTATGGGATCGCCTTCTTTTGCATGCAAGCTTGCCAGCATGGCAGGATCAACCCATACAAACCCGCTATCTGGCCCAGAAGCAAGGGTCTTCATTTGTGTGCTGGACTGAACACGCAACTCGCCCCGGAGTGGGTATTGAGGGCTCACTGCTTTTAGCGAAGCTAATTTGCTATGAGCGCCAACGCTTGCCATACTTGGGAATACTACTGTTTGGGCAATCTGTAAATTTTTGCCTCTTGCCTCATCTAAAAAAAGATTGGGTAACGGCTGGTCAGAAACGATTAGTAAATCTGACGCCAAGAGTTGACGAGCATCGAAGGCAAACGCTCTTTGCATGCGATCAGCCAAAAAGCTGACACTAGAAAGTGCTGTAACAGAGAGCGTTAGCGCAACGAGCAACCAAGCTAACTCGCTTGAGCGCACATCACGCTTCAAGCCATCCAAGAAACGAAAAATGGATTTAATCAAATTGCTTGGATTTGCCCGCCATCAACGCGCATGACGGTACCCGTAATGAAAGAGGCATTTTGGCTGGCTAAGAATGCAGCTGCATCACCATACTCTTTGGGATCACCATATCTTCCCATCGGAATTTGTCTTAAGCTTGCTTTGACCACATCTTCATAGCTTGTCCCCTCACGTTTTGCACGCGCTTCGTCCAACTGGCGCAGACGATCGGTTGCGACTCTACCTGGCATGATCACATTGACGGTAACGCCTTCTGCAGCAACCTCTGCTGCCAATGTTTTGGACCATGCAAGCAATGCTGCACGCAAAGTGTTGGAGATAGCTAAATTTTTAATCGGCGCAATAGCACCCGATGTAGTGCTGGTAATGATTCGACCCCATTTGCGCTGACGCATGCCAGGCAATACGCGATCGGTTATGGCGATGAGTGACAACACCATATCGTTAAAGCTCTTTTGCCAAAGCGCAGGATCTTGACCAGCAGCCGGTGTTGGCGGAGGTCCGCCCGTGTTATTAATCAGGATATCAATAGGGCCCAATTCTTGCTCGACCTTGGATATCAACCCATCAATAACGGATGCATCCGCAAGATCCCAACTAAGAGCAAGCGCTTTACCCCCGGCGGCTTCAATTAATCTCACGGATTCCTGCAAACCTTCAGGATTGCGTCCGGTCACTGCAACATTAACGCCCTCTTTTGCTAATGACACTGCCATAGCTTGTCCTAAGCCACGACTAGAAGCAATGACCAAGGCAACCTTACCCTTTAATCCTAAATCCATTTTGTCTCCAAATGCGAATGCGTATATTTTTAATCTAACTGCAATTTTTGCTTAGCAACCACTTCTTTATAAACCGTGTACTCCGCTTTAATTTCTTTTGCAAAGGCTTCTGAGCCATTTACATTAATCAAGGAGCCAGTATCTTCAATACGTTTTTTTACAGCAGGATCAGCAACTACTTTTTGCAAGGCGGCAGTGTACTTATCTACGATCTCTTTTGGCATTCCTGCCGGACCCAAAAGACCGTAATAAGCCATCCGATTTACCGGTGCTAAGCCGACTTCAGCAAAAGTGGGTACATTTGGCAATTGCGCTAAACGCTTTGGAGCCGCAACGACGATTGGAACCAGCTTGCCATCTTTAATAAATGGCAATGAGGATGGCAAATTATCAAAGATCATCGAAACTTGTCCACCGACCGTATCGGCTAGTGCGGGGCCTGCTCCACGATAAGGGATGTGAACAATAAAGACGCCCGTTAAACTTTTAAATAACTCGGTTTGTAGATGACCGATGCCGCCAGTACCAGAGCTTGAATAAGAATACTTACCAGGATTAGTCTTCAATACCTCCATAAAGGTCTTAAAGTCTTTAGCAGGGAAAGAAGGATTTACGGCAATGATGTTTGGTGTTGCAGCTATATTGCTAATGGCTGTGAAATCCGTGACCGGATCGTAACCAATCTTTGGATTAATGGCCGGATTAGCAGCGGTCGTTGATACAGTAGCCATGCCAATGGTGTAACCATCTTTAGGGGCTCGCATAACCTCTAAGGCACCTATAGAGCCACCGCCACCCGCTTTATTCTCGACAATGACTGGTTGACCTAACTGACGCCCCAAAGCATCTCCTACAGCGCGAGCAATGATGTCAGTGCTGCCACCGGGCGCAAATGGAACGACTAAACGAATCGGTTTATTGGGAAAGCTTTGCGCGTGAACACTTCCGACGCAAATCATTGCAGAGACTATGGACAGGAATGTCGCTGCCGCTATCTTTCTTGGGGCAAATTGAGTTGAAAACAATTTCATATGATTATTGACCTAAGGGTTTTGGTAAATTGCCGGCATATTTATAGAGCTGAGCCTCGTATTCATTCAAGATCTGAGCAAAAGCTTCTTGCTGACCTAACACTAGAGCCTCGGGCGTATTGTCTTTGAGAGCAACGCGCTTGGTGTAACGATTTGCACCAATCAAGGGGTTTATTTTTCCTGCACTAGTGGCGCTTAGGAAAAACTCAACGCTAACCACAGCTTCTGGCTGGTTTCGATAGTCGCCATAAAACTCTTCAACCGTTGCTTGTAAGTAATAGTAAGGGAAGAAACTATTACTTTGCCCTACTGTCGCAGAGAAAATATTTGCCTTGTTCAACCATTGACGCTCAGCATTTCCAATCATTTCAGCGGGAATGGTGGTGTACACGTTATAAAAATCTTTTTCGTAACGTTGATCGCCCGTACGGTAAACCAAAGATCTGCCATCAAAAGGCGGCGTCACTGAGACAGAACCCATCTTTAGCCAGACATCTGTACGAGCAGTTCGTGGCGCAGCAGTTCTTTCTGGGGACACCATCCAAGTGGTAGGACCCACCGGTGGCCTAGTAGGCAAGGAACAAGATACCAGCCCTAAGAGAGCAAAGGAAAATAGAATGCGCTTGATCATTTCTTCGCTCCAGACTGACCAGCTGCGCCATTAGGTGGGGTAATTTTTTGCGGTGGATCGCTCCAAATGAGGCTTGATGGTGATTGACTTGCAATGCGGCTAAATTCATTTAAATTCTCGCTAGCTTGCTTAATGTTTTCCATCGTCAATACAGTGTCACCCTGAACACTAGTAATGGTTTGACGCAGGGAAGTAGTTGCCGCCGCCAATTCACGCATCAAGACACCAATCTCCTCCTTGTCAGTTGCCTTAGCAATGCGCGCCATGATGACATTTAACTGTTTGACAGATTCAATTACACCTTCGTTGTCTTTGCCATTACCGGCCATCAATACATTGAGATTGCCCAACAATGCATCCAATTTTTTCTGGGTGCCATCGATATTAATATCATTGAGTGCGCCGATGAGCTTTTGAATACCAGAAATAATTTCATCAGCCTGGTTGGGCATGGAAGGAATTACTGGGTACTCAGGCGTCCATGAAAAAGGGAGTATCTGCGTATCCGCTGTACTGGAAACAAAATCAAACTCAATGTAATTCACCCCCGTAATACCCATCGATTTAACACGAGCCCGTAAATGATTTTTTACAAACTCACTAATTTGCTCAGCATTTACCTTATCGCCAAAAATTTGCATCCTGACAACAACATACTGGCGTCGCTCATGAAAAGGTAAATCCCTTTCGTAAATATCCCCTGATAAGCCGATCGAAGTTACCTGACCGATCTTGACCCCACGGAATCGAACGGCAGCACCAGCATCCAATCCAGTAACGGATTGTTTGATGTAAGTCTCAACCATGAAGGATTTTTGGAAGAATTTGCCTCCACCAAAAATGAGAATCACAGCAATCAGTACACCAATTGCTGCGAGCACAAAAGCGCCTAAGCGAAAATAATTGGGATTTGCGTTATTGCTCATGCTGCGTCCTTGCTCATAATACGATTGAAGAATTGATGCACCCGCGGATCTTTACTGGTATCGCGCAGCACTTTAGGATCACCCTCAGCAATGATCCCTTTAGCACCCTTATCCAGCATGATCACCTTGTCAGCAATCGCATAGATACTAGCCAGCTCATGGGATACGATGACAAAGGTGATGCCCAAGTTTTTGGATAAATCCTGGATCGTGCTATCGAGATCAGCAGAGGTGATTGGATCTAGGCCAGCAGATGGCTCATCTAAGAATAAAATTTTTGGATCCAGCGCCATCGCCCTAGCGATCGCCGCCCGCTTTTGCATGCCCCCACTAATTTCACTGGGCATGTAAGACTCATAAGGCAATAGACCGACTAAGTCGAGCTTACAGCGAGCCAATAAATCCATTTGAGCTTGTGTTAGCTGGGTATATTCCTGCATAAACAAAGTAACGTTATCGAGCAGATTCATTGAGCCGAACAAGGCGCCTTGTTGGTACATCACGCCAAAACTGGTCATGATGTTCTGGCGTTCCGCCCCAAGTGCGGTAGTGATGTTTTGACCTTCAATAAGAACATCGCCAGCTAGGGGCTGATAAAGACCAAATAAGTTTTTTAATAAACTGGACTTACCACAACCTGAACCACCTAGAATTACGAAAATTTCACCATAGTTCACTGTGAAATTCAGGTTCTGCATGAGAACGTTGGAGCCATAACCCACAGTGAGGTTTTGAACATCAATCGCGAATTCAGATTTATTCGGAGATTTTTGTGGCGTATCCATCAGAAACCTGTCTTATAGGAAATGAAGGCAAAAATACCGTCGACCAGCACAATCAAAACAATACTACTGACTACGGCTCGGGTTGCTGAAATACCAACTGCGGCTGCACCATTACCAGTTTGCATACCACGTAGACAACCAACTGCTGAAACAACAACACCAAAAAGCGTTGCTTTAATTAAACCGGAGCCAATATCTTCGATATCTACTGCGGAGAGCATGCCGTTGTAGAAATTAACAAAAGGGATGCCATAAATCAACATCGTCAGCATTGAGGAAAAAATACTGACGATATCGGCGAATAAAGTCAAAATAGGCGCAACCAAAATACCCGCTAAAACACGAGGCACAACCAAAAAACGAATCGGGCTTAGGCCACCAGAAACCAGCGCGTCTACCTCGCTATTGACAGTCATCGTGCCGATCTCGGCGGCAAATGCTGCAGAGGATCGCCCTGCTAACAAAATAGCCGTAATCAACGGGCCCATTTCTCGGACAATACCTAAGGCTGCCAGCGGGCCTACAAAAGATACGGCGCCAAACTGCTGCATACCAATAGCCGCCTGGAAAGATAGAATGACGCCAATCAAGAACGATACCAGTCCAACGATTGGTAATGCTGCAATACCCGCTTGTACCGCGGCGTTAACGAAATCTCCCCAACGTACTTGATTGGGGTAACGAACAGACCAAGCCAAATCCGCTGCAAGATGGCCGGTAAAGGTAATTAAGCCAACAGCATCATCAATTAAATTCTGAGCTGCCATTCCTGTGCTGACCACAAAACTTCTTTTAGGTTTTACAACAGGAACAGGAAATAAATTACTGATTGGATTGAATTCATTTAATAAAGGCTCATAGCGAGCATCTAAACCAACAACATCAAACTTTGCACCAGCAGTTGTTTGTGCCTCTTCAAGCCCAATCAGAAAAGCGATACCAGCGCCATCTAGAAAAGTAACTTTGGATACATCAAACAATAGCGACTTACTTTTGCTATCACCCTGCTTTAGCCAAGCATCTTGCGAGTCGCGAATTTGGGTCCAAACACCACCCAAGGAGTAGACGTTGACATTACCGCTCACCTGTACTTTCGCGTTATTGGCATCAGTCTGTGACCAAACCGCCACTGGGGGGTCTGAAACAGGGGAAATGGCTTGAGAATTGCTCATAGACAAACTATAAGGGATCTATGTGAAAGTTATATAAAACGCCATAAAAAAGAAAAGGGCCCAGTTTTTCAACTAGGCCCTTTGATAAGGTGGTGCGGCTGGCAGGAATTGAACCCACGACCCCTTGGTTCGTAGCCAAGTACTCTATCCAGCTGAGCTACAGCCGCAACAGCCATAATTATGCCATGGAAGAGAAGAACTACATCACACCGGCTGGTCACGAGCGCATCAAGAATGAGCTCCTACAGCTCCTAAACCTTGATAGACCCGAGGTTGTCAAGGTTGTCCACTGGGCCGCCAGCAATGGAGACCGATCAGAAAATGGGGACTATATCTACGGAAAAAAGCGTCTTAGAGAGATTGATAGACGGATCCGCTTCCTCAATAAACGCCTAGAATTTGCCGTGGTTGTCGATAATGCCGCCCGAAAATCAGGCGAAAGTGACTCCGATCAGGTGTTCTTTGGGGCTACTGTGACCTACTCTGCCCTTGAGGGGCCACAAGCCAATCAAAAGACTGGGATCACCATAGTCGGTGTTGATGAGGTTGATTTAGATAAGGGTCACGTCAGTTGGGTGTCGCCCATAGCAAAAGCCTTAATCAAATCTCGAATTGGGGATTGTGTCTTTATCCATACTCCAACTGGTCCTGCAGAAATTGAAATCTTAGATGTTCAATACCTTTAGGGCTCGGTTACCTAAGTTGCTCTACTAAGTTGCTCTAATAACCCTAGGTAGCCCGAGTACGAGTAACTCGCATGACATCAGGATTGGTGCGCAGGCTGCGCATTACTTTTGAGAGATGCAGACGATCGTAAACCTGGATCGTAAAGCGAATCGTTACAGAATCTTCTTTGAAGCGATCTTCCATGGACACATTCATGATGTTGGAATCTGCAGCGGTAACACTACTTGCCACTCTGGCCAATACACCCTTACCTTGTCGTGTATCAATTGCTAGGTCTAACTCAAACTCGCGATTTAGCTCTTTGCCCCACTCCACTTCAACCCATTTATCGCTATCTTTAGAAAGCATGCGTAATGCTATCGGGCAATCGTTTGTATGGACTTGGAGGCCCTCGCCTTTACCGAGATAGCCAATGATATTATCGCCCGGTATAGGGTGGCAGCAAGTTTGGAAATGAATGGAGTTGCCTTCACGGCCATCCACCAATATGGCTTGACGCTGGTGATGATGAATTTCTTGATTAGGCGCAACCCAATCAGCAACGCCTAAGCGCATTTGCTCATCACCGCCCTCATCATCAATCAAAATTTTGAGACGAATAGCTAACTCTTGCGGAGAGCGCCTACCTAATGCGATATTGACGCAAGCCTCTTCACGCGTTTTATCGCCCGTCCAGTGCAGGAGCTTTTCCCAAATCTCTGGGCTTAACAAAGCAGCATCCACACCTTGCTGACGTAAAGCATTTGCCAAAAGACGCTCGCCCAATTGAAGTGATTCTGAATAGTGCTTTGTCTTAAGGGAATGTCTTATCGATGCACGCGCTTTACCAGTACGAACAAATGCTAACCAGCCTGGATTTGGCTGTGAGCTTGCCGAAGTAATCACCTCAACAATATCGCTATTCTTTAGCTCGCTACGTAAGGGTAGTTGTAGACCGTTAATCTTTACGGCTACACACGTATTACCCAGATCACTATGGATGGAGTAAGCAAAATCAAGCGCGGTTGCACCTCTTGGTAGCGCTCTAATCTGACCAGTTGGCGTAAATACATAAACGGCATCTGGGAACAAATCAATTTTGACGTGCTCTAAAAATTCTTGAGAGTCACCACTGCTGTCTTGAATATCAATTAAAGACTGCAACCATTGATGAGCTCGATTTTGTACCTCACTCATATCGGGTGAGCCGTCTTTATAAGCCCAGTGCGCAGCAACACCTGCTTCAGCGACCGCATGCATTTCAGTTGTTCGAATCTGAAACTCTACCGGGACTCCAGATGGTCCCAACAAGGTTGTGTGCAAGGATTGATAGCCATTTAATTTAGGAATCGCAATGTAATCCTTAAATTTGCCAGGCATCGGTTTATACAAAGAATGCAAAATGCCAAGGGCGCGATAGCACTCGTCAATCGAAGGTACTGTTACCCGGAATGCGTAAACGTCCAATACTTGTGAAAAACTCAAATTCTTGGAACGCATCTTGCTATAGATACTAAAGAGTGTCTTTTCTCTGCCACGTAAATCAACCTCTAAATTGGCCTTAGCAAATGCCATACGAGAGGCTTGCAGAATCTTTTCAACCATCTCCTTACGGTTGCCCCGCGCCCGCTTTACAGCGCCTTCAATGACCCTAAAACGCATGGGCATGGAATAACGGAAGCTCAGATCCTGAAGATCGCGGTAAATCACATTTAAACCCAGTCGATGCGCAATGGGTGCGTAGATTTCGATGGTTTCAGCTGCGACACGACGACGTTTCTCCATCGGCACCGCATCAAGGGTGCGCATATTGTGGGTACGATCTGCCAACTTCACCAAGATGACGCGGACATCACGCGCCATGGCCATAAACATTTTGCGAAAGCTCTCTGCTTGAGCCTCGGCATGACTTTGAAACTCTAACTTATCGAGCTTGGTTAAACCTTCAACCAACTCCGCCACTTTATTGCCGAACTTTTCTACTAGATCTGCTTTTGTACAGCCAGTATCTTCAATCACATCATGCATCAGAGCGGCCATGATCGATGGCGCATCTAAACGCCAGGTTGCACAAAGCTCAGCCACAGCAACTGGATGGGTAATGTAGGGTTCGCCGCTATGTCGGTATTGCCCTAGATGGGCGGCATCTGAAAACTGAAATGCCTTTTTAACTTGTGTGATCTCTTCAGGCTTGAGATAAGAAAGCTTTGATAGCAATCCATCAATAGAAACGACTTGATGTTTTAAAGGAAGACTAGGTGCGGATGTAGGGCCAAATAAATGACGACTCGATTGAGCCAATAAACTGGCAATGATCGATTTTTTACCGCTTTGATTTGGAGCGTCGGAGTCTGTGTCCAACAGCTGTGCTTGATCTAAACCAAGCGAAGCATCTTTAGGCGAGATGCTTCCAACTTTTTCCGATGTTTTAACTATTCCTAAAGGGAGCTCCACACCGGAACTCCTTAATTACAGAGGTACTTTGGTCAACATGTCACGGTCAGTCACACCAGCAGCTACTTCACGCAAAGCAACTACAGTAGCTTTATCTCTAGACTCAACACGTGGGGAGTGACCTTGTACTAATTGGCGAGCACGATACGTCGCAGCCAAAACCAATTCGAAACGATTTGGGATAGTTTTAAGGCAATCTTCTACAGTAATACGGGCCATGCTGAACTCACTTAATTTAGCTTCAATACCTATAGGATAACTGATTAGACCCCGAGGCGCTTTAAAAGTGCTGGGTTTCTAGCCATACTGGGGCCGGAACGTAGGCGACTTGAAGACAAAATATGCTTCAAATCGACTAATGCCTGATCAAAAGAATCATTCACTACGATGTAATCGGCTTCGTGGGCGTGCATGAGTTCCACATGAGCGGCTGCCAGGCGGCGCTGGATAGTTGCCTCATCATCCTGGCCGCGCTTTCGAAGACGCTCTTCTAAGGCCTCAATTGAGGGCGGGAAGATAAAGATCCACTGCACGGAGGGAATTAATTTGCGAATTTGTTGGGCGCCCTGCCAATCAATCTCCAACATGACATCGCTTCCTGCCTGCATTTGAGATTCAATCCAAGGCTTTGAGGTGCCGTAAAAATGGCCATGAACTTCTGCCCACTCCAAAAAATGACCCTGATCACGCTCTTGTAGAAAATCTTCTTTTGTCAGAAAGCGGTAATCCTTGCCATCCACTTCACCAGGCCTTGGTGCACGCGTGGTTGTTGATAACGATAATTTGAGTCCAGCATCCTCTTTTAACAAGGCATTCACTAATGAGGATTTTCCTGCACCTGAAGGCGCAACAATCATCAACATACTGCCTTGATAAGATGGTGTCAGATTAGCGTTAGTCATAAATCAATTGTTAAATTACTCGAGGTTTTGAACTTGTTCACGCATTTGCTCAATGAACAACTTGAGCTCTAAGGCTGCTTGTGTGCATTCTTCCGATACAGACTTCGAACTCAAGGTGTTCGCCTCGCGATTGAGCTCCTGCATCAGAAAATCCAAACGCTTGCCTACCGGGCCTTTGCCAGCAAGTGCTGTATCTACCGCCTGTAAGTGTGTCTTGAGACGAGCGAACTCTTCTGCCACATCAATCCGCACCGCGTACAAGACAACCTCTTGACGGATGCGCTCCATCAGCTCAGCGCCCGCCTTGGCTTGTTCTTGAGCAGCCAATGCTTCTGATAAACGCTCAGTGAGCTTTTCTTGATACTGAGCTACATATTCAGGAACTTTGGGCTCGATGACTTTAACAATGTCACGCATCTTGCCTGTAATGCTGGTGAGTACGCCAACCAAAGCTTTGCCTTCAGCATGACGACTCTCCATCAGCGCTGCTAAGGCTGCGCGTCCAGCTTCGACTGTGGCAGTAATCCAGCTGTCTTCCTCGCCACGCGGCTCAGAGACTACGCCAGGCCAGCGTAAAACTTCAGCAATACTCAATTCTTGTGCTTTTGGAAAAGATTCTTGAGCTTTTTCTTGAAGGGTGTAGAGCGCGTCGAGGCAATCGTGATTGATAGCCCCCAAAGCGTGGGGGTTGCTTTTAGCGGCTCCAGCAGCAGCGCTATTGACCCTCCATGCCGCCCTAAACTCAACCTTGCCCCGAGAAAGGCCTTGGGTAGCCATCTCTCGTAAGGCAGGCTCAGCCCCACGGCACTCGTCCGGTAGACGAAATCCCAGATCCAGAAAGCGGCTATTGACAGCCCGACATTCCACTTGCAGATCAGCAACCACACCCGCTCCTAAGGAGACTTGGCGAGAAGCGCTGCCATAACCAGTCATGCTCGATATCATATGGATATTGTAGATTCATTATTGACACATAGACTAATTGCAGATCATCCCTGCAGCCAAACCCATAGGACCTGATTTCATGAGCACAGCAAACCCAGCTAATATTGCCCGCCCGAGTGGCCGCAAGCCAGGTGATTTACGACCCGTCACCATCTCTAGGGCCTTTACTAAACATGCTGAAGGATCTGTTTTGATTGCTTTTGGGGACACCAAGGTTTTGTGTACCGCCAGCATCCTAGAAAAGGTTCCTCCTCATAAAAAGGGTTCAGGCGAAGGTTGGGTTACTGCCGAATACGGCATGCTACCCCGCTCTACCCATACCCGAAGCGATCGTGAAGCAGCTCGCGGTAAACAATCCGGTCGTACTCAAGAAATTCAACGCCTCATTGGACGCGCTATGCGCAGCGTCTTTGATTTAAAAGTGTTGGGCGAAAGAACTATTCACCTGGATTGCGACGTACTACAAGCGGATGGTGGCACACGTACCGCATCGATCACTGGCGCCTATGTTGCCGCTCAAGATGCAGTGAATCAACTTCTGAAAAGTGGCGTCCTGAGTAAAGATCCGATCATTGACAGTGTGGCTGCTATTTCAGTTGGTATTTACCAAGGCACCCCTGTTCTCGACTTGGATTACCCAGAAGACTCTTCATGCGATACCGATATGAATGTCGTTATGACTGGTAAAGGCGGAATGATAGAAGTTCAAGGCACAGCTGAAGGTACGCCGTTTTCGAGAGCTGAATTGAGCGCGCTCTTGGACTTGGCCGAGCAAGGGATTCAAGAATTGACTCAGCTGCAAACTGACTCGCTACAGTAATTGCCCAATTTACAAAACAATCCAATGCAAAAGCTCGTTCTCGCATCTAACAATGCCGGCAAAGTAAAAGAATTTCAGGCACTTTTAGCCCCTCTGAATTTTCAAATTATTCCGCAAGGCGAGTTAGGTATTCCTTCAGCAGAAGAGCCTCATCACACCTTTGTAGAAAATGCCTTGGCTAAGGCGCGTCACGCTAGCGCCGCATCTGGCTTGCCTGCCTTAGCCGATGACTCCGGAATTTGCGTGCACGCTTTAAACGGGATGCCGGGAGTGATATCTGCTCGTTATGCAGGTGATCATTGTGATGATGCTGCGAATAATCTCAAACTGATTGATGCATTACGAAATCATCCAGATCGAGGCGCGCATTATGTTTGCGCCTTAGTTTTTGTCAACAGCGCCAATGATCCGGAACCGATCATTGTGCAAACCCGTTGGTACGGTCAAATTGTTGAACTCGCTGCAGGTACGAATGGCTTTGGCTACGATCCCCATTTCTTTTTGCCCGATCAAAATCTCACTGCAGCTCAATTAGAGCCTGCTCAAAAGAATTTAATCAGTCACCGCGGTCAAGCCTTGCGGGAACTGATTACCCAACTCAAATCTCGTGCTTAGTTCAAATCCCAACAAAGTCAGCCTTACTGCATTGCCACCCCTGGCTTTGTATATCCATTTTCCTTGGTGCGAAAAGAAATGCCCCTATTGCGATTTCAACTCTCATCAAATTAAAGAGGGCATGAATAAAGCAGGCTTTGATGAAGCGCGTTATATCAAAGCACTCATTGCCGACTTAGAAACAGAATTACCGAATATATGGGGTCGCCAGGTCCATAGTATTTTTATCGGTGGAGGGACACCCAGTCTTCTCTCGGCTGAGGGTATGGATCAACTGCTCTGCGCCATTCGCGCTCGCGTTAACTTAGAGCCTGATGCTGAAATCACCATGGAGGCCAATCCTGGATCTGTTGAAGCCGAAAAGTTGGCAGGTTTTGCTAAAGCCGGTATTAACCGCGTCTCACTTGGCATTCAGAGCTTTCAAGATGAACAACTGAAAGCATTGGGACGGATTCACAATGGTGCAGAAGCGAAACGCGCAATTGAGATTGCGATGCAGCACTTCAAATCAGTAAATTTAGACCTAATGTATGGCCTACCCAAGCAAAGCCTTGAAGCCGCTAAAGCAGATGTAGAGATGGCACTGTCGTTTAAAACGCCCCACCTCTCTTTTTACAACCTGACCTTAGAGCCCAATACCTATTTCGCAAACTTTCCACCGCAATTGCCTAGCGATGATGAAGTAGATGCCATCTTTGAACAGAATGTAGATTTGCTCTTGAAGGCGGGTTACAAACGTTATGAGGTTTCTGCTTATGCGCAGAAAAATCAAGAGTGCAAACACAATCTGAATTACTGGCGCTTTGGTGATTACATTGGAATTGGTGCGGGGGCTCATGGCAAGGTTTCTTATCCAGATCGAATTACTCGCCAAGTACGTGAACGCCATCCAGATGCCTATATGCAGGCGATGGAATCCAAGGGCAACGCCTTAATTGAATCGAAGGTGATTGAACCCAAGGATCTGCCTTTTGAATTTATGCTCAACACCTTAAGACTGACTGATGGGGTCGCGACCAATACCTTTAGCGAACGTACCGGCCTGCCTTTGAGTGTGATTAGTCAGAGCTTAGCCCAGGCTTGTGATAAAAAATTGCTTGATGAGAATCCTAGTCAACTAAAAGCCACTCCATTAGGAATGCGCTACCTCAATAATCTACAAGAGCTGTTTTTGGATTAAATTGTTTGATGCGTTTGATGTGTTTGATACGCTTGATGTTTGGGATTAACTACCAATCCAAAGCGGAGGCTGCCCTTGCAAGAATGAAGCAACTCCATTCTTAAAGTCTTTGCTGCCATACGTTTCACTGATGAGATCATGACAGTCAGGCAACTGATTCTTGATTAATCTTGCCAGCACCAACTTACTCGATTTTTGGGTAATGGGGGCTAATTTACTAAGTCTTTCTGCGAGATTGTCTGCCTCTTTAGCCAACTGCTCCTGCTCATAGCAAGCCAAAAGATATCCTTGTTTAAGCAATTCTGAAGCAGAAATCATCTCAGCTAAAAGTAGCATGCGTTTAACAATATTGATATTGAGATGAGCAACCAGCCACGCAATATTTGACGCTGATAAACAATTTCCCAAAGTTTTAGCAATGGGCACTCCAAACTTGGCATCCGGAGTGGAGATCCGAAAGTCGCAGCAACTGGCAATTGCTAAACCACCGCCTACTGCCATGCCATCGATGACTGCGATGGTTGGTATTGGAAGAGTGGCTAATGGGCTTAAATAATCATCGATACCTTGTTCATACCGAACCCCATCTTGCCCATCCTGAAAGAGAGCAAACTGAGCTATATCACTGCCAGATACAAACGATCTGCCACCTGCACCTCTGAATATTGCTACACGCACACTAGAATTTTGGGCAAGCTCAAGACAAATAGACTGAAGACGTTGATACATTCCAACGGTCATTGCATTGCGCGCAGCGACATGATCAAAGGTAATGTGGGCAACATTGCCGCGTATCTCTAAAACGACTTGCGCAATATTGCTCTTCTCACCTTGATCATCTTGACCACTGACCTGCTGAACCATATGAAATTTATTCAGCCTTAATATTTAAGCTCTTTACTAAACGCTGGTATTTTGCCAGTTCGCCAGCCAAGAACAAGCTAAAGGCTGCCGGTGTTGCGGGCCCTTCCGGCTGTAAGCCTTGAGCATCTAATGTTTTCTTAATTTGTGGATCAGCCATGGCTGCTTTAACAGCCAGATCAATCTTATTAACAACAGCTGGGTCCATCCCTTTTGGCCCCATCACTGAATACCAGTTAGTAACATCAAAGCCGGTGATACCTACTTCACTAAATGTTGGTACGTTTGGAAGAATGGATAAGCGTTTTGGTGTTGAAATAGCCAATGCTTTTAGACTTCCTTCTTTAATTTGCTGCAGGTTGGGCGGCAAGGTATCGAAGTTCATCGTAATTTGTCCGCCTAGCAAATCAATAATGGCCTGACCACTTCCCTTATAAGGAACATGGTTGAGCTGGATACCAGCTATCTTGGCAAATAAAGCGCCTGCTAAATGTTGAGTGCTGCCAATGCCAGAAGATCCGTAAGTCATCTGCCCTGGATTTGCTTTAGCAAGAGAAATGAGTTGCGCCACTGAGTTCACAGGCAATGAAGCCTTCACTACCAAAACGTTCGGAACGTATCCCAAATAAGTAATTGGTGTGAAATCCGTTGCAGGATTGTAGGGAACGTTAGTTAATACAAAGGGTGCAATCGCATTGGAATTAGAATGTCCAACCAGCAATGTATAGCCATCAGGATTTGCTTTGGCAATTTGATCTGCTGCAATCGTGCCGGCCGCTCCAGATTTATTCTCCACAATGACGCTTTGACCGAGAATCTCACCCATCTTCGGAGCAATTGCACGGGCCACAATATCTGTACCACCACCAGGTGCAAAACCCACAATCAATCGAATCGGTTTGGTTGGGAAGGCTTGTTGTCCAAGAGCTAAAAATGGGGTCGTGGCCAGCGTGATCGCAAGCAAACTACGAACAGCCCACTGAGGCGTTTTAAGCAACATAAAGTCTCCAAAATTATTTTTATTGTGTTTGATACTATTAGAAGGTAATTCTAAACATATAAGAACAATCGAGACAATGACGAAAACACCTACTAATGACGCTCTAAATGGCTCACAAGATCGACCATCGAGACCATTACCCCTATCAGGGGTGCGTGTTCTTGACGTAAGTCAAGTAATGGCCGGTCCTTACTGCTGCATGCTCTTGGCAGACTTGGGTGCCGATGTCATCAAAATTGAACCCCCAGGAACCGGCGATCAAACGCGTGGAGCGATGGGATTCAAGATGAAGGGTTCAGACAGCATGGGCTTTCTGAATATGAATCGCAACAAGCGTAGCCTCACACTGAATCTCAAAACAGAGGCAGGTAAAAAAGTATTTTTTGAGCTAGTAAAGACTGCGGATATTTTGGTTGAAAACTATCGTCCAGGCGTCATGAAGAAATTGGGAATAGATTACCCTTCTCTGCAAGCCATTAATCCTGGTTTGGTCTACGCCAGCATTTCTGGATTTGGACAAACAGGTCCTTGGGCAGATCGCCCTGGATTTGATCTGATGGCTCAAGCAATGTCCGGCGTCATGAGTGTCACAGGATATCCCGATGGTCCTCCAGTGAAGGCTGGTGTTCCAGTGGCGGATATTGGCTGCGCCTTATTTGCAGTCTATGGCATTTTGTCGGCCTACATTGGTAAAACCAAAAGTGGTGAAGGTCAATTTATTGATGCTTCACTCTTTGATTCTGCGCTGGCGTTCTCTATCTGGGATACGGCCCAATACTGGGGAACTGGTGTAGAACCCTATAAATTAGGTACGGCCAATCATATGAGCGCCCCCTACCAAGCGATGAAAGCCTCTGACGGTTACTTTGTGATGGGTGCAACTAATCAAAAACTGTGGAAGTTACTGTGCGACAAAATAGAGTGTCCAGAATTATTTGAAGACGCGCGTTTTAAAACGAATCCGCTACGCTTAGCCAATCGTTTAGAGCTTGCTGCTGAACTAGAAAAGTCATTTGCCAATAAAACTGCTGATGAATGGGTTGACGCACTGTTAGCCGCGGGCATTCCGGCGGGTCCGATTAATACTTACCCAGAAGCATTCGATAGTGAACATGGCCGTCATCGCAAGATGCGAATGGAGATTGATCATCCTATAGAGGGCACCGTACCCAACATTGGTTTTGCCGTCAAGATGAATGGCACTCCTCAAGAGGTGTATCGCCACCCTCCTTTGTTAGGAGAACATACTAGCGAGCTTCTTACTGAACTAGGTATCGCGGGTGAAGAGCTTAAGGCTCTTGAGGCTGGTGGTGCATTTGCGCCTTAATGTATTCATTTTTGAAACAATATCAATACATTAGTATTCTAAGATGGCTAACTCAACAAATAAGCGAACTCAATATGAATCAATCTAAAGCAAAACAAGCTTTGATAGATATTTTATGTAATATTGAAAATCCACAAGAAATGCGTTTTTTTCTCGAGCAAATATTAACTGTTGCTGAGATTAACGATCTCCTGGATCGAATTCGGATCTATCAAAGCCTTGCATGTACCGATGCCTCACAAAGGGAGTGCGCCAAAACTCTCAATGTCAGTATTTCAAAAGTTACCCGAGGGGCCTCAAACTTACGAAATCCCAAGGCAAAGGATTTCTGGAGATCGAAATTTTCATAAAGTGAGCCGAGTTTGAACCTTATTTTTTGCTTTATCAGGATTACGAAATCTCATATGCACATCGTGCATTCTCTCTACTGTTTGCTCTACAGCCTCAAGCGCTTCGACATCAGCAGCAGCCCCGCCTAACATCCCAAAAAATAAGGGTGGGAAACCTGATCCCGCCATAATCATTTTATTGAGCATAATATTCAGCATAATTTGCGAATAAACAGCGGTATGACCATATCTTCTGCCCACAACAATAATTGCAGCAATCTTGTCTACAAGTGGTCGGTCGAGGGGGCGCAAATAACCATAGCCGACACGCTCTAAAAATGCTTGAAATTTGCTATTGGTGCCAAAAGCATGCATTACCGGCATGTAAATAATTCCGTCGGCCTCTTGCATATCAGCCAAAATACTCGGCATATCATCGGCTACTTTGCATGGAGCAAATTGACAAAGATTATCTGCATCACAGTATTCAATATGCTTATCCGCTAAGTGTACAAAATTACTAGAAAACCCTTTGGCATTAAATTGATCCTGCAAGACGGCACAAACGTTACTGCTTAGCCCATTTTTACGTGATGATCCCACTAATACGCATACCTTCACAGAGACTACCTCCATTAGCAAAATACTTTGAATAAATTCAGCACCCGTCGACTAAAGCCATCAGTCTGACTTGAAAACCATTCAATGTATTTGCTAGTTACAAGGGTATGCGTCTATAAAATTCTGAAGAATTTGAACTCCACCCTCTGTACCGATGCTTTCTGGATGGAATTGAATACCCTCAATTTTTAAATCTTTATTTCTAATGCCCATTACATAATGATCATCCGCAGAGCGCGCGGAAACTTCCATCCCGCTAGGAAGATTGGAATTGGAAACTACTATTGAGTGATAGCGCATTGCCGAGAAAGGGCGATTCAGAAATGTTTTGAAGCAGCCCTTGCCATCATGGTGAATAAGGCTTGTTTTCCCATGCATTAGATTTTTAGCGTATTCAACTTGGCAACCGTAATGAAGACCAATAGCCTGATGACCTAAACAAACCCCCAAAACCGGCATGCGCCCCTGATTTTGGGAAAGCAACTCTCCATAACCTGAATCTGCGGGATGACCGGGGCCAGGACCAAGCAACAGCATATCCGCAGACGATTGACGCACTGCGTCCACCAGCAGACTATCGTCTTTCCGATACAAGCTCACTCTACAACCGATAATCTGCAAATAACCAACGAGGATATGTACAAAGCTGTCATATGCATCTACAACAATTACATGACGTGACATGAAATCTCCTCCCGAGTAATGGCTTTGAAGATTGAGCCCATTTTATGTAGGGTTTCGGCATACTCATCCTCAACCTTAGAGTCGGACACTATTCCAGCGGAAGCCCTTAATGAATACGTCCCATTGTGTTCAACGGCAGTTCTAATGCATAGGGCTGCATTAACAAAATTAGTGCCCAATCCAATGATTCCCAAGGCTCCTGCATACACTCCGCGAGCACTATCCTCCAGCTCAAAAATGAGTTCAATTGCTCTAATTTTTGGGGCACCCGTCATAGTGCCAGCCGGAAACGAAGCTTGAATCACATCATATTTATCAAGGCCCTTTCTCATATGGGCTTTAGTAGTGGATACCATGTGATACACATGTGAATATTCCTCGATTAACATCAAACCAGAAACCTCAAGACTTTCTGGTGATGCCACCCTGCATAAATCGTTTCGACATAAATCTACCAACATCATATGCTCAGCCTTCTCCTTAGAATTGGAGCGGAATTCTTTTATCGCTTCATCTTTAGTGGCCATTTTTGATTTAGCCAAGGTTCCAGCAATTGGCCTCATGGTTATCTCATCGCCCTCGATACAAATATATGACTCAGGGCTAGCCCCAATCACTTCATTTCCCCCACAATGAAATAAATACATATAAGGAGAAGGATTCATCAGCCTTAGCCTTGCATACACATCAAGTGGCGAAATATCTGACTCGACTAAAATTTGCTGACCAACTTGAATTTGGTATACATCCCCCTTTGCAACATGATCTAAGGCTGTACGTGCTTTTTGTATGTATGCACTCTTACTAGTCTCCCTTTTAACTACAAATGAATTAAGAGGAGCACACTCATACGGCCGCGTTGTAATGGTGAAATGTGGCGTAATTTGAGAAATATTGATGGCTTCAGTCCCAATAAACTCATATTGATGAAGGGTGACCTGCCCCTCCCCAAACTCTATATACGTTGAATAACAAGTAAGAGCGATATCTGGCATATCCCCTTCGACATAGCCAGCTATATTTTCTATGTAGTGAATAGTGTTGTACCCAAATGTTGCAAAAGCCAAAATTCCACCCTCACTGGTTTTAAAGTGAGCGTCCAATGCCCGTAAATACTTCCAAACCTCACTCCGCTCAAACAATTGATATCGTAAATAGCTAACGGTCGCTTCAATCAATTCTTCCTCTACGAACAAAGCCCTGTAACGATCCAATAGAGTCTTATTTCCAGTGATTGTGATGATGCAATCTGTTATTTCAATTTTCAAAATTGGCAGTATTCCAATCATGGACTTTTTTGAGTCAATAGATTTAGGCCCCAAAGACTCAAGCAGAAACATTTCTTTGCTGTTAAAGGTTTTTAATAAATTCAAATAGACGTCAAACGCTACTGTACGGTAGTCATCACGGTAATCATTACTGTAGTACCTATCTGAATGAATATTAATATTGTTAATTTTCTTAGATTTGATCATTTTATATAGTGTATTGATGTATCATTACAACAATACACTAGGTATGCAGAACAATCAACCCTAGTAATTTTGATTTAAATATACGAATAAATCTAAAAGAAAGTAGGAGGCGTACTAAGACGCCTCCTTAAAATAATGCTCGTCTAATACCGTGTCTAACAGCATGTCCGAGTAAATGAATTATTCACCCGCTGTAATAGCTATTTCTTGTGCTGCAAATGGATCTTTTAAAGATTGTGCAGAAGATTTTGGAGCTGACTTTGGCTTGGTTCCCGGCATTAATTCAAAGTCAGGTACAAAGACGGTTAAGGTACCTCTCAGCTGATCAAATACCTTGCGATCGCCATCAAACTTCGCCTTACCTTCGGCTTGCAGCTTGTCAAAGGTAGTTTGACCGCCCATCACCTGCTCTAGATCACTGCGATTTAGGGTCACTGTGAGATTTGGGTTTTTTGCTTGCTGACCTTTAATATTGGTCAAAGCAGAGTTGCTCATTTCAATCACAAACTTCTCGCCATTGTCTGGCGTAGAAAGATTGATTACAAAATTCATACCCGCCGCTTTTTTACTATCCATAGTGATTGCAAGTGCATTAAGCCAAAGTTCGGTTGTCATACCCCTGATCATGTCTGGACCGTTGGATTTTGGTGAAGCTCCA
The DNA here is from genome assembly GCF_018881605.1 of Polynucleobacter sp. UB-Tiil-W10. Classification (GTDB taxonomy): domain Bacteria; phylum Pseudomonadota; class Gammaproteobacteria; order Burkholderiales; family Burkholderiaceae; genus Polynucleobacter. The sequence goes on from NZ_JACVPZ010000001.1 coordinate 1,976,855, forward strand.
GTCGGCATGCCGTGACGTAGCTCATAGGCGGCACCCAGGAAGCTATTACGCATACTTGGGCTTTCTTTCTGGTAGCCGATCTGCTCAAAAATATCAGCCAGTAGATCTTTAGCTGCAGTGTTGTTCGGTTGCGCGTAAACCAACTTATTCACAATTTCCATCGCTTCACGATACTTGCCTTGCTTATAAAGCTCCCTACCCTTGGCCAAGATCTTGCCTGAACCGCCCATCATTTCCACATAAAGCGGGGCAGAATCTCTTGGTGACAATGGTGCTAGCGTTGCAGGATTAGCATCCCAATAACCTAAATAGCGATTGATAACGGCGCGGCTATTATGCTCTTCTGAACCGTGATAGCTATGGGCGGCCCATTGTTTCTTTAGGCTTTCTGGCTGTTTATAGACATTCTGAATTTCATTAATGGTGACGCCATTATTTGCCAAGTGAAGCACTTCATTGTGCAAGTGGGCATAACTATCCCGCTGTGTGCGCATCACCTCTTGAATGCGCTCATTTCCCCAGCGCGGCCAACTATGAGATGCAAACATGACCTCGCTTTCATTGCCGTAACGATATAGGGCATTGTTAATATTTTTGGACCAGGCTAAAGAGTCACGCACTAATGCACCACGCAAGGTATAAATATTGTGTATCGTGCCGGTGATATTTTCTGCTGCCCAAAACGCTTTGAATTGTGGGAAATAAGTATTCATCTCAGCAGGCGCCTCGGTGCCCGGCGTATTTTGAAACTCCATCTCGACACCATCAACCGTCATTTTTTCGTATGGCTGATTGATATAGACATTTGGCTCAATCAGGCCTAAATTACCAGCAGCAGTATTTTTTCCAATCGATTGATCAACGTGGCCAAATGGGCTTCTTGGCAATAAAACCCCGTACTGAAAATACATTCTTCGGGTCATTGCATTGCCGGCATACACATTTTCAGCAATCGCATGATCCATAAAGCCAGCGGGTGCGATGATCTTCACTTTGCCGCTCTTGACGTCTTCCTCATTCACGACGCCTCGCACGCCACCAAAGTGATCTCCATGTGAGTGTGAATACACCACAGCCACTACAGGACGCTTTCCAAGTTTCTCATTGACCAACTCCAGAGCGGCGCGAGCTGTTTCTTTTGCGGTTAATGGGTCAAACACAATCCAGCCAGTATTCGTTTTAATAAAACTTATGTTGGCTAAGTCAAAACCACGCACTTGATAAATTTTTCCTGGAACGACTTCATAAAGCCCATAACCCATATTGAGAATGGCCTGGCGTTGCAATGAAGGATGCACACTATCAAAGTCTTTGCCTTGCAATAAGAAATCATAACTTCCCATATCCCACGCTACATTCCCAGCGTCTGCCATGATCGTCTTATAAGGAGGCGCGGCAATAAAGCCTTTTTTAGATTCCTCAAAGTCTCTTTTATCTTCAAAAGGCAGAGTCTTGCGCAGCCCATTTTGTAGCTCAACGGTATAACTTGATGGCGCCTTACCCTTTTCATCAAAGTGTTTGCCTTGCATGGCACCAGGATCAGCAACAACCCCGCCACCCCCTGCTGCTATTGCTAGCCCTGAGCTCATTAATGTGATTGCAATCGAGATGGATATAAGTTTGATTTTCATAAAAGTCCAAAGGAAGTCATTGGAAAATAGCAGCTCATGTTCGCTATGGTACATCCACCGAATTGTTTCGCTAAAATCCGTTTTATGCAGCCTTTCAGTAGAGTCCAGCTCCTTTCCTTTTCTGCCTTATTTCTCTTGGGTGTTGGTTATGCGCATGCCCAAACCCCCCTCCAGGATGCAGGAACTAACTATTTAAAGAAGCGGGCTGATGCCTTAATGACGATTACTGGGTACTCCCTAACCCCAGATGTGACCACGGGCAATCTTAAAATTACCAACGGCACTAGTGATAAGGCGGATTTACAAATGACCTCACTTGGTGGTGGTGATCGCATCAGCGCTAACTTTCCTCTCTACCTAGAGGGGACTTTGGCATTTAATCGCTATAACCCAACCTTTACGGATGGGGTTGGCAATCGATCTGTGAACATCCCCATGTATTGGAATAGCATCACGGGTACCGGCGGAGTTGGCTGGGATTTTCCAATCACAGATCAACTGCGATTTAGGCCCATAGCCAATGTCATGCTTGGCCATTTAGAAAGTGATGCCTCTATTGCTACGCGCTACATCAACAATAATCGAGACATTAATTTGCAATTTATTAATAGTGGTCGCATGAACTCTTATGGCTTGGGAGGATCAGTCATGCTCGATTACGAAAACTATATGCCTGATCAAGAAATTGATATCGAGCTACGTTATACCAATATTAATATTCAAACCTTTGATAGCTCTACAGCAGTCCAAGGCTCGGCAGATTCTCAAAGCGTCTCACTCTGGGCGCGCAGCAGAATTCCTACGCCCTTTATGGCTCTAGACAGACCGATCAGGGCAGTATTTGAAGCTGCAAATACCCAATTCTTGGGTGATCTCCGCGGCACACTCGGATTTAGCTCGCTGTCTTCTCTTGGTACCGGAGTAGAACTTGATCGTAGCGCCTCTGACCCCATCTTTTCGAGAATTAGGGTTGTCTTTCGCTACCAGTTTGGTCAAAACGTGCACGGCACCTCTATTGGTTTGGCAGCGAGTTTCTAGTTTTTCATAACCTCAACTAGAGGACTTTTAAATCGCTTGTCGCGAGTTCGAATCTCGCTCGACCCACCAGTGATAAAAAATTCCCGAAGTGAATTAACTTAGTTCACCAAAACAATTCCAGGTGGCTTCCACTCTCCCTCGCCCGGCGGCAATATGGATGGAGAAGTCTCTTTTGGCCAGTAAAGACGCATAACCAGATAGATTGGACCGTTGGGTGCTGGCAGCCAATTTGCTTCTTTCGATTTACCTGGCGACTTATTTAGAATGTAGATCGTTATTGATCCATCAGCATTCTTCTTCAACCCCGGTAGCATTGGAGAATTAATCAGATAGCGATTGATTGGATTTTCGATTAAGAGTTGCGTCTTACCATCGTACACCGTGATTGACCAGAAGGCATTCACCGGCGGAAGCTGACCCTTTGCAAAAGTGAGCGTGTAGCTGTGTTTGCTGCCATCAAGTATTTCGCCTTGGCTATCCATCCGAGTCAATGGATACATAGCTTCAATTGAATCGTTTGCATAGATGCCGGCTTTTGCAACAGCAGCGCGTTTTAGCCAATCCCCATTGAAGAAAGCACGATCCCCACCAGCTAGACCGCCTACCCTCCACCCATTAAAGTCTTTACCTCCATTTGCAGCCATTTTTTCAATCTTCTCTTCGCCCTCTTTCATGGCTAAAAGAATTGCAGCTTTGTGTTCGGCCGAGAGGTCTTTGAACTCAAACTTTCTGCCGGGTCCGATGCCAATGCTTGCCAATTTTTCGCGGATAATATTTTCCTCGGGGCCGGCTGGTGCGTACTGAAGCGCAAAGCTTAGATATTCGAAGAAATTGGTTTTCACCATTTCCTTATTGACCTTTGGAAAATCAATCACTGGTGCAGAAGCTGGAGCAGGCTGTTTGAGATATGCCGAAAGTAATTGTGCTTTATATCCACTTTGCACTTTAACTACATTAGGCATATCCGCTGCATTAAAAAGTTGAGTGCGATAAATTGCTACAGAAAATTGGGTTGATGAACGAAAGACTTTTTTAATACCCGCAGGTGTTTCACCCTGCCAATCAGGCCCAACCACCATGTAGTTGCCAGCCTCATTGCCAGTAGCACGGCTACCGATATAACCATAATTAAACGTATTGCCATCGCACAACATCACTGCGTAATAACGCTTTTTATCTATTGCAGGCACTGATAACACCATCGGCTCTGATCTCAAATCCATAAACACAATCGAATAAGGAGTATCACTATTGGGTGAAACGACTGTCGTATCTTTATAGGTAAAGACACGCGCCTCATTATTGATTTCATTAAAGGGGGCTTTAAACTGTCCTGAATCGCGATTAATTGCGTAGTCATACATGACTGCATAGTTCATAACGATTGGAAGCCCGTAGATGAACCCTTCTTCTGCAATCGCCTTTGTCTCCTCAATACTTGGCACAGGAATGCCCGCTACGGTATCTCTCTTTTCCGCTTGAGAAACGGCATCGTTCTTATTACCGCATCCAACAATCATTACTGCCACGATAGACGCAATGATGAATCCAATAAAAGCTAAAACTTGGCGATTTTTCATGATGCCATCCCTCTTTTTTTCAAGCAATCAATCTTGCCCTGCAAGCAAGGTGCATCACCCACCCTCAACACGTGGTGGGGTGACACAGAACAAACCTAAATCGTTACCGCCGGTCAGTAAGGCACTACTTTTTAGCGCTGGCGCCAGCGTTGTACTGGTAGTTGCCTTCAAATTGGTCGAGAACGATACTGTTAGGCGGGTTGGAATCAGCGGTAGACGTCAGAGTCATATCCTTGTCCAACTTGCGCGATCTAAACTTCCATCCCTCCGGCAAGGTCAGGCGCTTGCCAAGGGTGGGTAGGCTTTCGATAGTGTTCTTGGGATCAATCTTCAAGGACAAGCTGAACATGGTGTACACAGCACCCTCAGGGGTAATCAGCTCATACACTGTTTCGCCTGCATTGAAGAAAAAGGTATTGGTTCGCTTAGACACCAGCACCTTATATGCAGGCAGGGTTCCAGTGACGGCTTTGCTGAGGTCGGGGGTTTCGAAGAGGCCGAGTACTCGCAAGGGGATCGTGGCGATCACCCTCTCCTTGCAGCCATCCCAGGCCATCCCTGTTATGCCGTTCGCCACGAGACGACGCGGACCGTTGAAGAGGACACCATCGCTCCCGTATTTCTTTTTCAAGTCATCTGCATTTAGTGCGCGGAAGCGGGCGTCCATGACATCGTTGGGCGCCTCAAGGTCCTTGCCAAGCGAATTGTAGTAGTAGCCGATCCCGCTGCCGTTGGCCTGGCGGTTCATGAACAGAATTTCGTAGAATGCCTTGCCGCGCCAGTTCTCAATCTTGATTGGGCAGGGATCAGTAACGCCACCCTTCTGGTCGGCCAAGGCCGACGTCATGCTAACTAGCAGCATAAGCGTCAGTGCCGCTACTCTTATAGTCATGTCTGTAATTATCTTCATTTCACTCTCCCGCAAGAAGGTTAAATAATGTTCGAGATGATGAATACATATTACTCAGAATTAGAAATAAATCTACCCAAATTGCTAAGATTTATTTCTCAAATGAAAAATTACAGCAAGTCCTCAATTGAATTTTAATGATCCAGGCAAATAAAAAACCACCCGAAGGTGGTTCTTGGTAACGATTTTGGTAACAAGGCTGTTGATTTGCTACAGGCCTTGTAATAACTAGTGAATTGGCGGAAGAGGTGAGATTCGAACTCACGGAGGACTTTCATCCTCGCCAGTTTTCAAGACTGGTGCATTCAACCGCTCTGCCACTCTTCCAATTGCTTGAATCAGATGGATTCAAGCACCAGATTATAAAGAACTTTTGATTTGCCCCTCTAAATGCTTGGCAATAGCAAGGCTTGAGGTTAATCCGGGCGACTCAAAGCCATATAGATTAAAGAGTCCCTGTAGTTCGTGGTCCCTTGGCCCGTTAAAGCAAAAATCGCCAGCAGGCGTGTTTGGCGGAACTATTTTTGCCCTCACCCCTGAATAATCAGGCTGTAAAGTACCATCCTTGAGCTGTGGCCAATATCGGCGCACGGCCTCATAGAACCCCTCTCCTCGCTTAGGGTCAACTGTGTAATCAACTTGGTATTCATTATCAATTTCAAGCCACTGTACATCTGGACCAAATTTGGCCTGACCACCCATATCTAGTGTGAGATGAACGCCCAATCCGCCAGGCTCAGGAATGGGATATATCAAGTGGGAAAAAGGCGATTTACCAGAAAGGGAAAAATAATTGCCTTTTGCAAAGTACGCTTTTGGAATGTACTGCTGTGGCAGTCCTGCAATTTTTTGTGCAACTGCTGGCGCACTCATACCAGCGCAATTAATGAGGATTTTGGTATGCAACTTCATCCCATCAGCGCCCCCGATTTCTAATTCAAATCCATCTTTGGCATTTTCACCAATGGGCTTGGCACTCATCAACGGTGATTGATATGCCACCATTCCACCGGCATCCTCAAAACCCCCTAAGAGTGAAAGCATGAAACCATGGCTATCTACAATGCCAGTGCTCGACGACAGAATGGCAGCCTCACATTGCAATTGCGGCTCTAATAATTTTGCCTCTTCACCGGAAATGATTTTGATCACAGGCACATGATTGTTTTGGGCCTTATACAAAATTGCCTGCAAATCATTCAATTGCGTTTCGTCAGTTGCAACGATTAATTTGCCATACGGCTGAGTCGCTACTTGATGACTGCGACAGTACTCGTAAAGCAAACGATTGCCTTCAACGCAGAGCTTGGCTTTCAGCGAATCTTTGGGGTAATAGATGCCTGCATGGATCACTTCGCTATTGCGTGCGCTACTCACCGTGCCGAATGCGCTCTCTCGCTCCAATAGAATCGTTTCTCGACCCTGTAAGGCCATTTCTCTAGCGATTGCAAGGCCAATAACACCCGCACCGACGACTACACAGTCAACCCGCTCCATTTATCCGTCCTAGGGCATTGTTTATCTTTAAATTTACCGAAATCGTAACATTTTCAATGTTTTAGTGGGTTTTGAGGTGCTTCTTGATAAAATCTATACATGTCTTCAAAACCGGCTAAAGAGAGCCTTCATTCCGTAGTTTGCGCCCAAGATATCGTTCTAGATACTGCCTATCAGGGTATTGATAGCAAAAGCTGGAAATCCCTCTTTCGCCAGGCCAGAGAGTCCCATTTAGAGCAATTTATTGAGGACCTATTTGCCGGTAAAGCGGTAAATAACTCAGAAAATCGCCCCGCCCTGCATTCTGCCCTCAGAAATTTAGAGAAAAAACCCGTATTCGTAAATGGTCAAGATGTCATGCCTGAGGTGGCTGACGTTTGGCGTCGCATTGAAGGTTTATGTAACAAATGGGTAGGCGTAACAGACGTCATTCATATTGGGATTGGTGGCTCTGATTTTGGTCCTCGCCTTGCGATTGAGGCTTTAGCCCATGTGCCCGATATTGATAGTCGCGGCATGCGCATGCACTTCCTTGCCAATATCGATACAGCGGAGTTAAATCGCATATTGCAACGCGCACACGCCAATAGCACCCGCGTCATTATTGTCTCCAAGTCATTCACTACGCTTGAGACCAATATGAACGCTAAAGCGGTCGTAAAGTGGCTTAAAGATAGCGGTCGTAATGATGTGCAGATCTCCCAGGCATTATTTGCAGTTACCGCTAACGTAAGCGCTGCGGAAGAATTTGGAATTGCCAAAGATAATATTTATCCATTCTGGGATTGGGTTGGAGGACGCTACTCCGTTTGGTCTGCAGTCGGCCTACCAATTGCACTGCAATATGGATTTGATACTTTTAAAGAATTTTTAGCGGGTGCCCAGTTTATGGATCAGCACTTTAAGTCAGCACCGCTAGAAGAAAATCTTCCAGTCATCATGGCGCTTTCTTTGATCTATCAACAAAAGAAGCACCACATCAAATCCTATGCTGTGATTCCGTATGCGGATGCCCTAGATTGGTTTCCGAAATGGTTGCAACAACTAGATATGGAAAGCAATGGCAAAAGCGTTGATCGAGACGGTATGCCGGTGAAGTATTCATGTCCTGTCGTATTTGGTAGCTCTGGAAGCAATGCGCAACATTCTTATTTCCAACTATTACATCAAGGCCTTGATGTGATTCCAATCGACTTCATCGCGATTCGGGAACCCATGAGTCATCTTGCTGAAGCGAAAGCGCATCACCGCATTTTGCTATCGAATTGCCTAGCTCAAGCACAAGCTTTGGCTAATGGCAAACAAACCGAGAACCCCAACAATACTTATCCCGGTAAACGACCCAGTAATCTGTTGATACTCCCTAAACTGAATGCTTTTTATCTTGGTGCCTTACTAGCACTTTATGAGAGTCGTACCGCTGCTCTTGGTGCTCTATGGAATATCAATAGCTTTGATCAGCCCGGCGTTGAATTAGGAAAAGTGCTTGCTAAACCCATTGAGGCAGCCCTTAAAAATGGTTTGGCCGTACAAGCTGATGACAACATCGATGCCATCACTGCTCAACGCATCAATCTCTTTAATCATACTGAAGTGAAATAGCTGACGCTATTTCAAAAGCTATCCAAAGGAAGCCTCATGCAATTGTCACCAACTATTTTCAAAGCGTATGACATCCGCGGAATCATTGATGAGACTTTAGACCCCTCTATCGCTAAATTAATTGGTCAAGCCTTTGGTACAGAAATGCGTGAGTTGGGTGAGACTGAAGTTGTCATCGGTCGTGATGGTCGCCTATCAGGCCCTAGCTTGATCGAGGCTTTAACGGATGGCTTGCTCTCTACCGGCATTAATGTGATTGACTTAGGAATGGTAGCCACCCCCATGGTGTACTTCGCAGCCAATCAAACGATTGACGGGAAGAAACCAAAATCTGGCGTCATGATTACCGGAAGCCATAATCCTCCCAACTACAACGGCTTCAAAATGGTTTTAGGTGGTGCGGCGATTTACGGTGATCAAATCCAAGCCTTACGCAAACGCATTGAAGCCAAGCAGTTTGCTATCGGTAAGGGTACACGCAGCACTTTTGATATCTTCCCAATGTATTCACAACGCATTATTGGTGATGTCAAACTTGCTCGTCCTATCAAGATTGCCATCGACTGCGGTAACGGAGTTGGAGGTGCATTTGCAGGACAACTCTTTAGAGCTCTAGGATGCGAAGTAGAAGAGCTTTTTTGCGAAGTGGATGGTAAGTTCCCCAATCACCACCCAGATCCAGCCCATATTGAAAACTTGCAAGACCTCATTCAGAATCTGCAGACTACCGATAATGAGCTCGGTCTTGCCTTTGATGGTGATGCCGATCGTTTGGGCGTTGTTACCAAAGATGGTCAGGTGATTTTCCCTGACCGCCAAATGATGCTGTTTGCTAAAGATGTCCTCTCACGCAATCCTGGTGGTCAAATTATTTATGACGTCAAGTGCACGCGCAATCTTGCTACTTACGTAAAGAAATATGGTGGCGAACCGCTGATGTGGAAAACAGGTCACTCATTAGTGAAAGCAAAACTCAAAGAAACTGGCGCTCCACTGGCTGGTGAAATGAGTGGGCATATTTTCTTTAAAGACCGTTGGTTTGGCTTTGATGATGGTCTCTATACGGGTGCACGACTATTGGAGATTCTCTCCAAAGAAAAAGATCCCAATCAAACCTTAAATGATTTACCAAATGCCATCTGCACTCCGGAGTTGCAACTTCCGTGCGCTGAGGGAGAGCCCTTTACTTTGCTAGAAACGATGAAGGCGAATGCTCAATTCCCAAGCTCAGAGTCTATCAATACGATTGACGGCATTCGGGTGGAATATGCTGACGGCTTTGGTTTGGCAAGACCATCCAATACCACTCCTGTAGTGGTAATGCGTTTTGAGGCTGACAGTGAAGCAGCCATTTTACGCATTCAAGATGAATTTAAAACCGCCCTATTAAACGCAAAGCCAAACGCAACACTTCCTTTCTAATATGAAGATGCATCGAAAATTGGCTAGTCTTTATTTATGGCCGCTACTGGTTTGGCTAGCAATATTCACGCCGCTAACCTCAAGTCAGACTACAGAGACTATCGCCGACCCCATACGCGTTCAACTGGCGTGGATGCATCAAAGCCAATTTGCTGGCTTCTATGTTGCCCAAGTACGTAAGCACTTTGAAAATCAGGGACTGCATGTCACCCTAATTGAGGGTGGTCCCAATATTAATCCCATCACAGAACTACAAGAAGGCAGGGCTGATATTGCAGTGGCGTGGCTTGGAAACGCCTGGAGTCACTCAACAGAAGGCAAGCATGTAACCAATGTAGCGCAAATTTTTTCAGGATCTTCGCTTGCTGTAGTCTGCAGGATCAGCGCAGGCGTGTTCACCGCCAAAGACATGACCGGGAAAAAAGTGGGGGTTTGGAATTTAGGTGATGAGACTGTCGTTAAAGAATTGCTTGATCTATTAAGCATCCCAAAAGATTCTGTAGAAATCCTGCAGCAATCACCCAATGGCCAAGATCTGATCGACGGAAAAGTAGCCTGCGCTACTGCGATGGCCTATAACGAATATTGGCAAATACTAGCCAGCGGAATACCGGCAAGTGATTTAATTGTGATTAATCCCGAAGTGTTTGGGATTCCGCATGTTGAAGACGGCCTTTATGTCATGACCAATCGCCTCAGCTCACCGATATTTAAAGAGCAATTGGTGAGATTTACCAAGGCCATTCGGACGGGCTGGAAGGAGGCAAGAATTGCCCCGACTCTAGCCGTTGAAACAGTGCAAAGAATGGCTCCCAATCTCAACCGAGAGCATCAACAACATATGCTCGAATCCATCTTGGGCATCATTCCATCCAATACAGATGAATTCGGTTTATTTGATTTGGGTCGCTACCACTCCGAGGTGAATCGCCTACTATCCCCAGGAAAAGTGAATCCAACACCTGAGCGGATCTGGACTTATGATATTTGGAATGCACTCAAAAAAGAAGACAAAAATACTACCCCATTAACCCAGGCCACCAAGTTTTATGTCTCGAGCACTACTAGCATGTTGGCTTTCAAAATTTTGGTTTATTTTGGCGTGTTTACTTTTGCGCTATCTGGCGTTTTAGAGGCAATCAATCGTGGCTACGACCTATGGGGACGATTGGTTCTCGCCTTCCTATCGGGCGTTGGTGGAGGCACGCTGAGAGATCTCTTGATTGGTGGGGATAGACTGCCCTTCTACTATGTGAAGGATTTAACATATCCTCTCGGAATCCTCTTGGTTGTCTTAGTTACCTCATCCATTGTTGCGGCCCATCATGATGCTCACAAAAGCGAAATCTTTAAGAGCACTAAAAAGTATGCCGATATTCTAGGATTTAGTGCGCTCGCTATTACTGGAGCAGCCATTTCGATTTCATCTAATCTGCCGTGGTTCTGGGCGCCAATCTGCGCCGCATTAACTTGTGCGGGTGGCGGTATGCTCAGAGATATTGTGATTAACCAAGAACCGAGCACCTTCAAAGGCGTAATCTATGAGGAAGCGGCTGTTGCTGGCGCGCTTTGCTTGGTTGCAGGTTTCATGATTGCTAACCATTTTGAATACAGCCCAATACCGGTTTTCATCAGCCTAATATTCAGTCTTACACTGATTATTTGCCTACGTCTGGCTATCTATAAATACCATTTGCGTTACCCAAAATTTCTAGGCGGTACTGATTCCGATAGCCATTAAGCTTTTCCAAAGAATTTCATAATCTTAGCCACTAGTGAGGTTTTAACTTCCTCAGCCATATTGACTTGAGCTGATTGACTGAGTGTCTTCTGCTTGTGAGCCGCCCGCTCAGCCAAGAGGATAGAAATACGCTCCACCAGAAGAGGATTCTTGGACAATATCGGCGCCAATTCTTCCTTGGTAATTTCAATTAAATGCGTATTGAGATTGGCATATACATTTGCAGAACGCGGTTCACCAGTCAATAACGACATCTCACCTACGCAGTCACCTGGCCACAAATGGGCGAGTGTAATTTTCTCGCCATTCTGATTATGAGAGGTCACCTCTAAACAGCCTTCAGCAATAATGAACATGCTATTGGCAGTATCGCCCTGCGTAATCACCTGCTGTCCCGGATTAAAGTGCAAGGATTTCGCATTTTTAGATAACTCGAGCACTTCTTTCTCATCCAATACACGGAGAATTCCAAAGGGATATACGTTGAGTAAAGGTGAAAAATGGCTGGTATGTAAGGAGTCTACATTTTGCACAACCATGGATGAATCAAATGAAATACCTGAGCTCTTGAGGAACCGTAAAGCATTTTTTAAGATATGGTGTTTAGGGTCATCTAATAAGCTATCAGCACTACATTCAAAGCGAATCTTGTAGATTACGCTGCCTATCAGCACCTGTGAAACATAGCAGCGAAACCAGCCATTAAAATGGGGATGGGTAACGCCCACATATTCCATTGCAGAACTCAGCACTGCCAACACTTGATCTGAGTTATATTGCGCATCGACTGGAATGGATATCTCACGAACAGGCAAACGCTCTTGTTGACTGAGATTAATGAAGGCAATACCCAAAAATCGATTATTGGTAATTCGATACTTTGCCCCATCTAAATTTTGCAGCGTGATATAGCGACGATCCATCTCAATCACCCTTGCGGTCAATGCAGCATTGCTCTCCGGGTATTCAATAATGTCGCCTATAGCAACCAAGTGATCCGTTTGTATGGTGATACTGGCAATAACGTCCGAGATCATGTCTCTAAAGGCATAACCAACTGCTAAGCCCAATGCGCCAGATGCCGCTACCAAAGTGCTAATCGACTGATCGAACAATAGAATAAAACCGAGTAACGCAACTAAGGCGTAAATCACTATCGATGCAGCTTCAACCACGATGACGGGAATTTGACCCTGCTTTTTATGACCATTAAAACGCTTAATGGAAAATCTCAATAACTGGTCAAGCGTGAACCCAAATAGTAAAAACTGGCTGGCAGCTAATAACTCAGCAAGAGTTGGCAGCTTCTCTAGGGTTAGATGGGTTGGAACCCATCCCCAAGGGGTATGGTGCACCTCATTCACCCATAAGGCCAAAGCGATATTGAGGGCAAATAAAATCCAGATGAATGTCTTCGATTTAGAAGAAAAGGTTTTCAATTTTGTTCCTCTGAATAACGATATTTAGCACGCCAAACGGCCGTCACCATACTTGGGTAGAGTTCCTCGCCTAAGCTGCCGTTGTATCGCGCCAGCCCTCGTGTGAGATTTTGATTTTCTATATCTAAGTAGTGTTTTAAGATGATGCAGCCATAACGTAGATTGGTTCTCACATCAAACAAAGAATCTCGCGTATCACCAATCAGATCCTTCCAAAACGGCATCACTTGCATTAATCCGCTAGCGCCTACTTTGGAAATTGCAAAGCGATTAAAACCACTCTCCACCTCAATTAAAGCCAAAACAAGATCAGGGTCTAGGCTGTATCGCGTTGCCTCATAGTGAACCATCCGCAACCATTGGCGCCGAGTTTCTTCATTGGGTATCTTTTTTGCCAAGTTCCTAGATTGATAGCTAATCCAAGCAACAGCTTGGGTGGACGATCGAAAAGAGCTAATAGAGCTCACTTCAGAGGCTATCGACTGTCGTAGTTCATAACGATTAGCTAAAGAAATATCTTCATATTTTTGAGAGGCAGCAAAGGCGTAATTTTGTGCAATCAATAGTTCTAGTACGGCCACTCCAAAGCCCAGTTTTCTTAGGAATGAAAATAACCTCATTGCATCACCCGGTAACAATTTGTCCCATCTTAAAGATGGGTAGATACATTGCAACCAAAATAAAACCAATCACTCCGCCCAAGAAGACAATCATGATTGGCTCCATCATCTGCGACATCTTGTCTACTGAGGTATCAAATTCTTCTTCGTAATAGGAGCTAATAGTCTCGAGCATCTCACTCATATTTCCCGTCTGCTCACCAACGGATACCAATTGAGAGAATGTACTTGGGAAGATCTTGATATTGGCTAATAACTGTGAGAGTGGCTCACCAGAAAATACACCACGCTTAGCAGCTTGAATGCCGTCTTTAATCACTTCGTTCTTACTAGATTCTGCAGTGATATCTAAAGCCTCAATCACCGGAACGCCTGCATTCGTTAAGTTTCCGTAGACCATTGCTACTTGTGCGACATTTGAGTGTAGAGCCATGTCGCCAATTAAAGGAAGGCGCAAAATCAGTGCGTGCCATTTTCTGCGCAAGGCCAAATTCCGCTTCAATATCATTCGAAATCCAATAAAGCTACCGACCAATATCACGGCAAGCAAGCCCCCACCAAAGGGATCGCGCAGGAAGTCACTCATATTCACAATCATGAGCGTGGGAGCAGGCAATTGCGATCCCATGCTGCCAAACATTTTGGCAAATACGGGCACCACGAAAATCATCATGATCGACAAAACAATAGTTGCAACGGCTAATAAGATGCAGGGATAAAGTAGCGCAGACTGAATACTCTTGCGAATCTTGATCGTTTTACGGATGCTCAAAACGAGTTTATCTAAGAAGATATCCAAACTACCACTCGACTCACCGGCGCGCACAAGGTTGATATAAATAGAATCGAAGACATCCGGATGTTTGCCAAAGGCCTTCGACAAACTAGATCCAGCCTCTACGTCTTGATAAATCTCACTAATGGTTTTTTTCAGTAATGGATCGTCAACTTGATCGCGCACCATTTCTAAGGAAGGCAAAATCGCTAAACCAGAACGCAGCATGGTTGCCATTTTTTTGGTGGCAATCATAATTTTATCGAGCCTAACCTTCCTAGGTAAGCTGATCTTAAAACTGAGCTTTAGCGGCTTACTCGCCTCTTTTTTCTCACCTTCCCACCCCTTTTTATCCAGGTGGGTGATGATGATGCCATCCTCTTTGAGCTTGTACGCTGCTTCATCGCGCGTTAATGCGGTAATAGTCCCATTGAGATACTGGGTATTCTTAATGCCCTTCCACGTAAAATCTGGCATATATCAGCGCTATCAATGGAAGACGAGATTGCGACGGTATTCATCAAGAGTTAAACGTCCGTCTCTCATCATTTCTCGACCGATTTCCTGGATATTACGGAATCCGTCTTGGGCGGCAATCTTCTCCAAGTCAGTTGCAGCGGCATTATCAATAATGGCGGCACGAAGCTTGTCACTAATTTTCAAAACTTCATATATTCCCTGACGCCCTTTGTAACCGGTGTTATTGCACTTATCGCAACCTTTGCCATGGTAAAGCTTGATGGAAACTGCTTCTTCTGGGCTAAAACCAATATCCAACAAACTCGCTTGATGGTCTCCAGAATGCTCTTCTTTGCAATGCGTACAAATCTTTCTGGCTAAGCGTTGTGCAATCACTAATGTCAGCGCAGCGCCAATTAAGTATCCTGGAATTCCCATATTCACTAAACGCACGATCGTGCTGATAGCATCATTTGCATGCAGGGTTGAGAGTACCAAGTGACCAGTCAGTGAAGCTTTAATGGAGATATCAGCAGTATCTTTATCGCGAATCTCTCCCACCAATATCACCTCAGGATCCTGACGCAAAAATGATCGTAAAGCTTGCGAGAACGTCAATCCAATGTCATCCCGAATCTGCACTTGCCCAATGCCCTCTACAGTAAATTCCACTGGGTCTTCAGCAGTCAAAATGTTGATATCGGGCTTATTAAGTCGACGTAAAGCACCATAGAGGGTAGTAGATTTACCTGAACCCGTAGGGCCGGTAACCAAGACCATCCCTTGCGAGGCATCAACTGCAGAAATCACATCTTGATATTCTTTTTCTGGAAAGCCTAGTCTATCCAGATCAAATGAAACGCCCTCTCGATCTAAGATACGCATCACTATGCGCTCTCCAAATACTGTTGGGAGCACTGAGACACGCAGGTCAATATCGCGATTACTTGGTAAGGAGGTTACGATTGCGCCATCTTGCGGCAAGCGACGCTCGGAAATATCCAAGGAAGCCATAATTTTAATGCGGGTGGTGATGGCTGAATAATTGGTGAACAAAAAATCTTTGTATTGCACCATCTCTTGAAGCACACCGTCAATTCGATTTCGTAAAGTAGCGCGATCCTTATACAGCTCAATATGAATATCGCTGGCGCCCTTATTCACGGCATCAAAAATTAATGCATTAACAAATAAAATAATTTGTCCGCCCTGATCATCAGAGGCAACCGTCGGGGCAGCGGGTTTTGTTTTCGATGATGCAGTCACAGGCGCTGCAGGTTTTTCACCAAATAATAGGCTAGGCTTCTTTTTCGGTTTCAAGCCTTCATTTAGTTCAATCGCTGTCGAATTTTTACTGCCGCTAATGGGGGCGCTTAAACGAAAATCTACTGGATCTTTTGCGGGTATTTTAACTTTGACCGTTTGCAGCAATTGTTCCATTTCCAGAGGGGAAACAACTGTAGCAACAATCTTCTTGCCAGTAATTAACTTCGCACTAGAAATGCCTCTGAGCGCACTTGGCTCTGAGATAGCAACCTTGATTTCAGCATCACTCAGAGAAAACGGAATAATGCGATTGTCTAAAACATAATTTCTTGGAATGACATCGACAAAATGCGATGCAATATCCTCAATAATCGGGTCAGGAGTCAAAGAGAGGTCTAAGTAATTAGAAAGACTTTCCTTAACCCCAATATCGCTTACAAAATTAGATTGGACCAGGACTTCATAAAGATTACGTCCGCTTTGACGACTCTCAGCTTCTGCTTGTTTGTAATCTAGCGGGTTTACTAAGCCACGGTCTAATGTAAACCGGGCCATTTCTTGTGATAAATCTACCGTAGCCATCATCGCTAATTGAGAACCTTAGGCGCTATGAAAACCAACAATTGGGTTTTGTTATCCACCTTCTTGTTGTATCTAAATAAAGCGCCCAAGTAAGGAATGTCTCCCAGCAGAGGAACCTTAATTGTTTTATTTTCTTGGGTCTGATCATAGATACCACCAATCACTGCAATCGTGCCATCCTTGATCAGCAGCTTGCTTCTCACTTCTCTTTTGTTAATAGATGGCGGTGAAGTGGTGTAATTTGGCGAGTCCTTATTGACGATCATATTCAAATAAAGATTTCCGTCACCTACAACACTCGGAGTAACCGTCAATTTGAGGGCCGCATCCTTAAACTCATAAGTAATCTGATTGGTACCAACTCCTGGAACAGGATATGGAATCTGCACACCGTCGATCACAACAGCCTCTTCGTTATCCATCGTAAATACGTGTGGATTAGAAATAATCTTGAGAAGGTCTAACTGCTCCAAAGCAGTTAATTCAACTTTCAAGGCATTTGAAGTGGTTTGATACAAATAACCTAAACCAAAGGGGTTAGCCAAGCCTGTTACTGGCTGATTAAATACAGAGCCAGTATCGGTACCCAATTGAATTGGGGTTGGGCCTAAATTAAGACCATTAGTACCACCCACAGAACTTCGGCCTGCATTATTAGCGGAGCTATTTGTGTAAGCCCCTAAACGCACTCCAAGTTCACGCTGCCAATCATCCGTGGCTTCTACAACAAAGGCCTCAATGAGAACCTCTTGGGTGCGTATATCCAACTTAGAGATGAGTTTTGCTGCCAACTCCATCTCACTCTTCGTGCCTTTAATGATGATCGAATTAATACGCTCATCAGTCGTGATTTCAATGATTCCACCTGGTGGGCGGACAGCAATAGCGCCTCCCGGGGCAGTGCCGCCGAAGATGGCCTCTAACTGCGCCTTTACGCGAGCAGGCTTAGTGTAATACAAGCGGAATATCTCGGTGTACTGAGTGCTGACAATTCTTTTGGCTGCAATTTGCTTACTAACCTCTTCTAAGCGTTTGCGCTCAAATTCATCACGCGCCAAGACAGTTTCTGGCTTTTGAATGCGAATAATGCCCGCTTCACTATCTACGCTTTTTGATAGACCTTTGATACGCAAAATATTGTCTAGTGCTTTATCCCACGGCACATTCGTAATTTTGACGGTCACGGTTCCTTCAACTTCATCGCCAACCAAAATATTGACGCCTGACACCTGAGTCATCGCCTGTGCCAACTCACGAATATCAACATCAACAAAATTCAGGGTGACGTTAAAAGATTTCCACTTACCGTCTTCAGTTCTTTGTGACTCATTAATAAAGTTACGGCGCTGTGAATCCAACTCTGCATTGGGCTTCTTATCGATCTTGGGGCCAATCTCTAAAGTCTTTTGAGTCTTAGGAGCAAGCTCATTCATGATCTGCTCAGGATCTAAACCCATGTTTGCACGCATTTGTGCATTCGACGGGGGTGGCATAGAGCCATCCGACATACAAGCTGTCAAGCCTAGTTGCGCAAGAAGCGCCAAATAAGTCAGAGTAGTCTTAGGTGACATCATCTTGCACCTCCTGACTTAGAGCTATCGGCTGGCGGATATTGCCCAGCTTGTGACTGCAAATATAGACGGATCTTACCGTTGGGCTGGCGCAAAATAATTCCATCCGTATCAATGTCAACAATGACTCCACCCTGATTTCCCAAACGATCACCTACTCTCACAACAAAACTCTCTCTAAAGTCAGTACGAATCATGGCTGCTTTCGTGGAAGTGGAAACTACCACACCCATAATTACATAGGATTGTGGATCAGCCATTAATAAAGGGGAGTAACGCGGATCACGGCCACCCTCGATCATCCCGCTAGAGGATTTTGAAAAAGGGTCACGGTCATTAACGCGCCCACCATCAGTTGATGGCGGATCGTTGACTATTTGCTCGTTTCTCAAAAGGCCTTGCCCATTGTCAGATTTCGTAGCCGCCGTGGCTTTATTGACTAATTGGCTTAAGGCTAAATCTAGAGCACGTTGAAATGCCGGCACATGAGCTACTTTGGTTTGTAACTTTTGCGGCAAGCGATAGGTGGAAAGTTGGGACTTTACCTGCACCAAACCATGCGTATTGCCACTAACCAAAATAATTTGCTCTTTATCAATATTGACTGTCTTCTCAAATCCAGCCAGTAGTTTGCGATAACGCATGTAGCGGTTGTAATTACCCGTGAGCTCTACCTTAAGTTTGATTTGATAAAACAAAGGGGTCGCATTAGCAGTAGCGTTGGGCGCAGCACCTGGAACTGCAGGTGCAACAGGCGGATTGGGGGCGCCAGGCGTTACTGGTTGTCCTGGTGGCGTAGTTCTCCCGCCAGCGTAAATAGCCTCTTCCCCATCAGTAGAGAGCGCGCTGATGACCAAACCTTGTGAACTGGCCATTTGACTTAAGCGTTGATACATATCTTCTAACTCAGACTCGACGCTAAACAAGCGATTGAGTTCCAAATAATTCATTTCGGCTTGGAGCAATTCTTCTTGGGCGCGTTTATTGGCCACATCCAAATATTTAATCTTGGCTTCCATTTCTGGCATTGCTGCAATTTTTTGTGCAATCTGATCGCGCTCAGCTAAATAAGGCAAAAATACAAAAACAATATAGGCGACAAATAATAAGGCTGCTAATCCACCCCATAGCACCATCTTGGCTTGGGGACCCTTGAGGGAAGAATTCTTATTAAGCGCTCCTTTAAGAAGCGCACCTAGGTCGAGATTTTTAAGTTCAGAAAGGTTCATTTTATGGACGTTGCGATGACGCCTTGGCTGAGTTTGCGGTTTGAGCATCGAGTTTCAAAACACATTTAATCTGAAACTGCTTATACCCACCCACTGCATTGCGGCCCCCACCTGCTGGAGTATTTTGCGGAGTAGTGTTGATAGCCATCGTGCTTAAGGATGCATGAGCAATCATCGGCAATCCCTGCAAACGATCTACCAGGTTAACGATCACCTGATCACTAACGGCATCACCCTTGATATTGAGGGTAGTTGGATTTTCAAATGTTAAGTCGGTAAACCAAACTCCACCAGGCACAACGCCATTAACCGCATTCAATAGCGCATAGGTACTTGCTTGATTTGACTTTATCTCACTACTAGCTTGGAGCATTTGGGTATAGCGCGACTTCTGAGCTGTTAGCTTAGTCAGAATGGCTTCTTTTAGCTTCACATCCTCTTCCAGACGAACCGCCTTTTGGAACTGAGGGTCAGCCGTGCCCGAAGAGAATAATTGATTGAGGAGCGTAAAGATAATAAAAAGAACCAAGGCTGCACCACTCGCCCTGATACCCATCTTTGAGAGAATCTTTTTCTTTTCAGCGCGTTTGACAGTATCTTTATTGGGTAATAAGTTAACGTTATTAACACCAGTTACATATTTGTAATACCCAAAAATATCCACTTTTCTGGTGGCTAAGCCAATGGCAGAACTAAAGACTGAGCTATTTTTCTCCGATCCCGTTTTGTCTTGCAGATTGGCTGGAATGACTAAATCGAGCATAGGGTTAAAAAGCTCTACGCGATAACCATCCAAACAGTTTCTCAGTTGAATCAATAGCTCAGCGGTATCCGGTATTGGAGAAACCAATAACACCTTTTCGATCAGGTTAGAGCCAACCTTCGTTTCGTAAGCGCGGAATGCTTGACGAATTTGACCTGAGAGACGGTCATATAAACGGTCACCTGCCTCACCAGGTGGCACGCCATTCTCAATGAGCGCCCTATCGGCTTCTGAGACATAAACATCATAAATAAATGGGGCATCGTCAGTGATGATCAGAACGTAGTTTTCGTGGGGACCACACTCGATCAAGGCCGTTGTTTTTTGCGAACGCAACTGTTGAGTTTTGAGCGCATTACGAATGGCAAAGCATCGGACGTCTACCACTACCGGGTTCAAGCCAGCTTTGGTGGCAATTTGAACATAATGATTTATCTCGGACAACTTGGAAGCAACGAACAATAGCTCCATTGTGTTTTCAGAAGCATTGCGACGAATCACTTGCCAAAAGATGGAATACTCTTCTAACTTCTCAGCCAGTTGAATAATATTGCTCCACAAACTATCGTATTCAATCGCGCTTTCAATTTCTTCATCGCTCATCAACGGTAACGTAACCGTTCGAATGATTGCGCTAGTAATTGGAATTGAAATTGCAACGTTAGGCGCCTCTAACTTCGCACCAATAATCAATTCTTTTAACTTATTGACGTATAACTCTTGGTTTGTCTGAATATCCGATAAGCCAGCATGTTCACCAATATATTTGGAGCCAATTTTTTCCAACATCCATTTGCCGTTATCTTCAGATAACTGCGCAACACGAATGTAATTTGGCGTAATGTCGACCCCAACGACGTCCTCCTGCTTGACGGAGTACTTACTCAGTAGATCAATAAAGTACCGTAACAGGGGTTGAAAAGGGTTATTCATTCCGCAGCCAAAAATTCTCAAAATATATTAAAAGTATATATAAAACGTCATAGCGCTTAATATACCTTCTTTTCCCGCCAGGACTTATATTTCACGGGAGATTTCTGGTTGCCGCAGACCTGACAAACTAAGTTTGGCGAACCCGTTGTTGGGGTGGTTCCAGGCTTGACATTGCCAATGCCAACGTAGACATTTCCGCGCCCGTCCACAACCGGGGCAGTCGCCAGCCCATTTCCAAGAGTCCCCGAATTACTACCAGCCTGACAACTGTCAGCAACCTCGATCAGGCGGCTCGTGCCATACAGAGGGCAAGCCAAATCCTCGGGTTGGTAAGCAACAAAATAGACCTTTCCATTAGAAACCGCTGCCCGCCCAATGACCTTCTGGTAGTCGGCTGCTGGGTTAACCCCCGTTTTAGCGTAAACATCAGCGTACCAGGAGTTATTGACTGAGCATTGCTGGGCATTCACATTAGTGAAAGTACTAACAGTCTGATTGGTTTGGGTCAATGAGGTAGCCGGAAAATCAGGATCCATCACCCCAAAAATTCGGTTGTTGATAGTAGAAACTCGCCGTTGCAGCCTAATCTGGTCTCCAGAACCAAAATAGTTAAAGAGGCGATTGACAGAGGCGCCCAAAGCATTTGTCCCGGAAACAATCGTAGATCCGAGCTGGTTATAGGCGAGTCGATCATTGGCCAAGGTTGCTTGATCCAAAAAGGACTCATACAAGGTGAAGAGCCCACTATTGGCATCCGATAAGCTTTGCTTGCTTAGGTTGTATTTCCATAACTTACCCTGCAGATCGGTGAAATAAGCTAGGCCACCATAGTAATTGGCCATGGAAGTTCCGTCGCCAGTAACCACTGTTAAGTGGGCAGTAACGCCATTGGGAATATTCGAGCTGTTATCGCTAGCTACTGGAGTAACAGCCAAAACATGTCCACCAGTGGAGGTCACGACTGATGAGCCTGTAGCGCCGCAAGATGCAGTAGATTTTGAGGCGTCTGGTTCCAACTCTAAAACGTAAACATAAGACCCGTATGAACTTGCGGAAGTAGTACCAGTGGAAGAAGCACCACCAGCAAAGCCGCCGCCAAAGGCAGCAACCCAACGCTGGGTTGTCGATCCTACCGCATACGGCAGCAGCGTGATTACTGGTCTAGACCATGCGCCCCCCAGTTTTGAATAATCAAAGCTGGTACAGCTGGAGTTATAAGCAAAGGTCGATTTTTTGCCGCTGGCGTCCCAATAATTAATCACTTTATTAGCAGTGTCATTATTAATAGTGAACAAATGGGCTGGAGCATCTGGATTGGTGATGTCTAGGGCATAGTAGCCATTTCCACCCCACCCCAGACCACCCATCAAGACTGTTTTCCAAACACCTTGCCCAGAAAAATAGACATCTTTGACAGTAATTGGTCCATCAACGCTAAAAATACTATTGCTGGTACCCGAGCCCGCATTGAGGCCTTTGGTGCCAACCTCGTTTCTTAACATCGGAGTAACGGAGGGCGGAATAAAAGCCCAGCGCTCATTTAAATCAGTATCAAAAGCATGCAACATGCCATCGTTGGCACCGACATAGAGTTGTGATCTACGCGAAGAATTGTCACTGATAAACGATGGGTAATTATTTTGATAACGGTAATACGCCTCAGATTTACCAAACGTTGCTACATCTGAACTCCAAGGGGCATTAGGGACTCCGACCAGGACCATCTCCGAGTGGTAAGTGTCACCCAAAACAGAAGATCGAACTGCAGTAGTGGCAGAGTTATCTTCCCATGAAGCATTGAGACCCCTCGTAAAATTAATTAAGTCTTGAGTCGCTGTCGCGTTTGAAGTGGCTGGACAGTTGTACATTAAGCTCTCTAGCTTGGTACTGTTCGCAAGAGTGACATTGTTATAAGTGTTATCGAGCGGCAATCCGGCCGACATACACAATGGGTCGTACCCTACTGTCCAGATAGATCTACCACCCCCAGAATATGCGTTATTACTAGCTGCTCTTAACAATAATTTTGACTGTGCTGAAGCCGATGGTGTACTTGAGGCAAGCGCCCCACTAGCATCCACGTCATAACGATTGATCTCGCCAATCCATTGCTTATCCTTTTGATACTTAAACAATGCTTGATAGATAGCGCCATCACCAATCACAGGCGGCGCAAAAGTTTGCCAAACATCTTGACGAGTGCTGCTTCCTGCAGGAAGAGAAGCTGTCTTAGTAGGCAATGTTGGTGCAACCGCTGATCCGCTAACACCTTTAAAACCAAAACCAAAGGCAATGGTTGGATAATTTGGATCATAGCCTAGCGAATAAACACCGGCACCTACTGTAGTCAGCGCATTGGTAACCTCTGCTTTCGATGCGCCGGCGCCATAATAGATATAAAAGATAGCGGATTCATTGCAAAGAAGATCGCCAAATTGGAAAGTGAATGAAGCGCCTAAGTTAGTAGTCTGATTATTGACCGTTCCTCCAATACTTGCGTAGTCCATATGGGTGTTAGCCAATACTGGCAACGGAGCAGCCTTGCAGGCAACAGATGGATCAGGCGTAATTGAATAGTGGGCGCCGCCGTTATCACAAGCATCAAAAACTTTAGGCGTATAGGTACTTGCATAGGAAGCAGCAACACCCACCATATCCGTGTAGACAGTGGTTAGGTTATTGAGCATATCCCAGTCCATGATGCGGCGGTAACGCACATCGGTCAGCGTACCACCAGATATATTCGTAATTGTGACGAGGGCTTGAAACAGATTGGGATTGGTTGGACCACTGGTAGGTCCGTAGATATGGGTTACTTCTAAGAGAGGTGTTTTAGTTGAATCAGCTGGATCACTAATCCACACAGTCGATTTAATACTGGTGGAGTCCACCACAAAACTTTTAACCGTGATGTTGCTAGAAATTCCGCCGGCATCTACAGAGGCATAGCCTGAAATCACTTTATTGCTTACGGGGATAACGCCACTAGCACCCCACCCCTCCCATTTACTGCCTGGCGAAGTTCCGTCATACCAGCCGGCTGGGTAGTTAGTTCCTGTACCCGACAGCGGCTTACCCCCTCCCCATTTATAGGCAGTTCCTACAGAGCCTGGAGGGCTAGAATTTAAAGTATTGGCGTTGTTTGCTACTGTTCCAGAACTCGTGGGTGTATTGAGGTGTCCAGCTGGATTAACCCCTAATGCAATAGTTTGACTAGCAGTAGTAGTGCTGTTGTGAATAATGCCAAACGCAGGAAAGCCTTGAGCATTTACAAGAGAGCTCAGAGACAGCACGCTGATTAAACAAATGTACGCAACCAATACTTTAGATTGAAGTTTTGAAAAAATGGTATTCATAATTTACGGGGTGTATTGCACCACCGCCTCCAATGCTGACCGACTTGAGTTAGATTGCCAAAATTGAGTATTAATTGCGCCGCCAGTTAAGGGAACGTTGTAATTTCCTAAAGCGGTAATTTTGATGGTGTAGGTAAATGTGGAAGCCCCGTAGCCATTGCTGACCCCTACTTCTGTACCGACTCCCAATGAAGAGGTGCTTGCAAGTTTCTGAACAATGCAGGATGAATAGCTTGCTCTACCCGCCCTATCTTTAAATTTTGTACTTCTAGAATCTGCCTGCCCTTGCGGAATAGTATCTGCTAAGACAGTCTTGCCACTAAGAGGGGCGCCAGTAGCAGCTAAATCATAAGAAGCTCCTACACCATTCACCCACGACTTTCCTGCAGAGGTAGAAAACCACTCAATCGCATTATCAAAACAAGTTTCGCCTGCTTCAATCGAAATCGGTTTATTGGCAACTGCAGATACCAAGTCTGATTGCATGGAAGCTAAATAAGAAATTCCCGCTCCCATCACCATCAATACCAACAGCAGAATGAGCGTTACTACCAGCGCAATGCCTGATTGCTCTGGCAATGGGCCCGAGTGTTTGGTTTGAGATGTTTTCACTTTAAGGTACCAAGGAGACATTTTTTGCCCTCGTGATAACAGTGAATGTTTTGGAGACAATACGGGTCGTGCCTTCTATTTTGCGTGGCGATTGAACCAATAAATAAGCTTGAATAGTCTGAAACTGCCCGCTATAAGTCCCACTAGACTTAGCATTTAATCCCTGAACGGTAAAGCTACTAACCCAATCTAAAATAGGCTCACCCGAGGCTCCTCCGTACACTGGAGTTGAGCTGGCCAAATCACAGAAGGAGGCTGGATTGGTACATCTGCGCCACTCACGTAACAAACGGTTTCTACTTGTGCCACCTGGCGGCGTATAGGGGCTGAGGTAATACCGAATCAACGCCCGATAAAGCGTTCCTGAAGTATCGTATTCGTCGTAAACAAAAATGATGTTGCCAGGATTGGACGAAATAATATTGATTGCCTGATTGCCTAACATTACGTTTGCATCGTTATAGTCAAGGTATCCAGCCATGCGCACATCGGATTTAAATAAATCGATCGCTCTTAAGGCATTACGATCTACTTCGGTCTGCGCAGTAAGCACCTGTTGTTGTTGCGAAAAAAATGAATATCCAGCATAGGTGCCTGCAATCACAATGGATGAGACCGCTAATGCCACAAGTAGCTCGACTAAGGTATAGCCCAATTCTGAAGACTGAGGAGCAACATTCCTCATATTTGCCTCAGCTTGCGCGTGAAATAACTACTGATAGTGCCGCCGTTGGTCACCAAACTCACATTAATAATCAGGCCAGTTGAGTCCTTGGTGATATCGACCTGCCGCATTTCTAAACCAGTAGTGGTGTTCAGCGGTCCAATGTTTGCATTTAAATCATTGCACCAGAGCTGACGGCTATCGGTTGCGGGATAGCTGCAGGTTGCCAAACTTCCTGAATACTGCGTGGGTGTAACGAAGGGGTTTAAAGCGTCTGTTCGTGAGCGCATTCCCTCGGCGGCTATGGTTTCAATAATGCGATCCGCCATTAAATTGAGATACATTCTTTTTTCTGACTCTGCGATGACCTGCTGAGCAGCGCCAAAAAAGAAATAGAGCCCACTAAACCCTAAAGTAAAAATCACCATCGCTACCATGGCCTCTACCAAGGTAAAGCCTTTGGAGTGATGATCAGGAGTGGGCTTTAGTCTTGCTCTATCCATAAACCTGTGGACTGCTGCCATTTAAATTTCTGTACAAAACTCGTGGTTTGGTTCACCAGCACTCTGTATGCGCCATAAGCCGCACGATCGCCGTTGCGATTGAGCTCTATATCAATAGCGCCCCCAGCGCCCTCAACACCCGCCAAACCGTTGGTCGTAAAAATACCTCTACCCGCTGAACAAATAGTGCTGACTACCGAAGTTTCGCCCGACAAAATATTAAAGTTTGCATCTTTTCCTAGAGGATTCTCCACAATATTGCTGGCAAAACTAGCGGACACGCTGGTTGTGGATGATTGCGGAAAAGAGGAAATTTGATAGCTCAATTGTTTCGATGTATTACAAATCAATAAACCAGTGCCATTAATGGTACGTACACGCGTTTTCAAGAAATCAATGCTCGATACCAAGGCGGCATAGTCAGACTCCAAAGACCGTTTACCGCGCCAATCCATAATCGAAGGCGATACAAAAGCTCCCACGATCGTCAAGATCGCTACAACTACAATAATTTCTAGAAAACTAACACCACGTTGCTTCATGTAGCCTCGATTTGCCCTGATTGCACCAACTGTTGTAACGAAGATTCCATCGTCATCATGCCCTCCCCGCGCGCCATCTGCATGACACTCGGAATTTGAAACACTTTATTTTCACGAATTAAATTGCGCACCGCGGGGTTACAGGTCATGACTTCAAATGCACCAATACGACCCGGTGCATCCTTGCGCTTTAACAAGCGCTGAGTCATCACCAAACGTAGCGATTGTGAGAGTTGTGCCCTCACTTGGTCTTGTTGCTGCGGTGGAAAGACGTCGATGATGCGGTTAATCGTATTCGGTGCACCACTGGTATGCAATGTGCCAAACACTAAGTGCCCAGTTTCAGCAGCGGTGAGCGCTAATTGAATAGTCTCTAAGTCACGTAACTCACCCACCAAAATAACATCGGGGTCTTCACGCAAAGAAGCGCGTAATGCTGAAGAAAAAGACAAAGTGTCCCGCTTTACTTCACGCTGCGAGACAACACATTTTTGATTCTGATGAATAAACTCGATCGGATCTTCAATGGTGATGATGTGCTCATGACGAGTGCGATTAATGCGATCGATCATTGCAGCTAACGTAGTGGACTTACCCGAACCTGTAGGGCCAGTGACTAAAATGAGGCCATTTTCAAGATCAATCACATCTCTTGCTACAGGGGGTAAACCAAGTACATCAAAAGCAGGAATTTGGGTTTCAATTTTTCGCATTACGGCTGCTAGACCTCTTGAAGTCTTAAAGAGGTTCACCCTGAAACGCACGTCGCCAGCTTCTACTGCTAAGTCAGCATCTAGGTGCTGCATAAAGTCGATTTGCTGTTCTTTAGTGAGCTGTTGCTCAATAAACTCTTTCATATCCCCCTGGGTCAGAATGTCCTCAGGAAACGTTTGAATGACACCATCCACCCGAATAGATACAGGCTCATTTTCATGGAAATGGAGATCCGATAATTTATATGCGGCTACATATTTCAGCGCCTTATCAATCATGTCCATATTCTGATCCTTATCCATTTATTATTTGTGAAATTCTTTTAATGATTACGATTACGTTTGCGATCACAAGTGCTTAATAGCCAAACCAAGTTGGCGCGCCAAAGATCAAAATGTACCCGCCTGCCAAGATTAAAAATGGACCAAAAGGTAACATTCTTTCTAAGGTGAGCTTTTCTTTGCGTAACATCATGAGCACAACAATCGTAAGCAAACCCAAGATGCTAGCGATGGCGAGTATGGGCATGATCGAGGCGAAACCAAACCAAGCACCAAAGACGGCCAACAATTTAAAATCACCACCGCCAAAACCATCACGCTTGCGAACTAAACGGTAAAGATAATTGACTGACCAAGGCAAAAGATAACCACCGCACGCACCAAGCAATGATCCAGTGGGGCTCACAGAGGTAAGGCCTAATGCACTTCCCAAAAGCCCCAATGCCAGTGCGCTGTACGTTAGGTAATTTGGTAAGTAGTAGGTTTCTAGGTCAATAAAAAAAAGTGCAATTAGCAATGCCAAGAAGAGGCAGTACAGCGGCGTTGCCCAGCTCAATCCAAGCTGCATATAGATGGCAGCAAAACTGATCCCGGTAAATAATTCAACCAAAAAATAGCGTAGTGAAATTGGCGCTGAACAATAGCGGCACTTCCCTTTTAAGCGCAACCAAGAAACCAGTGGAATATTGTCAGACCAAGGTATAGCGTGATTGCAACAAGGCGTTGTCGATCCTGGAGAGATGAGGCATCTTAAATTTTCAGCAATGCTTTGCTGTTTGTTGTGATCATCACCCAAAGCATCATCACTTCCAAATAGCGCTCTTGGCAAACGATGTATGACGACATTGATAAAGCTACCTAGAATTAAACCTAGCAGCAAGGCATACCAAAAGCCTATCTGACCCAATGCCAATAGATGCTGTGAAGAGGTATTTAGGGTGTCGGCCATATGGTCTAAGCGCTCTATAACTAGAATCCGGTTTTCACATTCTGTTGATTAATGGAATAGATGAGTGAAGAATTGCTGCGGGACTGGGCGTAAGCCACATAGTCATTGGAATTTGCACCCGTACAGCTTCCACCTGATCCCACTGTGCCAGCGGTAATATAAAAGTAGAAATCATTGCTAACGCCAACGACAATAGGACCAGCCGTTGGTGTGGTTGCCCCCATCACATATTGATTGATGCTACTGGTCTGATCACCAGTACCTGATGTGACGTAGTAGCAATAGTTTTCGGAAAAATAATTCTTTTCCATGAGAAAAATGCTTTTGAGGGTATTTTGTGCATCAGCATTTTTAGCGGCGCGAATATTGCCAGTGTAGATAGGCACACCTACGGCTGCCAAAATCGAAATGATGGCAATCGTAACTAACAACTCCATGAGGGTAATACCCAACTGCCCACGAAATCGATTTTTGCCCAACTTAATCTCCCTCAATCACCAAAAAAATGGCCCGTCTAGGCGGGCCATTTAGTCTCTAAAAGCTAAACTAACTTGTTAGCCCTTAATGATATTGCTTCACTTTACTGTACGTTAATACACTCAGCTGCTACAGGATAGTTTTGATTAGCGCCTGCTGAATCTAAAACAAGAGTTTGAATTGAGATGCCTGTCGCACAACTTGCAGTAGCTGCACCACTGATGCCAAGCTCACCTGGATTAGCCGGTGGAATTGTTCCGCTGACATTGGTAGTTGAAGAAGTGTTGTACGGGTTTTTCATTGTTGCCAGTGCATAGGCAGTGAAATACGTAGCGCCTGCTGTTGCATTTAAACCAGATGGGCAAGTAATCGTTGCACCACCCGCTTTAGGATCAGCAAGAGTAGGAACTAGACCGGCGGAACACTTGGTTGTTTCACCAGCAATAAAGGTTTTAATGGAATCAAAGTTTTGCTTAGTAGCGCTGACCTTGGCAGATGCTTGGTAGCCGTTGTACATCGGCACACCGATTGCAGTCAAAATACCAATAATGGCAATAACCACCAGCAATTCAACGAGAGTAAAGCCGGATTGTTGAGTTTTAGAATTCACTTGGAGCCTCCATGGATCACATAAATTTAAGGTTTAACTGCTTGTATTGCTGTAAATCAAAGACTGTTTAGTATTTATAAACTATTAACTATCAAAATCTATAGTAGATAAATACTATTTTTATCAATAATTTCAATAATAGTTTTTTTAACAACAACTCATTTGATTTTAGCTAAAAACAAAAACGCCTTCAGAAGATTTGCTGGTTATTTACTCAACTCTTTTTGCAACAATGAAATATTAGATTGGTATAAGGATTGTTTTTGTTGCAATGTGTTTAATTCCTTGTCTTGAGCCGAACTCTTCTTTTTAGTTGCCGTTAGTGCAGTGATTTTTTCGTTTGTTTTATTGAGTCGCTCTTGTTCAAGATCGATTTCTTCTTGAATAATTCGCTTTCTTTCAGAAACGGCTGAGTCATAAGTAGATTTACTTTTGGCTTGCTTAGTTTCAGCGGCAGTGCCCGCGGGCGCTGGCTTCTGGCCATCTGCTAGAGAAGGCTTGGCCCTCTTTTCCGGTGGCGGTAGGACCATCTTTTTACAACTCTTGCCTTTTTCAACATTAGAAAGAGTGATCACTCCAGCCTGCTTATCGCAACGGTAAATATCTGCCATCGCAACGCTAGGGCAAAAGGTAACTGCACATAAAAGCAAGGAGGCGGCATTGAAAAGAGAAATCTTCATTTTTATTGCAAACGACTTGATGGCAACATCAAGAGCCTTCAGTGTTGAGCAATGGCAACAACTCAAGAGAAAGTATCTTCGTTGCAATGCCGTAGGACTTCTCGAATTCTTCAGAGCGCACCACTTCACCCTGACAAGAAAGCACCAGATCCCCGCTTGGCGAGTCCAGGGTGACTAAAAATTCGACTATTTTCCCGGGTTCAATTGGGGACTCAACCTCTAGAAATATACCGCTTGAGCTGATGTCGCGGGTAATTCCTTTAATGCCATTAATGCTGACCGGCAAAATGGTTTGAACCCTATCAGCAGCTCTTACGGGGTGTGTCTTATCGGTTGTCATAAGCCGCTTCCCATGAAATAAATGGGTTTGAGTAGATTTTTCATGTATTTGATTGTATTGAAGAAGTGAGGATTATCAAATAAACAACAAAAATATAGCTTAGGCTGCATTTTTGCACCAATCTGGTTCAAATTGTCCAACAATTACTTATAAATATTTGTTGTAATTAGTGCTTAGATACTACAATCTCTACATGCTTATGAGTACATCTTCTAGCGCTCCGTCAAATACTAGCAACACCGAAAGACCGACCAAAGCCAAGCCCATTGAGGTCTTGCTGGTCGACAACCATTTAATGGTTGCCGAAGGCCTTAAGCTTTTGATGGAAGGCTCAAAGCTATTTAAGGTATGCCAGATAGTCACTAACGCAAAAGATGCTTTAGGAGCCTTAGACACTTACAAGCCCGATCTGATTCTATTAGAGCCTAATTTAGAAGATGCCAACGGCTTTGACTTAATTCCGATGTTACTTAAAAAAACATCCGGCAAAGTATTGGTGCTTACCTCCTTAAATAACCTCGACGCCCACGACCAAGCGATTGTTAAAGGTGCGCGTGGTGTTTTGAAAAAAACGGATGCCCCCGAACTTCTCCTCAAGGCAGCTGCCAAGATTCATGAGGGAGAGTTGTGGGTTAACCGTGAAGCCACCTCTCGCATTCTGCTTCAGATCGCTCAAGCAACTGCTAACAAAGAGATGAGTCCTGAAGAAATTAAGCTCAATTCATTAACTGCAAAAGAAACTAAAGTTTCCAAAATTTTGCATGCCAATAGCGAGTTAACTTTAAAAGAGATTTCAAGCTTGCTTCATATCAGTGAGCACACCCTGAGAAATCATTTATCATCGATTTATCAAAAACTAGAGGTTAAAAATCGACTCGAATTTTATGTATTTGCTAGCAAATACCTTAAATAAAACCTCGGACTAATATGGCGCGCGCAGATAAATCAAACACTAGCGCAGCACCAACATCACGAAAACGCGCAGAACGTTTTCAGACTAAACTCCCCCTCTCCATCGGTGATGCACAAGGCACCATTCATAACATCAGCGCAACAGGCGCCTACTTTGAAATTGATGCAGAACATCAGCCCGGCAGTGAGGTTAATTTTGTCATTGACCTAGAAACGCCTGGCGGCAAAATACAAGTGCAGTGCCAAGGTGAAATCGTGCGCGTACAAGAGCGTGATGGCAAGCTTGGGGTTGCAGTAAAAATTATCAAATCCGATTTACTGCAAAGTGCCTCATAAAAAAGCTTTTGTCTTTACTCACAAACAAATTGAATACTTGAACTTAGAGTTTTATTGGCCCATGAAACAGATTGATAAGGCCCCTGAAAGCTATAAGATACAGTTACCAAAGCTAGAGTCCCGTTCGGTGGAGTGACACGAGTAGCTGGACAAATATCAGCAGCCTGAGCTGAGGAGGCATAGGTGGCCAAAGTTGAAGTTGTGATGGCATTTGCCTTCATTGTGGTAGCACCTGGAGTGATAACACTGCCGCTTGACGTATAAGGTATGTAGCCAACACTTACAGACGGAAGGTTACTGCTACCAAAAGAGATTACCGGGC
The DNA here is from genome assembly GCF_018881605.1 of Polynucleobacter sp. UB-Tiil-W10. GTDB lineage: Bacteria > Pseudomonadota > Gammaproteobacteria > Burkholderiales > Burkholderiaceae > Polynucleobacter. Next base: position 2,009,211 of record NZ_JACVPZ010000001.1, read on the forward strand.
TTGTGGTGAGGTAATTTAACGCAACTGAAGCAATGCCTGCGCTATTCAGAGGCGTCGATGAAGCCAGTACCGCCTGTCTTGCCGCCTCAGTTGCGGCACTGTTAACCAGCAAGTAATCGTAATACATGGCTGAAACTTGAATGCCACCAAAAATCATCAAAAGCACAATCGGCATTACCAGTGCCGCCTCAATCGCAGCTACACCCCGCTCGCGGAAGAATATCAGGGCTTTCGTCAAGGGTTTTGGATTTGGATTCATCACTTTAAGCATGCCTTCTCATTTACTTCATTGTAGACATAACATTCATAATTGGGGGGGATAAAAGTATTATAAAAATTGCCGGGAAAATACAGGCAATAATGGGGAGGGATAATTTAGCAGGAATGCGAGCTGCTACTTCTTGTGCATGTAATTTCCGCTTACTTCTCAGATCATCTGAGAATATGACTAGCGCCTCACTCACGCTGGTACCAAATTTTTCAGCCTGAATCAACATTGATACAAAAGCCTTAACTTCATCAAGATCACAACGAATAGCAAGGTTTTGCAAGGCGGCAGAGCGAGTTATCCCAGCCCTTAACTCAAGGTTCAGCAATAAGAACTCTTCAGATAATGCCTTACTGGAAACGCTAATTTCAGTGCCAATACGTGTAATAGCAGCATCTAAGCCCATACCAGCAGCGATACAAACACGCACCAAATCTAAGGCATCTGGAAAGGCATCAAATATCTCAGCCTTACGAGTTTTTGTTTTATTCGCCAATAATGCATTAGGCAAATAATAGCCTGCTACTGCCAAAGCAATAGCAATCATAAAAGTATCACTTGCAGAGGCGCCAGCATCAAAAAAGGTGGCAAAAAGAATATAAAGAATCGGAATTACAAATGTCCCGAATGTCTTTAAACCAAAAAAGCGGATCATCCACTTTTCATTACGAATACCAGCAACAACAAATTTCTTTTTAATGACTTCCTTGTCCACAATTTTTTTGGGAGAAGAAAAGCTAGTCATACTTTCTAAAATCTGAATAAATAGCTTGATATATTTATTCTCGACCTCTTGAGAAGTCGCATTCATATTAATTCTTTGCATTCTTGCTTTGGCGAGCCTAATGCGCTCTCTTTTGCCCGGCGCAAAAGCACTAATCAGGAAAAAGGAAAGTCCGAATGAGAATAGAAAAATTCCAAAAAGGAGTAATAACTTGACGGATAAACTCATATTTAGGCTTTCCTAGAGTCGAACATTTGTGAGGTATCTCATCCAGAGAAAACCGATCGTAGCCCAAATACCAGTTCCAACTAACAACTGCACGCCAAAGCTACTTTTGGTTACAGGATCAAAATAGCCGGGAATGAGAACACTTAATCCAATATAAGCAGCTATTGGCAAGATACCCAAAATTTTAGCCGTCATCTTGCCTTCGGCCGTCAGTGTATTGATTACCAATCTAGTGGTTAATCGCTCTCGTATTAGCAAAGAAACATCGCTTAATAACTCAGCCAGATTACCACCAACCTCTCGATTTAATGTAACTGCGATTGCAAAAAATCGTACATCATCAATATCAATTCGCTTCACTAAATTTGCCATCACCTCACGTATCGGCATGCCAATATTTAACTGATCGAAACAAATCTTAAATTCGGGTCCAATTGGTTCTGGAGACTGAGATGCTGCACTTTGCAATGCACTACTAAAGGAATGCCCCGCACTCAGAGAGCGGGAAATAAAATCTAATAAATCCGGCAATTGCTTTTCAAGCACCGTCTTTCTTTTGGTGGTTTCAACCATGAAATAGACAATCGGCGCCAACATAAATAAAAGAACACCCCAAAGAGCTGATAGCGCAGATCCCATAAAAAACCAAATGGCTAAAAAGGCAATCGCACCGCCCACTAATTCAATAACCAATAAGTCATGAACCAATAAGGTAAAGCCAGCCCCCTTAATTAAATTATCTAATTTATGAGCTAAAGAAATTCTTTTTAATAGATTATTGATTTCAGGATTTTCACTAAACAAGGATTCCTTAAAGATCGATGCCCTTGCTTCAGCAGTCTCCACCCTGATTGTCAATGCTTGAATTCGCTGATTTAAGAGGGTATTTTTTCTGCCGTATTTCTTAAGCCAAAGCTGAATCCCTATCCATATACAGATAGCAAAAAATATAACGCCGAAGAAAAGGGTCAGGTAGAAAAGAAATGGCATAGACTTACTTATCCTTCGAAAATCTTCTCTGGCAGAGTGGCGCCGTGGGTAGCTAATTTATCTGCGATGCGGGGTCTTACTCCAGTGGGCCCAGACTTACCTAATACGGCTCCGTCTACCCCGATACCAGTTTGTTTAAAAGTAAAGATATCTTGAATGGTAATGACATCACCTTCCATGCCCAACACTTCGGTAATACTCATGATTTTGCGCTTACCATCGCTTAACCTCGATGTTTGGACCACGATTGAAATCGCAGAAGCAATTTGTTGACGCAGGGACTTTTGTACCACCTGAATGCCAGCCATACCAACCATATTTTCAAGACGGATCAGCGCATCCCGTGCAGTATTCGCGTGTACAGTTGTTAAGGAGCCCTCATGACCGGTATTCATCGCCTGCAGCATATCAAGCACTTCAATGCCGCGAATCTCGCCAATCACCACTCTATCAGGGCGCATCCGCAAACAGTTTTTTACTAGGGTGCGTTGATCAACCTCACCTTTGCCTTCAATGTTGGCAGGACGGGTTTCAAGCCTCACCACGTGAGGCTGTTGCAATCTTAATTCTGCAGCATCTTCAATGGTAATAATGCGTTCGTTATCAGGAATGTAGCCCGACAAAATATTTAATAGTGTTGTCTTACCGCTACCAGTACCACCAGAAATAATTAAGTTCGTTTTAGCCTTCACTACAGCAGCTAAAAATATAGCCATCTGCTCAGTTAATGCCCCATTGCGAATCAAATCTGCCATACCAAAAGGAATTTCTGAAAAACGCCTAATGGACATTGAAGGGCCATCTAAAGCAAGAGGTGGAATAATTGCGTTAACCCGCGAGCCATCAGGCAAACGCGCATCAACCATTGGGCTGGACTCATCAATTCGACGGCCCACTCTGGTAACAATTTTTTCAATAATTTTTAATAAGTGCGCATCACTATCAAACACAACATCTGAAGGTTCAAGGCGCCCCCTTCTTTCAACATATACATTTTTCGCATTGTTGATCAAAATATCTGATACGGTAGGATCGGCCATTAATGGCTCTAAAGGGCCCAATCCAATCACTTCATTTTGAATTTCATAAACCAAACGAGCAAGATCGGTTTCATTGATGAGCAGATTATCTTCGCGAACAATCTGCTCCACTCCGGCTGCAAGGTGAATTTTTAGATCTGATGGTGATAACTTTTCGATGAGCACTAAATCCATCTGCTCTAAAAGTTTGGCATGTACATATGCCTTAATTGAAAAACCAGGCTTTGCTTCTGATTTATTTTTTTTGCTATCGCCCTTGTACTCAACTTGTTCTAAGGATTTCTCATTAAATACATCGCGCAGAGACATGGTTAATCCTTATTTTTTGAACATTCTTTTGAACATTGACTTCTTATTTTCTACCTCAGGAACCTCTCCACCTGTCAAGCTAAGAGCAATGCCTCTGAGCGCCTCCGAGATAGCGCTATTAGGAGCGCTCTCAACAATTGGCACCCCTAAGTTCACAGCCTCTACAGCATTTAGAAAATCGTTAGGAATAGAAACGTTAATATTTTTTTGAATAGAATCTTCTACTTTAGCAACCGACAAGACTCCAACGTTATCCATACGATTAAGCAATACACGCACTTTGCTTGGTTCGTAATCTAAACGGGAGAATAAATGCAACATATGGCTTACTGCACGCAGATAAGTCATGATAGGCTGGGTCACTACAAAGATGACATCAGAACGGTCTAACGCTTTAATTGTGACGGCATCTAAAATGTGGGGTAAATCAAGAATGACATAGTCGTAGTGCTGAATTGCCACATTAATTAAGTTATCAATATGAGACGCAGTTAAACCCGCTGCCTTTTCTGGGCTATCAGGGGATTGCAATAATAAATAATTTGGCTCTACAGGAATTGCCGCGGAAGCAATCATCATTGAATCTAATTCACCGCTTTTAGCGATATCAGCGATATTAGAATTGCCAGTTAAATTAGTTAAGTAAAAAGAAGCGTCCCCACCTTGCATGTGTAAATCAGCAAATAAGACTTTCTTACCCATCTCTACTGAGAGTATGTAACCCAAATTGGTAGCCAAGAAGGTTGCACCAGCCCCGCCCTTACCAGATAAAAAGGAAATGACTTTACTTTGAGCGCCTTTACCAAGGCTAGCACGTTTAACCCGAATGCGATCAATCGCTTCACGACACTGATTTACCTCAATAGGATGATGCAAAACATCAGATACCCCCACCCTAATTAACTGAAGCAGTTGATCGTGGGTAGTAGTTTGAGAAAGATAAATGAACGCAGGGGCAACTGCGGAATGATGGGCAATGGTGGACAAGGCCCGAATGTCACTGTCTTGAACCGTTTCCACATCGATTACCACCACATCTGTAGATGCGAGATCAATCCGATCCAAATGTAGGGCTGAATCAATTCTTCCTAAAGAAGTAATTTGATCGGAACCCGAAAAAGAAGATAAAACCCTTTGGACAATATCTGCTTCATCCAGGGTGTTCGATATGATGACTATTTTCATTTTTTCATTACTACGTATTAGATTAGGTTCATAAAAAACCAAATCAAAGGTTTATTACATCGGGGTTGAGGATGTCGTAGGAGCAGCGGATGCTCCACCAGCAGACGCTCCACCGGCAGCACCACCAGCAGGAATAGCAAAGGAGCGTTGATAGGCCTCAATTGAACTTCTAGCAGTTATGCCATCACGACCAGAAACATAAGTTGGCACATCCGGCCGCCCATCTGGGTACACAGATTGAGCACGAATCGCAGCTTTAACAGCAGAACCTTCGGATGGATCTTGCCAATCGGTTTGGCAGGCTGATAAACCGATCAATAAAAAACTCATCATTGCCAATCGCAAAATGCTAAACGGGGTGATCATTTTATTTTCCATCTGACGGTCCAACACTAGGGGTAATTGAAGTTGGTGGTTGTGTATCAGTTGGTTTTGCGCCCTCTAATTTTCCCCCCAAGAAAAATTCTGCCTGTGTTGGCTGAATATAGCTATCAGTAGGCAATACAGGCTTACCTGACATAGGCTTAACAATGTGAGGCGTCACCAAAATCATTAACTCACTTCGATTATTTTGAAATGAGCTACTTCTGAAAAGGGCTCCAATGACTGGCAAAGATGCAAGCCACGGAAATGCGCTGATTACCTCATTCACGTTATTAGATATTAGACCGCCGATCGCAAAACTTTGGCCGTCATAAAGTTGCACAGTAGTAGAAGCGCTTCTACTCAAAATCTGAGGAATCACTTGAGTTTGTCCACCTGCGGTAACCGTAACTCCGGTAGAGCTTACTTGCGAAACCTGAGGAGCCACCTTTAAATTAATCTTGCCATCACTCAATACAGTTGGGGTGAACTTCACACCAACACCATAAGGAACTGCTTGGAGGGTAATTACCGCACCAGAAACACCTGATTGAGGCACTGGAAGATAAACGGTACCGCCTGACAAGAACTGCCCTTCTTGACCGCTAATAGCCATGATGTTTGGTTCGGCCAAAATCTTTACTAAACCAGTCTGCATATTCGCCTGCAACCAGGTTTGAGTCGCACCAGAACCTCCGCCCATAAGCGCAGAGGCTGTTGCACTAAATCCAAGCTGTGCTGCACCCAATGGATTGAAAGAAAAATTGGTGCCCTGCGCCTGTATACCCAAAGCATCAGCTATAGATCGGTCAATCTCTGCTACCTTAACCTCCAAAAGAACCTGCTCCAAATCATTGGTAGCAAGCATATTGAGTACTTTTTTCCCAGTTGCATGCTCTGTAATCGTCATGGCCTTTTGAACCGCTTCAGCATCACTTACTTTGCCACTCAAAACAATGGATTCACCAGCGGCAGTAGTCTTGATAGATCTTTCACCAGGCAATAAATCCGAAAGAAGATCCTTCACATAATCAGTATCACCACCAACAAATAGATCTAAAGTAGTTGTCTGATTATTGGAATGCCACAAGGTGACGTTCGTAGAGCCAGACTTTTTACCCAGAAAATAAACTTCGCGAGGATTTACGAGCATCACATCAGCAACCGCAGGATTGCCTACAGAAATGCGCTGCACAGGGGACTTAAATTTATAAGCCTGTGACTTGCCAATAGACAAGGTGAGTGCTTCGCGACCAAATTTTGATTCAGATGAACCAGAATCAACTTTGGGGGCAGCCTCTTTTACAAGCTGCTGACCAGCATCCTGCGCAATCGCAACGCTAGAAAAAGTTTGCAAGCCAATAAAACAGGCTATTAAATAAGCTAGGGTTGTGCGCTTCATAAGCTCAATAAATGTAGGAAATTGTGTATTCATATATTGCCGCTTACCTTTGACCACCCATGGCGCCGGATTGGCTTCCGCCAGAATCGACACCATTAGATCCCGTCGTTAAATTACCCCTGATTATTTCAACAGTACTTGTATCGCTATAAACATTGGGGTTCAACATCAAATCATTTTTACTGGCCGCCACTCCATCAAAGCTACCCTTATCGGCGCGGTTCCTTAAAACCAGAGAAAGAGTGCCTAGAGAGCGCGCAACATCCAACTTTTGAGCCTCTTCAGGACTTACCTCAAGGGTTACGTTCGTACCTAATTTGGGAGTTGGGTCGGTAATTGAGCGTGCCTGTGCAACTGCCAGCACCTTGACGTGCTCAACGACTGTTTTAGAGATGGGCATACCAGCAGCATCTTTAACGCCCACAATCACGTCGACAAAATTTCCAGGCGAAGCGAAACCACCTACACCAGTAACTTCATTGATAGCAATCGTAAATGCACGCTTACCCAAGGGAATGTCGCTTGAAAGATCATCATTGCTTGCAGTCGGAACCAACATTGACTCAAGCACAGTCTCACCTTTAGGAATTTTGACTTTTGCAAGTCGGTTGACAACCGTGCCCATGTTGAAAATGGCGCCCGGAGGTAGTTCACCGGTCGTCCAAGGGATGACTGTCAACTCCTTATCAGTAATTTTTGTTCCAGCCTCTATATCAACCACAGACTGAACTAAAGTAATACTTTGTTGTTTTTGCTCAGGGGTGGGTCCAAGCCAAAAAGTGGCTACGATCACTGCAATAATGCCGATAACAATCGCGCCACCAACTGCCAGAACAAATGGATTCGATTGGAGATTAGATTTCATTTTTTTAGATATTCCAATCTAATAAATACATGGTCGAGAAAGACCCAGCGGTAATCGCCAGTGCATAAGGGATGGTCATTTTTTTATAATTAGGATCTAAACGCTTCATTCTTTTCATTTTAACTACATAATACAATGCCAAAACCCCTCCCCACAGCATCATGTGAAGACCAACCATAATAATATGGGAAGAACCAAAGAAAAGACCCATAACGGCAAATAACTTCACATCGCCCGCCCCCATCATTTTAAAGACGTATGGGACAAGCATTAAACCCAAACCCAGCAGAAAGCCCTCCACGCCATAAATCACACGCCCCTCAATAGGAATAATGCAATTTATGACCAGACCAAGAAAAACCCCAACCAAAATTAATTGATTGGGGATTTTTCGCGATCTAAGATCAGCAAGACAAGCTACCAGCAGAATGATGCTGGGAGCTAAGCAATACCAACCACTCACTACTAATTAGATTGCGGTTGCTACGCTACCCATGTATGTGCTGGTGTTGTTGCCGATGGTTTTCATCAACAAGCCAATACCTGCAACTACAGCGGCTGCGATCAAAGCGTATTCAATAGCTGTAACGCCATCTTCGTCTTTAACTAAGCGGTCGATGAAATTTGTAAATTTAACGTATAAAAACAACATGATTAAGTCCTTTAATTTATTGGGTTGAGTAATACATCACTACTGCAGGAGTAGATTACTGATTAAGCAATACTAGAACCATCCCACAAAACTACCTTTTTGAATAATATATAAATACTATAAGAAAATGGCTCCTATCTACTACCTTCTTTTATTTCCCGATTAATATGTTGCTTTTAAGCAACATATTAATCGCAATTAAGTCCTTATATAAATAATGGCCTGCTTATCTTCGTAAATCTTTTTCCAGCTGCTGGAGTTGCTCAGCAGCAAATTGATGGGCTCCTCGGGCGGAAAGATAGTCCAAGCAATATAATTCCGATCAAGACACTCTCTAGTTTTTTGGGGGTTTTGAACAGAAGCACATTCAAAGTAATCCTGTAAGTAAGCATTGCCATAAAGATCAGCCCTACCATCGACAAATACGGGAATCCCTCGATATATTAAATATGCACCAAAATTCGCATAATTGAAGACTCGCCCGTGCACCTTATTTGACTCTACGGCATCAATTGCAGCCTGTGGCATAACAAAACTGGGGACGCGAGTGGAATCGTATCTCTGAAAAAACATCGTAAGCCCTAGACATACCAGAATGATGCTTATAAATGGTATGGGCCTGATAAAGCCCGATAACTTGCAGAAGTAGGAATCTAAACGACCTGGCGGAAAAGCGCTCGCTCTGGCCTCACAAAGACAGCCAAAGGGTTTAGCAAAAATGAGGGGCATTAAAAGGCCAAAGATAGAGACGTAACGCGCATGACCGATAGCTTCATAAGCAAGCCCTAAAAACATGATTGTGCGCGCTACCGACAGCTTTAAATTTCCAAAAATAGCTAGCATCAGGACGCCGGCACAACATAACTCCACCACTAAGAGTTCAGCACCCACACTAGGTGACCACTCTTTGATGCGGGCAATGTATTCAGAGGAAACCAAATTAGCCCCTAACTTAATTCCATCAAATCCATACGGCGTAATAAAACTAAAGACTAAACACAGTACCGTAAACCCCGTCCAGCGCAAAGCAATCTTCTTGCAGCCCGCCTGCCCCTCTTGGGATATAGCCTCTATTGCAAATAAGGGCAGAAAAGCTAAACCCAGAATAAAACTTCCGTGTAGATTCGCCCAAAGTGCCATCAATAAACACAAAGCATAAGGCGGACGTGAGGGATGATTTTCGGTTGTAGCAAATAATTTACAAAACCAAAAGGCCATAATGGGCCAGGTAAATAAATGGGGCCGCACTAGCAAATGTCCGACCAGGCCGAAATAGCTGATAAAAACAAACAACAATGCATAGATGGGCGGAACTCTTGCAAGCAAAAACTTGAAAAGAATTACTAAAGTCATTGCAAATAGAACTGCAGACAGCACCCTTAGGCCAAAGAGACCTTGGCTTTGATCAACCAAATACATCAACAGTTGGGCTAACCACTCATGATCTACCCATGGCTGACCGGCAAAATAAATCGAAAAGGGGTCATTCAGAGGCGCAAACTGATGCTCATAAATCCATCGACCTGCAGCAATATGCATCCACGTATCCGGGTCATTGAATAATGGGAATGAAGTACTGCCCACCAAAAAGAAATAAACCCCTACCCCCACCATCAAAGCCAATATGGATGGCATCGCATTATTGAGTTGGTTAGTTGGTTTAATGAGGTTCATATGTCAATACTGAGAAAATTCAAGCAAAATTGCATTAAAGATAGCAGGATTCGGTTTTGCAATCCACTATGCTTATGCACTAAATCATCCCATACATAAAAATGAATCCAAAAAGTTTGCGCAGTTCCATCACTCAACTGACTTGGTATGCGCTACTTGCCTTGGTAATTGCCATCATTTGGTTGATGATGTGGGGTCAACGTGACTTTATTCCCCATCTAGCCAGCATACCCTTACCCAGTTGGCGAGACGGTGACATGCCTATTGCATTGGCCTGGGTTAAATCAGGCATAGATGGATCCGCTCCAGATCTTTTGTTCAACTTTAATCAGTTTCTCAATGCGCCTTATATCGCTAATTGGAATGATTTTCCAGGTACAGATTTCACTCAAACTATTGCCATTCTGTTTGCCCATACTTTTGGACTTTTTTTAGGCATCAATCTTTATCTACTGTTCCTGCAGATACTCAGCGGTCTGAGTTTTTACTTTGTCACGCAAAAGCTGCAATATGCACGGTACCTCGGGTTTGCGGGAGGCGTTATTTTTGCCTTCGCGCCAGCAATTTATTTTAGAGGCATTGGTCACTTAACTGTTGCCACCATTTGGTATATCCCGCTTTTATTACTCAGTATTACCTGGTTTAACAATCGCTCAAAAATTGATCTCTCTGATAAAGGCGGCTGGATTTTATGCGCCATATGTACTGTCTTCGCCGGACTTCTGAATATTTATTATGCCGCGTTATTTGGACTATTCATTGCCTTCTATTGGATAGCGAATATTGCTAAAAGGGATACTAGTTCTCAAAAGTTCGCCTTACTCTTATGGCTGCTCGTAGCAGTAGAGATATTTACTCATCTCAGTTTTTTTCTCTTTAATTGGCAAGAAGGTATCAACCCGCAAGCCATGACTAGGGGGCTTCCGACCTTACTTCTCACCAGCCTCACCTTGCCCGATCTCATTCACTCACCTGGACATCGCCCCTTCTTTTTGGAATTGTTTAGCGGATGGAATACAAATTATTATGCGAGCATTCCCGCCCTGCTTGCCTCAGAAAGCCAGCTTGCATACATTGGCATAACCGCAGCCTGTGGATTGGGAATTTTGGCTGTACGTTCGAGCTATCAAATATTTGAAAAAAAATATACCCAAATCACTCATTGGTTTTGGTTATCTCTTGGTATATTTGCTTTTAGCATTACGGGGGGGATCAACTATTTGTTAGGATCGCTTCATTATGTTTTCTTAATGATTCGATCGAATAATCGATTTTCAATCTTTCTAATGGCGATAGGCCTTCTTTATCTCTGCGAACTACTCTCGAAACTAAAGGACAATAATTACAAAATTCTCATTGCAGCACTTGTAGTTACTTTCTCCATTTGGGATCAAGTACCTATTTCCGATAGTGAGTCCGCCTATCTTCGAGAAGATACGATTGAGTCGCCTATTGCCATTCAACAATTTACGGAAAATTTAGAAAAGACATTGGAGCCTGGTGCGATGATCTTTCAACTACCCATCCACGCGTTTCCTGAAAATGCTGTGATAGAGAAGATGGGGGATTATGAGGAATTACTCCCTTATCTGTTTTCACAGCAACTGCGATTCAGTTTTGGCAGCATTAAAGGGCGAGAAGATACTGCTTGGCAAGCCGCCCTTGCACAAGAAACCCTAAAGAATCAAATCATTCTTTTAGAATCCTATGGGTTCTCTGCGCTACTGGTTCATAAAAATGCCCACGAGAATAAGGCCAAATCACTGATTGACGAAATTCGTCAACTTGCATATCCCATCATTTCTGAGAACGAGGTCTTGATCGCCTTTAAATTAAAACCTAGTGCGCACCCTGTATCTCCCGCTCCCGAATGGCAACTTAATATAAGATCGCAATTTAAACCTTCTGCTGAAACCTCTACTGAGATTCACTCGTGGAGCGTTGCAGAAAAGGGCCAAATTGAAATTCGTCGTCCTTGGTACCTCAGACAGGATTCTCGGCGCGCCTCCGAAGCAATCAAGCCATTGGAATTAAGTTTTTCCAGCTTAGCGCCCTGCTCTATCTGGGTGCAATTTAATCAGGGCGCAGAACGTGAGTTGAAAGTTTCACCCTCTAATCACCCCGTCATTCAATTAAACCCAATGCCTGACAAAATCAATCGCCTGAGCTATCGCAGTGATTGCCCTATTCATCAAGCTAAACCTACTGAGAAAACTACTGGAGGGTTTGAGCTCATTCAGGTGAAAAGCTTTATCACTAACAACAAACTACATTAGCAATCTGAAATAGTGTTGATAAGGCATGAAAACGAAACTGGGATGGATACAGCACTCGGGCAACTTAAAAAGCAGGCAATACAACAGAATCAGAATAAAAAACCAAGATTTAAAGCTGAGATTGGTAAATTGTTGAAGAATGCGATTTTGACTGTGATGCACACTCACATTGCCAATAATGTAATCTGATTGGGTCATTACGAAGGCAAATAAAATCAGGCTATTGGTGATGTAGGCAATCCATCTACCCCAATCGGCAGCAATGATAAACATGCCTGATGAAATGAAAACGCCAAAAAATAAAAGGGATAAATATTTCTTATTGATTTGGACAGAATTGGCGACTTGCTGCAAGTGAGTGCTTAACTGCGTAAATAAATAAGCCAGTGTGAAAAAATTTCCCACAATAAATATCAGCCAATATTTCCAGCCACCCGTGGCAAATACTCCATAGATGGTGAGCAGGTTTTGTTGAAACCCCCACCCGAGCGATGCTATCGGCCCAAACGCTGTATAGGGTGCAGCGGGAGATAGTTCTAAACGATCCGCTAACGGCAGCGAATCCCAAATGAGTTGCACGGCATCTGCATTGCCATGGTATTTGGCACAAATCAAAAAGACGATTGGAATGATCAATGTATAACTCACTAGACCTATCCGCGCAATCCAACTAGCTGTATTCTCCTTGAAATTGATCCACAAGAATAAGAGCGTTAATGGATAGGCCATAAATAGGTAACCTTCATGCACCAAGGTCATGAGTACACCACCAACAATAGCAGTTACATAAAAGAGTGATAAGCCGAACTGTCGGGATCGCAGAGTGGCTCGTCTTATCCAAAGATATTCTAGGCACAAGCAGCCAAAGAGAATCAAGAAGAGAATTTCTTTGCGCGTGAAGAATTGGATGGTAATGCCCATCTGAAAAAGGCCACCAGGCACTAGCAATGCAATCAACAGAACTTTAGGTTGCCGAATTTTTGCAAAACAGTAAATCGCCACAAAAATCACGCAATAGCTGCAATAGAAAAAGAGTGTTGAGTGATATAAGGTTTTAAGTAGGCTGGCGCCATTCGACAAGGAAAATATAAGCTCCCCACCTAGCCCTCTACGCACAAAACCACTCTGATAATTAATGAGCCACTCAATGATTTGCCAACTGCCAATATGAAGTCCTTCGTAAGATCCATTCATGGCAGACCAAGCGAACACCAATGCAGCCTCTAACAATAGTAATGGCGCCCAATTTTTAATGAGTGTTAGACCCGACGATGTTGGCTGACTCATGCGCTTCATTCAGACTTATAAAAAATAGAAGGGGGATAGCTATTACCCAAATACTCACATTGATAATAACCCTCGTTCACCAATGATCCTCGAGCGTGGTTTTGAGTCTCTGATAAGACAAGCTTTCCAGTCAGTTTATCGAGTAAACCCCTTGCAGGCACCCCAACACCAACACTCATATCGCATGAGCCCACTCTAAAAGTGAGTTGCTGTTCGTTATTGGAGCACTCTTGATAGAGCCCAGTAAACGCACTGGACATGTACTGCGCTACGACCCCATTAAAGCGCTCTAGCAGCAACGGTTTCTTGCCGTGATAACCCTCTAACACCATCTGTTGGCCCGAGAGAAGGGTTTGTGAACTTTCTCCTTTGCAAAGCCAATACTCGGGCAATGAAGACTTACTACAAGCAGTCAAAGACAAAAGAAGAATAAAAAAAAGGGGGGTTACCCCCCTTTTAATCAAAGCCAACATCACTCAATTAAAAAATAGCGTTAGTGAAGGGCAACGTGTTCGTTGCCTTTATAGGCGCCAGCAGCCGCAAGGCCACCGTTAGTAGGTCTCTTGTCAGAAAGCGCCCATCCTGCCCCTCTTACCGGACCCTGACTATCTCCTGCGGATGCACGAGGTGTTATGCCATCGGACTGTACGCCAGGCAAAATATCTACGGAAATAGCTAAATAGGAAGGATTGGTGCCCAAATTTCCGCAATTAGAATCTAAGGCTGTGTGATCCCTATTCCAAGAGGCGTGCTTTGTTCCATCCCACTCTGAAAAACGGCAGATATTTGAAATAGTTACTGGCATTGTGTAATAGTCGTAACCCTTTTGCGTGTCATTCTTCTTAAATACAGTCATCATGCAAGTAGTGCCTACTTGATTTTGTAAATTCTCCATTAAGACTGCGTTCCACTCATCCATTCTTTTTGTATGGCCGGAAATGGGATCGGTAATGGTTTTGGACTGAACATAATTAGAGTCTTTATTCATCGACAATTGATAGCCAATCTGATTATTGTCATGGTAGTGACTGCTGCTTCCATAAGATGACCAGCGGTCTGAACCAAAGTTATTACTTAACTCGCTGTACTTGTGACTCTTTACTGTATCAGTATTCCAGTCAGTAAAAGCCAATTGATATTGCTCCGAAACAGAATCGCCATTTTGATTGGTGTAGACATTTGAAGAGCCGTCGTAAAATTTGAGGCGGACAGATCGATTATCTAAATACTTATTATTAACCCTGTCATAAATCTTGGATGCCACGGTATCGTTCATCATAACGCCTGCACATGTTTTGGTACCGCTTTCACCAGTAACGCCTGCAGTGATCGTAACAACTGTTTTAGCAAGAGTAAGATTTTGGGAGCCGCTGAAGAAATAACCCAATACATATGCCTTGATAGATCCATTGATATTGGTTTGGTAACCGCTAGAGGCGGTATTACCTGATGGACAGGAGGCGCTCGTGTTTGAATTTGTAGGAATCACGATTGTTCCGCCACTGCAATACACAACAGGACGAACGCTATAAGTAAAGCCAGCGAGCTTAGTAGGAAGTACCGAAGGAGTGCTGGCTTGCAAGGTGGATACCCACGAATTTAGTTGGGATGCACATGAATCCGGCGCATTTCCATTGGCACAAGCGGGAGCGGCGGTACTGGATGATACATTTGAGTTAATGAAATTACCAATCGCCAACATTTGACTAACAACTTGATTCTGAGTAATCTGGTACTTGGTGAAATCTGTAGCCCCAAGAGTAATCAGTACCGCTGTAGGCCCTATGATCGCAAAGATTCCCAGGATTGAGCCACATTCATCCCAAATGAACTTAAGGAGTCGAGCCTTAATTGAGTTAAATAGTCTGTTCATGTATGTCATCCGATGATTAATTGTTATTTAGCGGTTTAATTTCTTGATTCAAAATGTGCGCAGCAATTTTGACTTTTCCATCACTCTCTTCTACCCTTGCTACTGTTGCCTCACAAACCAACTTCAACTTACCTCCTGGGGTATCAAGCTCAACCCAAAAGTTAATTAAAGAACCAAGCTCGTGTTTTTGATCTAGCTCAAATAAAACTCCGGTAGCGCTGATATCATGTGTAAATCCATTCTTATCGCCCACAACCACAGGCAATTGCGACCGAACTCTAGCTGCCTTACGGCGCTGAGTATCAGAAGCAGGTTGACGAGTCGTTTTCATGACTTAATCGTATTGAAATTGGCTACTAATGAAGAGGTAGTGGTCTACTGAATTTTCTAGTAGATAAATTCTGTTTTCTTTGATGGTGTTTCTAGAAGATACCAACTAATACAATTAGTACTTAGATACTATTTTTTTCATCCTCAAAAATATCTATAACTTAAGTAATATGGTATACCCTATTACTGTTGATCTATAAATTTGTAAGTCATTGTATTTATTGACTATTTTATAAATACACTTCCAGCCATGCAGTTAAGGAATTTAGTGCAGTTTTCAGCCCCCAAACCACTATTCCAAAAACTACTAGCACTCATCACTAGTACCACTCGAATACAGAAGCGAAGCAAAATTGGTTCGAGCTACTAGTAGGTACAAAAATAGGGGTTTCTCAGGGGGTTGTAGTCAGCCTCAAGCCGGTCATACTAGGCTCATCTGATTTGATATAAAACCCAATCAGTTCCTACTGAATGAGGAACTACACTCAGCCAAGAAGGAACTTCCCCAGTGCTTAATCGCTCCAAAAGGGTTGGATGGGTTTGCTCTTTTTCTGAAGGATGGTTTTTTCGTATTGGCGGTTCGGGGCATATCAAAATATAGTCAGCCCCACTTGCCACTATCTCTGAGGGTTTAGCAACGCTGTCAGAGGCGCCCCAAGCAGCTTTCTGCTTCATATAACCCTTAATGCCAGCATGATAAAACGCGCCAACAATATTGATATCGGTCTTATATAGCAAAGCAGGTCCTATATTGACATCAGCCAGGACCGTTCGGCCAGGGATTGAATACAACAGCATGCGAGCATCTTCAAGCCTGCATGATCTCTGGACATCCTTCTCTCTCCTCTCTGTGGATGACTGAACACCCAAACTAAAGGCAGCATCAACATCTCCAACCAAATTTGGAAGAATCAAAAAGCATAGAAGGGCTGCAAGCCTAATAGTTCGATCCCATTTTTGTGTTGGGGCGCGTGTAAACAAACTCAATACACAAGCCATGGTTATCATGGAGATTGCCGAAGAATACATAGCAAAACGGATATGCATGAATGCCAATAATGTGCACAAGGCCGAACAAATCGACACATACCAGAGCAAATATGGATAAGGAGAATTCTTCTGACGAAAACTAAGGGCACATAAGACTGCCACGCTTGCGATCCCGGCAAATCCATAGGTCATCAAGTCAATAAAATTGGCAATCGGCGCCATTTCAGTCGTGATAAAGAATTCTTTTGCCTGCTCTGGCGTCATAAGCCCGCTTAAACCATGCAAATATGCTGGGAATAAGCTAAGCCAGATTGACATTCCAAATAAAGCTCCTGCACACATCCACACGACCCTTTTTCCAAGGGGGGCTTGAAGCCTCAAAAGGATATATGGAATAAATGCATAAGCGTATATAAGAGCGGCAAGAATTAAAAAAGTAAAAGAAATTCTGTCTAATTGCGCAGAGAGCATCCCTTGATAAGGCGGATCAAGAAATAAGGCGACAGTAATCAGCCCTATAAATCCTGCACCATAGAATTTCATCGATCGCACTAAAGCATTACTCGGTTGACAGATGCTGGCAATCACAAATGTTCCAAAACCCATTAAACAAAATGGAGTGGCTTCAGGACTAACCCATATTGCTAGGCCAGAGGCAATGCCTGCACCCCATGCATACAAGGGGCATTCTTGCAAATAAGCCCTACCAACAAAGCCCCAAGCAATTACCGTAAATAACAATATCGTCAGATGATGAGTAGCAATGCCAATATGCCCGTAATTAATTATGCTTGGAGACAAGGCAATGCCAAGAGGCACAATCCATAGCCATGCTCTGCTTACCAGAGGCTTGATTGCCCAGGCACTAAATGCCCCTAAGAGACCCACACAAACTGGACCATACAAAGCGGCAGCCCAAAAGAGCGCCTTTTGACATCCAATCAAAAATTTCAGAGGCAAGGAAAGCGCAAGTATGAATGCATCGACCAAGTGGGACCAATAAATTAGCGTGCCAGAGCCTGATTCATTCCGAGAAACCATGCTAGTAAACCACTCATGGTGATCAAACGCCTCCTGAATGCGCACTAAACGCATATAGCTATCGGGATTAACTAGCTCGCCCTGAAGAACATAAGAGAAAAATGCAGGCCTCATCACCATGATCGTGATGAATGCTATAAAGAAATATAGTAAGTAAGGAGCTCTTTTGAGCATCGAAAGTCCTACCCAGTTATTGATGTTTACTGATTCAAATTGAAATTTTTAAACTACCAAATCTTGGGTGCGAGACTGAATGTTTTTAAATAATTTTGAGTGCAAGATACCCCATCGATTGAGGCGGAACAATACCGCAGTTCCCAGTACGCCGAATCCATACTGCACACTGCGCCGAAAATTGATGGATGATGACTCTTCAAAATAACGGGTTGGGCAAGATATCTCACCAATTCGAAAATTAGCGTACAGAGCTTGAGCCAGCATTTGATTGTCAAAGACAAAATCATTTGAACAAACCTGCAAAGGCAATCTTTCAAGTAACTCCTTAGTCCATACACGATAACCGGTATGAAACTCACTCAACTTACTTCCCAGCAAAATATTTTCAATCCCCGTTAAAACCCTATTTGACACGTATTTGTAGAGAGGCATACCGCCCACTAATGCACCCTTCCCCAAAATACGCGAAGCCAGTACTGCGTCGTAATGGCCTGAGTCAATCATAGCAACCATTGCAGCCAATAATTTAGGCGAATACTGATAATCGGGGTGAAGCATCACAATGATGTCGCCCCCTCGCTTGAGGGCTTCTTGATAACATGTCTTTTGATTACCGCCATACCCAAGATTATGTTGATGTTGAAATACAGTAATGCCTAGGCTCTTTGCCAGACTTACAGTGTTGTCAGTACTTGCATCATCAACAAGAATTATTTCATCCACCAATTCACTTGGAATTTCAGCATAGGTTTTTCGCAAGGTCTTTTCTGCGTTGTATGCGGGCATGATGACGATGACTTTTTGATTATCAAACATAGCGATCTATTCTTGGATTGGAAAACTTGAACCACATAAGTCAATAGATTGCTTACTCTTACGGTAGAACATCAGTAGCATGGGCAATAAAATTAACGGTCCAATTTGAATTGAAGTATACGCAGCCGTTGGAATCATTATTAGCGGTAAAAGCCAAACTGCTACAAGCACGATTTTTTCTCCGTCAAGCCATCCATTTTCTCTGGAAGCGCTAATAAAGAAAACAATAGCCAAGCCAGCCAAACAAAGGTCATAATCATAGACATAAGGGCTGCACAATAAGCATGCAAGGGCAACGACTCCCTGTTTAATGGGCCAAGAGCTGGAGTTTTTCCAAATGCGCCATACGACCAGCATAACAAGTAATGTACATAATAGTTGACCAATATAAGCAAGCACAATTGAGCCCCCCACCAATCTGATCGAAGCATAAACAGAGGGTGAATACATCCAGTGTAATGGACGGTTCTCCAATATACTTCTGGCGATACTTAAGCTATTAAACCAACCCTCCCAGGAGGACTCCCCAAACATTAATAGACTGGCAAAAGAAAGAGTCAGAGCAACAAAGGCAGCTACTGTAATAGTAGACCATGCATTCATCGCGATCAGAGCAATAGGGATTATTAACGCTAGATGCGGTTTAATGCACAGAATTCCAATGAAAATTCCTGCGATCTTTGGATGATCTTTTAGGAATAGCAAACCAAATCCAAGTAGACCTGCCACTAAGAATCCGTTTTGCCCATATCTAATATTTAGCCAAACAGCTGGAAAGGCTAAAAGCGCGGCGATAATCACCGGATCGGCAATCTGTTTCCAAAGCGCGAAAAGGTATAGCGTCAGCGTGGTTCCTAAATAAAAAACCAATGAATATACCCATGGTAAATAGGCAATAGGAAATAGAATTAGTAAATAAGTTGGGGGATATAACCAATAGATAAAAGCAGCAATATTTCCTGAATCATATTTTGCGGTGTCGATGTACCTTGCGAAGGGTTCCAAAACCCAGCTTACGGAATTGAGCGTTGCAGGAGAATACGCATCCTGTGCTCGCCCTATTTCAGCTAAATAAGAAGCACTCCAGGCTGCTCGAAAATCCATGAATAGCCAACCCATAGCTGGGTTATGGAAGTCAGCATAGTAAATTAGCATCCCAAGCAGGGCTAAAAAGAGCGCTAAGGGGATGCAGCTATAAAGAAGCACCCTTGATCTTGTTAGCCAAGATAACTTAAAAATCTTTGGATAAGTAATTGAACTCAAAAAGCGAAACCCCATAAACAAGTGCTGCTTTGAATTGATTTAACCTTCAAATAAATCTTTTTGTATGCTTTGATAAAAGTACCATTGGTTCTTGCCATTTCTCTTGGCGCCATACATTGCTTGGTCTGCATGCTCTAAAAGTTGCTCTGGCGATCCATTATCGAAGGGGTAGAAAGTCACTCCCAAACTGGCGGAAATTTCCACACGCTCGCGATTAATCACGTAAATTTTTGAGACTGCTTTAATGATTCTGTTGAGCGAATACTTGCTCTTTTGTTGTGTTACCAGACCGCCCAATAGCAATACAAATTCATCACCCCCAACGCGAATCACAGAGTCTTCTTCGCGGACCACAGATCGCAGACGTTTTGCAACTTCAATGAGTAATTGGTCGCCGGCATGATGCCCTAAGGTGTCATTGACGCCTTTAAAGCCGTCTAGATCCAAAAAGCAAACAGCCAGAATTCCCCCCTGATCAACGCACTGGGTCATAGCTGCCATCACGCGCTGATTTAAGGTGAGTCGGTTAGGCAAGCCAGTAAGGGCATCCATACTGGCAACTTCTTCAAGGGTTTTATTGGTATTAATCAGCTCGATTTCGTGTTGATGAATGTCCTTAAAGAAATACCGAATCATAAAGACCAGAATAGTAATGATTGCTAGAAATAAGCCGGCAACACTCAAAACAATATTTCTGCGCAGTGCATTTAAAATCTGATCGGATATAGCGCTGGAGGTCGACATTCGCACCCATCCAATGGGCATGCCCGCAACGATTGGGGACCAAATATAAGAAATATTATTTTCTTTAATGACTTGAGAGGCATCTAAAGCCTCCTTGGGTACTTGGATAGCCGATTGATCAAAAATAATTGCAGGCTCACTATTGATGTCTTGACGCATCAAGTACATCAATGGAGTTCCGTCGTTATTGGTGATTAGTATCGAAAGGATGCCTTGATTGAGCATCACTTGACGAATCGTGGACTCCATCTCAGCATAGTCATGCGTGATGATAGGGCTACTCACCGAAATGCCTATACCCTTGGTTAAAGCCACATTGCGACGCTCCAAGGAGATGTTCAGAATTTGACTAATGCTGTAATAAGTCCAAACGCTGGAAAGCAGCATAATCAACAAGACAACTCCAGCTATCGTATAGATAGCCTTTCTTAAGGTCGATTTGGCAATACTTTGGCGACGATCAATTCGCATCAATCACCACAAATTTGCCTAGTCCAAGGGACTCTAATTCTTTATAGTCCTTTTGGTATGTCACTTTGACTGGATCAGGCATCTGAATCCCCTCCAATAATTTGGAACCAGAAGGATCATTTTTTAATTTCAAGACCTCATTTGTAAAGGCTGTTACCTCAGGTGTCGGCACACGAGGATTTACAGCAATCGGATGAGATCGGAAGGCGCCAGTAGTGTAAAGAACACGTAAATGCTCTTTTACCTCTGGACGCTCACGCTGCAGAGTCGACTGTATCCCTCCGCCCGCCTGAAACTCTCCAAAGATCACCGCTCTATAGACGTTGGAATGGGATTTTGCATACTCTGCACGAAATGGGATACCTGCCTTTGCAAGGGTTGCACGAATCAGCAGTGAGGCGCCAAAAGAATTAGGGGCAGGAAAGGCGATCGTTGCATTGCGTAAATCGTTCAACGTTTTTATAGGGCTATCTGACTTAACTACCAAAACACCTGAGAGCATATTGCTGCCATCGGCTACAAGGGGGGTGTATTTTTTGGCATGATATGCAATGACTTCATGATAGGGATTCATGTAAGCATAATCCGCTGCACCAGAAAGAACCGCCCGTTCAAATTCAGGAATAGTACTCGGGATGACTAAGTTAAAACATTGTTTAGTCTCTACACCCACCTTTTCTAAAAAAGGTGCCCATACCGTATAAATTTCTTTGGATGAATACTGTGGAACTACATATACAGAATACGTTTGCTTAGCATTTAGATCGCCAAGGCATTTAGCGCTAGCAATAGCTGGGTAAAGAAAAGTGATCAGACAAAAATAGAGGCAGACACTTCTGATCGAATGTTGCAAATAAGAAACTACTGAAAAAGGCATGACAACTTCTTTAAATAATATTTTAGATTTCATAACCATTATCTCAGAATATTGCCCGACTAAATCGTTATATTTGTAATTAATCTATTAAATAGCACTATCTCTTCGAAGTATTTGGAGTAATTTCCATCGGCAGACAGGTATCTGGGCCAAACAGGATGCGTCCAAGCGATAACAAGTTGTATCTTGACCCATCAACGCATGATCAGCTGACCCCTCAGTAAAAATAGATTCTTCACCAAAAAACTGATGTGGACCGACAGTCTTTAGAAAATGTGAGCCGCTATATATATCTACCGCACCCTTTTGAACCAAATAAATGGATTGCCGTTTTGCTAAGTCCAGTCGACTACCCCTATCCAGCTCAACACGTTCGAGTGAATTGACCAAGTGATTTAATGTGGCGTAAGAAATACCATCTTCAAATAACCAGCTGGATAATAAAAATAAGCGCTTCTCTTGCGTATCAAAAATGTCGGGGTACAGATTATTTTTATCTACGATCTCGCGGTATAGCTTTGCAGGAATCTTTAAGGCAGATACATAAGACGTGGCAATGTGATTGTAAAAGGCGGATTTATTGAGTAAAGCTGCTAGCTCACCAGCAACTGTTCCAGCTGAGAACGTAGCTTTAATCTTATCCTGATCATCGCTCAGCTCAACGTATCCCCGCAAAATCAGATAAATTGACTCTTGCTCGATTCCAATAGGCAACATGCACTCTTTTGGACTAAAACGGACGATGGGATTGCTCAATAAGCGCTCAAGATCCTGTGATGCGAGTTGAGGATATAACTCCACCAAATACTGCGTTGCCAGTGCAAGCTCATAATTTTTTTGGGCTGGCACCAGCACATCTACAGACGCAAATAGCACGTTTTCACCAATGCACTTTTCTTCTGGCGTAAGTGGTAAAGCAGTATGCGCAAGAATCATCTTGGCTGACTGGTCTGCACTAAAGTCTGTTGCAACGCCATGGATTAAGCCGCCGCCGATATCAATCTTTTTGATATCCGCAGCTTCTAAATAAGCAGATTTTGCTTCCTGACATAAGGAGAAGTTCGATGTCCCCTCTTTTTTGTCAATTAACTCGTCAATCAATTCTAAGGAAGCAATGTCAGCAAGATGCGTATAACTTTTGAGGCCTGATGAGGTCAGTGTTCTGAATTGGAAAATGGTTGTCTCAACAGGATGCGGAGAAATCACAGGCTTAACCTCGAGGCCGTTGATATCGTTCCACGCATTAGTTTTCAGATCCTGAAAATCCAAATAATGATTCAATTCGGATTCATCTATCGACATCAACGCACAAAGCTTTTTAATGACTGATGCCTTTACCAATGGAGTGGCATAGTATTTCAGTCGCCTATCGCTGCGAATGAGATCTGGCAAGCCCGCAAAATGATCGTCATGAGAGTGCGTATGAAACAATCCTGCGATTTCATTCAGACCTATACCTAAAGCACGCAGGACACTCATCACCGATGGGCCTGCATCGATCAAGTAAATTTGACCTTGATACACGATGATAGAAGACATCGCTGTGCGATGGATGTCCCAACCATCGCCCTCGCCGCTATGGATAACCGCAAAATCCGCTAAATCAATAGCATGACTCTCAAGGGAGACTGGTGGAAGATATTTCTCACCCTCCTTTAAATTCAGATTAACCTGAACCCTTTCGCCCTGATACTGAAATTCGAAGAGATTGTTAAAAAGGCGCTCAATCGTGACACCATTGCGAATATTTTGAGGTCCTTGATGAACGATCAAGGTATCCAAGAACTCTTTACTATCTGAAATACGGCCAAATGCAAACTTGAGCTTAATACTCATGAGTTCATCTACATCTTCGGGCCTGGCTCCAGCTTCAAGCATTTCCTCTGGGGAGATCAAACCATAGTTACCGCGATAAATATAATTTAACTGAGCATCAATTTGCTGCTGGTTGCCAATCAATAAAGGTTTAATGCCGGTGTTATTGGGATGACCTGGAATGAGCATGCCCTGGCGATACAGCATTTGCAAAACGGGGAACTCTGCCATATTGGCAAAACTCTCCTTTTGCAAAATGAAATCCGATAAGAGAATGGCATTGGGTCCCGTTTCGTGAACTACCCCATTGGTCTCAACTGAATGAATGACACCCGCTTTAATCAGGTGTTTGACACAGTCGGGCGGACAACCGCAAAGCACGCGCAGATTTGCAGCGGCTATATCCACCATAAATACCCCGGGGGATATATTGACTTTGCAAATTAATGACATTCATTTACTCTCGTTTACGGCCGAGAAACCCCTTACCAAGCTGATTCCCGCCCCATGCATCCCCTTATTATCTGACATCTTCAGATTTATCATGAAATCTGTAAATGTTAAGATTCTGAGAAGCTTTTTAGCCCCAATAGCTTGATTTGGCCGCCTTTATTACTAAAAGTCCCACTATGCAAAAACTCTTGAAAAAATTCTCCTTTACCAAAGGACGCGCCATTCGCACCTTGGCAGGACTCTTTATTACCCTGATTTTTGTGGGTCAAGCAGGCAATTGGTTTGAAATCCCTTTCGTGGAGCGCTTAGACGGGATTATTTACGATGCTCGCCTACGACTCACTGCTCCTGGAGGAGTTGATCCCCGCATTGTCATTATCGATATCGATGAAAAGAGCCTGCAGGAGCGTGAATCTGGTGGCGAAGGACGCTGGCCATGGCCCAGAGATCGCTTGGCCTTACTCACTAATCGCCTATTTGATGACTACAACGTCAATATGATGGGCTTTGACGTCATTTTTTCAGAGCGTGATGAATCTTCAGGTATCCGCACGATTGAAAAGCTTGCCCGCGAAGACTTTAAAAGTGATGCGGTATTTCAGGAGCGCTTTGCGAAGATTAAGCCCTCGCTAGATCTGGACTCTCAATTTGCCAAGAGTCTTAAAGAGCGCCCTACTGTCTTAGGCTTTAGCTTCCTCACCCCTGGTGACCAGCAAAAGAAAGGGGTTCTACCACCTGCTGCATTCACTACTGATGAATTGCCTTTGGGTCTCGTTGACCCTACAGTGAGACAAGGCTATACCGGCAACCTAGCACTACTTCAAGACAGCGCTGCTGATGGCGGTCACGTTAATCCCTCGATCGATCATGACGGCATCATTCGTCGTATGCCAATGCTGATTGCTTATGACGGTAAGTATTATGAATCCCTATCCCTAGCGAGTGCACGTACTTTATTGGGCGGCCTACCCCTGGGAGGTGTCATTGCAGATCCTACCAATCCAAGCTTTGGATCATTGGAGTATTTAGACGTTGGTGGCTCACTCCTGCCCGTAGATGAAAACCTCACCAGCTTCATTCCTTATCGCGGGCCATATAAGAGTTTTGAATACATCTCTGCAAGCGATGTGATGAACAAGAAGGTTCCTAAAGAAAAACTTGAAGGCAAGATTGTGCTGGTCGGTACTACTGCGCCTGGCTTACTAGACTTAAGAGCAACGCCAGTTGGCAAAGCCTATCCTGGAGTAGAAATCCACGCTAATCTCATTGCTGGCATTTTGGATGGCACGATTAAACAAGCGCCTTTTTGGACATACACCGCTAACTTTGCTTTAGTGGCTATTTTGGGTCTCGTCTTTGCGCTGGTGCTTCCTTGGCTCAGCCCTCTGCGTGGCTCCATCTTGGCTGGCGTATCGATTGCTAGCATGATTGGCCTTAATCTCATTAGTTACAACAAAGGCATTGTTCTACCCCTTGCTAGTGTCTTAGGTGTACTGCTCTTAGTCTATTTATGGAATATTGGTTTTGGTTATTTCATCGAGTCTCGCAGCAAGCGCTTGATCACGGGATTATTTGGGCAATATGTTCCGCCTGACCTAGTGGATGAGATGGCTAAAAATCCAGCCAACTTCAGCATGGAAGGTGAAAGCCGTGCCATGACGGTGCTCTTTAGTGATGTCCGTGGCTTTACTACTATTTCTGAAGCACTCGATGCAAAGACCCTGTCTGAATTTATCAACGCCTTCTTGACCCCTTTTACGCGCATCATTTATAACAACCGCGGCACCATTGATAAATACATGGGTGATTGCATCATGGCATTTTGGGGTGCACCACTACGAGATGAAAACCATGCCAGAAATGGCGTCATCTCAGCGTTTGCCATGGTGAATGCCATTGAAGAAATCAACGATGATTTTGCTAAACGTAATTGGCCACCGATTAAGGTTGGTATTGGTGTGAATACCGGCCGTATGAGCGTGGGCAATATGGGCTCAGAAATTCGTCTTGCTTATACCGTTATGGGCGACGCAGTGAATCTAGGCTCACGTATAGAGGGTATTACTAAAGAATATGGTGTGGCCATCATTATTGGTCCCGATACCCGCAAGGATCTTCCTGACCTGATTGCGCGTGAACTCGATAAAGTAAAGGTGAAAGGTAAAGATATTGCCGTCACTATCTATGAGCCATTAGGTTTTGAGGGACAAGTCTCACCAGAAATCCTGACTGCCCTAACCCTCTTTGAAAAAGCGTTGGCCGCTTACCGCAATCAAGAGTGGGAAAGCTCCAAATCACAACTAGAGGTTCTCATGAGAGACCACAAAACAACAGGTGAAGTGCTTTATGAACTCTATCTAGAGCGTATCGAGATTCTGAAAGATAACCCGCCAGGTGATGACTGGGATGGCAGCTTTACGTTTACGAAGAAGTAAATAGCATATTCACGTCCCAAGTAGTCTTTAGTAAATATGCACCATGCAGGTAAAAGAAAATCGCCATAAACCCAAGCTTATGGCGATCATCAATACCTAATTTTTTACTAAAACTAGGTTGGTTTACAAATTAACTCCAGTGGATCTTATCAACATGGTCAACAGTAAATACCTGTTTTCCATCGGCTGAATGAATCTCGACTGATGCAATCTTACCAGCATCAGCAGTGATATTCAGCGTATGACTATCGCCACTTGCAGGGGTAGCATGTCCATTTTGCACAGAATAGACCCAATGATTATCACCTGTTTGCGCTGAATCGCTAACAAGCCCATTGCCGCCAGTGTTGATTTCTAGAGCATCAGTCCAGCTAACCTTGGACCCACCATTATTGGATTGCTGACTCATTAAATCCATTGCAGTTGCATCTACGTGCTTGCCATCAATTGACTGAGAATCAATTGTTGCCACATTGTATTGTTGCAACTTACCATCACCATGACCAAGAGTAAATTCAGAATGTGACGTGCCATTAGCATCAATATAGATGGTGCCTTTCAATGCATCATTCTCTGAGAAATTAAAGTTATCAGAGAAATGAAGTTGATAGCCAGATTGCTCCATATCATGCGTTACGGTATACGAATATGTATGATCAGAAGAGTTCACAGCTTTATGGAGATCGCCCCAACTCTTAATTTCATCAGAAACGTTTCCATCACTTACAACGTGAACTTGATCGGCACCGTCCATCTTATCAACCTGGAACGCACTATAAAGACTTGCATTTTTAGCGACAGTTAAGTCTTCAAAATTTCCACCAGTCATCACATCAGCAGAATCACCAGACTTGAGGTGCACCAATGATTCGACTTTAATAGTGACAGTTTCTCCATGCGCCTCGTCTACACTTAATGCAGTGAATGTAATATGCTTGTCTGCTCCAGCTCCTGAAACTGTAACGCCGCCCTCGTTAGAGGAAGATGCGCCAAGTGAAACATACTTATATGTTTCAGTATGGGTCTGGCCAATATCAGTCTCAATAAGAACCTTAGCGTACACACTGTGCAGTAAATCAGAGCTAACGCTAGAACCTGTATGTACGTTCAGGGTGTACTTGAGATCCCCATCATCAACAATAGTATTTTGGTGCTGGAGCGAGACAGTAACGGCATGAGTATTTTCATGGCCGGCCTTATCTAAGCCATCACGGTTATAACCATTTTTATCAAAACCATCTTGGTTATAGCCTTCATGGTCATACCCATTTACATAACCAGTAAGTTTGTACTCGGATTTGGTGTGACCAAACTGGTCCTTGCCATCATGATCATAGCCATCATGATCATAGCCTTTATTATCGTAACCATTTTTGTAATCGTCACGGAAATTGCCGCGCTTATCTAGGTTGTAACGATCATAACCTTCATGGTCATAACCATCTTTAGCATAGCCTGTATCTTTATAGTCATCGCGAGTATGACCGTAGTCGTCTTTACCATCGCGGCCATAAGATTCTCTATCTTTGCCATCATGGTTGTAGCCTTCGTGGTCATAGCCATTTACATAGCCATCGCCTGCTTTATAGTCATCGCGAGTATGACCGTAGTCGTCTTTACCATCGCGGCCATAAGATTCTCTATCTTTGCCATCATGGTTGTAGCCTTCGTGGTCATAGCCATTTACATAGCCATCGCCTGCTCTATAGTCATCGCGAGTATGACCGTAGTCGTCTTTACCATCGCGGCCATAAGATTCTCTATCTTTGCCATCATGGTTGTAGCCTTCGTGGTCATAGCCATTTACATAGCCATCGCCTGCTTTATAGTCATCGCGAGTATGACCGTAGTCGTCTTTACCATCGCGGCCATAAGATTCTCTATCTTTGCCATCATGGTTGTAGCCTTCGTGGTCATAGCCATTTACATAGCCATCGCCTGCTCTATAGTCATCGCGAGTATGACCGTAGTCGTCTTTACCATCGCGGCCATAAGATTCTCTATCTTTGCCATCATGGTTGTAGCCTTCGTGGTCATAGCCATTTACATAGCCATCGCCTGCTTTATAGTCATCGCGAGTATGACC